>NZ_CALNWT010000001.1:0-1323760 GCF_940789645.1 Pseudomonas sp. Marseille-Q0931 | reverse complement strand
CCCGAACTCAGTAGTGAAACGACGCATCGCCGATGGTAGTGTGGTGCTTCACCATGTGAGAGTAGGTCATCGTCAAGCTCCTATACGAAACCCCAGATCGCTAAAGCGGTCTGGGGTTTCTTCTTTGGGGCGCAGAAAACTGCACGGCAGAACGCGTTCCTGTAATCGCGTGGGAGCGCTGCGTGCAACGCCAATAATGCGGTCACTGCGGTGCGCAGGGTATCGGCACCTACGTAAGCTTCGCGAGCAGAGCTCGCTCCTACGTAGCGGTAGGACGGCTGGGATGAATAAAAAGGCCACCTTGAAGGTGGCCTTGATGTTTGTAAGCTTTGCTCAATCGCCGCGGTATTCGCAGCCGCTGGTGCAGGTTTCGTGGATGCGCACGCGTGACAGCTCCGGCAGCAATGGTTTGACCTGCTGCCAGATCCACTTGGCCAGCACTTCGCTGGTGGGGTTTTCCAGGCCGGGGATGTCGTTCAGGTAATTGTGGTCGAGCTGCTCGTAGATCGGCTTGAAGATCGCCTTGATCTCGGAGAAGTCGCGAATCCAGCCGGTATAGGGGTCGACTTCACCTTCGATATAGATGGCGACTCGGAAGGAGTGGCCATGCAGGCGGCCGCATTTATGGCCTGGCGGTACGTGTGGCAGGCGGTGAGCCGCCTCGAAGATGAACTCTTTGAACAATTCCACTGAACAACGCTCGCGTAGAAGATAGCGCCTGGCTGGCGAGAGGTGCGCAGTTTATCAGGTCTGATCCAATAGCCGCCTTATCACCCGCTCTACGAGTGCATCAAAGTGACTGCAAGCGTTCGCCCAGGCGGCCGCTTTCGACCAGTTCGAGAAATTCGTCGCCGAGTCGGGCGCTTTCGGCCATTGCCTGACGCCAATAACGCTCGCGTCCATCGTCATTGCCCAGGTAGCGCTTGAAGTCAGTACGATCCGGCAGTTTTCCATGTGGCAGGCGCGCCAGGTACTCCCGTGAAGGAGCAACCAGCAGTGCATTCTGCAGGCGCGTACGGTCGCCGCGGCGCCAGGGCATGCTCTTGTCGAACCAGCCCGGTATCACGCGATCAGTGAAGTGCGGGTAGAGGACTATATCGTTGCCGTCGTAGGGCAGGTCGAGGTGGTAGTCGAGCAGGCCGCCATCGCGATAAGCGCCTGGCTCCAGCCCCGGTATTTCGCGAATCGCTTCCATCACCATGGGAATCGAGCCTGATGCCAGCAGAGCGTGACGCAGGTTCTCCGCGGTCAACGCGTGGAAGTGCGAACGGAAGTCGCTGAGCTGCGCCAAAGGTGGAGTCTGCCGCGCATCATGCAGGATCACCCGATCGAAATGTCGACCCAGGCGTTGGCGGGCTAGCAAGTTGTTGCCTATCACCGATGACAGGCCGAGGCTCAGTTTGCCGCGATGATCGTGCTGTAGCAGGCCATGGCTTTTGACCACGACGATATGCAGGCGATAGTGCGGGTTGGCGATGATGGCTGCGTCCTGGCCTGCGAGCAGCTCGTTGAGCATCTGCCGACAACTGCCCGATACGTCTGCCATGCTCACGCCTTTGGCGAAGCGCTGAGAGGTATATAGCTCGCCGAGCCGTCGAATGCCCGCGGCCGGATCGGGCAGACAGGCGCTGGCGAAGCGCCAGGAACCAATCGAGGCACCGATCAGGGCGCGCTCGCGTGGCGCCCGGGGCAGCCAGTCAGCGAACAGTGCGAGATCCAGTCCCTGAATACCGATTCCCTTGGGACCGCCTGCCGCGCCAGGCAGGATGCCAACGTCTGCCGGGCTCAGGCCATCCTGGCGAATTCTTGCCATGGCTCTGGGGCCGGCCTTGAGTGTCAGGGCAGGGGATTTGATATGGATCGCGCTCATCGAAGCCTCCTTTCGAACAGGCGATTATAGAGCGCTGATTGAGCAGGCCAAGCCACTTCACGCGGTGAATGACGCAAGTGAATTCAGCTTGAATTAAGTGCCTGGGCCTAGAGTGGGAGTCACTGATTCACTGCTGGAGAACCCCATGAAACGATTGCTCAGCCTCGCGGCACTTGCCACCCTTGTCAGCGCCGCTACCATTGCCCAGGCGCGTGATCTCGGCCCGGACGAAGCTATGCGTCTACGCGATGCCGGTACCATCAAGTCCTTCGAACAGCTCAATGAAGCCGCCGTGGCTCAGCACCCAGGCGCGCGCATCGAGGAAACCGAGCTGGAAGATGAATATGGCCGCTATGTCTATCAAATGGAACTGCGCGACGCTCAAGGCGTGAAATGGGACCTGGAGCTGGACGCCAGCACCGGGGAAATTCTCAAGAACCACCAGGACGATTGATGAAGTTTCAACGTACCACCGCGCTGCTGCTGGTGCTGGCCTGTGGTTTTGCCAGCGTCCCAGGCATTGCGCGTGATCTCGACCAGGACGAGGCCCTGCGCTTGCGTCGCGAGGGCATCATCATGCCGTTCGAGCTATTGATGCAGTACATCGGTAAGGCTTATCCCGGCTCCACGCTGCTCGAGGCGGAGTTGGAGGAGGAAGACGGCGTGCTGGTCTATGAAGTCGAGATTCTGACCACCTTGGGCGTGGTGCGTGAGCTGGAACTGGATGCCCGCAACGGCAATATTCTGAAGGATGAGGAAGACGACTGATGCGCCTGTTGCTGGTGGAAGATCATGTACCTCTTGCCGACGAACTGACCGCCAGCCTGACTCGCCAGGGTTACGCCGTGGATTGGCTGGCCGATGGGCGTGACGCAGCCTATCAGGGCGCGAGCGAGCCTTATGACCTGATCATTCTCGACCTCGGTCTACCGGGCAAGCCAGGGCTGGAGGTGCTGCAGGAATGGCGCGCCGGAGGCTTGGCGACCCCGGTGCTGGTACTCACCGCCCGTGGTTCCTGGGCCGAGCGCATTGAGGGGCTGAAAGCCGGTGCCGACGACTACCTGACCAAACCCTTTCATCCCGAGGAGCTGGCCCTGCGCATCCAGGCGTTGCTGCGTCGTGCCCATGGCCTGGCCAACCAGCCGCAGCTGGAAGCCGCCGGTCTGCAACTGGACGAAAGCCGCCAGTGCGTGACTTCGGGCGGCGAGGCCGTCGACCTGACCGCTGCCGAGTTTCGCCTTCTGCGCTATTTCATGCTGCATCCCGGCCAAATCCTCTCCAAAAGTCATCTTGCCGACCACCTGTATGACGGAGAGACCGAGCGCGACTCCAATGTCATCGAAGTGCACGTCAACCGCCTGCGCGGCAAGCTTGGGCGCAATGTGATCGAGACGCGACGAGGGCAGGGCTACCGCTTTACCGGAGAGCAGGGTTGAGGTCCATTCAGCGTCGGCTCGGTATTGGCCTGGCCGCGACGCTGTTGCTGGTTGGATTGGTTCTGGCGCAGGCCAGCCTCTGGGTGTTCGACCGCGGCCTGCGTGCCTACCTGGAAGAAGATCTGCGCGATGAAGCACAGGGACTGTTGGCGGCGCTGGTGCGCGGGCCTTCAGGTCTGCAACTGGATGAGCGACGCCTCGATCCCTCGTTCCAGCGACAATTCTCCGGGCATTACTTTCGTATCGATTTTTCCGACCGCAGCTGGCGTTCACGCTCGCTGTGGGATCGTGAGTTGCTCAAACCCAATGGCGCCGGCATGCAGGCCGAGCTGGGCGACGGCCCGCAAGGTCAGTTGCTGTTGATTTACCGCGCCGATTACCGCCGCTATGGCGAAAATCTGTCGATCAGCGTGGCACAGGACTACCAACCGATTCTGCAGAGCTTTCGCCGTATGCAGTGGGTTGGTCTCGGCCTAGGGGGGGCCGCATTGCTGCTGATCCTGGTGGCGCAGCGTTATACGGTGCACCGCGCGTTGCGCCCGCTGGAGCAGGTGCGTCAGCAAATCGTGCAATTGCAGCAGGGCAGGCGTACCGAGCTGGATGCCGAAGTGCCCGAGGAGCTGGAATCGCTGGTGGCGCAGATTAACCACCTGTTGGCGCATACCGAGGACACGCTCAAACGCTCGCGTAATGCGCTGGGCAACCTCGGCCATGCGCTGAAGACACCTTTGGCGGTGCTGATCAGCCTGGCCGGTCGTGAGGAGATGGCCGCCCATCCGGCGTTGCGCGCAAGCATGCGCGAGCAACTGGAGCAGATCGAGCAACGTCTGAGCCGCGAACTGGGGCGTGCGCGTCTGGCCGGCGAGGTGCTGCCGGGGGCGCGTTTCGATTGCGCGCAGGAGTTGCCGGGACTGTTCGCCACCTTGTCGATGATTCATGACCGTGGCCTGAGTCTGGATTGGCAGGCGCCGGCGGATCTGGTTCTGCCGCGTGACCGTGAGGACTTGCTGGAGCTGCTCGGCAACCTGCTGGACAACGCCTGCAAATGGGCCGATCAGCGCGTGCAACTGACAGTAGAGGAGAGCGCCGACGGCTATCGCCTATACGTCGATGACGACGGCCCCGGCATCGATGCCGAACGCCGTGAGGCCGTGCTTGGCCGCGGTACCCGCCTGGACGAGCAGGTGGCGGGGCATGGCCTGGGCCTGGGTATCGTGCGCGATATCATCGAGGCCTGGAACGGCCGTATCGAACTGCAGGACAGCCCCTTGGGTGGGCTGCGGGTGATGGTCAGCTTGCCCCGGCGTTGAGCTGAGGCCGGGTTCATGGCCTTGCGCCGGGCGAGGCATCGCTGGTGGGTTACGCGGCGCGATAAGTTCGCCGGCGTCTGCAAACGCAGTGTTCAGCGCCGCTAACCCACCCTAAGGGACGTGCAAGACGATCCCTTACATGCCGTTGGTGAAGGCCGGATTGTCGAAGCTGATGGCCGCGCGCACCGGCTGCAAGGCATGGCCGTAACGCACCAGTACGTCGAGCGCATAGTCGATGCGCGCGCGGATTCGCTCATCGGCGTCATCGACCGGTTGCGGACCGTTCAGAACTTTCTCGACCTGGCGCACGATCAGGTGCTCCGGCAGGTAGCAAAGGCGGCAGTTCTTGTAGCTGGAGGCGCGCAGTTCACCGATGGGATAGGCGCCGCCAATGCCGGAGGAAACGCCAACCAGCAGGCCGGGTTTATGCGCAAGCTCGGCCTTGCTGGCGTACATGAAGAAGTTCTTGATCGCCGGGCAAGCCATGCCGTTCCACTCCGGGGCGATGATCACTATCGCATCGGCGGCAGCCAGTTGCTGCTGATACATGCCCCAGGGGCCGGCATCTTCCGCCGGCCAGAGCGGCAGAGGGGCCAGGCCCAGATCGATGATGCTGCTGGTGTCCTGAGTGGTTTGGCCCGTCTCGATCAGGCGCTGACGCAGTACGCGAGCGACCTTTCCTGATTGGCTGTTGTTCCGGCTGGAGCCGGCGACCAAGGCGATATTGAGCATGCTGCTTCCCCAAAAAAAGAACGCAGGCTAGGCGATTGCCTGCCTGCGCTGCAAGGGAAGCGCCGCCAGATCAGGGATGATTTGGCGTCAAACGCGGAACTGGTCCATCAGGCCCTGCTGATGATTTGCCAGCCGGTTAAGGTTCTGACTCACCTGTGCCGATTCATCTGCTTGCGCCGTGATGGCCTCGGTGACGTCGCGGATCGATGCAACGTTGCGGTTGATCTCCTCGGCCACCGAGCTCTGCTCCTCCGCGGCGCTGGCGATCTGCAGGTTCATGTCGGTAATGGTGCTGACCGCCTGGCTGATGCGCTGCAGCGCGGCTACGGCCTGCTGCACCTGCTCGACGCTGCCCTGGGCCTGACGATGACTGCTGTGCATGGTGCTGACCACTTCGCGGGTGCCGCTCTGCAGGCCTTCGATCACTTGGCGAATTTCCCCGACCGAATCCTGGGTGCGTTTGGCCAGGTTGCGCACTTCGTCGGCGACCACGGCAAAACCGCGCCCGGCTTCACCGGCGCGTGCGGCTTCGATGGCGGCGTTGAGGGCGAGAAGGTTGGTCTGCTCGGCAATCGAGCGAATCACCTCGAGCACCGAACCGATCTGCTCACTGCTGCTGGCCAGGCCTTCGACTTCCTGCATGGCCACGTTCATTTCATTGGCCAGCAGGTCGATGGTGCTGGTGGTGCGGTCGATCACCTGCAGGCCTTCGCGGCTGGCCTGGTCGGCGTTGCGCGCCGCTTCTGCGGCCTGTGCGGCGTTGTGCGCGACATCCTGCGCAGTGGCGCTCATCTCCTGGAAGGCGGTCGCCACCTGGTCGACTTCGCGGTACTGCTGCTGCATGCCGGCGCTGGTCTGGCTGGCGATGGCCGCTGACTTGTCGGCGGTACCGCGGGCATCGAGCACGCTGCGCTTCACGTCGGCGATGATCGGCTGCAGTTTGTCGAGGAAGCGGTTGAACCAGCCGGCCAGTTCGCCCAGTTCATCCTGCCTGGCGTACTGCAGGCGGCGGGTCAGGTCGCCTTCGCCGCTGGCGATATCCTTGAGCATGGCGGCTACGCCGAGAATCGGCCGTGTCACGCCGCGCGCCGTCAGCCACATCAGTACAAGCCCGGCCAGCCCGGCGCCAAGGCCTATCAGCAGCGCTGCGAGGCTGTCGCTGGCGCGGTTCGCATCCAGTTGAGCGCCCAGTTTGGTCGCGCGCTCGAGCAGGACGCTCTGAGGAACTTCAAGCAGAACTGTCCAGGGTCTGGACTCGGGAATCGGCTTGAAAGGGCTCAGTTCGCGGAGCATATCGCCATGCTTCAATTCGGCAGCGCTGCCGCTTTGAATCAGGCCGCGCAGTTCGTTGGCCTGATCCGGGAACGCGCGATCAACGGGCTGACTGAGCAGGCCCGCGTCACGGCTGTGCCCGGCAAGCAGCGCGCCGGGGCTGAAGATGCTGACGTGGCCTAGCCCGCTATACAGGTCACTGTTGGCCTCCTGGCTGATTTGCTGCAGGCTGGCCAGGCTGATATCCACGCCCATCACGCCGATGATTTTGCCTTCGAGCTCCAGCGGGAAAGCGATGCTGGTCATCAACGTCCTTTGTCCGTCGACGTCGTCGTAATACGGTTCCAGTACGCAGGGCTGGCGCGTTTCGCGCGGGCAGGTATACCAGGCGTTGTAGGCAATGCCGTTGTCACCGGGCGTGGTGTCGCCGAGCAACTCTTCGTTCATCGCCTCGGCTTCCAGCTGGCCGACGGTGGGCTGCGCCCAGTACAGGGCGAAGCGTCCGCGTTCATTGCTGCCGAGATCGGCTTGGTCGGCGAACAGCTCATCCTTACCATCCAGGGCGTTGGGCTCGAATACCAGATACAGGCCGAGCAGGTCCGGATTGGCTTCCAGGCTGCTGCGTACCTGGCGAGTCAGGTCCTCGCGCAGGTCGAACGCGTCAAGGAAGCGTTTCTCAGCCTGTTCGCGCAGGAACAGAATCTGCCGGGAAAATCCCTTGCCGTACTGATAGGCGTCCATGAAGTAGCGCTGAATGCGGATGGCCTGTAATTCGCTGCGCGCCTTCAGGCGCAGCTTGGCGCTTTCCTCGAGCATGCTGGAGCTGGCCTCGCGCACCAGGCCGGCGCTGCGGCTGGACTGATACTGCGAGGCACCCACCAGCAAGGTGACGATGGCGAGTAGGCATAGGCCGGCGAGCAGGGTGATCTTCCATTGGATCGAAAGACGACTGAACAGCATGGTGCGTTCCTTTCTACATGGACCAGTACGGTTATCGGTATGCGTCGGGCATTCTTGATCGATTGGTGTGCGCTCGGGATTGTGCACGCTTCGCTTTGAATTCTGAACGATCGTCGATTTTGACAGGATAGTCCGCATGCGGCACAGTACGCGGCTTTTTGCGTTGTGCAGGTGGAGTGTTTATGAACGCTGTAATCGCCGCGGTCGGCATCATGCTGGCCCTCAGTCTCTGTCGCGTACACGTGGTCGTGGCACTGATCATCGGCGCACTGGCCGGCGGCCTGCTCGGCGGGCTGGGTATCGAAGGCACGCTGAAGGCGTTCAACCAGGGGCTGGGTGGCGGGGCTACGGTTGCGCTGTCCTACGCACTGCTCGGTGCTTTCGCTGTTGCCATCGCCAAATCCGGCCTGGCGCATGCGCTAGCGGATCGCGCGCTGGCGCTGGTCGACAAGCAGCAGGACGGTAGGGGCGGGGCGTTGAAATGGCTGCTGATCGCGTTGCTGCTGGCGGTCGCGATCTCCTCGCAGAACCTGCTGCCGATCCACATCGCCTTCATTCCGTTGCTGGTACCGCCGTTGCTCTACGTGTTGAGCAAGTTGCAGCTCGACCGTCGTCTGATCGCCTGTGTGCTGACCTTCGGCCTGATCACGCCGTACATGTTTCTGCCGGTTGGCTTTGGCGGCATCTTCCTCAACGAGATCCTATTGGCCAACGTGGCCAAGTCCGGTGTCGATGTCACCGGTATCAGCATCACTCAGGCTATGGCCATTCCGGCGCTGGGCATGCTCTTCGGCCTGCTCGTGGCGGTGCTGTTCAGTTATCGCGGCAAGCGCGTGTATGACCTGGAAAAGGTCGCACAGAGCGAGCGCGTGGATGCCCAGTACAATCCGCTGAGCCTGCTGGTTGCGGGGCTGGCCATCGCCGCGGCTTTCGTCGTGCAGCTGTGGCTGGACTCGATGATCATCGGCGCGCTGGTCGGCTTCGTGATCTTCTCGGTATCCGGCGTGGTGCGCTGGAAAGAGGCGGACGGCCTGTTCACCGAAGGCATGAAGATGATGGCCATGA
This sequence comes from Pseudomonas sp. Marseille-Q0931, assembly GCF_940789645.1. Lineage (NCBI taxonomy): Bacteria > Pseudomonadati > Pseudomonadota > Gammaproteobacteria > Pseudomonadales > Pseudomonadaceae > Pseudomonas > Pseudomonas sp. Marseille-Q0931. The sequence continues at coordinate 1,315,115 of NZ_CALNWT010000001.1, read as the reverse complement.
TCGGCTTCATCATGATCGCCGCGGCCGGCTTCGCCGAGGTGATGAAGACCACCGGCGAGGTGCAGACACTGGTCGACAGCTCGGCAGCCTTGATCGGCCACAACAAGGCGGTCGGCGCACTGCTGATGCTGCTGGTCGGGTTGCTGGTGACCATGGGCATCGGCTCTTCCTTTTCCACCATCCCGATCATTGCGGCGATCTTCGTGCCGCTTGGTGTGCAGCTGGGTTTCAGCCCGCTGGCCATCGTCTCCATCGTCGGGACTGCCGGCGCGCTGGGCGATGCCGGCTCACCGGCATCGGACTCCACCCTCGGGCCAACCTCGGGGCTCAACGCCGATGGCCAGCACAACCACATCTGGGACAGCGTGGTGCCGACCTTCCTGCACTACAACCTGCCGCTGCTGGCGTTCGGCTGGGCGGCCGCTATGCTCCTGTAAAGGCGTGAATGCGCCGGATTAAGTTCTCGGCGCCTTGGGTCGCTTAATTCTTCCACGGGGCTGCCGATATACCGGTAGCCCCGTTTTTTGTTCCGCATAAAAGGACAACAAGAATGCGCCTCACATTGAAAACCAAGGTGATACTGCTTGCGCTGGTTCCCGTCATCCTCTTTGCGCTGGTGCTCAGTGGCACGGCGGCCAAGGTATTGCAGAGCCTGGCGGCCGACGAGGTGGCAGAGACGCGCGAGCGTCTGCTGCAGGAAAAGCGCAGCGAGCTCGAGCACTACATGCAGATCGCCCTTGGCTCGGTGAAGGGGCTTTACGATGGGGCAGCACAAGGCGACATGGCCAGTCGCGAACAGGCCATCGCCATCCTCTCCAAGATCAAATATGGCGCCGATGGCTATTTCTTCGGCCACGACTCCAACGTGGTGCGCCTGTTCCGCGGCGATAGCCCCGTGGACGTCGGCAAGAGCCTGGCCGACCGCCGCGACCCGAACGGGGTGTATATCAACCGTGAACTGGTCAACGTGGCGAAGAACAACAGCTACTTCGTCAACTATTCCTCGCCGCTGCCGGGCAACGAGTCGGTGATGGTGCCCAAGCTCGCCTACAGCTACTACCTGCCAAAATGGGACATGGCCGTCGGTACGGCGCTCAACCTCGACGGCGTCGAAGCGGGGATCAGGGAGGTCGAAGACGATATCGATGAGCGCATCGGCACCATCATCACCAGCATCGTGGTGGTGGCGGCGATTCTGCTGGTGGTGTTCGGTGTGATTGGCGTATGGCTGGGCAATGCGTTCCTGCGGCCGCTGCAGCAGATCAAGGCCAATCTCGACGATATCGCCGCTGGCGAGGGTGACCTGACCCGGCGCTTGCCGGTTACCAATCAGGACGAACTGGGCGAGTTGGCCGGCTCCTTCAACCGCTTTGTCGAGAAGATCCATGACTTGGTGCGGCAGATCGTGGAGATGACCGGGCAACTTACCGGCCTGGTGAGTCAGGTGGCGGAGCAGGCGCAGCGTTCGGAGCAGGCGATGGGGCAGCAGCGCCACGAAACCGATCAGGTGGCTACGGCGATCAACGAGATGTCGGCTGCCGCTCACGAAGTGGCCAAGAGCGCGCAGAACGCCGCCGAGGCTGCGCAGCAGACTGACCGCGAAGGTCAGGCGGCCAAAAGCGTGGTCGACGGCAGCATCCAGCGCATTCACTCACTGGTCGAGGACATCCGAAGCAGTGGCGTGTCGCTCGACAGCCTGCAGCAGGATGTGCAGTCGATCGTCAGCGTGCTTGACGTGATCCGTTCCATCGCCGAGCAGACCAACCTGCTGGCGCTCAACGCCGCCATCGAAGCGGCGCGTGCCGGCGAGGCCGGGCGTGGTTTCGCCGTGGTCGCCGATGAGGTGCGGGCGCTGGCTAGCCGTACCCAGCAGAGCACCCAGGAAATTCAGGGCATGATCGACCGCCTGCAGCAGGGCACGCTTGAGTCGGTGACTTCAATGCGCCGTTCCAGCGATGCCGGCGAGCTGACCAGCGAACAGGCCAACAAGGCCGGCGAGTCGCTCGACGCCATCGCCCAGTTGATCGCCACCATCAACGCCATGAACGCGCAGATTGCCAGTGCCGCCGAGGAGCAGACGGCGGTGGCCGAGGAGATCAATCGCAGCGTGCATCAGATCGCGGTGGCCGTGGACAGCGTCGCCGATGAAACCGAGCGTGGTGCGCAGACGGCACGCAGTCTGGCTGGCCTGGGCGACCGCCTCGGGGCACTGGTGCGTCAGTTCCGCATCTGAGTCGGAGCGCGCCTGTTGCCAGGCTGTTTGCAGAAACAACAAAGCCCGCAAAAGCGGGCTTTGTCATTCTGCAGCAGACCTCAGACGATGATGCCCTGGCTGCGCAGATAATCATCGTAGGTGCCACTGAAATCGGTCACGCCGTTGTCCGACAGCTCGATGATGCGCGTGGCCAGGGAGCTGACGAACTCGCGGTCGTGGCTGACGAAGATCAGCGTGCCCGGGTAGTTCTCCAGCGCTAGGTTGAGCGCCTCGATCGACTCCATGTCCAGGTGGTTGGTCGGTTCGTCCATCACCAGCACGTTGGGCTTCTGGCAGGCCAGCTTGCCGAACAGCATGCGGCCCTGTTCACCACCGGAGAGCACCTTGACCGACTTCTGAATCTCGTCGGAGGAGAACAGCATGCGGCCCAGGGCGGCGCGGATGTTCTGCTCACCGCTGGTCCACTGGCCCATCCACTCGAACAGGGTTTCGTCGGCCTCGAAATCGTGGGCGTGATCCTGGGCGTAGTAGCCCACCTCGGCGCTGTCGGTCCACTTCACGCTGCCGGCGTCCGGGGTCATTTCACCGACCAGGGTGCGCAGCAGGGTGGTCTTGCCGATGCCGTTGGGGCCGATGATGGCCACGCGCTCGCCTGCTTCGACCTGGAAACCGAAGTTCTTGAACAGCACCTTGTCATCGAAGGCCTTGGACAGCTTCTCGATGGTCACCGCCTGGCGATGCAGCTTCTTGTTCTGGTCGAAGCGGATGAACGGGCTGACGCGGCTCGACGGCTTGACCTCGGCGAGCTGGATCTTGTCGATCTGCTTGGCTCGGCTGGTGGCCTGCTTGGCCTTGGAGGCGTTGGCCGAGAAGCGGCTGACGAAGGTCTGCAGTTCGGCGATCTGCGCCTTCTTCTTGGCGTTGTCGGCCAGCAGCTGCTCGCGAGCCTGAGTCGAGGCCGTCATGTACTCGTCGTAGTTGCCCGGGAACAGGCGCAGCTCGCCGTAATCCAAGTCAGCCATGTGGGTGCAGACCGCGTTGAGGAAGTGACGGTCGTGGGAAATGATGATCATGGTGCTGTTACGCGCCGTGAGGATCGCTTCCAGCCAGCGGATGGTGTTGATGTCCAGGTGGTTGGTCGGCTCGTCGAGCAGCAGCACGTCCGGGTCGGCGAACAGCGCCTGGGCCAGCAGCACGCGCAGCTTCCAGCCGGGCGCGACTTCGCTCATCGGACCGAAATGCTGTTCCAGCGGAATGCCCAGGCCAAGCAGCAGCTCGCCGGCACGGGACTCGGCGGTGTAGCCGTCCATCTCGGCGAACTCGCCTTCGAGCTCGCCGACCTTCATGCCGTCTTCTTCGCTCATTTCCGGCAGCGAGTAGATGCGGTCGCGCTCGGCCTTGACCTTCCACAGCTCCGCATGGCCCATAATCACGGTGTCGATCACATTGAATTCTTCGTAGGCGAACTGATCCTGGCGCAGCTTGCCCAGGCGTACGTTCGGCTCGAGCATCACCTGGCCGGCCGACGGCTCCAGATCACCGCCGAGGATCTTCATGAAGGTCGACTTGCCGCAGCCGTTGGCGCCGATCAGGCCGTAGCGGTTGCCGTTGTTGAACTTGACGGAAACGTTCTCGAACAGCGGCTTGGCGCCAAACTGCATGGTGATGTTAGCGGTGGAAATCAAAGGGCTCTATCTCGCGTGTTTCAGAGTGGTGCGTTTATGCTTGGGGCACTTTTGGGGCAAATGTGAGTTTTTCCATTTCCGCCCAGTCGCTGGCGCCATCCAGCCAGCGCGCATATCGAGCCAGCAAAATCTGAATCGAATGGCCGAGCTGCTTGGCGATGAATGCGGGCTTCATGCCTGCTATCAAGCACATGGTCGCGTAAGTGTGGCGCGCATTGTACGGGGGTCAGTAACGAATACCCAGCGCCTTTAAGGTTGGACGCCACTGATGGTGCAGGTCACTCGTCTGTTGGATGAACGCACTGCCCTTGCTAGGGGGGAAGCAGAAGGGAAACTCTTTGACGCGCCCCTGCTTGCTGCTGGCTCGCCGTTCGCAGTAGGTCTTGGCGACCTCCAGCGCGTGAAGGGCTCGCTCATTCAGCAGCACGTAGCGGTTTTTCTTGGTTTTGGTACGCTCGGCGATCTGCTTTTTCACGACGGTTCGACAGACGTGAACCATGCGCTTCTCGAAATTGATTTCGTCCCAGCGTAGGGCAGCAATTTCGCCTGGGCGCATGCCTGAGTAGAAGGCGAACTCGAAGAAAGCAGCGTATATCTGGCTTGGCCAGTGCTCGGTAGCGTAGAGCTGAGCGATGATCCAGTCTGCCTCTTCCTGGCTGAAAGGGTCGACTTTGGCATCTTTTCGCTCGGGGATGTCCAGATCCGCCATGGGGTTCACCGCGATCAGCTTGTCGCTGACCGCCGACTCAAGAATGGTGCTCAGCTTCGACATTGCGTTGGCTTTCACGCCGTCGGATGTCCAGGGAATACGCACCACCAGCTCGCGTATGAACGCGGTTGTCAGATGTGAGAGAGGAGTTGCTGCAAGATGTGGCATCCACCACACGTTCAGCACCGACTTGTAGTTGTCGCGTGTGCCTTCGGTGATCGAGCGGCTATCCAGCCAGACTTGCTCGTACTGGCCGAAACCCTGAGCTATGCCCGGTGCGGCATTGGAGGAGAGGGGGAATAGCTCGGAGTACTTCTGCTCATTGAAGACCCCGAGCTTGATCATCTGTACTACCTGATCACGTAAACGTGAGGCTGCCGCGATGCCCGCTTGCGTTGTGTGGTAGGTAAGGGATTCGGAGCAGCGTTTACCACTCATTGGAAGCGGATGCGGAGGGTGTCGCCCCCGTAATTCAAGGCCTCGGGGAAGGTCAAAGGCTTTCTTGCCAATCGTCGTATCTCCTGACCCTGTACCAAATACGGCTGCCTATTTTTCGCCAGACACCTTCTGGGATTTGACCGCGCGCGGCGGGCCTCTAACGCTTTTGGTGTTGTGCCGAGGCGAACGAAGTAGTCGGTGTCGAGTCCGTATTCGTTGGGCATGGAGATACCTCGCCAGGTGGCGTTACAGAGGGTTTGTGGGGTAGTGTCGGATTGCTGGCATGGGGCCGGGTACAGGGAGTGACGTATGGAAGACGTAGAAATCAGGATTGCAGTGTTAGAGCATTTGGTTAAAGCGATGCTCAAAGACAGCACCCTCAATGGCACCTTCATTCATCAGATCAAAGGCTCGGTTAGGGCCTCTTTGCTTGGGAGCGATGGGCTCGGAGGCCCGGAGCAGAAGTCAAAGGCGTGCGAGTATCTGGATCGATTGATCTGAAACTAACGGCATGGATCACGCCGCCGGCACATCCATCAGCATGTAAATCTGCGCCGCTACAACCTTCAGGCGGCTGGGAGGTTCCTCCATGGTGTTATTCAGTGATCTCCAAGTAGAGCTGGAGACGATCATCGGGAGAGGTGAAAAGCTGGATAGCGGAAACGGAGTTCGCTATCGGGCTCGCGGGAAAGGTCTGCTCACGGCATATTCACGGGATATAGCCGATGGAAATCTCGCCGAGTTAGCATTCGAAGCCAGCGGTTTGTCGGCGGCTACGGGGCTGAATCTAGAGACTCTACAGCAGCAGATAGATCAGCTACGCCAACAAACTGGGCGGCCGGTTAAAACAAACAATATTCATAAGTGGCCGCGTGTTGGGCTTGCCAATAGTCATCATGTGTCCTTGGTATTGGTCGCGTTGAGTGCTTGGTTTTCCGATAAATAATCACGCCACCCCAGTCTGCTGTTCATCCTCGAGCAGATCGAACAGGCCGGGTACGCGTATTTGCTGTTCGGCATCAATACCCATGCTGTTTAAAAGCGAGATGAACAGATAGTGAATGAGGCTGATTCGAAGCAGCTCGATTGGTTTGAAAAAATGCTTGGTGCATGCGAAGGGCGGGTAAAGTACGCTGGCCTCAGTGCCATTGCGCATATTCGAAAGGCTTGGGAGTTAAAAGACTCTGATATGCACATGGCTGTATTTCGATCTATATGCGCCGAAGAAGAGGCCGCAACATCACTCATTGCCTCCCTTCAGGCACAAGGCTATCCAAAAAGCGAGAATCTTCACTTCTATAATCATGCAAGTAAAGCGGGTGTAATAGTCTTCATTAAAGGCGTCCTAGATTGGGTTGGTGACAACTTTAAGCGCGAGGGCTTTCCATTTCATCTGCCCATTATAAAACTCACTAATGATCCTGGGCGCCCTGCTATGGAAATCGTGTTGCCGCTGAAAGCCCAAGATTTTGCGGTGCACCCTAGGCCTCCGCTTCATCTGATCACTCAGGGACAGCAAACTCTGCAAGAGATGATTGGTGACATAGTTCGAGTCAGGCTCAAGAAAAAATATATTCAGGAGGTTCATGGTGTAATTAAACAAAGAGCCAACCTCAGAAACAAGTTGCTTTATGCCAGCGATAACGCAGTTCCCGTAGAGATCAAGTCTTGCGATGCCCAGCTACTTAATCAACTGGGGATAGTTTGTGCGCTTTTGTCTGCAGTCGCGTTAGTCGATCCTTGGCGGAAGCCTAATTATCCGCTGTCAGGAATTGTTGAGTCTGCTGTATTGGAGCTTGTCAGAGTAATGACTTTCAAAAAATAAGCATCAAGCCGCAGGTTCATTCATCAGCATGTCCATCTGCGCCGCCCGGTCTGCTGCTCAGGCTCGAACATATCAAACAGGCCGGGGCTACCACCTACAAAGCCGCATAAATCTACGCATCAACCACCCGTCAACACCATGAAAAATCGCATGGTGATGTTAGTGGTGGAAATCAAAGGGCTTACCTATCAATAACTTGGAGACGCTGGGTTGGGCCGATACCGATTTCGAGCTTGTCTAGCTCGCCCCAATCCGAAGTGGAGTTGATCCAGCGCGCATACGTTGAGAGCAGCCTCTGCACGAAATGGCCAAGCTGCTGAGCAATAAAGGCGGGGTTCAGGCCTGATATCACGCAGATTGTCTCATACGTGTGGCTGCAGTTGTATGGCCTCCTATAGCGGATGCTCGGCTCTGGTACGTCCGCGTCTCTCAGATGCCTGCCAGAACCGTCCCGATCGTCAAAAGATTCAGACCAGTGAGTACCAGGGCGGTGCTCAAGATTATCGCGCACCTCGCTCTGCCTCGCTCGTCGAACAACATGGCGAGACTTTGAAGATAGCGCTGCCGTTGACCACTCCAGAGGGTCAGGGCCGTGGCCAGTGCCAGCATCATTGGTGCCGGATGTACCCCACGTAGCATCAGGCAGGCGATCACCAACAGTGACAGCTGTGTTCGTCGCCATGCCAACTCGGTGCGTTCGGCCTGCAGGCCCGGATCAACCATGGCCGTGCAGCCAGAAAAGGGTCAACAGCAGCAGCGCTACGAGGCAGCCACTGATCGTCAGGGTGGGGACCAATGCCGGAAGGGGGAGGGCGCGGCGATGACGCAGGGCGCGCTCCACGGTCAGCCAGCGCAGGCATGCGCCAACGCTAAGCAGCAAGCTGAGCGACAGTAGGCTGAGGGTGATGCACAGACGCAGCCAGGGCTCGAAGGCATGGCTGGCGAAGGTCTCCACGGCTATGCCGCCGCCGAGCAAAGCCAGCGCGGTACGCGCCCAGGCCAGAAAGGTGCGCTCGTTGGCCAGGGTGAAGCGTGGGTCGGGCTCTTCACCGCCGAGCAGTGTCTGTGCGAGAGGCTTGCGAAAGGAAACTGGAATCATGGAGCACCGGAAGGTGGGATGGTTACCTGGCGGCGGGGGCGGCCGCAGAAGCATGTTCTTTGCGATCTTCATACCCGACGAGATTGGCCCGTCCGTGCCGATTAAACGGTCTGGGAGCTTGGCCCTGATGGTCAGTCGTTCACTTCGTCGATCGCATGGAAGCCGATGCTAGTCAGATAATCTTTTGAGCACCCAATACAAGAGTCCTATGCGCACCATAAAACTATGGAATAGGTCGAAGCCGGCGAGTTTCGTTGGAAGGGCGATGGTATGGGTCGCAGTCGTCACGGCTCACTGACCTATTCCAAAAAGGCATGCCCTGCATCGCACAGTTCTATTAGTTCTTGTTGAAAACGCTTGGATAGCATCGTCCGGGAGTTCTTTCGGGATCACTCCGTCATTGGGACAACAACAATGAGACCAAGCGTAGCTCTACCCCAGCCCCAGTTCGCCTCGCTTCTGCGAGGTCTGCTCAAGGGCCTGCCCTTTTCCCTCCTGGGTGCCTTGCCTCCAGCTTTGGCGGCGAGTCCTGCTGACGGCGATGTGATGCAAGGGTTTCCGCCAGCCGTGGAGATGCGTGTGAACAAAGCCAATGCCTTCCTGCCCCCTTACCTGCGCTGGTCCATGCGTCATGCCCGCGAGGTTTCGCCGACACGCAACATCCCCCGTGCGCAAACGCCGCTGGCCTTGGCGGCCGGTTCCGCCCTGGCGCTCGATGGTCTGCAGTTCGCGGCCGGCGACGAGACGCTCACACTCGATGGCTACCTGCGCGAAACCGTCACCGACGGTCTGATCGTGCTGCACCGCGGCGCGATCGTGTTCGAGCGCTACGACGACGGCTTCGAGGCCCGCCAACCGCACATCTGGGCCTCCATGACCAAGTCGGTGACCGGCCTGCTGGCGGCGCAGTTCCATCGCCGAAGGCCTGCTCGATCCCAATGCCAGACTCGCCCAGTACGTGCCGGAACTAGCGGGTACGCCCTTCGGCGAGGCCACGGTGCAGCAGAACCTCGACATGCAGGTGGCGGTGACCTACCCCGAGCATGTGCCGCCGGACCTCGGGCTGTTCGCCGCGACCGGTCTGATCCCGCGCAAGCCGCAGATGCCGGCCGATATCTATTCCTTCCTGCGCGTGGCCAAGGTGGCCCAAGCGGCCTCGCCACAGCCTCTGTTCTTCTACCAGAACGGCTCTCCGGAAGCTCTGGCCTGGGCATTGCGGCGTATCTCGGGGCAGAACTGGAGTCAATTGGTGGAGGCGCGAATCTGGTCGCGCTTTGCCCAGGACGATGCCTACGTTCAGGTGGATGAGTTGGGCACTGAAATGGCCAGCGGCGGCATCAGTAGCAACCTGCGCGACACCGCACGTTTCGCCGAACTGGTTCGCCGCGAGTTGGCGCGTGACGTGCCGGGCGACAGCTTCAATCAGGGTGTGCGCAGCCTGCTGCAGGCGGGCGACCAGGAGCTGTTCGCCAGCGGCAACCTGGCGCCTGGTCGTCCCGGCTACACCTACCGCAACTACTGGCTGCAGAAGAACGATGGCGACGGTTCGCTGGAGGCCAGCGGGCGTTTCGGCCAGAAGATCTACCTCAACCCCCGGCGCGAGGTGGTGATCGTCAAGCTGTCGGCAACGCCTGATCAGGCACGCCGTGCAACCAGCGCGGACGGACCCGCCAAGGTGGCGTCGCGAGCGATCGACTCGCCTGTCACCTTCAACAACATGGTCAGCGCGGTGCTCGACGCCTTGCCGCACTAACCGACACGTTGCACCCACCCGCAAACGAACCGCGCAGGCCACTGCGCATCGGCGGGCCATTGCCCGCGAAACGGACCCGACAAAAACAACGAGAGGGTTACATGAACCACTTCATCGCGTGTCCCCGACATCGCTCCGCCCCTGCCGCACTGGCCATTGGCATCGCCCTGGCCGGCCAGTCATCGCTGCTACAGGCCGCCACCTGGCAGCTCGACGAAGACTGGAGCCTGACGACCCACAGCACCCTCTCGCTGGGCACCAGTTGGTCGCTGCAAAATGCCGACAAGCACCTGCTCAACAAGGCGGATGCCGCCAGCATCGGCAAGGTGGGCGTGGGCACCAACTACAACGGCGACGACGGCAAGCTCAATTTCGACAAGGGCGACACCATCTCAACGCTGTTCAAGGGCCTGACCGAATTCGACCTTAATGACGGCAGCCAGGGGGCGTTCATTCGCTTCAAATACTGGTATGACCATGCCATGGCCACCGGCAATGGCGACTTTCGGCGTTTCGATGATTCCGGCTGGCAGCGCCTGGCGCGCTTTCAGGGCTTCGAGGTACTCGACGCTTACCTGTGGAAGGACTTCGAGCTTGCCGAGCGTCCGCTCAGTGTAAAGGTCGGCAAGCACGTGCTCAGTTGGGGCGAGGCATTGTTCCTGCAGAATGGGGTCAACGCCATCAACCCTCTGGACGTCTCGGCATTCAACCGCCCCGGCACCGAGCTGAAGGAAGGCTTGCTGCCGGTGGAGATGGTGTCCTTCAACTATGACCTGGCCGACCGCCTGAGTGTCGAGGGCTTCCTGCAGTACAACTTCCGGCCCTCGGTGCTTGAGGGCTGCGGCACCTTTTTCAGCACCAACGATGCGCTGCAGGAGGGCTGCCAGCACGAGAAGCTGATCGCCGGCGGCATCTCGACCACCGATATTTCTGGTATCGAGAACGCCCTCGACGCACCGCCCGGGATGATGCCGGCAGCCGAGCGCTATCTGCGCCGCACCGCCACCGACTGGGCGCGTGATAGCGGCCAGTATGGCCTGGCGGTGCACTACCTGATCGAGTCGCTCGACGATGCCGACCTGGGGCTGTACTACCTCAACTACCACAGCCGCACGCCGCTGCTGTCCGGGGTGATCGCCCGCCAGGCACCCAACGCCGGCGGCAATCCCGGCGCCAACCTCAATACGGGTGACTACTTCACGGTATATCCCGAGGACATCCGCCTGTTCGGCGCCAGTATCAGCGGCGTGCTGGGCAGCACCGCGGTGTTCGGCGAATTGACCTACCGGCCCAACATGCCGCTGAGCGTCAATTCCGCCGATCTGATCAACCTACTTGCCGGGCAGCGCAACAGCTGGATCATGCCCATGACTCCAGCCGAGCTGGCCGCTGCGCGTGGCAGCCGCGTGGACGGCTACGTGCGCAAGGAAGTCTGGCAGTTCAGCCTGGGCGCCGCCGACAGTTTTTCTAACGTGCTCGGCGCGCAGCGCCTGGCCTGGGCGGCGGAACTTGGCGGTAACTGGATCGGCGGTCTCGATCCGCAGGACGAACGCCTCGGCCGCGCGGGCGCGTTCGGCCGTACGCCGACCTCCGATGGCGCCGCCTGCTCGACGCCGTCGGCGCAGAACCCGGCCGGGTTGACCGACGCGGAGCTGGCCGCCGCCACCCACTGCAACACGCACGGCGTAATGACCGCCTTCTCCTGGGGCTATCGGCTGCGCATGGGGCTGAGCTACGAGGGCCTGATCCCTGCCACGGTGGTGACTCCATCGATCAACTGGCGCCATGACGTCGAGGGCTACGGCCCCAATTTTCAGGAAGGCCAGCAGGCCCTCGGTCTGGCCCTGACCTTCGACTACCGCAACGAGTACTCGCTCGAACTGGCCTACAACAGCTTCTTCGGCTCGAACGAGTTTTCCCTCATCGATGACCGCGACTATGCCTCGGTCACTGTCAAAGCGAGCTTCTGACCATGACTGCCTTCAAGATTGTCCCTCTCGCCCTCGGCCTGCTGGCGGCCTGTACGCTGGCCCATGCCAAGGAAAATGACCCCGCGCGCCTGGATGGTCCGCTGACTCCCGTGGGTGCTGAGCGTGCCGGCAATGCCGACGGCAGCATCCCGGCCTGGGAGGGTGGTATGCAAGCGGGGGCCGCGCCGATCAGCGGCAACGGCGACTACAGCGACCCTTTCGCCGCCGAGCAACCGCTGTACGTGGTCAGCAAGGCCAACGCCGAGCAGTACAAAGACCTGCTCAGCCCCGGTCAGCAGGCCATGCTGGCCCGCCATGCCGACTACCGAATGGCTGTCTACCCGACTCACCGCAGTGCCACGCTGCCGCAGAGGCATCTGGACGAGACCCGTGCCAACCTGGCCAAGGTGACCCTGAGTGACGACGGCAACGGCCTGGATGGCTACCACTTCGGTGTGCCGTTCCCGCAGCCCACCGAAGGCCTGGAAGTGATGTGGAACCACCTCACGCGTTACCGTGGAGGCTCCATCCGTCGCCAGTTCTCCTCGGCCACCGTGCAGGAGAAGGGCGACTACACCGTGGTCAGCTCGGATGCCCTGACGGTATTTCGCGAGAACATCAGCGATCTCGAGCCGAACGAGAATCTGCTGCTGCTCAACCGCGTGCGCACGACCGCGCCTTCGCGCTACGCCGGCGAGGTGACGCTGGTGCACGAGCCGCTCAACCTGGTAGCGGGCGTGCGCTCGGCCTGGCAGTACAATCCGGGACAACGCCGCGTGCGGCGGGCGCCGACGGTGGCCTACGATAGCAGTGCGCGCTACAGCTTCGGCCAGGTCGTGGCCGACAGCGTCGATGGCTACAATGGTGCCCCCGACCGCTACGACTGGAAGTTGCAGGGTAAGCGGGAAATGCTCATCCCCTACAACGCCTACCGCATGGCCAGCAAGCAGACTGCCTACGCCGACCTGCTCAAGCCGGGTTATCTCAACCCGGACCATGCGCGTTACGAAAAACACCGCGTCTGGGTGGTCGAGGCTACGCTCAAGCCTGGCGTGCGCCATGTCTACGCCAAGCGCCGCTTTTACCTCGACGAGGACACCTGGCAGATCGTCGCCTCGGATATCTATGACAGCCGCGGCGAGCTGTGGCGCAGCTACGAATCGCACATTGCCATGCTACACGACATCCAGCTTCCGCTCACCGTAGCCGAAGCGACCTATGACCTGATGTCCGGGCGCTACGCGGTCAATTATCTGACCAACGAAATCACCAGCAAGGCTCGCTACGGCGAGACTCTGTCGAAGTCCGAGTTCACCCCCGCGCAATTGAAGCGCCTGGGCAAGTAACGGCGCGACAGTCTGGCGGACCGGCTCAGCGGCCTCGCCTGGTCGGCTCTCTTCGGGGAGCCGACCTCTCGCATTTCCTTTTCAAAAAATAACGGACAAGACCATGCCCATCTTTCGCTTAAGTGCTTTGGCGCTGGCGCTAATCGCCCTCGGCGCCCACGCCGAACAGCCGGTATCCGCAAAGCCGGCCACCGAGATCACCCAGCAGCGCAATCAGGCCTGGCTGCAGCGCTTGCCGTTCGAGAACCGCGCTGATTTCGAAAGCGCCCGTCGCGGGCTGATCGAGCCTTTCACCGGCGTGGTGGAGAATGCTGACGGCAAGCCGGTATGGAACCGTATGGCGTACAACTTCCTCGACGGCAACGATGCGCCCGCGAGCGTCAACCCGAGCCTCTGGCGCATCGCCCAACTCAACAACATCGCCGGTTTGTTCGAAGTGCGTGAGCGTGTCTACCAGATTCGTGGCATGGATCTGTCGAACATGACTGTGATCGAGGGCGACAGCGGACTGATCATCATCGACCCGCTGATCAGCACCGAGACCGCCCGCGCCGGTCTCGAGCTGTACTACAAGCACCGTCCGCGCAAGCCTGTGCTGGCGGTGATCTACAGCCACTCGCACGTCGACCACTTCGGCGGCGTACGCGGGGTGATCGACGAGGCCGACGTGCAAGCCGGCAAGGTCAAGGTGATCGCCCCGGAAGGTTTTTACGAGCATGCGGTCAGCGAGAACGTGCTCGCTGGGCCTGCGATGATGCGCCGGGCCCAGTACATGTACGGCGCGGTATTGCCCCGGGGCGAACGCGGCCAGGTGGATGCGGGACTCGGCAAGGGCACCCCGATCAACGCCACGGTGACCCTGATCGCGCCCACCGACCTGATCGTCGAACCGCTGGAAACGCACGAGATCGACGGGGTGACGATCGAATTCCAGCTTACGCCGGGCACCGAGGCTCCGGCGGAAATGAACATGTACTTCCCGCAGTTCAAGACCCTGTGCATGGCCGAGAATGCCACCCATACCCAGCACAACGTACTGACGCTGCGCGGCGCCCTGGTACGCGACGCCAAGGTCTGGGCGCACTACCTGGACGAGGCGCTGGTGCGCTACGGTGACGAGGCAGAGGTATTGTTCGCCCAGCATCACTGGCCGACCTGGGGCGGTGATGATATCCGCGACTACCTGGCCGACCAGCGCGACATGTACGCCTTCCTCGACAGCCAGACGCTGCGCCTGATCAACCAGGGGCTGACCCCCACCGAGATCTCCGCGCAGCTGTCTTCGTTGCCGCCGCGCCTGGCCGGCAAATGGTACAGCCGCGACTACTATGGCTCGCTCAGTCATAACGTACGCGCCGTGTATCAACGCTACATGGGCTTCTACGATGGCAACCCGGCCAACCTCGACCCGCTGCCGCCGGTAGATGCCGGACGCCGTTACGTAGCGGTGATGGGCGGTGCCGAGGCCGTATTGAAGGCGGCGCGTCAGGCCTTCGAGGCAGGCGATTATCGCTGGGCGGCGCAATTGCTCAATCACCTGGTGTTCGCCGAGCCGGACAACGCCGCTGCGCGGGCCCTGCAGGCCGACACACTGGAACAGCTCGGCTACCAGAGCGAGAACGCCACATGGCGCAACGTCTACCTCAGCGGTGCTCACGAGTTGCGTCAGGGCGTGGCCGAGGCCCGCGCACGCAACGGCGCGCCGGACATGGTGCGGGCGCTGACACCGAGTATGTTTTTCGACTATCTGGCGGTGCGCATCGATGCCATGAAGGAGGCCGACCGCGACCTGCTGATCAACTGGCGCTTCACCGACCTGGACGAGGACTACGCGCTGACCCTGCGCAACGGCGTGCTCACCCATCGCAAGGATTCGCGCCACGCACAGGCGGATATCGGCGTGAGCATGACCAAGGCGTTGCTCGACCGCATCGCCCTCAAGGAAACCGGCTTCCTCAAGGAGGCGACCATCGGCGGCATCGAGATCGACAGTGGACGTGTGCAACTGCTCAAGCTGCTCGGCGGGCTGGACGAGGCGAATCCGCAGTTCAACCTGGTCACACCCTGAGCTGCAACGCGAAACGCCCCGCCCGGTGTGGACCGGGCGGGGCGTTTGTTCGTTTGCGCTATGCAGGGCTCGGTTGGCGCGGGTGCGCGTCAGTCTCAGGACTGGGTCTTGATCATCGGCGGTAACCAGCGTTTTTCCAGTACTTCAGGCCGTGGCCAATACAGGCGCAGGAACAGATTGAACGGCCCCAGTGGCGCCGGCAGCCAGTTGCGACGTCGCTCGGCTTCGAGCGGTTGCTGATTTTGTATATACAGGTCCAGCGAGCCGTCAGCGTTGTAATGCAGGTCATCTCGGTCGCCCAGGGAGTAGCGGTTGATCGGGTTGGCCGAAAGCAGTTGGCGCTCGTCATATAGCGTCAGTGACCAGAAGGCCCGTGCGGGCGGCAGTTGGTCGGCGGCGAAGTGCAGCACGTAGCGATGCTGGCCGGACAATGGCTGGCCGTGCTCATCGACATGCAGATTAGGATAGATGGCGTCGTCCGGCTCATTGGCACCCAGTCCGATTTTTGCCACCAGTGCCCGCTGTTGGTACCGAGTGCCGTATTCGCCCAGCTCGTAGCCGATGCGCCAGCCGTTGTCGGTTTTACCCTTGCCCATGAGGCTCTGGCGGTCCTCGAGCAGGGCCACCACACGCCGGTAGCCCAACGCGCTGCCCAGCCGCTGCAGGGGCGACTGCTGCAGGTCACAGTCATCATCGAGCAGGCCGGCGGCGCGGATACGCTCGAGCATGGGTGCGTCCTCGGCGCGGGCGGGGTTATCCCGCAGCAGGGTGCAGAAAGCAGTGAAGAACGCCTCGCGGCTCCAGCCGGACAGTTGCCTGTCTGGCCCCTTGCCGCGCTCCAGCGGGGGCAGTTCGGTCATTCTGGTTGGCGTCGTATCGCTCTGCCGGCCTTGCCAGGCGCTCAATGGCATGAGTCGGAAGCGGTTCTGCAGCGCATGGACCTCGCTGTAGTCGGCGGGGCCGCGGCTCTTGATACGGCCAATCATCCAGGCCAACTGAGTCGGGATGCGGATCAGTTGCATGTCTGCCGGGACCTCGCCCTGCCAGGTCGGACCGGCAACCAGAAAGTCCTGCGCGGCGCTACCGATGGTACGGGTGCCGGGGCTGCTGACCACATTGGTCCAGGCGTCCATGATCGGCATCATGTAGTAGTGACCGGTGGTGTCGGGGATGCTCATCACTACCGGTTCATGACGCAGGTCGAAGTGCACGATGCTGTACAGCGTGTCGACATTCGGCGACACAACGCTGTTGAAGCTTGCACCCGGGAAGCGTCGGCTATGGCGAAAGCCGTTTATCGAGGTGGTGCCCATCAACTGCTGGTGTTGCTTGGTCAGCTCCATCATCACCAGGGGGTAGGCGAACAGATAGGCCTGCGCGGTTTCCCTGGCCTGCTCCGTCACGCGATATGCAGCCAGACCGCCTAATGCGACGGTACTGGCGAGGGCCAGTGCCCAGCGACGTCTGCTAAGGCGACTCATAGGTAGGCTCTCCCGCGTCGCTGGTGGATAGGAGTGGCCGCAGTGGGCCGTGCCGAAGGCATATGCATTGTTGTTATCTCCGGTTGTGAAAGGGCTGCCGACCTTCTCGCCTGATGACAACCAGGGCGTGGATGGGGCAGTAGGGGAGTCGTCAGTGCGCCGGGCATCGTTCGCTGAGTGGCTTGCGATGCAAGGTCACTGACGTGGTGCTACGGAATAAAAAAACGTCGTTGGCTCGGGTACTCCGACGACGTAAAAAGTGCGTTTCAACGAAGCCGCGAAAGCGTGTTTCATCCCTCGCTTGTACGCTGTGCTGTCGAGCCGAAAAGACCAACCAGACACCTGCCAACGTAAGCTCGCGAGTCCTTTCAGTCGGTATGCCGGCGTTGCCAGGACTCCCTTCGCGGTGGCGTTTCGGAGATACTAGGAAGGCGCGCAAAGCCCCACAAATAGCGTCTTCGGATAGATGCCATAACGCTTCGGTATGGCCCCAGAGAGAACCGCATGACCCTCAAGCAACTTCGTTATCTGATTGCCATCGCCGAGGCAGGGAGCTTCTCCGCAGCGGCCAGACGGGCATACATCGCCCAGCCTGCCTTGAGTCGGCAGATCAGCCTGCTGGAAAGCGAACTGGAGATGCAGTTGCTGGAGCGTCAGCACGACGGCGTAGCGCTAACCGATGCCGGGCGAAGGTTGTACGAAGTGTCGCGATCGGTGGTGCAGAAGCTCGATTCGGTAAAGGACGAGCTGGCTTCGACCCGCGGTAACCCCATCGGACATGTGTCCATCTCCATCCCTGCGACGGTTTCGGCATTGCTGCTGCCGGAAATCATTCGTCGTGCCGAAGCCAAGTTTCCTTCCATCAACCTGACCATCTGCGATGGGCTGACGCGTGAGGGCGGTCAGTCCATCGAACTGGGCAAGGTGGATTTTGGCGTGCTGCCCAATGCCGAGGAGCTCGAGCATGTGGTGGCCGAGCCGATCTTCACCGAGGATCTGTACTGGGTGGGGCCGGGCTCGTCGGCAGAGAGCGGTATGCCGATCAGCCTCGCTCAGGCGGCGGCCACCCGTTTGGTGATGGCGCCCAAAGCATTGCATCTGCGTCGGCGCATCGAGCAGGCGGCAATGGAAGCGGGGGTGACGCTCAACGTGGTGTTCGAGCAGCAATCTGCTCCCGGCGTCGCCAGCCTGGTAAGGCATGGCCTGGCGGCGACCATCTGCAACTGGCCGCCGCTGGCGGAGCTGTTCGAATCTACTGCAGCGCGGCTGATCGTCGAGCCGCGCATCACCCGTACCGTGTCCATCGCCCATTCCGCGCACCGGCCGCTGTCCTTCGCTGCGTCCTGCATGCGCGACCTGGTGCGCGGGTTGTTATTGGAGATGGTCAGCGACGGGCGATGGCGCGGCAGCCTGATCGAGCGCAATGCAGAGGCAGATCAGGCTCGCGAGCTTGCCGCTGAAATGACCTCCTGAGCCCCCAGGCGCTCGCGCGAGCGCTGCGGATTCATGCTCACCAGGCCGATCAGGCCGGCGACAACCAGCACGCCGCCGCATACCAGAAAGCCCTGGGCATAGCCCAACGGATGCGCGGCGCCTGCACCTTGAACCAGCATGCCGGTGATCACCGGCGCAGACAGACCGGCCAGCGAGGCCACCGCATTACCGATGGCGAGGATGCCGCCGCGTTGGCTGCTGGGCGTGAACTCGCCGAGCATCGCCGGGCCCACCGAGTACATCACCAGTGCCAGGCCGCCGCTCAGGGTCAGGCAGGCGACGCGGGTGGCGACCGACAGCTCGGTCAGTATCAGCGAGGCCGACAGCAGGCCGCTGGCGATCAGGCATACCGAAACGAATGCACCGCGCGCCATTCGCGATGAGTAGCCGCTGCGCAGCAGGCGCTGCGACAGCCAGGCCATGAACAGGCTGAGCGGGGTGGTGACCACCACGAACATGACGAAGATATGCCCGGTCTTGAGTGGGTCGATGCCCAGGCCGATCTCCAGGTAACTGGGCACCCAGGTCAGGGTCAACGCCAGCGACCAGTTGGCCGCGAAGTGGCAGATGTAGTTGCCCAGCACGCTGCCATCGCTGAGCAGACGGCGGTAGGGCAGGCGATCGGAATCCGCAGCCGGCTGACCGATGCGCAGGCTGTCGAGGCTGCCTTCACGACCGAAGCGCAGCCACAGCACGCACCACACCGCGCCGATGGCGGCCAGTACCGCGAAGTTGACTCGCCAGCCGTAGTTCAGGCTGATCCAGGGAATCATCGCGCCGGCCACCAGCAGGCCCATGGCGCTGCCGGAATGCAGCAGGGCCACTGGCAGGCTGCGGCGATCATTCGGAAACCACTTGTACAGGGCGTGGGTGGCGACGGGCGAGGCGGGGCCTTCGCCGATGCCGAGCAGCACCCGGCAGGCGACGATCATCCACAGGGAGCTGGCGAAGAGCATGGGCAGTTGGATCAGCGACCAGAACAGGCCCATGCCCAGCAGCAGGGTACGGGTTGGCCGACGGTTGGCGAGGAAACCGCCGACCACGGCCGAAATGGCGAAGAACCAATGCAGCGCGCCGCCGATCAGGCCGAACTCGGTCGGGCTCAGGCCCAATTCCTGGGTCATGGGCACGGCTACCAGGCCGATCACCACCTTGTCGAGGAAGTTGACCAGCATCATGAAGGCCAGCAGGAAGGCGATGATCCAGGCTTTACGTGCATTGAAGGCAGGGGCTTCAAGTGTCATGGCGGAGATTCTCTGTCTTGTTCTTATGAAAAAGGCCCGCCCCGCGTGGGGGACGGGCCTGTCCTGAGCCCTAGTTGGGCATCAGGATGTCCTTGGCGATGGTGTTGCGCTGGATTTCGCTGGTGCCGGTGAGGATGCGCATCATACGGCTCGCACGGAATATCCATTCGACCGGATGGCCCTTGATCAGGCCGGCGCCGCCATGGATCTGCACCGCTTTGTCGGCGATGCGGAAGGCAGTCTCCGAGGCATACAGCTTGCACATCGGTGCCTGCACCTTGATGTCGCCGCCGGCGTCGTTGTTTGCTGCCGTGGCGTACATCATGCTGCGTGCGGCGTACAACTCGGTGGCCATGTCGGCGAGCATATGGTTGATCGACTGGAACATGGCGATGGGTTGGCCGAACTGCTTGCGGGTACGGGCATAGTCCAGCGACAGGTTCAGCGCCAGGCCGGCCATGCCGAGCATGGTCGGGCAGTGCAGCAGGCGATTGAGGGTGATACGTCCCATGGCTAGCTTGAAGCCGGCGCCTTCGTCGCCGATGCGGCTCTGCACCGGCACGCGCACGTCCTTGAGCAGGATGTTGCCGTGGGCGCCGCCGCCGGACATCACCGAGTAGTCGCTGTCGATGCTGACGCCTTCGGCGTGCAGGTCGACGAAGAACGCCGAGATACCCTGCGGCCCGCGGCCCGGCTCCGTGACCGCGAGCAGTACGGCGAGGTCGGCATAGGGCGCACCGGAGATATAGCGCTTGGCGCCGTTGAGCACATAGTGGTCGCCCTCCAGGCGCGCCTCGGTGCCGATGGCGGTGGCATCGGACCCGGCCTCTGCTTCGGTGAGAGCGAAGCACACCGCTTTATCGGCGCGGCAGATGGGCCGCAGAAAGGTTTCCACCTGGAACTCGTTGGCGACCTTGAACAGGTGGCCGACCCGTGGCGGACCGGACAGCTCGCCGAGAATGTGCGGTGCCAGTGGCGAACCCGTGAGCACCGCTGCCTCCTTCAGTGCGCACAGGTCTGCGACGCCCAGGCCGGCGCCACCCAAGGCCTCTGGCAGCATGGCGTTGTAGAAGCCCAGCTCGCAGGAGCGACGCCAGATGTCGCGCAGCAGCGGCTTGGCCACCGGCTCGCCCCAGACGATGCCTTCGCGCTTGGCGAGCGGGGCGAGTTCGTCGCGGGCGAAGGCGTTGATGCCCTCCATCAGGCGAGCGGCTTTTTCACTTGGCTTGGTCATGTTCGTTCCTCAGATGCGGCGGTCGCTGTTCTGCCAGTAGGCTTCGCGAATCAGGCGGCGCACCACCTTGCCGTTGGGGTTCTTTGGCAGCTCCTTGGCGAAGTCCACTGCGCGCGGTTTCTTGAAGCTGGCCAGGCTGCGCCCGCAATGCTCGATGATGGCCTCGGCGCTCAGGCTCTCGCCCGGTTTGAGCACCACCACGGCGCGCACGGCTTCGCCCCATTGCTCGTCGGGCACGCCGACCACGGCTGCCTCGAACACCTGCGGCAGGCTGTAGAGCACCTGTTCTACTTCGGTGGGGTAGATGTTGAAGCCGCCGGAAATGATCATTTCCTTCTTGCGGTCGACGATGAACACGTAGCCACGCTCATCCACCGTGGCCAGGTCGCCGGTGAGGTAGTAGCCGTCGCGCATCACTTCTGCGGTCAGCTCCGGCGCCTGCCAGTAGCCCTGCATGATGTCCGGGCCCTTGACCACGATCTCGCCGATCTCGCCGGGCTTCACGTCTTCGAAATCGTCGTTGACCACCCGCAGGTCGGTCTCGAAGTAGCAGCGACCGCACGAGGCCAGGCGGCTGAAGTCGCCGTCCTCGACCAGGTGGTCCTGCTCGGTCAGCACCGTCACCAGCGAGCAGGTTTCGCCAGCGCCATAACCCTGGGCCAGGATGGGACCGAACACTTCGATGGCGCGCTTGACCAGCGCTGGCGCCATGGGCGCGGCGCCGTACATCACCAGGCGCAGGCTGGAGAGATCGAAGCGCTCCACCTCGGGGAAGTTGACCAGGCGATTGATCATCGCCGGCACCAGGAACAGGCGGGTCACCCGCTCGCGCTCGATGGTCTCCAGCAGCAGCCGGTCGTCATAGCGCTCCAGCAGCAGGTTGCAGGCGCCTACCGCCAGCAGCGGCATGATCTGCATGCCGCTGGCGTGGGTGATGGGGCCGACATGGGCCATCACGTCGCCTGGCGCGGCGCGGCGGGTAGGGCTGGCGATGCTCTTGCGGATCAGCGCCTTGCGGTTGCCGAAGCTGAGCATGGCGGCCTTGAGGACCCCGGAGCTGCCGGAGGTGTAGTGCAGCACGGCCAGGGCGTCATCAGCCGGGTCGCTGTGCACCGGCGCCTCGCTGCCGCCCGCCAGCAGCGCGCGATAGGCGATATCGCCAGCCTCGTCATCGAGCGAGATGATCCAGCGCAGACGCGGGGTCTCCGAACGGCGGGCGTGCAGGGCCGCGGCGAAGCGACCTTCGGTGATCACCGCCTGGCTGTGCGAGTCGTTGAGAATCTGGATGATTTCGTCCAGGGACAGGCGGGCGTTGATCGGTACCTTGACCATGGCCGCCTTGTAGAAGGCGACTTCCGCTTCGGCCAGTTCGACCCGGTTCAGGGCAAGGATGGCGACATGGGCCTCGGGCTGCAGGCCAAGATCGAACAGACCCGAGGCCAGGCGATTGGTGCGACGTTCGAGCTGGGAGAAGGTGATGCGCTGTTTGCTGTCGACCAGAGCCTCATGTTCCGGCCAATAACGTGCACTACGGCTGATGATTTTTCCAAGATTCAATTTATTGTTCTCATCGGCTGGATAATGGTTGCCGATGCTAGTCAGTTCGCTTTCCTCGCAACTAATACAAGAGTTCGATGCAGCCCATAGCGTTATGGAATGGCCGGAGGCAGAGGCACCTGCAGCAAATTGGCGATTGCTGTGCAGCCATACGACAGGTTTCAAACGGGAGAGGGCGATATACGCCGAGAAGGGAAATCAGGGCTGGGCGCCCTGATTCGGTTGGGAAGTATCGTCTTCGACAGTTACAGCACTTCGAACAGGCCCGCTGCGCCCATACCTCCACCCACGCACATGGTCACCACTATATATTTCGCACCTCGTCGTTTGCCCTCCAGCAAGGCGTGGCCGACCATGCGTGCGCCGCTCATCCCATAGGGGTGGCCGATGGAAATTGCGCCACCGTTGACGTTAAGTTTCGCTGGATCAATGCCGAGTTTTTCGGCGCTGTACAGCACCTGGCAAGCGAACGCCTCATTTAGCTCCCACAAGCCAATATCGTCGACGCTAAGCCCGTGCTGCTTGAGCAACTTAGGCACCGCATAGACGGGGCCGATGCCCATTTCTTCTGGGGCCAACCCGGCGACAGCCATGCCACGATAAAGGCCGAGTGGCGCAATATTTCGCTGCGCAGCCAGACTGCCATTCATCAGGACGCATGCGCTGGCGCCATCAGACAGCTGGCTGGCATTGCCTGCCGTGATGCATCCACCTTCGATGACCGCTTTCAGCTTGCGCAAATCCTCTAGCGATGTTTGCGGGCGATTGCCTTCGTCAAGGCTGAGCGTTACGTCCTCAAAGGTGACAGCGCCGGTGTCCTTGTCCACCAACTTCTTGCGTGAGGTAACGGGCACGATTTCGTGGTCGAACACGCCAGAGGCTTGTGCTGCAGCAGTGCGTCGCTGTGATTCCAGCGCATAGGCATCCTGGGCCTCTCGACTGATGCCGTAGCGCTTGGCGACCCATTCAGCGGTTTGCAGCATCGGCATATACGCGTGCGGCACCTGATTGGTGACCTGTGGATCTGCGTCGGCCGCAGCCCACTGCATATGTGCGTTTTGCACCAGGCTGATCTGCTCCTGGCCGGCTCCGATCGTGACCTGCATACCATCGACCATGATCTGTTTAGCCGCAGTCGCGATGGCCATGAGCCCGGAAGCGCACTGACGGTCCACGGTTTGGCCGCTTACGGTCAATGGCAGGCCTGCAGCCAGCAGCGATAGGCGAGCGAGGTTGGTGGAGGCAGTGCCGCCCTGCATGGCTGTGCCCATGACGACATCCTCAATCTCAGCAGCTTCGATGCCAGCGCGTTGTACGGCGGCACGGATAGCGATAGCACTCATACTCGGAGACTTCAGGTCGTTGAAGGCACCACGGTACGCTTTAGCGATAGGGGTGCGAGCGGTAGAAACAATAACGGCGTCTTGCATGGTTACTCCCGGGGAATCGGCGGTTTGGGATTGGCTCTGCTCTCGGCATTCATTCAGTAACGAAACTGCTCGCCTCAAGCAGGATTGAGATCAAAGAGCCCATCGCCACCCTAAGAGGGCCTCGATTATTTTAGAAATGACATGTCGTGATGCCAGGTATTCAGCGTATGAATTTATGCGAGCAGGTTTTTTTTTAGCCACACCTAGGTAACGCCGCGAGATGCCGTCTGCCGAGTCTTAGGGGGAAAGGTTGAAATAAGAATGATTCGCCATTAATGTTCGCGCGGTCGCCATGCTGCTCCATGGCATTTCAGCCTGCTGGTTTGCGCCGCGCTATGTCTTCCTCCGAAATCGATTCGATCATTCCTCTCGACGTGCTGTACGGCACGCACCAGGGCTGGCTGCATGGCTGGCTGCGGCGCTCTGTGGGCTGTTCGCAGCAGGCCGCCGATCTAGTTCAGGACACCTTTCTGCGCCTGCTGGTGCGAGGCCAGCCCGTCGATGATCGGGCGCCCAGGGCGTTGCTGGCGCGTATCGCGCGCGGGCTGGTGATCGATCACTGGCGACGGGATGCGCTGGAACGTGCCTATCTCGAATCGTTGGCGCAGTTGCCCGAGGCGAGCCATCCCTCGCCGGAGGTTCGCTACGAGGCTTTGCAGTCCCTGGAGCGGATCGCACGCTTGCTCGATGGCCTGAAGCCCGCCGTGCGTGAGGCGTTTCTGCTGTACCAGCTCGGCGGCCTCAATCATGCGCAGGTGGCACGGCAACTGGGCGTTTCCAGTCGCACCGTCGAGCGGCATGTGGCCAGCGCCTTGCTGCACTGCTATCGCCTGTGTTTCGAGGCGTCGGCGTGAAAGGCGCCGGACAGCCACCTGAATCCATTGTCCGTACAGCCATCGAGTGGCAGATGCGCCTGCGCGCTGATCCGGCCAGTGCCGAGCTGCAGCAGCGACTGCAGGCCTGGCTGGAGCAGGACGAACGGCATGACCTGGCCTGGCAGCGCCTGCAGCAGATGGCCGGGCTGTTTCGGGTAACCCCTATTACCGATGCAGCGCAAACCATCCCGCTACTGCAGCGCGCCGAGGCTGACCTGAGTCGCCGACGCATGCTCAAGCTGCTTGGGCTGACGGCCGGCAGCGCCACGCTGTTGGCGGCAGCTTCGGCGCCTGTGTGGCGGGCGGACTTCGCCACGGCCACCGGCGAAACGCGGCGGCTCGAGCTGGCGGGCGATGTCGAGGTGCTGCTCAACACCGGCAGCGCCATCGATGTACGCGGGCAGGAGCTTTTGCTGCGGAGTGGCGAGGCGCTGGTGGAAGGTGAGCGATGGCAACTGCGCTGCAATTTTGCCGAATGCCTGGGGCGGCACGCGCGCATGTCGGTGCGCGAGTACGACGACCGCAGCGAGATACGGGTCGAGCAGGGCGAGGTCCGGGTTCGTGCCGCGGCAGGGCAGCATCGTTTACAGGCAGGCGAAGGGCTGGCGGTATCGGCGAGCCGCATGACGACGCTGGAACGAGGAGCGCTCGACCCGTTCGCCTGGGCGCGCGGTCTGCTGGTGGTCAGCGACATCCGCCTGGCGGACTTTCTCGCCGAGGCCGGGCGCTACCGGCATGGCTGGCTGGGCTGCGATCCGGCGGTCGCTGATTTGCGCCTGTCCGGCGTGTTCCGCCTCGCTGAGCCCGAGCTGATGTTGCGCAACATCACCCATCTACTGCCGGTGACGCTGGTGGAGCGAACCCGCTGGTGGGTGCGCGTCGTGCCCATCGCATAAAAAATTTGTCGGACTTTGGCTGTTCATCCGGTTAGGGGTGATCACTCCCTAAATGGATACCCCCATGCGCTCTACTCGATCTCTGCCGCCGCGCCTGCAACCGCGCACGCTATCCAAGGCCATCTGTATTGCTCTGGCGCTATATGGCGTTGCCACGAGCCCGGCACTGCTGGCCGCCGAGCCCGCGTCCCGAGCAGCGACTGCGGACGTGCAGGGTGGGCCGCTGGACCAGGCGCTGAGCTTCTATGCCGAACGAGCCGGCATCACCTTGTCGTATTCCCCGCAAGTGGTGCGTGGGCTGGTGAGCCCGGGTTCGACAGGCGCGCAATCGGTGGAAGAGGGGCTGTCGCAGCTGCTGCGCGGCACCGGGCTGGTGGCCGAGAAAACCGCGTCCGGCTATGTGGTGCGGCCGCAGACTGCCGATGACAGCTATCAGCTGCAGCCCGTCACCATCGAGGCCGCGCCGACGCAGAGTGCCTTTGCACCCGTGCCGGGTTATTTCGCCAGCAATGCCAGCACCGCCACCAAGACCGATCTGCCGATTCTGCAAACCGCGCAGAGCATCAGCGTGGTGACCGCCGGGCAGATCGCCGATCGCAAGGTCTACCGTGTCGAGGACGCCGTGGCCTACAGCGCTGGCGTACGCACCGGCAGCTCGGGACTCGATCCTCGTTTCGACCAGATCAACATTCGCGGCTTCGACACCACCATGTCCGCCGACTTCCTCGATGGACTGCGCCAGCCTTATAACGGCTGGCTGTCGATCTACGGCACGGAAGCCTACGCCCTCGAGCGCATCGAGGTGCTCAAGGGGCCGGCCTCGGTGCTTTATGGGCAGATCAGCCCGGGCGGCATGGTCAACCGGGTCAGCAAGCGCCCCAGCCTGCAGGCGAAAAACCAGGTGGAAATCCAGGCTGGCAACCACGATCACCGCCAGGGTCAGTTCGATGTCGGCGGTCAGCTGGATGAGCAGGGCGATGTACTGTTCCGTACCGTTGGTGTCTATCGCGACGCCAGGTACGACATCGAACAGCTGAACAATGATGTGCGCCTGCTGGCGCCGTCGCTGAGCTGGCAGATCGACCCGGCCACCAGCCTGACCCTGCTGGCGCAGTATCAGGAGCGCGAGACTGCCGCGTCGCCGATGCTCTACCAGGACGGCGACCGCCTGACCGATTTCTGGCAGGGCGACGAGTATTTCGACAAGCTCGGCCAGCGCCAGTGGACCTTCGGCTACGAGTTCGAGCACGCCTTCAACGACACCTTCTCCCTGCAGCAGAACCTGCGCTACGGCCAGCTGGACACCACCAACCAGTACCTGCAGCCCAATGGCACGATCACCAACGGGGTGATGGAGCGTTATGCCGTCGGTGTGTACGAGGATATGGAGTCGGTGAGCAGCGATACCCGTCTGGTCAGCCGCTTCGCCACTGGCGAGCTGCAGCACACGCTGCTGACTGGCTGGGATTACACCTGGTTCGACAGCTCGGTGCTCTATGCGACCGGGCCGGCGCCCTCGATAGACATGAACGCGCCGGATTATCACCAGCCAGTCGCTCGGCCCGGCAACCCGCTTTCCGACCAGGACAGTCTGACTCAGCGCAGCGGCATCTACCTGCAGGACCAGGTCGAACTCGACCGCTGGCGCCTATCCGCCGGTGTGCGCCGTGACTGGGTGCATGTACGCACCAGCGACAACCTGAGCGACAGCAACAGCAAGATCAGCGACTCCGCCACCACTTACCAGCTAGGCGCGCTGTACCTGTTCGACAATGGCCTGGCACCCTATGCCAGCTACGCCGAATCCTTCCTGCCGCAAAGCGGCAGCAATGCTGCCGGCCCGCTCAAACCCACTGAAGGCAAGCAGTACGAGATCGGCCTCAAGTACCAGCCGCCCGGCACCAGCGCGATGTTCACCGCTTCGCTCTATCACCTGACCCAGGAGAACGTGTCGACCCGCGACCCGCTCGATCCACTCAACACCGTACAGACCGGCGAGCAAGTATCACGCGGGCTGGAACTGGAAGCCGTGGCCGACCTCAGCGAGCGCCTGCACCTGACCGCCAGCTACAGCTACAACGATCCGGAAATCACCAAGAGCAACGACGGCGACGAGGGCAACGATCCGAAGAACGTGCCGCGTCATCTGGCAGCGCTGTGGCTGGCCTACAAGCTGCCATCCGGTCTCGGTTTCGGTGCTGGCGCGCGCTACACCGGCAGTGTCTACGGCAACGACATGAACACGGTGAAGAGCGAGGATTACACGCTGTTCGACGCAGGTGTGCATTACGACTTCGCCGGCGAGCTGGACGGTGTGCGCCTGGCCGTCAATGCGCGCAACCTGACCGACAAGCAGTACGTCAACTGTCAGGACGGCTATTGTTACCGCGGCGAGGCACGCAGTGTGGTCACCAGCCTGAGCTACAGCTGGTGAGGGTGCTGAACTGGCTGTGCAGCGCCATGACGGCGCTGCTGCTGGGCGGCCTTTCCGCCGCCCAGGCCGAGCCGGTCACTCTGGACGGCAGTGAACAATGGCTGATGAAGAGTGCCGAGGGCCGCGACTACCGCATCATGGTCAGCCTGCCGGAGGGCGATGTGCCCTATACCGGCGGCTACCCGGTGATCTATCTCCTCGACGGCAATGCCTACTTCCCGGCGTTCCACGCCGCCAAGCGGGCGCAACGGCAATGGCGCAAGGCGATCATCGTCGCCATCGGCTACCCCAGCACCACGCCGCTGGATTTCGAGCGCCGTGCGTTCGACCTCTCACCACCGCAACTTCCCGAGCGCAACGACCCGCCGCAGGGCGGCCAGGACCTGTTTCTCGATTTCATCGAGCAGCGTTTGATGCCCCGGGTCAATCAGCGTTTCAAGGTCGATCAGGACCAGCTCAGTCTGGTCGGCCATTCGTTCGGCGGCATGTTCGGCATCTACGCTCTGTTCACCCGGCCGCAGCTGTTCCAGCATGTGGTCGCCATCAGCCCTAGCCTGTGGTGGCGCGACCGTTACCTGCTGGAACATGAGCGGGCATTCACCCGTCGCGCACATGCAGGAGAGCTGGATCTGACCCATCGCAGCCTGAGTATGTGGGTGGGCGACCGGGAAATGCCGCAGGAAATCCAGGACGTGCGCGCGCTGCAGATTCGCCTGGAAAACCTTTCGCAATATGGGCTGCGCAGTGACTTCCAGCTCGAGGCGGGCGAGGACCACATGTCCGTTCCGTTTCGGGTCACCACCCGGGTTCTGGAGGAGTTGATGAGCACGCGGCGTTACTGAATGGTTTTTTGCATCTGTCTTGGTCCGGCTCGGACAATACAAGCGGATTGCGCATGCACTGCTGACATGTCATATAGATATGGCTAAAAGATATTTAAATTATGTTTTTTATGCCTGTATGGTTCCATCTATGCGTACCTGCCGACCAATCGGCGCGCCGCACTGAACACATGGCCGAACCCCCGGCCGGTCAAAGTGAAGCGCCATTGGCGCCCTTGCATGGAGTTCTCTATGTCGGCAGCAGCTCATTCCATCCCCTCCACGTCGGCACAGTCATTCGAAGTTCGCCCCTTTGATGCGCCGGTGGGGGCCGAGATCGTCGGCCTCGACCTCAGCCTCCCGCTGAGCGACGCCGATTTCGCCCGCATCCACCAGGCGCACCTCGACTACAACGTCGTGGTGTTCCGCGATCAACGCATCACGCCGCAGCAACAGATCGACTTCGGCCGCCGCTTCGGTGTTCTGCAGATCCACGTGCTCAAGCAGTTCCTGCTGGAAGGCCACCCGGAAATTTTCATCATCTCCAACATCAAGGAGAACGGGCAGCCGATCGGCCTGGGGGATGCCGGCAAGTTCTGGCATTCGGATCTTTCCTACAAGGAATTCCCCAGCCTGGGTTCGATGCTCTACGCCCAGGAGCTGCCGGAGGAGGGCGGCGATACCCTGTTCGCCAGCCAGCAGCTGGCCTTCGAGACGCTGCCGACCGAGTTGCGCCAGGCCATCGACGGCAAGCGCGCTGCCCATTCCTATACGGCGCGTTATGCCGATGAGGTATTCGCCGGCATTCGTCGCCCGACGCTGACCGAGGCGCAGCTGGCCGAGGTCACGGCGGTGGTCCATCCAGTGGTGCGCACTCACCCGGAAACCGGCCGCAAGGGCCTGTTCGTCAACGAGAACTTCACCACCCACATTCTCGATGTGCCCGAGGACGAGAGCCGGCAGATCCTCGCCGAGCTGTACGCCCACAGCGCCAAGCCGGAATTCATCTATCGCCATCAGTGGCGGGACAACGACATGGTGTTCTGGGACAACCGCGCGCTGATCCATCTCGCCACCGGCTGCCCCAGCCACCTGCGCCGGCGCATGCACCGCACGACTATTCAAGGCGATGTGCCGTTCTAGGCGATAGCCCACCACACCTCATTTCCGTATTTTTTTGACTGGAGACTCGACATGTCGGCAGGCAAGCGCTTTCCCTTTATTCCCCGTTTTGCTCGGTTGGCTGGCGGTATCGCCCTGAGTCTGAGCCTGCTGGCCGGTAGCCTGGCGGCGCCGCAAATCGCCCATGCCGAGGGGCAGATCCGTATCGCCGAGCAGTTCGGTATCGTTTACCTGCTGCTCAACGTGGTACGTGATCAGCAATTGATCGAGAAGCATGGCAAAGCCGAGGGGCTGGATATCAAGGTCGACTGGCAGCAGCTGTCCGGTGGCTCG
Source organism: Pseudomonas sp. Marseille-Q0931 (assembly GCF_940789645.1). Taxonomy (NCBI): domain Bacteria; kingdom Pseudomonadati; phylum Pseudomonadota; class Gammaproteobacteria; order Pseudomonadales; family Pseudomonadaceae; genus Pseudomonas; species Pseudomonas sp. Marseille-Q0931. Next base: position 1,285,086 of record NZ_CALNWT010000001.1, on the reverse strand, counting down.
GCGGTCAACGATGCGCTGCTGTCCGGCGCCATCGACATTGCCGGTGCCGGTATTGGCCCGCTGCTGACCGTGTGGGATCGCACCCAGGGTAGGCAGAACGTCAAGGGTGTCGCTTCGCTGGGCAACTTCCCGTACTACCTGCTGAGCAACAACCCCAAGGTCAAAACCATTGCCGATTTCACCGACAAGGATCGTATCGCCGTGCCAGCCGTGGGCGTATCGGTGCAGTCGCGCTTCCTGCAATACGCCGCCGCCAAGCAGTGGGGCGACAAGGCGTTCGACCGCCTCGACAAGTACACCGTGGCATTACCGCACCCGGATGCCACGGCGTCTCTGAAAGCCGGTGGCACCGAGCTGACCGGGCACTTTTCCAACCCGCCATTCCAGAACCAGGCGCTGGAAAACCCGGACGTGCACGTGGTGCTCGATACCTACGAGTTGCTCGGCCCGAACTCGCCGACGGTGCTGTACGCCACCGAGAAATTCCGTCGCGACAATCCCAAGACCTACAAGGCCTTCGTAGGTGCCCTGGCCGAAGCGGCGGATTTCGCCCAGAAGGACAAGGGCGCGGCAGCCGACACCTACATTCGCGTCACCGGCGCCAAGATCAGCCGCGAAGAACTGCTGAAGATCATCGACAACGAGCAGTTCCAGTTCTCCGTCACGCCCACCAACACCTACCCGCTGGCCGACTTCCTGCACCGTGTCGGCGCCATCAAGCACAAGCCGGCCAGCTGGCAGGACTATTTCTTCGAAGACGCCGCCATCGGTCAGGGAAGCTGATAAACCATGAATGCCCCTCTGCAAGGCCACACGGCCAGCAACCCCGTTGCAGGCGCCTTCGACACCCTGTTGCAGGTGGAGAAGGTCAGCCTCGAATACCGCACCCCGCAGCGCGTGGTGCGCGCCACCCACGATGTCAGTTTCGAGGTGGACCGTGCCGATCGTTTCGTGCTGCTCGGCCCCTCTGGTTGCGGCAAGTCCACGCTGCTCAAGGCGGTGGCCGGGTTCATCGAACCGGTCGCCGGCAGCATCCGCCTCGACGGTGCCCAGGTTCACGAGCCGGGCCCGGATCGGATCGTGGTGTTCCAGGAGTTCGACCAGTTGCCGCCATGGAAGACGGTCAAGCAGAACGTCATGTTCCCGCTGCTGGCCTCACGCACCCTGGGCCGTAAGGAGGCCGAGGAGCGCGCCCTGCATTACCTGGGGAAGGTCGGCCTGGCCGCCTTCGCCGATGCCTATCCGCACACCCTGTCCGGCGGCATGAAGGCGAGGGTGGCGATCGCCCGTGCCCTGGCCATGCAGCCGAAGATCCTGCTGATGGACGAGCCCTTCGCCGCCCTCGACGCCCTGACCCGACGCAAGATGCAGGAAGAGTTGCTGGCGCTGTGGGAGGAGGTGCGTTTCACCCTGTTGTTCGTCACCCACTCCATCGAGGAGGCGCTGATCGTCGGCAACCGCATCCTGCTGCTGTCGCCACACCCCGGCCGGGTGCGGGCGGAAATCAACAGCCATCAGTTCGACCTGCACAGCCTTGGTGGTGTGGGCTTCCAGCAGACCGCGCAGCGGATTCACCGCCTGCTGTTCGACGAAGAAGTCGACAACGGCACGGCCGCCGAACTGGGTTTCCAGGATATCCGCATCGCCTACTGAGGAGCGTTCATCATGAGTCTTTCCCCCGCACGGCGTGAGGAATACGAGATCCCCCTGCAGCCGCTGCCCGGCCTCAAGCTGGAACGCCAGCTGTCCCTCGGCCAGCGCCTGTGGCAACAGGGCTGGTTGCGCAAATCGCTGATCTTGCTGGCCCTGGCGCTGGTCTGGGAGGCGGCGGCCCGCTACCAGGCCAACGACCTGCTGCTGCCCAGCTTCCTGCAGACGGCCAGGGCCTTCATCGAAGGCATCGGCAGCGGCGAGCTGCTGGAAAAGGTGGCGATCTCGCTGTCGGTGCTGGTCAAGGGTTACCTGATCGGCATCGTTCTGGCCTTTCTGCTGACCAGCCTTGCGGTCTCGACCCAGCTCGGCCGCGACCTGCTGTCGACGCTGACCTCGATGTTCAACCCGCTGCCGGCCATCGCACTGCTGCCACTGTCGCTGCTGTGGTTCGGGCTGGGCGAGAACAGCCTGATCTTCGTGCTGGTGCACTCGGTGCTCTGGGCCCTGGCGCTGAATACCTATGCCGGCTTTCTCGGCGTTTCCGAGACCCAGCGCATGGCTGGGCGCAACTACGGCCTCAAGGGCCTGCGCTTCGTGCTGTTCATCCTGATCCCGGCGGCGCTGCCATCGATCCTCTCGGGGCTGAAGATCGGCTGGGCCTTTGCCTGGCGCACGCTGATCGCCGCCGAACTGGTGTTCGGCGCCTCCAGCGGCAAGGGCGGCCTGGGCTGGTACATCTTCCAGAACCGTAACGAGCTGTACACCGACAAGGTGTTCGCCGGGCTGGTGGCGGTGATCCTGATCGGCCTGCTGGTGGAGAACCTGATATTCGCCAGCATCGAGCGGGTGACCGTCAAGCGCTGGGGGATGCAGCGTTAACGATCCGTAGCCTGGCGTTGAGCATAGCGATACCCAGGTTGATTTCCCGGGTGTCGCTGCGCTCGACCCGGGCTACCGATTCACTACAACGAGAAATTACGATGACCAACACGTTCAAACTTGGCCGCCTGGCCACTGCACTGGGTTTGCTCGGCGCCCTGGCGATTCCACTGGCCGCCCAGGCCGAAGGCAAGATCAGCATCGCCCAGCAGTTCGGCATCGGTTACCTGGTGCTGCACGTGGTCAAGGACCAGCAACTGATCGAGAAGCACGCCAAGGCCCAGGGCCTGGACAAGATCGATGTCGAGTGGCGCACCATTTCCGGCGCCACCGCGATGAACGAGGCGCTGCTGGCCGGTGCCATCGACGTGGTTTCGGCTGGCGTGCCGCCGATGCTCACCGTGTGGGACCGCACCCACGGCCGGCAGAACATCAAGGCCGTGGCCTCGCTGGGCTCGCTGCCCAATTACCTGCTGAGTAATCGCGATGAAGTGAAGACCCTCGACGATCTCGGTGAGATGGACCGCATCGCGGTACCGGCCGCCGGCGTCGGCTTCCAGTCGCGCACTCTGCAGATCGAGACCGCCAAGCGTTACGGCAATGCCGACTTCCAGCGTTTCGACAAGATTTCCGTCAGCCTGCCGCACCCGGATGCCACCGCGGCACTGACCAAAGGCGGCTCGGAAATCACCGCGCATTTTTCCAGTCCGCCGTTCCAGTACCAGGCGCTGGAAAATCCCAAGGTGCACAAGCTGATCAGCAGCTACGACATCCTCGGCGGCCAGGCTACCTTCAACGTGCTGTACGCCACCGAGAAATTCCACGACGACAATCCGAAAACCTACAAGGCCTTCTACGATGCTTTGATGGAAGCCTCGCAGATCATCAAGGCTGACAAGGCCGCTGCGGCCGAGACCTATATCCGCGTGGAGAACTCCAAGCTGCCGCTGGAGTTCGTGAAGAAAATCATCGAGGACCCGGAAAACGACTTCACCGTGTCGCCGCAGCGCACCTTCATCTACGCCGAGAAGTTGCATGAGCTGGGCGTGCTGAAGAACAAGGCAGCGTCCTGGATGGATTACTTCTTCGAGGAAGCCTACGGCAATCCGGGAAGCTGATGGTCAAGCGGCCAAACCCTAGATGCGTGGCCGCAGTTTCAGTTCGGGGGTGGGCTTAGGCGCGTCCTTGGCCGGGTGGCTGTCGGGGTGCTGCTCGATCATCTGGGCGATCGTCCGCAACTGCTCGAGCATGGCCTTGGCCAGCCCAGCCTGTGTGCGATACAGACCGGTATCGGGGTCTTTTTCCAGGTCGTTGAGGCCCTTGAAGGGGTAGCTGAAACGCCTGGCTTCGGGTGTGAAAAAGCGTTGGTAGTCGTGCTCGGTGCCGTGCAGCTCACGGCAGGCACGTTCCAGGCTCTGCAACTGTTCGGCGACGCTGGCCAGTTGCAGGCGCAAGCGGATGATCTGGTGATTTTCCCAGTTCATCGAGGAGGCTTTTGCGCCGGGCTGCCAGCACGCCGGATTGCCGAAGCGCAGCACGAATTGCTGGCCGGCTTCGCGGCCGTAACCGGTCAGGCGCTCGATGCGTTCGGCAGGCATGGTCAGGTTGAGGCCGCCTTCCTCACGGGTCAGCTGAATCAGGCCGATACGGTCGCGAAAGCCCGGCATCAGCGACAGGGTCTCGTGGTTCCAGTCCTTGGCCACGTTGCTGAGCTGAGCCAGAAAGCCGCGCAGCGCCGGCAGGCCGCTCTGCGGGAAGCGCCGCCAATAGGCGAGCCGCGCATCGCCATTGTTGCGCGGGAAGCGCACGCGCTGTTCGTCCGAGCCGTCGGTCGGGCCGAGATCCAGGCCGAAGGTCGGGCGCCGGGGCAGGGCGGCGTCGAAGAAGTGAATGGGGAAGTTGGAGCTGATACCGCCATCGGTGAACCAGCAGCGCTCGAGTTTCTTCTCGCGCTTGCGGTAGTCCACGGCATGCAGAGGCACGGCGCTGAGCAGCAGCGGGAAACTCAGGCTCATGCGCACCGCGACGATCACCGGCAGATCGTCCGGCAGGGGCATACGCAGATAGCCGTCGTTGCGTTCATCGTTGCCGGGGCGTTGGCGCGCGTTCATCCAGGCCACTACGCGGCGCGGGAACAGGCGGGCGAATTCCTCCTCGCGGAAATGGAACTGGTTGTTCTCACGTACCTGATCGTCATCGCGAAAGGGCAGACGGAAAGGGCGCGCCATGCTCAGGCAGGTGGTCATGACCTGCAGATCGATGCCGTGCGCGCGCAGGTCGCCGAAGGTCAGTGGCCGCTCGCATTCAATCGCCCCAGCGTGCTGCGCGCAAAACGCCTGCTGCCCGCTGAGCCGATCAAAATAGTGGGTCAGCCAGTTGGTCAGGGCTTCCTCCGGCGCCTCGTCATCGGCGTCAGGCAGGCCGGTGCATATGCCGAAACCATTTTGCGGCAGCTCGCGCAGCGCGGGCAGCAGCAGGCGGCAGGCAACCGCGAACACGCCGCCAAGCGCGGCGAACAACAGCACCCAGAACCAGGCCAATAAATTGCCGCTGGTGATGGCGCTGCTCCATAAGGGCCCGCCCGCGACGAGTGCGCCAATCAGTGCGGCGAGCTTGTGCCGCGTCAGCATTACCTTGAGTGGTGCCAGCACGCGCGCCCGGGGCCCCTTGCCCTTGGCTTCGAGCGTGGCGATGAAGGTGTCGAACAGCGTTCGCAGCGCCGGAATGGGTTTGAACAAGGCCAGCAGCTTGGTGCCATGGCCGTCGGCCGCGGGTGTGCAGAGATGTTCGGGCAAACGTTCGATTTCGGCGAAGCCGGCCGGGTCGCTGCTCAACTGCCCACTCTGGAAACGCTGGCGGCCAAGTTCGGCGGCGGCAGCTGCCGCGGCGGCGATGGCCCCGGCACTGGTGCCACCGATGCTGCGCAGACGAAATGCCTTGGCGATCTCGGTAATGGCCAGCGGATAGACGATGCCGCTGGTGATGCCGCCTTTCATGATCAGGTCGCATTCCCTGGCGAATACCGCCTGGCGCGAATCGTTCATCTACTGCTCCTTGTCGTCATGCCGAACGCAGGCGCGGGCATGATAACGCGGCTTTGCTGTCGTTTTGCTAGCAGCTTGCGGCGCTTCGGTAAAACGACGGTTCAGCGTTCGCCGGAGCTGGCAAGCTGTAAGGGGAGCAGAGGCGGACGAGTGCGAATTTGGTTGCCGCCTTCAATCTGGTTAGAGCCCAGTTGGTTACCAGCGAGTCTTCAACGGTTCTGCCCGGCACGCTTGCGCTCGTGTTGCTCCATTACATCGAGCAGCTCCTGGAGCGTATCGTCCATATGGTCGCCGGCCCTGTAACGCGACATTGCCTGGCCTGTGCTGTCGTTCACCACGGCTCTGGGGCGCTCGACGAATGTTCCGATCAGGTCGAAGGCCTCGTCCAGTATGGCAACCACTGGCACCGGAATGCGCTCTAGCCCCAGCGCATCCCGCAGATCATTCTCGGCACGCCCCTTGGAGACGATCGACAGCTCGATATTCGGCTGTGCTTGGCACATGAAATCCATCACCGCCAGGTTGATATGGCAGTCCGGGCACCAGATCTCCGCCGCGACCAGCAGATGATACTTACCCTCGAGCTGGCCGAGCCTTTCCAGCGTCGATGCTGCAAAAGTGCCTGGCCTGCGCGCCTTCTGCGCTAAGCTTGTGGCCGATGCTTTTTCGCTCTCCAGCCCTTCGCTTATGAAAGCGCTGAACTGCTTGCCTGTTGCAACGATGTCCTTGTAGCGGGTCATGATCTTTCTGCCAGCGTCAAAGCAGTTGATGGTAGTAGAGAGTGATTGCAGGGGCACGTGCTGCAGTGTCGCTTGCCAGTGGCGGGAAGCAGCTTTGGTGGGGCAGTTTTCGGCCAGAAGTGGTCATTTGATCCAGAAGCACTGAGCCGCACCCCACAAAAAGAAGTTCCTAAGCTAACGGAAAGAATCCATCGCTTTTGTGACTGAAGAACTCCCGCAAGTGCTCGATGAAGAAAGACACCTTAGCAGATAGATTGAGGCGTTCGAGGTAGACGGCATAGATATCTGCGGGAGGAGTTTCGTAGTCGCTGAGTACTTCCACCAGCCGGCCGCTGCTTAGGTGGCTGGCGAGGTTCCACTCGGCGCGCATAAGGATGCCGTGCCCCTCTAAGGCCCAGTTCAGTGCGACTTCTCCGTCATTGGTGCTTAGGTTGCCGCGTACCTTTACCGACTCACTCTGTTTGCCGCGGCTCAGCCTCCAGATACCGAAGGCAGCATCGTTCTGACGCAGCACAATGCAGTTGTGCTGCATCAGGTCCTTGGGGCTTTCGGGATTGCCGAAGGCCTCCAGATAGGAGGGGGCTGCGCACAGTCTGCGTCGGTTCGCAGCAATCTTGCGGGCAATCAAACGGGAGTCGGGCAAGTCCCCGAAGCGGATGGCAACGTCGATGGCATCGTCCGGCAGGTTGATCGGCCGGTCTGTCAGGTGCAGTTGTACCTCGACCTCCGGATAGAGCCGGACGAAGGAAGAAATTGCAGGGCAGACATGCGTGCGGCCAAATCCCAGGGGGGCGTTGACGCGTAGCAACCCCTTTGGCTTTGCTCGACTGCTAGATACTTGGCGCTCCATTTCCTCAATTTCGCCAAGGATGCGCTGGGCACTATTCAGATAAAGCTCGCCCTCAGCAGTAAGGCTGATGCTGCGTGTGGTGCGATTGAGCAGCCGCACCCCTAGGCGCTGCTCCAATTGTGCCAGCCGTTTGGAAACCGCGGGCGGTGTCAAGTTGAGCTCGCGCGCAGTCGCCGCCAGGCTTCCCAGTCTGATCAGCTGGCTGAAGAAGGCCAATTCGGATACCGGATTCATAGTTAACCTGCAAGAAACAATGAAGTTATTTTCATTGTATTACAGGCTTTTCAGAAAACCATTAACTTTACTTCTGCGCGTTAGCTGGAATCCCCGGGCCGTTGCGAACCCGGAACGCTGTTGCCGTGCAGCGAAGTTCCACTAGTGCTACCCAAGTCCGACTCACAAGAAACATTCGGAGCAGAGACGGGCAGATGATTGCTGGCAAAGCGCCATGTGTTGGGCTTCTTCGGCCGGTCTATTGCGGGGCTCGCTTCCGTCAGCTCCCGTTGCCGCCAACACACGCCAGTAGCGTCGGTGGCTGCGCCTAGTGAACGACGATTGTTCATCTGCGTTGCCTGCTTTCGCAGGCAGGCAAGCCCACCAGCCTTTCGATGCAATGAGGAGAATAACAATGGATAACGAATCAGCCGTTCAATCGCTCACTGACGTGATGGCAAAGTTTACTGCCTATATTGGCAAGCGCCTGCCAACGGACGTCAAGGAAAAGACTGCCAAACTGCGTGCCGCAGAAACCAATTCGTTGGCCATCGAGATCTACGACTCCATGGCCGAAAACCAGGACTACGCAGACAAGCTAGACCGTCCAAGCTGTCAGGACACCGGAGTGATCCAGTACTTCATTTCCGCCGGGGCCCGCTTCCCGCTGCTCGGTGAACTGGAGGACATCCTGCAGAACGCCACGCTGGAGGCGACGAAGAAGGGGCCGCTGCGCCACAACGCGGTGGAAACCTTCGACGAGAAAAACACCGGCACTAATACGGGCTCGAAGATTCCGTGGCTGGACTGGGAGATCATCCCTGACGCCGACTACGCACTAATTGATGTGTACATGGCCGGTGGTGGCTGCACATTGCCGGGCTCGGCAAAAGTACTGATGCCAGGCCAAGGCTATGAGGGGGTGACCGAGTTCGTCTTCGACGTAATCACCTCTCGCGGTATCAACGCCTGTCCGCCGCTGCTGGTTGGTGTCGGCGTTTCTACTTCGGTAGAGACTGCAGCACGCTTGTCAAAGCGGGCGATTCTGCGTCCGGTGGATTCCAGCCACCCGAACGCAAATGCAGCAATGATGGAGCAACTCCTTGAGGAGGGACTCAACGAAATCGGCATTGGTCCTCAGGGCCTGAGCGGTAACAGCAGTGTTATGGGTGTGAATATCGAGTCCTCGGCGCGCCACCCGTCGACCATTGGCGTTGCTGTCTCCACCGGCTGCTGGGCACATCGTCGCGGCAAGATTCGTATCAATGCCGATCTGTCCTACGACATCCTCTCCCATGAAGGAGTAGTACTGTGAAAAAGATTCTCTCTACCCCGATTAAGGATGAAGACCTGGCCTCCCTCAATGTCGGCGACATTGTCTATCTGACAGGCCAATTGGTGACTTGCCGTGACGTGGCGCACCGCCGGCTGATCGAACTCAAACGCGAACTGCCGGTCGACCTGCACGGCGGAGCGATCTTCCACGCAGGACCGATCGTGCGTAAAAAAGACGATGGCAGCTTTGAAATGGTCTCCATCGGCCCAACCACCAGCATGCGTATGGAAAAGTTCGAGAAGGAATTCATCGAGCAGACCGGAGTCAAGCTGATCATTGGCAAGGGCGGAATGGGCCCGGAAACCACCGCTGGCTGCCTGGAGAACAAGGCGGTGCACGCGGTGTTCCCCGGCGGCTGTGCGGTGCTCGCGGCCACCAAAGTGGAAGAGATTGAGCGCGCCGAATGGCAGGACTTGGGAATGCCAGAAACTCTGTGGGTAAACCGCGTGCGCGAGTTCGGCCCGCTGATCATCTCCATTGATACCAAGGGCAACAACCTGTTCGAGCAGAACAAGGTGCGCTTCAACGAGCGTAAGAGTTCCATTGTCGAGAAGATCAACAGCCAGGTTCGCTTCATCAAATAAACCGGCTAGGCGCCACGGCAGGGAGGCCGTGGGTGCCGCCGGACGCCGGAGCGGTGGCGTCCATCCTCCACTATTTTTACGGCATTGCCGGCGACCAGTCGTTTCGGCTGCCCCACCTTGGGCACAGATCCTGGGGACAGTTGCCCAGCACCAAACCTGGGATACACGACCATGGATAAATCCTCTCATCACGAGTTGCGCAACGTATTCCGCGCGCTGCTTGCTTCATCTACCAGTCATCACACCGCTTCGGTGTTCGACCCTTTATCGGCTCGTATCGCCGCTGACCTTGGTTTCGAGGTCGGTATTCTTGGCGGCTCGGTCGCTTCCCTGCAGGTGCTCGGTGCTCCGGACATCGCCCTGATCACGCTCAGCGAATTCGCCGAGCAGGCCACGCGTATTGGCCGAGTATCTCGCCTACCGGTGATCGCCGATGCCGATCATGGTTACGGCAATGCCCTCAATGCGATGCGTACTGTGGCCGAGCTGGAGCGCGCCGGCGTCGCAGCGCTGACGCTTGAGGACACCCTGCTGCCGTCACAGTTCGGCCGCAAATCCTACGACCTGATCAGCATTGAGGAGGGTATCGGCAAGCTGCTCGCCGCTCAGGCAGCGCGCTACGACAATGCTATGGCGATCATCGCTCGTACCCATGCTGGTGTGCAGCCACTGACCGAGATCATCCAGCGCACCCGCGCCTACCGGGACGCCGGGGCTGACGCCATCTGTCTGGTGGGCGTGATGGATTTCGATCAGCTCGAAGCAATCTCTGAGGGCCTGCAGATGCCGCTGATGCTGGTCACCTACGGCAACCCTGAGCTGAGCGATGACAGACGCCTAGCCGAACTTGGGGTGCGCATCGTGGTTAACGGCCACGCCGCGTACTTCGCAGCGATCAAGGCGACCTACGACAGTCTGCGCGAACAGCGCGGCATTTCCGTGGGCAATGGCCTTACCGCGTCACAACTGGTGACCCGCTACACCCACCCTGATGATTACATTACTTGGGCGAAGCAATACCTGAACCTCAGCGAATAAGTCTGCTCCGCATCGCGCGCGTGGAGCTCCCAGCGCCCGATCATCCCCTGGGCCACCTTTCTTATCGCTCGGACCGTTCTTGTACTCGGGCTGTTCTACAGGCGCGGCGACTCCCATCTGCCGTCCGTCTCGAGTCCCCGTCTAGTCACGTCCTCCACGCCGCTTCAGCGAGCCTCCTATCGGCTCGCCGTTGGCAAGAGCACTCCCCTCCGGCATGGCGTACGGGCCGTCGCTTGCAACGGCAATAGTGCTTCGCCTTGGCTTCTCAATTAATAACTTTAGTTCAATAAAGATGTGATTTTAAGGCGATCAATCTGTTTTGGTTCACTGCTTATACTCGGCCTGTCGCAGCAACGCGGTCATCCTCGTTAATAACAATAAGTGGAGCGCAGCATGAAGACTTACAACATCGCAGCCATTCCCGGCGATGGCATTGGCACCGAAGTGATTGCCGCCGGCTTGGAGATTCTTGAGGGGCTGGCCAGACGCTTGGGTGGCTTCAGTTTCGATGTCACCCATTACCCCTGGGACTCGGAGTATTACCTCAAGCACGGCCATTACATCCCGGACGGTGGACTGGCCGAGATTAAAAAGGCTGATGCAATTTTCTTCGGCGCCGTCGGTAGTTTGAAAGTCGCCGACCACATCTCCCTCTGGGGCCTGCGCCTGCCGATCTGCCAAGGCTTCGATCAATACGCTAATGTGCGCCCGGCCCGCGTGCTACCGGGGGTAAAAAGCCCGCTAAGCAATGGTCAGGCCATCGACTGGGTGATCGTGCGCGAAAACTCCGAAGGCGAGTATTCGGGCAGCGGCGGCCGAGTGCACCAGGGTCTACCCATCGAAGTCGCCACCGAGGTTTCCACCTTCACTCGCGTAGGTGTAGAACGTATCCACCGCTTCGCCTTCGAGCTGGCGCGCAGCCGGCCTGCTAAGCATCTGACCCTGGTGACCAAATCCAATGCCCAACGCCATGGCATGGTGCTATGGGACGAAGTGTTCGCCGAAGTGGCCAGGGACTATCCGGATGTGCAAACCAACCGCGAATTGGTCGACGCGGTGACCACCACCATGGTGCTCAAACCCGAAAAACTCGATGTCATCGTCGCTACCAACCTGCATGCCGACATTCTTTCGGATCTGGCTGCGGCTCTGTCAGGCAGTCTGGGAATCGCACCGACAGCCAACCTGAATCCCGATCGCAGCTTCCCATCTATGTTCGAGCCAATTCACGGCTCAGCCTTCGATATCACCGGAAAGGGCATAGCCAACCCCATCGCGACCTTCTGGACCGCGGCGATGATGCTTGAACATCTCGGCGAGAGAAAAGCCGGCGAGCATCTAATGCGCTCCATCGAAGTTGTCACTGCCAGCGGCCTGCATACACCCGATCTGGGTGGCACGGCCACGACTCGACAGGTTACTGACGCGGTGCTTGAGGTTATCGCGCGCTAGATAGCGTGTGCCGAGTGCCGACCCACGGCCGGCACCGCAGCCGTTACTGCTGATTCACTGCCTTGCATGGCGCTTAGATGCCCCAGCAGGCATCCATTACAAAAATAAGCATAAGGAGCCTCCTCGCAAGAGGAGGGAAACCGAATGAGCCCCATCGAAATAACTCTGCTTCTACTGCTATTCGCGACCGTAATGTTCGTCTGGGAGCGAATTCCTCTGGCATTGACAGCCGTCATCGTCTGCCTCGCACTGGTATTGACTGGTGTGCTCGATCCGAAGACCGCATTCAACGGCTTCATCAACACCAACGTGATCCTTTTCGTCGGCATGTTCATCGTCGGCGGCGCCTTGTTCGAGACGGGCATGGCGAACCGCATTGGAGGCTTGGTGACACGTTTCGCCAAGACCGAGCGGCAACTGATCGTAGCGATCATGGTCATCGTCGGTTTGCTCTCTGGTGTGCTATCCAATACCGGCACCGCAGCCATTCTGATTCCGGTGGTCATCGGCATTGCCGCGAAATCCGGGTTCTCTCGCTCGCGGTTGCTGATGCCCCTGGTATTCGCGGCAGCGATGGGTGGCAATCTCTCCCTTATAGGTGCACCAGGAAACCTGATTGCGCAGAGCGCCTTGCAGAACGTCGGTTTGGAATTCAGTTTCTTCGAATACGCCAAGGTTGGTCTACCGCTGTTGGCAGGCGGCATTATCTACTTCGCCTTCTTCGGCCATCGCCTGTTGCCGGCCGGTTCCTCGAAAACCGTAACCGATGTAAGCGAGGCGACTCATGATTTCAGTTCAGTGCCGAAATGGAAGCAAATCACCTCGTTGATGGTAATGATCGCGACCATTCTCGGTATGGTATTTGAGAGTGTTATAGGTGTACCGCTGCATATCACCGCCTGCGTTGGTGCAGCGTTTTTGGTGCTGGTCGGTGTGCTGACCGAGAAGCAGGCTTACCAATCCATCGACACGCAAACTATTTTCATCTTCGGCGGCACCCTGGCTCTTGCCAGCGCGCTGGAGCAGACCGGGGCCGGTGCGACAGTCGCGTCTACAATCATGGCGCTGCTCGGTGCAGAGCCGTCTCCGGTACTGTTGCTGGTTGTGATCTTCTTCATCTCCTGTGCGCTCACCAATTTCATGTCCAATACCGCCACCACCGCGCTGTTGGTGCCGATTGGCATGTCGATCGCGGCGAATTTGGGTGCAGATCCGCGCGCTGTGCTGATGGCGATCGTGATCGGCGGTTCCTGTGCCTATGCCACCCCAATCGGCATGCCAGCGAACCTCATGGTGCTGTCGGCTGGAGGTTATAAGTTTGCCGATTACATGAAGTGCGGCTTGCCGTTGATCCTGGTGGCAGGTGCGATTGCGATTCCTCTGTTACTGCTGTTCTTTCCGTTCTTCCCTTCGTAATTGGCGACCAGCAACGTTCGTACTAGCAAGTAACGCCAGGAGGCTCAGACGAGCACGGAGGCTCGCTGAGGTTGGAGAAGCGCATGAAAATCGTCATCGCACCTGATTCGTTCAAAGACAGCCTCAGTGCAACCGAGGTTGCCGATGCGATTGAGGCGGGCTTGAAGGAGGTTTTCCCCGAAGCGGAACTGATCAAGTGCCCAATGGCCGATGGCGGCGAAGGTACACTGGACACCATTCTGGCCGTAGTGAGAGGCGAACGGTGTAGCAGCCTGGTAACTGGCCCCCTTGGCGACATCGTCGACGCGAGCTGGGCTTGGCTCCCAGGATCGGATACCGCCATCATTGAGATGGCCGAGGCCAGTGGCCTGCAATTGGTACCTGTTGCACAGCGAAATGCCTGTCTGAGTACCAGTCGCGGCACTGGCGAGCTGATCCTTGAGGCTCTGGATATTGGGGCCCGACGTATCGTACTCACCCTAGGCGGCAGCGCGGCCAATGATGCAGGTTCTGGCATGCTGGAGGCGCTCGGTGCACGCTTTCTGGACTCAGAACAGTGGCCACTACCGCCGGGAGGGCAAGTCTTGGCGGCATTGAACCGAATCGACCTGAGTAGCCTGGATCCCCGTCTTTCAGACGTGCGTTTCGAGGTGATGGTCGACGTCGATAGCCCGCTCTGTGGCCCCAATGGGGCGTCGTACACGTTTGCCCAGCAAAAGGGAGCGACTCGTGCTGAGGTCGCCAGGCTGGATCGCGCGCTGGATCACTTTGCAGACTGTTGCCAAGCTTTGTTCGAGAGCGATCATCGTGACTACCCAGGCAGTGGTGCTGCCGGTGGCATGGGGTTCGCTACCCGTACGTTTCTCAAGGCAGAGTTTCGCCCTGGTATCGAAATCGTCGCTGAGCTGGCTGAACTCGCACGGCATATACAAGATGCGGACTTGGTGATTACCGGGGAAGGACGTTGCGACGTCCAGACCTTACGAGGCAAAACCACTTTGGGCGTGACGCGCGTGGCACGCCAGCATCAAGTGCCGGTGATCGTGCTGGCGGGTACGTTGGGAGAGGGTTTCACCGACCTCTACCCTCATGGAGTTACGGCCGCCTTTTCGCTGGCCTCTGGTCCTATGACACTTACCGATGCCTGCCAGCAGGCACCTGAGCCTCTGCGGGCTTTAGCGCGCGACATAGGCAGGGTGCTTCGGTTGTCTACAGATGTACGAACAAAAACGCTTACGTCGAGCGCCCTCTAAATTTGTAGATATCCAATGACTGCTCTTGACCGAAAACAGCCTCTAACGCTTATCGCTATCGGCCGTACAATCGCCCAGCTCATTTATAAAAGCTTGAAGGCGCAATGCCGAACTGCCTTCGGAACGCTGCGGCGAAGGCGCTCTGGCTTTCGTAGCCATGCTGCAGGGCAACTTGTAGCACTGGCTGGCCTTCGGCCAGGGCTTCCAGCGAGAGCAGCAGGCGAGCCTGTTGGCGCCAGCGGCCGAAGGTGATGCCGGTGCTGCTGAGAAAACGTCGGTGAAAGGTTTTCGGACTCATGGCCAGGCTATCTGCCCAATGCTCGGCGCCGTCGGTCCGCGCCGGGTTTTGCGCCAAGGCCTGGCAGACCCGGGCGATGCGTTCGTCATCCGGCCAGGGCAGGTGGAAGGGCAGCACCGGCAGGCTACGCAGTTCGTCCAGGAGAAAACGCATCAGGCGGCCGTCCCGGCTTTCCGCACTGTACTGCGCCGGCACCTCGGTGGCCGCCAGGATGAGTTCGCGTAGCAGTGGCGATACATCGATCACGCAGTTGTCCGCGGGCAGCCCCTCGATGGCGTCGGGGTTGACGAACAGACTGCGCATGCGTGCCGCGCCGCGTATGCGCAGCGCGTGTTCGACGCCTGCCTGCACCCACACGCCACGGGTGGGCGGTATGACCCAGCGGCCGGCCGGTGTCTCCACCACCAGCACTCCGGAAATGGCGTAGATCAATTGCGCGCGCGGGTGGCTGTGGGCGGGCACCTGATGACCGCTGGGGTAATCGACCGAGACGCCGGTGACCGGCATTGCCAGAGATTCATAAGGCAGGTGGCTGTGGTCGACCATGGGCGTATCCAGATGTGCGGTTGGCCAGCTTAGCTGCGGTAGTGACCATTTGGCGACAACGACGGACCATTTGTCGTGCGTGGCCAGTTTTCTGGCTGCCCATGCTGGGCACCTGTCTGACCGGAACTGCGCCATGAACCTTCTGCTGCCCTTGCTACCGCTACTCGTCCTGAGCTTCGGCCGGGGTCTGTCGCCGCATGTGTGGCGCCGACTTGCGATCTCCCCCAGATCCCGGCCTTGAACAGCCCGCCAGAGCGGGCAGGGGAGATCGGCATTGTCCGCTCTCCCGTTCGAGGTTCGCCCCATGCTGCGCAATCCGCAAACCAAGTACCGTGCTTTCCCTTCCATCGACCTGCCCAATCGCCGCTGGCCTTCGCGTCAGATCACCCAGGCCCCGGTGTGGCTGTCCACCGACCTGCGTGATGGTAACCAGGCGCTGTTCGAGCCAATGAACCGAGAGCGCAAGTTGCGCCTGTTCGGCGAGTTGGTGCGCCTCGGTTTCAAGGAAATCGAGGTCGGTTTCCCGGCCGCCTCGCGCACCGACTTCGAGATCATCCGCCAACTCATCGATGAGGGTGGTATTCCCGGTGACGTCACGCCGATGGTCATGACCCAGCTGCGAGAGGACCTGATCGAGGAGACCTTACGAGCCGTGGCCGGCGCACGGCGGGTGATCGTGCACCTGTACAACGCCATCGCACCGGTGTGGCGGCGGGTGGTGTTCGGCCTGTCGGTGGACGAAGTGGAGCAGCTGGTGGTGCGCCACGTGCAATTGCTCAAGGAAAAAGTGGCGGCGCACCCGCAGACGGAGTGGGTGCTGCAGTACTCCCCGGAGACCTTCTGCATGGCCGAGCTGGAGGTGTCGCTGCGCATGTGCAACGCCGCCATTCGCACCTGGGACGCCGGCCCCGGCCGGCCGATCATCATCAACCTGCCGACCACGGTGGAAGTGGCGACGCCCAATGTCTTTGCCGACCAGATCGAATGGATGCACGAGCGCCTGGAGCGCCGTGAGCATGTGGTGCTCTCGGTTCATCCGCACAACGACCGCGGCACCGGTGTGGCCTGTGCCGAGCAGGCGCTGCTGGCCGGCGCCCAGCGGGTGGAGGGCTGCCTGTTCGGCAATGGTGAGCGCAGCGGCAACCTCGACTTGGTCACCCTCGCACTGAATCTCTATACCCAGGGCGTCGATCCGCGCCTGGATTTTTCCGATATTGCTGGCGTGGCTCGGGTAGCCGAGATGTGCACCGGGCTGCCGATCCACCCGCGCCATCCCTACGTCGGCGATCTGGTGTTCACCGCCTTTTCCGGCTCGCATCAAGATGCCATCGCCAAAGGGTTCGCGGCGCAGGACCCGGAGGGGTTCTGGGAGGTGCCTTACCTGCCAATCGACCCGCAAGACCTGGGTCGCACCTACGACAGTATCGTGCGGGTCAACAGCCAGTCGGGCAAAGGCGGCATCGCCTACCTGCTGCAGCGCGACCACGGCGTGTCGATGCCGCGGCGGATGCAGGTCGAGTTCAGCGCCATCGTGCAGAAAGTGGCTGACAGCAGCGAAACCGAACTGACCAGCACCGAGCTCTGGGCAATGTTCCAGCGCCACTACCTGGCGCCCGCGCGCCCCGGTGGCGAACTGGTCTATCTCGGTCACCAGCTGTTCGAGGACGATGCCGGCCAGGGTGTGATGCTGGAGATCGAGCTGCCCAACGGCCGCCGACGGCAGTTGCAGGGCATCGGTAACGGTTCTATCGACGCCGCCGTCTCTGCGCTCGGTCTGCCCATCCGCGTCGACAGCTACGAGGAGCGCAGCTTGGGCGGCGGTGCCTCCGCCAATGCTCTGGCACTGGTCGAGGTGGCCTGGCCGGGTGTGGCCGGCTCGCGCTTCGGTGCTGGCAGCCACGCGAACATCGTCGTCGCCTCGATCCAGGCTTTGCTGGTCGCGGTGTCGCGTTTCGATGACGGTCTGGTGCAGTTGTTCGAGTGAGATCGCGCCTGTCGTCTCCATGGCCTGGGCAGCTGGCATAGAGCGACCTGCTCTGCATCTGCCTCACCCAATGCGCCTAGCGGTCGTAAGCGCTATCCGGGAAGGGGTTTTCGGCTCGGGCATCCTGCTTCGCTCTACCTCCTGCATCCCCGCAGTGGTAACCGCGACAGGCGCTCGGCGCTGAAGCCTCCTGCATGCTCGCGATTGGCTACAGCGCCTGGCCGAGCAAAAACTTGCTGAGAAACTGTCGCGTGCGTTCGTGCTGCGGCGCGGTGAGCAGGACCTTGGCCGGACCCTGTTCGATGATGTGCCCCTGGTCGATGAAGATCGCCCGATCCGCCACATCACGGGCGAAGGCCATTTCGTGGGTAACGATGACCATGGTGCGCTTTTCCTCGGCCAGATCACGGATGGTGGTCAGCACTTCGCCTACCAGCTCAGGGTCGAGAGCCGAGGTGGGTTCGTCGAAGAGCATCACTTGAGGGCGCATGGCCAGGGCGCGGGCGATGGCCACGCGCTGCTGCTGGCCGCCGGAGAGACGCTTGGGGTAGGCGTCCTCTTTGCCGCTGAGGCCCACCTTGGCGAACAGCGCGCCGGCATGAGCGAGTGCCTCGTCACGCGGCTCCTTCTTCACCTGCACCGGGCCTTCGATGACATTTTCCAGCGCCGTGCGATGGGGGAAGAGGTTGAAGTTCTGAAACACGAAGCCGGCCTGCTGGCGCAGTTGGCGGATCAGTTTCTGCTGACCCTTGAGCGGCTTATCCGCATCGATATGGATATCGCCCACTGTGATCTGCCCGCTGCTGGGCTCTTCCAGCAGGTTGAGGCAGCGCAGCAGGGTGGTCTTGCCCGAGCCACTGGGACCGATGATAGCGACGACTTCGCCGGCGGCGACGTCCAGGTCGATGCCCTTGAGTACCTCGTTGGTGCCGAAGGCTTTTCGCAAATTGCGCACGGATATCATCAGTCGTCCTGCTCGTGCCGGTTGACCCTGGCCTCCAGGCGCGCCTGGAAGTGCGCAAGGATGCTGGCCAGCGCCCAGTAGATCAGCGCGGCTGCCAGGTACATGGTGAAGATCTCGAAGGTGCGCGCGGTGATCAACTGCGCCTGACGGAACAGCTCCGGCACCTGGATAGTGGCGGCCAGAGCGGTGTCCTTGACCAGCGAAATGAAACTGTTGCCCAACGGCGGCAAGGCGGTGCGCGCCGCCTGCGGCAGGATGGCCCGGTACAGCGTCTGCGCCTTGCTCATGCCAATGCTGGCAGCGGCTTCCCACTGGCCACGGTCGATGGAAGCGATCGCGGCGCGGAGAATCTCCGAGGTGTAGGCGGCCATGTTCAGCGAGAAGCCGATCAGCGCGGCCGGTAGCGGGTCGAGCTGGATACCCAGTTGCGGCAGGCCGTAGTAGATCAGAAACAGCTGCACCAGCAGTGGTGTGCCGCGGAAGAAGGACACGTACAACCGTGTAAGCCAGCGCAGCGGCGCTGGTCCGTACAGGCGTCCGATAGCGAGGGCGAAGCCCAGCAGCAGGCCGAAGAACATGCCGCCCAGGCTGAGTATGACCGTGAAATAGGCGCCCTTGAGCAGAAAGGGCGCGGACTCCAGAGCCAGCTGCAGGGCGGATTCGATCATCGGGTGACGTCAGCCTTGAACCATTTCTCGGACAGTTGCTTGAGGGTGCCGTCGGCGCTCAGCTTGGCCAGGGCCTCGTCGATGGCGGCGAGCAGTTCGGGGTTGCCCTTGCGCAGGGCGATACCGGCTTCCAGGCGAGAGAAGGCATCGCCGGCCACGGCCAGGCGACCACCGGTTTTCTCGACCATCTCGAAGGCGGCCAGGCGATCCACCAGGATTACGTCGATGCGGCCGACATTGAGGTCCTGGAACTTGGTCGGATCGTCGTCGTAGGTGCGGATGTCGGCCTGCGGCACGTTTTCCTTCAACCACTGCTCGTAGTTGGTGCCCAGGCCCACGCCGACTTTCTTGCCGGCCAGATCCTGCGCGCTCTTGATGCTGTCGCCATCGGCCTTGCGGGTCAGCGCCTGGATGCCGGAGACGGTGTAAGGGGTGGAGAAATCGTATTTCTGCTTGCGCTCGTCGGAGATGGTCACCTGGTTGATCACCACGTCCAGGCGCTTGGATTCCAGCGCGGCGAGGATGCCGTCCCACTTGGTCGGCTGGAACTCGGCCTTGACCCCCATTTCCTTGGCCAGCGCTTCGGCCAGTTCCACCTCGAAGCCGGTCAGCTTGCCGTTGGCGTCCTGGTAGTTGAAGGGCGGGTAAGTGCCCTCCAGGCCGACCTTGATGGCGCCACGGGCCTTTATGTCATCGAGCAGGTCCGCGGCGAAGCTCGGCGCGCTGAGGCTGGCACCGAGCACCAGGGCCAGGCTGCCGAAAAGGAAATGGCGACGCAGGGTTGAGACGTTCATGGTGACCTCGTGCAGGAAGAAGATTGCGCCACTCTAGGCGGAAATTTTTATGCCGTTAAATAATTAAAAGTTACTCATTTATTCTTTTTTCTTGTAGGCGAACAGGGCAGGTGAGCCACCCGTATGCAGGAACAGCAACGGACCATTGCCGGGGAAGGCGCCTCGTTCGAGCCCGTCGAGCAATCCGGCGAACGCTTTGCCAGTGTAGACCGGGTCGAGCAGTATCGCTTCCAGGCTGGCCAGCAGGCGGATGGCCTGCAGAGCACCAGCATTGGCTTCGCCGTAGCGTGGCGCGAAATAGGCGTCCCACAGCTCCAGGTTCAATCCGTGTGGCACGTCCACACCCAGCAGTTCAGCCGTGCGCTGCAGTAGACCTTCGACCTTGGGCTTTTGTGCCGCCTCGCTGCGCGAAACGGTGACGCCGATCACGCGCGTGCCCGGGCGTGCCGCCTCCAGCGCCAGGGCCAGCCCGGCGTGGGTGCCGGCGCTGCCGGAGGCCAGCACCACGGCGGCGAAATCCTGGCCGCTGGCGGCGATCTGTTCGGCCAGCTCAAGCCCACCGCGCACATAGCCGAGCGCGCCCAGGGCATTGGAACCTCCTATGGGCACTGGGTACGGTCGTCGTCCGGCAGCGCGCAGCCGTTGGCAGGCGGCCTCCAGTAACTGGTCGGCATCATCCAGGTTGGCGACGTTTTCCACTTCGGCGCCGAACAGATCCAGCAGCAGGCGGTTGCCGTTCTGCAGATAGTCGGCGCTGTGGCTGTCGATGGGATTTTCCAGCAGGGCCAGGCAGCCGAGGCCCAGTTGCGCGGCTACGGCCGCAGTCTGGCGCACATGGTTGGACTGGATAGCGCCGGCGGTGACCAGTACGTCGGCGCCCTTGGCCTGCGCATCGGCGGCGAGGTATTCCAGCTTGCGCGCCTTGTTGCCACCCAGCGCCAGCGGCGTGAGGTCGTCGCGCTTGATCCAGACCTCCCTGCCCAGATGCTGGGACAATCGCGGCAGATGTTGCAGAGCGGTGGCTTGGGGAATCAGCGGCAGGCGAGGGAAACGGGCGAGGGCGGCGGTAAGCATGGAGCCTCCTGAGAGAGAAGGCCATCTACTCTAGGTCGCAGAGAGGATGGCTCACAAGCGAAAACAGATTTTGATTTCGGATATAAGAAAATAACTAATAAGTATTTTGTGGAATAAATATTTCTTCATACTGTCGCGCTCAGCCCGCCATATCCGTTGGGCATCTGCCAAGCGCGCCGGCCTGTCGATCCAGCCGGCGCCATGAACCGAGAACAAGGACATCATGAAAAAGACCCTGTTGTTGACTGCCCTGACCGCTGCCCTGACTGCATCCCTGGCCCACGCCGGCGAGAAACTGAGCGTAGCCGCCACGCCGGTACCGCACGCTGAAATCCTCGAACTGATCAAGCCCGAGCTGGCCAAGCAGGGCGTGGATCTGGAGATCAAGGTCTTTACCGACTACGTACAACCCAACCTGCAGGTCAGCCAGAAGAACCTGGATGCCAACTACTTCCAGACCAAACCCTACCTGGACAGCTTCAACGCCCAGCGCGGTACCGAGCTGGTGATCGTGCAGGGCGTACACGTCGAACCCTTCGGCGCGTACTCGACCAAGTACAAGTCGCTCGATGAACTGCCGAATGGTGCCACCATCGCCATTCCCAACGATGTCAGCACCACTGGCCGTGCCCTGCTGCTGTTGCAGAAAGCCGGTTTGCTGAGCCTCAAGGACCCCAACAGCGCGCAATCGCTGCCGCGTGACATCGTCGATAACCCGCGCAACTTCAAGTTCCGCGAGCTGGAGGCAGCCACCGTGCCGCGCGTGCTGAATCAGGTCGATCTGGCCCTGATCAACACCAACTACGCGCTGGAAGCCAAGCTCAATCCCAAGCGCGATGCGCTGGCGATCGAAGGCAGTGACTCGCCTTACGTCAATTACCTGGTGGCCCGCCCGGATAATCAGGACAGCGAGGCGATCAAGAAGCTGTCTGCTGCCCTGACCGGTCCGCAGGTGAAGGCATTCATCGAGAAACGTTACGAAGGTGCGGTGTTGCCAGCCTTCTGAATCGATCCACCTGGTGGCTCTTTTTGTGTCGCTGCTGCCCACCGTGGAACGTCGTAATGAACCTGCGCCAACGGGTTTGCGTTGACGCCGAGCCGGCCTGACCGGCTCGGCGTTCTTTTATGAGCGCCAGGCCGCGCTCACAGGCTGAAATAGTTGCTGCAGGCACCGCGAATATTGTCGTGATAGTCGAAGCGCTGGACGATCTTGTTCTGGTCGATGTCCATCATCACCGAGCAGCTGTAATGGCGGGTGCGCGTCGAATATTCGTTGTAGCGGTACCAGCCGCCTGGGCCGGGGGTGACGTAACTGGCCGAAAGTTCTTCCCAGCTCCGATTCCAGTTATCGAACCACAGGTATTGCTGGCGGCCGTCGCCGAGGTCCTTGATGACGTGCGGGTCACCATACTGGGCGATGGCCTCCGAGGCTGGCTTGCCGGGCCAGGAGTTCTTCGCCATCAGACCGGGGATGTTGGGGATGGCCCGCTCCATGGGGCTACCGACGCAACCGGCGAGAATCAGGCCGGTAAGCAGTGGCAAAATCTGAAGAGCCTTGCTCGACATGGAACCTCCTTGTACTCGATTGAGCTGTGAGTGAAGCCCTGACACTCGCGCAGCCGAAACCGAAAGCAGAACAGCAGCGAACCGGGCAAGCAGCGATGATGGGCCGAATTTGTCGTCATGTGGCCCTGGCCCGACAAACTGCACTGTGGGCTGACGATGCCGACTGGCGGGCAGGACAAACCTGACCCAACGTCGGGTACTCCGTGAACGACTGGAAGGCAGATTGCCTTGGCTGACGCTATGCGCCACGATTCACAGGCTTGAATAGCCAAGCCAGAATACATTCTGGAATGCTGAGGGAAGTGAGGGCGCGATATGGGCGCCGATCCATCGGCCTGTTGCTACCTCTCACTTTGCGCGAGTCCATGGTCACTACCGTCATCCTCGGCATGCTTTGCGTGCACCTGCTGTGCTTTTCCGTGATGTTCCTGCTGATCAGCAGGCGGCTGAACGGCAAGACAATGGGCATGGAAGTCTTTGCGCTGGGCAACCTTCTGCTCGGGCTCGCCTATATCCTGCAGTTGCTCGACGGCCCACCGGACTGGGGGCCGATGAGCCTGGTCAACCATACGCTGACGCTTGGCGCTCCTGTCGCTTACGTTCTGGGTGCGATGCGCTTTTTTGATCGCCCGACCCCGGTGTTGCGCCCGCTGCTCATGCTGCTGGTCGTCTATAGCCTGGTACAGGTTCTGGTGCAGTGGCTGCTCGGTTCCGCAGCACGCCATGCGCTGCTGGCCGGCCTCTGCGCGTTGCTCTTTCTGGCCATGACGGCAGCCGTTCTCTACGGAAGACGAAGCTTTGCCAGGGACCTGCGTGTCGAGATGGTGGTGTTCGCGGTGCTGATCGGTGGGGTCAGCGTGCTCAATGCCGTTAAGTTCGCGATGATCGTCAACGGCGGAATGGCGGCGCTGGACATGAACAGCGGCTTCCAGAAGGTCTTCTATATCTACATGTCGTTCCTGGCGACCGTGTTGCCACCCTGTGCGGTCTGGCTGGTGCTGCGCCGGCTGACCGATGAACTGCGCCGCCTGGCGGCTCACGACCCGCTGACCCGCTTGCTCAACCGGCGTGGGCTGCTGGACGCCCTGGACGCACAATTTCGCCTGCGCATGACCGGCCCGGCGTACCTGCTGATCATCGATATCGATCACTTCAAGCAGATCAACGACAGCCACGGCCACAAGGTCGGCGACCTGGTTCTGTGTCATATCGCCGGCGTGCTCACCTGCACCGCCCGCCAGGGCGATCTGATCTGTCGCCTGGGCGGAGAGGAGTTCGTGGTCATCGCGCTGGAGACGGACGAGGCTGGCGTCATGCAGCTGGCGGAGCGCATGCGCGCCGCGATCGAGCAGAGCGAGGTGCCCGGTGTCGGCCAGGGGCACGTGATCCGCTGCACGGCAACCATCGGCGTATCGGATCGTTTCAACGCTGCGCAAGCGTTCGACGAGGCCTTGCAGCGCGCTGATGCGGCGCTGTACCGGGGCAAAACGGCGGGGCGCAATCGGGTCGAGCGGGCGTAGACGGCCGAGGCGTGACGGTCGGCCAGGCCGGGCTTTTACGTCTCAGCCCCGGGCTCCGGTGCGCCTGGCGTGCCGGCAGGCCGCGCGTTCAGTTTTTTGCCGGCCGCTTGGCGCACCGTGGTTCTAGGGTAAAGGTCTGCGACGCATCCACCGCGCCCAGATGCTCCAGGGTGCGGCGCCCGATCAGCACGGGGTAGATCATCTTGTCGCGGTCGTTGAGCGAGAACTGCTCGTCGTAGACCTGATCGCCAATGCACATCTGCATCGACACCACGGGGCGTCGCTCGGCGCCGCCGGCCCCGCGCACCTTGATATTGCGCTCGACCTGACGTTCGAAGGGAATATTCACCGACTTGCCGGTGTCGCTGTCCTTGAGCTGGACCTTGAAACGCACCCACTTTTCGCCATCGCGCTCGAAACGTTCGAGTTCCCTGGCGTCCATGGACGAGGTGAGGGCGCCGGTATCCAGCTTCATCTTCACTGATACCCGTTCGGGCAGCAGTAGGCCTTCTTCCACCCAACCCAGAATCCTGGGCTTGTCGGCAGCCGTTGCAGCGAAGGGAGCGGCCAGAAGTACGAGGATGATGGCGGCGATACGTCGAACGACCGAAAGGGTCATGGGAGGTCCTCTGGCAAATGGGCAGGAGTGTTTCGCAGTGCGCCATCGAGTCGTTGAAGCGCAAGAATGGCGGCAACGGTTCATCATCATTCAGGCAAGCTGATTGCGGCTTCGTTCGGCTGATACCTGCGAGGCTGGCCGCGCAAATCGCTCAGACGTGCCCGGCGAGTCGTCTGGCGCGGGCGTGACAGGTTCGTACGGCTTGGCGAATAATCCATGCCTTACCCGTCCAGCAGCCAGAGACCGCAATGAGCGCCACGCTTCCGCCCCTCGTCCTGTCCATTCAGTCGCATGTCGCCTGGGGCCACGTCGGCAACGCCGCCGCGGTATTTCCCTTGCAGCGCCTCGGCTTCGAGGTGCTGCCGATTCACACCGTGCAATTCTCCAACCACACCGGCTATGGCCAGTTCCGCGGCCAGGTGTTCGGCGCCGAGCACGTGCGCGAAGTGTTGCTCGGGCTGCGTGAGCGTGGCGTGCTGCCGCGGCTGTCGGCCGTGCTTTCCGGTTACCTGGGCGATGCCGATACAGGGCGGGTGATTCTCGAGGCGGTGGGCGAGATTCGCCAGCACAACCCGGCAGTGCGTTACCTGTGCGACCCGGTGATGGGCGACGTCGGGCGCGGCGTGTTCGTCAATCCGGCGATTCCCGATTTCCTGCGTGACCAGGCGATTCCCTTCGCCAACATCATTACGCCCAACCAGTTCGAGTTCGAACTGCTCACCGGCTCGAAACCGGCCAATCTGCAGGAGGCGGTGAAGATCGCCAGGCAGTTGCGGGGTCGCGGGCCGGACGTGGTGATCGTGACCAGCCTGGCGACGCCGGACATCGCTGACAGCGAACTGGGTACGCTGGCGGTAAACGGAGAGGGCGCCTGGCTGGTGACCACGCCGCGCCTGGCGCTGCACCCCTTGCCCAACGGCATGGGCGATGTGTTCTCGGCTACGCTGCTCGGTCGGCTGCTGGCTGGCCAGGCGCTACCGCAAGCGCTGGAATTGGCGACGGCCACGCTTTACGCCCTGGTCGGGCATACCGAAGATGGCGCCCGCGACCTGCCGCTGGTGACCGCGCAGGAGCAGATCGTGGCGCCGGCCAGGCGTTTCGTCGCGCAAACTCTGGGGTGAATCGCGTTCGTCGGAACAGAGGTGATTTCAATGTGATATCACCGTATTCTTGACACCTGCGGTCCCAGTCGAACCGGTGACCGCGTCTACGGATGGATATTGACCTTCAACCTCAGCAGGCCATCTTCACCGTAGACCCCTTGTTATGCCGTTTACTCGAATTCTTGCCTACTGCCTGGCGGGCGTGCTGTGCGCGGCTGCCAATCCCTCACTCGCTGAACAGATCAGCGGGCAGCTGCATATCAGCCTGACCATTCTCAAACGCTGCGAGATCGTCGCTCGAAGCGATGCGGCGAGCGTATATCTGAGCGGCCATAGCTGCGAGCACTCGGCCTATCAGGTGCGCGATGACCAGGGACGTGCCCTGGCGTTGAGCCAGGACGGTCAGACGGCCTCGCTGCCCGTGAAGTCCATCGAGAAGGACGGCTCGACGCTGGTGGTCTACTGGTGACGCTTCAATAGTTGATGATCAGCAGAACGTTGTCCGTGTACACCCCCACCGGGGCATTGGGCTGTCCAGGGTCGAGAATCGCCTGGTAGGTGAAAGTCTGCGAGTTGCCCGTGCCGCTGGCCGTAAGTGGCGAGGCGGGGTTCCAGATCAGGCTGCTGGCGTTGTGGTAGAGGTTATAGCGGATGTAATTGCTGCCGCTGCGCAATCGTCGCCAAGGCGCCTGATAGTTCTGGCCATTGTCGAAGGTCAGCGTGTAGCCCTCGGTGGCGGTGCAGGTGACGGCGAAGGTGCGCTGCTGGGTGCTGAACTGGCTGATCAGCGCCTGGGCGCCGAAGTCCACGTTAGGCAAGGTGTCGATGCGGCAGGCCTTGCTGACCACCAGTGTGATGGTCACAGTAGTCGCAGAGCCCGTGCCCCAGTTATTGGGCGGGCCGCAGACTGCCAGACAGGGTTGGGTGAGGCCTGGACTGCGGCTCCATGAGCAGAGGTTGATCAGCCCGACCGTGCAGATGGCCCAGTCCCAGCGCAGTGCTATGGTCGCTGTATAGGTACCCGCTGGCACGTTAGGCCCCGGGTTGGTGCGAAAGTACAGGCCGATTGCACTGGCGCTGCCGCCCAATGCCAGCAGGTTGATGGCGTCGAGCTGCTGGGCCTGTCCAGCCACCAAAGCCTGGTTGTAGCCAGCATCCCGGTAGATCTGGAACGGAATCTGGTTGCCCTGGCCATCTTGCAGTACTAGAGGGCCTGTAGTCTGCAGCGTCACTCGGACGTAGGCAGCCGTCAACACCTGAAGTATCCCAGGGCAGGACAAGCCTGCTCCGGCTGCGGCTGACTGTGGGCTGGTGCGCAGGCTCAGGGAGTTGCTGGTGCCCAGGTTGACCGAGGCTCCATAGGTGTTGCAGGCATGCGCGGTGGTGCTGGCCAGGGCGCTGCACAACAGCAGGGCAAGGACCGACCAGCGGATCATGGCTGGCCTTCCTGTTGCAGGCACGCAAGAGGGCCGACCACCGCCATCTCCTCAGCGGTGTCGTCCAGCGAAAATCGACTGCTACACCGGCTACCGTCGGCCAGGCTCGCCTCGAGCTGGTTTTCCCCCGACAGGCCTTCGAAGTACAACTGGCCATCCCAACCGATATAGGTACGTTGGCCACTGGCTCGATGCAGTACCTGGGTGCCGCGTGGCAAAGGCTGCCCGAGTCCGTCGACCAATTGAATGCTGGCCGACAGGCTCATCACCATGGGGAAGACGAGCAGAGCGCCGCTGCCCTGGTGCACGGCGATGCGCTGCTGTGTCTCGGCAAGCTGCAGATTGCTCGGGAGGTCCAGCAGGTCGACTTCGTACTGGCCTGGATAGTAGGACGGCACCCAGGGCACCAGCAGGTAACCAGCTGAATCGGTGCGACCGAGCAGTTGATGCTCGTAGCGTACCGGCACACCCGAGTACCCCTCGGTGCTGACCAGGACGAAGGCGTCATCGATGCGGTTGCTGGCGAACATTTGCCCCTGCATGGCCACCAACGAGCCACTGACGCCGCCCCATTGGGTGGTGATTCCATCGTTCTGGTAGGCGCCGGCCTGCACCTGAGCATGCTGGGTGCGCCACGTCAGATCGGCCTGACGGTACTCGCTGTCGCCGTCTGCATAGCCCAGGTTCCAACCCAGGCCTCCGTCGCTAGGGGCGTTGCGGCTATAGTTGGCGCGCACGCGCTGGTTGCCGTCGTTGTCGCGTTCGACGCCCGTGGTGAAGGTCGAGCGGAGGTCGAACGGGATGACCAGTTGCGCCTGGACAGCGTGCGAGGCGTCGTCCAGCTGGCGATTAAACGACAGATAAAAGCTGGCATTGCCCCACAGGCTGCGCGACCAGGACAGGTTGAGCAGGCGCGTACGCCGCCCGCTGTGTTCCTCGCTGGCGAAGTAACCCACGCCGAACGAGCCGAACCCCTCAGGGCTGAAGCTGAAGGTCAGCTGGTCGAGGATTTTGCTCAGCGGGCCGCCGGCCAGGTCGTTGTCCAATGCATGGGCGACGCTCAGGTCGGCGTAGTCCGAGGTACGCTGGATGCGTTGCGCAGTGACGCCAAAGCGGCGTGCATAGTAGCTGTAGCCCAGGCTGTATTGCTGGCCATTGCCGATGCCGCTGCTCTGGCTCAGCGATCCGGTGATCGTCCCCATCAGGCCGAGCCCCAGGGTTGCGCCGACCCCGGCCTGCTTCAGGCCTGCGCCACCTTCGGCGTGGCTTTCAAGCGTCAGGCTGTCGGTCAGCCCATAGCGCAGACTGCCGCTGCCCACCAGGCTGCCGTAGGCGAAGTCCTCCTCGCCGTAGTTCTGGCGCAATTTACCCAGCGACAGGGAGAAGTCAGAGAGCCCCTGGCGCAGCAAGGTATCGGTCACGTAGAACGGTACCGTGGTCGAGACCTGGCGTCCCAGCACATCGGTGGTCACCAGCGTCGCCGTGCCGGCGCCACTGATATAGGGCACTGTGTTCAGGGTGAAGGGGCCGGGGCGCAGGTCCTGCTGGCCGACGCGTGCGTCATCGATGAACAGGTCGACGGTGCTGGGAACCGCGGCATCGCCGTCGAAGCGCGGCAGGGGGTAGGTGATCAGGTCCGGGCGCAGTGAGAAGTCGCGAGATACCTGCAGCCCGCCCATGCGCACCGCGCTGTTCCAGGTCAGCGCCCCGCTGATCAGATCGCCACCGCTGAAACTGAGCATGCGTTGCTGGTCGTTGAACCGCCAGGTGGTGTCGTAGCGGGTGTAGCCGTCGCGATAGCCCGGACCGGAAAAGCTGTGTCGATAGACGCCCGTGTTGGAGATCACGCCGAAGCCGTCGAACACGCGCTGTTCGAGCCAGGTGTTGGCGTAATGGCCGGCGTTCTCGGTGTGGTTGTAGTAGAGGTCATAACTGAACAGCGCGCCGAAGGCACTTTGCGCCTCCATGGCGTCGTTCAGGCTGGTGGGGCCGAAACGCTGATGGGGTAACCAATCGCTGGGCAGGGTGAGCAGCAGGCGCTGATTGTCCTGCTGGTATTCGCTTTCTAGGGCGTCGATGCGGTCCAGGGCGACCCAGGGGTTGGTCTGCTCAGGCAGGCGCACGCCAGCGGCGAGCAGGTCGTCGCGCTGGACGAAGAGGCGACCCTGATACTCTCTCACCTCCACCACCTTGCCACTGGACAGTTCATTGACGATCAACTCCAGGTAGAGCAGTTGGGCCTGGGCGAACTGCTCCTGATCATTGCCATGAGCCAGCTGACCCGAAAGCACGGCGGCCAGTAGCCACGACGCCAGCGACTTATTCAGTGTCCAGCGTCTGAGCTTGCCGGCTTTCGTTGATCCGCGCCTGCACGCGGCCACTCCGCACACCTGCTGGCAAGGGCCAGCGCATCTGTGCGTCAGGCAGCACGTAGCCGAGCAAGCCTTCGGCCAGTGGTTGTCGGCCGCTGTCGTGCAGCAACTCGACCTGGGACAGCCGAGCCGGGGCGGGGCCGATATTGCGCAGGTAGAGGAACGCGCCGTCGCTGCCTGCGACCATTCGGTAACGTAAATCGGGCGCCAGCGGCTGGCCCTGGCCGGGCGTTTCTCGCACGCCGTCATCCAGGTAGGCCCCAGGGCCCACCACGAAAAGCGGCACCGAGTAGCGCATCTGGAACTGCACGCCCACCTGAGACGGGCGCGTTTGCGGCGGCAGCATTTCGTCGACCAGCACTCGATAGGTACGTAACGTTCCAGCGCTCGGAGGCTCCAGATTGACCAGCCTCACCAGTTGCCGCTTGCCCGGCTGCAATGTAGCCATAGGCGGGCTGCCGACCACCTGCTTCTGCGGTTTCAGGCGATCTTCGAACTCCTCCTGTTCCCAGGCCAGCACACGCACCTGAAGGTCCACCGGCTCCTGACCACGGTTTTCCAGCCACAGCGCGGCTGATTTTTGTTGATCCGCTTCGATCAGCGGGTTGATTGGCCAGATCAGGATGGAACTGGCCGCCTGCAAGGCCAGGCTCGCCAAGGAGAGAGGGAGTGTCAGGCAACTGGCGACGAGGGTCGATGTCCTCATGATTCAATAACTCACTGTCACGGTGATGGTGTCGGTGTAGAAGCCGGCTGACGGCAGCGGGCTGACGCTGAACAGGCGCGCGTAGACCGTGAAGGTCTGGGTGGCACCGCCGACGGGAAAGTTGATGCTCAGACGCGCCCCGCCGTTGTTGCCGTCGCCCCAGATAACGCTGCGCGCAGCGTCCTGATAAAGCTGGTAACGCAGACGTTCGGCTCCTCGTGCCAGGTATCGCCCGCTCCCCACGCTGCTGGCGTTGAGGCCGGCATTGAGCGATAGAGTGACAGCTGTGCCGGGAGAGCACTGCAGCACGATGGAGCCGTTGCCTGGAGTGCTGGCGGTATCCAGGTTTGCGGGCAGGGTGCTGATCGAGCCGAACGAGATGCTGCCGAACGACGTCGCGTCGCTGCCACCGGCACCGAGCAGGCAGCCGGGTACGATTTCGGCTCGTAGCTGGAAGCTCTGGCTGACGAACTGGTCGTTGACGCCCGTGTCGCCTCGGGCGGGTAGAGCGTGTATGACCCAGGTAGTCAGGCAGAGCAGGGCGGAGATTCCAATTGATCGGGCCCGGCACGGCATCACCAACTCACCGTGATAGTCAGGGTGTCACTGTAACTGCCGGGTGGCGGAGTGCCCTGCGCCGGAACGCGTGCATAAACCGGCAGCCACTGATCCTGGCCGTTGCCTACAGCGCTGACGCCGGTGCTGTCGTCCCAGACGGTGGTGTAGTCCGCGCCCGTGTAAAGGTTGTAGGTAAGCACCGCGGAGCCCGGACCGGCCATCTGCCGGTTGTTGGTGGAGCCGCTGTGCCCGCCATTGATCAGCACGCGGTAGGGGATATTCTGCTGGCAGTTGACACGCAGGGCGCCGGCTCCAGGCTGGCCTACACGGGTGATCAGGTTGTCGAGTCTGAGGTGGGTGCCAAAATCCAGCGTACCGAAGCTGAGCCCTGAAGCGCTGGTTGTGCCTGCCTGGCAAGCGGGCAGTACCTCGACGTTCAGTGCGATGGTGGCAGTCTTGTCGGCCGCCTGCAAAAGGGGCGAAGCCAGCGCTAGAAGAAGGGCGAGCAGGCGCTGCATAACGAGTCTTCCCTGATGTTCGTGAAGATCCTTGCCAATGCGGGAGCGAAATGAGATTTACCAGGCGATGGTCACCTGCACGGTGTCGGTATAGGTACCTGGCGCGGGAGTGGCCTGCGCGGGTACACGACCGTAGACGATGACCTCTTCGTTGTTGCCGGTGCCGGTGCCGGTAAGCACCGAACCTGTGGCACCTCCGTCTCCCCAGGACTGGGAGCGACCGCTGTCCTGATAGAGGTTGTAATCCACGTAGGCACCGGAGTTGATCATGCGTCGCTGCCCGCCATTGGCGTTTTGCCCGGCATTCAGGGCGATGCTATAGGCAGTGCCCTGACTGCATTGCAGACCAAACGAGCTGCCACCACCGCTGCCGAACGAACGGCCGTCGATCAGGTTGGTGAGGTCGTTGTAGTCGCCGAACGACAAGGATCCAAAGGTGTTGACGGAGCCATCTTCACTGCCATTGGTCACCGTGCAGCCGGTGCCGACTGTGATCTGTACGTTGAGCTGTCCCTGCAATTCACCGGCAGAGAAAGCCGGCGCAGAGAAGACTGTCAGCGCCAGGGCGGCGGTTCTCGAGACAAACTTCATCGGCGAGTCCCATCAAGTGGAGTTGTTTGGACGATAGTCCAGCGCTCCGTCTTCTTCAGAAAGCTGATTTTTGACGCTAGTTTTGGTTGTGTTAATAGATTGCGCAACTTGCTGAAAAGAATGATGAAAAATCTGCATGTAAGAAAGGGCCGCAAAATGGATTGGCTAATTTCCTACATTTTTTCAGAGATGCGCAACCGGCGGCGCGGCCCTTTGGCGGCTCAAGGTTTGCTGATACCTGCGATCACTGGCGTGCCGCTTAGCGGGTCGCGCAGCAGCGTACAACGTACGCCGTACAGTCGCTCGACCAGCTCCGATGTGACGATAGCCTCGGGACGGCCACTGGCAACGATCTGCCCCTTATGCATGGCGATCAGGTGATCGGCGTAACGGCAGGCACTGGAAAGGTCGTGTACCACCATGACCACGGTCTTGCCGGCGGCAGCCAGTTGGCGGATCAGCTCGAATACCTCGATCTGATGACCGAGATCGAGCGCCGAGGTGGGTTCGTCGAGCAGCAACAGGGGCGTTGCCTGGGCGATGGCCATGGCGATCCAGGCGCGCTGGCGCTGGCCGCCAGACATCGATTCCAGTGGGCGATCGGCCAGCTCCACCAGGTCCGCGGCGATCAGCGCCGCCTCGACGATGTTCTGATCCTCCTCGCTCCACTGACGTAGCAGGCCTTGGTGAGGCTGGCGGCCGAAGCGGATCAGT
Source organism: Pseudomonas sp. Marseille-Q0931 (assembly GCF_940789645.1). Taxonomy (NCBI): domain Bacteria; kingdom Pseudomonadati; phylum Pseudomonadota; class Gammaproteobacteria; order Pseudomonadales; family Pseudomonadaceae; genus Pseudomonas; species Pseudomonas sp. Marseille-Q0931. The sequence continues at coordinate 1,252,597 of NZ_CALNWT010000001.1, read as the reverse complement.
TCGCTGACGGTCAGCCCATCCGGTGCGCTGGCATCCTGGGGCAGCAGGGCAAGTCTGCGCGCCACCTCGCGCGACGGCAGGCTGCCGATGGCCTTGCCGTCGAGCAGCACCTGACCGGTGCTGGGTTTGTGCAGGCGCGCAAGGCCGGCGAGCAGGGTGGACTTGCCGCAGCCGTTGGGGCCGACGATGGCGGTGACCTGGCCGCTGGGAATGATCAGGCTCAGGTCATCGATGATCGTCGTCTGGGCATAGCCCATGCTGAGATCGCGGGCTTCGAGGCGAACGTCTGGCTGGCGGGTGTCGCCGAGCAGTGAGGAAAGCAGGGTCATGTCGAGCTCCGTGGGGCCTGGCGTAGCAGAATCCACAGCAGATAAGGGCCGCCGACCACGGCGGCGATGATGCCGACCGGAACCTCGACGGGCGCCAACAGGGTGCGGCCGAGCCAGTCGGCAAGGATCATCATCAGGGCGCCGGATAATGCCGCGTTGAATACCGGTACGCCGTGGCGATTGCACAGGTGCCTGGCCATTTCCGGTGCGGCCAGGGCGATCAGGCCGACCGGGCCGACGACGGCTACGGCAAGCGCCGTGAGCCACACGCACAGGGCCAAAGTCAGCAGGCGCATGCGTTGCAGGCGTACACCAAGACCAATGGCGACACTGTCGGAAAAACGCATCAGGCTGAGGGCGCCGGCCAGTAGTTTGGCCAGCGGCATACCTGCTGCCAGGCCGATGCCGAGCAGTAGCACCGAATCGGCCGGGCGCGCATTGAGGCTGCCGACCGTCCAGGGGTAGGCGGCGTTGGCGGCGTCCATGTCGCTGCGCGCCAGCATCAGATTGGTCAGCGCACCGAACAGTGCGCCAACGGCGATGCCGACGACGATGAAGCGATAACCGCGCGCGCCGCCGCCGGCGGCCAGGGCGAAGGTCAGGACAGCCGCTGTGGCGGCGCCACTCAGCGCCAGGACAGACGGCGCCAGGCTGGTCGGTACGGCAACGATTGAGGCGACGGCGAAGGCAGTGGCGCCGTCGTCGATACCGATCACTCCCGGCGTGGCCAGGCGGTTGCGCGCCAGGGTCTGCAGCAGGCAGCCGGCGGCGCCCAGGGCGGCTCCACTAAGCAGGCCGGCGGCCAGGCGGGGCAGGCGCAGCTCCTGAATTAAAAATACCTGCAGCGCCTCGCCCTGGCCAAAGGCGGCCTGCAGCGCTTTCCATGGCGTGAGGGCGTCATCGCCGGCGGCCAGTATCAAGCCGCCGACAACGATCAGCAGCAGGCTGAGGATCAGCGCTACGACCGCGCTGCGTCGGTGCAGCAGCAGGCTATAGGCGCCAAGACGCAGCAGATGATGGCCGGCCGGGGCGAGCAAGGGGCGTGGGGCAGGTAGGTTCATGTCACAAGGTCGGCAGGCGGTGGTTGCGCACCACGGCGATCAGGATCGGCGCGCCGACGAAGGCGGTCACCACGCCCACCGGCAGTTCGTAGGGGCGCACCAGCAGGCGCGAGATGACGTCAGCCAACAACAGCACGCACGGGCCGAGCAGCATGCTCAGGCCGAGGGTGCGGCGGATGTCCGAGCCCACCAGGCGGCGGGCGATGTAGGGCACGATCAGGCCGATGAAGGCGATGGGGCCGGCGGCCGCGGTGGCGGTACCGACCAGGATCGCCACGGCTAGCAAAGTGCCCAGGCGGGTCAGCTGCGGGTGATGACCGAGGCCGCTGGCGACGCGCTCGCCCAGTGCCAGTGCGGCCAGCGGGCGAACCACCAGCAGGGCCATGAACAACCCGCCGATCAGCCCTGGCAGGCTCCAGTCGAGGGTATCCATTGGGCGGCCGGCCAGGGCGCCGATGACCCAGAAGCGCATCTCATCGGCGGTGCGCTGATCCCACAGCAGCAACAGGCTGCTCAGCGCGCCGAGCATGCCGGAGAAGGCGGCGCCGGCCAGCACCAGTCGCACCGGGTCGTCGCCGACGCCGCGCATACGCGTGACCAGCAGCACCAATACGCAGCCGATCAGTGCGCCGAGCATTGCCACGCCCAGATGCAGGCTGGCGGCCGAGGCGCCCAGGTTGATCGCCAGCACCACCGCGAACGAGGCGCCGGCACTGACCCCGAGCAGCCCGGGTTCGGCCAGCGGGTTGCGCGTTACCGCCTGCAGCAGCACGCCGGCCGCACCCAGGGCGAGACCGACCAGTACGGCCAGTTCGGTGCGCACCCAGCGCAGCTCGAAGACGATGAAGCGGGCATCGTCGTCGCTACCGCCGAGCAAGGCCTGCAGGCTGGGCAGAAGGCCGATGTCACCCGCGCCCAGGAGCAGACTGGCGAGGCACAGCAGCGACAGGCACAGTGCGGCGTAGCCCAGTGCCTGGGGAACGGAAAGGCGTGCGGGCATCAGTCGAGAAGAGCCTTCTCCACGTCATCTAGAACCTGCTGGGCGGCCAGGTAGCCGGAGCTGCTGCTCCAGATCTGGCCGTCGACGGCCACCACGTGATCATCGGCGACGGCTTTCAGGCGGGTGAAGGCCGGCTGCTTGCGCGCGTCCTCCAGCGCCTTGCGGCCGTCCGGGTTGAGCGTGGCGAGGAAGATCCAGTCGGCGTTGATGCGCGCCAGGTTCTCCAGGCTGAGCACGTCGCTGTGCGGTTTCTGCGCCTGGGCAGCGGCCAGTTCGTTGGCGCGCAGGCCGAGGTCATCGAGCAACTGGCCGACGAACAGGTGACTGGACATGATCACCGGCCCCTGCGGGTTCCAGCGCACCACGCTGACCGCTTGCCCCTGTGGCAGGCGCTGGCGCAGCTGTGCGCTGCGCGCGTCGATTTCGGCGATGCGCTGCTGGCCGTCTGCAGCCTTGCCCAGCGCCTTGGCGTAGGTGGTGTAGGTTTCGCGCCAGTCCTGGAAGCTGTTGCCCTTGGGCACCACGGTTGGCGCCATCAGGCTCAGCTTGGCGTAGAGCTCGCGTGACAGTTCGCTCGAGGCCAGGACCAGATCCGGCTGCAGGCGCAGGATGGCTTCCAGGTTGGGCTCGCGCACGCTGCCGACCAGGGTGATCTTGCCGGCCTTGGCCTTGAGATAGTCCGGCACGTCATCGCCGCCACGGCTGGCCAGAGTGCCGACCGGTTGCACGCCAAGCGACAGCGCCGCATCCAGCGCGCTGTCGCCGAGAGCGACCACGCGCTGCGGCGTACCGCTGAGTTTCAGCGGGCCGTAGGCGCTGTCCAGCGTGCGTTCGCTGGCGTGCAAGGGAAGGGTGGCGAACAGCGAGGCGGCAATCGCCACCGCAGCGCGTTGCAGATGAGAGCGGATAGACATGCTGGGCTCCGGGTCGGGACGAGCAGCGACGTGCGCTGGTCTAGGCAGGATCGAAAGCAAGCTATCTTTCTACTATTAAAGTTAATGAAAATCCATTTCATTTACGAAGTGTTTACAGGCTCATGCAGCAGGCAATCATTCAGGGTCGGCGTCATGGGATTTTCATTTTTTCATTGAAACGCCTGCTGCCGATGGCCGCTTTTTTCACTCGCCCGCATGGTTCAAACTAGCGCCCATTTCGCTCCATCCATTCCTTAGGAGGTCGTCCATGAGCCCCGTTTTCTTCGCGCGTCAGCGTTACACCACCAAGGCCTACGATGCCAGCCGCCAGGTGGATCAGGCCATTATCGACGAGTTGCTGGAGTTGCTGCGCCTGTCGCCGTCGTCGGTCAACTCGCAGCCATGGCATTTCCTCGTGGCGAGCACCGCCGAAGGCAAGGCGCGCCTGGCTAAGGGCGCGCAGGGCGGCTTCGCCTACAACCAGCCGAAGATTCTCAATGCCTCGCATGTGATCCTGATCTGCGCCCGCCGCGACCTCGATGATGCCTACCTGGCCGATGTTCTGCAGCAAGAGGCCGATGATGGCCGCTTCCGTGATGATGCGGCGCGCACCACCCAGCACAACACCCGTAGCAGCTACGTCGAGCTGCACCGTGGCCTGGGCGATATTCCGCACTGGGCGGAGAAGCAGGCCTATCTGGCGCTCGGTACCCTGTTGCTCGGCGCGGCTGCCAAGGGTATCGATGCCACGCCGATGGAAGGCATCGACCGCGAGGCCCTGGACCAAGAGCTGGGGTTGACCGCCCAGGGTCTGAGCAGCATGGTGGCGGTGGCTCTGGGGCATCGCAGCGACAGCGATTTCAACGCCGCGCTGCCGAAGTCGCGTCTGCCGGCCGAGCGCGTCTTCACTCACCTCTGAGCCGCCTGGCGATGTCCCTCCGCGGTCGGCAGAGGGACACCGCCACTGCTCAATCGCGCAGCTTGGCGATCACCTTGATCTCGAAATCGAAACCGGACAGCCAGGTCACGCCAATGGCGGTCACGGTCGGGTAGGGCGCTTCGCCCCAGTAGTCGGCTGCCACCTCCCAGATGGTTTCGAACTTCGCGTGCGGGTCGACCATGAAGATGGTGGTGTCGACCACATCGTCGAAGCTGCTGCCGGCCTCGGCGAGGATTGCGTTGAGGTTGGTGAAGGCCAGACGCACCTGCTCTTTCAAGTCCGGCTCGGGCGAGCCGTCCTTGCGGCTGCCGACCTGGCCGGACACGAACAGAAAGCCGTTGGAGCGAATCGCCGGCGAGTAGCGATGGCGCTCGTACAGGGCGTGGCGCTCAGCCGGGAAAACCACATCACGTTTGCTGGTCATTGTTGCCTCCGTCGGGGCCGATGTGGCCCGCTGTTGTCGATGGCTTCACTCTAAGAACGTCGCCGCACTGGATAAATGAGCAACTCTGGTCATGACTGTTTGTAGAATCCAAACAATCAATGGCTGAGAGAGACGTGAAATGGACCGTTTCGACGCGATGCAGGCCTTCGCCCGGGTGGTGGAAACCGGCAGTTTCACCAAAGCGGCTGCAACCCTGCACATGAGCAAGACCAGCGTGACGCAGCTGGTTCAGCAACTGGAGGCGCGGCTGCGCGTGCGCCTGCTCAACCGCACCACGCGCAAGGTCGCCGTCACGGCCGATGGGACCGCCTACTACGAACGCGTGGTGCGTCTGCTGGCCGATGTCGACGATGCCGAAACCAGCCTGTCCAGCGCGTCGCTGGCCCCGCGCGGGCGTTTGCGTGTGGACGTGCCCAGCCCCTTCGCACGCATGCTGCTGATTCCGGCCCTGCCGGCTTTCTATGCGCGTTATCCGGAAATTCAGCTGACCCTGGGCGTGAGCGATCGCATCGTCGACATCATCGGCGAGAACGTCGACTGCGTGGTGCGCGGTGGCGAGATCAGCGATCAGTCGCTGGTGGCGCGGCATGTGGGCGACCTGCAACTCGGCATCTACGCCACGCCCAGCTACCTGCAGCGCGTCGGAACGCCGACGCACCCAAGTGAGCTGGAGGCCGCCGGACACAGCACCGTGGGCTTTCTCTGGTCACGCACCGGCAAGGCATTGCCCTATGTCATGTGGCGCGGCGAGGAGCGCATCGAGGCGCAGGGCCGCCCGCTGCTGACCGTCGATGACGGCAATGCCTACCTGGCCGCCGGGCTGGCAAGCCTGGGCATGCTCTGGCTGCCGCACTACATGGCCAGGCCGCACCTGGCCAACGGCGAACTGGTGCGCCTGTTCGAGGACTGGCAGATGACACCGATGCCGATGTACCTGGCCTTCCCGCCGAACCGCCACGTCAGCGCCAAGCTGCGGGTATTCATCGACTGGGTGGTGGAGCTGATGGCCGAGCACACGCCAGTGTCGGAGCGGCGCTGAGCGGCCTTCAGCCTGCAAGGCGCATCTGCGAAGTCAGGCTCACGCCGTCGAGATGCTGAAGTGCTGGCGCGCTCTACTGATCTACCGCTCGTCCCCAACTTACGAAAAAATCGGTTGACCACAGAGAATGATCGTTCTACTTTATTGAGAACGATCATTCTCTCTGGTTTGAACCATGCTCGAAGACGCCTCTCTACAGCAACGTTTGCTGCAAGCCACCGAAAGCCTGGTCTATGCCGGCGGCATCAATGCCACCGGGATGGACGCCATCGTCAAGGCATCCGGGGTGGCGCGCAAAAGCATCTATCGCCTCTATCCGACCAAGGAAGCATTGGTCGCCGCGGCACTGCGCGAGCGTGATGAGCGCTGGATGCAGTGGTTTATCGCGGGTACCTCGGCTGGCTCGCCAAGCGAGCGCTTGTTGGCTGTATTCCCGCTTCTGCGCGCCTGGTTTTCAGCGACTGATTTCCACGGCTGCGCCTTTATCAATGCGGCTGGCGAGATCGGTGACCTCGACAGTGAAATCCGCGCCGTCGCGCTGCTGCACAAACAGCGCCTGCTGGCCTATCTGAACGAGCTGACCACGGCTGGCGGCTTTGCCGAGCCCGAGGATATGGCCAGGCAGTTTCTCCTGCTGATCGATGGCGCGACCGCCGTCGCCATGGTGACCGGCCAGGCGGATGCCGCCGACAGCGCTGGTCGTACTGCGCAATTGCTTCTGCAATCCCTATCGCCCAGCAATGGGCACAACCCCCCGCAAGCCTGAGGTGCCGTCATGTCGTCAAATACTGAAGTTCGTCCGCCGCTGCCGCCGTTCACTCGCGAGAGCGCCATCGAGAAGGTTCGCCTGGCCGAGGATGGCTGGAACAGCCGTGATGCGGCCAAGGTCGCGCTGGCCTACAGCCTCGATACGCGCTGGCGCAACCGCGCCGAGTTCGCCAATGGCCGCGATCAGGCGCGTGCGTTCCTCGAGCGCAAATGGGCCAAGGAGCTGGAGTACCGTCTGATCAAGGAGCTCTGGGCATTTGCCGACAACCGCATCGCCGTGCGCTATGCCTACGAATGGCGTGACGACTCGGGCAACTGGTTTCGCTCCTACGGCAACGAGAACTGGGAGTTCGGTGCCGACGGCCTGATGATCAACCGTTATGCCTGCATCAACGACTTGCCGATCTTGGAATCCGAGCGCAAGTTCCGCTGGCCTCAGGGGCGTCGTCCTGACGATCATCCAGGGCTTTCCGAACTGGGACTCTGATCGGGCTATGTGGGCACGGGAGTTGCTGCTTTAATGCGCCAACAAACCTGCGCCCTGAGGCCCTCTGGATGAATCGCAACGACCTGCGCCGCGTCGACCTGAATTTGCTGGTGATCTTCGAAACCCTGATGTTCGAAAAGAACCTCACCCGTGCGGCCGAGAAGCTGTTTCTCGGCCAGCCGGCGGTCAGTGCGGCGCTGGCCCGGCTGCGTGACCTGTTCGACGACCCGCTGCTGGTGCGCAATGGTCGCGGTTTCGAGCCGACCGCGCGGGCGCTGGCGATTCTCAAGGAGTTGCAGCCGGCGATGGACACCATCTCCGGCGCGGTCAGCCGTGCCCGCGAGTTCAACCCGGCGACCAACCGCGACACCTTCCGTATCGGCCTGTCCGATGACGCCGAGTTCGGCCTGTTCCCGGCTTTGCTCAACCAGATTCGTGAAGAGGCGCCCGAGGTGGTGATCGTGGTGCGGCGGGTCAACTTCCTGCTGATGTCGTCGATGCTGGCCTCAGGGGAAATCTCCGTTGGCGTCAGCTACACCACCGAACTGCCGGCCAACGCCAAGCGCCGCAAACTGCGTGAAATGAAGGTCAAGGTGCTGCGTGGCGACGATCGCCCCGGCGCGCTGACACTGGACGAATATTGCTCGCGGCCGCATGCGCTGGTGTCGTTCTCGGGCGATCTGTGCGGCAACATCGACAACGACCTGGCGCGCCTGGATCGCTCACGTCGCGTGGTACTGGCCGTGCCGCAGTTCAGCGGTTTGCGCTCGATCATCGCCGGAACGGAAATGCTCGCCTCGGTGCCGGATTACGCAGCAACGGCATTGATCGAAGGCACCGGGCTACGCGCTGATGATCCGCCATTCGAGTTGGTCACCTCAGATCTGTCGATGGTCTGGAGTGGGGTGACCGACAACGACCCGGCCGAGCGCTGGCTCAGAAGCAAGATCGTCGAGTTCATGGGTGATTCAGGCGCTTGAGCCGGGTCAGTCGCGATAGAACACCTGGATCAGGTGATAGCCGAACTGGGTCTTCACCGGGCCATGCACCTCACGCAGCGGCTTCTTGAAAATCACCTGATCCACCGCGCGCACCATCTGCCCGGGGCGCACTTCGCCGAGGTCGCCGCCTTTCTTGCCGGAGGGGCAGGTGGAGTGCTTGCGCGCCAGCACATCGAAGGCTTCGCCGGCGGCGATGCGCTTTTTCAAGGCGGCCGCTTCCGCCTCGGTCTTGACCAGGATGTGGCGGGCCATTGCCTTTGCCATTGATGGGTTCCTCAATTCTGTCAGGGCGCTATTGTGCCAGCATTCGTTGCGCCAGCAGAATGGCGTCAACTTTATGGGTGTGTTTCATCCGCGGTGCGGGCGAATCATGGCCTATGGTATTTCAATCGTGCCCACGGAAAACGCCGCCATGGATCTCCACGCAATGCTGAAAATCCTGTCCAGTCAGGATGGCTCCGATCTGTATCTGTCCACCGGTGCGCCGCCTTGTGCGAAATTCAACGGCGTACTCAAGGCGCTGAGCCAGGAGCCAATGAAGGCGGGCGACGTGGCGGCTATCGCCGACGCGATCATGGATAGCGCGCAGCGCGAGGAATTCGAGCGCGAACTGGAGATGAACCTGGCCATCTCGCTGGCTGGTGTGGGGCGCTTTCGCATCAACATCTTCAAGCAGCGCAACGAGGTGTCGATCGTCGCGCGCAACATCAAGCTGGACATTCCCCGCTTCGAAGACCTCAAGCTGCCGGAAGTGCTACTCGGTACCGTGATGGAAAAGCGCGGCCTGGTGCTGTTCGTCGGCGGCACCGGTTCGGGCAAGTCGACCTCCCTGGCGGCGCTGATCGACTACCGTAACCGCAACAGCGGCGGCCACATCATCACCATCGAAGACCCGGTGGAGTACGTGCACCGGCACAAGAAGTCGATCATTAACCAGCGCGAAGTGGGTGTGGACACGCGCAGCTTCCACGCCGCGCTGAAGAATACCCTGCGCCAGGCGCCGGACGTGATCCTGATCGGCGAGATCCGCGACCGTGAAACCATGGAGCACGCCCTGGCCTTTGCTGACACCGGGCACCTGGCGATCTCCACTTTGCACGCCAACAACGCCAACCAGGCGCTGGATCGCATCATCAACTTCTTTCCGGAAGACCGCCGACCGCAGCTGCTCAACGACTTGGGCAACAACCTCAAGGCGTTCGTCTCCCAGCGGCTGGTCAAGACCGTTGATGGCAAGCGCCGCGCCGCGGTGGAGGTGATGCTGGGGACGCCGACGGTGCGCGACCTGATCAAGCGCAACGAATTCTCCGAGCTCAAGGAGATCATGGAAAAATCCAAGAACCTGGGCATGCAGACCTTCGACCAGGCGCTGATCGATCTGGTGCACGAAGGCGCCATCGATGAAGAAGAGGCGGTGAAGAACGCCGACTCGGCGAACAACGTGCGCCTGAAGCTCAAGCTCTATCGCGACAATCCGGCCAATGCCAGGCCGGCACCTGCTGCCGCTGCGCCGGTGGCCGCGCCCGTCGCTGCACCAAAGGCCGCCTCGGCAGGCGATTGGGGGCTGGAGCTGAAGCTGGAGGATATCGAGGAAGAGCAGCCGCCCGAGGACCCGGGGCGGCAGGGGATCTAGGGATCGGGTTGCAGCGGCAGATAGGCCTGCCGCAACCTTAGGCTGACGCCGTCTAGCTCCAGTTCCTTGATGGCGGTGCGCAAGCGTTCGACCAGTTGCGCGTCGCATTGCCTGGAGCAGCCAAGGTAGATGTCGGTGCTGGTCAGCGGCGGGCTGCTGCGCAGATTGCGCTTGCGGTACTCCGAACCCTCCCAGATATACAGCGCTTCGGGCACGCCAGTGAACCAGGCGTCGATGCGCCCAAGCACGAGCAGATGAGCCGGGTTCTCCCCCAGTTTCAGTTGCACGATCTGCTCGTCGCTGAATCCTTCGCGCTGCAGGATGCCGACTTGCGCGGTGCCCATGCCGACACCGATGCGGCGATAGCGCTGACGAGCCTCGGCAAAGCTCTGGACGGGTTCGTCGAGGGTGAAAAAGGCGCGCTCCAACTTCATGATCGGGGCGATCCAGGTATAGAGTTCTTCGCGCTCTGGCGTGCGCGACAGCGGAATGATCAGCATGTCGCTGCCCCTGGCGACGCTTACCTGCGCACGCGGCCAGGGTTCTGCGACGATCTGGGAGAGTTCGCCGATTCTGGCCAGCGCCGCCAGCACCACGTCACCCACCATGCCATGGCCACCGGCGTAATTGTTCATTGCCAGTGGCGGTGCATCCGGCATGTACAGCCTGACCGGCTCATCGGCCGACGCCACTGCAGCGAAGAGCAGCGCATGAGCCAGGCAGAGGCGTTTGAGCACGACGAAATCCTATCGTTTTGGTCGGATAAGTATAGAGGCGGCAGCGCTTGCCGTGGCGTTGGTCTGTGTCAGCAGATTTATTTCTGCAAATCTGGCAGATCGCGATACAACTCCAGTGCCTGTGGATTGGCCAGGGCATCGGTGTTTTTCACCGGCCGGCCGTGGAGGATATTGCGCACCGCCAGTTCGACGATCTTGCCGCTGAGGGTGCGCGGGATGTCAGCGACCTGGATGACCTTCTCCGGCACATGGCGCGGCGTGGTGTTGGCGCGAATGCGCTGGCAGATCTCCTCGCGCAATGGCTCATCTAGCGTCACGCCCTCGCGCAGTCGCACGAACAGCACCACACGCACATCGCCTTGCCAGTCCTGGCCGATGGCGATGGACTCCAGCACCTGGGGCACCTTCTCCACCTGGCGGTAGATTTCCGCGGTGCCGATACGCACGCCGCCAGGGTTGAGTATGGCGTCGGAGCGGCCGTGGATGATCAGGCCGCCATGTTCGGTTTCTTCGGCATAGTCGCCTTGGGCCCAGACCCCGGGGAAGGTGTCGAAATAGGCGGTTCGGAACTTCTCGCCGTCGGCATCGTTCCAGAAGCCCACCGGCATCGAGGGGAAATGCCGGGTGCAGACCAACTCGCCCTTGTCGCCATGAACCGGCTGACCCAGCTCGTTCCAAACCTGCACGTCCATGCCCAGGCCTTTGCACTGCAGCTCGCCACGCCAAACCGGCAGGGTCGGGTTGCCCAGGGCGAAGCAGGAGACGATATCGGTGCCACCTGAGATCGATGACAGGCACAGGTCTGGTTTCACATCGCGGTAAACGTAGTCGAAGCTTTCGTGGGCTAGCGGAGAGCCGGTGCAGAGGATGGTCTTCAGGCTTCGCAGTTTATGGCTTTCGCGCGGTCTGACGCCGGCTTTCTCCAGCGCGGCGATGAACTTGGCGCTGGTGCCGAAGACGCTTATATCCTCGGCGTCGATCAGGTCGATCAAGCGCGTGGGACCGGGATGGAAAGGCGAGCCGTCGTAAAGCACCAGGGTGGCGCCCAGGGCCAGGCCGGATACCAGCCAGTTCCACATCATCCAGCCGCAGGTGGTGTAGTAGAACAGGGTGTCGGTGGCGCTCAGGTCGGTGTGCAGGCCCAGTTCCTTGACGTGCTGCAGCAGCGTGCCGCCGTGCCCGTGGACGATGCATTTGGGCGCGCCGGTGGTGCCGCTGGAGTAGAGGATGTAGAGCGGGTGATCGAAGGATACCGGCATGAACTGCGGCGCGCCGCCGGGCTGGTAGAAGTCTTGCCAAAGAGTCGCTGGAGCAACGGACTCGTAATCAGTAGGGCTGGCCTCGTCGCGTGAGTAGGGCACGATGACCAGATGTTCCAGGCTGGGCAGTTGATGGAGAATTTCGTTTAGCTTGTCGGTCAGGTCGATTCGCTTGCCGGCATAGCGATAACCCGCGGCGGCGATCAGCACCCTGGGCTCGATCTGGCCGAAGCGGTCGATCACGCCCTGGGTGCCGAAGTCCGGCGAGCAGCTTGACCAAGTGGCGCCGAGGCTGGCGCTGGCAAGCATACCCACCACGGTTTGCCAGGTGTTGGGCATGAACGCCGCGACGCGGTCGCCGAGACCGACGCCGGCGTCGCGCAGAGCCCGCTGCAGGCCGGCGACATGGGCGGCCAGTTGCGCATGACTGAGCTGCTCGCGGCTGCCCTCCTCGCCGATGGCCACCAGCGCCGGATGGCCATCGCGGCGATGCAGCAGGTGCTCGGCGAAATTCAGCGTGGCGCCGGGGAACCACTGCGCATCCGGCATTGCCGGGCCTTCGCGCAGCGCGCAGTCGGCGGGGCTGTGGAAACGAATCTCGAAGAAATCGACGATGGCCGGCCAAAAGGCCTCGCGTTGCTCGACGCTCCAGGCATGCAGGGCAGGGTAGTCGGCCAGTTGCAAGCCGTGGCGCTGATTGACGAAACGGCGGAAAGCGTCCATTCGGCTAGCGGCGACACGCTCGGCAGTAGGCGCCCACAGAGGTTGCTGCATGGTCAGTCCTCGTCGTTGCTTGTCGGTACTTCAACCCTAGCGCAAAAGGCTGCTCTGGCCTTGGTGATGTGGCCTGCACATCCGGCCTCCACCTTCTAACGTCAGGCATTTATGAAGTAAGACAGTGACCGCCGCGAAGTGATCATCAGCCTGTAAGGAGCGGCATCAGCCGCGAAAAAATCGCGAATAAATTCGCTCCTACAGGCGAGCGGGTTGACGCTCATACGATTCGTCTGGCGATGTAGCCGGAGGCATCCTGAGCGCCGCAACAGCCGCGGATTTCACGTCTTTGTAGGAGCGGCTTCAGCCGCGAAAGATCGCGAATAAATTCGCTCCTACAGGCGTGCGCATTGACGGTCAGTGATTCGCCTGGCGATGTGGCCGGACGCAATCCGGGCGCAGCAACAGTCCCGGATTTCATCCGGGCGACATCTGTGTAGGAGCGGCTTCAGCCGCGAAAAAATCGCGGATAAATTCATGCCTACACGAATACGCGTTCGCGCTCAGCGATTCGCCAGACGGGCGCGGGCGACGCGTGAGCCGTTGGCCTTGCCGAGCACCTCGCAGATGCGCTGGCCGGCGGCGATCAGCCTGTCCATGTTCACACCGGTTTCGATGCCCAGGCCTTGCAGCAGATACAGCACATCATCTGTGGCGACGTTGCCGGTGGCGCCCTTGGCATAGGGGCAGCCGCCCAGGCCAGCGACCGAACTGTCGAACACGCTGATGCCTTCGAGCAGGCTGGCGTAGATATTGGCCAGAGCCTGGCCGTAGGTGTCATGAAAGTGCCCGGCCAGCAGGTGTCGGGGAATCTCCCGGCCGACGACGTTGATCAGATGGCGGGTCTTGCCCGGCGTGCCGGTGCCGATGGTGTCGCCCAGCGATACCTCGTAGCAGCCCATGGCGTACAGCTCGCGAGCGACACTGGCGACCTGCGCCGGATCGATCTCGCCGTCATACGGGCAGCCGAGCACGCAGGACACGTAGCCTCGCACGCGCACATTCGCGGCCTTGGCCGCCTCCATCAGCGGTACGAAGCGCTGCAGGCTCTCGGCAATGGAGCAGTTGATGTTCTTCTGCGAGAAGGCCTCGCTGGCGGCGGCGAACACTGCCACTTCCTCGACCTTGGCTTCGAGCGCGGCCTCGAAGCCTTTCAGATTGGGCGTCAGGCCGGCGTAGGTGACCCCAGGTTTGCGCTGGATGCCAGCGAATACCTCGGCGCTGCCGGCCATCTGCGGTACCCATTTGGGCGAGACGAAGCTGCCCACTTCGATGTAGCTCAGACCGGCCGCAGTCAGCTCATCGACCAGGCGTACCTTGTCGGCGACGCTGATCGGCTGCTTCTCGTTCTGCAGACCGTCGCGCGGGCCGACTTCGACCAGACGCACGGATAGGGGCAGGCTCATTGGTTTTTCCTCGTATTCGTGCTGCGCCGCGTGGGATTGTCTGTAGGAGCGAATTTATTCGCGAAATCGGTGGCAACGTAGCGATTCAATCGCGAATAAATTCGCTCCTACAACTGCATCGCTTTTCATGTCCACCTTATTCAGCGCGATGGCGGTGGATCGCTGAAGCGTGATCCAACCTATGGCTCCAGCTCCACCAGCACAGCGCCTTCACTGACCATTTCCCCTTCGCGGCAATACAGCGCCTTGACCGTGCCCGCCTCGGGCGCACGGATGCTGTGCTCCATCTTCATCGCCTCCAGCACCACCAGGGCGGTGCCGGCTTCGACCGCCTGGCCGGGCTCGACCAGCACCCGGACGATGCTGCCGTTCATGGGCGCACTGAGGCCGCCGTGCTGGGCATGGCTGGCCTCGGCGGCGGCGATAGGGTCGAAGCGGCTGATGGCGTGCAGTTCGCCGTGCCACTGTAGGTAAAGCGTGTCGCCACGGCGAATGGCGCGCAGACGCTGGCGCGTGCCGTCGATCTCCGCCAGCAACTCTTCGCCTTGCAAGCGGGCTTTGTTGGTCGCACGTACCTTGCGGCTGTCGCCCTGGCAGCTCAGGTGCAGCTCGACCTCTGCTGCGCCACCGGCGCGCCAGCCGCTGCGGGCGGCCCAGGGCGAATGCGGATCATCGTCGCGTTGCAGCGGTGCATCGCTCTGCACCCAGGCATCGGGCGCCAATTGCCAGAAGGTGTCGGGCAGCTCGCCGGGTGCGGGCAGCAGTTGTGGCTGATGGCGCGGGATAAATCCCGTATCCAGCTCGCATGCGGCGAAAGCCGGATGAGCGAGAATGCGACGCAGAAACGCCAGGTTGGTCTTCACCCCACCGATCAGGGTGTCGTCGAGCATGGCGAGCAGGCGCAGGCGCGCCTGCTCGCGGTTCTCGCCCCAGGCGATCAGCTTCCCCAGCATCGGGTCGTAGAAGGGCGAGACGCTATCGCCCTCGGCCACGCCGCTGTCGATACGCCGGCCGTCGCTATTGCCGGCCTCGCGGTACAGCGCCAGGGTGCCGGTAGCGGGGAGGAAATCGTGATCCGGGTCTTCAGCGTACAGCCGCACCTCGATGGCGTGGCCGTTCAGCGGCACCTGCTGTTGGCTCAGCGGCAGCGGCTCGCCACGGGCGACGCGAATCTGCCAGGCCACCAGATCCAGGTCAGTGATGGCCTCGGTGACCGGGTGCTCGACCTGCAGGCGAGTGTTCATCTCCATAAAGAAGAAGTCGCCACGCTCGTCGAGCAGGAACTCCACCGTGCCGGCGCCGACATAGCCGATGGCTTGCGCGGCCTTGACCGCCGCCTCGCCCATGGCGCGGCGTTGCTCGGCGCTCAGGCCGGGTGCCGGCGCTTCTTCCACCACCTTCTGATGGCGACGCTGGATCGAGCAGTCGCGTTCGTTGAGGTACAGGCAGTTGCCGTGCTGGTCGGCGAACACCTGGATCTCCACGTGACGCGGCTTGAGCACGTATTTTTCCACCAGCATGCGCGAGTCGCCGAAGGCCGATTGCGCCTCGCGCTGCGCCGACTCCAGCGTCTCGGCGAGTTGCGCTTCCGATTCGGCGACCTTCATGCCTTTGCCACCGCCGCCGGCAGCAGCCTTGAGCAGCACCGGGTAACCGATGCGCGCGGCTGCCTCGCGGAAGGTGTCGAGATCCTGCTTGTCGCCATGGTAGCCGGGCACCAGCGGCACGCCGGCGGCTTCCATCAGCGATTTGGCCGCCGACTTGCTGCCCATGGCTTCGATGGCCGAGGCGGGCGGGCCGAGAAAGATCAGTCCAGCCTGCTCGATGGCGCGGGCGAAGCCGGCGTTCTCCGAGAGAAAACCGTAGCCCGGGTGGATGGCCTGCGCGCCGCTGGACTTGGCGGCGGCAATAATCTTGTCGATCAGCAGGTAGCTTTCGCCAGGCTTGGCACCGCCGAGGTTTACCGCGACGTCTGCTTCACGCACATGCCGAGCATTGGCATCGATGGCGCTGTGCACGGCTACAGTACGAATGCCCATGGCTTTGGCCGTGCGCATAACGCGGCAGGCGATTTCGCCACGGTTGGCAACTAGCAGGGTATCGATCATGGTCATTGCTCCTGCCAGGACGGTTGGCGTTTTTCCAGGAATGCACGCAGGCCTTCCTGGCCTTCGGTACTGACCCGCAGACGGGCGATGGCGTTCTCGGTATAGCGGCGCAGGGCCGGGGTCAGCTCGCCGCTGCCGACTTCGCGCAGCAGATCCTTGCTGGCGCGCATGGCCTGCGGGCTGTTCTGCAGCAGGTTGGCAACCCAGGCCTCGACCTGAGCGTCCAGCTCGCCAATCGGGAAGCATTCGGCGAGCAGTCCCAATTCGCGGGCACGCTTGCCGTCGAAGCGCTCGGCGGTCAGCGCGTAGCGCTTGGCAGCGCGCTCACCGATGGCCTGCACTACGAAGGGGCTGATTACCGCCGGAGCGAGGCCGATGCGTACCTCGGACAGCGAGAACAGCGCATCCTCGGCGCCGATGGCCATGTCGCAGCAACTGGCCAGGCCCACCGCGCCGCCGAAGGCTGCACCCTGGACGATGGCCAGGGTCGGGATCTTCAGGCCGTGCAGGTTGTACATCAGCTCGGCCAGCTCGCGGGCGTCATTCAGGTTGGCGTTGTAGTCGAGGGCGGCGGCCTGCTGCATCCAGGCCAGATCGGCGCCGGCGGAGAAGTGCTTGCCACGGCCGCGCAGCAGGAGAAAGCGCAGGCTCTTGTCTTCACCGACGGCATCGAGGGCGAGGATCAACTCGCGGATCATCTCGGCGTTGAAGGCGTTGTTCTTCTCCGGGCGGTTCAGCCACAAGGTGGCGAAGCCACGTGGGTCTTTCTCAAGCTGTACGGTGGTGAAGTCGGTCATGGTCAATTCCGGAATCTGCTTTTTGCTTCCTCTCCCATTCATGGGCGAGGGCTGGGGAGAGGGCGCTTCGAGCGTTTAACCCTCTCCCCCCGGCCCCTCTCCCGCAAGCGGGAGAGGGGAGTTGTTCATCACATACGGAACACCCCGAAACGGGTCGGCTCGATCGGCGCGTTGAGGCTGGCCGACAGCGCCAGGGCCAGTACTTCGCGGGTCTGCGCCGGGTCGATCACACCGTCGTCCCACAGGCGGGCGCTGGAATAGAAGGCGTGCGCCTGTTGCTCGTACTGCTCGACGATGGGCTGCTTGAGGCGCCGCTCCTCGTCGTCGCTGAACGGTTGGCCGGCGCGTGCGGCCTGTTCGCGCTTGACCTGCACCAGTACGCCGGCGGCCTGCTGCGCGCCCATCACGCCAATACGCGCGTTGGGCCACATCCACAAAAAGCGCGGGTCGTAGGCGCGGCCGCACATGCCGTAGTTGCCGGCACCGAAGCTGCCACCGATGATCACGGTGAATTTCGGCACCTGGGCACAGGCCACGGCGGTGACCAGCTTGGCGCCGTGCTTGGCGATGCCGCCTTCCTCGTATTTCTTGCCCACCATGAAACCAGTGATGTTCTGCAGGAACAGCAGCGGAATGCCGCGCTGGCAGGCCAGTTCGACGAAGTGCGCACCTTTCTGTGCGGCTTCAGCAAACAAGATGCCGTTGTTCGCCAGGATCGCCACCGGGTAGCCATTGATGCGGGCGAAGCCACACACTAGTGTGGTGCCGAACAGCGCCTTGAATTCATCCAGTTGCGAGTCGTCGACGATCCGCGCGATCACCTCGCGCACATCGAAGGGCTGCTTGGCATCGGCCGGAATCACCCCGTACAGCTCCTCGGCCGGGTAGCGCGGGGCGATGGGCGCGCGGCTGTCGAGTTGGCCGAGCTTGCGCCAGTTGAGGTTGGCGATGCAGCGCCGGGCCAGGGCCAGGGCATGTTCGTCGTCCTCGGCATAGTGGTCGGCAACGCCGCTGGTCTTGCAGTGCACGTCGGCGCCGCCGAGTTCTTCGGTGGTCACCACTTCGCCGGTGGCCGCCTTCACCAGCGGCGGGCCGGCGAGGAAGATGGTTGCCTGTTCGCGCACCATGATGGTCTCGTCACTCATGGCTGGTACGTAGGCGCCACCTGCGGTGCAGGAGCCCATTACCACGGCGATCTGCGGGATGCCCATGGCGCTCATATTGGCCTGGTTGAAGAAGATCCGGCCGAAGTGCTCGCGATCAGGAAACACCTCGTCCTGGCGCGGCAGGTTGGCGCCGCCGGAGTCCACCAGGTAGACGCACGGCAGGCGGTTTTCGCGGGCGATGGCCTGGGCGCGCAGGTGTTTTTTCACCGTCAGCGGGTAGTAGGAGCCGCCTTTGACCGTGGCATCGTTGGCCACGATCATGCACTCGACACCTTCGACCCGGCCGATACCCGCGATCACCCCGGCGGCGGGCACGTCCTCGCCGTACACCTCATGAGCGGCGAGTTGGCCGATCTCGAGAAAGGGCGAACCGGCGTCGAGCAGACGCTTGATGCGCTCGCGCGGCAGCAGCTTGCCGCGCGAGGTGTGGCGCTCCTGCGCCTTGGCGCCACCGCCTTCATGGACGCGGGCGAGCAGGGCGCGCAGTTCGTCCACCTGGGTGAGCATGGCTGCCTGGTTGGCGGCGAACTGGGGGGAGCGGGGGTTGATCTGGGTATGCAGGATGGCCATCGGTGGCGCTCCATTTCGTAGCCCGGATGCAATCCGGGACAGGATTCCCCGGATTGCATCCGGGCTACGCAGGCTTATTTGGTCTCGTTGAACAGCTCGCGGCCGATCAGCATGCGGCGAATTTCGCTGGTGCCGGCGCCGATTTCGTAGAGCTTGGCGTCACGCAGCAGGCGCCCGGCCGGATACTCGTTGGTGTAGCCGTTGCCGCCGAGCAGCTGGATGGTGTCCAGGGCCATCTTGGTCGCCATCTCGGCTGTGTAGAGGATCACCGCGGCGGCGTCCTTGCGCGATTCCTCGCCGCGGTCGCAGGCCTTGGCGACGTTGTACAGGTAGGACTTGGAGGCGTTCATGCCGGCGTACATGTCGGCCAGCTTGCCCTGTACCAGTTGGAACTCACCGATCGACTGCTTGAACTGCTGGCGCTCGTGCACGTAGGGCAGCACCACGTCCATGCAGGCGCTCATGATCCCGGTCGGGCCGCCGGAGAGCACGGTGCGCTCGTAGTCCAGGCCGCTCATCAGCACGCGCACGCCACCGCCCTCGACGCCAAGGATATTCTCCTCAGGCACTTCGCAGTCTTCGAACACCAGTTCGCAGGTGTTGGAGCCGCGCATGCCCAGCTTGTCCAGCTTCTGGTAGCGGGAGAAACCCTTGAAGTCGCGCTCGACGATAAAGGCAGTCATGCCGCGCGAGCCGGCGTTGATGTCGGTCTTGGCGTAGATCACGTAGGTGTGGGCATCCGGACCGTTGGTGATCCACATCTTGTTGCCGTTGAGCACGTAGCGGTCGCCGCGCTTTTCCGCGCGCAGCTTCATCGACACCACGTCGGAGCCGGCATTGGGCTCGCTCATAGCCAGGGCACCGATATGCTCGCCGGAACACAGCTTGGGCAGGTATTTCTGCTTCTGCGCTTCGCTGCCGTTCTTGTGGATCTGGTTGACGCAGAGGTTGGAATGCGCGCCATAAGACAGACCCACCGACGCCGAGGCGCGGCTGATCTCTTCCATGGCCAGCACATGCGCCAGGTAGCCCATGTCGGTGCCGCCATACTCTTCCTTGACCGTCATGCCGAGCAGGCCCATGTCGCCGAACTTGCGCCACATGTCCATGGGAAATTCGTTGTCACGGTCGATCTGCGCGGCGCGCGGTGCCAGCTCGTTCTGGGCGAACTGGTGTACCGAGTCGCGCAGCATGTCGAGGGTTTCACCGAGGCCGAAATTGAGGGTGGGGTAGCTCATGGGGTCACCTGCGATTGTTCTTGTAGTGGGGGCGATTAGGCAGTCGTTTCAGCCAGGGCCGCGAGGCAGCGTTCCTCGGCAGTATCCAGTTCCAGTTGCATCTGCTGGATATCCAGCAGTTGCTGTTCAAGCTGCAGGCGGCGCTCGGCGATCTTGCCCATGAAGGTTTCCAGCTGCTTGCGACTGCCGGTTTCCGGGTCGTACAGCTCGATCAGCTCGCGACATTCGGCGAGCGAGAAACCGATGCGCTTGCCGCGCAGGATGAGTTTCAGTGTCACCTTGTCCTTGGCGCTGTAGATGCGCTCCTGCCCGCGCCGCTCGGGGGCGAGCATGCCTTGCTCCTCGTAGAAGCGGATGGCGCGCGTGGTGATGTCCAGTTCGCGGGCCAGGTCGGAGATTGAGTAGGTGGTTGCCATGATCATTACTCGTTTACCTTTACGTTAACGTAAACCTGTGCAAATCTGACTGTCAATCTCACCGCACAACAAACACAGAGGTTGAGCATGCGTATCGACGAATCCGTATTCCTGATCAGTGGTGGCGCCTCCGGTTTGGGTCTGGCCACCGCCCGTGAGCTGGTCGGGCAGGGCGGCAAGGTGGTGCTGCTGGATATCAACGAGCAGGCCGGTCAGCGGGCCATTGCCGAGCTGGGCGATGCCGCGCGCTTCGTGCGCGCCGATATCACTCGCGAAGAGGATGGCCAGGCAGCCGTGGCGCAGGCGCTGGATGCCTTCGGCGCCCTGCACGGGCTGGTCAACTGCGCCGGTGTCGCGCCGGCCGAGAAGGTCCTCGGGCGCAATGGCGCGCATTGTCTGGACAGTTTCCGCCGTACCGTCGAGGTCAATTTGATCGGCAGCTTCAATCTGCTGCGCCTGGCCGCCGAAGCCATGGCGCAGAACATGCCGAACGCAGGCGGCGAACGCGGGGTGATCATCAATACCGCCTCGGTGGCGGCGTTCGACGGGCAGATGGGCCAGGTGGCCTACGCTGCTTCCAAGGGCGGGGTGGCAGCGCTGACGTTGCCGGCGGCGCGTGATCTGGCGCGTTCCGGCATCCGCGTCATGTGCATCGCCCCAGGCGTGTTCGAGACGCCGATGATGGCCGGCATGCCGCAGGAGGTGCGCGACTCGCTGGCGGCCAATGTGCCGTTCCCGCCGCGCCTGGGCCGGCCCGACGAGTTCGCTGCGCTGGTACGGCATATCGTCGAGAACACCATGCTCAATGGCGAGGTGATCCGCCTCGATGGCGCGCTGCGTATGGCGGCTAAGTAATGGCAGGGCGCGCTGCTGCGTGCCCCTGTGGGAGCGGACTTGTCCGCGCATCTCTGCCTGGAAAGCTTCGCGGACAAGTCCGCTCCCACAGAGGGCTGCTCCCACAAAAGCCTATCTCTGCAAGAACCTGCTTCACGAAGGCTTGCTAAGCAAGAGCCACACTTAGTGATCGATATTCAGGAGACCTTTTCATGCCTATGCCAACCGACCCTGTCGTTATCGTCAGCGCAGTGCGCACCCCCATGGGCGGCTTTCTCGGTGATCTGGCCGGCCTTACCGCTGCGGAGCTGGGCGCTGCGGCCATTCGCTCGAGCCTGGAGCGTGCCGGCCTTGCCGCCGAGGCGGTAGATACCGTGCTGATGGGGTGTGTGCTGCAGGCCGGCCAGGGTCAGGCTCCGGCGCGCCAGGCGGCGCTTGGCGCGGGCCTGAGCCAGGCTGTGCAGTGCACCACGCTTAACAAGATGTGTGGCTCGGGCATGCAGGCGCTGATGCTCGGCCATGACCAGTTGCTCGCCGGTAGCGCCGATGTGCTGGTGGCTGGCGGCATGGAGAGCATGTCCAACGCGCCGTACCTGCTGGCACGTGCGCGCGGCGGCTATCGCATGGGCCATGGTCAGGTGCTCGACCATATGTTCCTCGACGGTCTGGAGGACGCCTACGAGCGCGGCCGGCTGATGGGCACTTTCGCCGAGGACTGCGCGCAGCAATATCGCTTCAGCCGCGAGGAGCAGGATGCCTACGCACTGGAGTCGCTTCGTCGCGCCCAGCAGGCGATTGCGGACGGCAGCTTTGCCGGCGAGATCGTTGCCGTGGAGGCGCCGCAGGGACGCGAGCGGCGCCTGATGGATAGCGACGAGCAGCCGCCCAAGGCGCGGCCGGACAAGATTCCCGGTTTGAAACCTGCGTTCCGCGAGGGCGGTACGGTGACGGCGGCCAATGCCAGCTCGATTTCCGATGGCGCTGCCGCGTTGCTGCTGATGCGTCTGTCCCAGGCGCAGGAGCGCGGCCTGAAACCGCTGGCGCGCATCGTCGGCCATGCCGGCCACGCCCAGGCGCCGAACCTGTTCACCACCGCCCCGGTTTCGGCGATCCAGCGCCTGTTGGCACGTATAGAGTGGCCGTTAGAGACGGTCGATCTGTTTGAGATCAACGAGGCCTTTGCCGTGGTGCCCATGGTCGCCATGCGTGAGCTGGGTATCGCTCACGACAAGCTCAACGTGCACGGTGGCGCCTGCGCCCTGGGTCATCCAATCGGCGCTTCCGGCGCGCGCATCCTGGTCACCCTGCTGGCGGCGCTGCAGCAGCGCGGACTCAAGCGTGGCGTGGGCGCCGTGTGCATTGGCGGCGGTGAAGCCACTGCCGTGGCCATCGAGTTGTACTGACTATCCATACCATTGACCTGTGGGAGGGGCTTTCGGCTCGGGCATCCTGCTTCGCTCTACCTCCTGCATCCATGCAGTCGTAGCCGCGAAAAGGCTCGCCGCTAAAGCGCCTCCCACGGATTGATCGAACCGCACTACCGGAGCCAGCCATGCTACCCAATGAAGAAGAGATCCTGATCCGTGACATGGCCCGCCAGTTCGCCCAGGAGCGGCTGAAACCCTTCGCCGCCGACTGGGACCGTGAGCATCGTTTCCCCACCGAGGCCATCGCCGAGATGGGCCAGCTGGGTTTTATGGGCATGCTGGTGCCCGAGTCGTGGGGCGGCGCCGAGACCGGCCACCTGGCCTACGCCATGGCTCTGGAGGAGATCGCCGCGGGCGATGGCGCCTGTTCCACCATCATGAGCGTGCACAATTCGGTGGGCTGCATGCCGATCCTCAAGTACGGCAGCGAGGAGCAGAAGCAGCGCTTTCTTCGCCCGCTCGCCGAGGGCAGCATGCTTGGTGCCTTCGCCCTGACTGAGCCGCAGGCCGGCTCCGACGCCAGCGACCTGCGCACCCGCGCGCGGCGTGATGGCGACCACTATGTGCTCAACGGTGCCAAGCAGTTCATCACATCAGGCAATCACGCCGGCATGGTCATCGTCTTCGCCGTCACCGATGCGCAAGCGGGCAAGAAGGGTATCAGCGCCTTTATCGTGCCCACCGATACGCCGGGTTTCTCGGTCGTGCGTGTGGAGGACAAGCTCGGGCAGCATGCCTCCGATACCTGTCAGATCCAGTTTGATGAGGTACGCATTCCTGCGAGCCTGCGCCTGGGCGAGGAGGGCGAGGGCTATCGCATTGCCCTGGCCAACCTCGAGGGCGGTCGCATCGGCATCGCCGCACAAGCGGTGGGCATGGCCCGCGCCGCGTTCGAGGCGGCGCGCGATTACGCCCATGAGCGAGTGACCTTCGGCAAGCCGATCATCGAGCATCAGGCGGTGGCTTTCCGTCTGGCCGATATGGCCACGCAGATCGCCGTGGCGCGGCAGATGGTGCATCACGCTGCCAGCCTGCGCGAAGCGGGCCAGCCGTGCCTGACCGAGGCGTCGATGGCCAAGCTGTTCGCCTCGGAGATGGCCGAGCGGGTGTGCTCGGCGGCGATCCAGACCCTGGGTGGCTACGGCTATCTCACGGACTTCCCGGTCGAGCGCATCTACCGCGATGCGCGGGTGTGCCAGATCTACGAAGGCACCAGCGACGTGCAGCGGATGGTGATTGCGCGCAGTTTGTAGCGCGGCGCGGTTTTTGTGGGAGCGGACTTGTCCGCGAAGCTTTTCCAGACAAGGCTTCGCGGACAAGTCCGCTCCCACAATGCCCCCAATACCCCTGGTGTTCCCGAGTTCACTCGAACTGATACTGCACGCCAGCACCGACATACCAGGCGCGTTCCGGGCCGGGCTCGTAGTAGCGGCCATTGCTGTCGCCGACGATCACCGAACCGATGTACTCACGATCCAGCAGGTTGTCGATACGCAGCACCTGGTTGAAGGTGAGTGCGCCGGTCTTCTGCTCGAAACGCGCCTGCCAGTTGAACAGCGCGTAGCTGGGCGCCGTCTTGGCGCTGTTGCTGTCCTCGACGTAGAGCTTGCTGCGATACAGGCCTTCGACGGCGGTGCTGAACCAGTCGACCGGCTTCCAGGCAAGCTCGCCATACAGGGTGCTGGTGGGGATGCCGGGCAAATGGTTGCCGCTCTCGATCACCTCGCCGCGGCTGCTGAAGTCCTTGCTGTAGGTCGCGTCGATATGGGTGTAGGCGAGGTTGGCGCGTAGGGTTTCGCTCAAATGGCTTTCCAGGGACAGCTCAAGGCCACGTCGGCGGGTTTGGGCCGCGTTCTGAAAGGTGTTGCGGCCGCCACTGGCCGATTCGACCACCAACTCGTCATCGGTATCGATCTGGAACAGCGCCAGTTGCAGGCTGGTGGCGTCGGCGAGATGGGCTTTCAGGCCGACTTCGAATTGTTCGCTGGTGGCCGGTTTCAGGTCGAAGCCGAAGGTGTTGTCAGGCCCGGAGTAGGAAAGCTCGTTGAGTGTAGGTGTCTCCAGGCCCTTGCCCCAACTGGCGTAGATATTCACATCCGGCAGCAGCGCATAGCTGGCGCCCAGGGTTGGGGTCAGCTTGCGGTAGGTGACCGAGCCGCTGTCGTCGCCGTTGTCGCCTTGGATGAAATGGTCATCCACCTCGAATTTTACCTCGCTGTGGCGCAGGCCAGCCTGCAGCTGGAGCTTGCCCAGCTGCCAGGCGGCTTGTACATAGGGCGAGAGGCTGGCGACCTCGTTGCGTTCGTCGCGGCGCAGATCGCCCTTTACGCCAAGGGTGCTGCCAACGAAGTTCTCGTAGCCCTGACGATCATCGCGCGAGTAGTCGTAATCCAGACCCGTAGTGACGGTCAGCAGGCTGCTGCCCAGGTCGAACGACTGAATCCAGCGGTTGCCGATACCGTGGAAGCGGCGCTCGAAGTCGATCACCCCGCCGGAGTGCGACGGATTGCCCTGCACCGCAACGGGAATCGACTGGTATTGGATCACCCGGCGCGTACCGCTATAGACCGTGCTTTGCCAGGTGCCGGCAGCGAAGCTGCGCTCGTAGTTGAGGGCGAACTGGCGATGGTCAACGGTCTTGCGCGTATCGAACTGCAGGGCGCTAGGCGCTGCCGCACGGCGGTCGCTGCGCACCTGATCCCAGGTCAGCCCTTGCGGGTCCTGGGTGTCGTTCTGGTCCAGCTCGCTGAAGCTCAGGCTCAGCTTGCTGACATCGTCCGGGTACAGGGTCAGCTTGGCGAAGGTCTTGTCGAGGATCGCGCCGCTGTGGTCGCGGTAGCCATCGGTTTCGAAATGCGAGCGGTTGATGATGAAGCCGGCCTTGTCGTTGCCGCCCTCGGCCGAGACCCGGGTGCGACTGGTGCCGTAGGCGGCCTGTGAGGTGTCGACGGCTACCTTGGGCGCACCTTCGCCATCGCGCGAGAACAGCTGGATCACGCCGCCCGAGTTGCTGCCGTAGACGCTGGCGAACGGCCCGCGCAGCACCTCAATGCGCTCCAGGGTGTCGAGATCGAAGGTGGCCGCCTGGCCCTGGCCGTCGGGGTTGGACAGCGGCACGCCGTCGGCCAGCAGTTTGATGCCGCGGATGCCGAAGGCCGAGCGGGCACCGAAACCGCGTGAGGAAATCTGCAGATCCTGCGCATAGTTCTGGCGGTTCTGCACCACCAGCCCGGGAACGCTGCCGAGCGCCTCGGAGAGGTTGACGCCGGGCTTGCCGAGCGTCGCCTGCTCGGCATCGATACGGTTGACGGAAAAGGGCAGTTGCCAGCCGCTGGCTTGGTAGCGGCTGCCGGTGATCACCAGCTCATCGATCTGGTAGGGCGTCTGGTCGGCCAAGGTCAGGCCCGGCAGCAGGGCGATGCAGGTCAGCTTGAGGCGCATGTAGCGATCCTTTTCAGATTTTTCTTGTGGGTACCGTCTTGCAGGTGCGGTCGGTCATCAATGCGGCAGAGCAGTGGCAG
The DNA here is from genome assembly GCF_940789645.1 of Pseudomonas sp. Marseille-Q0931. Lineage (NCBI taxonomy): Bacteria > Pseudomonadati > Pseudomonadota > Gammaproteobacteria > Pseudomonadales > Pseudomonadaceae > Pseudomonas > Pseudomonas sp. Marseille-Q0931. The sequence goes on along the minus strand of NZ_CALNWT010000001.1, from coordinate 1,226,727 downwards.
TCTCGGCGCGGCGCCGAGCAGCCAGAAAACCGCTGGAACAACGGACATCCATAGGTCGTGCCAGGTTGGACAAACCACCAGCGAGGCGCGCGCATGCCATACCTGAGTTGCCCCGAAAACACTGGCCATCGCTGGAAGGCTCCCTACAGCTTCGATGTCGGTAATGGTGCATTGGTCGCAGGCCTGCGCCGCGCTGTCTTGCCGCGCCGAAGGCTCTGGATCGAGCCGTGCAGGGTAGCAGGGCAGCCCCGCTGATGTGCCCGCGAAGTGGCTGATTTTGTATCCCGCATTTGCCATGCACTAGCGGCCTGCCGCTGTAGCGTCGCTGCAACAGCTGCAGCGATCGGCGCTACACCTGTTGCGCATCAGTCCCATGGCCCTTCTCCCGGAAAATCCGGCAAGGCCCCGCAAATGCTGGGGCGTAGCGATCGAGGCGGCTCTGGCACAGGCGTTGCTCCAGCACTGGCAAGCCGCGAAATCATGTTCGTGGTCACAACAAGAACTGGAGAAAAACCATGAGTTCGATTGGCCTCAATATGCCTGTCGCCCGCTCGAGTCTCGACAGGCAAGCCACCTTGCGTCTTCCCCGTACTGCCCTGGTCGCAGCGCTGCTACTGGCCGGTTTCTGCCAGGCCGCGCAAGCCGCCGATGTCGATGGCAAGCGCATCATCGCCGCCGACCAGGAGCCCGGTAACTGGATGAGCCACGGGCGCACCTACGACGAACAGCGCTACAGCCCGCTGGAGCAGATCAACCAGCAGAACGTCGACAAATTGGGTCTGGCCTGGAGCTACAAGCTCGACCTGGACCGCGGCGTTGAAGCCACACCCATCGTCGTCGATGGCGTGATGTACACCACCGGGCCATTCTCGGTGGTCTACGCACTGGACGCGCGCAACGGCAAGCTGCTGTGGAAGTACGACCCCAAATCCGACCGCAATCGCGCCGGCGAGGCCTGCTGCGATGCGGTCAACCGCGGCGTGGCGGTATGGAAGGGCAAGGTCTACGTCGGCGTGCTCGACGGCCGCCTGGAGGCCATCGACGCCAAGACCGGCCAGCGTGTCTGGTCGGTCGATACCCGCTCCGACCACAATCGCAGCTACACCATCACCGGCGCGCCGCGGGTGGTCAATGGCAAGGTCATCATCGGCAACGGCGGCGCCGAGTTCGGCGTGCGCGGCTACGTCACCGCCTACGATGCCGAGAGCGGCAAGCAGGCCTGGCGCTTCTACACCGTGCCAGGCGACCCCAAGCTGCCGCCGGAAGACAAGGCCATGGAAATCGCCGCCAAGACCTGGCACGGCGATGCCTTCGCCGAGCAGGGCGGTGGCGGCACTGCCTGGGACTCCTTCGCCTTCGACCCGGAGCTGAACCTGCTCTATATCGGCGTCGGCAACGGCTCGCTGTGGGATCCGAAATGGCGTAGCGAGGCCAAGGGCGACAACCTGTTCCTGTCGTCCATCGTCGCCGTCGATGCCGACACCGGTGAGTACGCCTGGCACTACCAGACCACGCCGGGCGATGCCTGGGACTTCACCGCCACGCAGCACATGATCCTCGCCGAGCTGGAGATCGACGGCAAAGAGCGCAAGGTGCTGATGCAGGCACCGAAGAACGGCTTCTTCTACGTCATCGACCGCGCCACCGGCGAGCTGCTGTCGGCCGAGAACATCGTGCCGGTGAACTGGGCCAAGGGCATCGACATGAAGACCGGCCGGCCCATCGTCGACGACGAGGCCGCCGCCTACTGGAAGGACGGCAAGCGCAAGCTGGTCACTCCGGCGTTCTGGGGCGCGCACGACTGGCATCCGATGTCGTTCAACCCCAAGACCGGCCTGGTCTACATCCCGGCGCACATCATGTCCGCCTACTACGAGCACATCCCGGAGGCGCCGGCGCGCAACCCGTTCAAGAGCATGTACCAGCTCGGCCTGCGCACCGGCATGATGCCGGAAGGCCCGGATGGCCTGCTGGAGATGGCCAGGTCCTGGTCCGGCAAGCTGATCGCCTGGGATCCGGTGAAGCAGAAGGCCGCCTGGGAAGTGCCCTACATCACCATCTTCAACGGCGGCACGCTGAGCACCGCCGGCAACCTGGTGTTCGAGGGCAGCGCCGATGGCCGGGTGATCGCCTACGCCGCCGAGGACGGCAAGAAACTCTGGGAGCAACCCGCCGCCAGTGGCGTGATGGCCGCGCCGATCACCTACTCGGTGGACGGCGAGCAGTACGTCACCTTCATGGCCGGCTGGGGCGGCGCGTTCTCCACCTTCGCCGGTGCCCTGTCGCTGCGTGCCGGCGTGCAGCCCTACGCCCAAGTGCTGACCTACAAGCTCGGCGGTACCGCCAAGCTGCAGGAGCCGGCGCCATTGGCCGATGCACCGAAGCCACCAGCGCTGACTGGCGATGCGGCAACCGTCAAGGCGGGCGGCAAGCTGTACGACAGCTACTGCTCGCAGTGCCACGGCATCCATGCCGTCAGCGGCGGCGTGCTGCCTGATCTGCGCAAGATGGCGCCGGAGAAGCACCAGATGTTCCTCGGCATCCTCTACGGCGGCCGCGTGCCGGACGGCATGCCGTCGTTCGCCGAGGCCTTCGATGCCAAGCAGGTCGATCAGATTCACCAGTACCTGATCAAGCGCGCCCACGACCTTCAGGAAGAAGGCGACGCCTGGAAGAAATTCAGCGCCAACTGACCCATACGGGGCGCTTCTAAAAACGTAGGTGAGGCAGCCAGCGCAAGGCAAGAACAGGCGAAAAACGGTCGGAGTCGCGTTCGACTTTACGAGTTGTAAATGAGCATTTTGATCGGACTCGCGCCCGAGCCTGTTTTTAACGCAGCGATGGCAACGCAGGTAGTTTTTAGAGGTGCCCCGCGGGCGCATGCCGGCCTGGCATGCGCTCGTCCGCCCACTCCGTATAGCGAGAGCGACCATGAGCGAAACCACTTACCAGAACTACATCGACAACGCCTTCGTCGGCAGCGACAAGCTGATCGAAGTGCGCAACCCGGCTACCGGCGACCTGCTGGCGCGCATTCCCGAGGCCAGCAACGAGCAGGTCGACTGCGCCATCGCCGCCGCACGCAAGGCGCAGAAAGGCTGGGCCGCCAGGCCGGCCATCGAGCGTGCCGGCTACCTGCGGCGCATCGCCGAGAAGGTGCGCACCAACGCCCCGCGCCTGGCGCAAATCATCACCCGCGAAGGCGGCAAGGTGCCGGCGCTGGCCGAGGTGGAGGTCAACTTCACCGCTGATTACCTCGATTACATGGCCGAGTGGGCGCGCCGCCTGGAAGGCGAGGTGCTGACCAGCGACCGTGCCGGCGAGCACATCTTCCTGCTGCGCAAGCCGCTGGGCGTGGTGGCCGGCATCCTGCCGTGGAACTTCCCGTTCTTCCTCATCGCCCGCAAGATGGCGCCGGCGTTGCTGACCGGCAACACCATCGTGATCAAGCCCAGCGAAGAAACCCCGATCAACTGCTTCGAGTTCGCCAAGCTGGTGGCTGAAGTGGACCTGCCGACTGGCGTGTTCAACGTCGTCGGCGGCACGGGCGCTGGCGCGGGCAGTGCGCTGACCAGCCATGCCGGTGTCGATCTGATCAGCTTCACCGGCAGCGTTGGTACCGGTTCGCGGATCATGGCCGCCGCTGCGCCGCATATCACCAAGCTCAACCTGGAACTGGGCGGCAAGGCGCCGGCCATCGTCCTGGCCGACGCCGACCTGGACCTGGCGGTGAACGCCATCAAGGCTTCGCGGGTGATCAATACCGGGCAGGTGTGCAACTGCGCCGAGCGCGTCTATGTCGAGCGCAAGGTGGCTGACCAGTTTATCGACAAGATCGCCTCGGCGATGGCGGCGACCCGGTATGGTGACCCGTCCGCCCAGGCCGATCTGGACATGGGCCCGCTGATCAACCAGGCCGGCCTCGACAAGGTCGCGCAGATGGTGCGCACCGCGGTCGGGCAGGGCGCGCAGGTAATGACTGGTGGTGCGGTGGCCGACCTGGGTCAAGGCTTCCACTACCAGCCCACGGTGCTGGCCGGCTGCGCCAGCGACATGGAGATCATGCGCAAGGAAATCTTCGGCCCGGTGCTGCCGATCCAGATCGTCGATGATCTCGACGAAGCCATCGCCCGCGCCAACGACAGCGAGTATGGCCTGACCTCGTCGATCTATACCCGCAATCTCAGCGCCGCGCTCAAGGCCAGCCGCGAGCTGGACTTCGGCGAGACCTACATCAATCGCGAGAACTTCGAGGCGATGCAGGGCTTCCACGCCGGTACGCGCAAGTCCGGGATCGGCGGCGCAGATGGCAAGCATGGGCTGTACGAGTACACCCACACCCATGTGATCTACGCACAGGAATAAGGAGTGACCTTTGGGCGGGCCGGTGCGTCAGTGCTGGCCCGCTCTTTTTTGTCTGCAGGAACAGGCGCTGGTGCTGTTGGCGAGGCAGGGATTTTTTTCGCGGACAAGTCCGCTCCCACAGGACAGTGAGCTGCCAGCACTCATATCGTGGGAGCGGACTTGTCCGCGAAGCTTTTGGCCTCAACAGAGGCGCATCGCTGATCTGATGGCTCCCATCTGCATGGAACCGAGGTATCGCGGCTGAAGCCGCTCCTACGCGAGCATGCGGCACGGTCATCTTGTGGGAGCGGACTTGTCCGCGAAGCTCTTTTGCCCCAATAGCGGCGCATCGCTGATTTTGATGGCACGCACGCGGAGCGTGGGAGCGATCAGGACCCGTGGCTGAGCAATCAGCTCAAAACAGCGCATTGGGCTGCACGATCCCATACTTCTTCATCTTGCGATACAGGGTCGAGCGGGCCACGCCGAAGGCCTCGGCCACGGCGCTGATATTCCAGTGGTGTTCGCGCAGCGCTGCCTGCAGATGGCGTGCTTCGTCATTCTCCAGGCGGCTGACGAGGCGACCTTCGTGCGCCTGCACAGACGCGCCGGGCAGGGCAGGCTGCTGCAGTTCGGCCGGCAGGCAGTCCAGGTCGATACAACCATCCTCGGCCAGTGCCGCGGCATAACGCAGGCAACTGGACAACTGGCGAATATTGCCGGGCCAGGGGTGCTCGAGTAGACGCTGGCGCGCCGCGTCGGTCAGCCGCAATGGGCCGTGGTTGCGCAGCAGGCTGTCGATCAGCGTATCCCGATCGCTGCGCTCGCGCAGTGCAGGCAGGGCCAGAGGCATGCCGTTGAGGCGGTAGAACAGATCCTCGCGAAATGCCTTGCTGGCGATCATCTGCGCGAGGTCCTGGTGGGTGGCGGAAATCAACTGCACATCCAGCGGCAGCGGAGTTTCGGCGCCCAGTGGGAAGATCTCGCGCTCAGCCAGCACGCGCAGCAGACGGGTCTGCAGATGCGCCGGCATGTCGCCGATCTCATCGAGGAACAGGGTGCCGCCATTGGCCAGTTCCAGCTTGCCTTTCATGCCCTTCTTGTTGGCGCCGGTGAAGCTGCCGCCGCGATAGCCGAACAACTCGCTTTCGATCAGGCTTTCCGGAATCGCCGCGCAGTTCAGTGCCACGAAGGGGCCGCGGGCACGCGCGCTGGCCTGGTGGATGGCGCGGGCGAAGGCTTCCTTGCCGGTGCCGGTTTCCCCTGTGATGAGGATAGGGATGTCCTTGTCCAGTAACTTGCGCAGGCGGCGCACGCCGTCCTGCAGGCGCGGATCGTTGCCGCCCAGGCGTTGCAGGTCGGGATGTTCGCTGCTGTTGGCAGACGCCGGGCGGGCGCGCGTTTGCGGCTGGACAGCGGGGACGCGCAGGCTGACGCCGACCGGCGCGTCGTCCTGCAGGGTGCGCAGGTTGAGGCTGCGCGCGCCGCCGTTGCTCAGGCTCAGCAGTTCGTCGACCCCAGCCGGGAGCAACTGGTCGATACGGCTGCCGAGCAGGTCGATCTGGCGTTCCTGCTGATAGCTGACGAAGGCCGCATGGTTGGCCCCGATGATCCGCCCCTGTTCATCGAGGGCCAGCAACTGCTCGTTGGCCAGGTCGCTGATGTCATCGTGGGATTTCACCGAGAGCGTCATGCGGTCGCGGTAGCGCTGGCGGAAGCTGGCGTTCTCAATCATCCGCGCGTACATGATCACCAACTGCAACGTGAGGTACTGCGCCTCCTTGGGGCCGGCGCTGTTCAGGCAGGTGGCGTTGAGGCAGCCGCGCAGCAGGTTCTGTGCGTCGTAGATCGGCGCCACCGAGCAGCTCAGGCGGAAGTTGGAAACCAGGAAGTGTTCCTGGTGGTGAATGGTCATGGCCTGGCGCGAGGCCAATGCGGTGCCGATGCCATTGGTGCCGACCGTGGATTCGTCCCAGCAGGCCCCGACGATCAGCCCGGCCTGGGTATAGAGTTCGTATTGTAGCGGCAGGCGGGTATCGAGGGTAACGCCGTGTTCGTCGCTGAGCAGCACGGCGAAGCCGGCCGGTACTACGCGCTTGGCCAGGCCGGTGACACCCTGACCGGCGATGCTCAGGTAGTCCTGATGCGAGCGCTGGTGTTCGCGCAATTCCTCTGCGGTCAACACATGCTTCTCGCCCTGTCCATGTGGATCGAGACGATGCTGCATCACGCTGCGGTACCAGGAACGGGCGATCTGTTCGTCCGGATGAATGCGGCGTTCCGGAAAATGATCGGCCACGAAAGCAGTGAGATCGCTGGGGCAGGCCCCGGGCGAATGGATGCTCATGGGCACTCCTTCCAATGGTGCGTTGGCTCGCAGCCTTTTGTTGTTTTGCCGGTTCGCCCTGAAGTGCACGGGCGAGCCCTGAATGAATGCGACTCTAGCCGTATTCAGGCGGGTTGGGAACCGCCAGGTCGAGTCGCGACCCTGTCTTCGGTTAATGGCTCGGCCGGGCTTCGTGGCTGACCCGGGCCGGCGAAGTTTTGCGTCAGTTGGACGCAGGTCGCCCGGCAATGCCGCAAAAAATGTTGAAAACGGGGGATTGTCGAACGTTTTGGATAGCGCTAACATCCGGCTCAAACAATGAGCGGCCCACCTCGATGGTGCCCATGGAGTTCCCATGCAACAGCAGCCTTCCGCACTGCCTGCCCGCACCACGCTCGTGGTCATGGGGGTCAGTGGTTCCGGCAAGAGCGAAATCAGCCAGGCGGTTGCAGCTGCACTGGGCTGGCGCCATATCGAAGCCGATCATTTCCATCCTGCCGAAAACGTCGAGCGCATGCGTGCGGGTATCCCGCTGAGCGACGAGGATCGCCGCCACTGGCTCGATGCGCTGTGCGAGCAGATGCTGGCAGCGCAGGCCGCCGGCGAGTGTTTCGTGCTGGCCTGTTCGGCGCTCAAGCGTGCCTACCGTGAGCGCCTGCGTCAGGCCATTCCCGGCCTGCAGTTCGTTCACCTGAATATCGACCACGCCACTGCGGTGCAGCGTGTCGGTGCCCGGCCCGGACATTTCATGCCGATCTCCCTGGTCGACAGCCAGTTCGCCACTCTCGAAAGCCCGGCGGGTGAGCCGCATGTACGGGTCGTGGATGCGCAGCAGCCCCGGCAAGTTGTAGTGGCCGAAATCCAGGCCTGGGTGCGCCGCGATGCCACGGAGGCGGTTTCCAGCGAAGCTCAGGATGTTCTCGATAGCGAGATTGATAGCGCTAACCAGGCGGCGCAACTGGGTGCCGAGCCAATCTATGAGGGCCGTATCGCGCGTCTGTTCGACCGCCTGACCGATGGCCTGATGGCCGTTCTGATGGCGTTCATGGTGGTGGCCGTGTTCGCCAACGTGGTGCTGCGCTATGCATTCGGCACCGGCTGGCCGGGCGCCGAGGAACTGTCGCGCCTGGCCTTCGTCTGGCTGGTGTTCGTCGGCGTGGCCTCCGGCATGCGCCGTGGCGAGCTGATGACCTTTCGCATGATCCGCGACCGCTTCCCGTTGCTGGCGCAACGCCTGGTGGATTCGCTGAGCTGGATGCTGGTTGCCGGGGCCAGCCTGCTCTCGGCCTGGGGCGCCTGGAATCAGGTGCAGTTCGGCTGGGGCAACGTCAGTACGGTGGTCGGATACCCCGTGGTGCTAGCCATGCTGCCGGTGCTGGCGAGCATGCTGGTGCTGGCGATTCTCGCCGTGGTGCAACTGATCAACCTCTGGCGGCGTGCGCCACAGGTAACGCTGACCCAGGCTCACGTCGAATAATGCTGCCCCAATTCCAACAAGACGGGCACTGCCCACCGAGGACCTGCCGATGACTGTCGCGGTATTTCTTTCGTCCCTGCTGGGGTTCATGGCATTCGGCATGCCCATTGCGTTCGCCCTGATCCTCACCGCGGCCGTGCTGATGTGGTACCTGGACTTCTGGGACGTGCAATTGCTGGCGCAGAACCTGCTCGCTGGTGCCGACAGCTTTCCGCTGCTGGCGGTGCCGTTCTTCATCCTGGCCGGCGAGCTGATGAACGCCGGCGGTATTTCCCGGCGCATCATCGCCATGGCCCAGGCCTATTTCGGTCACCTGCGCGGCGGCCTCGGCTACGTCGCCATCGCGGCCGCCGTGCTGTTGGCCAGCATGTCCGGTTCGGCCCTGGCCGATACCGCGGCGCTCGCCACCTTGCTGCTGCCAATGATGCGTCAGCGTGGTTACCCAGTGCATTCTTCGGCTGGCCTGGTCGCCGCTGGCGGCATCATCGCGCCGATCATTCCGCCGTCGATGCCCTTCGTGATCTACGGGGTGGTCACCAATACATCCATCAGCCAGCTGTTCATGGCCGGCTTGGTGCCGGGACTGATCATGGGCGCAGGTCTGATCATCGCCTGGACCCTGATCGCGCGTGGCTTCACCGAGCCGACGCCGCCCAAGGCCAGTGCCGCCGAGCGGCGCCGGGTGCTGATCGACGGTGTGGCGGCGCTGATGCTGCCGGTGATCATCGTCGGCGGCCTGCGCTTCGGCATCTTCACGCCTACCGAGGCGGCCGTGGTCGCGGCGGTCTATGCGCTGGCGGTGTCCACCTTGCTTTACCGTGAGCTGAGCTGGAGCGACCTGATGGAAACCCTGACCCGCGCCAGTCGCACCACGGCGTCGGTGATGTTCCTCTGCGCGGCCGCCACGGTATCGGCCTACATGATTACCCTGGCGCAGTTGCCGGACGAGATCGGCGCCATGCTCGGGCCGCTGGCCGAGCATCCGCGGTTGCTGGTGCTGGCGATCATGCTGCTGATGATCGCAGTGGGTATGGTGCTGGACCTGACCCCGACCATCCTGATTCTGGCCCCGGTGCTCGCGCCCATCGCGATCAAGGCCGGCGTCGATCCGGTGTATTTCGGCGTGATGTTCGTGCTGATCGGCTCCATCGGCCTCATCACTCCGCCAGTCGGCACGGTGCTCAACGTCGTCGGAGGCATCGGCAAGCTACGCATGGAGGTGCTGGTGCGCGGCGTCATGCCGTTCTTCCTGATCTATCTGGCCATCGTCGTGGCGCTGGTGGCGTTCCCCGCCATCGTCACCGTGCCGCTGGCCTGGTTGCGCTGAGTTGACCCACCGGCGTTGGCGCGCCGGCAACATCCACAACAATAAGAGGTAGACCCAATGAAACGTCCGCTGCTCGCCATCCTCACCGCTGCCATGCTGTGCAGCCCGCTCGCCAGTTTCACCGCTCACGCCGATGACGTGCGTTCGCGCATGATCCGTTTCGGTTACGGCCTCAACGAGAACAGCAACCAGGGCCGCGCGGCCAAGCTGTTCGCCGAGGAGGTGGCCAAGGCCTCCGACGGCAAGCTCAAGGTGCGTACCTTCGGTGCCGCCAGCTTGGGTTCCGATGATCAGATGCAGAGCGCGCTGATTGGCGGTGCGCAGGAAATGATGGTCGGCTCCACCGCAACGCTGGTGGGCATCACCAAGGAAATGGCGGTGTGGGACACGCCGTTCCTGTTCAGCAGCGCCGAGCAGGCCGATGTGGTACTGGACGGTCCGGTCGGTCGCCAGGTCATGGACAAGCTGGAAGAGAAGGGGCTGGTCGGCCTGGTGTACTGGGAGAACGGTTTCCGCAACCTGACCAACAACAGTCGTCCGATCAACAAGCTGGAGGACTTCTCCGGGGTCAAGCTGCGCGTGATGCCCAACCCGGTATTCCTTGAGACCTTCAAGCTGATGGGCGCAAACGCCGTGCCGCTGCCGTTCTCCGAGCTGTTCACCGCGCTGGAGACCAAGGCGGTCGACGGCCAGGAAAACCCGTTCAACACCATCCTCTCCTCGAAGTTCTACGAAGTGCAGAAGTACCTGACCGTAACCAACCACGTGTACAGCCCGTGGATTGTCACCGTGTCCAAGCGCTGGTGGGACGGCCTATCGCAGACCGAGCAGAACATCCTGCTGGAGGCGGCCAAGAAGGCACGCGACTTCGAGCGTAAGGACACCCGCGAGGAAGCAGCTCGCGCCCTGGCCGAGCTAAAGGAGAAGGGCATGCAGATCAACGAAGTGGAGCCGGCCGAAGTACAGCGCATGCGTGACCAGGCCGCGCCGGCGATCCAGAAGGTCGTCGACACGGTCGGCCAGCAGCTGTTCGATCAGGTTCAGGCCGGAGCCGAGAAGGCTGCTTTGTAAGCAATGCTGTTCAGTTAAGGCTGCGCGCTTGGCCCCCTCGCCCATTTATGTGAGAGGGCTGGAGCGCAGCAAAGCTTTGCAAGAACTTGCTCAGGCTCAGGCCAGGTAGCGCACAGCCAAAGCTGGTCAGGTTCGAGGTTTAGCGGGGCACGCAGGTGGTAACGCTCCTTGCATGGTGGCGCTACCCCGGGCGGCGTGTCCCGCGCTTTATTCACTGGCGGGGCTGGTAGAATCGCCCGCTGGTAAACAATGGAGGCGCTATGACTCAACGCCGTCGCCGGTCCGCTGAACGCGTCACCCTATCCGATGTGGCCAAGGCTGCGGGTTGCTCGCTGATGTCTGCTTCGCGCGCGTTGTCGCAGCCGGGGCGGGTGTCCGATGCGCTGCGTGAACAGGTGATGCGGGCTGCGCAGGCGCTGGGCTACGTGCCCAATCCGGCTGCGCGGGCGCTGGCCAGTTCGCGCTCGAACCTGGTGGCGGTGGTGATTCCGTCGCTGTCGAACTCGGTGTTCGTCGATACCGTCGAGGCCATCCAGCGCGTGTTGATGCCGGCCGGTTTCGAGATGATGATCGGCGTCAGCCACTACCGGGTCGAGGAGGACGAGCGCCTGCTGCGTTCCTACCTGGCGCACCAGCCGGCGGGCATGCTGGTCACCGGCTTCGAGCGCAGCGATGCGGCGCGTGAAATCCTCGGTGCCAGCAGCTGCCCGCTGGTGACGCTGATGGAGCTGAGCGAAGAGCCGGAGGACTACTGCGTCGGCTTTTCGCAGGTCGAGGCCGGCGCTGCCATGACCCGTGCCCTGGTGCAGCGCGGTTATCGTCACGTCGCCTTCGCCGCGGCGCAGCTCGACCCGCGTACCCTGCAGCGCGCCGAGGGCTATCGCCAGGTGATGCAGTACCTCAATCGCCATGATCCGGCGCTGGAGCTGCTGACGCCGCAGCTGTCGTCGATCGGCCTGGGCGCCGAGTTGCTCGATCGCCTGCTGGCGCAGCAACCGCAGATCGATGCGGTGTTCTTCAACAACGACGACCTGGCCATGGGCGCGCTGTTCCGTGCGCGCCAGCTGGGCCTGGACGTGCCGGGACGCCTGGCTATCGCCGGCTTCAACGATCTGCCGGCGGCGGCCTGGATGCATCCTGCTCTGAGCACGGTGCGCACCACGCGCGGTCGTATCGGCGAGCTGGCGGCGAACATGCTGCTGGCGCTGATGCGCGGTGAAACGCCGGAGCAGCACTGTATCGACGTCGGTTTCGAACTGGTGATGCGCGACAGCGCCTGACGCTACTGCTTCTTGCTCGCCGCCAACTGTTCGGCGGCATCCAGACGCAGGCGTTCGCGCTCATCGAAACGTTCTGCAGCCAGAGCCTCGATCGCTGCACGCTTGTCTCCGCTGCTGAGGCCTTCGCTGGCCTCGATACGCGCTTTCGCGGCGATGTAGTCGCCCAGACGTTGCTGCCAATTCTCCCGCTGGCTATCCAGCGCCTCAAGACGCGTGGTGGCTTCTGCACCGACCAGTTGCTGGCGCATCTGGCGGATCTGCGCTGCGCTGGCGCCCTCGGCCTGCAGCCGCGCTGTGTTCTGCCGTAGTTCCTGTTGCAGTTGCGGCAGTACGGCGTCCTGTAGCTCTTCGGGCAGGGAGGTACGCAAGCGGTCGACGGCAATGCCTTTTTCTTCGGGACTCATGCGGGCGTCGTGCTGGATGGCCAGGCGCTCCAGAGTAAAGCGGTTATAGCCTTCCTCGCGGGCGAAGAAGGCCAGGTGCGTCTCGTTGTCGAACAGGCGCGCGCGCAAGGCCTGTACGGCGCTCTCGCGCTGGCGCATGGCATCCAGGCTGGCCATTTGCGGCAGGTCACGCTCAAGCAGCACCAGCTCACGCTTGTAGCTCAGGTACTGCTCCAACAGCGTCCGGGCACGGGCTCGCGATGGCTCCTGAAGCCGGCTGTCGATGTATTTGCGTAGCCGCGAAACGCTGGCATCGAGGCTTTCTTCGCCGATGCTGGCGAGGAAGTAATCGAAGATCCGCCGGATATCCTCGCTGACGATCAGATTGCCGGCAGCATCGACGCGAAAGCTGCCGTCGACTTCGGTGCCGACAAAGGAGCTGGGCAGGGCCAGCCTGGCAGCCTTGTTCGGTCTGTCTTCGCTGCGCGGCGCTGTGGTCTCGGCAGTCGGCTCTGCTGCGGATGGCGGCGCCATCACGGCGGCGGGAGAAGGGAGTTGAGTGGGCTGGTGCCCGGGTTGTAGATAAAGCATCAACGCCAGGCTGGCGGCGATCAGTAGAGGCAGGGCGAACAGGGCTTTCTTCACGGCAGGTTCCAGTAAGACGTCGGATCGCGATCCGAACCGTTGCTCAGCGCTGATACCTCGCAGGGTGCGTTGTGCGCACCCTGCGAGCAACAGCAGTTCAGAGCCCGGCGTTCTTCAGGCGGTTGGCGTGCTGGCGGTAGACCGTCACCGGATCGGTCTCGAACAGGCTGGTCAGGCCCAGGGTCTGGTTGACCTCGTCGAGGTGGTTCATCCGGTAGTTGTCACGGATCACCTGGCCCATGCGCGAGCTGCAGCGACCAACCAGGCCGTCGTTGGCCTCGTTGCCGAAGGTCAGCGAGGACGCGCCCATCAGCAGGTCACTGGGGTCGAGCACGTTGGTCAGCGGGCTGGTGCCGCTCCAGGAGTAATAGCGCACGCCGTTCACGCTATAGGCCCCTTCGCCACAGGCACTGGTGGGAATGCCCTGCGGGAACTTGGCGTTGAAGCGCGCTGCGCCTTCGCTGTTGAGCGATTCCAGCGAACCCAGGGCATTTTGCGGCGTGGTGCTGGAGCTGCCGGAGAGGAAGTTGATCAGCGTACCCAGGCCATTGACGATGCCCGCAAGCAGCGGGGTGGCGACCGGGCCGGTGGGTCCATCGCTGATGCCCTTGAGGAAGTCGGCAGTGGCTGAGCCCCGGTGCGGTGCGCCGACGCTGGTGACCGAGGCGACCAGGTCCGGACGCACCGCAGCGACGTAGCGCGTGGTCGGGCCGCCATGGCTATGGCCGATCAGGTTGACCTTGCCCTTGCCGCTGATGGCGACGATGTCCTCGACCTGCTGCAGCAATTGCTCGCCGCGCGCTTCCGAAGTGTCCAGCTGGCTGACTTCGGTGACATAGACGCTGGCGCCGTCACGGCGCAGGGCGGCCGGAATGCCATACCAGTAATCGATGCCCAAGATGCTGTCGAAGCCGAGCATGCCGTGGCCGAGGACGATGGGATATTGGGTCTGGGTGTAGCCTGAGGAGCCGAACCAGGCGGCCTGGGTCTGGCCGCTGGCGAGCAGGCCGGCGCCGAGGCAGAGGGCGAGCAGGGTTTTATTGTTCTTCATGGGCGCTCTCGATGGATTGATTGGAAAGCTTCCTGCCAGGCGATCGCACCCATCCCGTGGCACGTACGGCGCAAGAACGATGGCAGGAAACATGCCATTGCCCAGCATTTTTGCGTAAGGCCTCTATTCCGGTACTTTGCTTGCTACTGAGCCTATCGTGTGCCGATAACGTCGGCTAAGTTCTGTTACGTGCCGACACACCGTAGCACGCGCATGGCCGCACATTGCGCTGTCCGAGGACGGATGGCGAGGGTTTCGGGGGACCGGCATAGCGGCGCGTGGGCCGTCGGCCAATCAAAGGTCAGGCTGGCAGCGGAGCGCGCCTTGACAGTTTGCCGTGGGCTTCTCTAGGATGCGCCCTGCGCCGATTTAAACAGCTACTTGCGGGGCGCCACAGGGTGTTGTCATCAGCACCTGAAATTCCGCTAAAGCGCTGGTTCGGTGTCGCCTCCCACCGCTGCCCAGCGGGATTCTCGAGGCGGAGACTCGACCATGATCTGTCCCCAACCCCTTATTCGCCTGGCGCCCATCACCTCGGGCCTGCTGCTGCGCAATCCGCGCGTGCTGCTCGGCGGTAGCCATCAGCCCACCTTGCTGCGTTATCTCGAAGGCTGGCCCAAGCGCTGGGCCGGGTCGCGTGCGTTTCGCATCCAGTTCGTACAGAACGGCGAATCGCTGAGCCGCTTCGCGCGGGACAGCTTCGACCTGGCGGTGATCCAGGCCCCGTGCGCCGAGGATCTGGCGCAAACCGTAGGTGAGCTGGTGCGTGTGGCGCGTCAGGGGCTGATTACCCGGCGCTAATATGCTGACGTAGGGCGGGGCAGTGTCTAGGAATAGTCGATCTCGACGATGTAGCAGGTCTTCTCGCCACTGGGGCTGTGCACGCGAACCTCGGCGTCCAGTTCCTTGCCGACCAGGGCGCGCGCCAGTGGCGAGTCGATGCTGATCAGGCCCTGCTTCAGATCCAGCTCGTCAGGGCCGACGATACGGTAGCGTGACTGTTCGCCGTCCTCGTCTTCGATGGTGACCCAGGCGCCGAAGTACACCTTGTTCGGATCGGACGGTTTTTCGCTGACCACCTTGAGCTTTTCCAGGCGCTTGGTGAGAAAGCGCACGCGGCTGTCGATTTCGCGCAGCATCTTCTTACCGTAGGTGTACTCGGCGTTTTCCGAACGGTCGCCCTGGGCCGCCGCTTCGCTGACCGATTGCGTCACCTGTGGCCTGCGCACATGCCACAGCTCGTGCAGCTCGGCGCGCAGGCGCGCTTCGCCTTCAGGCGTGATCAAGGGCGTGCCGGCGGGGCGAGGGGGGCGATAGCGGCTCATGGTGTCTCTTAGAGGGGCAAAGGGGCGCCAGTCTAGCAAACCCCTTCCTCCAGGCTCAGCCTTCGCGCAATACGCTCAGGGGGCTGGCATTCAGAGCGCGGCGGGTGCCGAGTACGCCGGCCAGGCCGATCAGCAGCGCGCCGATCACGGGCAGCAGGAGCAACCAGGGGTGAGGCTGCCAGCTCATGTCGAAGGCATAACGGTAGAGCAGGAAACTCACCAGCTCGCAGCCCAGCGCGGCAAGCAGGCCGGCGGCAGCGCCCAGCAGACCGAACTCGGCACGGCGGGCGCTGATCAGCAACTTGCGCTCGGCGCCCAAGGCACGCAGCAACGCACCCTGGCGAATGCGCTCGTCCAGCGTGGCCTGCAGTCCGGCCAGGAGCACGGTAATGCCGGCGGCGAGTACGAACAGCAGCACGTACTCGATGGCCAGGGTGACCTGGGTGAGGATACTGCGCAGTTGCGCCAGCAGTGCGTCGACCTGCAGCAGGGTGACGCTGGGGAAGGCGCGGCTGAGGGTGACCAATTCCGCGTCCTGGCCGGGTGGCAGGTAAAAGCTGGTCAGGTAGGTGGCGGGCAGGTCCTGCAGGGTCTGCGGCTCGAAGATCATGTAGAAGTTGGGCTGGAAGCTGTCCCAGTCCACCTGGCGCAGGCTGCTGACCTGCGCTTCGCGCTCGATGCCGCCGACATTGAAGCGCAGGCGGTCGCCCAGTTTCAACTGCAGGCTTTCAGCCAGCTCGGCCTCGACGGAAACGCCAGGTAGTTCGCTGGCGTGCGCCGCGCCCCACCAATTGCCGGCGGTGATCAGGTTGTCCGATGGCAGCTCTTCGGCCCAGGTCAGGCTCAGGTCGCGCTGGATGGCGCGCTCGCCGCGGCTTTCCTTGGTCACCAGTTGGCGCACCGGCTCGTCGTTGATCATGATCAGCCGACCGGGCACCACCGGATACAGCGGCGCCGGGTGTGGCGATAGTTCGGCTAGGCGTGCGGCGAAGGCATCGCGTTCTGCCGGCAGCACGTTGAGGGCGAAGTGGTTGGGCGCATCCTCCGGCAACTGGTCCTGCCAGGTGTCGAGCAGCTCGCCACGCAGAAGGGCGATCAGCGCCATGGCCAGCAGGATCAGGCCGAACGCCAGCGACTGGCCAGCGGCGGCCAATGGATGGCGCAGCAGTTGTCCAAGACCCAAACGCCAGGGCAGCGCGGCGCGCTGCAGCATGCGGCGCAGGCTCTGCAAGCCGAGCAACAGCAGGCCGCCAAGCACTACCGCCGCCAGCAGGCCACCGCCGAGCAGTGCCAGGGTCAGGCGCAGGTCCAGGCTCAGACGCCACATGATCAGGCCCAGCGCGACCAGCGCCGCGCCGTATACCAGCCAGGAACCCGCCGGCACCGGCAGCATGTCGCGGCGCAGCACGCGCAGCGGCGGCACGCGCCCAAGAGCCGCCAGCGGCGGCAGGGCGAAGCCGGCCAGCGCTACGAGGCCGGTGGCCATTCCGGCGAGAGCGGGCCACAGGTCGGCAGGTGGCAGATCATCGGGGATCAGACCGCGTAACAGGTAGAACAGCACGTGCTGACCGGCCCAGCCGAGCAGCGCGCCGAGCACGCTGGCGATCAGCCCGAGCAGCGCCAATTGCAGGCCGAACAGCGCCAGTGCTTCGCGCCGTGATAGACCGAGGCAGCGCAGCAGGGCGCTGGCGTCGAAGCGCCGCGCCGCGAAGCGTGCGGCAGACAGGGCCACCGCGACACCGGCGAGCAGCACCGCCGCCAGGCTGGCCAGGTTCAGATAACGTTCGGCGCGGCCGAGTGCGCCACCGACCTGGCGATTGCCATCACGCGCATCGTCCAGGCGTTGATTGGGTTCCAGGCCGGCTTCGACGGCCTGACGGTAGGCCGCCAGTGCGTCGGCATCGCCGCGCCAGAGTTCGCGAAAGCGCACACGGCTGCCGGGTTGCACGACCTCGGTCGCAGCGAGGTCGTCCAGGTGCATCAGCACCCTCGGAGTCAGGCTATAGAAATCGCCAGCGGTGTCCGGGTCATAGGTCAGCACGCGGCTTAGACGCAGAGTCTTGGCGCCGATCTCCAGCTCATCCCCTATCTTCAGGTTCAGCGCGACCATCAGGCGTGCCTCGGCCCAGACCTCTCCCGGGCGCGGGCCGGAACCCACTTCCTCTGATGCGTAGGGCTCGGCTGCGCTTCGCAATTCACCGCGCAGCGGGTAAGCGTCGTTGGCTGCCTTGACGCTGGACAGCTGAATGCCATCCGCTGCGGCGACCACGCTGGAAAACTCCACCGCCTGGGCATGATCCAGGCCCAGCTTGAGGCCGGCATCGATCTGCTCCTGGCTGGCCGGCGAGCTCCCGCTCAGGCGCAGGTCGGCGGCGAGAAATTCGCTGGCGCGCAGCAGCATGGCGTCGTTCAGGCGCGCGCCGAAATAGCCGATAGCGCTGCTGGCTGCCACAGCGACCAGCAAGGCGAAGAACAGCACCCGCAACTCGCCGGCGCGGGCGTCGCGCAGCAGTTGGCGGGCAGCGAGCGAAAACAGGCGAGCGAAGGGCACGCGTTTCATCAGGGCTCCACGCGATCGATCAGATGCCCGCCTTCCAGGCGGATCAGGCGCTGGCAACGGTGTGCCAGGCGTTCGTCATGGGTGACCAGCACAAGGGTGGTGCCACGCTCCTGGTTGAGCTGAAAGAGCAGGTCGCTGATGCGTTCGCCGGTATGGCTGTCGAGGTTGCCGGTGGGTTCGTCGGCGAACAGTACGTCCGGCTCGGCGGCGAAGGCGCGGGCGATGGCCACGCGCTGTTGTTCGCCGCCCGACAGCTGGCGTGGGTAGTGCGTCAGACGCTGGCCGAGGCCTACGCGTTCGAGCAATGCACGGGCGCGCTGGCGGGCATCGGCATGACCTTCCAGCTCCAGCGGCAGCATCACGTTTTCCAGCGCATTGAGGCTGTCGAGCAACTGGAACGACTGGAATACGAAGCCGACATGCTCGGCGCGCAGGCGCGCACGCTGGTCCTCATCGAGTTCGCTGAGGTTCTTGCCGGCCAGCAGCACGGCGCCGCCGCTGGGCAGGTCGAGGCCGGCGAGCAACCCGAGCAGGGTGGATTTGCCGGACCCGGAACTACCGACGATGGCCAGGCTGTCGCCTTTGCTCAGTTCGAGATCGAGATCATGGAGGATGGTCAGCTCGCCTTCCGCGCTGCTGACCACTTTGCTAAGGTTCCGCGCAGCGAGAATGCTCGAAGTCATGGAGATTCCAAATGCGTGCATGGTGGCTCAGTGGTGCCTTGACCCTGATGTTCTGGGCTCAGGGAGCGGTTGCAGGCACCCTGCTTGTGGTCGGCGATAGTATCAGCGCCGCTTTTGGCCTGGATAGCCGGGTGGGATGGGTCGCGCTGCTGGAGAAACGCCTTCGGGAAGAGGGTTTCGAGCACTCCGTAGTTAATGCCTCGATCAGCGGCGACACCAGCGCAGGCGGCGCCGCACGGCTCTCTGCGCTACTTGCCGAACACAAGCCGGAGCTGGTCATCATCGAGCTGGGCGGCAACGACGGCCTGCGTGGCCAGCCCCCCGCACAATTGCAACAGAATCTTGCGTCGATGATCGACGCCTCGCAGTCGGCCGGTGCCAAAGTGCTGCTTCTGGGAATGCGCCTGCCCCCGAACTATGGTGCTCGCTACACCACGGCTTTTGCCCAGGTGTTCGCTGACCTGGCCGAGCAGAAGCAGGTTGCACTGGTGCCGTTCTTCCTCGAGGGTGTCGGTGGTGTGCCGGGGATGATGCAGGCCGATGGCATTCACCCGACTCAGGACGCACAGGCCGTGCTGCTGGATAATGCCTGGCCGGCGCTCAAGCCCTTGCTGTAACCGCCTCATCGCTGAGGGAAACTGAATGGCTGGAGGCTTTTCCGCCTCAAGCCTTTCGGCTAATGTGGCCGACCTGTCACGGAGCCCCAGATGCCGCGTCCCGCCTGGACCCTTTATGCCTATCAACTGATCGAGCCAGACGAGCAGCTGGATCTGTTCGCCTGCCGTGAGGTGCGCGTGCACCTGGTGGCTCGCCAATTGCGCCTGGGTGGGCATGCCGATCGCACATTGTGTGGCGGTTTGTTACCGGCGCAGCCACGTTGGCGTGCGCTGGAAAAGGTCTGGCTGCGCGATCGTCGACTCTGTTCTGCCTGCCTGGCTACCTTCGAGGCGCAGCGCCAGGGTTTGTGCTCGAACTGGGCGGATGGCTGAGGTCTGCCAGGCGTTCCAACGGCGGTGTACAATCGCCGCAATATCACTCAACTCTTTTCAAGGTATTCCCGGATGTTGTCGCGCTTTTCTGCGGTCAACCGCTGCCTGACTCTGGTCGCCCTGTGCTCCAGTGCCGCAGCTCAGGCTCTCGAACTTCCACTGCCGCCGCCAGGCGAAGATGTGGTGGGCCAGGTACAAGTGATCACGGCCAAGTACGAGGACACTTTCGCCGATCTGGGAACGGCAAACGATCTTGGCTATCTGGAAATGGTCGCCGCCAATCCGGGCGTCGACCCCTGGCTGCCTGGCGAGGGCACCGAGGTTATCCTGCCGACGCGCTATGTGCTGCCGCCGGGCCCGCGCGAGGGCATCGTGATCAACCTGGCCGAGTATCGCCTGTACTACTTCCCGAAGGGGCAGAACGTGGTGCACACCTTTCCGCTGGGCATCGGCCGGGAAGGCTGGGGTTCGCCGCTGGGCACCGGCCGGGTGACGGTGAAGACGCCGAACCCGGCCTGGTATCCGCCCAAGTCCATTCGTGAAGAGCACGCTGCCGAGGGTGACATCCTGCCCACCGTGGTGCCGCCTGGCCCGGATAATCCGCTGGGGCCGTACAAGATGACGCTGTCGTTCCCGGGTTACCTGATCCACGGTTCGAACAAGAAGTTCGGTATTGGTATGCGTGTCAGCCATGGCTGCTTCCGCATGCTCAATCACAACGTGCTGGAACTGGCAGACATGGTGCCGGTCGGCACTCCGGTACGCATTCTGAACGAGCCGTACAAGTTCGGCGTCAGTGGCGGCAAGATCTACCTGGAGGCCCACGCGCCGCTCGATGACGAGGGCGATCCGTCCGTTGTCGACAAACATACGGCGGTGATCAATGCATTGCTCAAGCGCGACGAACTCAGCGGCCTGCGCCTGGACTGGGAAATGGTCCGCGAAGTGGTCGCTGCCGAAGACGGCATGCCGGTGCCTATCGCCGCACAAACCGAGAGCGTGGTCGCCAGCAGCGACAACCCGTTCTGATTTTCGAGTCACTGAAAGCCCGCCCGCAATCATGTCGGCGGGCTTTTTATTGCCTGATTGCTGGAGCTGTTCAGTGTCCGTCGCAGGCAATAAAAAAGCCGCCCCAGTTGCCTGGGACGGCTTTCGAAAAAACGAGTCGCAATTACTTGCGGCTGGCTTTTTCCAGCATGCGCAGAGCACGCTCGTTGGCTTCGTCAGCGGTCTGCTGAGCCTTCTGAGCAGCGGCCAGAGCTTCATCAGCCTTGCGGTAGGCTTCGTCGGCACGGGCTTGAGCGCGAGCAGCTGCGTCTTCGGTAGCAGTCAGACGAGCTTCGGTTTCTTTGGACATGCTGCTGCAACCGGTAGCCAGAACTGCGGCCAGAGCCAGAGCAGAGAATTTCAGAACGTTGTTCATCGTGTTCCCCTTGAGGTGGAGTTTTCCATAAAAAGCAATTCCCCAACTGCGGGAAATTAGCCGGCGTACATACTACCTATTAGTTTTAGTAAGTAAACGGAGCCAGGGCAAGAGTTGCAGTTTTTTTTCTTTGACCCGGCGGCTACAGGGCACGGCTCACGGGGGCTGGCTAAAAAACAGTCAGTTACGCAATCCATACAGTAGCGGCTGTACGAACTGTTATAACTGTCCCGGCTTGGAACTAAAACAATAAAGAGGGGAATGGCGATGCTTGGGAATTTGGGGCTCTTGCTGGGCCTGGCGCTACTTATCTTCATGGCGCTGCGCGGCGTGAACATTTTCATCGCAGCATTGCTGTGTTCGATTCTGGTGGCGCTGAGCAATGGTGTCGCCGTACCTCGTGCACTTCTTGAACATTTTCCATTCGGCCCACTGGGTGCGTTTACCTTTGCCGGCAAGTTCTTCGTGCTGTTTCTCTGTGGGGCGATCTTCGGCAAGGTCATGGCGGCCAGCCAGGCGGCCGGCAGCATTGCGCAGGCCATTACCCGCGGGCTGGGTACGCAGCGCACGCTGTGGGTGGCGATGCTGGTGTGTGCGGTGCTGACTTACGGTGGGGTGGTGGTGTTCGTGGTGATCTTCACCATGTATCCGCTGGGCATCACTCTGATGCGCGAAGCCAACCTGCCCAAGCGCCTGTTCTGCGCCGCCACGGCGCTCGGTGCCGGTACCTTCACCATGACGGCGTTACCCGGTTCGCCATCGATTCACAACGTGATCGCCGCCAGTGCGCTGGGTACCGACCTGTTCGCCGGTGCCTGGATCGGGCTATTCGCTTCGCTGGTGATGATCGCCCTGGGTATGGCTTATCTGCAGCGGGAGTGGCGCCTGGCGCGCGAGCGTGGCGAGGGCTTCGAGCCCAACGCGCAGGACGAGCGCATGCAGCAGCTCGCCGGCGCACCAGGTAGCGGGCCGCACTGGGGCCTGGCGCTGGTGCCGATCATCGTGGTGCTGGGCATCATTCTCTTGCCGCGCCTGCTTGCCCTGTCAGGTGCTGTCCTGCCGGGCGAGGGTGCACTGGGTGGGCTGCTGAGCTTCAGTCAGGCGCAGCCGATTCTCTGGCCCAGTCTGGCGCTGGTGATCGCCACTGGCGTCGCTGTGCTGATGTTCCCGGCCTTGCGCCGCAATACCCTGGGTTTGCTGGGGCAGGGGGCGGACGATTCGATCATGCCGCTGTTGAATACGGCGGCGGTGATCGGCTTTGGTGGGGTCGTTACCCAGACTGCAGGTTTTGCCCAGTTCGCCCAATGGATACTGGCCGTGGACCTGCCGCCACTGCTGTCGGTGTTCGCCTCGGTCAGCGTGGTATCGGGGATCGTCGGTTCCTCTTCCGGTGGCTTGCAGATATTCATGCAGACCCTGGCGCCGCGCTACCTGGAAATGGGCGTGGAGCCGGAGGTGCTGCACCGTATCGCCAACATTACCGCCGGCGGCCTGGATTCGCTGCCGCATTGCGGCGCGGTGATCGCCATGCTGATGATCATGGGCTTGACGCACAGGCAGGCGTACAAGGACATCTTCGTCATCACGGTGCTGATCCCTGTGATAGCGGCGTTGCTCTGCATTGCGCTGTTGAGTATCTGATTGCCCGTGGCTGGGCCGTTCTGCGCCTGATAAGCTTGGCCGATCGCATGTGCAGAAGCAGTTTGCGCTTTTGCCAAAGCACCGGTATGAAGTAAAAGCAGATGCGCCGCTAACGGTTGCGGCTAGAGGAGTGAAGATGAGCGAGGGGTTGTCCATCCACCATGACCAGGCGAGTCACCAGTTCGTGACAACCGTCGATGGTGATCGTGCCTATCTGGCCTATATGGATCTGGGTAAGCAGACGTTGGACATCTACCGCACCTTCGTACCCAACGCCCTGCGTGGCCGCGGCATTGCTGCAGCACTCACCGAGCATGCCTTGCAGTATGCCGAGGGCAAGGGTTATACCGTGATTCCGTCATGCTCCTACGTCGAGCGCTACATGGAGCGTCGTGCGCGGCATCAATAGGCGCAATTCTCAAGGGCGGCGAAACAATCCCGCTTGACGAACGAACAAGAAAACGCCGGGCATTGCCCGGCGTTTTCTTTGCCATGTTGTCTTCAGCCGCGAGAACGCTTGGGCAGCACATCCTTGAGCTTGGCGTGCATGCAGCGCAGGCTCTTCTCGGTGGCGTCCCAGTCGATGCAGGCATCGGTGATGGATACACCATACTTGAGGTCGCACAGATCCTTCGGAATCGACTGGTTGCCCCAGCCCAGGTGGCTCTCGACCATCAGGCCGACGATGGAGTTGTTGCCTTCGAGGATCTGGTTGGCCACGTTCTCCAGCACTAGCGGCTGCAGGGCCGGGTCCTTGTTGGAGTTGGCGTGGCTGCAGTCGACCATGATGTTCGGACGGATGCCGGCTTTGGTCAGTTCCTGCTCACAAATGGCGACACTGACCGAATCGTAGTTGGGCTTGCCGTTGCCGCCGCGCAGTACCACGTGACCGTAGGCGTTGCCCTTGGTGGTGACGATGGACACGCCGCCTTCCTGGTTGATGCCAAGGAAACGGTGCGGGCTGGAGACCGACTGCAGCGCGTTGATCGCCACGGTCAGGCCGCCGTCTGTGCCGTTCTTGAAACCGACGGCCGAGGACAGGCCCGAGGCCATTTCGCGGTGGGTCTGGGATTCGGTGGTACGGGCGCCGATGGCCGACCAGCTGATCAGGTCCTGCAGGTACTGCGGGGAAATCGGATCGAGCGCCTCGGTGGCGGTGGGCAGGCCCATTTCCGCCAGGTCGCGCAGCAGTTGACGGCCGATGTGCAGGCCATCCTGGATCTTGAACGAGTCATCCAGATACGGGTCGTTGATCAGGCCTTTCCAGCCGACCGTGGTGCGCGGCTTCTCGAAGTACACGCGCATGACCAGAAACAGGCTGTCGGACAGCTCGGCAGCCAGCACCTTGAGGCGCTCGGCATACTCGTGAGCGGCCTTGATGTCGTGAATGGAGCAGGGGCCGACGACCACGAACAGGCGATGATCCTTGCCGTCGAGGATATCGCGTACCACCTGGCGACCATGGGCGACGGTCTTCAGTGCGGCATCGGTCAGGGGGATTTCGCGTTTCAGCTGATCGGGGGTGATCAGGGTTTCGTTGGAAGCGACGTTGAGGTCGTCGATCGGTAAATCTGCCATCGTGCTATTCATCGGGTCAGGTCGTCAGGTCACGGGTGCCGGCCGCCAGCGATCCCCTATGGCGGTGCACAGCTAGTTGGCGCAGGGGGAGCCGAACCTTAGCGCGTACAGGGCTGCGCGACAATGGGCGTTAAGTTCAATGGGGCTCATCGATTGGCAATGAAGTGACTTGATAGCGGACGGATGATGGCTGCGCCGTGCTCAAGCCAGATAGGGAAACCCGGCGGCATGCTTGGCGATCCAGTCCTGGGCGCATTGCTCGATGGCGATGGCCTGGCCGGATTCCTGCTCTAGCTGCTGGCGGTAATGCTGGATCTGGCAGACCTGTTCGACCATGCGTGCGCGGAACAAGGTGTCCTCATCAAGGAAGGCGATGCCCACTAGGTAATCGTTTTCCTGGCGCCGACACCAGGCCACCACCCCGGGATAGCGCGCCTGATCGCCTAGCAGCGGGATGCGCAATTCGATTGAAGTACCGCGGCGAAAGCCGCGTAACGAGTTGCATGCAACCCCGCCCAGGCTGATATTGTTCAGCCGTTGCCGGGGAATGCAGGCCTGTCTGCGCAGGATCAGTTCCACCGGCATGTCGCTTGGATGACGCAGAAACTTACGCATGAACACCGACCTCGAATGCAGGCAAACTGATATCAGTGGCTTCAGTATAGCGACACAACTGGAATTGACCGATCTGGATGCTGACCGCCGCCTGCTCGATCTTCCCGGTACCTCGCTACTGGTGTTCACAAGCACGGGCTGTGCCAGCTGTCGTTGGGCGCGTCAGGCACTGCCTGGTATGCCGCTTCCGGTCGAGCGCCTGTGCTGGATCGATGCCGGGCATAACGCCGGATTGGTGACACGCTACGAGGTTTTCCATCTGCCCTCGTTATTTCTGGTCAAGGATGGCCATTTCTTTGGCGCATTGCAGGCGCACCTTACCCATCCCGATCTGCTGACCGCCATTGGTGAGGCTCTGCTTCGCCCGGCTGAGGAGCTTCCCTGATGTCCCAATCCCCCGCGCCGCGTATCGGCATCATCGGCACCGGTGCCATCGGCGGCTTCTACGGCATGCTGCTCGCACGTGCCGGGCATGACGTGCACTTTTTGCTGCGCAGCGAATACGCTGCGGTTGTCGAGCGTGGCCTGCAACTGAACAGCAGCGTGCACGGCGCCCTGCACTTGGCGCCAGTGCAGGCCTATCAGCATATCGATGACATGCCGCAATGCGACTGGCTGCTGGTGGGAGCCAAGACCACGGCCAATGCCGAGCTGGCGCCGTTGATCGCCAAGGCCGCGGCGCCTGGCGCCAAGGTGGTGCTGCTACAGAACGGCCTGGCGGTGGAGGATGAGCTGCGTCCGCTGCTGAGTGACGATCTGCACCTGCTGGGTGGGCTCTGCTACATCTGCGTTCACCGCAGTGCGCCGGGTGTGATCGAGCATCAGGCTTTGGGGGCGATCAATCTGGCCTACCACTCTGGGCCGCAGGATGACGACGAGGCGCGCCTGGCGCTGGCCGAGGAGGGCGCGAGCCTGCTGCGCAGCACCGGCGTGGACTCTGCAGCGATGCGTGACCTGGCGCAGACGCGCTGGCAGAAACTGGTGTGGAACATCCCGTACAACGGTCTGTCGGTGTTGCTCGATGCCGACACGCAGCGCCTGATGGGCAACGCCGATAGCCGCGCTCTGATCGGCGACATGATGCAGGAAGTGGTGCAGGCCGCCCGGGCGCTGGGTTACACCATGCCGGAAAGCTATGCGGACAAACTGCTGGCGGCGACGCAGCGTATGCCCGATTACCTGCCGAGCATGTATCACGACTTCGCCCAGGGGCGGCCGGCCGAACTGCACGCCATTTATGAAGCACCGCTGGCGGCTGCGGATGTGGCGGGTTTCGACATGCCCAAGGTGCGCGCCCTGTATCAGGCGCTACGTTTCATTCAGGCTCGCCGGGAGGCTTAACATGGGCAAGGGGCTGGGGGACAAACTGGTGCTGGCGATTTCATCACGGGCGCTGTTCGATCTGAGCGAAAGCCACCAGATCTACGAAAGCGAGGGGGTGGAAGCCTATCGTCGCTATCAGATCGAACATGAGGACGAAGTGCTGATGCCAGGTGACGCCTTCCCGCTGGTGGAGAAGCTGCTCGGGTTGAACGCTCGGCTCAGCGATCAGCGCGTCGAGGTCATCCTGGTGTCGCGCAACAGCGCCGATACCGGCCTGCGTGCGTTCAACTCCATCCAGCACTACGGCCTCGGCATTTCCCGCGCCGCCTTCGTTGGTGGTCGCAGCCCCGATCCTTACCTGGCGGCCTTTGGCTGCCACCTGTTTCTGTCCACCCACGCCGATGATGTGCGCAACGCGCTGAAAGCGGGTTTCGGTGCGGCCACGCTACTTTCCGGCGGTACCCGCCGGGCCAACAGTAATGAGCTACGTATTGCCTTCGATGGCGATGCCGTGCTGTTTTCCGATGACTCCGAGCGGGTCTATCAGAGTGGCGGTCTCAATGCCTTTCAGGACCACGAGCGTGAGTCCGCTCGGCAGGCCCTGCCAGGTGGGCCGTTCAAGCCCTTTCTCGCCGCGCTGCATGCGCTGCAGCAGGAGTTTCCCGAAGCCGAATGTCCGATTCGCACAGCGTTGGTCACTGCCCGTTCGGCGCCAGCGCATGAGCGGGTGATCCGCACGTTGCGCGAGTGGAATATCCGCCTGGACGAATCCTTCTTCCTGGGCGGTCTGGACAAGTCGGCGGTGCTGGAAGCCTTCGCCGCCGACGTGTTCTTCGACGACCAGACCGGCCACTGCGAAAGGGCTCGCCAGGTGGTGGCGACCGGTCACGTCCCTCATGGTGTGAGCAACGAATTGCTGCCTTGACCCTGATTCAGGCACTCAGGTGCCTGTATATAGCCATTCGTCCTAAATAACCTCGCCGATCTTGCTTTGTCTGATGCACTGCTAAGCTCAATCAAGGGCCTGCGCCAGCAGTCGAGGAGGCCGCGTGATTCGCTCGATACTTTATGCCACCGATCTGGGGCTTTATGCCTCCTATGTGCTGCAACATGCCCTCGCACTGACGCGCAGCTTCCAGGCCGACCTGTATGTAGTACACGCGGTGGAGCCCATGGGCCTGTTCGCCGAATCCGTGCTGCAGACCTATCTGGACGAGGACACGCTTGCAGAGCTTCGCCGTACTGGGCTGAACACAGTCATGGCCAGCATCGAGCAGCGGGTACTGGAGGGCTTTCGTGACGAGCTGGGTGACGGTCAGCAGGATCTTCAACTGATACGTGCGGTGCGGGTGCTGCAAGGGGACCCGCCGGCGGTGATTCTCGAGGAGGCGCAGAAACTTGGGGTGGATCTGCTGGTCGTAGGCAGTCACAGCCATGGCACGGACCTGACCATACCGCTGGGGCGCACGGCAGCGCGAATCGTGCAGTTGTCGGAGGTGCCGGTGTATCTGGTGCCAATGCTCCAGCATCGTGGACATGGCGATCTATAAAGGGGGAATGTGTAAAAAGTTCTAGGCTATTCGAATAAACCAACAATATGGTTATATACGGCATTGGCGGCTGTTGATCTGCCTTATTGCTCTGAGGGAAACATATGAAGCTTCAGCAATTGCGCTACATCTGGGAAGTTGCGCACCACGACCTCAACGTATCGGCTACCGCTCAGAGCCTTTACACCTCGCAACCAGGGATCAGCAAGCAGATTCGCTTGCTCGAGGATGAGCTGGGCGTGGAAGTTTTCGCCCGCAGCGGCAAGCACCTGACCCGCGTGACCCCTGCCGGGGAGCGTATCATCACCACCGCCGGCGAGATTCTGCGCAAGGTCGAAAGCATCAAGCAGATCGCCCAGGAGTTCTCCAACGAGAAGAAGGGCACGCTGTCCATCGCCACTACCCACACCCAGGCACGCTATGCCTTGCCGCCAGTGATCAGTGCCTTCATCAAGCAGTACCCGGACGTGTCACTGCACATGCATCAGGGCACGCCGACGCAGATCGCCGAGATGGCCGCCGATGGCAGTGTCGATTTCGCCATCGCCACCGAAGGCCTGGAACTGTTCAACGACCTGATCATGATGCCGTGCTATCGCTGGAACCGCTGCGTGGTAGTGCCGCAGGGGCACCCGTTGACCAAGCTGCCGAAGCTCACCCTCGAAGCACTGGCCGAGCACCCCATCGTCACCTACGTGTTCGGTTTCACCGGGCGCTCGAAACTGGATGAAGCCTTCAGTCATCGCGGTCTGACGCCCAAGGTGGTATTCACCGCAGCCGACGCCGACGTGATCAAGACCTACGTGCGCCTGAATCTGGGCGTCGGCATCGTGGCCAAGATGGCCGTCGACCCCAAGCTGGACCCGGATCTGGTGGTGCTCGACGCCGACGAGTTGTTCGAGCCCAGCGTGACCAAGATCGGTTTTCGTCGCGGCACCTTCCTGCGCGGCTTCATGTGCGATTTCATCGAACGTTTCGCCCCGCACCTGACCCGTGACATGCTGGCCAAAGCCGTGCAGTGCCACAACAAGTCCGAACTCGAAGACTTGTTCGCGGGTGTCGAGTTGCCAATGCACTGAGCAGACGCTGAAACGAAACATGGCGCCCTTGGGCGCCATGTTCGTTCCAGCCAGTGCCAATCAGTGGCTGAGGTGCAGGCCGCACTCTCGATTATCTTCACCCTTGGTCGGGTCGTAGTAATCGAACTCGTTCGGCAGGTCGTGAGCGACCAGGTATTGGTAGAGGTCCTTGGAAGACCAATGCAGCAGCGGCGCGACCTTGATCAGGCCGTCCGGGTTGATGCTGATGGGGTCCATCTGCGCACGCACGGCGGTATCGGTGGCGCGTAGGGCGGTGAACCAGACGCTTGGTGCGGTCTCGCGCAGGGCGCGGGCGAACGGCTCGAGCTTCACTTCTTCGGTAAACGCGGCGTGGCGCGGATCATCCAGGCCAGGCAGGGGCCCGTCGATTGCCTCGCGATGCGCGCGCGAACGCTTGGGCAGGTAAGTGATCAGGTTGAGGCCCAGCTTGCGCGTCACCTCGTCGGCGAAGCGGTAGGTGGCGTCGGTGTTGTAGCCGCTGTCCATCCAGACCACCGGAATATCCGGTTTGACCTGGCTGACCATATGCAGGATCACCGCTTCGAACGGGCGGAAGTTGGTGGTGCAAATGGCGGGTTTGCCCAGTCCGATGGCCCACTGCACCAGCTTTTCAGGCTGGTTGCCGAATTCGGCGTTGAGCGCGTCCAGGTCGAGTTCCATGTTGAGGACTCCAGATCGAGTGCGTGAGGGCGCGATGGTAACAAAGCCCGGTTATGCGGCTAAATAACTAAGGCGCTTGATGTCCTTCGTTCCAGTTATAAGCAGGTCGCATTGCGCCAGCCAAGCCCAGCGGCTAGAGTGCCGGCTCCTTTTTGGCTCAACCGAGGAGTGGCCTGTGGAAATCGCGTGTCTCGACCTGGAAGGTGTACTGGTCCCGGAAATATGGATCGCCTTTGCGGAAAAAACCGGCATCGAGTCGCTCAAGGCGACCACCCGCGACATCCCCGATTACGACGTGCTGATGCAGCAGCGCCTGCGCATCCTCGACGAGCACGGCCTGAAGCTGAAGGACATTCAGGACGTGATCGCCACGCTCAAGCCGCTCGAGGGCGCCGTCGAGTTCGTCGACTGGCTGCGCGAGCGCTTCCAGGTGGTGATTCTCTCCGACACGTTCTACGAGTTCTCCCAGCCGCTGATGCGCCAGCTCGGTTTCCCGACCCTGCTGTGCCACCGTCTGATCACCGACGAGAACGATCGCGTGGTCAGCTACCAGCTGCGCCAGAAGGACCCCAAGCGCCAGTCGGTCGTTGCCTTCAAGAGCCTGTACTACCGCGTGATCGCGGCGGGTGATTCTTACAACGACACCACCATGCTCAGCGAAGCCCACGCCGGTATCCTGTTCCACGCGCCGGACAACGTGATCCGCGAGTTCCCGCAGTTCCCGGCGGTGCACAGCTATGAGGACCTCAAACAGGAATTTCTCAAGGCATCGAACCGCAAGCTGAGCATGTAAGGCCGATGAATAAGAACGCCGCGATTTCGCGGCGTTTTCGTTAGTCCAGCTTGTTTGGCAGACGCTCCAGCGTCTCCAGCAGCACCTTCACCTTGGTGATCGACTCCTGGTACTCGGCCTGCCAGTGGGAGTCGGTAACGATGCCGCCACCGCCCCAGCAACTGACCTTGCCATCCTTGACCAGCAGGCTGCGAATGGCGATGGAGCTGTCCATCTCGCCGCGCACGTCGAGATACAGCAGTGAGCCGCAGTAGAGTCCGCGCCGGGTCGGCTCCAGCTCGTCGATGATCTGCATGGCGCGGATCTTCGGTGCGCCGGTGATTGAGCCGCCCGGGAAACTGCCGGCGATCAGGTCCAGCGCATCCTTGTCGGGCGCCAGCTCGGCGGTCACGCAACTGACCAGATGATGCACGTTGGGATAGCTTTCCAGAGCGAACAGCTCCGGCACCTTGACCGAGCCGGTACGGCAGCTGCGGCCGAGATCATTGCGCAGCAGATCGACGATCATCAGGTTCTCGGCGCGGTCCTTGCGGCTGGCCAGCAGTTCCTGCGCCTGCGCCTGGTCATCCTCGGCATCTTCGCCTCGGCGCCGGGTGCCCTTGATCGGACGTGTTTCCACCTGGCCGGCGCTGACCTTGAGGAAACGCTCCGGCGACAGGCTGAGAATGGCGTTGCCATCTCCCAGGCTTTGGAAGCCTGAGAAGGGGGTGGGGCAGGCCTGGCGCAGCGCCAGGTAAGCCGTCCACGGATCGCCTGCGCAGGGTGCCTGAAAGCGCTGGGCGAAATTCACCTGATAACAGTCGCCCGCGAGAATGTAGCTCTGGATGCGTTCGATCGCCTGGCGATAGCGGTGCTGGTCGATATCGGCCTGGAACGGCTGACTCAGGTGGAAGGGCGCTAGGTCTTCGCTGTACGGTGCTTCGAACAGCGCCTGCAGGCGCTGGCGCTCTGCGTGCGGCAGGCTCGGGTGAAACAGCAGAGCGCTGGTGCCAAGCTGGTGATCGCTGATCAACGCCCAGGCGTAGAGACCGAACCGCGCATCCTCGAGGCCCAGATCGTCGATGCTCTGCTCGGGCAGCGCCTCCAGGCGGCGACCGAAATCGTAGGACAGGTAACCGATCAGGCCGCCGACGAAGGGCAGCGTCTGCTGTGCCGGCGCCTCTGCATGGCCAAGGCTCTGCAGCGCGTCGCGCAGGCGTTGCAGGAAAGCGTTGGCCGATTCGTCGGCCACTGGCGCCAGTTCGGCCAACGGCCAGGCGCTCATCAGGTCATAGCGGCCGCGCTCGGCATTCGGGCGCCCGGCATCCAGCAGTACCGCGCCGGGGGCCTGACGAATGCGCCGGAAGTAGTCGCTGGGGTCTGTCCGGTAAGGAAGGGGGTGCAGGGAGCAGCTTGGCATGCGTGGCAGTCGGAAGGCTAGAAAGGGCGATTGTAGTCCGCTGCCAGTATTCATCCTAGCGCCGCATGTTGCAGCTGTGCTGCTGATGCCTGGCGTACGATGCGACTGCTCAGCATGCGCTGTGGGCGCCAGTATCGGCAGCGCATAAAGACCTGATAAGCCGTTGCCCTTGGAGATGAAGGTGTGTGCAAGCGAGTGACAGCGCGCAGCCTGGATTCTCTACAGGACGACCCGGCCTGTCGCGAGGCCGCAGCGACCTCGCGACGGGCCAGGCGTGCGTCAGACTTCCTTGCTGACGATATGGCCGAACAGCTCCTGGGAGAAACGCACGCGCTCTTCGGCGTCCTCCTGAATGCCCTTGGCCTTCAGTTCTTCCAGGCGAGCTTCGACGGCGTGAGCGCGGTGGGTCAGACCACAGTCATTGGCGATCTGGATATTCAGGCCGGGGCGGGCGTTGAGCTCGAGAATCAGCGGGCCCTTGTCCTGATCCAGCACCATGTCCACGCCGATGTAACCCAGGCCGCACAACTCGTAGCAGCCGGCGGCGAGTTTCATGAAGCCATCCCAGTTCGGCAATTGCACACCGTCCACCGCGTTGGTGGTGTCCGGGTGCTTGCTGATCTTGTTGTTCAGCCAGGTGCCGCGCAGGGTCACGCCGGTGGCCAGGTCCACACCCACGCCGATGGCCCCTTGGTGCAGGTTGGCCTTGCCGTTGGACTGACGCGTCGGCAGGCGCAGCATGGCCATCACCGGATAGCCCATCAGCACGATGATGCGGATGTCCGGCACGCCTTCGTAGCTGATGCTCTTGAAGATGGTGTCCGGGGTCACGCGGTACTCGATCAGCGCGCGGTCACGGTGGCCGCCGAGCGAGTACAGGCCGGAGAGGATGCTGGAGATCTGCTGCTCCAACTCATCGTGGCTGACGATCTTACCGGACACCGTCTTGAAACGGTCCTCGAAACGGTCGGCGATGACCATGATGCCGTCACCGCCGGCGCCCTGTGCCGGCTTGATGACGAAGTCGGTGCGTCCCTCGATGATCTTGTGGAGGTTCTCGATGCCTTTCTCGGTCTCGATGATGCCGTACAGCTCGGGCACATCGATGCCGGCCTCGATGGCCCGCTCCTTGGTGATGATCTTGTCGTCGACGATAGGGTACAGGTGCCGTTTGTTGTACTTCAGCACGTAGTCCGCATTGCGTCGGTTGATGCCCATGATGCCTTTGGCTTCAAGGGCCTTCCACGTCTTGATCAGGCCGAACATGGTCTTAGTCCTTGAGGAAGGCTTTGAAGCGGAACAGTTCGGTCAGGCGGTAGCCGCGGTAGCGACCCATCGCCAGCATGAAGCCCACCAGGATCAGCAGGATCGCCGGGAAGGTGAATACGAAGTACACCAGCTCCGGCACGCTCATCAGCAGGTGCGCGATGGTGGCGGCGAACAGGGTGCCGATGGCGACCTTGAACGCGTGGCTGCCGCCGCGCTCTTCCCAGGTGATCGACAGGCGTTCGATGGTCATGGTCAGAATCACCATCGGGAACAGCGCTACCGACAGACCGCGCTCCAGGCCCAGCTTGTGGCTGAACAGGCTGATGGCGGCGATCAGCACCACGACGAAGGTCAGCACCACCGACAGGCGCGGCAGCATCTGCAGCTTCAGATGCTCCAGATAGGAACGCAACGACAGACCGAGCGCAGTGATCACGGTAAACAGGAAGATGCCGAAGCCCAGCTGGGTTTCGCGGAAGGCCAGGGCGATCAGTACCGGGGTGAAGGTACCCAGCGTCTGCAGGCCGCCGAGGTTGCGCAGGATCAGGATGACCAACACGCCGATCGGGATCATGACCATGATCATGAAGGTCTGCTGGGTCTGCAGCGGCAAGCCGTACAGCGAGTATTCGAGGAAGCTGGCGTCGGTGTTCTCGTCGGTCAGCTTGGCCAGGCGAATGGCGTTCATCTCGCTGTTGTTCAGGCTGAAGCTGACGGCGGCTTGACGGCCGCCCTCGAGGCTGACCAGTTCACCATCGCCGATCCACCAGACCAGGCGGTCTGCCGGCAGGCCCTGTTCACCGGTTTCCGGGTTGAAATACAGCCACTTCTGGCCATTGAAACTGCGCAGCCACAGCTCTGGCGATTGAGCTACTTCGGCCTGCAGACGAATGGTGTGTACGCGCTCCATCGGCACGTGGGCGATGGACAGCAGCAGGTCGACCACCTTGGCCTTGTTGGCGGTGGAAGCGTCGCCGCCGAGCAGCAGCTTGACGTTGTCGTCACTTACATTGTTAACGCGCTTGATGGTCTCGCTGATGAAGGTTTCGACGTCCGCCGAATGCTGGCGGATCGGCGCGAGCAGGGCTTCGGCTGCGATCTTCTCGGGGCCTTCGACCGGGATGCTGTCGCGGAAGATCGGGCCCTTGGCCGGCGGCTGTTCGCCGCTGTAGCGCTTGGTCAGGACCAGGCGGTAGTAGAGGGTCTGCTTGCCGCTGGCGCGCCGGGCCGACCAGGTGACGCGGCGGTTGCCGTCGACACGGTTGACGCTGACGCCGTAGTTGTTGGAAATGAAGCTTTCGTTGAGGCTCACGTAATCCTGGTTCAGCGGCGGTACGAACATCTGCAGCTTCACCGGCTCGCGCGGGGTCGCCTGGAATTCGACCTTGGCGTCGATGTTCCACAGATCGTCGGTCTCGTCCTCGGTCATCGGGATGCCGAGAATGAAGATTTGGTATGCCGTAATCAGAACGCCCAAGGTCACCAGCAGGGTGATCAGGACTTTCAGATGCAGGTTCAGAGAGCGCATGGGAATTACTCGCCAGGGGTTGCGTCGTCGGTGCAGTCGGGTTTGCCGGCCGCGTATTTAAGGCTTGGATCGACCATGGCCTCGAAGTGCTTGAGCGCTTCGGAGCCGATCAGAAGCGGGTATTGGAATGCGCTTCGGTCGGTCAAGTTCACTTCGATCGTGCGCAGGGTCTGCCCCATGCACAGTTCGAGGTCGATGACCGGGCGTGCGGTGTAGGTCTTGTCTTCATCGGGGTCGAAGTCGCCCGCACGTCGTTTGATCTTGCTGATACGCGCCAGCGGACGCTCGATGGTCCGCTCGTGGGCGTCATCGATGGCCAGCACGAAACGCACCCAGGTTTCTCCGTCACGCTTGAAGCGTTTGATGTCGCGAGCGCTGAGGGACGCTGTCTTGGCGCCGGTGTCGAGCTTGGCCGCTACCTGCAGGTCCAGTTCTTCTATGTGAATGTATTCGTTCAGGCCATAGATCGACTTGCCCATGGCCAGAGCCGGGCAGGACAAGGTCAGCAGGCAGAGCAACAGGGAGAAGGGTTTCAGTCTCATGGGTCCTTGAGAAGGTGTTGCCAGGGGCGGGTGAGCGACAGCGTCTGGCGGCATACTGCGATATAACCGTCTGCCGGGAAGTCTAGCAGCATGGCAACAGGCGTTGGCCGGGCGTGAATGCGCGGATTCTAACATGGGGATTTTCCGAGCTGACAGCAGCTTATGTAGCTTTCTGCAAGTAAGGTCAAGGCTCGGGCAGGGCGGCGAGAATAAAATATTGTCGACAATACTTTGGTCTGCTTTGACGGTTTTGGCTTTTAAGCGTAGTTTTGTCGTCATTGATCGCTATCGGTGTCGACAATCATGCTGCTTGAATCAGATGCGTCAGCAACGGCTCAGGTGGATTCGGAAACACTTTCCGAGCACGTCTTTCGCCTGATCCAGGCTGCCATCGTCAAAGGTGAGATCGCCCCCGGCAGCAAGATTTCCGAGCCGGAGTTGGCGCGTACCTACGGCATCAGCCGGGGTCCGCTGCGCGAGGCAATCCATCGCCTGGAAGGGCAGAAGCTGCTGGTGCGCGTACCGCATGTGGGCGCACGGGTGGTGTCGCTCAGTCATGCCGAGCTGATCGAGCTGTACGAGATCCGCGAGTCCCTCGAAGGCATGGCCTGCCGCCTGGCCGCTGAGCGCATGACCCAGCATGAGATCGACGAACTGCGCCGGGTGCTGGAGCTGCACGAGCAGGACGCCGCGTTCAAGGCTGGCGTCGGTTACTACCAGCAGGAAGGCGACTTCGACTTCCACTACCGGATCATCCAGGGCAGCGGCAACCGCACCCTGGCCAAGCTGCTGTGCGACGAGCTGTACCAACTGGTGCGCATGTACCGCCTGCAGTTCTCCGCGACGCCTAATCGGCCGCACCAGGCCTTCGCCGAACACCACCGCATTCTCGATGCCATCGCCGACCGTGACGGCGAGCTGGCCGAACTGCTGATGCGCCGCCACATCGGCGCCTCCAAGCGCAATATCGAGCGCCACTACAGCGAAGCGCTCGCCACTTCATCCAAGACCCGAGGTGATTCATGACCCAGCTTTCCGCCGGCCAGCGTTTCCGCCAGGCCCTCGCCGAAGAGCAACCGCTGCAGGTGATCGGCGCGATCAACGCCAACCATGCACTGCTGGCCAAGCGCGCAGGCTTTCGCGCCATCTACCTGTCCGGTGGCGGTGTCGCGGCCGGCTCGCTCGGGCTGCCGGATCTGGGCATCAACACCCTGGATGACGTGCTGACCGACGTGCGCCGCATCACCGATGTCTGCGACCTGCCGCTGCTGGTAGATATCGATACCGGCTTTGGTCCCAGCGCCTTCAACATCGAGCGCACCATCAAGAACCTGATCAAGGCCGGTGCTGCCGCCGCGCATATCGAGGATCAGGTCGGAGCCAAGCGCTGTGGCCACCGTCCGGGCAAGGAGATCGTCTCCTGCGAGGAAATGTGCGACCGGGTGCGCGCTGCTGCCGACGCCAAGACCGATCCAGACTTCTTCCTGATCGCCCGTACTGACGCGATCCAGGCTGAAGGTGTCGACGCCGCCATCGAACGGTGCCTGCGCTATGTCGAGGCCGGTGCCGATGCAATCTTCGCCGAGGCCGCTTACGACCTGCCGACCTACAAGCGTTTCGTCGAGGCGCTGAAGGTGCCGGTGCTGGCCAATATCACCGAGTTCGGCGCCACGCCGCTGTTCACCCGCGACGAGCTGGCCTCGGTCGGCGTCGCCATCCAGCTGTATCCGCTGTCCGCGTTCCGTGCGGCGAACAAGGCGGCGGAAAGTGTCTACACCTCGATTCGCCAGAACGGCCACCAGAAAGATGTGATCGAGCTGATGCAGACCCGCGCCGAGTTGTACGACCGCATCGGCTACCACGCCTTCGAGCAGAAGCTCGACGCGCTGTTCGCCGCCGGCAAGAAGTAAAGCTGCGCACGGGGTCGCTTATGTAGGAGCGAATTTATTCGCGATTCGCCGATGAATCCGCTCCTGCGCTACGGCCCGCTACCGCTGACAGTAAGCAGAACAAGAAGAGTCGAGGAGATAACCATGAGCGCCACCGAAACCACCCCTGGCTTCAAGCCGAAAAAATCCGTCGCTCTGAGCGGCACCGCCGCCGGTAACACCGCGCTGTGCACTGTCGGTCGCACCGGCAACGACCTGCACTACCGTGGCTATGACGTGCTCGATTTCGCCAACCGCTGCGAGTTCGAGGAGATCGCCTACCTGCTGGTGCACGGCAAGCTGCCCAACGTCGCCGAGCTGGCTGGCTACAAGGCCAAGCTCAAAGCCCTGCGCGGTCTGCCGGCCGGGGTGAAGGCGGCTCTGGAGCAACTGCCGCCCTCGGCGCACCCGATGGACGTGATGCGCACCGCGGTATCCGTGCTTGGCTGCCTGGCGCCGGAGAAGGATGATCACAACCATCCGGGCGCCCGCGACATTGCCGACAAGCTGATGGCCTCTCTGGGCTCGGCGCTGCTGTACTGGTACCACTACAGCCACAACGGCAAGCGCATTGACGTTGAAACCGACGACGACTCCATCGGCGGCCACTTCCTGCACCTGCTGCACGGCGAGAAGCCGCGCGAGTCCTGGGTGCGCGCCATGCACACCTCGCTCAACCTGTACGCCGAGCACGAGTTCAACGCCTCGACCTTCACCTCGCGGGTGATCGCCGGCACCGGCTCCGACCTGTTCTCCTGCATCGCCGGCGCCATCGGCGCGCTGCGCGGCCCAAAGCACGGCGGCGCCAACGAAGTGGCCTTCGAGGTGCAGAAGCGCTACGACAGCCCGGACGAGGCCGAGGCAGATATCCGCGAACGGGTAGGGCGCAAGGAAGTGGTGATCGGCTTCGGCCACCCGGTCTACACCGTCAGCGACCCGCGCAACAAGGTGATCAAGGAAGTGGCCCGCGAGCTGTCCGTGGAGCAGGGCAGTACCAAGATGTATGACATCGCCGAGCGCCTGGAAAGCGTGATGTGGGAGATCAAGAAGATGTTCCCCAACCTCGACTGGTTCAGCGCCGTGAGCTACCACATGATGGGTGTGCCCACCGCCATGTTCACCCCGCTGTTCGTCATCGCCCGCACCGCCGGCTGGTCCGCTCACGTCATCGAGCAACGCATCGACGGCAAGATCATCCGTCCGAGCGCCAACTACACAGGCCCCGAAGACCTGAAGTTCGTGCCGCTCAAGGATCGTAAATAACTAATCATGGAAAACACCATGAACGACACCGTGAATAGCCAATACCGCAAGCGCCTGCCCGGCACCGCGCTGGATTACTTCGACGCCCGTGAGGCGGTCGAGGCGATCCAGATCGGCGCCTGGGCGAAGCTCCCGTACACCTCGCGCGTGCTTGCCGAGCAACTGGTGCGCCGCTGCGACCCGCAGGACCTGAGCGCCGCGCTGGAGCAACTGGTCTATCGCAAGCGCGACCTGGATTTTCCCTGGTATCCGGCGCGGGTGGTCTGCCACGACATTCTCGGCCAGACCGCACTGGT
Source organism: Pseudomonas sp. Marseille-Q0931 (assembly GCF_940789645.1). Taxonomy (NCBI): domain Bacteria; kingdom Pseudomonadati; phylum Pseudomonadota; class Gammaproteobacteria; order Pseudomonadales; family Pseudomonadaceae; genus Pseudomonas; species Pseudomonas sp. Marseille-Q0931. The sequence goes on along the minus strand of NZ_CALNWT010000001.1, from coordinate 1,188,358 downwards.
CGATCTGGCCGGCCTGCGCGACGCCATCGCCGAACAGGGTGGTGATCCGGCCAAGGTCAACCCGGTGGTGCCGACCCAGTTGATCGTCGACCACTCGTTGGCCGTGGAAGCGCCGGGTTTCGACCCAGATGCGTTCGAGAAGAACCGCGCTATCGAGGATCGCCGCAACGAGGATCGCTTCCACTTCATCGACTGGACCAGGACCGCGTTCAAGAACGTCGACGTGATCCCGGCCGGCAACGGCATCATGCACCAGATCAACCTGGAGAAGATGAGCCCGGTAATCCAGGCGCGCGGCGGTATCGCCTTCCCCGACACCTGCGTCGGCACCGACTCCCATACCCCGCACGTCGACGCCCTGGGCGTGATCGCCATTGGCGTTGGCGGCCTGGAAGCCGAGACGGTGATGCTCGGCCATCCGTCGATGATGCGCCTGCCTGATATCGTCGGCGTCGAGCTCACCGGAAAACGTCAGCCTGGCATTACCGCCACCGATATCGTCCTGGCGCTGACCGAGTTCTTGCGCAAGGAGCGCGTGGTCGGTGCCTGGGTCGAGTTCTTCGGCGAGGGTGCGGACAGCCTGTCCATCGGCGACCGCGCGACCATCTCCAACATGTGTCCGGAATACGGCGCCACTGCTTCGATGTTCTATATCGACGGCCAGACCATCGACTACCTCAAGCTCACCGGCCGAGAGCCGGAGCAGGTGGCGCTGGTGGAGAACTATGCCAGGACCCTCGGGTTGTGGAGTGACGCGCTGACAACCGCCGAGTACGAGCGCGTGCTGCGCTTCGACCTGGGCAGCGTGGGCCGCAATATGGCCGGCCCGAGCAACCCGCACCGCCGCCTGCCGACTGCGGCTTTGGCCGAGCGTGGCATCGCCGACGAAGCCAAACTGCAAGCCGGCAAGGGCGAAGAAGCGCAAGGGCTGATGCCCGATGGCGCGGTGATCATCGCCGCCATCACCAGCTGCACCAACACCTCCAATCCGCGCAACGTGGTGGCCGCCGGCCTGGTGGCCAAGAAGGCCAACGCCCTGGGCCTGATGCGCAAGCCCTGGGTGAAGACGTCGTTCGCGCCGGGCTCCAAGGTTGCCAAGCTGTATCTGGAAGAGGCCGGCCTGCTGCCGGAGCTGGAAAAGCTCGGTTTCGGCATCGTCGCCTACGCCTGCACCACCTGTAACGGCATGTCCGGCGCGCTCGACCCGGTGATCCAGAAGGAAATCATCGAGCGCGACCTGTACGCTACCGCCGTGCTCTCGGGCAACCGCAATTTCGACGGGCGCATCCATCCCTATGCCAAACAGGCCTTCCTCGCCTCGCCGCCGCTGGTGGTCGCCTACGCTATCGCGGGCACCATGCGCTTCGATATCGAGCAGGATGTACTGGGCCATGACTCGGCTGGCAATCCGATCACCCTGAAGGATCTGTGGCCGAGCGATGAGGAGATCGACGCCATCGTCGCGGCGAGCGTGAAGCCCGAGCAGTTCAAGCAGATCTATATCCCGATGTTCGACCTGGGCAGCGTGCAGGAGGCCGAGAGTCCGCTGTATGACTGGCGGCCGATGTCGACCTATATCCGCCGCCCGCCGTACTGGGAAGGTGCGCTGGCCGGTGAACGCACGCTCAAGGGCATGCTGCCGCTGGCGATCCTGCCGGACAACATCACCACCGATCACCTGTCGCCGTCCAACGCCATCCTGGCGGACTCGGCAGCTGGCGAGTACCTGGCAAAAATGGGCCTGCCGGAGGAGGACTTCAACTCCTACGCCACCCACCGCGGCGACCACCTGACCGCCCAGCGCGCCACCTTCGCCAACCCGCAACTGGTCAACGAGATGGTCGTGGTCGACGGGCAGGTGAAGAAGGGCTCGCTGGCCCGCGTCGAGCCCGAGGGAAAGGTGATGCGGATGTGGGAAGCCATCGAGACCTACATGAACCGCAAGCAGAACCTGATCATCGTGGCTGGCGCCGACTACGGCCAGGGCTCATCGCGGGACTGGGCGGCCAAGGGCGTGCGCCTGGCGGGGGTGGAGGTGATCGTTGCCGAAGGCTTCGAGCGCATTCACCGCACCAACCTGGTGGGCATGGGCGTGCTGCCGGTGGAGTTCAAGCCAGGTACCACACGCCTGACCCTGAGCCTGGATGGCACCGAGACCTATGACATCGAGGGCGATATCTCGCCGCGTTGCGACCTGACCCTGGTGGTCAATCGCCGCAACGGTGAGGTGCTGCGGGTGCCGGTGACCTGCCGTCTGGATACGGCCGCCGACGTTAGCGTTTACAACGCTGGTGGCGTGCTGCAGCGCTTCGCCAAGGATTTCCTTGAAAGCGCGGTGGCTTGATGTGACGACCGGCCCGTAAGCGGGTCGGTACAACTTCTGTAGGAGCGAGCTCTGCTCGCGAACGAAGCTTCTCAGCGAGGCTATTCGCGAGCAAAGCTCGCTCCTCCAAGAAGCGCTAGCGCGTAGCTCGGATGAAATCCGAGGAGCACCATCATTTCCTATCAGGACTGCACTCATGGCTTATCTGCCGCAAGTGAAAATCCCCGCCACCTATATGCGTGGTGGCACCAGCAAGGGCGTGTTCTTTCGCCTGCAGGATCTGCCCGAACCTTGCCAGGTGCCGGGCGAGCCCCGTGACAAACTGTTCATGCGCGTGATCGGCAGCCCCGATCCCTACGCGGCGCAGATCGACGGCATGGGCGGCGCCACCTCGAGCACCTCGAAGTGCGTGATCCTGTCGAAAAGCAGCCAGGCCGAGCACGATGTCGACTACCTCTATGGCCAGGTCTCCATCGACAAGGCCTTCGTCGACTGGAGCGGCAACTGCGGCAACCTGTCCACCGCTGCCGGTGCCTTCGCCATCCATGCCGGTCTGGTCGATCCTGCACGGATACCCGACAACGGCACCTGCGAGGTGCGTATCTGGCAGGCCAATATTCAGAAAACCATCATCGCCCATGTGCCAGTTACTGACGGCCAGGTGCAGGAAACCGGCGACTTCGAGCTGGACGGCGTGACCTTCCCGTCGGCGGAGATCGTGCTGGAATTTCTCGATCCGTCGGATGACGGCGAGGAGGGTGGCTCGATGTTCCCCACCGGAAATCTGGTCGACGACCTCGAGGTGCCAGGCATCGGCACCTTGAAGGCGACCATGATCACCGCCGGCATTCCGACCATCTTCGTCAACGCCGAAGACATCGGCTATCAGGGCACCGAGCTGCGTGAAAATATCAACGGCGACCCGGCGCAACTGGCGCGTTTCGAACAGATCCGCATTGCCGGTGCGCTACGGATGGGGCTTATAAAAACGGCTGAGGAGGCTGCGACACGTCAGCACACGCCGAAGGTCGCCTTCGTTAGCCCGCCCAAGGACTACCGCACCTCCAGCGGCAAGAATGTGAAGGCCGGCGAGGTCGATCTGCTGGTGCGTGCGCTGTCCATGGGCAAGCTGCACCACGCGATGATGGGCACCTGCGCGGTGGCCATTGGCACCGCGGCGGCGATTCCCGGCACGCTGGTCAACCTGGCTGCCGGTGGCGGCGAGCGCGAGGCGGTACGTTTCGGCCATCCGTCCGGCACCTTGCGTGTCGGCGCGCAGGCCACGTCCGTCGATGGTCAGTGGACCGTGACCAAGGCGGTGATGAGCCGCAGTGCGCGCATCCTGATGGAAGGCTGGGTGCGAGTGCCAGTAGAGCAGTTATGAGCGGCAGGCCTGTAGGAGCGAATTTATTCGCGAAGTCCGATCGCGAATAAATTCGCTCCTACAACTTATTTAAGTCGGCGTTCGACGCCTTTCTCGACGAGGATCTTGGCCGAGATTTCCTCGACCGAGAAATGCGTGGAGTTGATGAAGGCGATGTTCTCGCGACGGAACAGGCTCTCGACCTCGCGCACCTCGAACTCGCACTGGGCAAAGCTGGCATAGCGGCTATTGGGCTTGCGCTCGTGGCGGATAGCGGTGAGGCGATCCGGGTCGATGGTCAGGCCGAACAGCTTTTCGCGGTATTTTTTCAGCGAGTCGGGAAGCTGCAGGCGCTCCATGTCGTCTTCGGTCAGCGGATAGTTGGCGGCGCGGATGCCGTACTGCATGGCCATATACAGGCAGGTGGGCGTTTTGCCGCAGCGTGAAACACCGACCAGGATCAGATCGGCCTTGTCGTAATAATGGGTGCGCGCGCCGTCGTCGTTATCCAGTGCAAAGTTCACCGCCTCGATGCGCTCCATATAGTTGGAGTGCTGGCCAATGGAGTGCGACTTGCCGACGGAGTAGGAGGAGTGCGAGCTCAACTCCTGTTCAAGGGGCGAGAGGAAGGTGGAAAAGATGTCGATCATGAAACCATTTGCGGTGTCGAGGATCGCACGAATATCGCGATTGACGATGGTGTCGAAGATGATCGGGCGTACACCGTCCCTTTCAGCGGCGGCGTTGATTTGTTGTACCATGGCGCGCGCTTTATCGACACTGTCGATATAAGGACGCGTAAGTTTGGTGAATTGAATATTCTCGAACTGCGCGAGCAAGCTCTGGCCCAAGGTTTCGGCCGTGATGCCAGTGCCGTCGGAGATGAAGAAAGCGGTTCGTTTCATTTGCGCCAAAGGCCTTAAGCTGAGATCGATTCTTGGCTATGATAGGCCGCGTTTTCCGCCGGCCCCATGGGGTTTCGGCATTGTTACTTATTCAAGGGCAAGGCCACAATCTTGCGGCAGTTCGCCGCCAGAGCATCCAGCCCCCCGAGAATTTGTGCAAAAGCTTGCGAGCTGGAGCCTGCTTCTAATGCAGCATGGCCGATGCGCAGCTGGCTTTACGCGAATTCTGAGCTTTTCCAACATCTTAGTGGAGAGATCACCTTGGTAGAGTACGTAGTTTCCCTCGATAAGCTCGGCAATCACGATGTTGAGCATGTGGGGGGCAAGAACGCATCCCTCGGCGAGATGATCAGTAACCTGGCTGGCGCCGGCGTCTCGGTTCCCGGCGGTTTCGCCACTACGGCTCAGGCCTATCGCGACTTTCTCGAGCAGAGCGGTCTGAACGCGCAGATCCACGCAGCGCTCGACGCACTCGATGTCGACGACGTCAACGCTCTTGCCAAGACTGGCGCACAGATTCGCCAGTGGGTGATGGACGCCGAATTTCCGGCCCAACTCGATGCCGATATTCGCAAGGCCTTCGCCGAAATGAGCGCCGGCAACGACAACATGGCCGTGGCCGTGCGTTCCTCCGCCACCGCCGAAGACCTGCCCGACGCCTCCTTTGCCGGCCAACAGGAAACCTTCCTCAATATCCGCGGTGTGGACAACGTGATCCGCGCTGCCAAGGAAGTCTTCGCTTCCCTGTTCAACGATCGCGCCATCGCCTACCGCGTGCACCAGGGCTTCGACCACAAGCTGGTCGCCCTGTCCGCTGGCGTGCAGCGCATGGTGCGCTCGGAAACCGGCACCGCCGGCGTGATGTTCACCCTCGACACCGAGTCCGGCTTCCGTGACGTGGTGTTCATTACCGGGGCCTACGGCCTCGGCGAGACCGTGGTGCAGGGTGCGGTGAACCCCGACGAATTCTACGTACACAAGCCGACCCTGGAAGCGGGCCGCCCGGCGATTTTGCGTCGCAACCTGGGCAGCAAGGCGATCAAGATGGTCTACGGCGACGAAGCCAAGGCCGGGCGTTCGGTCAAGACCGTCGAGGTTGAACGTGCCGAGCGCGCACGCTTCTGCATCACCGACGCCGAGGTCAGCGAGCTGGCCAAGCAGGCGCTGATCATCGAGAAACACTACGGTCGCCCGATGGATATCGAGTGGGCGAAAGACGGTGATGACGGCAAGCTGTACATCGTGCAGGCCCGTCCGGAAACCGTGAAGAGCCGCTCCAGCGCCACCGTGATGGAGCGCTACCTGCTGAAAGAGAAGGGCACCGTTCTGGTGGAAGGTCGCGCCATCGGCCAGCGCATCGGCGCCGGCAAGGTGCGGGTGATCCACGACGTGTCCGAAATGGACAAGGTGCAGCCGGGCGACGTGCTGGTTTCCGACATGACCGACCCGGATTGGGAACCGGTGATGAAGCGCGCCAGCGCCATCGTTACCAACCGCGGCGGCCGTACCTGTCATGCGGCGATCATCGCCCGCGAGCTGGGCATTCCGGCCGTGGTCGGCTGCGGCAACGCCACCAGCGTGCTGAAGGATGGCCAGGGTGTCACCGTCTCCTGTGCTGAAGGCGATACCGGCTTCATCTTCGAAGGCGAGCTGGGCTTCGACATCCGCAAGAACTCGGTCGACGCCATGCCCGAGCTGCCGTTCAAGATCATGATGAACGTTGGCAACCCGGATCGCGCCTTCGATTTCGCCCAGCTGCCCAACGAAGGCGTGGGCCTGGCCCGCCTGGAATTCATCATCAACCGCATGATCGGCGTGCATCCGAAGGCGCTGCTGAACTTCTCCAGCCTGCCGCCGGAGATCAAGGACAGCGTCGAGAAGCGCATCGCCGGTTATGGTGATCCGGTCGACTTCTACGTCGAGAAGCTGGTCGAGGGCATCAGCACCCTGGCCGCAGCGTTCTGGCCGAAGAAGGTCATCGTGCGCCTGTCGGACTTCAAGTCCAACGAATACGCCAACCTGATCGGCGGCAAGCTGTACGAGCCGGAAGAAGAAAACCCGATGCTGGGCTTCCGTGGCGCCTCGCGCTACATCAGCGAATCGTTCCGTGACTGCTTCGAACTGGAATGCCGGGCGCTGAAGAAAGTGCGCAACGAGATGGGCCTGACCAACGTCGAGATAATGGTGCCCTTCGTGCGCACCCTGGGCGAGGCCTCGCAAGTGGTCGAACTGCTGGCCAGCAATGGCCTGGCGCGCGGTCAGGATGGTCTGAAGGTCATCATGATGTGCGAGCTGCCGTCCAACGCCATTCTGGCTGAAGAGTTCCTTGAGTTCTTCGATGGCTTCTCCATCGGTTCCAACGACCTGACCCAGCTGACCCTGGGCCTGGATCGCGACTCCGGCATCGTTGCGCACCTGTTCGATGAACGTAACCCGGCGGTGAAGAAGCTCCTGGCCAACGCCATTGCCGCCTGCAACAAGGCTGGTAAGTACATTGGCATCTGCGGCCAGGGCCCTTCGGATCACCCGGACCTGGCCAAGTGGCTGATGGAACAGGGCATCGAGAGCGTCTCGCTGAACCCTGATTCGGTCCTCGACACCTGGTTCTTCCTGGCCGAGGCGCAGCCCGCCTGAGATCACTAGCGACCAGAAGAAGGGCGGGTCGATCCCGCCCTTTTTTCTGGTTGTTCAGCCCTGACAGTCACCAGAGCCGTCGCCAGCGATTTCACAGTCGCTCCGGCGGTTTTTTGTGGGTTCCGTTCTTCTTTGTGGCGCAGCGCCATTGCGGTTTTTCGATCCATGCAAAGCAGTAGTGAGCTTTTCCCCGTCGCCCTGATCAGCGCCGAACTACGTGGCGACCTCAGCGAGGACGTCTACCTCCTCAAGCCCAACAATAGCCCGGACTCCAGCGTCGAGCTGGCCCTGACCCGGCTGGGCCGGCCAGGCGCCGAAGGTGCGCGCGGCGTGCCCGTGGTGTTGTTGCATGGCAGCTTCTCCAACCGACGTTTCTGGTATTCGCCCAAGGGCATCGGCCTCGGCGCTTATCTGGCGCGCGCCGGGTTCGACGTGTGGATCGCCGAAATGCGCGGCCATGGTCTGTCGCCGCGCAACGAAGGCTATCGTGACAACAGCGTGGCGCAGTACGTGCGCTACGACCTGCCGGCCATCGCCGATTTCATTTTCGAGCAGTCCGGGCAGCCTGCGCACTGGGTCGGCCACTCCCTGGGAGGGGTAATTCTGGCAGCTGCACTGGGCGGCGGTTATCTCGAGCAATCTCGCGCGCGCTCGGCTGCGCTGTTCGGCAGCCAGATCAGCCGCATCTACTGGCCGCTTAAGGTGCCGCCAGTAGAGTGGGGCGCGCGCCTGCTGCTGCGCGCCTTTCCCTATCTTTCCGGGCGTCGCCTGAAGCGTGGGCCTGAAGACGAGCCGATCGGCCTGGCACGGGAAACCCTGCGCTGGCTCAGGCTGTTCGGGCGATTCGGCGACGGCGAGCAGGACTGGTGGGCGGGTCTTGCCCAAGTGCGCGTACCGATTCTGGCCGTGGCGGCTGCGGCTGATTCCGATGATCCTGCCTGGGCTTGCCGCAAGCTGCTTGAGCAGTGCAGCGCCGCGCCGAGGCACTTTCTGCTGCTGGGCAAGGACCAAGGTTTCGCCAGTGACTTCGGGCATATCGAAATGCTGGTCAGCAAGGAGGCCCAGCGCGAGGTGTGGCCAATTGCCGAACATTGGCTACGGCATCTGCACTTGCCTGCCGAGTTCGTCGAGGCTTCTATAGCAGGTGCTTGAGCGGCCAAGGTCGTTTCTTCAGCGGATGCTTACCGGTACTATGTGACGCATCGTGTGCGCGTGGTCATTTCCAGGGCTGGCGCTCGTTCGCCGTTCATTGCGAGCGAGGTGTTGCGCTTGCACCGCCTCGATCGGTCCATGAAGGTGGCTGCCTTTTCACCCATTGTCGCAAGGAGTTGTGTCATGCACTACATCACCCCCGATCTCTGCGATGTCTACCCGGAACTGATCCAGGTGGTCGAGCCGATGTTCGCCAATTACGGCGGCCGCGATTCCTTCGGCGGTCAGATCGTCACCATCAAGTGCCATGAGGACAATTCCCTGGTGAAGGAGCAGGTCGATCTGCCCGGGCAGGGCAAGGTGCTGGTCGTCGATGGTGGTGGTTCGCTGCGGCGCGCGCTGCTGGGCGACATGCTGGCCGAGAAAGCTGCCAGGAATGGTTGGGAGGGCATCGTGGTGTATGGCTGCATTCGTGACGTCGACGTCATCGCCCAGACCGACCTAGGCGTGCAGGCGCTGGCCAGCCATCCGATGAAAACCGACAAGCGCGGTATTGGCGACCTGAACGTGCCAGTCACCTTTGGCGGCGTGACCTTCAAGCCGGGCGATTACCTGTACGCCGACAACAACGGCGTAATCGTCTCCCCGCAAGCTCTCAGGATGCCGGAATAAGCCGATGCTGGATCAGGATTCGGCGCTGCTGCACGCCTTCGTACTCGATGGCCGTGGCGGTGCGCGCAGCATCAGTCGCGACGAACTGGACGGCCTGCAGCTGGGCGAGCATGAGAGCCTCTGGCTGCATTGGGATCGCAGCCAGGCGCAGTCACAGCGCTGGTTGCGCGAGAGCAGTGGGCTGGACGAATTCAGCTGCGACCTGCTGTTGGAAGAGAATACCCGGCCGCGTCTTTTGCCGTTGCCGGACAACGAGATGTTGATCTTCCTGCGCGGGGTCAACCGCAACCCTGGCGCCGAGCCCGAAGACATGGTGTCGGTGCGCATTTTTGCCGATGCCCGGCGGGTGATTTCCCTGCGCCTGCGACCGCTGCTGGCGACCGATGCACTGATTGCCGATCTGCTGGCGGGCAAGGGGCCAAAAACCTCTTCCGAGCTGCTGCTGGAACTGGCGCGTCACCTGACCAGTCGCGTCGATGACCTGGTCGCCGAGCTGAGCGAGCAGCTCGACGGCGAGGAGGATGGTCTCGATGACGACGAGCGCTATCGTCCCGATCACGGCTTGATGCTGCAGGTGCGACGGCGTGCGGCCAGCTTGCGTCGCTTTCTTGCGCCGCAGCGTGATCTCTATGCGCAGCTGGCACGCAACAAGCAGCCCTGGTTCGTTGAAGATGATGACGATTATTGGAATGAACTCAACAACAGGCTGACGCGCTATCTGGAGGAGCTGGAGCTGATTCGTGAACGGGTTGGTCTGGTGCTCGAGGCGGAGAGCAGTCGGCTTGGCGAACGCATGAATCGGATCATGTACCGCTTCACGGTGATCACCGGGCTGTTCCTGCCTTTGAGCTTCCTGACCGGGCTGCTGGGTATCAACGTTGGCGGCATTCCCGGGGCGGACAATCCGATCGGTTTCTTCATCGCCTGCGGCCTGATGATCCTTCTGGCGGTGGGGCAATTGCTGCTTTTTCGCCGTTGGCGTTGGCTGTGATGTGTGACTCATCCGCCGGCTACTGCGTCTAGCCGTGACATCCCGTGAGGTGCGCATGCACGATCCATTCGAAGAGTCTCTACGCGATTTGCTCAAGTCCTCGCCGTCCAGCCATGACGACGATGCCTGCCTGCACCGCGTTCTCAAGACCGCCAACCGGCAGGTCGGCGCTGGTGACCTGTTCAGTCTGATGGGCCACTGGGCGCAGGCGCTGATGATCGCCCTGAACAACGGTTCGGCGCATGTCGCGCCGGTATCGCGCCGTACCCAGTCCTCTGCTTCTGCTGATAAGGCCGACTGAAATGGAACTCGATCCCTGGACCCAAAGCCTGATCTCCGCGATGACCGCACTGTGGACCAAGGTTGCCGGATTCATTCCCAACCTGTTCGTCGCATTGGTGCTGGTGTTGCTTGGCTTCGTCGTCGCCAAACTGCTCGACACCCTGCTGTCCAAGCTGCTCGGCAAGGTTGGCCTGGATCGCCTGATGATGGGCACCGGTCTGACCAAGCTGCTGGCACGCGTCGGTATCCACGCCTCGGTCTCGACCCTGATCGGCAAGATCGTCTACTGGTTCGTGCTGCTGATCTTCCTGGTTTCCGCTGCTGAATCGCTGGGGCTGCAACGGGTTTCCGCGACCCTCGATGTGCTGGCGCTGTACCTGCCCAAGGTCTTCGGTGCGGCCTTGGTGCTGCTCGCCGGCGTGCTCCTGGCGCAGCTGGTCAGCAGCCTGGTGCGTGGCGCCGCCGAAGGCGTGGGCCTCGAATACGCCAACGGCCTGGGGCGCGTTGCGCAGGGGCTGGTGATCATCATCAGCATCTCCGTGGCCATCGGCCAGCTGGAGGTCAAGACCGATCTGCTCAACAACGTCATCGCCATCGTGCTGATCTCAGTCGGCCTGGCAGTGGCGCTGGCACTGGGTTTGGGCAGCCGCGATATCGCCAGCCAGATCCTGGCCGGCATCTATGTGCGCGAGTTGTATCAGGTCGGGCAACAAGTGCAGGTTGGTGAGGTCGAAGGCCAGATCGAAGAGATCGGCACAGTGAAGACCACCCTGTTGACCGATACCGGTGAGCTGGTATCGGTAGCCAATCGAGTGATGCTCGAACAACGCGTGAACAGTCGCTGACGCCAATCTGTTATTTTATGTAGCTGCCCGGCAGGCGTGACCTGCCGGGCACTTTTCGTCCTGACCGTCGGCCCGACTCGTTTTGAACAAAGCTCAAACCCCGCCCACGCGCTATGACCCCCGCGAGCTCACCGATGAAGAGCTGGTGGCGCGCGCCCACGACGAGCTGTTTCACATCACTCGTGCTTATGAAGAGCTGATGCGACGCTACCAGCGAACTCTCTTTAACGTTTGTGCACGTTATTTAGGGAACGAAAGGGATGCGGACGATGTCTGTCAGGAGGTGATGCTCAAAGTACTTTATGGCCTTAAAAACTTTGAGGGTAAATCCAAATTCAAAACCTGGCTTTACAGCATCACCTACAATGAATGCATTACCCAGTATCGAAAAGAGCGGCGCAAGCGTCGATTGATTGACGCCTTGAGTTTGGATCCGCTCGAAGAGGCTTCCGACGAGAAGACACCCAAAGTCGAGGAGCGAGGCGGTCTTGATCGATGGTTGGTACACGTCAACCCGATCGATCGCGAGATTCTTGTGCTACGTTTTGTCGCAGAACTTGAGTTTCAAGAGATTGCGGACATCATGCACATGGGCTTGAGCGCAACGAAGATGCGCTACAAGCGAGCATTGGATCGGTTGCGGGATAAATTTTCGGAAACTTCCGAAACTTAGTTCAGCTTCCTGACCACTAAGGGAGTGGCGAAACCTGATAAAATCGCCGACAAGTTGCCGACTGAAGTAACGGTGACTTATTAACCACCAAGATGGGGATTTAACGGATGAAAGTAAAAAACACCTTGGGCGTAGTCATTGGCTCTCTCGTTGCCGCAACCTCCTTCGGCGCGCTGGCGCAAGGCCAAGGCGCTGTCGAGGTGGAGGGCTTCGTCAATCGCTACTTCACCGACACTCAGCGTGATTTCGCTCACGACGAAGGCAATCTGTTCGGTGGCAGCATCGGCTACTACCTGACCGACGACGTCGAGCTGGCGCTGTCCTATGGCGAGTACCACGACCTGCGTGGCGAAGGCTCTCGCGGCAGCAAGGACATCAAAGGCAACCTGACCGATCTGAAGGCTATCTACCACTTCGGTCAGCCGGGCGTTGGTCTGCGTCCTTACGTCTCTGCCGGTTTTGGCCATCAGAGCATCGGCGACGCCAATGGCGGTGGTCGTAACCACTCCACCCTGGCCATCGCTGGCGCGGGTGCCAAGTACTACTTCACTGAAATGTTCTACGCCCGTGCTGGCGTTGACGCTCTGTACAACATCGACCAGGGCGACACCGAATGGCAAGCCGGCGTGGGTGTTGGTCTGAACTTCGGTGGCGGCAGCAAGCCGGCCCCGGCTCCTGTTGTAGCCGCAGCTCCCGAGCCGATGCCTGAGCCTGCTCCGGAGCCGGCGATGGAAAACGTTCGTGTTGAGCTGGACGTCAAGTTCGACTTCGACAAAGACCGCGTTAAAGAAGAAAGCTACGGCGACATCAAGAACCTGGCTGACTTCATGAATCAGTACCCGCAGACCACCACCACCGTGGAAGGTCACACTGACTCCGTCGGTACCGATGCCTACAACCAGGGTCTGTCCGAGCGTCGTGCCAATGCCGTACGTAACGTGCTGGTCGATCAGTACGGTGTAGACGGCAGCCGCGTGAACGCTGTTGGCTACGGCGAAACCCGCCCGGTAGCTGACAACGCCACCGACTCCGGCCGTGCCGTCAACCGTCGCGTTGAAGCTGAAGTGGAAGCCCAGGTCCAGCAGTAATCTCCTGGTGCTTTAAGGAAAACCCGGCCTCGGCCGGGTTTTTTCTTTTGCGGAATAAAAAAGCCCGCCATGAGACGGCGGGCAGGCAAGCAGAACGTGGATTGAGTCAGGCGTGCAAAAGCTGCGGCATGCCAATCTCGCTGCTGGCGCGGGCGACTTCGCCAATCACCAGGATGGCCGGGCTCTTCAGGGCGAACGCTGCGGCATCGTTCATCATGGCGCCCAGAGAGCTGCGGCATTCGCGTTGCTCGGGCAGCGAGGCGTTCTCGATCATCGCCACCGGCATTTCGCCGCTCATGCCGCCGTCGAGCAGGCCGGTCTGGATATCCGCCAACTTGGCGACGCCCATGTAGATCACCAGCGTCGTGCCGCTCTGCGCCAGCGCCTGCCAGTTCAGAGAGCTGTCGTCCTGGGTATGGGCGGTGAGCAAGGTAACGCCTCGGGCAACGCCGCGCAGGGTCAGGGGGATGCCACAATTGGTGGCGCCAGCCAGCCCGGCGGTGATGCCGTTGACCAGCTCCACCTCGATACCCTGTGCGACGAGCCAGTCGGCTTCCTCGCTGCCGCGGCCGAAGATGCACGGGTCGCCGCCCTTGAGGCGCACCACGCATTTATCCTGACGCGCATAGCGCAGCATCAGGCGATGGATGAAGGCCTGCGGAGTGGAGCGACAGCCGCCGCGTTTACCCACCGAGACGATCCGGGCGCTCGGGCAGTGTTCGAGCACGGCCGGGTTGACCAGATCGTCGATCATCACGACCTCGGCTTGCTTCAGTGCCTTGACCGCCTTGAGCGTTAGCAGCTCGGGGTCACCGGGGCCAGCGCCTACCAGCCAGACTTTTGCGCTCATGTTCACCACCTCTATCATGTCTTTTTCCGCTGGTCCCCGCGCTCCGGCGTGGAAACCGATCCTGGGACGCTCTGCGTCCCTTGAGGCAGCGCCTCTCGCCAGCACATAGGCGCGATCAACAGGCCCTTACAGCCACCTGCTGGCTGGCCAGCAAGCGCTTGATTTCAGGTACGCAGGAGCCACAACTGGTGCCGCACTTGAGTTCCTGCTTGAGTCCGTCCAGGTCCAGGCCGCGCTCGATGCCGGCGCACACAGCGCCTTCGCTGACGTTCAGGCAGTTGCACAGGGTTTTGCCACGGGTGGTGGCGCCAACATTGCCCGGCGGCGCGGAGACCGGGGCGAGTAGCCAGCGACGCAGGTCGGCGTCGGCCTGACCGTCCAGCCACAGGCTGCGCAGCCATTCGCTGGCGGCGGTTTCGCCGGCCAGGCGGATACTGACGATACGGCCATGCTCGATACGCACGCGTTTACCCACTGCACGGCGCGGATCGTCATAGGCCAGCACCGGACCTTCATGCAGGCGCAGCAGGCGGTCGATCTGCGCCAGCAACTCGGGCTGCGGCGCCACGGCGCTGGCGGCGCGGATCAGCAGGGCGGGGCGGTCGCGTCCGCTAGGGGTAAGGTTGGCGTAGGCGAAGTCCTCGAACAGCGGGCGCAACGCTTCGAAGCGGCTTTGCACCTCACCCTCGACCAGGGCGAACAGTTGCCAGGGCAGCTCGACCTTGTCCACCTCGACTCCGGAATGCTTGAGCTCCGGCTGCTTCGACAATGGATCGAAGGCCGGCTGGGTCAGCACGTTGGTGCCCAACCCCTTGAGAAAACGATCGCCCCAGTGCATCGGCAGCCAGGCCTGGCCTGGCCGCACCGAGTCGTCGCTCTGCACCGGCAGGATCAGGCTGCCACGGCGACTGCGCAGCTCGACCAGATCGCCGTTCTGCAGACGGCGGCGACGCAGCTCGTCCGGATGCAGGCCGAGTACGGCGGCCTCGACATGGCCGAACAGACGCGCGGCGGTGCCGGTGCGGCTCATGCCGTGCCACTGGTCGCGCAGGCGGCCGGTGTTGAGAGTCAGCGAATAGCGCGCCTCGCGCTTTTCCTTCGGTGCACGGTACGGGTCGGCGTGGAACTGCGCGCGCCCGCTGGCAGTGGGAAAGCGGCCGTCGGCGTAGAGGCGTGCGCTGCCCTGGCGCGCGCCGGGCGGAAACGGCCATTGCTGCGGACCTTGGTCATCGAGCAGCGCGTAGCTCAGCCCCGAGAGGTCGAGATCGCGCTGTGCGGTCAGATGCTTGTATTCCTCGAACAGCGACTCGCTGTCGGCGAAATCGAACAGGCTTGGCAGGCCGGGGCGGAGCAGAGTTTCAAGGCGACGGGCGAAGTCGCAGGTGATCGACCAGTCTGGCCGCGCATCGAAGGGCGCTGGCACGGCGCCACGCACGTGGCTGACGCGGCGCTCGGAATTGGTCACCGTGCCTTCCTTTTCGCCCCAGCTGGCGGCGGGCAGCAGCAGGTCGGCGTAGCGGCAGGTCTCGGTGGTAAAGAAGGCTTCTTGAACGACAACGAAAGGGCAGGCAGCCAGGGCCTCATGCACCTTGTTCTGGTTCGGCAGCGATTGCGCCGGGTTGGTGCAGGCGATCCACAGCGCCTTGATGCGACCGTCGTGCACGGCATCGAATAGCTCGATGGCGGACAGGCCGGGCGCCTCCGGCAAGGCGTCGACGCCCCAGTAGGCGGCGACTTCGGCGCGGTGCTCGGCATTGCCGGCCTCGCGATGGCCCGGCAGCAGGTTGCTCAGGCTGCCGGTCTCGCGGCCACCCATGGCGTTGGGTTGGCCGGTCAGCGAGAAGGGGCCGGCGCCGGGCTTGCCGATCTGTCCGGTGGCCAGGTGCAGGTTGATCAGCGCGCTGTTCTTGGCGCTGCCGGACGAAGACTGATTGAGCCCCATGCACCACAGTGAAAGGAAGGAGGGCGCGCGGCCGATCAGCTCGGCGCAGCGCTGCAGGGCGTCCAGGCTGATGCCGCAGATATCGGCGGTGGCCGCCGGGCTGTAGTCGCGCACCAGGTTCTTCAGCGCCTCGAAGCCTTCGGTGTGAGCATCGATATAGGCGCGGTCGATCCAGCCCTCCCAGAGCAGGATATGCAGGATGCCGTGGAACAGCGCGACGTCGGTGCCGGGTAGGATTGCCAGGTGAAGGTCGGCCAGCTCGCAGGTGTCGGTGCGCCGTGGGTCGACGACGATTACCCTCATCTCCGGGCGGCGTGCCTTGGCTTCTTCCAGGCGGCGGAACAGTACCGGATGGGCGTAGGCCATGTTGGAACCGGCGATCAGCAGGCAATCGCTCCGCTCGATATCCTCGTAACTGCAGGGCGGGGCGTCGGCGCCGAGGCTGCGCTTGTAGCCAACCACCGCCGAGCTCATGCACAGGCGCGAGTTGGAGTCGATGTTGTTGGTGCCGACCAGGGCGCGGGCCAGCTTGTTGAAGGCGTAGTAGTCCTCGGTCAGCAGCTGGCCGGAGATGTAGAAGGCGACGCTGTCCGGGCCGTGTTCGCGGATGGTCTTGGCGAACACGGCTGCGGCGTGATCCAGAGCGCTGTCCCAGTCCGTGCGTGAACGGGCCAGGCCCTTGCCCAGGCGCAGCTCGGGGTGGAGGGCGCGGGCATCGAGATCGCCAGTCAGGTGCAGGGTCGACCCCTTGCTGCACAGCTTGCCGAAGTTGGCCGGGTGGCTGGGGTCGCCGGCGACGCCGAGAATCTTCTCGCCGTCGTGCTCGATCAGCACGCCGCAGCCCACGCCGCAGTAGCAGCAGGTGGACGCGGTGACTTGAGTGGGGCTGGCCATGTCGGGCTCCTACAGGCGTAGGGTGGACAACGCTGTGCTTGTCCACCAATGCGTGGGGTTACCGGTGGAAAACGCTTCGCGGTTTTCCACCCTACGGCTTACGCACATTTCGCGGCGGTATTCAGGGCCAGCAGCACACGGCCGTTTTCCACGCGGGCGTGGTGCCGGTGCGCGCAGCCTACATCCGGCGCCACGGCTTCGCCGGATTCCAGCTCGATC
The DNA here is from genome assembly GCF_940789645.1 of Pseudomonas sp. Marseille-Q0931. NCBI lineage: Bacteria > Pseudomonadati > Pseudomonadota > Gammaproteobacteria > Pseudomonadales > Pseudomonadaceae > Pseudomonas > Pseudomonas sp. Marseille-Q0931. Next base: position 1,171,525 of record NZ_CALNWT010000001.1, on the reverse strand, counting down.
TGCCAGTTGTGCAGCGGGCAGGCTACGCGCTTGCCATAGATCAGCCCTTGGGACAGCGGGCCGCCCTTGTGCGGGCAGCGGTCGTCGAGGGCGAAGACCTCATCCCCGGTAGTGCGGAAAATAGCAATGTCGCCCTTGGGGCCACTGACGATGCGCGAGCCGAGGACGTTGATTTCGTCCAGAGCGCAGATATCCAGCCAGTTCATACGGTGGCCTCCTCGATTTGCACGACCTTGATGGTGTCGAACTCTTTTTTCAGCTGCGGCGTCTCCAGGCGTTCCTTCCACGGGTCCTGCTCGAACGACAGGGCATAGTGCAGGCGCGCGGCCAGGGCCTTGCGGTTGGCTTCGTCTTCCAGCACCGCCTTCTTGATGTGCTCCATGCCGACGCGCTGCATGTAATGCACGGTGCGTTCGAGGTAGAAGGCTTCCTCGCGGTACAGCTGGAGGAAGGCGGCGTTGTATTCGCGCACCTCTTCGGCGGTCTTGACCTTGACGAAGAACTCGGCCACCTCCGTCTTGATCCCGCCATTGCCGCCGATGTACAGCTCGAAGCCCGAGTCCACGCCGATGATGCCGACGTCCTTGATGCCGGCCTCGGCGCAGTTGCGCGGGCAGCCGGAGACCGCCAGCTTGACCTTGTGCGGCGACCACATGTTGAACAGGTCGTGCTCCAGGTCGATGCCCAGCTGGGTCGAGTTCTGCGTGCCGAAGCGGCAGAACTCGCTGCCGACGCAAGTCTTCACCGTGCGGATGGACTTGCCGTAGGCGTGGCCGGACGGCATGTCCAGCTCCTTCCACACTGCTGGCAGGTCTTCCTTCCTGATCCCCAGCAGGTCGATACGCTGGCCGCCGGTGACCTTGACCATCGGCACGTTGTACTTGTCGGCGACGTCGGCGATGCGGCGCAGCTCCGACGGATTGGTCACGCCGCCCCACATACGCGGAACAACGGAATACGTCCCGTCCTTCTGAATATTGGCGTGGGCGCGTTCGTTGATCAGGCGCGACTGCGGGTCGTCCTTGGCTTCGCCCGGCCAGGTTGAGATCAGGTAGTAGTTGAGCGCGGGGCGGCAGGTAGCGCAGCCATTGGGCGTGCCCCAGTTCAGGTATTCCATGGTTTGCGCCATGGACGTCAGGTGCTGCTCTCGGATCGCCTTGCGGATTTGTCCGTGGTTGAGGTCGCTGCAGCCGCAGATAGCCTTTTCGCTCTTGGGCTTGACGTCGGCGGCACCGCCGACGGTGCTGATCAGAATCTGCTCGACCAGGCCGGCGCAGGAACCGCAAGAGCTGGCGGCCTTGGTGTGCTTCTTCACCTCGTCGACCGAGAACAGGCCGTTCTCCTGGATCGCCTTGACGATGGTGCCCTTGCACACGCCGTTGCAGCCGCAGATTTCCATGCTGTCGGGCATATTGGCGGTCTTGTCCGCGCCCTGGTGGCCGACGTCCCCGATCGCGCCTTCGCCGAACATCAGGTGATCGCGAATCTCGCTGACGTTCTGGCTCTCGCGGATCTGGCGGAAATACCAGCCGCCGTCGGCGGTGTCGCCGTACAGACAGGCGCCGACCAGCACGTCGTCCTTGATCACCAGCTTCTTGTACACGCCGCCGATGGGGTCGGAGAGGGTAATGGTTTCAGTGCCTTCGCCGCCCATGAATTCACCAGCGGAGAACAGGTCGATGCCGGTGACCTTGAGCTTGGTCGAGGTCACGGAGCCCTGATAGCGGGAGTAGCCGAGCAGGGCCAGGTGGTTGGCACAGACCTTGGCCTGTTCGAACAGCGGCGCCACCAGGCCGTAGGCGATGCCGCGGTGGCTGGCGCACTCGCCGATGGCGTAGACGCGCGGATCATAGGTCTGCATGGTGTCGTTGACCAGGATGCCGCGGTTGCAGGCGATGCCGGCCTGTTCGGCCAGATCGCTGTTGGGGCGGATACCGGCGGCCATCACTACCAGGTCGGCAGGAATCACCTCACCGTCCTTGAACTTCACCGCGCAGACGCGGCCTTCGCCGTTGTCCAGCAATTCGGCGGTGTGCTTGGGCAGAAGGAAGTTCAGGCCGCGGTCTTCCAGTGATTTTTGCAGCAGCTCGCCGGCGGTGCGGTCCAGCTGGCGCTCCAGCAGCCAGTCGCCGATGTGCACCACGGTGACGTCCATGCCGCGCAGCTTGAGGCCGTTGGCCGCCTCCAAGCCGAGCAGGCCGCCGCCGATGACCACCGCGTGCTTATGGGTCTTGGCGGTGTCCATCATCATCTGGGTGTCGGCGATGTCGCGATAGCCGATCACGCCAGCCAGATCCTTGCCCGGAATCGGCAGGATGAAGGGGTTGGAGCCGGTGGCGATCAGCAGGCGGTCGTATTCGGCCTCGCTGCCATCATCGGCGATGACCAGGCGCTTCTTGCGGTCGATCCTGACCACCTTGCGCCCGAGCAGCAGCTTGATGTGGTTTTCCGCGTACCAGTTCAGATCGTTGAGCACGATCTCCTCGAAGGTCTGCTCGCCGGCCAGCACCGGCGAAAGCAGGATGCGGTTGTAGTTGGGGTGCGGCTCGGCGCCGAACACGGTGATGTCGTAGAGATCGGGGGCGAGCTTGAGCAGCTCTTCGAGGGTGCGTACACCCGCCATGCCGTTGCCGATCATCACCAGCTTGAGTTTTTGCATGCCGGCCATCTCCTGAATCGTTGATCACGGAAAAAGTGGCTGCCATAAATGGCAGGCCAGAAAACAAAAAAGGCGTCCCGCTAGTCACCTAGCGAGGACGCCTTTGTCCAGGTCCCGTTCTGTCGGGAGGTGCAGCCTTCTTCGTTGAAGGCCGCACTTTATGTTGTGTCAGAAGCAATGCAGTCCTTGTGCCAACTCTGCGGAATACGGTTTTTCAGGCGTTGCAGCGACGTTGCGGGGTCGCGTGAGTTAGCGCGTGCACCGTTGCGAGGCTTTTTTTGCGCTGCTTTGGTGCGAGCCGAGTCATTTGAGCAGCAGCACCGCCAGCAGCAGATTGAGCAGCAGCGATACCAGCGCCACCGTTCGCCAGACCAGCAGCGGCTCGCGCTCGAGCAGTGGTCGCGGGCGGCTGTTCAGCAACTGACGCTCAGCGCTTTCCAGGGCCAGCAGCCACTCTTCGGCGGTTTCGAAGCGCTGCGCCGGGCTGGCGGCGACCGCGCGGTTCAATATTTCATCGAGCCAGGCCGGCAGATCCGGGCGGTAACGGCTGGCGGGTAGCGGCTGACCGAAGCGCGGGTGCTGGAAGGCCTCGATCTCGCCATATGGATAATGCCCGGTCAGCAGGTGATAAAGGGTTACACCAGCGGCATAGAGATCCTGCTGCGCACTGGGCGGGTTGCCGGCGAAGGCCTCCGGGGCGATGTAGCTGGGCGTACCAGGCAGGCTGTGTGCCTCGTCGCGGGTCAGACCTGGACAGTAGGCGAGGCCGAAATCGAGCACGCGCAGCTCGCCGTCGTCGCCGAGCAGCAGGTTCTCCGGCTTGATGTCGCGGTGGATGATATTGCGTCGGTGCAGCAGGCCGAGGGCCTTGATCAGCCGTGGCGCCAGGTCCTGCCAGTCGGCCAGACTCAGCGGACCGGTCTGTCGTAGGCGCGCGGCCAGAGTCTGGCCGGCATATTCACGCTGCACGTAATACAGGTGCTGGCGCTGCGGCAGGGCGTGCAGTTCGGGGAAATGGCGCCCGGCGACGCGGCGTAGGAACCATTCCTCCTGCAGCAGCGCCGGGCCGGCCTGCTCCTCGCCGGCACGGCTGGCTGGTAGTGTCTTGAGCAGCCAGGGCTGATTGTGCGCGTCGCGCACGCGGTAGATCAGCGACTGGCGCGATTCGCCGAGCAGGCTTTCGACCTGCCAGCCCTCGAATGCCTGGCCGTCGCGCAGGCGCGGCGGTAGTGGCCAGTGATCGAGCTGGGCCAGGGTGTCGGCCAGCGCGGCGTCGGGAAGCTGCTCGACGTGCACCAGCAGGGCGCTGGCGTTGTCCTGGCTGCCGGCGCGGTGAGCCTCGGCGACCAGCGCCTGGCAGACTGCCTCGATATCTTCGCCTCGCAGCAGTTCACCGATGCGCTTGTCGCTGAGGCAGGCCCAGACCCCGTCGCTGACCAGCAGGAAGCGGTCGCCGGCCTGCAGCTCGCCGTCGCGGTAGTCCACCACCAGGTGCTGATCCAGGCCCATGGCGCGCTTGAGCACATGCTGCATGCCCGGCTGTTCCCAGACGTGGTCCTCGGTCAGGCGCAGCAGGCGTTCGTCACGCCACAGGTAGGCGCGGCTGTCGCCGATATGCGCCAGGGTGTAGCGGCGGCCGCGCAGCACCAGGGCGGTGAGGGTGGTCAGCAGCGGTTGGCCGCCGCCATTGGCTTGCAGCCAGCGGTTCTGCGCGATCAGCAGGCGGTCCAGGCTGTGCTGTACCGGCCAGGTCTCAGGCGTGGAGTAGTAGTCCAAAGCCAGCGCCTGTAGGGTGGCGCGCGCCGCCAGGCCGCCATCGGCGCACTGGCTGACGCCATCGGCCAGGCCCAGCAGGTAGCCCTTGCTGGCGGCCAAGGCCGGCGCCGGGGTGACCACGCGCAGCGCGTCCTGGTTCTCGCTGCGCGGGCCGGTGTCGCTGGCTTCGCCGATGCTCAGTTGCAGGGTCATTCGCTCACACCCGCGCGATGGTCACCGCGGCGCTGCCCCAGGTGGTGCGCCAGCGTTGCTTGACCCCATGCAGGCCGACCCAGGCCAGTACGCCGAGGCTGGCGAACAGCCACAGGCCGAGCTGGTAATCGCCGGTATGCTGCTTGATCGTGCCCAGGCCCGCGGCGAGGAAGAAGCCGCCAATGCCGCCGGCCATGCCGATCAGCCCGGTCATCACACCGATTTCCTTGCGAAAACGCTGCGGCACCAGCTGGAACACCGCGCCATTGCCGGCGCCCAGGCCAAGCATGGCGGCGACGAACAACGCCAGGGCGGCGGTCGAACTGGGCAGGTTGAAGCCCACCACGGCGATGCACAGCGAGGCGATGGTATACATCATGAGCAGCGAGCGGATGCCGCCGATGCGGTCGGCCAGGGCGCCGCCGAGCGGGCGCAGCAGGCTGCCGGCGAACACGCAGGCGGCGGTGTAGTAGCCGGCGGTGACCGGGTTGAGTCCGTACTGGTCGCTGAAGTAGCCAGGCAGTGCGCTGGCCAGGCCGATGAAGCCACCGAAGGTGACGCTGTAGAAGAACATGAACCACCAGCTGTCGCGGTCGCCGAGGGCCTTGAGGTAGTCGCCGAAAGCTTTTGCCTTGGGCCGCTCCGGTGCGTTCTTGGCCACCAGTGCAAAGATCACCAGGGTCGCCAGCAGCGGGATCAACGCCCAGCCGAACACGTTCTGCCAGCCTGAAAGCGCGGCCAGCCCGGGCGCGAACAGTGCTGCCAGTACGGTGCCGGAGTTGCCCGCACCGGCGATGCCCATGGCCTTGCCCTGGTGCTGTGGCGGGTACCACTGCGAGGCCAGCGGCAGGGCTACGGCAAAGGCGGCGCCGGCGAAACCGAGGAACAGGCCGAGCAGCAGCGCCTGCTCGTAGCTGCCGATACCGATCTGCCAGGCGCAGAACAGCGCGACGATCACCACCACCTGGCCGAGCAGGCCTGCGGTTTTCGGCGACAGGCGATCAGCGAGAAAACCCATCAACAGGCGCAGCACGGCACCGGCGAGAATCGGTGTGGCCACCATCAGGCCGCGTTGTTGGGCGTTGAGGTCAAGGTCGGTGGCGATCTGCACTGCCAGCGGGCCGAGCAGGTACCAGACCATGAAGCTCAGGTCGAAATAGAGAAAGGCGGCGAACAGGGTGGGGGCGTGGCCGGCTTTCCAGAAACTTGTATTCATCGATCACCTCATCAGCGAGAAGAAGCCGACATGGCGCAGCAGACCTTGGTCGTGGACACGACTGCCGCACCTGTCGGGGAGGCCGTGCACGGGTAATGCAGAGCCCAGCGGCCAAAGCCACAACAGGTTTGAACGATCGCGCTGCTGGCTCGGCTCGCGATACCTGCAGCGGCCCCGAACGCTGGGGCGAACACGAAAAAAAACGCCGCTTCACCACAGGCCATGAAGGCGAGGTGAGGCGACGTCTTTGTCGTGAGGGAGGTGGCCGCCGTTGGCTACCTGGTACCAGGGACCAAGCAAGGGCCGGGCCAATCGATCAAAGGCTTTAAGATCGGGCGTTGTGCAAATTCAGCCGACGCAGGGATGCCGCAAAACGAGGCGGTTTCACATTGGCTGCACCCCAACGGGGCGAGCGTTTGGCTCAGCTGCGCAGCGTGCTGAATGCGACCTGCGATTCGATTGTGGAAGATTGGGCAGCGCTGGTGGCGTGGGTTGGTAGCGGCAGGGTCAGCAGGGCGATTGCCAGCAGGTTGCTCAGCAGTCCGGCCTGACGGGCGCGGCGGTAGGTGTCGGTCATCCTCGATCCCCCTTTTTCTGTTTATGAGCTAGGCGTAGCAGATGAATAGCGATGTGTCACGGAGCCGGCAGCAATAATTGTGCAAGTTTTGGTCAGAACCACCAGGCCGGGCTGTAGTGCGCGTCTTCGGCGGGTACGCCAGCGGCAGTCAGTCGAGCCGATTGACCTTTGGGAATTTGCCGCTGAAGGCGTCCGGCATCGGCACCACCTTCGACTGGCGATAGTCGAAGAACACGAAGCCGGACTTGGCCATGGCCACCAGTGTGCCGTCGGTTGGGCGGGTGATGCGGAAGGTGATATCGCCGCCATACTTGTTGAAATCCATCACGCCGACTTCGAACAGCAACTGGTCACGGGCATGCGCCTCGGCCCGGTAGGTGGTGGCCAGATCGGTGACGATGATGCCGGTGCCGCTGCCATCGGTTTCACGGATGCCGAATTCGAAGAGAAAACGTGCGCGCGCCTCGGAAATCATCGAGATCATCGAGTCGTTGCCCAGATGGTTGGCGCCGTTGATGTCGGTGACACGCACGGTGAGGTGGGTGCTGTAGCAGTACTGGTCTTCGGGAAAATCGAGGGTCAGGCGCGCCATGGTCGAACCGTTGTCGAGAAAAACGGCGATTGTATGCTGCTGCGTGCCCTAGCGGTGCAGGCTGTTGAGATGATGGAAGGTCACCCGGCCGCCTTCGTTGTCCGGCCCGGAATTGTCCTGGATATAGGCGCCCGCCTTGAAGTACAGGTACTGGGTGTTCCAGCGGCTGCTGAGCTGCCGGTAGATCGCGCCCTCGTCACCGTCGCTGCTGGCCACGCTGACCCCGAGGCGCCCGCTGGGCGTCACGCGCAGGTCGTAGCCGAAACGCTCGCCAAGCTGCACGTTCTCGGCCAGCAGGATGTTCTGCACCTTGCTGTCTCCGGGGCGGGCGCGCAGCAACAACTCGACGCGGCCGACGCCGCGGCGATAGTGATACTGCAGCTTGGCCAGCGGGTCGTTCTGGCTGCCCGGCACGTCGGTGCTGTGGATCTGGCCAATCACCACCTTATTGCGGCTGGGCACCCGCTCCACCTGCAGTACGGCACTGAGGTAGTTGTCCGAACTGGCGTGCTGCCAGTTGCTCAGGCTGCCGTCGCGCTGGGTTTCGCGTAGCTCGCTGCGCGGATAGCGCGCATCCGCGGTGGTCGAGCCGGTTACCGGGACCCAAAAGGTCACGCTGCCGTCGCCGTTGCGTCGGAAGTAACGGCTTTCGTAGCCGTTGTTCAGGCGCTCGGTGCTGATGGTGGTGGGTGCGGGGTCGGTGGGGATCGACAGGTTCCAGGTCGTAAGGTCTAGCACGGCGTTCTCTGCTCGTCGGTTGGAGGCACAGGTTCGTCCCTGAATCGACCCAGAGGTTCCCGCTCCGGCCCTCCAGCCAGAGCGGTTGCCACAGCTTCAGGCGGCCGGGCGCTGCTGGCGCTGGTAGAGGAACTCCAGCACGGCGGTGCGATAGCTGTGGTACTGCGGGTCATTGGCCAGCGCCAGGCGGTTGCGCGGGCGCGGCAGTTCGACGGCGAGGATTTCGCCGACGGTGGCCGCCGGGCCATTGGTCATCATCACGATGCGATCGGACAGCAGCACGGCCTCGTCGACGTCATGGGTGACCATCACCACGGTGCTGCGGGTCTGCGCGACGATGCGCAGCAGCTCGTCCTGCAGATGCGCGCGGGTGAGCGCATCGAGGGCACCGAACGGCTCGTCCATCAGCAGCACCTTCGGCTCCATGGCCAGGGCGCGGGCAATGCCGACGCGCTGTTTCATGCCGCCGGAGATCTCGCTGGGATGCTTGTGCATGGCATGGCCGAGGCCGACCATGTTCAGCGCCTGCTCGGTGCGGGCCTTGAGTTGGGCCTTGCTTTCCTGCGCGCCGAACACCCGTTCCACCGCCAGATGGACGTTACCGAAGCAGGTCATCCAGGGCAGCAGACTGTGGTTCTGGAACACCACGGCGCGCTCCGGGCCGGGGCCGTCGATCTCGCGGCCATTGCAGATCAACCCCCCTTCGTTGGCTTCAAGCAGGCCCGCGATCAGATTGAGTACGGTCGACTTGCCGCAACCGGAATGGCCGATCAGCGCTACGAACTCGCCGCGGGCGATGCTCAGGTTGACGTCGGCCAAGGCCTGGAAGCGGCCTTTTTTGGTATCGAAATGCTTGGATACCTGGGTCAGCTCTACGAATTTTTCCATCGAAATTCTCCCATTCTCTCGCCGTAGCCCGGATGCAATCCGGAGGATTTGGGTCATGGCGACCCGGATTTCATCCAGGCTACTCTTCATTTAAAACAACGAGTTGGCGTAATGTCTTGTAAGGCTTTATCAGCTTGCGTAATCGAAGCGCCTGGCAATTAGTAGCAGCGTCTGCTCCAGCGCCAGGCCCACCAGGCCGACGATGATGATGGCGATGAGAATGTGCTCGACGTTGAGGTTGTTCCACTCATCCCACACCCAGAAGCCCAGGCCGATGCCGCCGGTGAGCATCTCCGCGGCGACGATCACCAGCCAGGCCACGCCGATGGCCAGGCGGATGCCGGTCATCAGGTGCGGTAGCACGGCGGGGAAGAGGATGCGCGTCAGCACCTTGAACTCCGACAGCTTGAGCACGCGGGCCACATTCAGGTAATCCTGCGGCACGCTGGCAACGCCCGCCGCGGTGTTGAGAATGATCGGCCAGATCGAACTGATGAAGATCACCCAGATCGACGCCGGCCCCGCTGCCTCGAACACCAGCAGGCCGATCGGCAACCAGGCCAGTGGCGAGACCGGACGCAGCAGGCTGATGATGGGCGCCAGCATGCCGGCGAGAAAGGCGAAGCGGCCGATGGCGAAACCCAGGGGAATGCCAACCAGCGCAGCGAGACCGAAGCCGATGCCGACTCGACCGAGCGAATTGAGGATGTTCCAGCCGATGCCCATGTCGTTGGGGCCGTTGTCGTAGAACGGGTCGGCGAACAGCACCAGGGCAGCCTGCCAGGTGCTCAGCGGCCCCGGCAGACCTTCGCTGTATTGCGCCAGCAGCGACCAGAAGCCGATGAAGGCGAGGATGCCCAGCAGCGGGGCGATACCGGCCTTGGCCAGGTGACCGAGGGTCGTTGCGCTCGGCAGCAGGGCGGCAGGCGAAAGGCGCGGTTTGCTGACTGTGGGAAGGGGCGTTTTCAGGGGCGCGTTCATGATCACCTCCGGTCAAGCTTTGATGGCGAAGGAGTCGGCGTAGGCGGCCGGGTTGCTGCCGTCCCAGACCACACCGTCGATCAGCGTGCTGCTGCGCAGCGGGCTGCTCGGCACCGCCAGCTTGAGCGCGCCAGCAGCTTCGGCGTACAGCGCGGTCTGGTTGATCTGCGCGGCCACGGCGGCGTAGTCCGGCGCGTCCTTGAGCAGGCCCCAGCGCTTGAACTGGGTCAGGAACCACATGCCGTCGGAGTGATAGGGGAAGTTGACACTGCCGTCCTTGCAGAAGGCCATGGCGTGCTCGTCCTTCCAGCTATTACCGAGGCCGTCCTCGTACTGGGCGAGGAAGCGCGGCTCGATCACCTGCACCGGCGCGTTGACGTAAGCCTTGCCGGAAATCAGCTTGGCGGTGCTCTTGCGGTTCTCCTCGCTGGCCTCGATGAAGCGGCTGGCATCAAGAATCGCCATGATCAGCGCGCGCGCCGCATTGGGGTACTGCTCGACGAAGGCGCGGGTGGTGCCGAGCACCTTCTCCGGGTGGTCCGGCCAGATCTGCTGGGTGGTGGTGGCGGTAAAGCCGATCTTGTCGAAGATCGCCCGCGCGCCCCAGGGCTCGCCAACACAGAAGCCGTCCATGTTGCCGACGCGCATGTTGGCGACCATCTGCGGCGGCGGTACGACGATGGTCTTCACGTCGCTCATCGGGTTGATGCCCAGGCTGCCGAGCCAGTAGTACAGCCACATGGCATGGGTGCCGGTGGGGAAAGTCTGGGCGAAGGTCAGCGGATTACCGCCTTTCTTCACGTGCTCGGCCAGTTGCGCGCCGTTGGTTACCCCGGCTTCGCGCAGCTGCTTGGACAGGGTGATGGCCTGGCCGTTCTGGTTCAGTCCCATCAGCACCGCCATGTCCTTCTGCGGGCCGGCGAGGCCGAGCTGGGCGCCGTACATCATGCCGTAGAGCACGTGGGCGGCATCCAGCTCGCCGGTGCCCAGCTTGTCGCGCACGCCGGCCCAGGAGGCCTCCTTGCTCGGCTTGATGGTCAGGCCATACTTCTCACCGAAACCCTGGGTGGCTGCCACTACCACCGATGCGCAATCGGTCAGGGGAATGAAGCCGACCGTCAGCGCGGATTTCTCCGGTGCGTCGGAGCCGGCAGCCCAGGCCGCACTGCGTAGCGATGCGGGGGCGGACAGGCCGAGTGCGGCGATACCGCCTACGGCGCCGGCCAGGGCGATGGATTGCTTGAGGAAGTTGCGGCGGCTGGTGCCGAAGGGCTTGGTCGAATCACGATCGGTCATGGGTCTAATCCTTGTCAGGCGCATAAACAAAAACGGCGTACGCCAGGCCACCTCGTTAAGAGGAGGTGACCTGACGGACGCCGTTGTCCGTGATCCCCGGCCCGCCGCCGTTGGCGTGCTACGCAGGATGTTGACAGGGCATTAGCAAGGGGCTTGCCAGCTTTCGCTCGCGATACTCGGCGATACACGAACGGAACTGCGGATAAGAGGCTGTAGGTTATAAATCAATGGTTTGCAGCTATTTGATGAGATCGATTGGAGCCTTAACGGCTTTGCGCAGGCGCCATGTTGCGGGCCTGCCGTTGAGCCAATGCCGTGCATGGCCGTGCGTCACTGAGCGTTTTTGGTTCGCCCTGCCGGCTCAGGAGGCCGGCTGTACATGGGCTTCTTCGACGTAATCGCGCAACCAGCGCAGCACCTCGACGGCTTCCCAGCGGGCCGGATCGAACAGCGCGTAGGCCAGCCCCTGATAACCGACCACATCCAGCTGCCGGTGATAGCCAGCGCGCTGCAACAACGCCTCGATCTCGGCGAAGCAGGTATTGAAGTGCTGACGATTAAAGGGCGTGCGGCTCTCGGTGACGATGCCTTCGAGCAGCAACTCGTCGACCATCTCGCGAACGCGCTCCAGCGGCATGCGGTTCACTCGGTGTTTCAGCTGCAGTACGTCCAGCATGATGGCGCTCCTATGTGCTCGGTCATTTGCCTGCGAATAGGGTAATCGAAAAATACTGTACAAATAAACAGTATTGGGTAATAGTGGCCTCATTCAGGCGACAACGACCCGCCCACCATGCAGATGTGGGCGCCTTGCAAGGGGGTATTGGCAATGCAACACATGCTGATGACGATTGTGCTACTGGCCCTGTTGAGTGGCTGCGCGCAACCGCAGATTGAGCGACCACAGGCCAACGGTGCCTATCTGGTGATCGAGGGCGAGCAGGCCTGGGCCGTGCTGGTCTCCGATGGTCAGCGGGTTGAAGAGGCGGGCGTGGTGCTCGACGTGATCCACCTGCCCAGCCACCACTCCAATATCGCCGCCAGCTATGTGATCGAGACGCCCAATTGCGGCAGGCTGCAATGGCTTACCGAGCGTCATGGCGCTGCCGAGGGCGAAACCACGCTGCTGCCGACAGCCTTCAATGAGCAATTGAGCAAGCCTGGCTGCGTGCTGGCCCAGGGTATGAGCAGGGCCTGGACGGCGCTTGACTACTCCGGCTGAACACGCAGCAACCTTCGCCCTCAGAGCAACAGGCCAAAAACTAAAAAGCGCCGCGACCTCAACGGAAGCGGCGCTTTTTTCTAGGCGCGATGTGTCGCGTGCTTACATCAGGTGCTGCTTGTCCGTCTCGATGGCCGCATCGAGGGTTTCCAGTAGCGCCTTGCGCACCTTCAACTTGGTGTTCTTGTGCGCCGTCATGTTGATCTTCTTCATCTGCTGCGCCGCAGCCTGTGCGGTGGCCAGCAGTTGCTCGGCCGGCACCACCTTGTCCAGGAAGCCGGCATCCACGGCGCCAGCCGGGTCGAACATCTCGCCATTGATCACAGAGCGGTGGAAGGCCGACTTGCGCAGGCGATCACGGGCCAGCTCGATACCGACATGGTGCATGGTCATGCCGATCTGCACTTCGTTCAGGCCGATGCTGAACGGGCCTTCGACGCCGATGCGGTAATCGCTCGACAGCAGGATGAAGGCACCCTTGGCCACGGCATGGCCAGGGCAGGCGACGATGATCGGGAAGGGGTGGGCAAGCATGCGCCGCGCCAGGGTGGAACCTGCAGCGACCAGGTTGATCGCGTTCTGCGGGCCGGAGGTCATTACTTTCAGGTCGTAGCCGCCGGAAAGAATGCCTTGCTGACCGGTGATGATGACGATGGCGCGATCCTGCTCGGCGCGGTCGAGCGCAGCATTGAAGGCAGCGATCACGTCAGGCGAGATGGCGTTGACCTTGCCATTGCTCAGGGTGAGGGTGGCGATGCCGTCTTCGAGTTGATAGCTGATCAGGTCGCTCATGGCAGTTTTCCTTGTTGGAGCCGCAGGCTGAATGTCGGCAGAAGGTACTCAGCCCAATCGCTCCGGTAAAGCGCCGTGACTGACTGGCGGGTCAGCGGTTTTGCCTATCGTGGCGATGCCGGATGGCAATTGGCGGGCAGCGAAGCCTGGCTATTAAGGTGGCGGCGAAGCGAAGGAGCTGTCCATGAACATCCTGAATTCCATCCTTTATACCCTCGCAGTGATCGGCCTACTGCTGGGCTCGGTCACGCTCAGCGAAATGCTCTACCTTCGCAGCCCCGCCGGTGTGCTGCTTCTGTTCGGTGCGGGGCTGTTCATGTCCCTGGGTTTCCTGCTGTTCGGCCACCTGCGTTTCGACGAAACGCCTGCCGAAGGCCCAGAGGAAAACCCGCTGCGCTCTTAAGCGCATGAATCCTTTAAAAAAATTTGCCATTCGGAAAACATTCGACTACATTAGCGCACCTCGACGGGCTACAGGCCAAAACGTCGAGATCCGGTGAAGTGTCCGAGTGGTTGAAGGAGCACGCCTGGAAAGTGTGTATACGGGAAACCGTATCAAGAGTTCGAATCTCTTCTTCACCGCCACTTTCGCAATACCTAAAGCCCTGAGAACTGAGAAGTTTTCGGGGCTTTTTGCTTTTCAGCTTTCGGCAGGTGTCGAAGAAGTGTCGAAAAGCGGATTCAAGGTCAAAGCATCCTGCAGATGGTCCGGTGACAGGTGCGCATAGCGCATGGTCATTGCCAGCGACGTATGCCCCAGGATTTTCTGCAGCGTCAGGATGTTCCCGCCCCGCATGACGAAGTGACTGGCGAAGGTGTGCCGTAGCACGTGCGTGGCCTGGCCGGCCGGGAGCTTGATCGAGGTCTTATCCAGCACACGGCTGAAGGTCAGCATGCAGTTGGTGAACAGGCCGTGACGCTTGAAGTAGACATGTAGCGCCCTCTCCAGTGCGCTATCGATAGGAATCGACCGGGTTCGCTTCGACTTAGTGTTGGCAAAGGTCACCATGCCGTTACGCACTCGCTCAGGTGTCAGCGCTTGGGCTTCTCCCCACCTGGCACCCGTACTCAGACAGACGCGAGCGATCAAGCCGATTCCTGGGCTGGTGGTGCGGTCATCCAGGGCCTCGAGCAGTTCGGCTATCTGGCAGGTCGAGAGGAAGGAAATAGGGCGTTCCTGCAGGCGTAGCGGGCGGACGTTGACCAGCGGGTTCGGGTAGTCGATATCGCCCAGGCGGTGCAGCTCGTTGAACAGGGCTTTCAGGTAGCCGAGCCGGTTGTTCATGGTCTTGCCTTGAATGCCGGCCTTGAGCAATTCGCTGCGTGTTTCGCAGAAGGCGTTGCCGGTTAGCTTGACCGCGATGGGGTCGCCCAGGTCTTTAGCCAGATTCTGCAGAGTGCGGAGGATCGCGGCACCATCAGCCAACGCATGGCCGTGCAGTTCATGGTACCGGGTGCAGAGTTCAGACAGGCGGCGACGATCTTTCGGCTTGGGCGTCCAGGCTGGCGAGTCGATGCAATTGGCCCTGCAGGTCGCTTCAAAGCGCTGGGCTTCACCCTTGGTCTTGAAGGTCTTGCGGAAGCGACGGCCCTTGATGGGTTCAACGTCGACTTTCCAGCGACCATCACTCAGTTGCTCAATTGCCATGGTGACGGCCCTGGCCAAGCGCGTGAGCATCAGCGTGTTTGTCTTGTTTGTGTATTTGGCAAACAAACATCAGACAGCACGCCCCCAACGAACATGGCGTTCCTCAAGGATGCCTTTGATGTGCTTATACAACCCGTCTTCGTCCATGCCCTTAGCGGCGTAGTGGTCGCGGATCACCGGCCAGCACTCCCAATCCTTGAGCCGATAGAAAGCCTTTCTAGCGCCCACTCGCTCCCGTGCCAGCAGGCTGACGAAGTTTCCCAGGAATAACTCGACGTTCTTGCCGGAGAAGCCCCGCGAGGTCTTGTATTGGCGCTTGTACTCGGTTTCGTCCACCAGGGAATCAACCGGCAGATCCACGCGAACGTCTTCGCGGATCAGGGTCCAAATGGGTTCGAAGTAACCAGGGCGAGCCAGTAGCTTGAATTGGCGCAGGCCATAGCGCCACAGGCCGTCTAGGTGCGGGGCAAAGGCGGCGTAGCTGTTGGTTTCAATGATCTGGCTGGTCTGCAGATCGAACGAGCCCGAGGCGAATTGCTGGATCACAGAGTGGTGGTAACGCAGCTCTACGCGCCAGACGTCTTGCTCTGGGTCGTAGTTGTCCGGGTCGCCTTCATCGAAGCTATCGCGACGTCTCCACACGCCTTCCCAGTAGTCGAGCTTGTCGATGGCGCGGGCCTGTTCGGTCTTGTTGTAGATACCGAGCTGGACGCCACCAGCTGAGCCGAACAGGTAGGACTGACCTTTGCCGTAGGTCGCAGACTCCAGCGTCCATTGGATTTCCTTGATGCCGGAAATATCGCGGGCAGCGCGTGCGCGGCAGTGCATACGGGCGACCAGATCGGCGGGCGGTTGCCAGCCTTGCAGATCCAGGGCGAGGTGAACGGCGCATTGGTTGCGCTCGATGTTGGTCAGCACGTGGCCGGCGTAGTAGTCCAGGCGTTCCTGCAGGCGCTCGGGGCAGAACTGGTCGATAGCATGGGGTGACACTTCGATTTTCAGGTGGGGGCCGATGTTCTCGATTTTGGCGTTGAAGTTCTTCACCAGCAGGATGATGCCTAGGTCAGCATTCTGCAGCTTGTACTGGTACCCGGAATCCTTGCTGACGCGACCCGAGTGCCAACGCTGGCCCGCGAAGTCAACGATGGTGCCGGGCTTGTCGAAGAGGCTCATGATTTCCGGGCGGATCAGGCCGCGATAGAGCTGGCGGACGGTGTCGACGCTACAGGCCAGGATTCGGACGTTGGAAAGGTCAGTTATCCGAGCGGTCATGCTGTCGAAAAACAGCCTACCGGTTGGGTTTTTATTGAACTCACGATCAACGCGGAGTTGGTCTTTAACTGCCATTTTCTAATGCTCCAAATAGTGCCGAATCGACACGTTTAACCTTGGTTTATCTGACGTGCTACAGGGACGTCAGCGCCCGCGCGGCGGCGCACACGCGCGCTCGTGCCTCGCACGCAACCACGCCGCCGCGCATGGCGTTCCGTTGGTGTTCGCTCACAGGGCACCCTGATAGCCGCTCAGCGACGGCCATGCAGCGCCTACCGGTGTGTTAGCGCTGGCAGAAGGAGCAGGGCGCGGAGGCGGGTTTTGGGGAGGCTGTTGTTCTGGCTGTGCCTGAGAAATCTGGCCGTTGGGATCGGGCAGGCGATCAGGCTTTGCAGGATCGAACGCGCCTTCTTCGACGTAGGCCATGCAGGCTTCAAAGGACACCACCGCCCGAGTGCCTTGTTGGGTGTTGCAGCGACAGCCATACACCTTGCCGTCGCGATAGCCCAGGACGAGGCGCTTGTGATTCCTGGCCACCATCTGCTGATCGGTCGAGTACATGCAGGACAGGCGCGGATAGGTGACGGGCCGGGTGATTTCGTCATAGATCGGCGCCGAGCTGGGTACATCGGGCAAGCGGGGCACTCGCTGTGCGACGTACTCTTCAGGCGACAGCGGCGCGGCATTGTTGGGGGCCGGCTGTTGCGCCACGGGTTCGCCGGTCGGTGACGTGGCGCCCGCCTGTTCGACGGCTTCGGCCTGGGGCTTGGGCGGGGCTATGCGCCGTTCATAGATGCCATAGCCGAAGTAGGCGATACCGATGATGCAGGCGATAAAGACGAACAGCGCCCGGGGCGGCTTGAACTTCATGTGATGCTCAGAGCCTTCGGCCACGGACTGGTACACGCCGAAGTACTTCTTATCGAGTAGCACCCGTGTGGCCTGGCCGTCGGTGAAGTCGTTTTTCTTCTCAACGTCCATGTTCACGCGCTCGAATTCCCAGCGCTTGATGACCTTGCCTTTATGGCCTCGCACGTAGTGAATGTGCGAGTTGCAGAGCTTGCGGAAGTGGGTGTCGAGCAGGCCGGGGTTTTGGGTGATGCAGTGCAGTTCATGGCCGCGATGGCGCATGGTTTCCAGGGCGCTGGCGTAGGCGGGGACGGCAGAGCCGGCAGGGCGAACGCGGAAGAAGGTCTGCGCTTCATCGATGACGATCATCGCGTTCTGCGGCAGCTCGTGCCATTTCTGCGGTTCGTCGAATTCTTGCCAGACCGCTTCCAGCACTTCGGCGTTCGGGTTGAAGCCGCGGATGTTGTGGTAGTAGACCGGGCGGCCTTCTTTCGCGGCTTTGGCGTCTACTTCCTTGATGGTGTTTAAGGTCTTGCCGTTGCCCTGCAGACCCGTGCGCAGAACGAACATCAGCCGCCAGCCTTGTTGAGCAGGGCAAGGCCGGTGATGGTGCCGGTAATGCGGTCCATCCCCGCCAGCATCAGGCGAGCGATGACGGCGGCGATAATGATGTTGATGGCCACATCGATCTTGGCCATGCCGAGGATGGCTGCGACCGGTGGCGGGATGGAGCCGAACAGGCCCTTGATATAGCTGTCGACAGTGTCAATCAGTTGGCCGATACCGACATAGGCGACGTAGGCAAAGCCCAGGGAAGCCAGCACCCTGAAGGCAAGGCCAGCGACGATGGAGCCGAGGAAGGTGGCAAGCAGTGGTAGTAGTGGCATATCAAGACCCCTTGATTCCGCGTCCGATGGAGACTGCAAAGAAGATCGAAGCCAGGGCGACAATCAGCGGGCCGATGGCTTCGGCGAAACGGCAGGCGGGCTCCCAGCTAAACGAGTAGCTGCGACCCATGACGGAAAAGCTCTGTGGTGATGGGCAGGATTGAGGCAGCCAGCGGCCTTTGTTCACGGCTTCGGTGAACAGGCCGCTGACGGCGATGGATTTCTCTTCCAGCTGGTAGTCCTCACCGGCCAGTTCGGAGGCGATATCGCTGCGGACCTGTTCGTCGTACTTCCATTGGCAGATCTGGTTTTTGTTGGCGCGCAGGATGGCGCACTGGATGACGTCGCCTTCGCACTTCAGCTCGGTGTCGCAGGCTTCGCCCTCGACGCTGGGCTTTACGCATTTGTTCGGGTCGGTTTTGGGGTCGCAATCGCCGTCATCGTTGCCCTTGCACTGGTTGGGATCGGTTTTCGGATCACAGTCGCCACCGTCCGTGCCTTTGCATTGGTTCGGATCGGTCGCGGGATCGCATTCGCCATCCCCTTCGCCATCCCCTTCGCCGTCTCCCTCGCCATCACCTTCGCCGTCCCCATCCCCGTCGCCATCCTCACCATCGCCGTCTTCGCCGTCACCATCGTCGGGCGGGCAGACTTCGCCGGTGCTTGGGTCGCATTCTTCAGGTTCATCAGGGACGCAGGTGGTGCCGGACCATGAGTGGCCAGGGCCGCAATCTGGCGGCGGGTCGGTTGGGTCCGTTGGGTCGGTGGGATCGGTCGGTGGGGTGCCACCGGTAGGGTTGTCGCCAGGCTGGCACTCAGCGCCGGTGAACTTGCCTACGCCCCAGCAGACGCCAGTGGTAGCGCCTTCGGAAACAGGGGCACATTCCGAGGTACCGAGGGCGATACGGCAACCGGCTTCACAGCCATATTCGATTGGGCCAAGGCCGTTGAGGTCGGGCCGCAGCATGGACCAAGTTGTGTTTTGGTCTTTTTTTGATTCGCATTGGGATGGCGGCGCTTCGCATGCGCCAGTCCCTGAATTATATGTATGACCGGGCTGGCATGAAGACCCAGAACGAAAAACGTCAAGGCGAGCAGAATTAACAATAGTAGGAGTTGATGCACCGTTTTGATAACGATCACCACGGCATGTATAAAGAGCTTCAGTCTTTTGGGTCATGCCGGAGTAACGCCAGTATCCGTTAGCGGTAAGAACGTTATCAACGGCAGCAATACAAGCAGAAAGAGCAGAAGGATAGCGATCAATAGAATTGCCCTGGATCACCCAGTAATAATAATCATCAGAAAAAGAAGGCGAGGAAGCAGAAAGTAAAACGAGAAACAAAAAGGAACGAACCATCTCAAACCCGCCCAAAGAACAGAGCCCAGAACGCCATGACGATGATGATGGTGGTCAGCATGTTGGCGTCCATGAAAAGCCCTTATGTGAAAAAGCCCGATAACGAATTACCGGGCTGGTTTTGGAACAGCCGGCCTTACAGCGCGCGGCGGATGAACTTGAAGGCGGCAATCGCGATGATTACGCCGAGGACGATGCCCGCGACCTCGACGCCATCGGCCTGAGCATCAGTGAGGGCAGTGGTCACGCCAGTCGGGAGGGCGGCGTGGGCTTGCTGCATGGCCAGCAGGCCAACAGCGGCGGTAGCACCGAGCGAGCGGCGCAGGACTTTCAGGTTTTGCATGGGTGTGTCTCCTACAGGTTGAGTGCCTTTTTCAGCACGAGAGCGCCGAAGACGATGGCGAACAGCACCAGGGCGTGTTCACGTATCTGTGCATGGTCCTCGGCGGTTAGCCCGGTCGGGCTTATCTCACTGAGCGCGACGGTGGAGAGGGTGCCCACACAAACCGGGGTCTGGCCTGCGCTCTCCCATACGCCGTCGCACACAATGAAATTCATGGCGCCCCCTTACTCGGCCAAGCTGGGGTCACGAATGACCTCAGCCATGTCCAGGCAGTCGGGGCAGATCACGAGGGCGGGCGCCTTGTTCAGATCGGGCAGCAGGTCGGGCTGGGGAGCGGACTGGTTGTAGAGCTGGCCCATGGGCTGCCCGCAGCAGTCGCACAGCACGCGATCAACGATCAGCACGGCGGCGCCCTCCCGTCAGGCCTTGGCCGCGTCCGGCTGGGTGCCGGTCGGCTTGGGCTGTTGTTGGGTGCCTTGCGGGGCAGCAGGCTTGGCGGCCTGGCCTTTCGGGTTCACGGCTTCGATGTGCAGGGCTAGGTTTTTGCCCTTGTTCTGGCCGCCGCGTGCCACGTCGAAGGTGATGCGTACCAGCTCCAGCGGGGCGAACTGGGCGCCGGCTGCGAATACTTCGTCGGCGGCGTCTTCAGCGATGGCCATGCCGATGATGGACAGGCCGTGTTCGGTCTTGCCGTCCGGTTCGTCGCCGTAGAAGACCTTGGCGTATTTGGTGTCATCCACCTGGGTCATCTGAGTGCCGAGAAATGCAACTTCCATAGTCGAACGTGCCATTTGTGTTTCCTCGCTTAGTTGCGCGTTATTGCGCGGTTTTGCCTTTCAGCAGGCCGAGCGATCCCGCACGGGCAAACTTTCGTTTTTGCCCGAGGGTGGCTCTCGACTTGCCGGGGTTTCAGTTGCCGCTTGTGCAGCCTGTTAGTTGGTAAACACCAAGGGCTTTGCCCTTGTCATCCCACTCTTGCCGCCGAGGGCTCGGGAGCGCGGGGCGGTGGAGCTGCCCCACACTCACGAGCGGAGGCTATTCAGGGTGGTGGGCGTTCAAGGGTTCGCTCTGCCCGTGCCTCCGTTTGACCGAACGGTGAAGCGTGTTCGGACAAGCCGGGGGCGCGGCCCTTGACCTGTTCAGCATCGGCGGCGTTGGCCGGGTCGCTAGGGGCGCACTGGTGAACGACCTTGGTCATTGCTTGATAGAAGGAGTCGTCCACAGACTCCAGCAGCTCAACGGCTTGCAACGTGCCGAACACGCAGCCGACAGCAAAACCGATAAAGCCCCAAGGCGCTGAATGCCAGAGCAGGGCAACCAGATAGCGGCCAAAACGGAAAGGGACGGTCATGCGCTCACCCTCAGAACGGAAACTCGTCCGTTGGCACTGAGGTAGCGCTGTTGTAGACAACGCTCCAGTACTTCAGCGGACGGTTCCCGGGCTTGTGTTTCGCGCAGGTATAGGCCTGCGTAACGTGGTTCCGACCATTGACCACGGACCATCGCGCGGGGCGGCAGTCGGTGCATTGTGTGTATGGGTAGGTAGGCGCCTTGGGCGGTATCCAGTTGCGGTTTAGCCAGCACACAGAGCAGTCGCAGTCCTGGGCGTGGGGTTGGCGCAGGTACTGGCTTAGGCTTTTCATTGGCGGCCTCCAGCGCTTGGCGCTTTTCGAAGTCGGCGCCCTGGCCGTGGGCGAAGTCGTTGCAGCTGTTGCAGCCGCAGAAGTCGCCACCGCAGTCGCAGCGCCATTCGCCACCATGAGCAGACTCGCAGTACGGGCGAACCTGCAGACAGTCCTGGCAGAGCATCAGCGGTGCCGATTGCGCTAGGTGAGGATTCATGCCGTCCACTCCTGTTCCAGCAGCCAGGTGCGGAGCAGGGCGCTATTGACCATGCGGCGCTTGCCTAGCTTTACGGTGGGGAGAACGCCTTTCATTGCCCAGGCACGCGCGGTGCCGTAGGTCAGGCCGTTTCGGTCGGCCCAGGACTCGACGGTTTCCACGTCCTGTTGCGGGCCTATCAGCTTCGAAGGTTCCAGCTCTTCCAGTTCCATGCTCGTTCCGTCACTATTCGTGTCAATGCCAGTTATTCAGCATTGCGTTATCCAAAATGGATCGTGTCGAAACGGATAATGCCATTGTTGATCCATATTGGATATATCACCTATAGATCAAGTGGCTATGATTAAAGAGCGCGTTATAACTATTTTGAAAAGCTCAGGGATTCGACTTCCTGAGCTAGAGGAGCGCACTGGTATCAGTCGCTACACCTGGAACAACCTGAAGAACACCGCCAGAAAGCGCGAAATCAAGGCAGAGGAGATCGAAGCTATCGTTAAGCTCTTTCCTCAATATGCCTTGTGGGTGGTCAGTGGCGAGGTAGCGCCAGAAGCAGGGCAGACAAGCCCCGAATACGATCAGGCCAATTCAAACTTGCCCAATCAAAACGCGGGATAGCGATTACAACGGAAGTAGTTAGGCGCTGGTTCTCGCAGAGATAAGGCTCTAGTAATGGATGGTCATGTATAAGTGCACTTAATCAAAGAGCATGGCTACAGAAGTTAAAGGGGAGATAGTAAATGATTGCGCTTGATAATAAGCTCGTAGAGCGAATGAGGGGCGAGACAGCTGCGACTGTAGTTGAGCTATGCAGGGAAGTATTGAGCGAGGTTCAAAAAGGCAGCGCTTGGACTACAGAGGACTACACTGTATTGAGCGAGGTTTACATGTTTTTAGAGGCGGCTAGAGAAGCAAATATCCTGGCTTCTGAGGCGCCTGCCCTGAACTGTGTGGACGTAACGAGTCGCTCTGTTTTCTGCAATAGCGCGCAGGCATGGCTAAATGAGCTCTATAATTTTTATAATGGGGTTTTGGATTTAAATAGATTTGATGCAAATAGAAACCACTTTCGAAGTATGTTTGGGAATATTTTCTCTTACGAGTTTTCTCAAGGCGACGTGGAAAGGGTTCAGCTCTTGATAAATGAACTTCGTGTTCAGATCTCTTCGGCTGATTTAGAAGATGGACATAAACAGCGGCTCTTGGCTCGACTGGAAAAGTTACAGTCTGAATTACATAAGAAAATCTCTGATCTTGATCGATTTTGGGGGCTGGTTGGGGACGCAGGTGTTGTTGTGGGCAAACTAGGAAGTGATGCTAAGCCTATAGTGGATAGAATAAAAGAAGTGGCTGATATTGTATGGAGAACTCAGAGTCGTGCAGAAGAGCTACCTAGTGGTTCGGAATTCCCTCGCCTAGAGGATAAATCCGGAGAGTAGCTTTTAGGAATCTGCAAGGAGGCGATATGAGAGGCGACTGGGACGATGCACCAGACTATCTACGCAGCAAGAAGAAGCCTGGCCCATGGCGAATGGTGGCCATCCTGGGCGTGGGTTCCGCGATTACCTGGGGCGTGATCGCGTTGTTTGCCAAGCCAATCGTGATCAATGTTGAACAGCTTAAGCAGGCGATCCACGTAGATGGCAAACCCCTGTTCAGCCAGCAACCGGCGCCACAGCCCTACAGCGAGCCGGAAGAGCCTATAAGGCTGCCATCCATTCCCATCGATCCACCCGCGCAACGGGTTGCATACGAGCCGGTCAGCCAGCCTCAGCCATACGCCTCAATGGAGTGGACAGAGGAAGAAAAGGCGAGGGCGATTGCCAGCTCTCAGAACGTGTTCAGTGACAAGAACTACACGCCCAAGCAGCCGGCCAGCACCTACACACCGCCTGCAACCCATCGCATCGCCCAGGCACCCCAGCAAACGCAGCAGCGCCAAGCCAAGCAGGTAAGCCGCGAGCGTACTTCCAGATGGATAAAGAGCTGGAATGGCGGAAGCAACTACCTGGCGGAATGGCTATCGGTGAACAACTACATCGACGGCACCAGCGTTTGCGCCAATCACCGGCGCGGATCAATCGACTACCGCGAATGCCGCAAAGCCGCCAAACAGCACTTTCACGAACAGTGCAGAACCTGGCGTGCCCGCTATGACAGTGACCGAAAGGCAAGCAGTGATCGCATGAAGACGCGCTATTGTTCTGCGGCGAGTAGCTTTAATCCAATGGGGTAATAAGGCCGTGATCAGAGGGGCAATCACGACCGATGAGCTTGATAGCGAAAACTACTGAGCTAAATCAGAGGGGCGGAATCTTTCTTCTCTGGCCGGAGTAACAAGGACAGCCGAGCTGCAATCAGTTCGGACTCTGCCAGCAGTTGGACGGACTCTTGTTCCCAGACAGGGACCAGGCCTTGCAGGTCTTCTTCTTGATTAGCGCGCAGGCACCACTGATAGCGGTCATGCCAATCGCCAAGTACTGACTGCATCTGCTTGAGTGCTTGAAAGGTGGCAGACGGCAGCGGTGAAAGGCGTGGGAAAGGGTCACTAAATGTTGACTGATAGGGCGCGCTTAGCAGATGGGTCGAATACCTCATCGCGAAGAATGCGGAGGTCTACGGCGTCTTGGTTCAAGCGGTGAATCAGTCGGAGCATGTGCTGGCGTAGCACCTCGTCTCGGGTGTTCTCAGCAGCTCGCATCAGGGTGAAAGCGGCGTCTTCGTTGTTGGTTGCGATGGAATCCAGCGTCTTGCGTACATTGCGAATCAAGGTGAAACCCTCGGTTTAGACGGCCTGAAAGGTACTGAGCGAATGTTTCTAAAATATTGCAACGAATCAGCGAGCGGACGGATGGACACTGGAAAAAAACTGGCTATTGTCATGAATCTGCAATGCGGTAGAGCGAGAGTACTAGTGCACTCCATGAAAGTTGGTGCAGCTCATACTTCTTAGGCAAGGCCAACCGTATGGTTGGTCTTTTTTTTTGCCAGATTTTTGCAACCTAGACCCTTGTGTTATGGAGGCAGCATGGATATTTCGATTGAAAAATCTGATGGCAGAGAGTCTGAGCAGTGGGTCGTTAGTGCAGGTTCGTTGACCCTGTGTTTCAGGGATCAGCGGTCCGCCATGGAGTTTTCTAGCAAGCTGAAGGAACGAGTGGAGTCGCCTCATTCACTGCCTGTGATCGAATCAGAGGCATTTGCGCAGGTAGCGAAGCTTAGCTGCGTAAGCTGAACACCCGGCTCATGTGTCGAAAAAGTGTCGAAATCATAGAGCCTGATAGCGACGAATCGAGACGGTGAGGGCAGCGCAAAGCCCGTATTGAGCGGGTTTGGCACGGAATGACATGCTACCGAAACGGGTTCGAATCTCTTCTTCACCGCCACTTTCGCAAAGCCCCTGCAGGGAAACCTGCAGGGGTTTTTGCTTTTCTGGCCCATCACTTTTTAAACGCCATGCGTACACAGGGTGCGTACACGCAGCTTCCTGACAGGGGCGAATGGACGTTGCCTTATATCGAGGCTTCAGGCGCTGTCGCCTGAATATCCCAATACGGGCGCGCAGTCAGCTCCAGCAGCCAGGTGCGGAGCAGGGCGCTGTTGACCATGCGGCGCTTGCCTAGCTTTACGGTGGGAGAACGCCTTTCATTGCCCAGGCACGCGCGGTGCCGTAGGTCAGGCCGTTTCGGTCGGCCCAGTACTCGACGTTTCCACGTCCTATTGCGGGCCTATCAGCTTCGAAGGTTCCAGCTCTTCCAGTTCCATGCTCGTTCCGTCACTATTCGTGCCATTAGCTATAAATAGCTATTGGAGTAAATACTTCTCTGGGGGAATTATTAACCCGTCCGCCAGATAGAGCAACAATTTCTCTGGAAAAAAGATTTCTATATGGAAAGGGCTGCTGATAGGGTTCGCCTATTGATTAAAAAGCTTGGCCCCAAGAAGGCCAGCGCCTATGGCGGTGACTACGAGCGCTGGAAAAGTGTGAGCAAAGGGGCAGTACGAGTAAGCACAGAAGAAATAGACGTACTAGTTGAGGTTTATCCTCAATACGCTCTGTGGCTGGCTAGCGGGAAAATTGCCCCAGATGCAGGGCAAACAAGCCCTGAATATGACCAGGCCAATTCAAACTTGCCCAGTCAAAACGCGGGATAGCGATTACAACGGAGGTAGCTAGGCGCTGGTATGCCCGACAAACTTAATATGCTTGGCATTGAGTTGATCGTCTTCTCATGATGAAAGGTGAGGATAATGTATCTGGAATTAGGCAACCCCCTTCGGCTGCAGTCAATCGACTCAGGGAATACTCCTATTTTAGAGCTGAAGGCGAAATTTCAGGTTTTAGTCATAGATGATAATCCACCGATTATGGTTGATACGCTACGAAGGTCGGGATTTGTAATACGGGATCTTAGAGATATAGAAACTATAGAGACAGCTGAGCCGTATCCAATTGTTGCGTGCGATATTGGAGGGATTGGAAGAACATTTAGGCCGAATTCAAATAGTGGTGGGTTCTATGTATTAAAAGAAATAAGGAAGCACTACCCTGATAAGTTCTTAATTCAATACTCAACGCAAAATCAATATATAGATGGAAGTCTGACTGCGGCTGATGTTATATTTCCAAAAGATACAAGTATTGACCTCTGGCAGGATAAACTTGAAGGCGCCTTGAAAGAGCTGGGTAATCCTAGGTTGAGATGGATGAAGCTAAGAAATAGGCTGTCGGCAGAAGGGGTTGATGGCTATGATATTTTTAAATAGAGCAGGCGTATATCAAAGGTATACTCGATGGTAAGCCAGATAGAATCGCCACCGATAAGGCAGCTGGTGCGCTCAGTCCAGAAATAAAGTCGCTAATAGTTAAGTTTGCGGCCACTACTATTGCAATGGGGATAAAGGGGGTATTTAGTTGATGGAAGGCGCGGCAAGGAAGCGATTTAGCTACAGGCTAGATGAAAAGAGGCCCGAGAAGACCTCCGAGAAAATATTAAGGCTTGAGAGAGAAAATTACGAGCTGCGATCTATATTAAATAGTACTTTGCATGAGGTTAGGCTTTTTAGTGCAATAATTTCTGATAGATCAGAAAATCTCTCTCAAGATACACATGTTTCTGCGAGGGGTAAGGAATTGTCTGAAAATATATTGCATGCCAGTGGGATGTTGTCAGCGAGGCTTGCTTATACAGACATAGAAATTAATCCTGCGGTTGTCACAAAGCAGGTGCGCTATGATGCGGTGGTTTATAAGAAATTTGATAAGTCTCGCTACCTTTTAAGACCTCTAATTAGCGACAAAAAGCTGTCTGTTGATTTTCATGGAGAGTCCCACATGAGTACTAGGGCTCTATCCGTGTTTGACATGCTTCCCTTTGTAATTTTGCAGAATGCCGTCAAATATAGTCCGCCTGGTTACAATGTTGATGTGTACTTCGAGGAGCACGGATATGATAGTTTGGATGTAAGGATCTCTTCTTATGGGCCTCCTGTTTCTGATGAGGAAATGGATTTTTTATTTGATAGGGAGTTTAGAGGTAAGAATTCTGTTGGGTACGAAGGGCAGGGGTTAGGATTGAATTTGGCCAAGCGAGTTTGCGAATTACATCAAGCCTCTATGAAGATGGAGCGCGGGCAATTTCTTCCTGTGTCAATAGGGGGGCGGGCGTTTCAGAAATTTGATGTTTTAGTAAATTTCGAGAAGATATAGATTATGGCTTAGTGAAATTGCCCGATTTACTTTCGGGCCAAGCAAGGAGGCAAGATGAAGTCTGACTGGGAAGACGCACCAGGCTATCTACGCAGAAAGAAAAAGCCCGGCCCATGGCGAATGGTGGCCATCCTGGGCGTGGGCTCCGCGATTACCTGGGGCGTGATCGCGTTGTTTGCCAAGCCAATCGTGATCAATGTGGATCAGCTCAAGCAGGCGATCCACGTAGAGGGCAAACCCCTGTTCAGCCAGCAACCGGCGCCACAGCCCTACAGCGAGCCGGAAGAGCCTATAAGGCTGCCATCTATCCCCGTCGATCCACCCGCGCAACGGGTTGCATACGAGCCGGTAAGCCAGCCTCAGCCATACGCCTCGATGGAGTGGACAGAGGAAGAAAAGGCGAGGGCGATTGCCAGTTCGCAGAACGTGTTCAGTGACAAGAACTACACGCCCAAGCAGCCGGCCAGCACCTACACACCACCTGCAACCCATCGCATAGCCCAAGCACCCCAGCAGACACAGCAGCGACAAACCCAGGTAAGCCGCGAGCATACATCCAAGTGGATCAAGAGCTGGAACGGCGGCACGAACTACCTGGCGGAATGGCTATCGGTGAACAACTACATCGACGGCACCAGCGTCTGCGCCAATCACCGGCGCGGATCAATCGACTACCGAGAATGCCGCAAGGCTGCCAAGCAGCACTTTCACGAAGAGTGCAGAACCTGGCGCGCCCGCTATGACAGTGACCGCAAGGCAGGCAGTGATCGTATGAAGACGCGCTATTGCTCTGCGGCGAGCAGTTTTAATCCGATGGGGTGACTAAAATCCCCAAGAGAAAGCCGGGCCGCAATACAGCACGGTATTGCAAGCAAAGAACATGCTGAGAATATAGCCGCCCAAGGCTCCCGTACACCCCAAAGCAAATCCGTTTTCAATTGTTTGGCTGGGCTTGACCTTGGAGTAGATCAAAACAGCAACTGTGCCAACTACTGCATCCATCAGTCCCAACAGGTAATCCACTCCAGGGCCATGCAGGCTGACAAGTGACATGTTAATTGCCCTAATTATTACCGTCATGGCAAACGCCAGGGCAAGGCCTGCTAGGAAACCCTTGTGGGGGTTGAAAATCAGACAGAAGACGATGCACGTCAGTGCAGTGAAGTAGCTGTATGCCGTGACCCATGACGGAAGAAATTCGCCACTGTTAAGCAGGAACGCTGCTGTTGTCAGGTGAGTAATGCCCAGGGCAAGGGGTATGTCGTATTGCTTAAGTAATCGTCCGTTGATCAATTATGAATTTCCCTATGGTTAGCTGAAGTGATGACCTATGTAGGGAGATAGCACATCCTTGACGGTAAGGGCAGCAATTACAATAGACATAGCAAGCAGCCAGCTAATCAAAACCATAAATTTGCTGCCGCCAAACTTTCGGTGCCACCACCAGCGCAAAGAAAGAAGCGCGAGGCATAGCGGCGGGATGGTTGCGAGCGCTATAGCCAATCCAACTAAGCTAGTTGGCCGAGTGCACGTTATGGCTACAACGGTCAAAAGAAACGCCATCAGCAACTTGCGCCGACGTTCAGGCCATGGATTGTGAAGCGGGATTGGGCGCATTTTTTCCAAGCATGTGGAATAGAAAGGATTAGTGGCCAGACGCTATTGCTTGCATCGAGGTTTGTCCAGCGACTATGTAGCGATTTGCCAAAAACACTGCGTTAAACCGAGACGAAGTGAGTAGTTGAAAGGCAAAAAGCATGTGCCACGACGTTACCAGAGCAGCCTAGGCTTTCTCATCGGGATAATCTCTTGTGCAGCACGCGCTGACGAAGATGGTCAAAGTAATGGCGATCAGCAGGCTCTGCTGGCTTGGATGCGGCACGAGCAAGCAATTCGTTGCGCAATCGTGTACGGCTGTCGTCTGGCATGGATGCTCCCTTGAAGAAATTAACCTAAAAGGTTATTTTGTGCGGCATGGAAAAGCGCAAACCCCATTTCAAGCTTGAGCTAGTGAAGCAGGCCGTAGCCGACCAGCGTTATCGCTTCACCCGCGTAGCCCTTGAAGGGGGCGCTGAGCTGGGTATGGAGATGGCCGACATGCTGGCCGTCATCAGTGCCCTGAGCAGCCGCGACTTTTTTAAGAGCATGACAACCCATGCGGATCATACTACCTGGCAGGACGTTTACCGACCCGATACCGAATTCGGGCAGGTCTACCTGAAGTTCACGCTGGTGGCCGATCTGCTGATCGTTTCCTTTAAGGAGAAGTGACCATGAAATGTCCAGTATGCGGCGGGGCGGAACTGGTTCACGACACCCGCGATATGCCCTTCACCTACAAGGGGCAGACCACCCAAATTACTGCGGTAACGGCTGACTGGTGCGATGCCTGCGGCGAGTCCCTGACTGGGCCGACGGAGAGTGAGCGCGTTATGCGTGCCATGAACGAGTTTCGTCAGCAGGTGAACGCCCAGGACGGCAATCAGGAGCTGATTCGCAGTGTGCGTAAGCAGTTACGGTTGAGCCAGCGCGAAGCGGCAGAGCTGTTCGGCGGTGGGCCGAATGCGTTTTCTCGCTACGAGCGAGGCAGCACGGAAGCACCGCAACCGCTGGTGCAGTTGTTCAAGATCCTGGGCCGGCACCCGGAGTTGATCAACGAGCTGCGTGCAGGTTGATGCCGAAATCTAGAGCCGAATAGCGACGAATCGAGCAGGTGAGGGGAGTCCAAGACCCGTAATGAGCGGGTTTGGCACGGACTGACACGCTACCGAAACGGGTTCAAATCTCTTCTTCACCGCCACTTTCGCAATACATCAAGCCCCGAGAGCTGAAAGGTCCTCGGGGCTTTTGTTTGCTGTCTTTCTGCTGGCCTACGTCAGCACGTCGCGTATTCGCTTGCGTCATGGCTCGCCTGAACTCGTGTCTGGCCGGCTTCAGTCCATCCGGCTATCCATTGGCAATATCCATGGTCATTATCGAAAGCACTGATTTCTACCTGGCGAGGCGGCGGCATAAAGTTGATTCCAACAGAGATTGAGTTGGATTGGAGGTCATTATGTCCCGTATCGATGTGGTTTCCCTTGTTGGTAGTGCCGTGCCTGCCGAGCTGCGATCCGATGGTCATATGGCCTGTTGGCTGCTGATGGTCGATGGCCAGCCCAAGGCCGGCCCGTTCGCTTCCCGCGAGGCTGCGCTGGCTTGCCAGGCTGTCTGGCTACTCAGCAGCGGCGTTCGCCGCGAAAGCGATTCGCTGCTGGCCTGATCCCCCGTTTACCCCGCGCTTGCTCCAGCGCTCCCCTTGGCCCGCCTCTGGCGGGCTTTTTCTTGCCTGGCGGGTAGAATGGCGAACATTTCTTCAAGGGGCGCAGCGTGGCCAGGTGGGACATCTTCTGCAGCGTGGTAGATAACTACGGCGATATTGGCGTGACCTGGCGGCTGGCCCGGCAATTGGCGGCCGAGCAGGGCCATGCGGTGCGCCTGTGGGTCGATGAGCCGGATGCGTTCGTGCGCTTGTGCCCAGGCGCCAGTGCCAGCGCCGAGTGGCAGCACCACTCGGGTGTCGAGGTGCGCCAGTGGCGCGAGCCGTTCCTGGCGGTAGCGCCGGCAGATGTGGTGATCGAGGCCTTTGCCTGTCAGTTGCCGCCTTCCTATATAGAGGCGATGACTGACGACTCCAGACGTCTGTGGCTGAACCTGGAATACCTCAGTGCCGAGGACTGGGTGGCGGGCTGTCATGGCTTGCCGTCGCCGCAGCCGGGAGGCTTGCAGAAGTTCTTCTTCTTTCCCGGGTTCGTAGCGGGCACGGGGGGATTGTTGCGTGAGGCTGACTTGCTGACGCGACGCCGCGCCTTTCAAGCCGATGCGTCGGCGCAACAGGCGTTTTTGCGCTCGCTTGGCGTAGTGCGTGAGGCCGGGGCGCGGCTGATTTCGTTGTTCGCCTACGAGAATGCAGGGCTGGCGGGCTGGCTCGACGCTCTTGCAGCTGATACGCAGTCGAGCCAGTTGTTGGTGCCGCAGGGCAAGGTTCTCGGCGATCTGCAAGTCTGGCTCGGGGAGGCGCAGCTGGCACCGGGTGATCAGCATCGCCGTGGCAGTCTGCAGATTCAGGTGTTGCCTTTCGTCGCGCAGGACGATTACGACCGTCTGCTGTGGTGCTGCGATCTCAATGCGGTGCGTGGCGAGGATTCCTTCATTCGCGCGCAGTGGGCCGGTCGGCCATTGCTCTGGCACATTTACCCGCAGGAAGAAGGGGCGCACTGGGACAAGCTGGAGGCTTTTTTCGCGCTTTATGGCGCTGAGCTGCCATCGGAAATATTGGCCGCGTATGCCGCCTTCTGGCGTGCATGGAATGAGGGAAGCGGTATGGAGCAGGCCTGGCTTGAGCTGAAAAATGCATGGCCGACGCTGCAGCAACATGCCGAGCGCTGGTGCGATTTGCAGGCCGCTCGGCCGGACCTCGCCACAGCGCTGGAACAGTTTTACCGAAATTGGCTATCATACGCGGCCTAGATTTCTGTACCTCCCGCATATTTCGGATATCCGCATGAAAACTGCACAAGAAATGAGAGTCAATAGCGTGGCCCTGATCGATGGCCAGCCGTGGCTGATCCAGAAGGCCGAGTTCACCAAGTCCGGTCGTAACAGCGCCATCGTCAAGATGAAGCTGAAGAACCTGCTCAACGGTTCCAAGACCGAGACCGTCTACAAAGCCGACGACAAGATGGAGCCGGTGATTCTCGAGCGCAAGGAAGTGAACCTGTCCTACATCAGCGGTGAGGACTACGTGTTCATGGATCCGGAGTACAACTCCTACGAGCTGCGTGCCGAAGATCTGGAAAGCGTTCTGCCGTTCATCGAAGAAGGCATGGCTGACGTCTGCGAAGCCGTGTTCTTCGAAGGCAAGGTGATCTCCGTCGACCTGCCGACCACCATCGTGCGTCAGGTTGTCTACACCGAGAACGCTGCTCGTGGCGACACTTCCGGCAAGGTGATGAAGCCTGCCAAGCTGCGCAACGGTACCGAGATCAAGGTTGCCGAGTTCGTCGATATCGACGACTGGATCGAGATCGATACCCGTGACGGTTCCTACAAGGGCCGCACCCAGGCTCCGGCCTGAGCTTGAACGCTACGAAGAACCCGGCCTAGGCGCCGGGTTTTTTGTGTCTGGTTTTCAGGGCGCTATCGCGGCTGAAGCCGCTCCCACACAAGCCTTACTGCTGTGGGGTGGCGAGACTGGCTTGCAGCGCCTGATCCCAGGGCGGCGGGAAGCCGAAGCGCTGCTTGAGAAAACTCAGCAACAGGCGCGTGCGCGGGCTGGCTTCGCGCTCCAGGCGCAGGGCGTAGATGCATACAGGCTCGGTGGCCGGCAGCCCTTGCTCGCAGAACAGCGGGATCAGCTCGCCGCGTTGCAGGTGCTCGCTGCTCATCCACGTGGGCAAGTGCGCGATGCCCAGGCCGGCAAGGGCGCTGAACAGCAGGGTTTCGGCGTTATTGCTGGTCTGGCGCAAGCGCTTGGGCTTGCACAGCTGCAGTTTACCGTCCACCTCGAAACGCCAGGCATAGGGCGGCGCGAGGCTGTCCCAGTCCAGGCCGTCGTGTTGCTCCAGCTCCAACGGGCTACGCGGAATACCGCGGCGGCGCAGGTAGTCCGGGCTGGCGCAGAGGATGCGGGTCATCGATGCCAGCGGCGTGGCGACCAGGCGGCTGTCGGGCAGCGGGCCGATGCGTACGACGATGTCCACTTCGCCCAAGTGCTCGCCCTGCAGGTCGATGAAACTGTCGATCAGGCGCAGTTGCACATCCAGCCCGGGATTGGCGCGCAGGAAATCGGCAATCGCCGGGGCGAGATGACGACGGCCAAAGGGTGAGGGCGCGTCGATGCGAATCAGACCTTCCGGCGCGCTGGTCAGCGATACCACCTCGGCACGCGCCAGGTGCAGCTCGGCGAGAATGCGCCGGGCACGTTCGGCGAACGCCAGGCCCGCCGGCGTCACCCGTACGGCGTGGGTGGTACGGCTGAATAGGCTGCTGCCCATCGCGCGCTCCAGTGCGTCGATGCGCCGGGCAACCGCCGAGGGCGTGAGCGGGTGACGCCTGGCAGCGGCAGAAAAACTGCCGGTTTCCAGTACGTCGAGGAAGAGTTCCAGCTGATCGGTTAGGGCATCGGGGTTCATGGTGCTTGCTTGTGCTTAATCGGCAAAGCCATTTTGCGTTGTTGTGCGTTTCCGCGCTAGCCGCCACTGAGTAACATGCGCGCACTGTCTGGAGGTGTCATGAATCTGTTCGACCTGTTGCTGAATCTGTTGCTGGGCCTGGGCCTGGGAACCCTGGGCGGCCTGTTCGGAATCGGCGGCGGCCTGATCGCCATTCCGGTGTTGGGCATTGTCTTCGGGCTGGATCAGCAGCTTGCGCAGGGCACCGCGCTGGTCATGGTGGTGCCGAACGTGATGTTGGCGATCTGGCGTTATCACCAGCGCAATCGCATCAACCTGCGGCATGCACTGCTGCTGGGCGTCACCAGTTTCCTCTGTGCCTGGCTGGCCTCGTTGTATGCGGTGGAGGTGGATTCGCGCACCATGCGCTGGGCCTTCGTCGGTTTCCTGCTGGCGCTGGCGGCGTACAACCTGTTGCGCATGCTGATAGCCCAGGCGGCGGCCAGCGGCGAGCTGCGTCACCACTGGGGCTGGTTTGGCGTGCTGGGCGGGGTGTCCGGTGCCATGGGCGGCCTGTTTGGCGTAGGCGGCGCGGTAGTGGCGACGCCGGTGCTGACCAGCGTGTTCGGCACCACCCAGGTGGTGGCGCAGGGGCTATCGCTGTCGCTGGCGCTGCCCAGTACTGGGGTCACGCTGTTCACTTACGCGTTGCATGACCACGTCAATTGGTGGATGGGCGTGCCGCTGGCTGTCGGTGGACTGCTCAGTATCAGCTGGGGCGTGCGTTTGGCGCACTCGCTGCCTGAGCGCCTGCTGCGCAGCCTGTTCTGCGGCTTCCTGCTGCTTTGCGCGCTGCTGCTTGCGCTGGAGTCGGGTGGCCGCCTATAGACGAAAACCCTCGATGATATGCTCGGCCAGGCATTCGGTGACGGGTGACTGGCTGCTCTCGTTGCGCAGTAGCACGATGCTGGTCAACGGCAGCAGCGGCAGGCCTTCGGCTTCGCCGAGGATGCGCAGGTCCGGGGTGATCAGGCTCTGCAGTTGCGCGGTGACGGCCAGCCCGGCGCGCACCACGGCGAAGATCGCCGACAGGCTCGGGCTGGTGTAGGCGATGCGATAGGGCCGGTGCATTGCATCCAGCGCGTTACAGGCCCACTCGCGGCAGAAACAATCGGCGTTGAACATGGCCAGCGGCATGGGATTTTGTTCGTGCGGCGCGAAACCCTGGGCCACGGCCCAGGCGAAGCGCTCCTGGCGCAGCAGTTGGCCGATCTCCTTGCCGGGCTGGCGAGTGACGATGGTCAGATCGAGATCCTGGCGCAGCAGCAACTGGCCGGACGGTTCGCAATGAACCTCGACCTGCACCAGCGGATAGGCCTGAGCGAAGCGCGAGAGAATCTCCGGCAAAAAGCGCATCACGTAGTCGTCCGGCGTACCGATGCGCACGGCGCCGACCATATGTGGCTCGCGCAGAGTATTGAGTACCTCGCCATGCAGTTTGAGGATGCGCCGCGCATAGCCCAGCAGCACCTGGCCTTCAGGTGTCAGCCGCACCTGGCGGCCGTCGCGCTCGAACAGCGGGCGCTGCACCACATCTTCCTCCAGCCGCTTCATCTGCATGCTCACGGCCGACTGGGTGCGATTGACCGTTTCCGCTGCGCGGGTGAAGCCACCGGTGTCGGCGATGGCCACGAAGCTGCGCAGCAACTCGGTGTCGATACTGGGATGGTAGGCCATTCATCAATCCTCGAGATGGATGACATAAGAAACATTCGTTGGATTGATCATAAGCGCGGGCCGACACTGACGCCAACCCCACAGGGAGGGCGAGAAGATGAAAGGTCAAAAAGGTTACGCGCTGGCGCAGGCCATCCATTTTGAACGACTGCCGTCATTGACCAGTGTTTGGCGTATGCTGCGGCGCTGGCGCCAACTGGCTCGTGAGCGGCAGCAGTTGGCGCAGTTGAGCGATATGGCGCTGAAGGACCTGGGCCTGTCCCGCGCCGACGTGCTACAGGAAGCCGAGCGGCCGTTCTGGGATGATCCGTTGAGAAAATGAGTGGGATGACAGGAGCTGTGGAATGACCGCGGTACGCAAAGGCGCCGACACTTTTCTGTTCCAGCTGATGCTGTTGCTGTGCGCCATCTGGGGCAGTCAGCAGGTGGCGATCAAGCTGGCTGCCGACGATGTTGCGCCGATGCTGCAGGTGGCGCTGCGTTCCGGCATCGCGGCCTTGCTGGTCGGCCTGCTGGCGGGTGTGCTGTTCGCGCTGGAGTTCTTTTTTATCGCCTTGGGCCTGCGTCATACCACGGCCTCGCATATGGCGGTGTTTCTGTATACAGCGCCGATCTTCTCGGCGCTGGGGCTGCACCTGCTGCTGCCCAGCGAGCGCCTGCGACGCTTGCAATGGTTGGGTATCACGCTGTGCTTCGGCGGTGTGGTAATGGCTTTCGGTGTCGGCGGCAGCTGGGCGGAGATCGATGCCGGCATCCTGCTGGGTGACGCGCTGGGGCTGTGCGCGGGTATAGCCTGGGGCGCCACCACCGTGGTGGTGCGGGGTTCTCGCCTGTCCGAGGCGCCGGCCGGGCTGACGCTGTTCTATCAGCTGGGGGTGGCTTTCGTGCTGCTGCTCGGCTACGCGCTGGCGGTAGTCGACCTTGACCAAGTGCGTTGGACGCCGCTCGCCATCGCCAGCATTGTGCTCCAGGGCGTGGTGGTGTCGTTCTTCACCTATCTGGCGTGGTTCTGGCTGCTGCGTCGCTACCTGGCCTCGAATATGGCGGTGTTCTCCTTCATGACGCCGCTGTTCGGTGTGACCTTTGGCGTGCTGGTGCTGGACGAACCACTTACCCTGAACTTCGTTATTGGCGCGGTACTGGTGCTGTCGGGCATCACCCTGGTCAGCAGCGAAGCCTGGCTGCGTCGGCGCCTGGCCGACTGGCGTGGCGTGCCGCAGCAACCCTGATCATTCATGCGCAAGGAGGCGTGAAGTGCCCACTTATCATCTGGCCCAACTGAACATCGCCTTGATGACGGCGCCGCTTGAGTCGCCGCAAATGGCCGATTTCGTTGCCAACCTCGAGCGCATCAACGCCCTGGCCGAGAGCTCGCCAGGCTACGTCTGGCGTTTGCAGGACGAGGCGGGCGACGCCACGGCGATCCGCCCCTTTGGCGACGATGTTTTGGTCAATATGTCTGTCTGGCAGGACGTGCAGTCGCTCAGCGATTACGTCTACAAATCCGCGCACACCGAGATGCTCAAGCGCCGCCGTGAATGGTTCGAGCGCGTCGAGCAGATGCACCAGGTGCTGTGGTGGGTGCCGGTCGATCATCGCCCGAGCGTGGTCGAGGCGGCCGAGCGACTGGCACATGTTCGCGAGCACGGCGCTACGGAGCACGCCTTTACCTTCCGCCATGCCTTCGCGGCGCCGGCCTGATAGGCTGAGTCGCCATGACAGACTCTATTTCCCTGGCCGAAGCACGGCGCCTGGCCTTGGCTGCGCAGGGCTTTGGCCGTACGCCGCGTGGCGCTATCGTCCATAAGCTCTTGCAGGCGCAGATAGAGCGCCTCGGCGTGCTGCAGATCGATTCGGTCAATGCCCTGGTGCGCTCGCATTATTTGCCGGCGTTTTCCCGGCTCGGTCATTACCAGGCCGAACATCTCGACGAACTGGCCTGGGGCCGGGCGCGGCGCCGACGTCTGTTCGAGTACTGGGGGCATGAAGCCTCGTTGTTGCCGCTGGAGCTCTACCCGCTGCTGCGCTGGCGCATGCGCCGCGCTGCCGATGGCAGGGGCATCTACAGCCAACTGGCGAAATTCGGTGCGGAGCGGCGCGATGCCATAGCTGCCGTGCTGCAGGCCGTGCGCGAGCGCGGCGCTCTCGGGGCCGGCAGCCTCAGCACCCGTACGGAGAGGGCCGGCCCATGGTGGGACTGGAGCGCGGAAAAGACGGCGCTGGAGTGGCTGTTCGCCGCAGGCGAGGTGACGGTTGCCGGGCGGCGCGGCTTCGAGCGTTTGTATGACCTGCCGGAACGGGTGATACCGGCCGATCAGCTCAACCATGCAGAGCTGGATGAGCATGAGGCGCAGCGGCGCCTGTTGCTGCGCTCGGCTGATGCCCTGGGCGTGGCGACCGAGAAGGACCTGCGTGACTACTACCGGCTCGATGCCGGCGACAGCAAACGTCGTATCGCCGAACTGGTGGAGGCGGGCGAGTTGCGAGCTGTCGCGGTGCAAGGCTGGCGGCAGCCTGCCTATTGCCGGGGCGAGCCGAGGATTCCACGGCGTGTGCGCCATAGCGCCTTGCTGTCGCCCTTCGATTCGCTGATCTGGGAGCGCGAGCGCACCGAGCGCCTTTTCGGCTTCCGCTACCGTCTGGAAATCTACACCCCGCAGGCCAAGCGTGTGTATGGCTACTACGTGCTGCCGTTTCTGCATCACGAACGCCTGGTGGCGCGGGTGGACCTGCGCAGCGAGCGCGCGGCTGGGCGCCTGGCGGTGCATGCGGTGCACGTAGAGGAAGCTGTGTTGAGCGAGGAGGCGCGCCTGGCGCTAGGCGATTCACTGCGTGCGCTGGCGCACTGGTTGGGGCTAGAGGAGGTTTGGCTGGCACCGAGCGTCAATCTGCGTGGACTACTGGGCTAGCCGCCGTTCTCCAGCAGAAATTTCAGCTCCTCGACGCGCTGGATGTTCAGCTCCATCGGGCAGGTGTAGTACATCGGCGAACCGACGTGCTTGCCCTGCAGATCGCATTGGCCATTGCGGTAAATCAGCCAGGCCTTCTGCGCCGCTTGCAGTTGCTCGGCATCTTCCGGCGCGCTTTGCTGCAGTTTCAGGAACAGCTGCTGGTAGATGCGGTTCATCTCCTTCTTTACCGTTTCCGATACGCCCTCGGCGCAGCCTGCGACGCTGGCATTGTTGATCATCCCGCTGGCGTTCAGGCAGGCCTGATACTGCTGCTCGTAGGCGGCCCAGGTGCTGAGTGGCAGGGCCAATAGCACCGGCATCAGCAGTTTATGCAGGCTTTGCATGAAAATTCCTCGATGGAACGGCCAGCCGTTCAGTTAAGAACAACGCCAGCAGGGTTGCGCAGAGTAATGCCGAGGGTGTTGTTCGTGAGTCAAAGAGCTTCGCGGGCAAGCCCGCTCCCACTGAAGGTGCTTCGTGGCAGCCGCTGGGCTGGCACGTTTCACTGTGTGGGAGCGGACTCGTCCGCGAAGCTTTTACGATCCAGATGACTCACTACAACGGTACGTACTGGCGACAAGCTTGAAGGGCTTCGTGCCTACTTGGTGGCCAGGCGGGTGCGCATGTTGTTGGCGCGGTCGCTGGAACCTGGGTGCGAGGAGAACATGCTGCTTTCGCCGCCGCCCAGCTTGGCCAGCTTCTCGAAAGCGGTAACCAAACCTTCGCGCGGGATGTTGCGCTGGGTCAGCAGATCGAAGGAGAAGTTGTCGGCGGCGTTTTCCTGGCTCTGCGAGAATTGCGCGTTGACCAGTTGTTCGCCCAGGGCGCCGAGTTGCGAGGAGGACAGGGCCGCGACGGAGGCATTGCCCGAAGCCGCTGCAGCGTTGCGCGCGGCGGTGGTGGCGTAGGCGGTCTGCATGGCCTTCTTGCTGTGGCCGAGGGCGACGTGGCCGATCTCGTGGCCGAGTACGCCTTCGACTTCGTTGTCGGTCATCAGATCCATCAGCCCGCTGTAGACGCGCACGCAGCCGTTGGCCATGGCCCAGGCATTGACTTCATCGGCTTGGTAAACCTTGTAAGTGATCGGTGTGCCGTTGATCTGGTGGCCGAGGTTGTTGGCAATCTTGTCCAGGCGCTTGGTGTACGGACTGTTCGGGCCGGCGATGTTGGCCGAGGCGTCCATTTCGGCGCAGGCCTGGTCGGACATGCTGCGCACTTCGGCGTCGCTGAGTGTTGCGGCCTGCACGGCCATCAGACCGGATTGCAGCATGGCGTCGGGGGACATGTTCTGGCAGCCGGTTAGCAGAGCGGCGCTGGAGAGGGCGAAAGCGGAGAGGGTGGTGCGCAGTTGCATGGTTCATCGTCCTTGTTGGGGGGGTATTGGCCGCGAGTCCTTTCCGGCTAGGTAGCAGCGTTCGGCACCCGTTCGGTGCTCGCGTTGGCGGCGGCATTATGCCGAATGACGCTCGGCAAAATTGCGCGCCGGTTCGCGCCCTGGCCAATGGCCAGAGCGCTGCGGGTCAGCGGCGTACCTGCTTGAGTGTCTCGGCGATCATGAAGGCAAGTTCCAGGGACTGGTCGGCATTCATGCGCGGGTCGCAGTGAGTGTGGTAGCGGTCGGACAGCCCGTCTTCGGTGATCGGGCGCGAGCCACCGATGCATTCGGTGACGTTCTGCCCGGTCATCTCGATATGGATACCGCCGGCGTAGGTGCCCTCGGCCTGATGCACGGCAAAGAACTGTCGGACCTCGGCGAGGATCTGCGCGAAATCGCGGGTCTTGTAGCCGCTGCTGGCCTTGATGGTGTTGCCGTGCATGGGGTCGGAGCTCCACAGCACCTCGCGGCCTTCCTCCTTGACCTTACGCAGCAGGCGCGGGAAGTGCGCTTCGACCTTGTCGGCGCCCATGCGCACGATCAGGTTGAGGCGGCCCGGGTCGTTGTCCGGGTTGAGCGTGTCGAGCAGGCGAATCAGCTCGTCCGGGTCCATGCTCGGGCCGACCTTGACGCCGATGGGGTTCTCAATGCCGCGCATGAATTCGACGTGCGCGCCGTCCAGCTGACGGGTGCGGTCGCCGATCCACAGCATGTGTGCGGAGCAGTCGTACCAGCGGCCGGTGAGGCTGTCGCGGCGTACGAAGGCTTCCTCGTAGTTCAGCAGCAGCGCCTCATGGGCGGTGAAGAAACTCACTTCGCGCAACTGTGGTGCACTGTCCATGCCGACCGCACGCATGAAAGCCAGGGTTTCGTCGATGCGATTGGCGAGCTGGTGGTATTTCTCGGCCAGTGCCGAGTTGGCGATGAAGTCGAGGTTCCACTGGTGCACCTGGTGCACATCGGCGAAACCGCCCTGAGCGAAGGCGCGCAGCAGGTTGAGGCTGGCAGTGGCCTGGTGATAGGCCTGAAGCAGGCGCTCCGGATCGGGCGCGCGGCTGGCGGCGTCGAAGCCAATGCCGTTGACGATATCGCCGCGGTAGGCGGGCAGGGTGATGCCGTCGATGGTTTCGCTGCCGGACGAGCGCGGCTTGGCGAACTGGCCGGCCATGCGCCCGACCTTGACCACCGGGCAACCGGCGGCGAAGGTCATGACAATGGCCATTTGCAGGAGCACCTTGAAGGTGTCGCGAATCTTCGCGGCGGAGAATTCGGCGAAACTCTCGGCGCAGTCGCCGCCTTGCAGCAGGAAGGCGCGGCCCTGGGTGACTTCGGCGAACTGCCGGCGCAGTTCGCGCGCCTCGCCAGCGAACACCAGCGGCGGATAGCCGGCCAGGGTCTGTTCGACGCGGGCGAGGTGGGCGGCATCGGGGTATTCGGGTTGTTGCTGGATGGGCTTGCCTCTCCAGCTGTCGGGGCTCCAGGCGTGCATCGGGCGTCTCTGCGTTCGGCTAATCGGCTGGCGGCATGTTACCGCCAAGGCCGCGCCGCGGTAAGCGGGCAAGAAGCCAAAAGCCGCAGAAGCCAGCTTTGCTAGGCGGGAGTTCGGCTCGTGCAGCTATGTTATGGGCAGCAGCGCAAGTACGAGAATTATCGCGTGACCCGGGGTGTCCGCTTCAATGACAATCAGCGCTTTCGACCCGCCGCTTGTGGTGCGGGATGTCACTGTGGGAGAGGTATCGATGCCGGGGTTGCCGCCAGACGACGAGTTGCAGGACGAGGTTCTGCTGGCCGAAGTGCACGATGCCTTCGG
Source organism: Pseudomonas sp. Marseille-Q0931 (assembly GCF_940789645.1). Lineage (NCBI taxonomy): Bacteria > Pseudomonadati > Pseudomonadota > Gammaproteobacteria > Pseudomonadales > Pseudomonadaceae > Pseudomonas > Pseudomonas sp. Marseille-Q0931. The sequence continues at coordinate 1,130,663 of NZ_CALNWT010000001.1, read as the reverse complement.
GGTAATTCGCGTGGTGCAGATCGGTGCCTACCGCTTCCTGGAGTTCGGTGATGCCATCGAGCAGAGCTGCGTGTTCCAGGGCGATCCCGGTTGGCTCGAATACGACTACACCCGCGCCATGCTACTTGGCGCGCTATGCCACGATGCGCCGGAAACCGCGTTGTTCCTCGGCCTTGGCGCCGGCAACCTGACCCAGGCCTGCCTGAAGTTCCTGCCATTGGAGGATGTCGAGGCCATCGAGCTGCGCCCGGATGTGCCGCGCCTGGCCATGGAGTTCCTCGGGCTGGACGACGATCCGCGCCTGACCATTCGTATCGGCGATGCCACCGAGCTGCTCGACAGTGCGGAAACCGCCGACTTGATCTTCCTCGATCTGTACACCGACCAGGGGCCTGGCGTCGGTCATCTGGCTTGGCGCTTTCTCGAGCGTTGCCGCGAAAAGCTCAACCCGGGCGGCTGGCTGATCATCAACCAATGGGCTGGCAACGACGGCAAGCCACTGGGTGCGGCGTTGCTGCGCGGGCTCTATCACCGGCACTACTGGGAGTGCCCGGTCAAGGAGGGCAACGTGGTGCTGTTGATTCCGGCCGACCTCGACCAGTGCCTGGACATGGGGCGCCTGCAGGCGCGCGCTGGTGAGCTGACGCCGCGCCTGGGTTACTCGCTGCAATCGCTGATCGAGGCATTGCGCCCGGCGACGTGAAGCGTCGCATGGTCTGAAACCTGGAAAAAGCGCGTGGAAGCACTGGCAGGGCGCAGCCCAGGAAGGCGCAGGACATAAAAAACAGCACCTTGGTCGGGAATTTCCGGTATGATGCGCGCCGGCCAATTCACTGGCCACGTTCAGGTAGTGCAACTCGCCCGGGAAATTAACTTCCGGCAGCCAGTCCCCAGCGGACTATCCTTGACGATTCACTTTCATCACGTTTTCGCAAATCCCCGCCGACCAGGCTGCCAGGGTGACCCACAAGGTCTTACACGGCATGCGCAGCTTTGGAACATGGGTCTTTGCGGATGCACTTGAGGCAGACCCATGACCCAGGAAATCGGCGGCTTCGCCGCGCTCGGACTTCACCCCAATATTCTCGCCGCTCTGACCGCCGTCGGTTACGAAGAGCCGTCCCCGATCCAGTCGCAGGCCATTCCGGTGATCCTCGCCGGCCACGACATGATCGGTCAGGCGCAGACCGGCACCGGCAAGACAGCCGCCTTCGCCCTGCCGCTGCTGAGCAAGATCGACCCGGCCAAGCGTGAGCCGCAGGTGCTGATCCTGGCGCCGACCCGCGAGCTGGCCCTGCAGGTGGCCACCGCCTTCGAAACCTATTCCAAGCAGATGCCGGGCGTTAATGTCGTCGCGGTCTATGGCGGCGCGCCGATGGGCCCGCAGCTCAAGGCCATCCGTCAGGGCGCGCAGATCATTGTCGCCACTCCGGGCCGCCTGGTCGACCACCTGCGTCGCGACGAGAAGGTGCTGTCCACCATCCAGCACCTGGTACTCGACGAAGCCGACGAAATGCTCAAACTGGGCTTCATGGACGATCTGGAGATCATCTTCGAAGCCATGCCGGAAAGCCGCCAGAGCGTGCTGTTCTCCGCCACTCTGCCGCATTCGATCCGCGCCATTGCCGAGAAGCACCTGCGCGAGCCGCAGCACATCAAGATCGCGGCCAAGACCCAGACCGTCTCGCGCATCGAGCAGGCGCACCTGATGATCCATGCCGATCAGAAGACCAACGCCGTGCTGCGCCTGCTGGAAGTCGAGGATTTCGACGCCCTGATCGCCTTCGTGCGCACCAAGCAGGCTACCTTGGACCTGGCCTCCGCTCTGGAAGCCAAGGGCTTCAAGGCCGCTGCACTGAACGGTGACATCGCCCAGAACCAGCGCGAGCGCGTGATCGAGTCGCTCAAGGATGGTCGCCTGGACATCGTCGTCGCCACCGACGTCGCCGCCCGTGGTATTGATGTGCCGCGTATCACCCACGTGTTCAACGTCGACATGCCGTACGACCCGGAGTCCTACGTACACCGTATCGGTCGTACCGGTCGCGCCGGTCGTGATGGCCGTGCACTGCTGCTGGTCACCCCGCGTGAGCGCCGCATGCTGCAGGTGATCGAGCGTGTGACCGGACAGAAGGTCGGCGAAGTCAAGCTGCCGAATGCCCAGCAGGTGCTCGATGCACGCATCAAAAAACTGACCAGCAGCCTGGCGCCGCTGGTCGCTGATGCCGAAGCCAGCCATGGTGATCTGCTCGACCGCCTGACCGCCGACATCGGTTGCAGCCCGCGCGCACTCGCCGCTGCGCTGCTGAAGAAGGCCACCAATGGTCAGGCGCTGGATCTGGCCAGCGTCGAGCGCGAACAGCCGCTGGTGCCGGGTGTTGGTGGTGCGCCGCGTGAGCGTCGCGAGCGTGATGATCGTGGCGGCGAGCGTGGTGAATACCGCGAGCGTCGTGCGCCGATACCGCTGGCCGAAGGCCGTGTGCGCTGCCGTACTGCACTGGGCACGCGTGATGGCATCGCCGCGAAGAACCTGCTGGGCGCCATCCTCAACGAAGGCGGCCTGGCTCGCGACGCCATCGGCCGCATTCAGATCCGTGAGACCTTCAGCCTGGTCGAGCTGCCGGAAGATGGTCTGGACCGTCTGCTCGGCAAGCTGAAAGACACCCGCGTGGCCGGCAAGGCGTTGAAACTGCGTCGCTACCGCGAGGATTGATCCCGGCAAGGCTGATGCCTTGCAGCTGAATCAAAAAACGCCGCGCCCTGATCAGGGCGCGGCGTTTTCATTTGTGCGGAGAAAACCTGGGCCATGCCACAAGGGCGCCCAGCTCGTTTCAATGAACGGTCAGCCGCTTTCGCTGAGATTCGCCTTGGGTGCCAGGCGGTCGAACACCTCGGGTGTTAGCGCCGCCTCGCCAGCCTCGTCGAGCACTTCGCGCGGGTGCTCGCTGCCGGGGATGCTGCTATCGAGCATGCTCAGCAATTGCGCGCCGCGCGGGGTGAGGATGAAGTTCTCGCCATTGCCGCCTTCTTCCTCCGGGCGCGGTTCGATGAAGCCGTTGTGCAGCAGGCGCGACTCGTAACGAGCGGCCTCGGCACGTAGATGGTCGAGATCGTCAACGTGTTCGCCGGCACTCTCATGCTCTTCGGCAAGGTCTTCGGCGTAGCGCCGCGGGGCAAAGGGTTTGCCGGCGGAGTTCTGTGCCTCGTGCAGCAGGCGTTCGATCAGGTCCCAGTCATGTTTCATGGCGTATCTCCCTAAGCGATGGGCTTATGGAATCCGACTTCACTGACGCGGTACGGTTCGACTCAACTGCCGAGCGGTCCATGCAAAGCAAAACGCCCCGAACCAGTCGGGGCGTTTTCAGGTGCTTCTCCGCGATCAGGCGCGGCGGCGGAACAGCGGTTGTGGCTGGTCTGCCGAAGCCTGGTACACCTCGCTGTAGTCCTCGAAGGCCTTCAACGCATCGTACGGGTCCTTGTCGGCACGCACGGCGAAGGCATCGAAGCCGACGCGGCGCAGGGCGAACAGCTGGTCACGCAGGACATCGCCGATGGCGCGGACTTCGCCTTCGTAGCCGTAGCGGGTACGCAGTAGGTAGGCGCTGGAGGAGTGGCGGCCATCGGTGAAGGCCGGAAACTCCAGGGCGATCACCTGGAAGTGCGCCAGGTCATCGGCGATTTCCTCGACTTCGTCACCGGCTTCCAGCCACACGCCAAGGCCGCCATCGCGGGCCTTGAGGGCGTGGGCATGCTCGCGCCACAGGGCCAGCGGGACGATGATGTCGTCGCAATTGGGGATGACGTCCAGGGTCACGTCCTTGGCCAGCAGGTGCCAGGTTTCATCGACCACCTGGCCGTTCTTAATGATTCGCTGCATAGACGCGCTCCTTGAACGGGTCGATACCGATACGGCGGTAGGTATCGAGGAAGCTTTCTTCTTCGGTGCGTTGTTCGACGTAGACGTTGATGATCTTGTCGATCACGTCCGGCATGTCGTCCTGAGCGAAGGACGGGCCGAGAATTTGCGCCAGGCTGGCTTCGCGACCGGCGCTGCCGCCGAGCGAGACCTGATAGAACTCCTGGCCCTTCTTGTCGACACCTAGGATGCCGATGTGGCCGACGTGGTGGTGACCGCAGGCGTTCATGCAGCCGGAGATGTTCAGGTCGATGTCGCCGATGTCGAACAGGTAGTCGAGATCGTCGAAACGGCGCTGGATGGCTTCGGCCACCGGGATCGACTTGGCGTTGGCCAGCGAGCAGAAGTCGCCGCCCGGGCAGCAGATGATGTCGGTCAGCAGGCCCACGTTCGGCGTGGCGAAGCCTTGTTCGCGCAACTCGTTCCACAGGGTCAGCAACTGACGCTGCTCGACGTCGGCGAGGATGATGTTCTGGTTGTGGCTGTTGCGTACTTCACCGAAGCAGTAGCGGTCGGCCAGATCGGCGATGGCGTCGAGCTGCTTATCGGTGACGTCGCCCGGCGCCACGCCGGTGGGCTTGAGCGATAGGGTCACGGCAACGTAGCCAGGCTTCTTGTGAGCGAAGGTGTTGCGCTGGCGCCAGCGGGCGAAGCCGCGGTGCTCAGCGTCCTGCTGGGCAAGCAGGGCGTCTTCATCGTTCAGGGCCTGGTAGGCCGGGTCGATGAAATGCGCGGCGACGCGGGCGACTTCGGCTTCGGTCAGGGTGCTCGGGCCATCCTTCAGATGCGCCCATTCGGCGTTCACGCGCTCGGCAAACACCTCGGGGGTCAGCGCCTTGACCAGGATCTTGATGCGCGCCTTGTACTTGTTGTCGCGACGGCCATAGCGGTTGTACACACGCAGGATGGCGTCGAGATAGCTGATCAGGTGCTGCCACGGCAGGAATTCATTGATGAAGCTGCCGACGATCGGGGTACGGCCCAGGCCGCCGCCGACGGAAACACGGAAGCCCAGCTCGCCGGCTTCGTTCTGCACCGCTTCCAGGCCGATGTCATGCACTTCGATAGCGGCGCGGTCGCTGACGGCGCCGTTGACGGCGATCTTGAACTTGCGCGGCAGGTGGCTGAACTCGGGGTGGAAGGTCGACCACTGGCGGATGATTTCGCACCAGGGGCGCGGATCGATGATCTCGTCCTTGGCCACACCGGCGAACTGGTCAGTAGTGGTGTTGCGGATGCAGTTGCCGCTGGTCTGGATGGCGTGCATCTGCACGGTGGCCAGCTCGGCGAGAATCTCCGGTATGTCTTCCAGCTCCGGCCAGTTGTACTGGACGTTCTGGCGAGTGCTGATGTGGGCGTAGCCCTTGTCATAGTCGCGGGCGATGCGCGCCAGCACGCGAACCTGGGCGGACGACAGCAGGCCGTAGGGTACGGCGACGCGCAGCATGGGCGCGTAACGCTGGATATACAGGCCGTTTTGCAGGCGCAGCGGGCGGAATTCCTCGCCGCTCAGCTCTCCGGAGAGGTAGCGACGGGTTTGATCGCGGAACTGCTTGACGCGATCCTCGACGATCTTTTGATCGTACTGGTCATATACGTACATGAAGGGTCCTGTTTTCAGGCTACTTACTGCCAATCAGCGCGCACGGCCGCGCACTCCCCTAGGAGCCGGGGCACGATACCAGCTCAGGTTTATGCGTAAAAGTGATGTTTGAATATATAAACCTAGCTTTAAGGAATAAGACTGTCTCAGAGCATAACCAGATGGTTTGAGCGAAGGCCGAGGCTGGTCTTAAATGCAGTGTGCGTCACCCACAATACAAGAAGAGGGGGAGCCATGAGCGAACACACCGATAGGGACAATTCCGACAGCGTCATCGACGCCTGGGCGATCTTCTGCCTGATCCTGCTTGCTGTAGGCACCGCGGTTTTCTGGGTTAGCGGGCAGTAAGCACGAAGGCCGGCGCGCATTGGCGGTCGGCCTTTTTTCATCCGCCGCTGCGCCGATATCCATTGATGACGCCCAAAGGCTAAAGGGTCAGCCGGTCGCCAGGTGCAGGATCAGTTTTACCGCCCCCAGCAGCACGATCACGAACAGGGCGGTGAACAGTACTCCGAGCAGAATGAAATGACCGGGTTTGCCGCGGCTGAAGTCGCGGCTGCGGTTCTTGCCGCTCTGTACCCCGAGCGCTGCCGCCAGCACGCTCTGTAGCATCTCGCGTAGCGTCAGAGGGGCCTGGGGGTCTTTGTCCTGATCAGTCATGGTCGGTCTCTCCTTCGATCCTGCAAGCATAGTCCGCAACCGGCCAGGCGGCACGAGGGGCTAGGCTGGCTTCGGCGAATCAGGCAATCTGCCCGTGCCTGACCAACGACGCCTACCATGCCTGACGACCTTTTTGCCGACGATGCCGCGCAGACCGAGCGCACCCGTGAAACCATCTTGCGTTACCACCTGAGCTGGAAGCATCGTGACCTCGAAGCGGTGATGGCGCTGTATCACCCCGATATCGAATACAACGATTTCTATCAGCAGCGTTGCATGCGTCTGGCCGAGTTGCGCGAGTACGTCGAGGCCAACCTGCCGCGCCGTCCAGGCGAGTTGCTGGAGCACGTTGATCGTATTCGCATCGATGGTCATACCGCCTTCATCCAGTACCGCACCAGCCTGCAGGGCGGGGAAGGGCTGGTGTCGTTTCGCACCGGCGAGGCCATCACCGTGCGTGACGGGCTGATCTGGCGCATCAACGAATACGCCACCCTGGTGCACGAGATTCGTGGCGCTGGCGAAACCGCCACTTCGCGTCCGGCGATCAGCCGCCTGGGGCTGTCGACGCGTCAGCTCGGGCAACTGGCGCAGGATCTTCAGGATTATTTCCAGCGCAGTCAGCCTTTTCTCGACCCGGAGCTGGACCTGCAGCAGGTGGCAGCGGCGACCGGTTACAGCCGCAACCAGATTTCCCATCTGCTCAACCAGGTGCTTGGCGAAAGCTTCTATCGCTACGTCAATCGCGCTCGTCTGCAGTACCTGCTCGAGGGGCTGCAGGTCGGCAGTGATCTGAAGCGCATCGACGAGCTGGCCTTTGCCGCAGGTTTCAATTCCTTGTCGGCGTTCTATAGCTGTTTCAAGCGCCACACCGGGCTGTCGCCGAAAGCCTATCTCAAGGAAATTTCCTCGCGGGCACGCACGCAAGACAGCGCCTGATTGCCACTACTAGCCTTGCGTCATCAACCGATGACGGAGGCGTGGATGAACTGGCGCAACATCAGTCTGTGGATGGATCAGCTCGATGATCCGCTGCAGGCGCGGCCCAGCCTGCAGGAAGATATTCAGGCGGACATAGCTATCATCGGCGCCGGCTATACCGGGTTGTGGACGGCCTATTACCTCAAACGGTATGCCCCGCAACTGCGCGTCGTGATTTTAGAGGCCGAGACGGCCGGTTTCGGCGCTTCCGGGCGTAACGGCGGCTGGCTGATGGGGAACCTGCTCGGTGAGGATCGTTTGCTGGCCGCTCGGCCGTCTGCCGCGCGCAAGGCATCCTTCGATCTGCTGCACGGTATTCCCGACGAAGTAGCCGAGGTGGTGGCCCGCGAAGGCATCGACTGTGACCTGCGTAAGGGCGGCGTGCTGTATTGCGCCGCGCGCTATCCGGAGCAGGAGGTACGCCTGCGCGATTACCTCGAGCACTTGCGCGAGCTAGGCCTCGGTGAAGACGATTACCGCTGGCTGTCGCCCAGCGAGCTGGCTGCGCAACTGCGTGTCGCCAATGCCTTTGGTGCGCTGTACAGCCCGCATTGCGCGACCGTTCAGCCTGCCAAACTGGTCCGGGGTCTGGCACGTAGCGTTGAAGACATGGGCGTCGAGCTCTACGAGCGCAGCCCGGTGATCGACTGGCAGCCAGGCCAGGTGCGCACGGCACAGGCTCGCGTCACGGCTGATTGGGTAGTGCCGGCCATCGAGGGTTATGCGGCCACCTTGTCGCCGCTGGGCAATCACCAGTTGCCGGTGCAGAGCCTGATCGTGGCCACCGAGCCGCTACCGGCGGATGTCTGGGCTGGTATCGGCCTGGAGCGCGGGCAGGCGTTCAGCGAATTCAGCCGCCAAGTGACCTATGGCCAGCGCAGCTTCGATGATCGTCTGATCTTCGGCGCACGCGGCGGTTATCGCTTTGGTGGACGTCTGCGCAGCGATTTCAACCTCACTGAAGAAGAACTGGGCCTGCGCCGCTATTTGATGGGGGAAATCTTCCCGCAACTGCGTTGCGTCCGCTTCAGCCACTCCTGGGGCGGCAATCTGGGCATGGCGCGGCGCTTTCAGCCGCACATGCTGCGTGACTCACGCAACCGCATCGCGTTGTCTGGCGGCTACGGCGGCGAGGGTGTAGGCGCCAGCAACCTTGGCGGACGCACCCTGGCCGATTTGATTCTGGGGCGCGACAGCGAACTGCTACGCCAGCCCTGGGTGCTGAGTGACAGTCCTATTTCCCGTTTGCCTCGCTGGGAGCCCGAACCCTGCCGCTGGCTCGGTTACAACGCAATCATCCGCAGTTTCGTTCACGAGGACGAAGTACTCGCCAACCCGCGCAGCCCAGCCTGGCGACGCCGTCTGGCGCAGGCGGTGGCTGCGCGTATGGAAAGCCTGATGGGCTGAGCGAATGCCAGCCGTTCCTTTATCTGGAGTCCCCATGAACATTACCCATTTTCGTGACACCCCCAACGTCGTCCTGGATACGTCCAATCCTGTCGCCGTCCCGCTGGGCGAGCCGGTGGCGGTCGCCTCGACCACCAGTGTCGAGCGCAGTGACGGTGTTGAGACCGGTGTCTGGGAATGCACCCCAGGGCGTTGGCGCCGGCAGATCGTGCAGCAGGAGTTCTGTCACTTCGTGGCTGGGCGCTGCACCTTCACGCCTGACGGTGGCGAGCCTATCGAGATCCGCGCCGGCGACGCGCTGATGATGCCGGCCAACACCGTCGGCATCTGGGACATACAAGAAACGGTGCGTAAGACCTATGTGCTGATTTTCTGATCAGCACCTTTTCAGTGACTGCCTAGAACAACAAGACCATCGACGAGGTATTCCATGCTGAAGAAACTCCTGCCGTGCCTGATCCTGGCCGGCACCGCCCAAGCCGCCGACAGCGTGCGCATCTACAACTGGACCGACTACATCGCCCCGGACACCCTCAAACAGTTCGAAAGGAACAGCGGCCTTGGCACTCATTACGACGTCTATGACAGCAACGAGACGTTGGACGCCAAACTCATGGCCGGGCGTTCCGGCTACGACGTGGTCTTCCCCTCCAACCACTTCATGGCCCGGCAGATCCAGGGCGGTGCGCTGAAGAAGCTCGACCGCAGCAAGCTGCCGAACTGGAACAACCTCAACCCGGTGCTGATGAAAACGCTGGAGGTGAACGATCCGGGCAACGAGCACGGCTTTCCTTACCTGTGGGGCAGCACTGGTATCGGTTATAACGTCGACAAGGTGCGTGCGGTGTTGGGCGATGACGTAAAGATGGACAGCTGGGACGTACTGTTCGACCCGGTCACGTTGGCCAAGCTCAACCAGTGCGGCGTGGCGATCCTCGACAACGGCCCGGAAATGTTGCCGATTGCCCTGCATCATCTGGGGCTGCCGCATCACAGCAAGAACCCTGAGGACTACAAGCGTGCCGAAGCGCTGCTGATGGAAATGCGCAAGAACGTACGCTACTTCCACTCTTCCAAATACGTTGGCGACCTGGCCAATGGCGAGATCTGCATGGCGGTCGGCTTCTCCGGCGACATCATGCAGGCTGGCGCGCGTGCTACCGAGGCAGGCAATGGTGTGAAGATTCAGTACGAGATCCCGAAAGAGGGCGCGCCGATCTGGTTCGACATGGTAGCCATGCCGGCCGATGCCGGTCACGAGGAGGGGGCCTACGCCTTTATGAACTACCTGTTGCAGCCAGAGGTGATGGCGGGCATCAGCAACCATGTGAACTACGCCAACGGCAACCTCAAGGCCGACAGCCTGGTCGATCCCGCCCTCAAGGCTGACCCGACCGTCTATCCACCTGACGCGGTGATGGACAAGCTGTACACGCTGGAGGCCATGCCGCTGAAGATCGACCGGGTGCGCACGCGTATCTGGAGCAAGGTCAAGAGCGGTGTCTGATCGCTACGATTAAAAAGCCCCGGCATGCCGTAATGCCGTTCACTTAAGGTTGCATGCGTTTGGCTCCCCTCTCCCATTTATGGGAGAGGGGCTGGGGGAGAGGGCTGAAAACACCGCAAAACTAACAGTTCTCCCCTCTCCCTAACCCTCTCCCCAAAGGGGCGAGGGGACTAATCGTGTCCGACCATTTCTTATGTGAACAGCTTTACCGGCATGCCGGGGCTTTTTCTTGTGCGTGGATCTGCGGCGCTTGGCTCAGACCTTGAAACGCCCCAGCAGGCGATCCTGCTGGCCGACCTGTTCCACCATCGAGCTGCACTGGTGCACCTGCTGTTCGGCGCCACCGGCCAGTTCGTGGCTGATGTCGCGAATGTTGGTGGTGTTGCGGTTGATTTCCTCGGTGGTGGCGCTCTGTTCTTCGGCGGCGGTGGCGATCTGCAGGTTCATGTCGTTGATGCGGGTGATGGCCTCACGAATACGGCCGAGCATGTCGTTCGCCGCGCCGGCCTCTTCGGCGGTCTTGCTGGCCGTGTCGCGGCTCTGTTGCATGCGGTTCTCGGCCTGACGCACGCCGCCTTGCAACTGGTCGATCATCTGGCGGATTTCCTGCGTGGCCTGCTGCGTGCGCGAGGCCAGCGAGCGGACCTCATCTGCGACCACGGCGAAGCCGCGGCCGGATTCGCCAGCGCGCGCGGCCTCGATGGCGGCGTTCAGCGCCAGCAGGTTGGTCTGCTCGGCAATGCTGGTGATCACCTGCAGGATCGATTCGATGTTGTGGCTGAGCTTGGCCAGTTCGTTGATCGCATGGCTGGTCTGGTCCATCTCGTCGGCCAGGTGACGAATCGCCGTGCTCGATTGCGACACCACGCGCACGCCGTTCTCGGTTTCCTCGTTGGCGGCTACGGCGGCCTGCGCCGCCGCCTGGGCGTTGCGCGCCACTTCCTCGGCAGTGGAGGCCATTTCCTGCATGGCCGTGGCCAACTGGTCGAGTTCCTGCAATTGCTCCTGCAAGCGGCGCGCGGCCTGTTCCGACTCGTTGGAAGTCAAAGCGGTGCTTTCGCGGACCTGATGCGAGCTGCTCATCACGTCGCCAATCAGGCTCTGCAGCGTTTGCAGGAAGCGGTTGAACTCCTGTGATAACTCGCCCACCTCATCGTTGCTGGTGATCGCCAGGCGGCGCGTCAGGTCGCCTTCACCGCTGTTGATCTCGCGCAGCGAGGTGCTGAGCAGGCCCAGTGGTTTGAGCAGGCTGTTCATCAGCAGGCCCAGCACCAACAGGCTGATGGCCACGCCAACGACAGTGCCGATCACCGCCAGCCAGGTCAGGCGATCGGCCTCGGCCATGACGATGTTCTCATCCAGCACGACGCCGATGTACCAGTCCATGCCGCGCAGATTGGGTAGCGGCGTGAAGGAAACCAGCAGGCTCTTGTCGCCGGCTTCGACCTCCCGCAGCTCCTTGCCCAGCGCCGGGCTCTGGCCATCGAAGAGTTCGCTGTAGGATTTGCCGTTGTACTCGGCATTGGGGTGGGAAATGATGTTGCCCGAACGGCTGAGCAGGAAGGCGTAACCGGCGTCGTTGAAATCCAGGGTGTTGACTGCATCGGCCACCGACTGCAGGCGGATGTCGCCACCGAAGGCACCAAGGAATTGGCCGGCATCGCTGATCCGTGCCACGGCGGAGATGAGGATTTCATTGGTGGTGGAGTCGACGTAGGGTTCGGTCAGCACGGCCTGGCTGCCGCTCTTGGCCGTGCCGTACCAGGGCCGTTGGCGCCCGTCCCAGTCGGCGTTCGGCTTCCAGTCGTCGCTGTTCTTGATCGGTTTGCCATCCGCTTCAAGTGCGCCGAAGACCAGGATGAATTCGTCCTTGAGCAGCGGCGCGTCGATCACGCGCTGGGTTTGCTCCGGGCTGTAGTCGCTGTCGATGCTTTGCGCCATCAGGTCGATCAGGCGTAGCTTGGCGTTGAGCCAGTTCTCGATCTGCCCGGCCAGGGCACTGCTCGACTCGGCAATGCTTTCCTCAGCCTGGCTACGCAGGGTGTCTCGTACCTGGCTGACCTGGGAAAGCGATAACAAGCTGGTGGTAAGGAAAAGCACGGTCGCGGCTGCGATACCGACCTTGTGGGCGATTTTCATGGGTGGCTCCTGGATGCGATAACGGCGGGTCTGCATCCATGCAAGGCGGTTCTTTACAAACCTAGTACAGTGCTGGCTTTTTGCCTGCTGGACGTGCGGTCTCTCTGTACGTTTCTTATCGGTTGGCAGCCGCCATTCTTGAGCCTCAGCCGCGATTTCGATGCAATCGGCTGGTATTGATCACGTCCACCGCACGGGCGCGCAGTTGCCCGCAACCACCGTCGACATCCTGGCCGGCCGAGTTGCGCACCTTGGTCAGCACGCCGCGGCTGTGCAGGTAGCGCACCATTTCGACGATGCGCTCGCCGTCCGGGCGCTGGTATTCGTCGGCTTCCAGGCTGTTGTAGGGGATCAGGTTGAGCACGGCGAACTTGCCCCTGAACAGGCGCAGGATGTTGTCCATTTCCTGCTGGCTGTCGTTGATGCCCTTGAGCAGCGTCCACTGATACTGAATCGGGTAATCGATGCTGCGGGCATAGGCTTCGCCCAGTTCCATCAGCTGCTCGGGATCGATGCGCGGCGCTCTGGGCAGCAGGCGTTGACGCAGCTCGGCGTCGGTGGTGTGCAGCGACAGAGCCAGGGCAGGGCGCACGCGCTGCTTGGGCAGGCGCTCGAAGACACGGGGATCGCCAACCGTGGAAAACACCAGGTTACGATGGCCGATGCCGCCCTCGGTGCCGAGCAGGTCGATGGCCTCGAGCACGTTGTCGAGGTTGTGGGCGGGCTCGCCCATGCCCATGAACACCACTTTCTTCACTGCGCGACGGCGACGGCCCAACACCACCTGAGCGACCATCTCGGCACTACTGAGCTGGCGCAGCAGACCGCTCTTGCCGGTCATGCAGAAGGTGCAGCCGACGGCGCAACCGACCTGGCTGGAGATGCACAGGCCGTCGCGCGGCAGCAGAACGCTTTCGACCATCTGCCGGTCGGCCAGCTCTACCAGCAGGCGCGATGAGCCGTCAGCGCCCGGGTGTTCGGTGCTGACCCGGGCCAGTGCTTCGAGGCTGGCGGCGATGGCGGGCAGCCCCTCACGCACCGTCAGCGGCAGGAAATTCTCGGTCTTCTGGTGCTTGGTGCCGGTATCCAGCGCCTTGCCCTGCAGCCAGGCACGGGTGATGCGCCCGATATGCTGGGGTTTGGCGCCGAGGTCGGCGAGGCGTTGGTTGAGTTCGGAGAGTTGCATGGGGCGCGCATGCTACCACCGCGACGCGCCCATGCGTAGGCCGTTTCAGCGCGCCGCGAGGAACTGGCCAAAACCGCGTTCGCGGCCCAGTTCAGGGACGATACGCTCGTCGTCCACGGCCAGTTTGCCATTGATCAGCACATGGCTGACGCAGCCGGGATTGCGACAGACCATGCGCTGGATGCCGAAGCCCTGCATCTCGTCCCAGTTTTCCCGCTCCAGGTTCTGTTGCAGCCCGGCGGGATCGATCAGCACCAGGTCGGCGCGGTCTCCCTGGCGAATGTAACCCGCCTCGATGCCGAGCCAATCTGCTTGTTCGCCGGTCAGGCGGTGCACCGCCCGCTCCAGGCTCATCACCGGCTGGCCGTCGTCGTGACTGTCCTTGACCAGCTTGAGGAAACGCAGCGGCAGGTTGTAGAAGGCCATGTTGCGAATATGCGCGCCGGCGTCGGAGAAGGTGATCAGCGTATGCGGGCTGCGTACCATCTGCCGCAGCTTGTCCTGGCGATGATTGCCGATCACGGTGAACCAGCGCAGCTGGCGGCCGTATTGCACCACCATGTCGAGGAACAGGTCGACCACGTGCAGGCCGCGCTCGCGGGCGACATCGGCGAAGTTCCTGCCGACCAGCGAGGTGTCCGGGCATCCGAGAATCACGGCATCGCCGAAATCGCGCTGCCAGACCCGCGGCGACAGCTTGTCAGCGTAGTACTTGCGGAAGGTGCGGCGGTACTGCTCGTTCTGCAGCAGCAGATTGCGCTCGATCTGATCCTTGACATCCAGCGCCATCTCGCCGGCGCCGAACTCTTCGAACAGGACGATATCCATGCCGTCGGCGTAGATGGCGAAGGGTGTCGGCAAGAGTTGCCAGCGAAAATCGCCGCCGAGGCGGTTGGTCAGCCAGGCCGAGAAGCGGGCGAGCAGTGCCAGGCTGCGGTTGCCCTTGAGGTCGAGCAGGGAAATCAGCGTGGTCTTCAACGGCTTGCGCAGCAGGCCGATGGCTTCGCTGATGTACTGGGTGATCTGCAGCGGGTTGGCAGCATTGGGTGCGCCCTGGTGTACCCGCCCGCGCTGGCGCAGCAGACGATTGAGGCGGCGCACTTCACGCCAACGGGCGTAGGTGCTGGGCAGGCTCTTCGACCATTCGCGATCGCCGTCGATCTTGTCCCACTTCAGACACATAGTGGACAGGCCAAGGAAGCCGCAATCCAGCGCTTCGCTGAGAATGGCTTCCATACGCTGCAGCTCGGCTTCCTCCGGCACCACCTGGCGGTCGGTGGCACGATGCAGGCCCATCACAGCCACGCGCAGGTCGCTGTGGCCGAGAAAGCTGACCAGGTTCGGCCCCAGCGGATGCTGGTCGATGAACTCGCGCCATTGCCGCGGGCCGTTCCAGCGCTTGCGCTCACGCAGAATCGGCAACACCTTTTCGCGCGGTACGGTTTCCACGCGGGTGAAGATGTCTGACGCATCTTCGGCGTCGCTGCACACCATGCTCAAGGAGCAACTGCCCACCAGCACCGTGGTCACGCCGTGACGCACCGATTCGCTGAGGCTGGGCGCGACCATCAGCTCGGCATCGTAGTGGGTGTGGGTGTCGAGAAAACCGGGGGTGATCCATTTGCCCTGGGCATCGATGACCCGCTCGGCCAGGCTGGCGTCGAGCGGCTCGGCGCTGACCAGGCCGATGCGGCCACCCTTGATCGCCAGGCTGCGGATGGCGGAGGGAGCAGGGCTGCCGTCGAAGTAGCGGCCGCTCTGGATGATCAGATCGTATTGGGGCATGACGGAGGCCTCGGCTCTTGTTGTAGTGAGGCCAGACTAGGCGCCTGCTCAGTGCAAAACTTGTCATGACGCGACAGTGTTGGCATCTTCGAGCAATCTGCCAGGAGGGGCACCATGTCCGTTCGCTATGAGGTGCGCAGTGCTGCCCTGACCGGGCTGGAAGCCGAGGTGACCAGCTTGGGCGGCGATCTGCGTGTGATTCTTGCGCGCGTAGGCATGAGCGCCGATGCGCTGGACTATGGCGACGGCCTGATTCGCATCGAGCAGCTGATCCTCCTGCTGAACGAAGCGGCCGTGCAGCTGCAGTGTCCCGATCTGGGCTTGCGCGTAGCCAGCCATCAGGGGTTGGAAATGCTCGGGCTGTTGGGGCGCCTGCTGGTGCGCGAGCCTGACCTGCAGGCGGCCTTCACGGCGGCGCAGCGCTATCTGGCGCTGCACAACAAGGCCGAGCACTGGCAATTGTTGATGCTGGAAGGGCGTGTCCAGGTGCGACGTATCGAACATTTTTTTGCGATGGAGGGCGCGCAGCAGTACCGGGAGATGGCCATCGCCGCCTATGCGCGCCTGGTACGTGCGGTGGGCGGCGCCGACCTGCGCACGCTGCGCGTGGAATTCAGCCACAGCCCGGTGGCGCCGCGCATGCGCTATCGCCAGCATCTGGGTTGCGAGGTGCGCTTCGATCAGGAATACGACTGTCTGGTGTACGACGCCAGCATTCTGCAGCGCCCGGTGCTGGCCATGGCCTCAGATGATGCGCAGCGCCTCGAAGCGTCGCTGCGCGAACGCCTGGACAGTCTGCAGGACGATCTGGAGTTGCAGGTGCGCAGCCTGATCGTGCAGACCCTCGGCATGCGCCAGCATTCGCTCGGGCATATCGCCGAGCTGCTCGGCCTGCACCCACGAACCCTGCAGCGGCGCCTGCTCGGTGAGGGGCTGTGCTTCAAGCAACTGATGCATCAGGTGAAGATGGATACTGCAGGTTGGCAGGTGCGGGCATCGAACATGCCGCTGACGCTACTGGCCGACGTGCTCGGTTATGCCGACCAGGCGGCCTTCAGCACGGCCTTTCGCAATCACTTCGGCCAGTCGCCGTCGAGCTGGCGCAAGGCGCATCGCTGAAGGGGCGATTGCTAGAGCGCTGGCGTGGTGGACTCGCGCGGCGCTGCAGACACCACTTCGAAGCGCAGTACGCCAATCATCTGTCCGGCTTCGGTGACGACTCGCACCTGCCAGCGACCCTCGGGCGAGGCGGGGAAATTGAGCTTGTGTGTCCAGGCGCGATAGCCCTCCTTGCGTCCGCCGCTGATCTCCAGGGCGATGCGATCGACTTCCCGGCCGTTGTGCTGCCAGACGTGATAGATGCGCTCGTTGAGGCCGCGCGGGGCGTTGATCGAGGTGTAGGCGTAGAGCCCGTCATTACCCAGTTGCTGCGGCGTGATCCGCTTCAGGCTGACGCCAGGCGTGCGCTGCTCACCATCGAAGCGGTTGCTGATCGCCACTTCTGTCAGCCACAGCGTTGCCGGGGGCACCCACACGCGTCCCATCCAGCCGGCGCTGGCCATGGCCAGGGGCAGGGCGGCCAGCAGCAGAGTGCGGCGCCAGCCGGCGACACCGATCAGCCCCGGCAGGCTCGGTAGTGCCAGCAGCGTAGCGACCGCCAGGGCGATGCGGTAACTCTGCGGCGTGCTCAGGTGGAAGATGATCGGCAACGCGGTGAGCATCACCGCGAACAGCGCAAGGCTGTGAAAGGCCAGCAGCAGCCAGCGTCGTGGTGCCAGCCAGCGGTAGTAGATCGGATCGGTGATCGAGGCCAGCGCAGCGACCGCCAGCAGGCCACTGAACAGCAATTGCCCGCTGTTCCAGGTGGTGGTGATGAAGAAGAACGGCAGGACGAAGAACAGGCTCTCCTGATGGATCATCTGCGTGCCGTAGCGCAGCAATGGCAGCGGCAACTCGAAGCCGAAGCGCTGGGCTATGCGCTCGCGCAGCAGGTTCTCCAGGATCAGCCAGACCCAGCTGACCACCAGCACCACGCCCAGTACCTTGGCCAGATGCGCCTGGCGGTCGACCAAAAGAAAGCTGGCCAGTCCCGAGCAGAATCCGAACAGCGCAACCAGGCCGGGATAGCGCTTGAGCAGAGCAATCACAATGGGAATGCGGTCGAGCAGGGCTTTCATGTGGGCAGGGTGATGCAATGATGGGCGCGCATCCTAGGCAGCGCACGCGTTGGTTGCAAGCGCGTCGTCAGCTGCGCTGGCGATGCCGCGCCGCTTGCGGCACTATTGCGCCCCCGTTTCACCACCGAGTCCGAATACGATGAAATTCATCCATCAACGCGAGCATCTGGAAGAGGGCGATCTGGTGGTCATCCAGTGCTCGCAACCGTGCAACATCCGCCTGATGAACGATGCCAACTTTCGCGCCTTCAGGAACCGTGGCCGACACAGTTACCACGGCGGCGCCTTCATCAAATTTCCTGCGAAGATCCGCGTACCCTCCAGCGGCTTCTGGAACATCACCCTGGATACCGTCAGCCGGCGTGCCGTGAGCATGACGCGCAAGCCGCAGATGGAATACAGCATCAAGATTGTCCGTCGCCCTGGCGCCTGATGGTTGCTGCTGCAGCTGCGGATGGAGAAAAAAGCTAAACGCTGACGGCCGCTTCGTGGTCACAACTCCTGAATCCAGAAAAAGGAGAGTCAGCATGCTCAAGTTTCTAGGCGGCACCGTCGGCATCATTTTCATCATCGGCCTGATCGTGGTGATCGGGTTGTTCAAACTCATCTTCTAGGCCATCAGGCGATCCCATCAGCCCCGCTGCGTGCAGCGGGGCTGATTGCATCAGAGTCTTTTGCGCTGGTTGCCCTGGTGCTGCTCGCAGGTCATGAAGCCCTTGCTGTCGACCCGGCCGTTGACGTCGAAGTCCACGTAGTAGGGTTGTTCCAGACCATCGACATTCAGCA
This sequence comes from Pseudomonas sp. Marseille-Q0931, assembly GCF_940789645.1. Taxonomy (NCBI): domain Bacteria; kingdom Pseudomonadati; phylum Pseudomonadota; class Gammaproteobacteria; order Pseudomonadales; family Pseudomonadaceae; genus Pseudomonas; species Pseudomonas sp. Marseille-Q0931. The sequence continues at coordinate 1,112,516 of NZ_CALNWT010000001.1, read as the reverse complement.
CGTAGTTATTGCAGGTGCCGCCGGTAACGCTGTTGCGCTCTTCGGAAGAGGGCGGGCCGCCGAGGGTGCGTACCTGTTCCATGGTCATGCCGTGGTCTACCTGCTTGACCAGTGGCTCGTTGCGAAACGTCACGTAGTCGGCCGGATTCTCGATGGTCGAGCAACCGGTCATGGCGGCCGCTACGGCCAGTACTGCAAGGCTGTGCTTGTACATGTCATCGCTCCGTCGAATGAGCCGAAATGGCTCGACATGGGTTGGAGCGCTGTTGATGTATCGGAGTTCGTGTTTTTTCGATGATCGGCGCGCGCCGGGGCTTTCCTGATCGGCCAGGTTTTTGCGGTGCAATTCGCGAAAGTTATCGCGGACAAGTCCGCTCCCACAGAGAGGGGCAGCGTTGGCACAGTCACCTTGTGGGAGCGGACTCGTCCGCGAAGCTTGCGTCCTGCAGCGGCACGGGCTTGACCGAAGGGCCAGAACCCTGAGGCCTTATCAAGCGGCGGGTTGCACCCGCCCTACGTTTGCATCGCTTTTGAACCGCCGTGGATTGCAACCTGGCCACGAATGAAAAGAGCCCGCGATAGCGCAATGCTGTTCACATAAGAGACGGTGTAATGCGATCAGTCCCCTCGCCCCTCCGGGGAGAGGGTTAGGGAGAGGGGGAACTGGCGGTTTTGCATCGTTCCAGCCCTCTCCCCCAGCCCCTCTCCCATAAATGGGAGAGGGGAGCCAAGCGCGTACAACCTTAAGTGAACAGCGTTACGCGATAGCGGGCTCTTTCACATCAGTCGTCATAACCCAAGTTAGGCGCCAGCCAGCGCTCGGTGACGGCGAGGTCCTGGCCCTTGCGCTCGGTGTAACGCTCGATCTGATCCTTGTCGACCTTGCCGACGGCGAAGTATTGCGCCTCGGGGTGGGCGAAGTACCAGCCGGACACGGCGGCGGCCGGGAACATGGCGTAGTGCTCGGTAAGGAACACGCCGCTCATGCCGGCCTTGTTGTAGTCGGCCTCGGGGTCGAGCAGCTTGAACAGCGTGGCCTTCTCGGTGTGATCGGGGCAGGCCGGATAGCCGGGAGCCGGGCGGATGCCCTTGTACTGCTCGCGGATCAGCGCCTCGTTGTCCAGTTGCTCGTCCGCCGCGTAGCCCCAGTGCTCTTTGCGCACGCGCTCGTGCAGCCATTCGGCGCAGGCTTCGGCGAGACGGTCGGCCAGGGCCTTGACCATGATCGCGTTGTAGTCATCGCTCTTGTCCTGGTAAGCCTTGGCCACTTCCTCGGCGCCGATGCCGGCGGTGGTGATAAAACCACCCACATAATCCGTAACGCCGCTTTCCTTGGGCGCAACGAAGTCGGCCAGGGACAGGTTCGGCTTGCCATCCGGCTTGATGGTCTGCTGACGCAGGTGGTGCAGGGTGGCGAGTTGCTCGCCGTTGTCGCCGTAGACTTCGATATCGTCGTCACGCACCTGATTGGCCGGCCAGAAACCGAACACGGCGCGGGCCTTGATCAGTTTCTCGTCGATCAGCTTGCGCAGCATCGCCTGGGCATCGTTGAACAGGCTGGTGGCCGCCTCACCGACCACTTCGTCGGTAAGGATGCGCGGGTATTTGCCGGCCAGGTCCCAGGAGATGAAGAACGGCGTCCAGTCGATGTACTCGGCCAGTACGTTGAGGTCGATATCGTCGAGCACTTTGGCGCCGGTGAAGCTCGGTTGCGGTGCACTATAGCCGGCCCAGTCGAACTTCGGCTTGTTGGCGATGGCGTTTTCGTAGCTCAAGCGCTCGGTGCGGGTCGCCCGGGCGGCGGTGCGCTCACGCACTACCACGTATTCGTCACGGGTCTTGCGCACGAAGTCGGGTTTGAGCTCCTTGGACAGCAGTTGGGTCGCCACGCCCACCGCGCGGGAAGCGTCGGTGACGTAGATCACCGCATCATTCTTGTACTGCGGGTCGATCTTCACCGCGGTGTGCGCCTTGGAAGTGGTCGCGCCGCCGATCATCAGGGGCAGGGTAAAGCCCTGGCGCTGCATTTCCTTGGCGACGTGGACCATTTCGTCCAGCGACGGGGTGATCAGCCCGGACAGGCCGATGATGTCGCACTTCTCGGCGATGGCGGTCTGCAGGATCTTCTCCGCCGGCACCATCACGCCCAGGTCAACGATGTCGTAGCCGTTACAGCCCAGCACCACGCCGACGATATTCTTGCCGATGTCGTGCACGTCGCCTTTCACGGTGGCCATAAGGATCTTGCCTTTGGCTTCCGGCTTGTCACCTTTCTCGGCTTCGATGAAGGGAATCAGATGCGCCACGGCCTGCTTCATCACGCGGGCCGATTTGACCACCTGGGGCAGGAACATCTTGCCCGAGCCGAACAGATCGCCGACCACGTTCATGCCGCTCATCAACGGGCCTTCGATGACCTCGATGGGTCGCGCGCATTGCTGGCGGCACTCTTCGGTGTCCTCGACGATAAAGGCGGTGATGCCCTTGACCAGCGCATGCTCCAGGCGCTTTTCGACCGGCAGCGAGCGCCACTCCTCGTTCTCGACTTCCTTGGCGGCGCCGTCGCCCTTGTACTTGTCGGCGATGGCCAACAGCGCCTCGGTAGCGCCGTCGTTACGGTTGAGCACCACGTCCTCGACCGCGTCGCGCAGCTCCTTGGGGATCTCGTCGTAGATCTCCAACTGACCGGCGTTGACGATGCCCATGGAGAGGCCGTTCTGGATGGCGTAGTAGAGGAATACCGAGTGGATCGCTTCGCGCACCGGGTTGTTGCCGCGGAACGAGAAGGACACGTTGGACACGCCGCCCGAACTCAGTGCATACGGCAGCTGGTCACGGATGTAGGCGCAGGCTTCGATGAAGTCCACCGCGTAGTTGTTGTGTTCCTCGATGCCGGTGGCGACGGCGAAGATGTTCGGGTCGAAGATGATGTCTTCCGGCGGGAAGCCCACTTCGTTGACCAGGATGTCGTAGCTGCGCTGGCAGATTTCCTTCTTGCGCGCGGCGGTATCGGCCTGGCCGACCTCGTCGAAGGCCATCACTACCACGGCGGCGCCATAGCGCTTGCACAGCTTGGCGTGGTGCTTGAACTGCTCGACGCCTTCCTTCATGGAGATCGAGTTGACGATGCCCTTGCCCTGGATGCACTTCAGGCCCGCTTCGATAACTTCCCACTTGGAGGAGTCGATCATGATCGGCACGCGGGAAATGTCCGGCTCGCCAGCGATCAGGTTGAGGAACCTGACCATGGCGGCCTTCGAGTCGAGCATCCCCTCGTCCATGTTGATGTCGATCACCTGGGCGCCGGCTTCCACCTGCTGCAGGGCGACTTCCAGGGCCTCGGTGTAGTTCTCCTCGCGGATCAGCCGGGCGAACTTGGCGGAACCTGTGATGTTGGTGCGCTCGCCGACGTTGACGAACAACGACTGGCGATCGATGGTGAAGGGCTCCAGGCCCGACAGGCGGCAGGCCTTGGGAATGTCCGGAATCGGGCGCGGCTGGTATTTGGCGACCGCCTCGGCGATGGCCTGGATATGCCCCGGCGTGGTGCCGCAGCAGCCGCCGATGATGTTCAGCAGGCCCGACGCGGCGAATTCCTCAACCACCTCGGCCATCTGCGCCGGGGTTTCGTCGTATTCACCAAAGGCATTGGGCAGGCCGGCGTTGGGGTGCGCGGACACGTACGTGCCGGCCTTGGCCGCCAGCTCTGCCAGGTAAGGGCGCAGTTCCTTGGCACCGAGGGCGCAGTTCAGGCCCACGGAAATCGGCTTGGCGTGGGCCACCGAGTTCCAGAAGGCTTCGGTGGTCTGACCGGACAGGGTGCGGCCGGAGGCGTCAGTGATGGTGCCGGAGATCATGATCGGCAGTTCGACGCCGTCCTCGTCGAACACCTGCTGCACGGCGAAGATCGCCGCCTTGGCGTTGAGCGTGTCGAAGATGGTTTCGATCAGGATCAGGTCGGCGCCGCCCTCGATCAGGCCGCGGGTCGCTTCGGTGTAGTTCTCCACCAACTCGTCGAAGGTGACGTTGCGGTAGCCGGGGTCGTTGACGTCCGGGGAGATCGAGCAGGTACGGCTGGTCGGGCCGAGCACGCCGGCGACGAAGCGCGGACGATCAGGAGTTTCCAGGGTCTTGGCGTCGGCCACTTCGCGGGCCACACGGGCGCCAGCGACGTTCAGCTCATAGACCAGCGACTCCATGTCGTAGTCGGCCTGGGACACCTGGGTGGCGTTGAAGGTGTTGGTTTCCAGGATGTCGGCGCCGGCATCCAGGTAGGCCTTTTCGATGGCGGCGATGATCTGCGGCTGAGTCAGCAGTAGCAGGTCATTGTTGCCCTTGACGTCGCTCGGCCAGTCGGCGAAGCGCTCGCCGCGGTAGTCGGCTTCTTCGAGCTTGTAGCTCTGGATCATGGTGCCCATGCCGCCGTCGAGGATCAGGATGCGCTCCTTCAGGGCTTGCTGGAGGGCTTGGAGGCGGGCGCTGCGATCGGACATGAGAACTACCTGAGCAAAGCGGGAACAAAGGTGCGCGATGATAGCAAAGCTGCAGGGCTCTGGAGCGCCGCGAGCCTTTCCATGAATTTCATTCATGTTGCGGAGGGCGCCGTCTCGTTAGAATTGCCGCTTCGCAATAAAGGACGTGGTCATGTTCAAGCCCGCTGCACTGTTGTTTCTTTCCTTCGCAGCCGGCCTGGCCCGTGCCGATGCCGTCTCCTATATCGATGACGTCCAGCCCATCCTTACCCACAAGTGCGTGGCGTGCCATACCTGCTACGACGCACCTTGCCAGCTCAACCTCGGCAGTGGCGAGGGCGTCCTGCGTGGCGTCAGCAAACAGCTGGTCTACGACGGCACGCGGACCAAGGCGCAAGCCACCACACGGTTGTATCTGGACGCGCAAGGCGAGGCGGCCTGGCGTCAGCGCGATTTCCATTCGGTGCTTGACGGTGAAAACGGCCAGGCCGCGCTGATCAAGCGCATGCTGGAGCTGGGTCGTAGCGAGCCAGTCGAACCCAACGCCAAGCTCCCTGACGACCTCGATATCGCCATCACCCGCAGCAACAGTTGCCCACTGCCGGGCGAGTTCGCCGCCTATGCGCAGAAAAATCCCCATGGCGGCATGCCGTTCGCGGTGACCGGCCTGAACGATGACGAATACGCCACCCTGGAGCAGTGGCTGGCGCAGGGCGCGCCAGTGGCCGAGCAAGCGCTCAAGCCCAGCGCGGTCGAGTTGCGCCAGGTGCAGCAGTGGGAAAATTTCCTCAACGCCCCCGGTGCGCGACAGGACCTGGTCTCACGCTGGCTTTACGAGCACCTGTTCCTGGCGCATCTGCACTTCGAGGGTGGCGAGCCCGGGCACTTTTTCCAAATGGTTCGCTCGCGCACCCCGAGCGGCAAACCCATCGACCCCATCGCCACGCGCCGCCCGAACGATGATCCGGGCACCGAGTTCTACTATCGTCTGTGGCCGATCCAGGGCGTGATCGTGCACAAGACGCACATCACCTATCCGTTGGGCGAGGACAAACTGGCACGGGTCAAGGCGCTATTCTTCGGCGAAGAGTGGACGCTCGACGCGGTGCCGGGCTATGGCGCGCAGCGCCGCGCCAATCCGTTCGAAACCTTCGCTGCGATTCCGGCGCAGGCGCGTTATCAGTTCATGCTGGATAACGCCGAATACTTCGTGCGCACCTTTATCCGAGGCCCGGTGTGCCGCGGGCAGATCGCCACCGACGTGATTCGTGACAACTTCTGGGCGTTGTTCCAGGCGCCGGAGCACGATCTCTACATCACCGATGCCGAATTTCAACGTGAAGCCACGCCGCTTTTGGTCATGCCCGGCCAGGTCGATGAGATCGGCGATCTGCTGGGTCTGTGGCGTAACTACCGAGACAAGCGCAATGATTACGAGAATCTGCGCAAGGACGCTTACGCCGATGCGCCGCCGGCTGACTGGGCGCATATCTGGAGCGGCAACGACAATGCGTTGCTGTCGATCTTCCGCCAGCACGACAGTGCCTCGGTGCGCAAAGGCTTGCTCGGCGAGGTGCCGCAAACCCTCTGGTGGCTGGACTATCCGCTGCTGGAGCGCACCTACTACCAACTGGTGGTCAACTTCGATGTGTTCGGCAACGTCTCGCATCAGGCGCAGACGCGCCTGTACTTCGACCTGATCCGCAACGGTGCCGAGGTGAACTTTTTGCGCCTGTTGCCGGCAGGCTCGCGTGAGGCCTACCTGGACGACTGGTACCAGAACAGCGGCAAGCTGAAGATGCTGCTGGACTACACCTCGGTCGATCACCGCTCGCCGAGCGCCCTGGGCCTGACCGGCAAGGACCCGAAGAAGCAGTTCGCCGAGCAACTGCTGCAGCGCCATGCCAAGCTCAATGCGCGGCCCGATCCGATCAACCGCTGCTTGGGCGCGCACTGTTATCGCGATGGTCTGCCCAAGGAGCTGCAGCATGCCGAGCAGTCACTGTCGCGCCTGGCCAGTCGTCCGGCAGGGGGCTTGCGGGTGATCGATCAGTTGCCGGAAGCGACCATGCTGCGGGTGGAGCTGAGCGATGGTTCGCGCGAGATCTACAGCCTGCTGCGCAACCGCGCGCACAGCAACGTGGCCTTCATGCTGGGTGAGGAGCTGCGTTATCAGCCTCGCCTCGACACCCTGACCATCTATCCGGAAGTGCTGAGCAGCTATCCGAACTTTATGTTCAACGTGAAAGCCGGTGAGGTGGATGACTTCGTCAAACAGATGGAGGGCGTGCGCGACGCAAAATCCTTCGAGCGTATCGTCGAGCGCTGGGGCGTGCGCCGTAGCCATCCCGAGTTCTGGCGCTATTTCCACGATCTGGCCGAGCATATCCGTGAAACCCAGCCGCAGGAGGCGGGGGTACTGGATATGAACCGCTACCAGAACCTCTAGCGGAGCGCTGGAAGCAGCGCGCGGCTGACCGATGCCTGCGCGCTGCCTACAACCTGTCGCTCACTGTTGCTTCCGCCGACCTTTCTTCTACCGCTGCGGTCGGACCCTTTGGTTGCCAGATTTCAGGCAGCCCGGCTCGAACAGCGAAAAGGGGGCGATGGCGGTTTCATGCTGGTTTCAGTGCAGGCTTTACGGGCGTTGGCGGCCTGGGTTGTGGTGTTTCATCATGTCATGCAGGTGTTCTTCAATTTCAAGGCGGACAGTTTCGTCGGTCGGCTGTTTGCTGAAAGGGGCGCGGTTGGTGTCGACATCTTCTTCGTCATCAGCGGGTTGGTGATCTATCTGTCCACCCGGGGCAAGACGATCACGCCCTGGCGCTTCATGCTCAATCGTGTGCTGCGCATCGTCCCCGCCTACTGGCTCTACTCGTTGATCGCGGCTTTGATCATCGCCTTCGCCAATCCGGTGATGCCGGTGCAGGAGTTCGATCTGCATCATCTATTGCTCTCGCTGCTCTTCATCCCAGCGGAGAATCCTGGCGGCTTTGGCCTCTATCCGACGCTCAACGTCGGTTGGACGCTGAATTACGAGATGTACTTCTACCTGCTGTTCGCACTGGCCTTCATTGTCACTGAGCGTCTGCGCCTACTGTTCATCGTCCTGGCCCTGGCCGCTTTCAGTCTGCTGGCAACTCAGCCGTGGATGAGCGATTTCTACCGCAACAGCATCCTCTACGAGTTCATCTTCGGCATGCTCCTGGGTGTACTTTACAAGCGCGGCTGGATTCGCCAGGGATTTTGGCTGCCGCTGCTGGTAATCGCGGCTTCGCTGCTGACCATCTATCACTTCGACAGCTCCATGCGCCTGCTGCACTGGGGGCTGCCGAGCGCGTTGATCGTCGCTGCCTGTATCGCCATGGAGCCGTGGTTCAAGGGCAATCGGCTGCTGAGCCATCTAGGCGACTATTCCTACTCGGTCTACCTGCTGCACGTTATCGTCCTGTCGCTGGGCTGGTACCTGCAGGCCCGCCTCGATCTCTCGCCTGCGGTCGTCATCGCGGCCTGCGTACCGGTGATCGCCCTGGCGGCCTGGGCCAGTTATGAGCTGATCGAAAAGCGTTTCGTCGTTCACGCCAAAGTCTGGGTCGGGCAGCGAGCAGAGCGGGGAAGACTGCAGTCTTATCCTGAGTAAATTAGTAGGACTTTATTCGGGTCGCCACTTGGCGTACAATCCGCTGCATGACCGTGAGGAGTTGCCATGAGTGCCATCACCATTACCCAAGCTGCCGAAGACTACCTGGCCGAGCTGCTGAGCAAGCAGGACACCCCGGGTATCGGCATCCGCGTTTTCATCACCCAGCCAGGTACGCCTTATGCGGAAACCTGCATCGCTTACTGCAAGCCGGGTGAGCAGAAGCCTGAAGACACCGCCGTGGGTCTGGCCAGTTTCACTGCCTGGATCGATGGCATCAGCGAGCCTTTCCTGGAAGACGCTGTCGTCGACTACGCCACCGATCGCATGGGCGGCCAGCTGACCATCAAGGCGCCGAACGCAAAGGTGCCGATGGTCAATGAGGACAGCCCGCTGAACGAACGTATCAACTACTACCTGCAGACCGAGATCAATCCTGGTCTGGCCAGTCACGGTGGTCAGGTGACGCTGATCGACGTGGTCGACGAAGGCATCGCCGTGCTGCAGTTCGGTGGTGGTTGCCAGGGTTGTGGTCAGGCAGACTACACCCTCAAGGAAGGCATCGAGAAAACCCTTCTCGAGCGTATTCCCGAACTCAAGGGTGTGCGTGACGTGACCGACCACAGCAATCGCGAAAACGCCTACTACTGATAGGCGCTTTGCACATGAAAAGGGGCGACCGAGAGGTCGCCCCTTTTTCATTTCAGGCCTTGTGTACGCGTTTGCTGGAAGCAGGAAAGCGTTCGAGTTTTTCCGCAGGGCGGATCGGCCGCTTCACCAGTTCGCCGCCGCAGTTCGGGCAGCGTAGCCCAAGGGCCGTCTCGGCGCAGGAACGACAGAACGTGCACTCGAAGGAGCAGATCAGTGCGTCGGAACTGGCTGCCGGCAGATCGCAGTCGCAATTCTCGCAGTTGGGGCGTAGTTCAAGCATGGCGCTAGGCTCGGCACAGTGGGTGATTGCAGCAGTCTGCAGTCCCTCCAGGGCCAAACGCAACGGGGCCAAGCGTGCTTTCCGTACAGAGTGTCGGGGCGCACAAGGCGCCCCGAAAAAGACTTACTCCGGCATGCTCCACGGTGCCAGGTCGAAACCCTGGCTGCGCAGCTCATCACGGGAGTGCTGCAGCGCATCTTCCAGCTGTTGCGGGTCGCTGTAGGTGGCGCAGGACAGCTGGCGACCTAGCAGGCGGGTGCTGGTGCGGTCGACGACGCTGATGTTGATGATGCCGGTGCCGTCCTGCGGAGCCCAAGCCACGCACTGGAACGGGCGAAAGGCACGATCGGCAATCAGCAAGGCTTCGTTGAAACGCAGCGGTGTGTTCATGGGTTCGGTTTCTCCGAGTTGATCCCAACAATTAATTGCGGCCAGCTTGTTGGCCTTACATTGCTGTTGATGAACTGAGCGAACCCATAAGTCACACATCGCTGAAAAAAGTTTTATTGCTGTGCGAAGTGCCTCGGTAAAAAACTTCTGGCGTCTCGGCGATTACAACTTTCTACTGTGAAAGTTCCTCCTGCGCTTCCTCTGCGATCGCCTGCGGCTCAGGCGCAGCGGGGGCTGGGGCGTTGCGCTGATGGCGGTAGGCGCTTACGGCTTCATATACCGACTTGCGCAAACGGTTTATGCCGCCGATAGGACGGTGTTCGGGTAACGCATGCCAGGGGTTGAAGGACAAATTGTCGCAGAAGAGATTTTGGTCGCGGCTGTCGAAGTCCTGCGGCTGCACGGTAATACGCGCGACGCTTTCAAAGGGCGATATCTTTTCGTTCCATTCCACTGTCGGATCTTCGATGGGCATGTAGTGCTGCGCGTTCTGTTTTTGCACCTGAAGTTCGAAGCACGCCGGTGCGCGATCCAGTGACAGTTGCTGGTAAAGCGCATTGCGCAGGAAGTTGGGTAAGTCGGTGTTCTGTTCCGGCAGTTCATAGGGTGGGCAGTTCTGCGCAGACGGTATGACTCGGTACTTGATGTTCAGCTCGCCGAGCTTGAACGGTGCAATGGAATTGTAGGTGGTAGCCACCGGGCTTTCCGGTGCAGGCGCCAGGGTTTTCAGGGCGATGATCAGGTGGCGTATTTCCCAGGTGCGCGGGTCCCAGCTGGGAAAGAACGCCAGGGCCTTCTTGCCGTCGGCCTGGGCGGCGAAGTTGCTGCGGTATTCCGCCACGTCGCGGACGAAGAAAGCAGGGTGATTGAACATCACGAAATCCTGCTCGCCAGCATGTGCCGGGCTCTTCATGAGTTTCTCACCCGGTACGTCGAGCAGCTTGATGGCCATGCCGCGGGCATCGCGGGCGCGGTCGAATTGCGGATAGGCGTTGCCGTTGGACAGGCGCATCCAGGCTTGCCAGGTATGCCCTGGCTTACTGAACACGCCTTGGCGCAATGATTCGTCCAGCGTATCCAGCACCTGCATCTCTGCCCTGACGCAGCCGTGTGCCTTGGCATGGGCATCGCGCAGCACGCGGGTATTGTCACGATGCTGCTCGACGATGCGCACCGCATCTTCGATGATCAGCCGGCTCAGGGCGGCTTCATCCGGAGCGATTTCTTCTTCAGTGGAAACCGGGCCGGAGAATTTCCAGGCGTAATAGGCCTCGCCCAATCCCCAGCCAACCAGGCCGAGCAGCGCGACGGTGAGCAGCAGTTTGCCGAGCAGGCGACCGAGCCAGAGCCACAAGCGTTTCAACATCGTTGCAATCCTTGTTCTAGGTATCGGTTGAAATCAGCCTTCGCAGCTCGGGCCGGGCGTCCAGGGGCGTACCGGCACATCGCTGAGCTGGGTTTCCAGTTCGGCATTGCCGAGCACCTTGAGGTATTCGATCAGCGCCAGACGCTCGTCCGGCGACAGGGCGCGGCCGATCACGCCTTCCTGGCGGCAGCCGTCGCGAAACTCATGACCGCCGTTGCCATTGCCGGTGACCCTGGTGTCGAGCAGGAAGCCGCCCTCGAACTCTTCGCTGCGATAGCCCACGCGTACCGGGTCGTATTCGAAGTTGCCGACCCAGAACTTGGCTTGTCGTTCGTAAACGGGGGAGAGCAGCTCGAATAGATTGGGCACCGAACCGTTATGCAGGAACGGCGGGGTGGCCCAGATGCCGTCCAGTGGGCGCGCCTTATAGCCGCGCTTTTCCTGAACGCCGATGGGCAGGCCGTAGCCATCCATTTCCTGGCGCTGGCGCGGCCCGATGCCGGCGTCCTGATAGGCGCGGTTTTCCACATAGGCGGTGATGTAGGCAAGGGCCTTGGCACTGGAAATGCTCTTGAAATCCACATCGTCGAGGCTGGCGCCGTATAGCTTTACGTCAAGCTTCGACAGTTCGGCCTTGGTCCAGCCCAGGCGGCTGATGTCGAAACGATGATCGGCGATATTGTCGGCAGTGGTTGGATCGGTACCGACGATGCTGACCGGCACCACGCGCATTTTCCACTCGGGATCGCGTGATGGCGCCAGACGCTCATCCCGCGGTTTGGGATCGGCAGCGTGGCAGTAGGCGCAGTTTTCGCTGTAGAGGGCCTTGCCGCGACTGGCCAGGGGCAAATCCACCGTGCCGAATATGGCTTGTGGCCATTTCGGTGGCTGTAGCCGTTTCAAGGTTTCCTCGAGGGTGTACAGGTCGTGCAGGCGCACGCTGGAGGCGTAGCGATCGGCCTCGGCGACGCCTTTGCCGTGCTCGTCGAGCAGGTGCAGGCTGGCGCCGACGCCAAGGGCCTCGCCGACGTTGCGCGCCATCGGTTGCATGGCCGAGCCATTCCATTGCACCCAGTCGAACTTCCAGATGTCCCAGAGATGTGGGTAGCTCACCGGGGCATCGGCGATGCGGTAGTTGCGGTCGTCAAGGTCGTCGCCAAATACGGTGTTGGCGATACGGCCGAATGCATCGGTACGACCAAAGCCTTCCTCGGTCGGGTAAAGGCCACGATGCCAGTCGTTGAATGCAGTCGCCAGCAGGCGGTCGAGCACCTGTTTGAATTCCTCGCGCAACTGATCACGGCCTTGCTCGTACTGGTTGCCCAGCACTTGATGGGCGAAGCGACGGAATTTCAGCGGGTTGTAGTAAGTGAAGGCCATGCTCATGCCCAGCGCCTGGCCGAAGCCACCGCCGCGCAGGGTGGGTACGGTGGATGCCAGCGAATGCAGGGCGGCGCCGCCATCGATGCGCACGGCCTGGCCCTGGTAGCGCAGCTCACCGGTATGGCAGGCAGCGCAGCTGATATCGAGAAAGTGCTCGCCGCTCTCGCTGTCCTGATGCCTGGCGAAGCCGACGGGCAGGTTGCCGGGGTTGAGTGCACTTGGCTGCTGCCTGGGATCGGTGAGAAAGCCGAAGCGGGCCAGGTAATCGAGACGGGCGAACTTTTCCGTGCCGAAGGGCATTTCCAGCGCAGTGAACCAGTCGTAGCGCAGGCCTTTTACCGTGGTGCCTTGCGGTGTGTAGTAGTAAGTCTGGCGCTGCTCCTCGCTCCACTGCTGCAGATAATGCAACTCGTCTGGCTGCTGGTAGGTCGGCAGGTTGGGGTTGGCCACGTAGTACAACACCACCGCCAGACCGATCAACGCCAGCAAGATAACGAGTTTGAAAACACGGCGGAGCAGACGCATCGGAACATCCTTGTGGCGTTCTTATTAATTGGCTCGTTATGCCAATACTGCAGGCTGTTGGCAAGGTGCCATCGCGATGATCATGAAAACTGCGCAATAACCCACAGGAACAAGGCTTATAGATAAATGATCCATTAAGCGTCAAAGTTCTTGCTAGCGTTACACTTGTGTGCGCCAAAGCATTGTTTTTATTGGGATTACAAAATAATGGCGCCAAGGATGGAGTATGCAGGCTGTATCCGTAGTATCCCGGCGTTTATTGGTGCTCGAACCTTTCGCTGCATGCGAGACGTTGCTTGAGCCTTTGCGGGCGGCTGGCTGGACCTTGCAGCGTGGTCCGGCAGAGACCTTTACAGCCGATGGAGGTGATGCGCTTCTGCTTCACCTCGACCAGCAACCTGGGCACGCATTACTCCAACACCTGCAACGAACAGGGCTGTCGTGCGTGGCACTGCTGAATGCCCAGCGCCTGAAGCCAATCGACAGCGAAGTGCTCGTTGGGGACTGGTTCTTCGCAGTGCTGTCGCTACCGGTGGAAATTCCACGCCTAATGGAGGTTTTGCAGCAGGCGCAGGCAGCCACGCGCTTGCGCAGGCTTACAGCCGGGCGGCAATCATCTCAGTTTCTGGGCAATAGCGGCACGGCGCGAAGCTTGCGCAAGCACATGGAGTGCCTGAGTCGTGTCGACGGCCCGCTGCTCGTCAGCGGCGAGCGGGGCAGCGGCAAACATCTGCTGGCGCACTTGTTCCATCAGCGCAGCACCCGCCGGGCACAGGCCGTGCGCCTGGTGAATTGCGCCGAGTGCTTCGATGAGGCCGTCGTGGCTGCATCGAGTACTACCACCGTCCTGCTCGAACACGCCGCACAATTGCCCGATGCCGCGCAGCAGCGCTTGCTGGGTTACCTGCTGGTCCATCCTCGGGCCTCGCTGGTGACCCTCGATGGTGGAGAGCTGATGCAGGCTGTGCAGCAAAGACGCTTCAGCCGTGACCTGTTTCATCTGCTGGCGACGCAGCGACTGCACACGCCGAATCTGCGTGAGCAGCCTGGCGATCTGTTGCTGCTTGCCGAGCATTTCGCCAAACAGCATGGCGAGTTGGTCGGCCCCCAGAAGCGGCCTTTCAGCGAGGATGCGATCGATGCCATGCTCTGTCACGGCTGGCCGGGCAACGTAAGCGAACTGCGCAATCGCGTGATTCGCGCCCTGGTACTGGCGCAGGGGCGGCAGATCCAGGCCGAAGACCTGGGCTTGCAGTCGGTACAGGCCGACACCGCCTGCCCGGTGACACTCGAGGACTACATCCTGCGGGCCGAGCGCCAGGCGCTGAGCGACGTGTTGGGGCGTTACACGCACAACATGAGTCAGGCGGCGCGCACGCTGGGGATCTCGCGGCCGACTTTCTATCGCCTGTTGCACAAGCATCGTCTGCGCTGAAGCGCATGCTGTAACGCCCCAGAAACACTGCTAAGGTGCCTGGCAAACCTATCGCCAAGGAGATTTACATGCACCCGTTCGACGCCGCTAAGCCGCCGAAACTGGCCGTGTTGCTGGGTTATGCCGGGCTGCTGCCATTCCTCGGCGGCGCGCTGGGCATCTGGGTGATTCCCTTGGGCTGGCGACCCTTCGTGCTGGATGCCTTGCTGGATTTCTCGGCAGTGATCCTGGCCTTCATGGGTGCCATTCACTGGGGCTTGGCGATGCGCGCGGAAGAGACCGACGAGAATGCCAAGCTGCAGCTGGGGCTCTCGGTGATTCCGCCTATGCTGGGGTGGGCCGCCCTGGCTGGCGGACTGCCGATGGGGGTATCGCTGCTGATCTTCCTGTTCGCCTTCATCGGTCTGTACCTGGCCGATATGCACGCAGTACGCGTCGGGCTGGCACCGCAATGGTATCCGGCACTACGCACGCCGTTGACGCTGGTGGTGTGCCTGAGCCTGCTAGTGGCCTGGGCCAGCGTGCTGGTCAGTTGAACCGAGCAGCGCTGCGACCTGCTCAAGCGCTGCCTCGCGCCGTTCGCGCCAACTGCCGGACAGCTCGCTGAAGGGCTGGTCGTGTTTCAGCAGCCAGTCCCGACAGGCCTGATGAAAAGTCTGGCGCTCAGCCAGTTGCGGCTGGCAGCGCTGGCCATCCTCGACCCAGGGCACGCCCGCTGGGTCGAGCAGCAGATGCTGATCGTAGTGACGTGCAAGCAGCTCGATTTCCAGCCAACCTGGGCAATTGCCGAACAGAAATTGGCTCCACAGCATGTTGCTCAACAGGTGCGTGTCGAGAATCAGCAGCGGGGGGCTGGCTGCTCGCGCGGCATCCTCCCAAGTCAATTGCCCGCGGGCGATCTCGGCGATATCGGCATAGCAGGTATCGCGCTGCTGCTCGTCGATGAAGTGGCGCACATATTCGCCGACCACCACGCCACCGAAGCGCGTCTGTATTTCTTCTGCCAGCCAGCTCTTGCCGCTGGACTCCGGCCCCGTCAGCACCAGTACTTTCATGATGCGTACTGCAGGGCCGGATCGCGGCGCCAGCTCAGCCAGCCGCTGACGGCCAGGGCGGTGAAGGCGGCGTAGAGAGCAGCGGTGAGATACAGCTCGCTATACAGGAAGAACGCCACGTAGCAGAGGTCCACGACCACCCAAAGCAGCCAGCATTGCAGGCGTTTTTGCGCCATCCATAACTGCGCGACCAGGCTGAAGGCGGTCAGTGCCGAATCCAGCCAGGGCGAGCTGGCGTCTGTGTAGGTGGCCATCAGATAGCCGAGCAGCCAGGCGCCGAGCGCGCCGATCAGCAGGCCGGCGGCAACTGCGGGGAGTCCCAGGCGGCTGACCTTGCGCCCATCATGACGCTCACCGCCTCGGGTCCATTGCCACCAGCCGTAGAGCTGCAGTGCAGCGAACAGCAACTGCAGAAGCAGGTTGGAATACAGCCGCCAGTCGTAGAACAGCCAGGCGTAGAGCAGCACCATGACCAGGCCGATGGGCCAGCACCAGGGGTTCTGCCGGACGGTTAGCCAGACCGCGACGATGCCGAGCCCGGCAGCAATGAGTTCGAGCCAGGACATGCGGCGTCCTCAAGCGGGGAAAGGGTAGCGATTGTACTGATGTGGAGGGCTCAGCACACCAGGCTGTCGGCCTGCCGGTAGAGCATCAGCAGCTTGCGCGTGATGGTCTGCTGGATGTCGTCGCGTTCGAAGCTCGACAATCGTTCCAGACGCGCCAGTTGCAGGCGGTGCAGGTGAATGTAGGGCATTTGCTGGTCGAACTCGCGCAGATCGCCCTTCATCAGCACGGGTAGGAACAGATCGCCGATTTTCTTCTGGTTGCTGATGATCTGCGCCAGTGCCGGTTTGAATGGCATGGTCTTGGGCGCCGGCCCGCCATCCCTGATCTGGGTGCTGAGCAACAGCCCGGGTTTGCCCAGCACCTTGCCCGGCAGCACGCACAGGCCCGTCTTGCGAATGGCCTGGCTGTCGATGCCGTGCAGGGTGTCGTGGAACGCATAAGGGTTAGGCAGCACCACCATCTTGCGCCCGAGATCGCTGGGGAAATGCAAGCTGTAGTTGGTGTACAGCTGCCCCACCGACTCGGAATAGACGCACAGGCGGTTCTCGAACAGCTTGATGAAGCGCTCGGCCAGTTCGCGGCGGGCCATGCTGTCCAGGTCCCAGACCAGGTCCTGGTTCTGCGGCCGACTGAAATCGACCTCCTGATGTTGCATGCTGCTCATGCCTGCCTCATACACGGAATTGCCCGAGCAGGCGGTTGAGCTGGTCGGCCAGTTGCTTGAGGTGCTGACTGGCCGCACTCGACTGTTCGGCGGCTTCGGCTGTGTTGTGAGCCAGCGCCGCCGTCTGCGTGACGTTCTGGTTGATGTCTTCCACCACGTGCGACTGCTCCAGAGTGGCACTGGCGATCGAGGCGTTGAGCCCGGTCAGGTTGCGCAGCGACTGGGCGATCTGGGCAAGGCTTTCACCGGCCTGGCTGGCCTGTTCCACGGTCAACTGGGAAGCGCGGCTGCTGTCATGGATCACCTTGACCGCGGCCTCCGAGTTGCCTTGCAGGCGTTCGATCATGCCCTGGATTTCGGCCGTGGACTGCTGGGTACGTTGCGCCAGCAGCCGCACCTCATCGGCGACTACGGCGAACCCGCGGCCCTGTTCGCCTGCGCGTGCCGCCTCGATGGCGGCGTTGAGGGCAAGCAAGTTGGTCTGCTCGGCGATGGATCGGATCACTTCCAGTACGCTGCCGATCTGCGTGCTCTCGCTGGCCAGCGACTGGATCACCTCGACGGCCTTGTCGATGGTGCCCGAGAGCTGGTCGATCTGGCGCAGGCTCGCTTCGATGTTCCGCTGCCCCTGGCTGGCCTGTTCCTCGGCCGTGTGCATTTCACCGGAGGCGTGTTCGGCGTTCTTCGCTACGTCCTGCACGCCGTAGGTCACCTGGTTGACAGCGGTAGCCACCAGTTCCATCTGCTGCGCCTGCTGCTGGCTGTGGCGCTGCGCCTCACTGGAAATATCGCCGAGGCTGCGTGCGGCCTGGTCCAGCGAACCTGCCGAGTCGAGCATCTGCCGGATGACGTGGCGCAACTTGTCGGTAAAGGCATTGAAATAGGTTGCCAGCGAGGTGAGCTCGTCGCGGCCGTGGGTGTCGAGGTTGCGGGTCAAATCGCCTTCCCCGCTGGCGATGTTGGCCATTGCCTCAACCGCAGCTTGTAGCGGCCGCACGATGCTGCGGGTGATCAGCACCACCAGAGCGGCGAGGAGGAGGGCGATCAGCAGGCCGATGCTCATGGCCTTCAACGCCTGGGTCCTGAATTCCGCCTGCACGTCGTCGACATATACGCCGGAGCCGATGATCCAGCCCCAGGGCTGGAACAGCTCAACGTAGGAAATCTTCGGGACGGGGTCGCTGGCGCCTGGCTTCGGCCAGCGGTAGTCGACCTGGCCGGCGCCCTGGCTGCGGGTGATGGCGACCATCTCGTTGAACAGTGCCTTGCCGTCAGGGTCCTTGAAGCCGGAAAGGTTCTGGCCCTCGAGCTTGGCATTCATCGGGTGCATGAGCATGACCGGGGTCTGGTCGTTGATCCAGAAGTACTCCTGGCCGTCGTAGCGCAAGCCGCGTATCACTTCCATGGCCTGTTTCTGCGCTTCTTCTCGGCTAAGGCTGCCGGCACTTTCCAGACCATGGAAGTGCTTGAGGATGCCGGCAGCGCTCTGCACCACATGTTCGGTCTTTTCCGATTTGCCGAAATACAGGTCGGTGTGGATCTGGCGCAGCATGTAGGCGCCCTGCAGGACCAGGGTCAGGATGGCCAGTGCCAGGATCAGCCACAGGCGGCGGCTGATGGGAAGGCTGCGTAAGCTGTTCATGGACGAATACCTGATTGTTGTAATTGTCGGCTTCAGGGCAACTCAAGAGTGCGCGAGGCAATACTGTCACATCGCCGCATTATTCACTCTAGTTGTCTGATAGCATTTCGGCCGTTCGGTACAGAACCTGAGCAAGCACCGAGCTAGACCTACGCGAGGAACCTCCGCGGCGGGTTTGTGTCCCACGGCGGGATCTATGTTCCACGTTCTAGTTTTACGCGCAGGTGAGTCGCCGCGCTTTGGGGGATTTGATGGATATCTGGGCGGCCTTTCAGGCCCTGATTCTGGGCATCGTGGAAGGCCTGACCGAGTTCTTGCCGATTTCCAGCACCGGGCATCTGATCGTGGTGGGTGATCTGCTTGGCTTCAACGGCGAAACCGCGACAGCGTTCAAGATCATCATCCAGCTCGGCGCCATTCTGGCGGTCATATGGGAGTTCCGGGCGAAGGTGCTGGCAGTGGTGGTCGGCTTACCCAGTGACCCGAAGGCCCAACGCTTCAGCTTCAATCTGTTTCTGGCGTTCATTCCGGCGGTCATCTTCGGTCTGGCCTTCGCCGACCTGATCGAGCACTGGCTGTTCAATCCGATCACCGTCGCCATGGCGCTGATCATTGGCGGCATCATCATGCTCTGGGCGGAGAAGCGTGATCACAAGATCCAGGCCGACACGGTCGACGACATGAACTGGAAACTGGCTTTGAAGGTGGGCTTCGCCCAGTGCCTGGCGCTGATTCCGGGCACATCGCGCTCGGGTGCGACCATCATTGGCGGTCTGGTATTCGGTCTGTCGCGCAAGGCCGCGACCGAGTTTTCGTTCTTCCTGGCCATGCCGACCATGGTCGCAGCCACGGTCTATTCGTTGTTCAAGTACCGCGACATTCTGCAGATGAGCGACCTGCCGATTTTCGCCATCGGCTTCGTCAGCACCTTTATCGTGGCGATGATCACCGTGCGTGCACTGCTCAAGTTCATTACCAGCCACAGTTATGCGGTGTTCGCCTGGTATCGCATCGCTTTTGGCCTGGTGATTCTCGCTACCTGGCAGCTGCACCTGATCGACTGGAGCACGGCGCAGCCGTAATCGGCAACGAGCGCAAGGGGCGCCTGAAAAGCTGGGACGACGCCAAGGGCTTCGGTTTCATTCAGCCGGAAAACGGCGGGGCAGAGGTTTTCGCGCATATCTCGGTGATGCGTGGCGACCGGCGCCCGCAGCCGGGGGATGACGTACTGTTCATCGAAGGGCGCGACCCGCGTGGCCGGCCGCGCGCCGAACACCTGCGCCTGACCGGCGAGTTGAGCCTCGACCGCCAGGCGATCCGGCGCACGCCGAAAAGTCCCAGCCCGGCCGCTTCGGTAGCGCGAAAGACGTCCGCCAGATCCGCGCACAAGGCAGTGGCTAAGGGTTCTATCCAGAACTTCTCCGGCAAAGCGGTGATGCTCGCTTTGCTGTGCGCCTTGCCACTGCTGGGCGCACTGCAGCTATCAGGCAAGGGCCTCGGGTGGATATTGCCGCTTTATCTGCTGGCCAGTCTGCTGAGCTTCGTGCAGTACTGGCTGGACAAACGCAGCGCCCAAAACGGTGGCCGCCGCACAGCGGAAAACACCTTGCATCTGGTGGAGCTGGCCGGTGGTTGGCCGGGCGCTCTGATTGCCCAACAGGCCTTCAGGCACAAGACACGCAAGGCGTCCTATCAGACGGTTTTCTGGCTGATCGTCGCTGCACATCAGATATTCTGGATCGACCTGCTGTTGCTCGATGGCGCCTACATCGCCCGCCACATCCCCTTATTCGTCCAGTAGCAGGCCGGGTCGCAGGCGTTTGGGCAGCCTGCGTACCACCAGTTGATGCGAGCGAGTCAGCAACTGGCGCAGCTCGTCGTCGCCCAGCGGCAACTGCCGGGCGCTCATGCTGATCCAGCGAGCGCGGGCCAGATAGGGCGCAGGGCGCACGCCCGGGCGGTCGACATAGCCAAGAAACAGATCGTCATCGACCTTGAAGGCCAGGTCTTCGCCGAGGAAGTCGAGGATGGCGAACATCTTGTTGCCCGCCACCGAGAACACCCGGTTGCTGCCCCACTTGAGGTCTTCGCGAGCGCCGGGCAGGGCGAGACAGAATGCGGCGATCTGGTCGGCTGTCATTGGCTTCTCCATCATGAGCAAGTCCGTCGACTGGGCGACTGACGGTGCAGCCGTTCGATTTGGCGCCGCGCATAACCGACGAAGTCGGCCAGTGCCTGCGGTCGCTGGGCCAGGTCATCCCGCGCCTGCCCCAGATAAACGTCTCGCGCAGTTTCCAGCAGCGGCCGGTGTGCCTGGGGTAAGCGCTCGAGCAGCCAGTTGGCGGCAACGTCCTTGGCGGCGATCTCGCCGCTGCTCAGCGTCAGCCAGATGCGCGCCAGGGCCAGTATCACGTTGCACTCATCGCCCAGCCAGTCGTCCGGCCCGTTCCATTGCGCTGCGGTGTCGTGCAGTGCGCGAAACATGTCCGCCTCGGGCACCGGTTCGAACAGTTCGGCAGCCGGTGGGCCGAGCAGGCTGATACCGTGCAGGCGCACCTGGCTCAGGAGGATGGCCAGGTCATGATCGGCCATGGCGGGCTCAAAGCGACCCGCCTGCAGATCGTCGCGCAGCCATTCGCCGAACTGCAGTTCGCGCATCGGTCGGTAGCGCCAGGGGCGCACGGCGTCATGTACCAGTACCGTCACCTCCAGAGGGCGCAGGTAAACGGTGGCCGGCCAGGCCGACAACCGCAGCAGGTCCGTCATCAGGGCCTGGCGCGTCTCGTCGCTCAGCGACGTGCTGACGGTGACCAGCAGGTCGATATCGCTTCCTGGCCTTAGGCCGCCAGCGACAGCGGAGCCGAACAGGTGCACGGCCAATAGCGTATCGCCCAGGTGGTGGCGCAGGAGGGCGAGGGCGTTGATGGTCTGTGAGTGCATGATATTGGCACCATGGATCGCGACTTGGTTGTCGCTGTTCGGCCATTGTCTTGTAGACTCTGGCTCCCTGTCATCGCCTGAGCTGGGGCTCGTCCGCGTCCCAGCCGATACCTTTCCATGAATCGCCATCGCCGCTTCCGGTTCTATTTCTGGCTCATGCTGGGCTTGTTGCTGCTCCCGCTGCAGGCAGGGGCCGCGGCTGGCTCTATCGACGCTGCGCAGCTGGAGCAGGATCCCGTATCACTGACCGCTCATGTGGCAATGCTGGAAGATTCTACTCGCACCCTGACTTTCGAGGTCGTTAGCTCTGTCGATATGGCTGAGCACTTTCATCATCAGCCGGTCGACAGCGCCTCGTTTGCGCTGGGCTTTACCCATTCGGCCTACTGGTTTCGTCTTGAAGTCGGCAACTCCAGCGACCAGTCGCTGACGCGCCTGTTGGCGGTCGACAACCCGCGTATCTCCCTGGTCGATGCCTACGTACCGGACGGGCAGGGTGGCTATCGGGCCTGGTTCACCGGGGCTGATCGCCCGCAGAGCGGCAAGGCCTACGACAATCGCAACTTCGTCTTCCCGCTGCACCTGTCGGCGCACTCGCAGCAGGTGGTGTACCTGCGGGTCGAGTCGAGCATCGGTCTACTGGTGCCGTTGCAGCTCTGGTCGGCGCAGGCGTTCCATGCCTACGAGCGCGAAGACTACATGGCGCGAGCCGGTTATATGGGCATCGCCGTTGCGATGATCCTGTTCAACCTGATGCTGTTCATCGCCCTGCGCGAGCGCATCTATCTGCTGTATGTGACCTTCGTGCTGTGCGCCGTCTGCACCCTGACGATCAAGAATGGCATGGCGCCGGACTGGACGTTGTTCGGTCTGCCGCTCAACTCCAACGTGGCCTATTACTCAGGCGCATCGCTGGCGTTGAGTGGGATGTTGCTGTTCATGCGCAGCATGTTGCCGACCGCACGCCTGTTGCCGCGGATGGACCGCTGGTTGCTGGCGTTGGTGGCGCTGTATCTGGTTTCGCCATTGATCTACGCCATTGCCTTGCCGCAGGTTTCACGCGTGGCCATCGTGGTCAATCTGCTCACTGCCTTCGTGATGCTCGGCGTAGGCGTGGCCTGCGCCCTCAAACGTCAGCGCAGCGCTTACTTCTTTCTCGCGGCCTTCGGCCTGCTGATTTTGGGGGGCGCCACCACCAGCCTGCGTGCCATGGGCCTGTTGCCGACCAACGCCTTCACGGTGGACGGCCTGCAGCTCGGCTCGTCGCTGGAGATGCTATTGCTGGCCTTCGCCCTGGCTGACCGTATCAATGTCATGCGTCAGGAAAAACTGCAGGCGCAGGCGGCGTTGCTGCAGGCCCAGGAACACCTGGTGGAAACCCTGCAGCGCTCCGAGCGCGAACTGGAACACCGCGTGGCCGAGCGCACCGAAGCGCTGCAGGTACTCAATAGCCGACTGGAAACCCTCAGCCTGACCGACGCCCTGACAGGCATCGCCAACCGCCGGCATTTCGACGAGGTGCTGGCCAGGGAGTGCAAGCGCGCTCAGCGTGTCGGCGAGCCGCTGGCCCTGGCCGTGCTGGATGTCGACTGGTTCAAGGCCTACAACGACCATTACGGCCACCCGGCTGGCGATAGCTGTCTGCAGCACGTTGCGCAAACCCTGGCCGCGACCATCAGCCGCTCCACCGACCTGGTGGCGCGCTATGGCGGTGAGGAGTTCGTCTTTCTCGCACCTTCTACCGGGCTTGCCGGGGCGCAGAGCATGGCGGAGAAACTGGTGAGGGCGGTCGAAGCACTGGCGTTGCCGCACGAGCGTTCGCCGTTGGGCCACGTCAGCATCAGCGTCGGCATTGCTTCGATGCAGGGCGATGCCGGCAGTTCGGCGCAGACGCTGCTGCAACGGGCCGATGCGGCGCTGTATCGGGCCAAGAGCCAAGGCCGCAATCGCGTGGTGTGTGACGGGCAGGCATAAAAAAGCCCCAGAGCATCCACCCTGGGGCTGAGGAAAGGTCGGCAAGGCTGCCGACCGGGGAGAGACGTTTCAGGCCTGCGGTTGCCAACCACCGCCGAGCGCCTTGTAGATCGCGACAATGCCGCTGTACAGCTCGGTCTCGGCGGACGCTTGCGCATCTTCGGCGGCCAGGCGCTCGCGCTCGGCATCGAGCAGGACGAGAAAGTCCACCGTACCTTCGCGATAGCGAATCGCGGCCTGATCGGCAGCAGCGCGGCTGGCTTCGGCCTGGCGTACCAGGGAAACCAGGCGCTGCTGGCGCTTGGCGTAATCGCTGAAGGCGTTTTCCGATTCTTCCAGCGCCAGTAATACCTGCTGTTCGTACTGCGCCAGGGCGCCGTCGGCCTCGGCTTCGGCGCCGCGCAGACGGGCGCGCACGCTACTCAGGTCGAAGGCCGCCCAGCTGATGCTCGGTGCTACGCCCCAGGCGCGGGCTGCCGAGGCGCCCAGTTGCGAGCCACGACCAGCGGTGAAGCCGAGAAAACCGGAGAGGCTGACTCGCGGGAACAGATCCGCCGTCGCCACGCCAACCTCCGCAGTGGCTGCCGCCAACTGCCGCTCGGCCGCCTGGATATCCGGGCGACGGCGCAGCAGTTCGCCCGGATTGCCGATCGGCAGCGCCTTGGCGATCACCGGCAGGGGTTTGGGCGACAGGTCGATCTGCAGTTGTTCCGGGCGCTGGCCGAGCAGGGTGGCGATGCGGTTCTGCGCGCGCACCTGTTGCGCCTGCAATTGCGGCAGGCTGGCTTCGGTTGCCGCCAGTCGGGCATCGGCGCGCAACACATCGAGCTCGGTGCCGACACCGGCATCGCGTAACTGCTCGGTGATGGCGCGCGAGTCCTGCTGGTTCTTCAGGTTCTCGCGGGCGATGCTTTCACGTAGTTGCGCGCCGCGCAGGGTGCCGTAGGCGTCGACCAGTTCGGCGATCAGGCTGACCTGCAACTGGTAGTAGTCGGCCTCGGCCACTTCGATGCGCGCCTCGCTGGCTTCCAGCTGGCGCTGGATGCGACCGAACAGGTCCAGCTCCCAGGCCATGTCCAGGCCCAGGTCATAGCGCTCCTGACGGATACGCTCTTCGCTGACCGGCGGCTGCTGCGCCTTGCCGAATTCACCGCTGGCGCGGCTGGTGACGGTGGGCAGGCGGTCATTGGCCACGTCATCGCGAATGGCACGTGCCGCACGCAGGCGGTTGAACGCCACGCGCAGCTCGCGGTTGTCCTGCAGCGAACGCTGCACCAGCTGGTTCAGCGTCGGGTCGTCGAACTGTTGCCACCAGGCAGCTTCGAACCGGCTGCGGTCGTAGTCAGCCGCCTCCAGCGCGGCGATGCGCGCGGGTTCGGTAGCAGGTGCTCGGTAGTCCGGGCCAACGGCGCAGGCCGATAGCGCCAGGGTCAGGAGAGCGGGAACAAAGGCTTTCATGCATGCGACTCCTGCAGGCGGGCGGCTTTGCGGGCTTCGCGTTTTTCCACGAAGCCACGGATCAGGACATAGAACACCGGCGTCAGCAGCAGGCCGAAGAAGGTCACGCCGATCATCCCGGAGAACACCGCCACGCCCATGGCATGACGCATCTCGGCGCCGGCACCGGAGGAGAGCACCAGCGGCACCACGCCCATGATGAAGGCGATGGAGGTCATCAGGATCGGACGCAGACGCAGGCGGCAGGCTTCCAGTACGGCAGCGACGCGATCCATGCCTTCTTCCTGTTTGTCCTTGGCGAACTCCACCAGCAGGATGGCGTTCTTGCAGGCCAGGCCCACCAGTACGATCAGGCCGATCTGGGTGAAGATGTTGTTGTCGATGCCGGCCATGATCACGCCGGTGATGGCGGCGAGCAGTACGGTCGGTACGATCAGGATCACCGCCAGCGGCAGACTCCAGCTTTCGTACTGGGCAGCCAGCACGAGGAAGGCCAGCAGCACGCAGAGCGGGAAGATGAAGATCGCGGTATTGCCGGCGAGAATCTGCTGGTAGGTCAGGTCGGTCCACTCGTAGGTCATACCGATTGGCAGTTCTTCTTCCAGCAGCTTGGCGATGGCGGCTTCGGCCTGGCCCGAGCTGTAGCCCGGCGCGGCGGCACCGTTGATCTCGGCAGTGAGGAAGCCGTTGTAGTGCATCACCCGATCCGGGCCTGCGCTGTCATCGACCTTGACGAAGGTCGACAGCGGTACCATCTCGCCACGGTTGTTGCGCACCTTGAGCTGGCCGATTTGCTCCGGCTCCAGGCGGAACTGCTGGTCAGCCTGGACGTTGACCTGGTAGGTGCGGCCGAAGCGGTTGAAGTCGTTGGCATACAGCGAGCCCAGGTACACCTGCAGGGTGTCGAAGATGTCGCTGATGGCTACGCCATGGGTCTTGGCCTTTTCACGGTCGATGGCGGCATCGACCTGCGGCACGTTGACCTGATAGCTGGTGAACACCGACATCGGGTTCAGCTCCGGCAACTGGCGGGCCTTGCCCAGAATGTTCTGGGTCTGCGTATACAGCTCTTCGTAGCCCAGGTTGCCACGGTCCTGAACCTGCAGGCGGAAGCCGCCGATGGTGCCCAGGCCCTGTACCGGTGGTGGCGGGAAGATGGCGATATAGGCGTCCTGAATCTCTCCGAACTGGCCGTTGAGTTCCGCGGCAATGGCGTTGGCGGACAGGTGATCGTCCTTGCGCTGGTCGAAGTCCTTCAGTGCAACGAACACGATGCCGCTGTTGGGACTGTTGGTGAACCCGTTGATCGACAGGCCCGGGAACGCCACGGTGTTTTCCACGCCCGGATATTTGCCGGCGATCTCGCTCATGCGCTTGATCACCGATTCGGTACGATCCAGCGTTGCGGCGTCCGGCAGTTGGGCGAAGGCCACCAGGTACTGCTTGTCCTGCTGCGGTACGAAGCCGGTCGGGGTGCTGGAAAAGCCCAGATAACCGAGTGCCAGCAGGCCGCCGTAGACCAGCATGGCGATGCTGCTGCCGCGCAGGACGCGGCGCACGGTGCCGACGTAGCCACTACTGGCGCGGTCGAACATGCGGTTGAACGGGCCGAACAGCCAGCCCCCGAAGAGTTTGTCGAGCACACGCGAGAAGCGGTCCTTCGGCGCGTGATGGTCCTTGAGCAGGATGGCCGACAGGGCTGGCGACAGGGTCAGCGAGTTGACCGCGGAAATCACCGTGGAAATCGCGATGGTCAGTGCGAACTGCTGGTAGAACTGCCCGGTGAGGCCGGAGATGAACGCGGTCGGCACGAATACCGCGCACAGCACCAGGGCGGTGGCGACGATGGGGCCGGTCACTTCCTTCATGGCCTGGCGTGTGGCTTCCACCGGCGTCTTGCCCAGGGCGATATTGCGCTCGACGTTCTCCACCACGACGATGGCGTCGTCCACCACGATACCGATGGCCAGCACCAGGCCGAACAGCGAAAGGGCATTGAGCGAGAAGCCGAACAGGTGCATTACCGCGAAGGTACCGATCAGCGATACCGGCACGGCGGCCAGCGGGATGATCGACGCGCGCCAGGTCTGCAGGAACAGGATCACCACCAACACCACCAGCACGATGGCTTCGAGCAGGGTGTGCACCACCGCCTCGATGGAGCCGCGGACGAAGATGGTCGGGTCATAGACGATTTCGTAGTCCATGCCCTGTGGGAAGCTCTGCTTGAGCTCGGCCATGCGCTCGCGCACCGAGTCGGAAAGCGCGATGGCGTTGGAGCCGGGGCGCTGGAATACCGGCATGGCCACAGCTGGCTGGTTGTTCAGCAACGAGCGCAGGGCGTACTGGTTGGAGCCCAACTCGACCCGCGCGATATCACGCAGGCGGGTGATCTCGCCGTTGTCGCCGACGCGGATGATGATGTTCTCGAACTCTTCCTCGGTGACCAGGCGGCCCTGGGTGTTGATCGACAGCTGGAAGCTGTTGCCGGCATCGGCCGGTGGCGCGCCGAGGGCGCCAGCGGCGACCTGGCGGTTCTGCTCACGAATGGCGTTGACCACATCGGTGGCGGTAAGCCCGCGCGAGGCTACCTTGTTCGGGTCGAGCCACACGCGCAGCGAGTAGTTGCCCATGCCGAACAGTTGCACGTCGCCGACACCGTCCAGGCGCGCCAGCTCGTCCTTGACGTTGAGCGCGGCGTAGTTGGACAGGTAGAGCATGTCGTAGCGCTGGTCCGGCGAGGTCAGGTGCACCACCATGGTCAGGTCCGGGGAGGCCTTGTCCACGGTCACGCCAAGGCGCTGCACTTCGGTGGGCAGGGTCGGCATGGTGCGGGTGACGCGGTTCTGCACCTGCACCTGGGCGTTGTCCAGGTCGGTGCCGAGGGCGAAGGTCACGGTCAGGGTCAGCTTGCCGTCGTTGGTCGACTGCGACGACATGTAGAGCATGCCTTCGACACCGACGATGGCCTGTTCCAGCGGTGAGGCGACGGTTTCACCGATCACCTTGGGGTTGGCGCCGGGGAAGTTGGCGCGCACCACTACGGTCGGCGGCACCACTTCCGGGTACTCGCTGATGGGCAGCTGGAACAGCGAGATGGCACCGCCGATCAGGATCAGCAGCGACAGCACGGCGGCGAAGATCGGCCGCTGGATGAAGAATTGCGAGAAATTCATGGGTCTGTCCTCAAGGCGCGGGCTGGATCAGCCGCGCGGCGCGCGTGCGTCGATTTTTTCGGCGGCGATACGCGGGGCCTGGCTACCATCGACGGCCTGGCGCATACGAGCCAGTTGCTCGAGGGTGCTGTCATCGGCCATGGTCACCGGCTGCGGGTCGACGGTGGCGCCTGGCATGGCACGTTGCAGACCGTTTACGACGATTTTCTCGCCCTTGCTCAGGCCACTACGGACGATGCGCAGGCCTTCGAGCTTCGGCCCCAGTTCGATGGCGCGGTAGGCCACCGCGTTGTCTGCGCCGAGCACCAGCACATACTTCTTGCCCAGGTCGGTGCCGACCGCTTCGTCCTTGATAAGGGTGGCGGCGTAGGGCTTGCTGCCCACCAGTTTCAGGCGCGCGTACAGGCCCGGGGTGAAACGACCGTCCTGGTTGTCGAATACGGCGCGACCGCGAATGGTGCCGGTACGCGGGTTGACCTGGTTGTCGAGAAAATCCAGCTGGCCCAGATGCGGGTGGCCGGCTTCATCGGACAGGCCGAGGTATACCGGGCTGGCGCCACGAGCGTCGGCACCGGACTCGCGGGCCAATTGCACGTACTTGAGGAAGGCGCGTTCGTCGGCGTCGAAATAGGCGTAGACCTTGTCGGTGGAGACCACCGAGGTCAGCAGGCTTTCACCGGCACCCACCAGGTTGCCCTCGGTGATCTCGGCGCGGCTGACGCGGCCATCGATGGGCGCGGTGATACGGGTAAACCCGAGGTTCAGGCGCGCATTCTCCAGTTCGGCGGTAATCGCCGCGACCTGAGCCTGAGCTTCGGTAGCGGCACTGGCGCGGGCATCGGCGAGTTCGGCGGAAATGGCGTTGCTCTGGCGCAGGCGCTCGCCACGACGTGCTTCGTTGGCGGCGCGAGCCTGGTTGGCACGAGCCTGTTGCAGCTGGGCTTCGAGGCGTTTGACTTCGGCCTGGAAGGGGCGCGGGTCGATCTGGAACAACAGATCGCCTTTCTTCACCAGGGTGCCTTCGTCGAAGGCGACCTTGTCGATGTAGCCGGAAACGCGCGGGCGAATTTCGACGGACTGCGGCGCTTCGAGACGCCCGGTGAACTCATCCCACTCGTTGACCGGTTGCTCGATGACCTCGGCCACGCTGACCTTGGGCGCAGGCATTTGTGCCTGGGTCTGCGCTGCCTGATCGCAACCGCTGAGGGTAAGGACACCGGCGAGGGCCAGGGGGAATATCCAAATGTTCTTGTGATGCTGTTCCATGGGTGACTCCGCCAGTCGGATTTGTGGATGGACGGAGTCTGCTGCGAGTCTTGGAGGGCTACGAATCGAACGCCATGAAATTGAATATCATTGGGAATGATTGAGGACGGACTTACATCAATTTCGATTCATGAAGAGCGCCGATGTTCCGGAATACACCTGAACGATGGCTGTACGGGATGATCAGAGGCTGTCCGGGTCGCCGCAGAACATCTGGATGCGCGAGCGCAGCCAGCGCTCGGCGGGATCGTTATCCTGCGCGCCGCGCCAGGCCATGTGCAGTTCGAAGGCGGGTGTTTGCAGAGGCAGCTCCTCGGCGCGCAGGCCACCGGCTGCTGTCAGTGCGGCAGCGGTGTAATCCGGGACGGTGGCGACGATATCGGTTTCCGCCAGCAGACTGGCCAGGCCGTTGAACTGCGGCACTGCCAGCACCACATGGCGCTTGCAGCCGACCTTCTCCAGCTCCTCATCGATAAAACCGGTAAGGTCGCCCGCAAAGGACACCAGCGCATGCGGGCGCGCGCAGTAATCTTCCAGACTCAGCGCACCGGGCACGGTGTCGGCGCGCAGCAGTTTGGCCTTGCTGCGGCGCAACACCTTGCGCTTGGCATTGGCCGGCAGCTCCTCGGTGTAGGCCACGCCAACGGATATTTCTCCGGAGGCCAGCAGCCCCGGCATCATCAGGTAGTTGGTGCGACGGATCACCAGCACCACGCCGGGCGCTTCGGCGCGCAGGCGACGGAGCAGGGCGGGCAGCAAGGCGAACTCGACATCGTCGGAAAGCCCGATGCGGAACACTGCCTTGCTGGTAGCAGGGTCGAACTCGGCGGCGCGGCTGACGGCGGTGGAGATCGAGTCCAGCGCTGGCGACAGCAGGGCGAAAATCTCCTGCGCGCGTGGGGTCGGCTCCATGCTGCGGCCGGTGCGCACGAACAGGGGGTCATCGAACAGCGTACGCAGGCGAGCGAGCGCCGCACTTATAGCCGGCTGACCCAGGAACAGCTTCTCTGCGGCCCGAGTCACGCTGCGTTCATGCATCAGTGTCTCGAAGACGATCAGCAGGTTCAGATCGAGGCGGCGCAGATCGTTGCGGTTCATCCGGGTACCATTCGAGGGATACGGGCCTTGTCAGCACGGTCGTGCAATGAGAGCCTTTGGCCGGGCAATAGTACGGGCAGCGTGTAGCGGATGGAAAGATGCTGAATCACTGCCAGGCATGAAGACTATCGATAGAGTCTGATAGTGTCGCCGCCGCACAGCGGATAGAGTCCACAGTCAATGAAGTGTTAATCCGCGATCAAGCTCGAGGTAAGCGATGTCCCGCATGATCCGTTTCCATAAGTTCGGCGATGCCGATGTGCTCCAGTACGAAGAGGTTCCGACGCCCATGCCCGGCCCTGGTGAGGTGCTGGTGCGCGTTCAGGCTGTGGGCCTGGGCTGGAAAGACGTGCTCTGGCGGCAGAACCTGGCGTCAGAGCAGGCCAAGCTTCCGGCCGGTACCGGTTTCGAACTGGCCGGCACCGTGGCTGCGCTGGGTGATGGTGTGAGCGACCTGGAAGTTGGCACCGCCGTGGCCGGTTTCCCGGCGGGCACGCCGAACCGCTACCCGACCTGGGGTGATCTGGTGCTGATGCCCAGCCACGCCCTGACCCGTTATCCCGAGGTGCTCAGCCCGATCCAGGCCAGCGTGCACTACACCAGCCTGTTGTTCGGCTATCTGGCGCTGATGGATCTTGCCCACCTCAAGCCCGGCCAGCATGTGCTGATCACCGAGGCCAGCCACTGCATGGCGCCGCAGACCGTGCAACTGGCCAAGGCGCTGGGTGCCAAGGTCATCGTTTCCACCGGCTCACCGGAGGATCGCGAGTTCCTGCGTGGTCTGGGCGCCGACAAGGTGATCGTGACCGAAGAGCAGGACCTGGTCCTTGAAGTCGAGCGCTACACCGAAGGCAAGGGCGTCGAGGTGATTCTCGACCAGTGCGCCGGCCCGCAGATGAAACTGCTGGGTGATATCGCCGCACCGCGTGGCAAGCTGATCCTGTACGGGATCAACGGCGGCAACGACACGGCTTTCCCGGCTTGCGCCGCGTTCAAGAAGCACCTGCAGTTCTTCCGTCACTGCGTGCTGGACTTCACCGGTTGCCCTGAGTTGGGCATCGAGCCGAACGACGAGGCGGTGCAGCGCGCGCTCACGCATATCAACCAGATGACCGCGGACCGTCTGCTGACGCCGGTGATCGACAAGGTGTTCGATTTCGAGGACTTCGTCGAAGCGCATCGCTACATGGAAACCTGCCCGAATCGCGGCCGTGTGGCCCTGAAGCTGGCCACGGATTAAAGTCCGCGGCCACATGGTCGCTATAACCTAGGTCTACGTTCGTTCTAAGGAAAGGTTCATGAGTCTGGTTACCGGCGACGCGCTATCGCTGTTGTTGTTTCGTCTGCATAGCGGTCGTCTGCTGGGGATCAACCTGCTCAAGGTCAACGAGATCATTCCGTGCCCGGCCTTGACCAAGCTGCCCAATCGTCATCCCAACGTACGCGGCATCGCCACCTTGCGCGGTGCTGCGATGACGGTGATCGACCTGGCGCGCGCCATCGGCGAACGTGGCGCAGCTGATGAAGATGACGGTTGCCTGATCGTCACGGAGTTGAGCCGCTCGCGTCAGGGGCTACACGTGAAGAACGTCGAACGCATCGTGCAATGCTCCACCCGCGACGTGCGTCCGCCACCTGCCGGCTCGGGTAATCGCGCCTTCATCACCGGGGTGACCCAGATCGATGGCGCCATCGTGCAGATTCTCGATATCGAGAAGGTCCTGCACGATATCGCGCCGGCCCTGGAAGAAGCGCCCGTCGGCCTGCTCGAAGGCCAGGATGCCTGCCTGCTGCAAGGTCGCCGCGTGCTGCTGGTCGACGACTCGCAGGTGGCGCTGCAACAGACCCTCAACGTGCTGCGTCAGCTGGGCTTCGATTGCACGGCGGTGCGCAGCGGTCAGGCCGCCTTGCAGCAGCTGCATGAATATCATCAGGCCGGGATGCCCTTCGAATTGCTGGTCTCGGATATCGAGATGCCTGAACTCGATGGCTACAGCCTGGTTCAGGAAATTCGCCGCAGTCCCGACATCGCCGAGACCTATGTGCTGCTGCACACCTCGCTGGACAGCACCATGAATACCGAAAAAGCCCGCTCAGTCGGTGCCAATGCGGTGCTGACCAAATTTTCCTCGGTCGATCTCAGCCAGGCTTTGCTCGACGCCTTCCGGCAAATGAGCGGGCAGCACTAGGCACGCCCTGCGGCGCAACTGCCGCCTGACCAGCTAGAGCCGTATATTTCCAAAATTGGTCGCGCGCAGGCCGTGAGCGGGCATGTGCTTTGGGCCAATGCGCCTCGCTGACCACTCGGCTAAGGAGCACGGAAGTCTTCGAGGCATAGTGGGCATGAGGTCAGTAGAAGTGCGACGGCATCCTCAAGGCAACAGGGCATGACCGAAGCGTGACCCGGAGAGTCGCCACCTTTTTCCAGCGCATGCCGGAACGGGCCGAAATGCAGGTCCGGTCGGGTGAGGGCGCGCCACGATGAGCTGGCCTGATCCACGTCAGAACACCACTGCGTCACGGAATTGATACAGGTCAATAAAATTCTTTGCTTCGGCATTAATCCAGTTGGAATTTTTGTCGATGGAGCTGTCTATCAATCGACGGCGGTTGCGGTTCTCCTGGGCTGTAACTGGTTGACTTCTCTATGTAAAAGATCCTTATCAGGTCATTCCCGAAAATGGATGTTCTTTCCGAGTTCTTCGAGCGCACGAGCCTTCAAGGGCGACTGTTATTCGCCGGCCCGGTAGACGGCACCCTGGTGCTGGATAAACCCCCAGGCATGGCCTTCATTCACGTGGTCGAGCGCGGCGCACTGGATATGGTGCATTCCGACAAGCCCCGCGTCGCGATCGATCAACCCAGCGTGTTGTTCTGTCCCAGCTGTTGCTGCTACAAGCTGCGCGCCCACGAACCAGGTGGCGCAGATCTGATCTGCGCCTCGTTCCAGTTCGGGCGTTACGGTCAGCAGCCTTTCGAACTGGGCCTGGAGGAAACCCTGGTGTTTCCACTGAGTGCCCTGGAGCAGCTGGGGCCGGTGATCGGTTCGCTGGTCAACGAGTTCCGCACGCCGGCACCCGGGCGCAGCAAGGCGCTCAACCTGCTGTTCGAATATGTATTCGTTCTGCTGGTACGCCGTGCGGTGAACGAAGGGCGCATCACCAGGGGGCTGCTTTACGCCCTGCAGGACAGCCAACTGGGCCCGGCGCTGATCTGCATTCATCAGGAACCGCAGTTGGCCTGGAGCGTCGAGCACCTGGCCGAACTGGCGAAGATGTCGCGGACCAAGTTCGCCGCGCTGTTCAACGAGGTGATGGGCATGACGCCGATGGCCTACGTGACGGCCTGGCGCATGAAGGTGGCGCAGGATCTGTTGCGTGAAGGAATGCCGATCAAGGTGATCGCCGACGCGGTGGGTTACAGCTCACAAGCGTCGTTCTCGCGCACCTTCGCCCAGCAGATCGGGCAACCGCCCGGCGAGTGGCTGCGCAGCGAGGGGCTGGAACTGCCGGCCAAGCTGCAGGTGCAGATCTACCGCGATTGACCTTGCAGGCCCAGGGCGACTGACGCCCTGGGCTTGGCATCGCTCAGGCGACGACCGGAATCAGCGGGTCAGCGGCGGCCAGTGCAATTTCGCGTTTGGCTTCCGGCGGATAGATCCACTGGGTGTTGATTTGCGTCTTGAGCTCTTTGCCTTCCTTGCCAGTCAGCACTACCTTGCGCTCCCAGCCTTCGGTGAACACCGCGCCCCAGGCGCCCAGATCCAGGCAGGTGACGTACTTGGGCTGACTGTAGGGAATCGGCTCCACGCCCAACAGATCGGCTACTGCGTTGTTACCGGATGAGCGGCCGAGGGCGATGGCGTGCTGACAGGTCATCAGCGCATGGTTGCCCAGGTCGTCCACCGCTGCGTAAGCCGTATCGCCCGTGGCGTAGATGGCGTCCTGGCCCAGCACCTTGAGGTTGCGGTCGACATGCAGGCGGCCAAAGGCGTCACGCTCACCGTCGACTTGCTGCGTCAGCGGCGAGGCTTTCACACCGACAGTCCAGACTACGGTGCTGGCCTCGATTCGCTCGCCATTGTCGAGCTGCACACCCTGTTCATCGACCATCGAGACCGGGCTGCCGAGCTTCCAGGTCACACCGAGCGTATCGCTGGCTTCGGCGATCACTGTGGCGATCTGCTCGCCCATGGCGCTGCCGACCTGTTTGCCCATGTCGACGACAATGACGCGGATATCGGCCTCGTCACCGAGGATGGCACGCAGGCGCGCCGGCATCTCTGTAGCTGTTTCGATGCCGGTGAAACCACCGCCCACCACCACCACGGTATTGCGCGCCTGGCTGCTTGGCTGATGACGCAGTCCTTGCAGATGGGCCTCGAGCTTTTGCGCGGACTCCAGGCTGTCAACATCGAAGGCAAAACGGTCGATGCCGGCGAGGGGCGGACGGGCAACCTGGCTGCCCGATGCGAGGATCAGCCGGTCATAAGCCAGTGTCGACTGCTCGCCGCTGGCGCTGCGGTAGAACACCTGCCTGTTCTGCGCATCGATACGGGTGGCGCAGCCCTGCACGAACTGCACGCCGACTGCATCGAACAGCGGACCGAGCGGAGCCACGGTGGTCGCCAGGTCGGTTTCGTAGAAGCGCGGGCGCACGCGCAGTTCGGCTTGCGGTGCGAGCAGGGTGACCGCGATGTCGAGACGCTGATGCTGGTCAAGCAGGCGAATGGCGCTCAGTGTGCTCCACATGCCGCCAAAGCCGGCGCCGATGATCAGGATTTGCTGTTTCATGTCGTGGGTGTCCGTAGTGAGGAGATGAGGTTGGCTGACTACGGAGCGGATTTTGCCGCTGGCTTGGATCAAGGTATTGATCCATTATCTATGCAAATAGATGATCCACTTTGGAGCTGACATGCCACGCGAGAAAGCTGCGCCGCAGGTTGTGTTTCTGCCGCTGGGAACTCCGGAAGCCGGCGTCAGCCTGCAGAGTTGGCTGTACGAGTCACTACGCGGCGCCATTCTGAGCGGGCGCCTGCCAGCTGGCAGCAAGCTGCCCAGCACTCGCTCCCTGGCCGAGCACTATGGTCTTGCGCGCGGAACGGCGCAGGCGGCTTACCAGCAACTGCTCTCCGAGGGCTATCTGCAGGCGCGGACCGGCAGCGGTACCCGGGTCAGCGAGGTATTACCCGACCCGACGCTGAATGCAGGCTACGTGCGGCGTAAAGTGGTCGCCAGGGGCGAGCAGGAGCGTGATGTACCGCAGACGCCATGGCTGAACAGGCTGGCCGAGATCGAGCCGATCTTCTCCCGGCGTACTACGCCTTCCGGCCAGCGGCCGTTCTTTCCGCACCGGGGTGATATCAACGCCTTCCCCATCGATCTATGGCGCAAGCTGCATACGCAACAGTTGCGCAGTTCGCGGTTGACGATGCTGCTCGACGGTGACCCGGCGGGCTTGCCCGAGCTGCGCGAAGCCATCGCCGGCTACCTCGCCATTGCGCGCGGAGTACAGGTGTCACCGGAGCGTATCCTGGTGCTTGGCACCGTGCAGCAGGGGCTGGATATCTGCCTGCGATTGCTGGCACCAGGCGACTCTCAAGTCTGGATGGAAGACCCTGGCTATCCTGGCGCACGGCAGTTGATGGATATTTCCGGCGTGAACCGCGTGGATGTGCCGGTGGATCGTTCCGGCCTCAAGGTGGACGAGGGGCTGCGCCTGGCGCCGGGCGCTCGGTTGGCTTATGTCACGCCGTCACGTCAGGCGCCGCTAGGCGGTGAGCTGTCACCGGCACGACGTCTGGCCTTGTTGCGCTGGGCCGCGGAGCAGGGCAGTTACATCTTCGAGGACGACTACGACAGCGAATACCGCTTTATCGCCAAACCCATTCCCGCATTGCGTTCGATGCCGGGCGCCGAGCAGTCGGTCATCCTCGCCGGCACCTTCAGCAAGCTGCTGTTTCCCTCGATTCGCCTGGCCTATCTGGTGGTGCCCGAACACCTGGTCGAGAGTTTCACCCGTGCCGCGGCGCTGATGTCGCGACATGCCAACAGCCTGGCTCAAGCAGTGCTGGCCGACTTCATTCATGAAGGGCATTTTGACCGCCATGTACGGCGCATGCGCAAGATTTACGCAGCGCGCGCCGAAGCCTTCGCCGAAGCGGCGCACAGGCATTGGCGGGGGCTGATCGAGGTACCGGAAATCCGCGCGGGTATGGACATCGCCTGTCGTCTGCAGGTCGTGAACGAGCAGGACGCCTTCACCCGTTTGCAGGCGGCAGGCATCGACGTGCTGCCGCTGGCGAGTTACCGCGTCAATGCGCGGGCGCCAGGTCTGGTGATGGGCTTCGCACCCTACGAGGAGAGGGCAATCGAAGAGGCGGCCCAAGCTGTCGCTCGGGCCTTGCGCAGCTGATTGAGGGCTGCCCCGGCCAGGCCGGGGCAGCGACCATCAGAGGATGCTCAGCGGGTATTCGACGAATGCCCGAATCTCGTTGAGATCCGGCCCTACGTCGGTGCTGGAGCGGTAGATGGAATTGCGCAGGCGCAGGTGCAGGTCCTTGGCAGCGCCGCTCTGGATGGTGTAGCCGATCTGGTTGAAGATCTCGCGCTCGGTACCGTTGTTGTCGCTGCCGGTATCGATGTTGTCACCGCGTACGTAAGCGAACTTGTAGCGCAGGCCTGGCACGCCGTACTCGGCGAAGTCCAGCTCATAGCTGGCCTGCCAGGAGCGCTCGTCCTTCAGATTGAAGTCCGAGTAGTAGGAGTTGGCCAGGTAGATGCTAGCGCCGCCATCGCCGTAGTCATAGGCAAAGCCGGCATCGCCGCTGTTGCGCTGATGGGCGACGATGAAGGCATGGGCGCCGATGCTGTACTTGGCGGCCAGGCTCCAGATGGTGTTGCGGTCACCCTGGCCGTCACCGCCGAGGTCGACAGCGGCCACCGAGCCGGTGTCGTACTTGGTGCGATAGATGTTGAAATCGAAGTTCAGCGCCTGCTCCGCAGCCAGTGCCAGGTTGTAATTGACGTTGGCGTAGTAGCGCTTGTACATGTCCTCGAGGTCGGCGTGATAGACCGCCAGACTCAGGTCATCGCTGACAACGTAGCTACCGCCGAGCACGTCGATGCTCTTGAGGCGATTGGGGTCGCGCGCCGGGTCGCCCATCGGACTGTCGGCGGTGAAGCGACCGGCATTCAGTTCCAGCCCCTCGATCTCATTGCTGGTCACCAGCGTACCCGTGAACGACTGCGGCAGCAGGCGGCTGTCGTCATGGCCCAGAACGGGCAGGGAAGGGAACTGGTTGCCGTACTTGATCACGGTATTGGAAACGCGCAGCTTCACCGCGCCACCGGCCTGGGACAGATCGTCCACTGGGCGGCCCTCGCTGTCGGTGTCGAAGAAGGCGCGATAGTTGCGACCACGACCGCTGTCGAGCTTGACCCCGAGCAGGCCGAAAGCGTCGACACCGAAACCGACGGTGCCCTGGGTAAAGCCGGACTCGAAGGTGGCGATGAAGCCCTGGCCCCAACTCTTGGCGTCGTTGGTGTTGTCTTTGTAATCACGGTTGAAATAGGCGTTGCGCAGCAACAGATCGAGGCTGGCGTCCTCGATGAAACCCTTAGTTTCGGACTGGCTGCTGGCGTGCGCCAACTGCCCGCCCAGCGCGAGGCTGCAAGCCAGCGCGAGACAGTGTTTCTTGTGCATGGGTGCTCCCGGTGTTGGTGTGCTGTTCTAAACGCGCCTCACAGCGAGGTAAGGCCCGGCCCAGAGGGCGCGCTTAGAGTTATCACCCAGCCTGCCGATGCACTATTCAAGCTGATCGATGATCACTATCAACGACTTCGATGCGCCGTTGCGCTCGATCGACGATAGGCTTCGCCCCGATGAAGATTCCAGGGCGGCGGTTGTTGCATCACTCCCGGACGCCGTCGCCCAGGCTCTCCACTTCATCTCCTTTGGTTAAGACGACTTGTGGCCGCCTGGTGATCCAGCGCGGCCTTTTTTTTGTCTTTCTCGGCCCGCCATGCAGGGTGGGCCAGGCAAGTGACTTAATGAAAGTCGCGGCTGCGTATGTCCAGTCCGGTCAGCATCGCTGTCATGTCCGTCAGGCGCCCGGCGATCACATGGAGCACGCCATCCTGCGTTTCCAGATGGCCGTCGATGCGCAGCATCTGCGACTGCACCAGGACTCGCCGCTGGCGCTCGGCCAGGTCATGCCAGACGACCACATTGACCATGCCGAACTCATCTTCGAGGGTGACGAAGATGACGCCGCTGGCGGTTTGCGGCCTTTGCCGGCCGATCACCAGGCCGGCGATGCTGACCGGGCGGCCGTGCTCGACCGCCTGCAGTTCACGTGAGCTCCGGCAGCGCCGCGCCCTTAGCGCCTGACGCAGCAGAGCCAGTGGATGCGCACCGAGGGTGGTGCCGAGCGTCGCATAGTCGGTCAGCAGATCTTCCCCTTGCGATGGGGCAGGCAGGCCCGGAGCGTCTTCATTCGGCGCAGATACACCGGCGAACAGCGGTAATTGTTCCTCGACGCCAGCCACCGCCCAGCGCGCCTGGTAGCGGTGGCCAGCCAGGCCGCCGAGCGCGCCGGCATCGGCCAGTCGCTCGCGTGCCGAGGCATCCAGGCGTGCGCGCACGCTGAGGTCCTCGACATCACGGAATGCACCTGACAGGCGCGCTTGTTCGATACGCCGTGCGTCGTCTTCGCGCATGCCACGAATCATCCTCAGCCCCAGGCGGATGGCCGGCTCGCCATGTTCATCTGGCTCCAGGCTGCAGTCCCAGTCGCTGTAGCGCACATCAACCGGGCGCACTTCGACGTCATGCCGCCGCGCGTCCTGCAGCACCTGATCAGGGCTGTAGAAACCCATCGGCCAGCTATTGACCAGGGCGCAGGCGTAGGCCGCGGGCTCGTGACATTTCAACCAGCAACTGGCGTAGGCGAGCAGGGCAAAGCTGGCGGCATGCGACTCGGGGAAGCCGTAGCTGCCGAAGCCCTCGATCTGGCGGAAGATCCGTTCGGTGAACGCCTGCGTGTAGCCCTTTTCCAACATGCGCGAGGTGAGTCGCTGGCGATGCGGTTCGAGGCCGCCATGGCGTTTCCAGGCAGCCATGCTGCGGCGCAGTTCATCCGCCTCGCCGGGTGTGTAGTCGGCAGCGACGATGGCCAGTTCCATGACCTGCTCCTGAAACAGCGGCACGCCGAGGGTGCGCTTGAAGACTGGCTTGAGTTCATCGGAGGGGTAGTCGATGTCCTCTTCGCCGTTTCGCCGGCGCAGATAGGGATGCACCATGTCGCCCTGGATCGGCCCTGGACGGACGATGGCCACCTGGATCACCAGGTCGTAGAACTCCTTCGGGCGCAGGCGCGGCAGCATCGCCATCTGTGCGCGGGACTCGATCTGGAATGCGCCAATGGTGTCTGCGCGGCTGATCATGGCGTAGGTGGCCAGATCGTTTTTGGGCAGGGTGGCCAGGGTCCACTGCGTGCCGCGGTAGCGCTCGATCAGGCCGAAACAACGGCGCAGCGCGCTGAGCATGCCCAAGGCCAGCACGTCGACCTTGAGCAGGCCGACCCTGTCCAGATCATCCTTGTCCCACTGGATCACGGTGCGCTCGGCCATGGTCGCGTTTTCCACCGGCACCAGCGTGTCGAGTGCGTGCTCGGATATGACGAAGCCGCCCGGGTGCTGCGACAGGTGCCGGGGAAAACCGATCAGCTCGCCGGTCAGGATCAGCACGCGCCTGAGCAGCGGATTCTGCGGATCGAAGCCAGCTTCCAGCAGGCGCTCGGCCGCTGGCGGGCCGCTGCTCCAGCGGCCACAGCAGTCAGCCAGCGCATTGACCTGATCCGGCGGCAAGCCAAGGGCCTTGGCGACATCGCGTATCGCCCCGGCGCCATGATAGGTGTTGACCACGGCCGTGAGCGCCGCACGCGTTCGCCCGTAGCGGCGAAACACGTACTGGATGACTTCCTCGCGGCGCTCATGCTCGAAATCGACGTCGATATCCGGTGGCTCGTTGCGCTCGCGGGAGAGAAAACGCTCGAACAACAGCCGGTTCTCGGTGGGGTCCAGCTCGGTGATGCCGAGCGTGAAGCAGACGCTCGAATTGGCCGCCGAACCCCGGCCCTGGCAGAGGATGTGCTGCTCGCGGGCGAAGCGGACGATGTCATGCACGGTCAGGAAATAGCTTTCGTATTTCAGCTCTGCGATCAGCGCCAACTCGTACTCGATCTGCGCGCGGGCGGCGGCCGGCACTCCTCCTGGCCAGCGCTCGGCGGCGCCACGCTCCACCAGAACGCGCAGCCAGGAGGTGGGGGCATGACCTTCTGGAACCAGTTCGTGCGGGTAGTAATACTTCAGGTCTTTAAGGACGAAGCAGCAACGTTCAGCAATGCACAGCGATTGCGCGAGCAGCTCGGGCGGATACAGCTCGCCCAGCTCCTCAAGTCGGCGCAGATGTCGCTCGCCATTGGCGAATAGATGGGCGCCAGCCTCGGCCACGGGCAGATGATGACGGATGGCGGTCATGCAGTCCTGCAGGGCGCGGCGGCCACGGGCATGCATGTGCACGTCGCCACAGGCCACCGCCGGCAAGTGGTGTGTGGCGGCCAGGTCGAGCAGGCGCTGCAGGTGTGCGCTATCGTCCGCGCCGCGATGCAGTTCGACGCCCAGCCACAGGCGCTCGGGGAACACCGAGCGAAGCCAGGGCAGGGCGGTGATGTCGCCTGCGCTGAGCCAGATGGCCAGCAGGCCATCGAGTGGTGTCACGAAATCTTCGTGCAACAACCGATAGGTGCCCTTTGCCGCCCTGCGTCGCGCCCGGGTGATCAGGCCGCATAGCGCCTGATAGCCCACCAGGTTCTCGGCCAGCAGCACCAGCTTCGGGCCTTTCTCGATCTGCACTTCGCTGCCCACGATCAGCTTTATGCCGGTTTTTTCCGCGGCCTCCCAGGCGCGCACGATGCCGGCCAGGGTGCACTCATCGGTGATCGCCAGGGCGCGATAACCCAGCCTCGCCGCACGCTCGAACAGCTCCTGGGCGCTGGATGCGCCGCGCTGGAAGGTGAAATTCGACAGGCAATGGAGTTCGGCGTAATCGCTCATGCGAACCACCCGTGCAGCAGCAATGGCCCATCATTGCCGACCGTGCGATACGCCCAGCCGCGCTGGCCGGCACGGGTCTGCACTACGTAATAGTCGCGGCGCACATCCTCGCCGTCCCACCAGCCGGACTCGATGCGCTCGGGGCCGGCGAGGATGCGTAGCGAGGCCTCGTGCAGCGGCTGGGCTTCGCTCAGCAGCCAGCCGGGGCGCGGGCCGCTGGGTGGCAGCTCGGGGCTGGCCGATTCGTTGATCCAGGCGCGCTCGGGGCGGTGATCGGCTCTGGCACCCAGGCCATGCAGGGCGTCATCACCGAGGCGTGCCCTCAGCCGCTCGCGTAGTTGCTCCCAGGGCTGGCTCTGTTGTGGGCGCTCATCGAACAGTTGCTGATGCTGCGGCGCAAAGACTGGCAACTCCCGCGCCACCAACCGCACGGCCAGCACCGGTGCCGGTAGTTGCTGGTGTTCAAGGCGGCCGCGCGTCAGCTCGAACAGCATGCCGGGATCACGCTCGGCGCTGAGCAGGCCCACCTGCACCTGCGTATCGGCACCCGTGCGGTGTTCCAAGTGCAGGACGAAACGCTGCACGCCACTGTCACGCCCGGCCAGGTAGGCGGCTAGGTCGGCCGTCAGTCGGCGCAACGGGAACAGCAGCGCCTGATGGGATTCCACCTCGAAATTCAGCTCGATGCGGGCATCGAATACATCCGCGGGCGTATAGAAATCCAGCGCCAGCGGGCGCTGGCCAAGCAGGGCATCGAGATGGCCCAGCACATCGGCAGGAAAGCGCCTGGCCAGGCTGTCACGCGGCAGAGCCAACAGCTGCCACAATTGCCTGAGGCCCATGCGGTTGAACGCCGTGGTTGTCGCCGGGGAAAGCCCGAGTCGGTCCACCGGCAGCGAATCGAGCATCTGCCTGAGCTTCTGCCCATCGCTCGCCATCAGGCCATCACCGATATTGACCAGCACCCGCGCAGCGGCCGGATTCGGCGCGACGGCAATGCGGTGCTGGAAGGCCAGCGCCGATAGCTCGGCGCGCAAACGTGCCTCGAAGCGCGGCCAGGGGCCGAACAGCCCCAGGCTCGATTGCACCTCCAGCAGCAGGCAACGCGGGTAATGCAGGCTGACCTGGGCGCTGAAACCATAGGCCCAGGCGGCCAGAAACTGCTGCCAGCGCTCGATGGCCGCGAGGTCGTATTCCGCACTGGCGAAGCCGCGCGTCAGCGCCTGCGCCGTCGTCAGCGACTGGCCGGGTTTCAGCCCCAGGGCGCGGGCCGCCGGGTTGACGGCCTGCAGCACGCGCCGTTGTGGCGAGCCAGTAAGCAGCGCCAACGGCTCGTCGGGATTGGCGCGGTGACGCTGCACGCCGTCCATGGCCAGTTGCGGCAGCAGGATGCAAGCCCAGAGCATGGCAGGCTCAATGCCAGGCAAAGGCGAGCGGCCGCGCAGGCGGTAACCCGCCGCGGCACTTGATCACCCGCACTTGTGCCGGCTGGCTTTCGAGCACCAGGCGCAGCGCCGCGGGTGACGGGTTGGCAGCCTCTGCCTGCGGCCGATAGGCGAATGCCAAGGTTTGCCCGGTCGCGGCGGCCACCTGCAGGCGCCTCAGGGCGCGGTCATCGGCCTGGCGCAACCAGCTCAGCACCGCGCCACAACTGCCCGAGCGCAGGCATTGCTCGGCCGCCCACAAGGCGTCGCGGCCCTCGGCCTGGATGATGCTCAGTTGGCGCAGATCGATGCCGGCCTGAATCCAGGCCTGAGGGTAGGGCAGGTGGGGCGGGGCGACCAATACGACCCGCTCGCTGGCGGCCGTCAGCCTGGCAAGGGTCGGCCACAACAGGCTCAGCTCGCCGATGCCCGGCACGGCTGTGAGAATTTCGCTGAGCGCAGCCGTGGGCCAGCCGCCACCGGGCAGTGCGGCGTCGAGAAAACGGTGTCCGGTTGAGAAATTGGCGCTCGTTGGCGATGAAACGGCCTGACCTCGCCATACACGGCGAGCGTCGATCAGCCGGTCGAGCACAACCACGGATGACATGGGCAATGACCAAAAATACTGTATATAAATACAGTATTGTGTTGGCCGTCGTAGAGGTCAAGGGCTGAGCAGGGCAGTCCGTCGCCGTCCATGGTCGAGCGCGATGCGATAAGTGGTCGTCCAACGTGACAGAACATCGGAGGGGCGCACCTGTCAGCTAATAGGTCACCCTTCAGGAAGAGTTGCCATGAAAGAACAAACCGACAACAACCTCCACGACTGGCAGCGCTACGCGTCGCTTGGTAGTGGTCTGGCGCTAGTGGGCGCCGGTTTACGACGCGGCGGATTGCTGGGCCTGGCGGGCGCCGCGCTGGGCGGGTGCCTGTTGGCTCGCGGCCTTGGCGGGCATCACGAGGTCAAGCGCGCGCGGCTGGCCGACCCACTCGGGCCAGGTGCCGAAAAGGCCCATTATGCGCATATGCCGCTGGATTCCGAAGTGCACAGCCCGGACTTCGCCACGCAGGGCGCGCTGCCCGATACCACACCGATGGGGCACGAACGGTCAAGGCCATGAGCGCTTCGTTCGACCTGACGCGGTTCGTCGAGGCGCAGCAGCGCGATTATCGCCAAGCCCTCGATGAGCTGTGTGCCGGGGCCAAGCGCAGCCACTGGATCTGGTACGTGTTTCCGCAGCTGCGCGGCCTGGGCCGCAGTGAAATGGCCGAGCACTACGGCATCTCCGGCC
Organism: Pseudomonas sp. Marseille-Q0931; assembly: GCF_940789645.1. Classification (NCBI taxonomy): domain Bacteria; kingdom Pseudomonadati; phylum Pseudomonadota; class Gammaproteobacteria; order Pseudomonadales; family Pseudomonadaceae; genus Pseudomonas; species Pseudomonas sp. Marseille-Q0931. The sequence continues at coordinate 1,068,701 of NZ_CALNWT010000001.1, read as the reverse complement.
TCGACGAGGCGCGGGCCTACCTGGCGCACCCGCTGCTCGGCCCGCGCCTGGAAGATTGCGTGCGAGCGCTGCTGTCCCATCGCGGGCGCCCGGTGCGGCAGATCATGGGTTCGCCGGACGACCTCAAATTGCGTTCGAGCATGACCCTGTTTCAGGCCGCCGCGCCGACGCAGCCGCTGTTCGCCGAGGTGCTGCAGGCGTTCTACGACGGTGAGCAGGATGCTGCGACCTTGCAGCGCCTGTAAGCCTCAGGACTCGCTGCGGCGGACGGGCCAGATACCGCCGTCGCCGACCACCAGGATGCGCTGATCGGGCTCTGCGCGGAAGGTCATGGTGCCGGTGAAGCTGCCGAATGCCGGCAGCAGGCTGACCTCATCGCCCAGTACGAAACAGGGCAGGCGCAGGCGTTGTCGGCCCCGGCCACGCAGCGTGTAGGCCGGGTGCACGTGGCCGGCCAGCACGTGGTGCGTGGTATGCGCGCGAGGCTCGTGCTGCAGGGCGAAGGGGCCGAGCAGTAGCGGTTCTTCCACCACCTCGATGGCCAGCGCGGCAGGCGGGTCGCCGGCCCGTTTGTCATGGTTGCCGCGCACCAGAGTCATGGTCAGCCCGGAGTGGCGCGCGCGCCACTCGGCCAGCGCTGCCAGGGTGGCCGGCGTGCGCGAGCCGGGGGCGTGAAGAAAATCGCCAAGAAAGATCAGTTGCCGGCAGTCGAAACGCTGCAACAGGGCGTCCAGCCGCTGCAGATTGGCGGCGGTGGTGCCCTGGGGCACCGGCTGGCCCAGGGCACGATAGGCGGCGGCCTTGCCGATGTGGATATCGGCGATCAGCAGCGCCTGCTGCTGCGGCCACCAGATGGCCTTGTCCGCCAGCAGCCAGAGTTCGGCGCCGGCCAGTTGCACGCTGTGATAATGGGTAGGGGCTTCGGTCATTGAGTCTCTATCAGCGGCGTTTTTTCGGGCGCTGCGCCGGTGGCCGGGGCAGGCCGTCCTTGCCCTGACGCGGGGAGCGGCCTTTGCGCGGCGCTGGGCGCTCGTCGTCGATGGCGAATGCCGGGTCCTGATAACCGCCTGGCCCAGCGGCCTGTTCCAGATCGGCGACCATGCGCCGGATACGGTCGGCGAGTTTCTCCGAACTCAGGCTTTCGCGGAAGCGCTCCACCAGCAGCGGGAAGGCGAACGGCGTGGCGCGCTTGACCGTGCGGATATCCAGGCGGCGAGACTGCAGGCGCTGCAGGGTGTGCTGCAGGCGCTGCACGTCCAACTCCTGCCGCAACACTTCTTCCTGGGCCTGGCTGAGCAGCAGGTTGCCCGGGTCGTATTGGCTGAACACGTCGAAGAATAGTGCGCTGGAGGCCTGCAGCTGGCGGGCGCTCTTCGGCGCGCCGGGGTAGCCGCTGAACACCAGGCCGGCGATACGGGCAATCTCGCGAAAACGCCGGCGCGCCAGTTCACCAGCGTTGAGGCTGGCGAGTACGTCGGGCAGCAGATCGTCCGTGCTGAACAGCTCGGGCGTGAGCCGCGCAGCAAAATCCACCTCACTGGGGCACAGCAGCTCCAGGCCATAGTCATTGACCGCAATGGAAACACTCAGCGGCTGTTCGCGGGCCAGGCGCCAGGCCAGCAGGCTGGCCAGCCCCAGGTGCACCGAGCGGCCGGCGAAGGGGTAGAGGAACAGGTGCCAGCCTTCGCGGGATTTCAGCACTTCCGCCAGCAGGGTGGTTGCGCCGGGCAGTGCGGACCAGGCCTGTTGCACGTCGAGCAATGGACGCAGCAGCTGCATCTCAGGGCCAGGGTATTCAGCCCGGGCGGCGGCATCGAGCTTGGCCAGCACGGCGTCCGCCAGTTCGCTGGAGAGCGGCATGCGCCCGCCATTCCACCGCGGGATCGCGGCCTTGCGGCTGGTGGCGCGGCGCACGTAGACGGTCATGTTTTCCACCCGCACCAGTTCCAGCGTGCGACCAGCGAAAAGGAAGGTATCGCCTGGGCGTAGGCGGGCGATGAAGCCTTCCTCGACGCTACCCAGCGAGCCTCCACCACCGCCTTTGCTCCAGTATTTCACCGCCAGGCTGGCGTCACTGACGATGGTGCCGATGCTCATGCGATGGCGCCGCGCCAGGCGCGCATCGGGCACCTGCCACAGGCCGTTGGCGTCCGGCTCAGCACGACGGTAATCGGGATAGGCAGTCAGCGAATGGCCGCCGTGGCGGATGAAGGCCAGCGCCCATTGCCATTCGTCCTCGCTGAGGCTGCGATAGGCCCAGGCGCTGCGCACCTCGGCCAGCATGGCATCGGCCTGGAAGCCGCCGCCCAGGGCCATGCTCACCAAGTGCTGGACCAGCACGTCGAGCGGCTTGTCCGGCGAAAGCCGCGCCTCGACCTTGCGCTCGGCCACGGCGGTTTGCGCGGCGGCGGCTTCCAGCACTTCCAGGCTGTGGGTGGGCACCAGGGTGGCGCGGGATAGGCGGCCCGGGGCATGGCCGGAGCGGCCGGCGCGTTGCATCAGGCGGGCCACGCCCTTGGGCGAACCGATCTGCAGCACCCGTTCCACCGGCAGAAAATCCACTCCCAGGTCCAGGCTGGAGGTGCACACCACGGCTTTCAGCCGGCCTTCCTTGAGCGCCAGCTCGACCCAGTCGCGCACCTCCCGCGACAGCGAGCCGTGGTGCAGGGCGAGCAGGCCGGCCCAGTCCGGACGCGCCTCGAGCAGCGCCTGATACCAGGTTTCAGCTTGCGAGCGGGTGTTGGTGAACACCAGGGCGGTGCTGCTGGCGTCCAGCTCCTCGACCACCTGCGGCAGCATGCGCAATCCCAAGTGCCCAGCCAAGGGGAAGCGCTCCAGTCCGGGCGGTAGCAGGCTGTCGATGCGCAGGTCCTTGGCCAGCTTGCCCTGGACCAGGCGCCCGGTCGGCATCAGCACCTCACGGGCATGCTCGAGGTTGCCGAGGGTGGCTGACAGCGCCCACACCAGCAGCTCCGGGTGCCACAGGCGCAGGCGCGCCAGGGCCAGTTGCAGCTGCACGCCGCGCTTGTTGCCGAGCAGCTCGTGCCACTCGTCGATCACCACCATGCGCAGATGGGCGAAGGCTTCGTGAGCATCGGCGCGGGTCAGCAGCAGGGTCAGGCTTTCCGGCGTAGTGATCAGGGTGCTGGGCAGCTTGCGGCTCTGCCGGGCGCGTTCGGCAGAGCCGGTGTCGCCGGTGCGTAGGCCGATGTTCCAGGGAATCTGCAGATCATCCAGGGGCGCCTGCAGGGCACGGGCGGTATCGGCGGCAAGGGCGCGCATCGGGGTGATCCAGAGTACGGTCAGCGGCGCCATGACCGGCTTCTTGCGGCGCGGGCTAGCCATGCCGGCGGGCGTGGGCGTGGCGAAACGGTCCAGGGCCGCGAACCACACCGCGTAGGTTTTGCCGGCGCCGGTGGAGGCGTGCAACAGGCCCGACTCGCCGGCCTTGACCGCCTGCCAGACTTCCTTCTGAAAGGCGAAGGGCTTCCAGCTGCGCTGGGCGAACCAGGCGCCGGACAGACTGCGACGACGAACGGGTTGGTCCATCAGAGCAGGCCCTGCAGCGTGGCCAGGGTGTCGGCGTCCTCCACCTGCTTGTCGGTGCGCCAGCGCAGCATCCGCGGAAAGCGCACGGCGACGCCGCTCTTGTGCCGTTTGGACAGGGCGATGCCCTCGAAGCCCAGCTCGAACACCAGGGTCGGGGTGACGCTGCGCACCGGGCCGAATTTCTCCACGGTGGTCTTGCGGATGATCGCATCGACCTTGCGCATCTCGTCGTCGGTAAGCCCGGAGTAGGCCTTGGCGAAGGGCACCAGCACGCGCTCGCCAGGCGTGGAGTCGTCCCACACGGCGAAGGTGTAGTCGCTGTACAGGCTGGCCCGGCGACCGTGGCCGCGCTGGGCATAGATCAGCACCGCGTCGACGCTGAACGGGTCGATCTTCCACTTCCACCACAGGCCAAGATCGCGGGTGCGGCCAACTCCGTACAGGGAGTCGCGGCGCTTGAGCATCATGCCTTCTACGCCCAGCTCACGGGAGGCTTCGCGCTGGCGGGCAAAGTCCTGCCAGTCGCGGCCGGTGAGTTGTGGCGAGAGCTGCAGGCGGGCATCGTCGACCTCCGCCACCAGCAACTCCAGCCGTGCGCGGCGCTCGTCCTGGGGTCGGCTGCGCCAGTCTTCGCCACGCCACTCCAGCAGGTCGTAAGCCAGCAGCGCAGCGGGCACTTCTTCCAGCAGTTTCTTGCTCAGAGTCTTGCGGCCGATGCGCTGTTGCAGCAGGGCGAAGGGTTGAATGCCGAACACCGCGTTACTGTCGGCGGCAGGTTGCTTCCAGGCCACCAACTCGCCATCGAGTACGCTGCCGTCCGGCAACGCCTCGGCCAGTTCGTGCAGCTCCGGGAAGCGCTCGGTGATCAGCTCCTCGCCGCGGGACCACAGCCACAGGCGACCGTCGCGCTTGACCAGCTGCGCGCGGATGCCGTCCCACTTCCATTCCACCAGCCAGTCGCTGGCCGGGCCCAACTGAGCATCGAACTGCTCCAATGGCTGCTGCAGCGGATGGGCGAGGAAGAAGGGGTAGGGCTGGCCACCGCGCTGGGCGTGCTCGTCCTCCGACTCGGCGGCGATCAGTGCCAGGTAGCGCTGTGCGGACGGCCGATGCGACAGATCGGTGTAACCCACCAATCGCTGCGCCACGCGCTTGGCGTCGATCCGCGCCAGGCCAGCCAGGGCACGGGTCACCAGCAGTTTTGAGACGCCGACGCGGAAGGCGCCGGTGAGCAGCTTGAGGCTGACCATCAGGCTTTGTCGATCCAGCTGCGCCCATAAAGGTGGCAGGCGTTCGGCCAGTTCCGCGGGCGGCAGGCCGCGCAGGGGCAGCAGCCGTTCTTCCAGCCACCAGGCCAGGCCCTCGTCCGAGGCGTGCGGGGATTCGGGCAGGAGCAGGGCGATGGTTTCCGCCAGGTCGCCAACGGCCTGGTAGCTCTCCTCGAACAACCAGTCGGACAGGCCGGAAAGCCGGGTGGCCAGCTCGCGCAGCACCCGCGTCGGCACGACCTGACGTGGGCGGCCGCCGGCCAGAAAATACACCGCCCAGGCCGCATCGGCTGGCGGCGCTTCGGCGAAATACTCCTGCATGGCCTGCAGCTTGGCGTTGCTGGAGGTGGTGGCGTCCAGCCGGGCGTAGAGTTCGGCGAAGGCTTTCATGAGGTCGGCTCCACGTCGTCTTCATCGCCGTATTCGGTCTGGAAGGCGCGGGCATCGAGACCTTGCTCGCGCAGGTGGCGTACCAGCACGTTGACCTGGCCGTGGGTAACCATCACCCGTTCGGCGCTGGTCTGTTCGATGGCCCACAGCAGTCCAGGCCAGTCGGCGTGGTCGGAGAGGGCGAAACCGCGGTCCACGCCGCGCCGCCGGCGCGTGCCGCGCAGCAGCATCCAGCCGCTGGCGAAGGCGTCACTGTAGTCGCCGAAACGGCGCATCCATGTGCTGCCGCCGGCCGAGGGCGGGGCGAGGATCAGCGCCTGGCGCAGCAGCGGGTCATTTTTGGCGATATCACCGGCGTAACGAGTGGCCGGCAGATGCACGCCGCCGGCGCGATACACCTCGTTCAGCGGCTCGACGGCGCCGTGCACCAGGATCGGGCCGATGCTGGCGTCGATGCCGTGGAGGATGCGCTGGGCCTTGCCGAAGGCATAGGCGAACAGCACGCTGGCCTTGCCGGCCGCAGCATTGGCGCGCCACCAGGCGTCGATGCCGGCGAATATCTCGGCCTGGGACGGCCAGCGGTAGATTGGCAGGCCGAAGGTGGATTCGCTGATGAAGGTGTGGCAACGCACCGGCTCGAATGGCGCGCAGGTGCCGTCCGGCTCGACTTTGTAATCCCCGGAGGCGACCCAGACTTCGCCCTGGTATTCCAGACGCACCTGGGCAGAACCGAGCACGTGCCCGGCGGGATGAAAACTCAGGGTTACGCCGTGGTGCTCGAGCCGCTCGCCGTAGGCCAAGGTCTGCAGGCGGATATCGTCGCCCAGGCGTGAACGCAGAATGCCTTCGCCAGGTGCCGCCGCCAGATAGTGCCCATTGCCGCGGCGGGCGTGATCGCCATGAGCATGGGTGATGATCGAGCGTTCCACTGGCCGCCATGGGTCGATGTAGAAATCACCGGGCGGGCAGTAAAGACCTTCGGGACGGGCAACGACCAGATCCATGAATTCCCCTTGGCGCATTGTTGGAACTTAGAGCGACAGGCAGGAGATTAGGTTCGGATTTCAGGCACGGCCAGGATCGCCATGCGTCGCTGCGGAGGATCGACATAGGCCGCACTGTTTCCAGTGCGGCCTCTTGGCTGCGCATCAGGAGCGCAAGGGAACGGCCACTTGCGATTTGAACAGTCGCGTACGGATGTCCTTGGCCAGCATCAGGAAGAGCAGGGCAAACCCCACATAACCGTTGATCACGTAGACGACATTGATCAGGCGGTCGAAGGGGATGGTCAGGCCGACGACGGTGCCGATCACTGCAAGCGATACCAGCAGGATACGATGACGCGGGCTGTTCTCGTCCGGGGCGAAGCGTTTTACCGGCGCCCACAGCAGTGGCGCGGCGGTGGTGAAGATGGCGACGAACACGATCAGCGCGAAGCCGAACGCCAGAGCTGGATGAATTTTGGCGATCAGCGCCAGGGTGGGAATCTGCGCGCCGGCCACGTCACCGAGGTGGGCAGCCAGGCCCAGCATCATGGCCAACACGGCCAGGCTGAACATCACCGCGCCCAGCGTCGCGCCCCAGCAGGCTTCCTTTCTGCTGGAGGCCGACTTGCCCAGGTTGGTCATGAACGCGGCCAACCACATCATGCAAAAGCCGACATAGGACGCGCAGGCGATGAACCAGTTGCTGCTGGCCTGCATGATGGTGCGATCGGTTACCAGCGGCTCCAGTTCAGCCAGGTAGTTCTCCAGCCCGCCGGGCGCCATGGCATAACTGATGACGCCGATCAGGATCGCCAGAACGCTCAGCAGTGGGCCAATCAGACCGATGATTTCCACCAGGCGCTTGAAGCCGAAGAGCAGCGTCAACAGGGCAAGGCTGCCCATCACCGTGCCGCCGACCCAGTTCGGCCAGCCGAACTGCTGATGCAGCGCAGCCCCAGCGCCGGCAATCATTACCCAGAAGGACATGAACAGGAAAACGACCGAAAAATAGTCGAAGAAATTGCCGATCAGTCTGCCGCAGTAATACTGATAAATACTTTTAGGCTCGTTGAACTGCTGTTCATAGCCGGCGCTGACGAAACTGAGATTGACGTAGACGAACAGCAACAGCATGAGCGCAACGCTGGCGATGCCGCCATAACCGTATGCGACGAAGTACTGCATGATCTCCTGGCCCGTGGTGAAGCCAGAGCCCACCAGCAGGGCGATCAGTGCTCCAGCGGTCAGAATTACGCGCATAAAGCGCACGGGATTGTCGTTCCGGGACATAGATATTGCACCTTGTATTCTTGGTCTTGTTGAGGCGGCAGTGACGGAAGTGGTCTCAGTGCAGGAAGCACCGGACGCTTCGTTTAAGGGCTTTGCGGGTTCCTGGCAGCTGAGATGCTGGAACAGTAAGTGCGGGGCGTCGTTTTCGGTGCGACTGCAAGCGGCATTAATTCGTCTGGTTGCGACGCAGCATCGGAGTCGTGACGCTGAAATAGTTCCGATTTGCCGAGTGCGCGCGAATCGGGAAGAATCCCAAGCCAGCAATGTTCTCGATGGCCGCCAAATGAATAGGCAGAGGAGGGTGCGCTTAGGCGATGGCCCCATTGGGGAAGTGTCTCGAGCATGCCGCTTCTGAAAACAAGTCAAATAACAACCGGTTCGGAAAACGTCTTGAAAGTGTTGCCAAAACGTAGCTTCAGCGAAGCCATGCAGGGGAAGAACCTGCGTTTCGTAGATGACAGGAAACAGACGGTCAAACAGGCCCGGGTAGGTTTTCTGTTACTCGAGCATTTCTCCTTGCCGGCCTACACCCAGGCGCTCGATACCATGGTCACGGCCAACCTGATCAGCCCCGGCTGTTTCGCTACCGAGTCCTACAGCCTGACTGGCGAATCGGTAACCAGCGATCTGGGGCTGGTGATCTGTCCTGGCGCGCAAATTCAGCTGTCCAACATGGCGGACATGGATCTGCTGGTGGTATGTGGCGGCCTGCGTACGCCACTGAAGGCGTCGCCGGCACTGAGCGCCTTGCTGCACGGCGCGAACAAACAGTCGGTAGAACTGGCCGGGTTATGGAATGGCGCCTGGTTCCTGGGGCAAGCCGGGCTACTGGATGGTCACAAATGCGCGATCCATCCGGAGCATCGCGCCGTGCTGGCAGAAGTGGCCAAAAACAGTCAGGTGACCAGCGAAAGCTACATGGTCGATGGCAATCGGCTGACAGCCGCCAGCCCGAGCGGAGCCTTCCATATGGTGATGGAATGGATTCGCAAGCGGCATGGCCGGGAACTGGCCGATGGCATTACCGACATCCTAGCCTTCGAAGAATCGCGCTACCGCCGTGCACGTCCGTCGCTGCACGACAAAATGAGCGAGCCGCTGCGCAATGTGGTGCAGCTAATGTCCGCCAATATCGAAGAGCCGCTGAGCCTGAGCCAGATTTCCGAGTATGTCGGGCGTTCCAGGCGGCAAATCGAGCGGTTGTTTCAGGATCAGATGACGACTACGCCGGTGCGTTACTACCTGGAGCTGCGCCTGACCGAAGGGCGACGCCTGCTGCAGCATTCCGATCTGCCGATCCTCGATGTTTCCCTGGCTTGCGGATTCGTCTCATCGAGTCATTTCAGCAAATGCTACACAGAGTTCTACGGTTATCCGCCATCAAAGGAAATGCGCCTCGGTAACGTCCGTTCCTCGAAAGGTGTGGGTGACTCTTAAATATTGTAATTATCCTATCTTATTGATTTTTTTTATTAAAAAACCATATGTGTCTTTTATAGACTGTAAAAAACAACCTAGAATTTATTTTTTTACATTTTTCAAAGGCCAGCTACGCTCATAACGAACTGTGATCTATCGAAGGATTCAGGGAGGGCGCATGGGGCAAATATTGCTGCGGGAGGGCTTGGTTGTCGTCGCGAGGGGGCATGTTGCAACAGTTAATAAATGTCTTCCCAACTTGACGGTCGAGGTTGTCCTAAAAAAAAGCAGTGAAAAGTTAGTTGTCGACATTGACGAAATTGAGCATTTGCCTTCAAGGGATGAGGATAATATTAATCTGCTTCAAGTTGAGTCGCTATCAAGCGAGTCGGTAGTGCCCCTGGAGGAGTTGCAGGCCGCTCAGTCACAGTTCGACTTAATAAAGAGATACTTGGCAAAAGAACTCAACTTGGCTCAGGCGCTAGAGCAAGCAGGCGTCTCAAATGGTACCTTTTATAGAAACATTAAGTTTTATGATGAGGAAATTGGTCCAGCGTCTCTGCTAAGGATGAAGAGAGGGAATAAGAAAGGCTCAAGAAGACTCATTAAAGATGTCGATGACGTAATAAAGCAGGCAATCAAAGAGGCGTACATAGGGAAGTCGGCAACCATAGCTGCGGTTTTTCGCAAGGCGGAAGAGTTATCCATTAGGCTTGGTTTAAAGCCACCTTCTCGATCGGCAATATCTGCACGGCTCAAAGATATACCTGAGAAAGAGCGTCATCTGAGAAAGCATGGGCATGAGGCGACGAGTCAAAAATATGCAGCAAGACCAGGTAAAAAGGAAATTCATCTGCCGCTTGAATGGGTGCAGATGGATCATACCAGAGTAGATCTGATATTGGTCGATCAAATTACACGCCGACCAATAGGCAGGCCCTGGTTAACTGTCCTCATTGATGTCAAGACCAGGGTTATTCTTGGTTATTATCTAAGTCTATACCCGCCATCTAGCCTCTCTGTTGCCTGTGCTGTAGCGCATGCCGCACTTCCTAAAAATCAATTCCTTAAAAGACTGGGAGTGAGCGCAGGTCTACATCCATATTATGGGGTTCCAAAACTCTTGCACATGGATAACGCAAGTGAGTTCAAGACCGTTAAATTTCAGCGTGCATGTGTGCTACACAAAATTGGCTTGAAATGGCGACCAATTGGGGCAAAGCATTATGGAGGTCATGTTGAGCGTTTGATCGGCACACTGATGACCGATTATGTGCACTTCTTGCCCGGTACTACTCACTCCAATCCTGTTAGTCGCAGAGGTTATGATAGTGAGAAAAATTCTGCACTGACCTTCAAGGAGTTTTGCCAATGGTTTGCAGGGCAGGTCGCTATTTATCATGGGCGTAAGCATAAAGGGCTGGGCCGCTCTCCTGCGGCGGAGTGGAAGTCGCATTTTGTTGATTCCGAAAACAACGTTACTCATCCTCCGATAATTTCCGATCCGTGGACGTTTCGCCTTGACTTCATGCCGGAGATGAGTCGGAAAATCCACCCCCAAGGCGTGACTCTAAATGGTAAATGGTACTGGAGTCCTGGATTAACTCCCCATATAGGTAGAGAGAGAGTGGTCATTAAGTACGATCCGCACTCAATGGCGACAATATGGGCAAGGTTGGATGGAGGATATATTCCGCTGTACTTTTCTGATGTGACGACCAGTGACTTTGCATATGAGGAACACAGGGCGCTATTGAAGTTTAGGCGAAAAGAAGGCGTCACACCAGATGGAGCATTGGAAGATCATGCTTTGATAGATGTGATAAAAGAAAATGCGCAGATAGTGAAGGGAGCGATAACGAAGACAAAGCGAGCGAGAAAAATAATTGCTGCCAAATTCGAGCATGAGACCAGCACGTGGATCGCTGACGAGACTATATCAGCGACTGCTCCAGATAGGTCAGATGTAGAAATCAAAAAACCTGACTACTCGAAAAAGGCGACGCCCTATTCTAGGAGGTCTTGATGAGTTCTTATGAGCACTTAACGGAGAGCGCTAGGGAATTGGCATGTTCATCTGACGACATGCGGTTGGCCGCTATACAGCGAGATAGTTTTTACATTGACCACCCTCAATCAAATAGCATTTTAAAGATGGTTGAAAATGTACTGGCCGTTCCTAGAAGAATGCAGGCGCCGTGTATGATTGTAACCGGTGCTCCTGGCGCCGGTAAAAGCTCAATCATTCAGCAGATAAGGAATTCTGAAGCACTCTCTAACCAAATTGTCTTTCTAGACATGGTTGCGAACCCATTTAATCTAAAATTTGGTGAGTTGCTTGTTTCGGCACTAGGCCTCCCTCATGGGCTGATTAAGTTCGGACACCCCAGAAAAGCCACGCTTCCGGCGGAGCTAGCCGAAGTGATAAACTTGAGAAAAATAAAGGCTCTGATTATAGATGAACTGCACGAGTCAATGCTGGTGGCGAGGCCAGAGCAACTTAAAAATTTGTCCATTCTGAAGTCGCTATCCAATAATACTTATGGATTATCAATAATAGGTTTCGGTATTGATCTCGCTAGGAACGCTTTGAGTATGGATGAACAGTTCTCTAGGCGATTTTATAGCGTCCAGATTGATGACTGGAGAGAAAGCGAGTCTTTTAGATCGTTTCTGGCGGGGGTTGAGCAAAATCTACCATTAAGAAGGCCGTCAAACCTTGATGGCGCTGAGGTTATTGGGTTTCTTTTAGAGAATACCAGTGGGCGAATGGACTCTATTATGAACTCAATTAAATCTGCTGCATGCTACGCAGTAAAGTCGGGAGAGGAACGCATCACCATAGGCTCTTTGGTAAAAGCCATTTCGACGCCGTGGAGTTACTAATGCGCCTCCTAAATTTATGCCCCGCCAGCGTGGACGAGTGCTTTTCATCCTGGATATATAGATGCATGATAAAGTTTCCTTGGGTGAAGTTCTCATTGGAAGGAGTCAGTGTAAAGGGTGAGTGTGATAGGCATGGTGAATTAGTTTATGAGGATCCGGATTTTGACATTGGCTCTAGCTATGTCCAGGATGTTATATCGAGGTTGAATCTCGCTGAGGATGACTATTTGCGATTCTTTGATAAGAAGCCTGGCAAGCTCTTGTCATGGCAAAGCCGTCGATTTTACTGTCAAGATTGTATAATAGATGACATTAAAAATAATATTCTTCCATGTTGGCGGCGGAGCTGGTGCAGTGCCGTTTGCGTATTCTGTTCGTTCCATGAGAAAAAGTTGTCGAGTATTAGGTTTAACTGTGATCCTATTGGTAGAGGTTGGCGAGCATTCTCTGAGTTTTCGCAATACCCCTACCATCAATATCAAGGTACTAGAAACTATAATCTGTGGGAGAGCGAGAGTCTGCAGGAAGCTCTTTATGATCTTGCAATCCAAGTATTTGAGTGGTATGGCTCTAGCGAAGAGGCGAGGGTGGATAGTGCGGGTGCTGATGCTGCCTCAACTGCATACTTTGATCTTGTTTTTGAGTTATTGACACAGGCTCCCAGCCTCCATAATTCAGGCGGCCTGTCTTGGTCGTTTACGTTTGCTTTTAAGCTGAGACTAGGGCGTTATCGAAAAGATTATTCTTGGTTGCTTGAGAATGGCGTTAATGAGGTTGATATAAATCAAAGGATTTGTGGGGTAATTTTAGCTGGTAAGGTGCTTGGGATTCTCTCTGATGAAGAGGTTGGGCGTCTTGATTGCATGGTGGATGATTTGTTTCCTTATTTCGGTCTCAGCAACCTAGAACTAGGGTTTACATGTGCAAATTATAGTTCTATTGGCGATTATGATTATCTTCTGTCTAGGATTGGTCGGCTTCCACACTCAAGCCAGACGCGTTTTGATGGCTTTGTTGCAGGTTTGCCCCCTGAAATGTAAGTAGCTCTGAAGGAAATAAATTTCTCGTCATTGGCGGCCGACATGTGAGGATGGCGTGCTAGCAATCCAACGCAATTAGCATCCACTTCGGTATTTTACTGGTCATCAATTTGATTAAGTCGTCAGGCCTAAGCGCTTTCTTAATCGCAGCAGTACATTCTGGAGTAGCGCCTTCTTTGCCGAGATAAAACAGTGCACTGATAGCCATCCCCGCCTCAGTCCCGGCATGCTGCATCACCATCGGGGCCGCATGTATCAGTCGGACTTCAGCTTTACCTATGAATACTGAACGGCTGGCTCCGTTGGTGTAATAGATTGGAATGAGCGGCATCTGGGTACTGAGCCCAAACCTACTGACGGCATTGGCACCATGGATCTGTAAAGACAGGTGCTTCTGCCTGGCAATTACGCTGATCAATTCCCAGAGATTGGGACGAGCCCTCGCAACGTAAAGTCCGGGTTTTGGTCGCATATAAATCCCACGATACACCCGTTCGAGCTCGCCTCGGTTGACCAGTCGAGCTAGTGCTTTGGATACGGCGTTTTTCGTTCCAAACCCTGTGAAATGGCTAATGCTGAACGGCTGCCCTTTAGGTAGGCGCTTGACTCGTTGCGCAATCCGGGCGGATACCGACTGGGCTAAATCAGTGCTGAGCATCGTGGCGTTCACGCCTATAGCGTGAAGTCTAACGACGAACTGAAAAACGGCTGATGGAACGCAATCACCCTTCGCCGATATTCATCATCTTGAGCGTCGTTTACTAGGCACTCTTCGAGGCGCCCTAGCGAGAAAACTTGATCGGCGGACGGGTAGTGTCTAAGCAGGCTTTTCGCATAGCTGCGAATGTCATCAGGTAGCTCGGTGTTACGAGCGAGGTCGCGGAGAAAAGCTTCGGTATTGACGACACTCCGGGTTCTTTCATGCGGCAGGGTCAAAGCGGCTACCTCCTTATTCAGTTATTCCAATCTACGAGACCAGAACGGGCAAGCCGCGCGCTTACCCCTAATTTGTCCGCGATTCGTCGTGGTGCGGCTGATGGCTTTTCAACCCTACAACCAGTTCTTTCCCCAGTAGTTGTCTTTGCTGACCAGACCAAAATCTTCAGAAGCAAAAGGCTGCTCATCATCGAACATGCCATTGACCATACGCTCCCGACGCAACCCGCTCAGCACCCTGAAAAAGCAGGGCTCACAGAGATGAATCCGGTAGTGCTCCCCATCATGCTGGGAGCCATATCCCCATTGGGCTTCAAGCTTGCCGTATTGGGGGGCATAGCCGGGGATACTCGTTCCAGAGCGGCACACGTCGCAGATCACATCCTCAACCACATCGACCAGTGCCTGCGACTTACTCTCCATGCACACCTCACGATTACGTTCCACACGACGTCGGCTGGTTATGGATTCATGAACACCAACATCATTGGATCAGCCTCGACTGGCTGAGCATCAAAAACAAGCCAGTAGCTGCTGCCGATAATGCTGGGAAAAGCTGACCTGGTAAGCGGGCTCAATTGCAAAGCCGCCCAGCGAAATCATGTTCGTAGGCTGCGATCCAATTCCCGATTCTGCACCACCTAACCCCGCACCGTCGAAACCGTCGATATGACCCAAAGTGCCCACCGGCTCAGGCCTTGAGCCTGGAGTAAAACCAGGCATCTGCACATCGCTCAAAACTGCCAGGTCATCAGGCAGGTCATCCGAAATTCGCTCCGCAAAACCCTGAAGCGTTGGCTCCGCCAACATGAATAACCATGCCTGGTCGTCGGACTCACCTGTGCGCCGCAGCACTCGCCCCAGTACTTGCCGGTAGTGCAGTTCGGTGCGGATACGGCTGAGATAGCAGCACACTTGCAGGCGGGGAATGTCGGTGCCTTCGCTGATCATTCCGACGGCCACAATCCAGCGGCAGGCGCTGCTCCGGAATGCATTGATCACTTGCTGCGCATCCGGGGTTTTGTTGGTCACGATGCGGCACTCTTCACCCATTGCTTCTAGAGCCAGTGCAACTTGCTGGGCGTGTTCGATGTCGGTGGCCACCACCAAACCAGCGGCATCAGGTTTGATCTGGCGTAGCTCGTTCAGCTTGCTGCAGCCAAGATCGAGGATTGGATTGATCACCTCGTCATGACGCAGAAGTTCCTCATAGGTGACAGGTGACTCCCCTAAGAGCTTGGCGATGCTGGGAAACAGCCTCACGGAGCTATCCGCGCCAAGCTCTTCCGTAAGTTTCACCTTCTGATTGTCGAGCAACACTATGCGAGGTGATCGGCACACGTCGTCGGCAATGGCATCTTTCAAGCCATAACGGTAATCACAGATCAAATGCCCCTCGGGCGAAGAGTAACGAGCCAATGCGATGGCCTTATCGTCCGAACGCCAGGGCGTGCCAGACAGGGCCAACGTGAAGGCAGCCCGATCCTGTATCCGATGCAGTATCTGCTGCCCCCAGGCATTACTGAGCAGCGGATCGTGGCCGGCGCAATGGTGGATCTCATCGAAGACCACGAACACCCGGTAGTCATAAAGCAGCTGCCAGAATCCCTCATCACGGTATTCCATGGCCTGATAGGTATAAGCCGCACCCGCGGCACCTATCCGGCCGTCGAGACGCCTGCCTAGCACAGCCGCAAAGGTCGAACGAAAACCCTCCACGACCTGGCAGGACGGCGCAAAGCACAGCACCAAATCGATTCTGTCCTGCTCAAGCAGTCGGCTGGCCAGTTCTGCAGCCATGCGCGTCTTTCCGGCTCCCGGCGTTGCCTGGCAGAAGAAATGCGGCGTGACGGTAAAGTGCTCCAACGCCCGAGTGATGCAGCTGTTCTGCCAGCTGCGTAGCGAGCTGCTCATCGTGGTGCAGCGAGCGTTTTGAGGGTCTTTTCGATGGCGCGCAGATGCCCCAAGAGGCGAGAGCTGCGATCCCTGGCTTCCAGATAATCGCCTTCAACCTTGCCCCGCAAATGTGGCATCTCATCCAGAAGCAACTTGAATCGCTCTGCCTCACCCATTGAAGAAAGGAAATCCAGACGGATCTCCTTATGGAGTGCCTCCAGCTGCTGATCCGTATTGGCTGAAGATTGAAGCGGCAGAGCTTCCACGTCGCGTACGGCTGTGTCCTGCTCAGCCCCCCCTGCAGACATAAGACTGTTTTCAAAACCGTTGTCGATCAGCTCAAGTTGAAGATGTGCTGGGGTAGGCAGCAGGTGGTAGACCTGCCCCCGTACGCGGCGCTCTTCGTCATGCACTAACCAACCTATGCGTAACATCCGGCGCATCTGTTCATACACATAGCGGCGTACATCACCGATGCGATAGGTCATGCCATCCAGGTGCTTGGCGTAGGCATCGCGCAGTTCACGAATTGTGAACCGTGTGCGGCCTTCCTCCTGAAGCAGCTCATACAGCCGCCTGTCGAAGATGAACGAGGCTGATTTCATTGCGGCACCAGAGAAGATAGCGCGAAAAATACGGATTATAATCCGTGGCTCGTGCGTCCGTAAACGCATGATATTGCCGTCTCAGCGGAATTGAGACGGTCATGGATAAGTTGGCGAAAGCGTTGGGCGAACGCATCCGAGCGCAGAGAAAGGCCTGCCGGATTTCTCAGGATGCCCTGGCGCTGGCCTGCAGCATCGACCGCAGCTACATGGGGCGGATCGAGCGGGGTGAAGTAAGCATCACCGTAGAGAAGCTATATCGAATTGCACGCCAGCTTGCCTGTGACCCTGCTTACCTGCTACCGAAGTTGTCCGAACTTAAACCAACCTGAACGATCCTGGATTAACAGTCGCAACTGGCCTCCGCGCCACGAGGCGAGTGATCCGCGCGGTTTGCCGGCCTAGTCGTTTCAGTCAGCTTTGCTTTTTTGCTGGCGGAGTCGATTTATCTACTGCCGCGGTTGCGCGCTGGGCTCTGCGCGACTGCCGAGGAGGCTCTTGCCTGACCTTGGCCTTGCTCAAGCTGTCCAGTTCGCTCTGTAGATTCTGATTGCGTTGCTCCAGGACCAACTTGACGGCTTCTGACGCGCTGAACTGGCTCTGCAGAGCTTCCAGAACCTGAGCTTTCTGATCCAGCAGACGTTGCTGGGCCTGCTGGTCCCTGTGCAACTGCCTTGCTTCGGTGAGAAGGCGCGCGTTGTCGCGATTCAGTTGGGTCAGCTCGTCCTGCTTGACGATTAACGTCTGCTGCAACTGACGTACTTCCAACTGCAACTGCTGCACCTGCGACTCGTGCCGGCGTTGTTCCTGCTCACGCTGTTCCTTGCTGGCCTGCCGGTAGTGCTCCAGGGTGTCGCGCGCATGTCGGTGTTTTTCCTCCAGAGAGTGGATCTGTGCATCGCGATCTTTGAGGCGCTCGTCCAGGTCGCGATTGGCCTGCTGCAGGCGGGCGTTCTCGACCTCGACTTGCTGCCGTTGCTCGCGTAACTGTTGCAATTCGTGGTGAGCGGCCTGAAGTCGTTCGGCGTTGAGCGCGGCCTGGCCTTCCAGCTGTTGGATGCGGCTCTCGGCCTGCCGAGTCCGCTGCTGGTAGTCGATTCGCTCGCGCCCCAACAGCTCTCGCTCGCCGGCAACAGCGGCTTGCGCCTCTTCTTGCAACTGGTCGGCCAGTTGGTTTACTAGGTTGACCAGTTGCTCGCTCAGAGCAAGCGGTGCTGTTCCACGACCACTGTCGGCGGCCTCCAGCTCTTTCAGGTAACGGTGAATGGTGGTCTTTGAGCCGGTATTGCCCAGTTCAACCCGTAGCGCATCGATGCTTGGGTGTTCGCCGCGGGCGAGGAGGGCAGTGCGTGCCTTTTGTACCATCGCCTTGTTGATGCCGCCGCGTGCCATGTTGCTCTCCTACTATTTCGTACTGTATTACATACTATGTATTTACATTCTAGATTCGACGAAGTTTTTATACTAGATGAAAGCCTGATTAAAATTGGATAATCACGAATTATCCAAGGTGAAGCGGCTTTTTCGTCGTTTGCCAGTCGCTCACCGGTACACCAGGGGGATAGGCCCAGATGAGCCAGGACATCGAGCGGTACCTGCAGGCCGGCACTCGCGCCAACACGCGGCGCAGCTACCAGCAAGCGCTCGAGCACTTCGAGGTGACCTGGGGCGGCTTTCTGCCGGCGACCAGCGATGCGATCGTGCGCTACCTGGTCGATCACGCCGCCACGCTGTCCAGCAACACCCTGAAGCTACGTCTAGCAGCTCTGGCGCAGTGGCATGTCAGTCAGGGCTTCCCCGATCCGACCAAGACCCCACTGGTTCGCCAGGTATTGAAGGGCATCCGTACCCTGCATCCACGTCTGGAGAAGCAGGCCGAGCCGCTGCAGCTGCGCCAACTCGAGCAATGCGTACAGTGGTTGGAGCAGGCTGAGGGGAGGGCAAGAGCGGAAGATGACTGGCCGAGGGTGCTGCGCTGTTGCCGTGATCGTGCGCTGATCCTGATCGGCTTCTGGCGGGCATTTCGCAGTGATGAGTTGTGCCGCTTGAAGGTAGAGCACATCCAAGCGCGAGCCGGGGAAGGCATGCAGTTATTTCTTCCTTGGAGTAAAGGCGATCGGGACAGTCAGGGCCAGACCTTCAAAGCGCCAGCGCTAGCCAAGCTATGCCCGGTACAGGCATACATCGATTGGATCAGCCTAGCCGACATCGCGCGGGGACCAGTGTTTCGTGGCATTGATCGCTGGGGGCATTTAGGTGAGCAAGGCTTGCACCCGCATAGTGTCGTTCCAATCTTACGCACCGTGCTGCAATCGGCAGGGTTGTCCGCTGAGCTATACAGCAGCCACTCATTACGTAGGGGGTTCGCCACCTGGGCTGCGCATAGTGGCTGGGATACCAAGGCGCTGATGCAGTACGTGGGCTGGAGCGACAGCCAATCAGCATTGCGCTACGTCGAAAGTGTTGGAGTGTTCCCAGCGCAACTGAGTGCGCCGCGACTCATTCCGAGGTAGCTGCAGCCCGTTGGCTGAGGCGTCTACTACGCCGAGCCTATAAGGCGTTTAAGGCAAGTTAGCAGACGAGGCTCTGTGATGAGTTTAGGCTGCTGCGCCTGATCCGCTTCTGGTGGCACAGCTCTGGGTGCGGGCGCTAAATGCGTGGCCAGAGGTATCCATTTCTGATCAACCAGGGCCTCGAAACGCTCGAATGGAACTGATGCGGTGGACAGGGTGTTGTTTTCTTCGCCGAGTGACTCCTCAATCCAAAACAGATGCGCCACACCTAGATTAAAACCATCGTCCCAGCTGTCTGTGAATCCTGCGGCTGGAAGGTCAGCCTTCCGGCAGCGCGTCAGTGTCGTGGTCTTACCGCCGTCTTTGTAGGACAGGCGCACCTCCTCTGCCTTCGCCTGCGTCGTGAAGAAGCAGATTCGATAAATAGCTTGGGAGTTGTTGAGCTGATCGAGGCGACTTCTAAGCAGTTTGTGAGGATATGAATACATATCGCCAATCCAGCGGGGTGCACGGTGACATCTGTCCGGGAAGGTTTTCAGCTTTGTTGTGTAGTCAAGTCGGTAAATATATTCACTGGTCATGGCTATCTCAAATTTCTGCGGGAACCACTGCTCGATGAACTGAAGTTCCTGATCGAGCTCAACGCGAGCAAGCTAAAAACTGCCATGAACTCTACTCGGCTTGACGTAAATCTGGCTGCCTTGGGCTAAAAGTTCGCGGGATCTCAACAGCTGCTTTTGGCCCAGGCTGTGTAAAAACGTTGGCATCGACCTTGCTGTGATTTGATGGATTCGAAATCAGCGGGGGCGCCAATGAAGCGTTTTATCCAGGGAGAGCATCGAGGCCAAAGCGCGCTGCTTCCCGAGAGCCTGGATGACTACGTGGCGGACACTAACCCGGTGCGGGTGGTTGATGTGTTCGTCGATGAACTCGACCTTAGCCAACTGGGTTTCGAGGGTGTCGTCCCGGCGGAAACCGGCAGACCCGCCTACCATCCTGCCGACCTGCTGAAGATCTACATCTACGGCTACCTCAATCGCATCCAATCCAGTCGCCGCCTTGAGCGAGAGACCCAGCGCAACGTCGAGCTGATGTGGCTGACCGGGCGCTTGATGCCGGACTTCAAGACGATCGCCAACTTCCGCAAGGACAACGGCAAGGCAATCCGCGGCGTATGTCGGCAGTTCGTGGTGCTGTGCCAGCAGCTTGGCCTGTTCTCTGAGGCGCTGGTAGCCATCGATGGCAGCAAGTTCAAGGCGGTCAACAACCGCGACCGCAATTTCACCAGCGCCAAGCTTCAGCGGCGAATGGAGGAGATCGAGTCCAGCATCAACCGTTACCTGACCGCACTGGATACCGCTGACCGCCAGGAACCTGCCGTAGCGCAGGTCAAAGCAGAACGCCTCCACCACAAGATCGCAACGCTGAAAGCCAAGATGCAGGAGCTCAAGGAAATCGAGGTACAGCTCAACGAAACACCGGACAAACAGATCTCCCTGACCGATCCCGATGCCCGCTCAATGAAGACGCGGGGCAGCGGCATGGTCGGCTACAACGTGCAGGCGGCGGTCGACACAAAGCACCACCTGATCGTGACGCATGAGGTCACGAACGACGGAGTCGATCGCGATCAACTGAGCACCATGACCAAGCAAGCGCGAGAGGCCATGGGTGTTGAGAAGCTCTCGGCGGTCGCAGACAGAGGGTATTTCAAAGGCGAAGAAATCCTGGCGTGCCATGAGGCTGGGATCACCGTTTTCGTGCCCAAGACGCTGACCTCGGGAGCGACAGCGGCTGGCCGCTTCGGCAAAGGTGATTTCATCTATGACCCAGTAAAGAACGAGTACCTATGCCCGGCTGGGCAAAGCCTGACCTGGCGTTTCTCTAGTGTCGAGAAAGGGCTGAAGCTGCACCGTTACTGGAGTTCGCATTGCCAGGGTTGTGCGCTGAAAGAGCAGTGTACACCGAGTCCACAGCCACGCCGAGTGAGCCGCTGGGAGCATGAAGCAGTGCTCGAAGCGATGCAGAGTCGTCTGGATCAAACGCCCGAGATGATGCGAATCCGCCGTCAGACGGTCGAGCACCCATTCGGCACGCTGAAGAGCTGGATGGGCGCCACCCATTTCCTCACCAGAACGCTCGACCGGGTGAGCACCGAGATGAGCCTGCATGTGCTCGCCTACAATCTCAAACGCGTGTTGAGCGTGCTGGGCAGCGGTGCCCTGATGGCAGCGATGAAGGCCTGAGGCCTGTTTTACGAGTCCTGCCGCCCTCCAGCAGGCGCACCGAAGCCTAAAGTGCCATAGCAACCAGAATCACCGAATGCGCCTGATTGGGTCTCCGGCGGCCTCCTGGACGCTGAGAAAATCACCCGGCAGTTGATTGCCATCGCTTGCTGCGTTTTTACACGGTCTGGGCCGGAGGCGGATTGGTGACAAGCATCTATCGCCTAGGTATTGGCTAATGCATTTGAATTACCGATACTGCCAAACGGCCAGTATAGCTTTAGGGGGAGTCTAAGCGATGGCAAGGAAGCGTAGGCGCAGCAGCAAGTCCGGTGTATCTGGAGTGATGGTTCTGGGCGCCATAATGATCGGGCTGCTTGCTTCCATTCCCAAGGGGGTGTGGGTTGTCTTGGTGGGAGTAGCGATTATTGGTATGGGTGGGTGGCTGATCATCAAGGCCTTCAGCAAACCTCCAGCCGTATCCTCGCCACCGACTAAGCAGCCGCTCCGTCGAAAGGTCGATCATTCGAGCTCTTCTGATGCCACCGCGAGCATTGGTCTGACGTTCTCCTTGGACGAGGTTTCGCCCGTAGGTGAGACGTCTGTATCAATTCAAGTCCCGGCCTCACCCCAGCAGGTTTCGGCAAAGCAGGACAACTCTGGTTTCTTTACCGTGACACTGGAGGCCGCTCAGCGGTCTTCCCACAGAATTCCGAGTGCGCCGGCGGACCTGGCTGGTGCCAAGGTGCGCTGGCTTTCCGCTGGCGAACCCATTGAGGTTGCTGGCGAGAAGATCTCTGGCGGCTTGATCTATGTCGGTGAAGATCGAAACAGCCGCTATGGATCTTCGGAACCCTCACTGATCAACCCGAAGCTGAAGGTCGCACGGGGCATCGTTGATATTGCTGAGCGTCTCACTTCCTACTGGCCCAGTTACGACAACATCACCCCTGAGGCTCGGCGCGCATACCTCCAATGGCTATCCAGTGGTCGGAAGGCTCCGCATGCCAACATTGGCTACGTGTTCCTGTTCTTCTATGGACTGGAACGCAGGGTATTCGTCGACGCGAAGACGAATCAGGCTGCCGCCGCCGAGATACCTAGCATCATTGCCGAGGTCGAAAGACTGCTCTCGATCTACGACGAGAATCATTCGTTTAATACCTACGCCAGTCGCTTCGTAGACTTCCTCCGTCAAGGCCAAGTGCTTGATCGACGCTATCAAAAGGCGCCGCCGGCACCGTTGTCTTACGGCTATGAAATGCCCATAGAGCTACGTATTGGCCTGGGCCAGTTGGCTGCTGACAAGCAACCAATGCCGGCTGACTGGGCGTTGGCCTGGGTGCTGTCTGATCACAACATCGGGAAGCGGACACCTGTAACCCGTTGTAAAGAAGTGTTCGCCCAGTTGTTCTGCATGCGCTACGAGGAACGTTATGGCCCAGGTATGGTGCTCCCTCAGAACAAGACTCGTCTGCGACTCCAATACAACACCGCTTCTGCGGGACTACCCCCTCAAGAGCTGGATGGCTTATCCGGTATTCCTGATGTCACTGCGACCAGCGCAGCTCGGAAGAAGCTGCAGCAGTTGGTTGACGAATGCACGGTGCAGTTGGAGCCCTACAGTCGTTATCTCGGTCGCAACTCCAGCACTCCTGATGCACTAGAAGGACTGTTACAGCTGCCCGTAAACCTGTGGCCGCCAACTGCTCGAACAGCGCTCGATGAGCTGAAACAACGCATCGGCGACGGTATGGTGGTCATGAGCTTCGGTGAGCTGGCAGGGCGACTGCAGAGTGCAGGTAGCCTGTCGCGAGACAAGGTTCTGACGCTCGCCCGCGCGCTGGAATCATTGCACATCGGTATCGAGCCGGATGTTCTGGCAGGCAGTCGAACACCCAAGGCAGAGGATAATGTGGCGCTCTTTGCGACCCAGGCTGAAGATGGTGATCTGCGTTCTTCGCCGGCGTATAGCGCCGCCTCTGTTACGTTGGACCTTGCTTGTGCTGTGGCGGCGGCCGATGGTGACACGTCGCCGCAGGAAATTATGCTGCTATCCCAGCATATCGACTCCTGGTGTCACCTGAGCGGTGCTCATCGGAAACGCCTGAAGGCCCACCTGCGTCTGCAGCTTAACCAGCCACCAACCCTGCAAAGCCTGAAGAAGAAACTGGAACCCCTGGCCGAGCCGGCGAAGAGGGTTGTGGCGGCTTTTCTCGCTCACTTGGCGCAGGTCGACGGCGAGGTTAGCCCCGCAGAGGTGAAGTTGCTGGAGCGCGTCTACAAGACCCTGCAGCTGGATCCGCAATCGCTCTACAGCGACCTTCATGTGGCCGCCAGTGGCAGCGCCGTAGGCTCATCGCAGACAACGCCTTCCATTCCCGGAGCAACTCCGTCCAAGCCTGTTGGCGAATTTGCTCTGGACAAAGAGCGCATCGCTCAGTTGCAGCGTGAAACGGAACAGGTATCTGCGCTGCTGGCTCAGGTTTTCGTTGACGACAAGACCGCTGAGCCAGATGACGTAGTTGTGGAAGAGACTGTTGAGGATACTTCCTCCGTTTGTGGCTTAGACGCCGATCACTCAGCCTTCCTGCGTGTACTCGTATCCCGTACCGAGTGGTCTCGTGACGAGTTGGGGGCCGTAGCAAGCGATATGGAACTCATGCTCGACGGAGCATTGGAGCAGATCAACGACATGGCCTTCGAGCATTTCGATATGCCAGTCACCGAGGGGGAAGACCCCTTCGAAATCAACCCTGAAATCATGGACAAACTACCGCTATGAGCAGCATCAGAGCCAAGGACCGCGATGCGGTCATCCAGTCCCTGCGCGCCGGCGTCGTTCCCCGTGCCGGCCAGCACTTGATTCAGGTGGGGCGTGTCGGTGAGCTGGAGGCGCTCATCCGTGATGTGGAGCGCCTCGCGGAAAGTGGTTCCGCGTTCCGCGTAGTGATCGGTGAATATGGCGCAGGCAAGACGTTCTTCCTCAACCTGGTTCGCTCTATTGCGATGGAGCGCAAGCTCGTCACCATGCATGCGGATCTGAACCCGGATCGTCGTCTCCATGCTACTGGCGGCCAGGCTCGCTCGCTGTATGCCGAATTGGCCAAGAATATGTCCACCCGGACTAAACCTGATGGCGGTGCTCTGCAAGGAATAGTCGAGAAGTTCATTGCACAGGCCAAGACGGAAGCCAAAGCGTCCGGCAAAGACAGTGAGGCTGTGATTCGTGAGCATCTCGAGCAACTGACAGAGATGGTCAACGGCTATGACTTTGCTGATGTAATCGCGGCTTATTGCAAAGGCTTCGAAGAGGGCAACGAGCAGCTCAAGGCGGATGCTATCCGCTGGTTGCGTGGCGAGTTCACTACCAGGACAGATGCCCGCACCGCACTGGGTGTGCGAACCATCGTCGACGATGCGTCGGTCTACGATCAGCTCAAGTTGCTCGCGCGATTCGTTCGGTTGGCCGGCTTTAGCGGATTGATGGTATGTCTCGATGAGCTGGTGAACCTGTACAAGCTCTCCAACACCCAAGCTCGCAACGCTAACTACGAGCAGATTTTGCGTATCCTCAATGACTCCCTGCAGGGTTCCGCTGAGGGGCTTGGTTTTGTGTTGGGTGGTACCCCCGAGTTTCTCATGGATACTCGCCGCGGCCTCTACAGCTATCCGGCTCTGCAGTCGCGTTTGGCGGAAAACAACTTCGCCAAGTCCGGGCTGGTAGATCTTTCCGGTCCTGTCATACGTCTCACCAGTCTGACGCCTGAGGATTTCTACGTGCTGCTGCAGAAACTGCGTCATGTATACGCGGCAGGCGTGAGCGAGCGCTATTTGCTACCCGACGAAGCATTGCCGCTGTTTATGGCCCACTGTAATCAGCGGATGGGCGAGGCCTACTTCCGGACCCCGCGGACGACCATCACCGCATTCATCAACCTGCTAGCGGTGCTGGAGCAGAATCCGGGCGCTGATTGGCGAACCCTGCTGGGGGCCGTAGAGATTGTACCGGATCGAGGTGGTGAGACTGATACCCAGGTAGATGCGGACGATGAGCTTGCCACCTTCCAGCTCTGAGTCGGCTGGGTTCGCACTCCTTGAGCCGCGAATCCAGCGCTGGATATGGTCTGAAGGCTGGACCTCCCTACGCGATGCCCAGGAGCGCGCTATCCCTGCGCTTTTGGGCGCGGATCAGGATGTCATCATCGCGGCGGCTACAGCTGCAGGGAAAACCGAAGCCGCGTTTCTACCCATCCTTACCAATCTCCTGCAGGACACGGAAAGGCCTGGGTCGGTGCTTTACATAAGCCCACTAAAGGCTCTCATCAATGACCAGTGGGATCGTTTAGCGAGACTTTGCGATGAGCTTGAACTTCCAGTCATTGCTTGGCATGGGGATATCTCAGCGAGCCGCAAACATCGCTTCCTCAAGTCCCCGGAAGGCATTCTGCTGATCACGCCGGAGTCGCTCGAAGCTCTTTTCGTCAACAGGGGGACCAGTCTAGCGGGATTGTTTGCCAACCTACGGTACCTGGTGGTGGATGAGCTCCATGCCTTTATCGGTAGTGAGCGAGGCAAGCAGCTACAGTCACTCATGCATCGAGTGGAAACAATCATTGATCGCCCTCTGCCCAGGGTTGGTCTTTCCGCCACGCTGGGCGACATGACGCTGGCTGCGGCCTTCTTGCGCCCGAATGCCCCCCATCATGTGTCGGTGATCGAGTCCAAGGGGAGTGGCCAGATACTTAAGGTTCAGATCAGAGGGTATGTGGAGTCCAAGCAGGCGCTCCCGATGCAGTCTGAAGATGATGAGGTTTTTTCTCCGGACCATGCCATCGCAGAACACCTCTTTCAGGTACTGCGGGGTAGCAACAACCTGGTCTTCCCCAACAGTCGAACTCAGGTGGAGTGGTTCGCTGACAATCTGCGGCGCCGTTGCGAGCAGGATGGTGTACCGAACGAGTTCTGGCCGCATCACGGCAGCTTGGCGAAGGACATTCGAGAGGAAACCGAGAAAGCGCTGAAAGCCGGTGACCGGCCTGCCACTGCAGTTTGCACTACGACGTTGGAGCTTGGGGTAGATATCGGCAGCATCAAGACGGTGGTGCAGATCGGGGCGCCGCCATCGGTAGCCAGTTTGCGTCAGCGCTTGGGTCGATCCGGACGTCGCCCGGGAGAAGCAGCCATTCTCCGAAGTTACTGCAAGGAGCGTCAGCTAGACGATGGCTCGCCATTGTCGGATCGACTCCGCCAGGGCTTGGTGCAAAGCATTGCCATGATCAGGTTGTTGATGCAGGGCTGGTTCGAGCCCCCACGCGTTCAGGGCCTTCATTTATCGACCTTAGTGCAGCAGTGTCTCTCAGTGATAGCTCAACGAGGGGGCGCAACAGCTGCGGAGCTTTGGAGCACCTTGATACGAAGTGGTCCGTTCGCAGGGGTGGAGCAGGGCAGCTTCCTCAGTTTGCTTCGTGCCCTTGGTGAGCGCGATTTGATAACCCAGGAAACATCAGGGCTCCTGCTGCCCGGCGTGGTGGGGGAACGCATGATCAATCACTACGACTTCTACAGTGCATTTGTCAGCAATGAAGAGTTCCGCCTGGTATGCGATGGCAAACCACTTGGAGCATTGCCCGTCTCCAGGCCACTAACCGTTGATCAGCGCATCATCTTTGCAGGACGGCGCTGGCGGGTCACGAATGTGGACACTGATGCCAAGGTCATCGTCGTGAGATCCGATCCAGGTGGTGCTCCGCCATCCTTCGATGGGCTAGGAGCCCGTGTACATGATCGGGTTCGGCAAGAGATGAAGGCCGTCTTGTTGGAGACGGACGTCTACCCCTATCTCGATGCTACGGCACAGGAACTATTGGCTCAGGCGCGTAGCGCCTTCACGGACCTTGGGCTGGCACATTCGAGCATGACCGAAAGCGGAGGCAAGACTTACCTTTTCACCTGGCAAGGCGATTGGACGAACGATGCCTTGGCTATCTTGCTGACGTACACCGGACTAGCCAGTGAGAACAGTGGGTTGGTCATAGAGGTTGAGGGGGATCGGACGTCGCTTGAAAGCAAGCTGCGCGAGATTGCCGAGTGGGATGGTATTGATGAATCCAGTGTTCTGGCGGATGTACAGAATATGGTTCAAGAGAAATGGGATTGGGTGCTTCCGCCGCCGTTACTCATGCAGTCGTACGCTACGATGCAGCTGGACTTGGGTGGAGCAAAGGCATTGGCATTGGGGCTGGTGAGCCAGCCCTCGGTGACGGCCTGATATTTAGCTTATTGCTTTTGGCCGATTCCCGCCCATCGTCAGATGGCTGCAACCGGCCCAGGCTGTGTAAAAACTCTGGCATCGACCTTGCTGTAATTTGATGGGTTCGAAATCAGCGGGGGCGCCAATGAAGCGTTTTATCCAGGGAGAGCATCGAGGCCAAAGCGCGCTGCTTCCCGAGAGCCTGGATGACTACGTGGCGGACACCAACCCGGTGCGGGTGGTCGATGTTTTCGTCGATGAACTCGACCTTGGCCAGTTGGGTTTCGAGGGCGTCGTCCCGGCTGAAACAGGTCGCCCCGCTTACCATCCTGCCGACCTGCTGAAGATCTACATCTACGGCTATCTCAATCGCATCCAGTCCAGCCGCCGTCTCGAACGCGAGGCTCAACGCAACGTTGAGTTGATGTGGCTGACCGGACGTTTGATGCCGGACTTCAAGACCATCGCCAACTTCCGCAAGGATAACGGCAAGGCCATCCGCGGCGTCTGTCGGCAGTTCGTTGTGCTGTGCCAGCAGCTCGGTCTGTTCGCCGAGGCGCTGGTGGCCATCGACGGCAGCAAGTTCAAGGCGGTCAACAATCTTCGATCTGCACGCGGCGAACAAAAGCCAACTGGCCGAACAGGCGCTGCACTCTATCGCTGGGCTGTACGAAGTCGAACGCCAAGTGCGCGACATGAGCAATGAAGAACGCTGGCGAATACGGCAGGAAAAGGCTTCACCGCTCCTCGACGCACTACATGACTGGATGCTGGCCCAGCGTGATCTTGTGCCCAACGGCTCAGCCACGGCGAAAGCTTTGGATTACAGCCTCAAACGCTGGGTAGCGCTGACGCGCTACCTGGACGATGGCGCTGTGCCCATCGACAACAACCAAGTCGAGAACCAGATCCGCCCGTGGGCTCTAGGTCGCTCCAATTGGCTGTTTGCCGGGTCGCTACGCAGCGGCAAACGGGCGGCGGCAATCATGAGCCTGATCCAGTCGGCGCGGATGAATGGGCACGATCCGTATGCCTATCTCAAGGATGTGCTAACGCGACTGCCGACGCAGAAGGCCAGCGCTCTGACCGAGCTGCTGCCGCACAACTGAGTATCCGTCGGCAAGGTGTAAGGCCCGTTCGCTTACGAAGTTCTGACACCTGGCAGATTCGTGCATCAGGGATCTCGCCATGCTGTGCAGCGAGGGCTCTCTCGCCTGGTCGACAGTGGAAAGCTGTTTCGTGTTGCTCGGGGCTTTTATGTTGCTGCAGTCGAAACTCGGTTCGGCGCGCGCAAACTGGCACCGGAGATGATCATCCGCTCATTGGCAAATGTGCAGAGTGAGCTGATAGTCGCCACTGGGGCTAGCGTCGCCAATAAATGGGGGCTGACAACACAGGTTCCTGTTCGGTATGTCTTCCTAACCACCGGACGTTCTAGGGTGCTTCAGGTTGGCAAGACCACCGTATCGATTCGGCATGCGCCTAGATGGCTGATGGCTCTTGGCGCTACTGGAGCGGGGGATGCCATTCGAGCATTGGCTGGGCAAGGCAAGGCAAGGCAAGGCAAGCGTAGGTGATGCCGTTTCAAAGCTTCATAAACTACTACCCGAGAGCGAATGGCGGGCTCTAGTGTCAGCTCACCGCTCATTGCCTGCCTGGATGGCGAAAAAGCCATCTGCGCTCGGTCGAATTGCACCTGAGCTCGCTCTGTCAAGTTGGGCTCGCCGTCGGCTGTAGGCAGACCGATATCAGCTGGGATGGGGGAATTCAATGTGAAAGCCCGTGAGGCCAGCCGCTGAAGTGCACCAAATGCGGCCTTTGTGAGCCTCGATTATGGATCGGGTGATGGCAAGTCCGAGCCCGGCGTTGCTTGGGCTACCTTCGCGTCGAGCAGGGTCGACCCGGTAAAAGCGGTCGAAGAGCTTCTCTAGATGCTCCGAGCTGATTGTGTTACCTGGGTTCTCGATGCTGAAGATAGTTGAGTCCGCTGTCTGGCGGATCAGAACCGAAATTGTCTTTCCCGCCGGCGTGTAACGCAGCGCATTGGACAGCAAGTTGGACAGCGCTCGATCAAGCATCAGCCGATCTCCTAGCACTTGGCCTTTCCCTGTGAGCGATAGTTCAATGTCGCGCTCTTCTGCCAGGAGGTGGTAGTAGTCGAACAGTTTGAAGACTACGTCTGCCAGTTCGATCCTGGCCTGCTCTGGGATGATCAGGCCATTATCAGCCTTGGCCAAGAACAGCATGTCATCGATCATGCGAGACATGCGCTTCAAGTCCTCCAGGTTCGAGTACAGATTCTCTTCATAGGCATTGATATCGCGTTTCTTGCTCAGCACGACCTCGGTGTGGGTCATCAGGTTGCTAACGGGCGTGCGTAGCTCGTGGGCAATGTCGGCCGAAAAATTGGAGAGCCTAACGAAGGC
Source organism: Pseudomonas sp. Marseille-Q0931 (assembly GCF_940789645.1). NCBI lineage: Bacteria > Pseudomonadati > Pseudomonadota > Gammaproteobacteria > Pseudomonadales > Pseudomonadaceae > Pseudomonas > Pseudomonas sp. Marseille-Q0931. The sequence goes on along the minus strand of NZ_CALNWT010000001.1, from coordinate 1,039,019 downwards.
ATCCTCTAGCCGAGCCAACATCGCATTGAAGGATAGAACCAGTTGCTGAAGTTCCCGCGGCACTGGTTCTAGAGGGATTCGTTCCTGTAACGAGCGAGCGGACATCCCGGAGGCTACATCAGTGACTTGCCGCAGGGGCCTAAGACCACTGCGAGCAACCACCCAGCCAAGCGCCGCACTGACCAAGGCACTGATGACCAATCCAATCCAGAACCATCGCTGCAGCGTGTCGAAAAAGTGCGTGTGATTGGTGACATCGAGAATCAGCAGAGCTGTAAGCGGTTCGGGTTGGTCAGTCACAGAGATTTGAGCCGTCATGCCCCGGTACATGTGCTCGTCTTTCTGCCACTCCCACATGCTCTGCTCATCGGCACGCCTGAAGCGTCCCGGCACTTCGACTGCTCTGGGGTCGGAAAAGAGCACTGCGCCGTCGCTGGCCAGGATGGTTGCGGCCAGATCCTGATGCGCCCCCAGTAAGGCTCGCAACTGCGGTAACTCCTCGGAGAGGTTAGCTCCGCTGCGAGCGTTGTTGAGAATGTGTTTGGCTGATTCGAGTTTTTCCACCAGGGCCTGCCGGTCCAGCATCTTAAAGTGGTGCTGGCTGAGCATGTTGAAGCTCAGCCCCGCTACTGTCAGGACGGCAATCACCGCGGACATGAACATCAAGCTCATCCGAGCGGTCAGCGAGAGGTGCTTCATATTCACTCCGGCGCATCCATCATGTACCCCATGCCGCGGGCGGTATGGATCAGCTTGAGATCGAAATCGTCATCGATCTTGGCGCGCAGCCGACGTACAGCGACCTCAATGACGTTGGTGTCGCTGTCGAAGTTCATGTCCCACACCTGCGAAGCAATCAGCGATTTCGGGAGCACTTCGCCGCGCCGGCGCAGTAGCAGTTCCAGCAGTGAAAACTCCTTCGCCGTCAGGTCAATTCTCTTCCCACCCCGGACAGCGCGCCGTTTCATCAGATCGACTTCCAGATCGGCAATTTTCATGGTGGTTTGCGTGGGTGAGCCATTGCCTCGGCGCAGCAGCGTTCTGACCCTGGCCAGAAGCTCTGAGAAAGCAAAGGGCTTGATCAGGTAGTCATCCGCGCCCAGTTCCAACCCTTTAACGCGATCCTCCACACCATCGCGTGCGGTCAGGAACAGCACTGGGACGTCTTTTCCGGCGGCGCGCACCATGCGCAGCACTTCCCAGCCATCCAGCCCCGGCATCATCACATCCAGGATCAGCAGGTCATAGGGCTCACTCAGCGCGTGCTGTAGAGCATCTTTACCGGTCATAACCCGGTCGACATTGAATCCCGCTTCGGTGAGGCCTTGCTGCAGATATGCACCGGTTTTGGGTTCATCTTCAGCTACCAGAAGTTTCATGCGAGCAGACTCCAAAAAACGGGTGGCCAGAGTTTGCAGGCAAACAGCGGCGCCAACCAGAAGCTTACGAAAATGTAATCCTGGTTTCAGGTCGCTGACAGGGTGGCTTGTCTAGGGTGCAAGCATGAGCACTAGGTTGTGCTCTCGGCCCTCGATAGACCGAAAGCAGAGATGCCGGCCATAGTTTGCACTGCTTGAGACTGCCCATGAAATCGCTGAAACCTTTGCTTCTGGTTGGTTCGCTACTGCTGTCTTCTATGGCTTGGGCCGAAGGGGGCAGCGACCGTGTATTCGAACGCATCCAGCAGATGCGCGACAAAGCAGAAACTTTGCTGATCCAGGCGGAGAAGGCCCCAGCCAGCGAGCGACATGTGCACATGCAGGAGCACATGAGAATGCTCGAAAACATTATGAGTCAGCTGCACGACGAACATCCTGCTCCGGGTATGTCGACCGAAGAGCATATGGCCTGGATGGAAAAGCATGACGAGCTGGTAGACGACGTGCTGGCTCAAATGATCCGCGAGCACAAGCTGATGATGGCCGACAAAGAGTGCCATCGATAAGGATTTTCCCATCTTCCAGGCCTTCCGTGATTGCTCCTTTGGCCTAGCGGCGCCTCTATGGCGCCGTGCTTTTTCCCAGCTGACGCAGTTGTAGATTTGGGGGCAGCGGCCTGGCAGCAAGCGAGTAATAGCATGAGATTTCCAGCATCCCAGCGAGGTCTAACCATGAAACGCCTACCCCTCAAATCCCTTTCTTTGATCACCACCGTGGGTTTGCTATTCAGCGCAGCCAACGCGATGGCCAGCCCGGGCCACAACAAAGACAGCATCGGCCAGTCGGGAGATAGTCAGGCAGTAGATCGCACCATCGAGGTACGGATGGGGGACATCTTCTTTGAACCCAAGGCAATGGAAATCAAGGCGGGCGAGACGGTTCGCTTCGTACTGCTGAACGAGGGAGCCCTGCTGCACGAGTTCAACCTTGGCAAAGCGGCATCCCATGCTGCGCATCAGAAAGAGATGGCTGCGATGTTTCAGAACGGCACGCTGTCCCCGACTGCAGCGCATGACATGAGCAAAATGGACCACGCCATGGGCGGCATGAAGATGGTCGGCATGGAGCACGACGATCCCAACAGCGTTCTGGTCGAGCCAGGTGCACGCGAAGAGCTGATCTGGACCTTCTCCGACGCTACTGATCTGGAGTTCGCCTGCAATGTTCCTGGACATTATCAGTCGGGAATGGTCGGTAAGGTGACCGTACGCTGAACTCCATTGATACGCGTCAACTCTGCCTGGCCAGAGCAACCTATGCTGATTCTATGGTCATTGAACCGAGGCTATTGTCATGGATCACACGCACCACACTGGCACTACGGAACCACCTTTTTGGAAGAGCAAGATTGGCATCGCACTGATCATGCTGGCCGTAATCGGCATCTTCTATGTCGCGCGCGAGCATTACGGTCATCTTTCGCAGGCTTTGCCATACCTCATCCTGCTGCTATGCCCGCTGATGCATCTGTTTGGCCACAATCATGGCGGGCACTCCCACTCCAGCGGAGCCGCAGTTTCCAAGGACGAGGATAGGAAGTAACTCGAATGCAAAAGACCTCCTGCCATCATGACCAGGGCCATGCACATCACTCGCACGGCCATCCAGAGAGCCCACGCGATCCGGTGTGTGGCATGGAGGTCAAATCTGATAGTCCTTACGAGGAGAACTTTGAGGGAAGGGCCTATCGGTTCTGCAGTACAAAATGCCAGGAGAAGTTCCAGGCAGCCCCTCATCAGTACATGAGCCATCAATCGCATGCCGGGCACCACCAGCATGCCGCTCCGCCAGAGTACTCAACTCAGGCAGGACTGGGGGCTGAATACACCTGCCCGATGCATCCCGAGATTCGCCAACCGAGCCCTGGCAACTGCCCGATCTGTGGGATGACGCTCGAACCCGTCATTCCAGAGCTGGAGGACGAAGAAAATCCGGAGCTGAAAGACTTTTCGCGACGGTTCTGGTGGACCCTGCCATTGACCGTCATCGTGACCGTGCTGGCGATGGCTGGTCATTCCTTGCAGCTGTTCCATGGAACATCCCAGAACTGGGTTGAGCTGGTTCTGGCAACGCCCGTGACGCTTTGGGGTGGCTGGGTATTTTTCACTCGCGGAATAGACTCCATCCGGCAACGCAGCCCTAATATGTGGACCCTGATCGGATTAGGAACTGCAGCCGCCTACCTCTACAGCGTGGCAGCCACCCTGGTGCCGCAGTGGTTCCCGGCGGCCTTCGTTCAGGATGGACGCATCGGCGTCTACTTCGAGGCCGCCGCGGTGATCATCTCGCTCACGCTGTTGGGCCAGATGCTCGAACTCAAAGCCCGCTCGCAGACCTCTGCCGCCATTAAGTCACTGCTGGGATTGGCCCCCAAGACTGCCCGGCGCATCAGGCCTGACGGCCAGGAAGAAGATATTCCGCTGACCCACGTCCATCAGGGTGACCACTTGCGTGTCCGGCCGGGCGAAAAAGTCCCGGTGGATGGCACCGTGCTGGAGGGCGAGAGCGCTGTTGACGAGTCGATGCTCACCGGCGAGCCGGTGCCCGTCACCAAGCGGGCAGGGGATACCCTCATCGGTGCCACCCTGAACACCCACGGCAGCCTGGTGATGGAAGCGCAGAAGGTGGGCGCCGAAACCATGTTGTCGCAGATCGTCCAGATGGTGGCTAAGGCCCAGCGTTCCAAGGCGCCCATGCAGCGTATGGCCGATGCCGTGGCAGGGTATTTCGTGGTGGGGGTGATCCTGATCGCGATCCTGACATTTTTTGGCTGGGGGGTGTTCGGGCCGGAATCAGGTTGGGTATTTGGCCTGATCAACGCTGTGGCCGTACTGATCATTGCCTGCCCATGCGCCCTGGGCTTGGCAACGCCGATGTCGGTCATGGTCTCGACCGGCAAGGCCGCCAGCAGCGGTGTGTTGTTCCGCGATGCCAGCGCTATCGAGAACCTCTGCAAAATCGACACCTTGATCGTCGACAAGACCGGGACACTGACGCAGGGGCGGCCGGCCTTTCATAGTGCAGAGGGAACCGGGCCGTTCGACTCGGTCGAGGTTCTGCGCTTGGCCGCAAGCCTCGACCAGGGCAGCGAGCATCCGCTGGCGCATGCCATTGTCGATCATGCGCGTGAACAGGATCTTGCCCTGGTGAAACCGGAGACCTTCGAATCTGGCTCAGGTATTGGTGTACGCGGACAGGTCGATGGCCATCAACTGCAGCTTGGGAACACAGCGTTGATGGAGGAGGCGGGCGTCGATATTACTCCGCTGCGTAACCGTGCAGAGCAACTGCGCCTGGAGGGCATCAGCATCATCTATCTGGCCGTCGATGGTCGCCTGGCGGGTCTCCTGGCCGTTTCCGATCCAATCAAACCGACCTCCCAACAGGCTGTTGCTCAACTCCAGAACGCTGACGTGAAGGTCATCATGGCCACTGGCGATGGCCTCACCACAGCAAGAGCCGTGGCGAAGCAGTTAGGCATCGAGGAGGTGCATGGCGAGGTGAAACCGCAGGACAAGGAGAAATTAGTCGCCGAACTGCAGAGCTATGGCCGGCGTGTTGCCATGGCGGGCGACGGCATCAACGATGCGCCGGCCTTGGCCAGGGCCGACGTAGGCATCGCTATGGGCACGGGCACCGACGTGGCGATGAACAGCGCCCAAGTGACCCTGGTCAAGGGAGACCTGATGGGCATCCTGCGGGCGCGCACCTTGTCGGTGGCCACGGTGAAGAACATGAGGCAGAACCTTGCCTTTGCATTCCTCTACAACGCGATGGGAATCCCGCTAGCAGCGGGGCTACTGTACCCGCTCACGGGGAATCTTCTGTCGCCCTTGATTGCTGCGCTGGCGATGAGCGTCAGCTCTGCGTCGGTGGTCTTCAATGCTCTGAGATTGAAATCAACGGACATCGGCTAGCCTGCTAGACAAGACGATGTTCCCACCATCTACAGGGAGAGATTTTCTTGATGCGTATCTGACCGGACAATGTCGTACGGTAGCTTCCAACTTCAGCTAGCAGCCGAAACACGGGTAGCCGTGTCCTTCATTGCCTTAATGAAATCAACAATTTCCGGTTTATACACGGAGTCCGCAGTAGTCGGAAAAATCGTACGTTAAGGGTTATCGACAGCGGCTCGGTCTGCTATCTCGTTTAGGCTGCAAGTTCATCTAGGTGTCATATTCACTGCGAATAATCGAAATTCGATAGCGAATTTCGACATTATGTGGCTTTCAAGAACGCAGTGCAGGACATCAAACATGACTAGACGCCGATCCAGCGATCACAGCCCATGGGCTGTCTTTCTTATCTTTCTCCGACTAGGGCTGACTTCCTTCGGCGGCCCAATCGCCCACTTGGGTTACTTCCGAGATGAATTCGTGACGCGCCGCAAATGGCTGAGCGAACAGAGCTATGCGGACTTGGTTGCGCTTTGCCAGTTCCTGCCGGGGCCGGCCAGCAGCCAGGTCGGCATTGCGGTCGGGTTGTCTCGATCCGGCTATTCCGGGGCGTTGGCCGCCTGGGCAGGCTTCACACTGCCGTCTGCGGTTGCACTGATATTGTTTGCACTGGGAATTGCCAGTTACGGCGATGCGATGCCACCAGGAGTGTTGCATGGCTTGAAGGTAGTGGCGGTGGCGGTGGTCGCACAAGCTGTATGGGGGATGGCTCGCAATCTCTGTCCAGATACCCCGCGCATCACTATCATGGCGGCAGCGACCTGCGTTGTCCTTTTGGTGCCGTCCGCCTGGGGACAGGTGCTGGTTATCGCCATTGCAGCCGTTATAGGCCTGTTGTTGTTCAAGCCTCAGCAGGGATTAGCGCATGATCCACTGCCGATTCCTGTCCGGCAGCATGTTGGCCTACTCTGGTTGACGCTGTTCTTTGTGCTGCTGATGGTGTTGCCGTTGTTGGCGAGCTTATTTGGCATTCAGGCGCTGTCGATGGTAGACGCCTTCTACCGAGCCGGATCACTGGTCTTTGGCGGTGGCCATGTTGTGCTGCCGTTACTGCAAGCTGAGGTCGTGCCTACCGGCTGGGTCAGCAATGACGCATTTCTGGCAGGCTACGGTGCCGCACAGGCCGTCCCCGGCCCTCTATTCACCTTTGCGGCGTTTCTCGGCGCTTCGATGAATCAAACTCCTACCGGTTGGCAAAGTGGGCTGATCTGTCTGCTAGCGATTTTCGCGCCATCTTTCTTTCTAGTCGTGGGCGCGTTGCCGTTTTGGGAGCGACTGCGCCGCAATACTCGTATGCAAGCGGCCTTGTTGGGTATTAATGCCGCCGTTGTAGGGCTGCTGCTGGCCGCTCTCTATCAGCCGGTATGGACGAGTGCGATTCTTGCCCCGCAAGACTTCGGTTTGGCGCTTGTGGCGCTGATAGCCCTGATGTTCTGGAAGCTGCCGCCATGGCTGGTTGTGATCGGCAGTGCTCCCGCAGGCTGGTTGTTAAGCGTAGCGCTTTGAGGTTGAGAGCTTGACGGACAAAGATCTCTACGGCGGTTTGATCCGCTTGCACATTCTGCACCACGCGGTCGAAGAGCCCGTTTTCGGTCTCGGTATCATCGAAGAACTGAGGCGTCACGGTTACGAGATCAGCGCAGGTACCCTGTATCCAATGCTCCATGGATTGGAAAAGAAGGGTTATCTGACCTCCAACAATGAGCGCAGAGATAGCCGTGACCGCCGCGTCTATCAGATAACTGATCATGGCAAAGTTGCGCTCGCCGATGCGAAAGCAAAGGTTAGAGAGTTATTCGGGGAGTTGATAGAAGAGCGCTGAATGCATTGTCTGTTGATTTGAGTTCCTCAACCTGATGACGGCTGCCATCGTGGTCTGGAATACGGTGAACCTGGAACGCGCCACCCAGGTAAGAACCTATATGGGTAAGCCGGTGGACGGCAAGTTGCTGTAACTCCTACGACCACTCGGCTGGGAGAAACATCAACCTGACTGGCGAGTACGTCTGGCGGAAGAATCACAGGCTGGAGGATGGGAGGTTAAGGCCGCTGCGGTTTCCCTGAAACCTTACTGTCCGATTTTTTCCGAATTTTGCGTGCTCCCCTATCCAGGCGCTCGACTGGGTGCAGGTCCCCGAAATTAAATGTCTATTGGTCTGGGGGACGTGAGAAGTCCAGTATTCTGGACGCGAATGACCTGTGCGTCGGTGCCTGCAAGCGTCTGCACACTTGACCTTGCCATCGTGTCAAGGTCGATTCTGTCCGTGCGGCAACTTGAGCCGCGCACGAAATGAGGTGAAAGATATGTTCAGTCTGAGTGTTGCGGGGATGGGCTGTGGCAGTTGCGTGAGCAAAATTACGAAGGCCATCCAAGCTCTGGATCAGGATGCACGAGTAGAAGTGGATCGAGCGGCCGGAAAGGTCACCGTCGAGAGCACAGAAAGTGCCGAATCGATCCGCGAACTCATCCAGGAGCTTGGCTATTCGGCCCAGGTCAGCGCTTGAGCGCTGATCTGCCAAGCAACTAAATCTCCAGCTCTGAGAGCTCTTTTAGCCCCGGGATACTGGTGACCTCGTTGGTCATACCTTCTGAACCATCTCGGCCCCGAAGCCAGTTTGAGTGATCGCCTGGCTCGCGCATTTCCAGCGTGTCATAGGAGTACCGCTTGCGCTTAAACAGGCATTTCAATGCAGCGAACTCGTGGCTTTTTTCGTCTTCTATGCCGACGACTTCTCCTGAAAGCCGCTCCCAGTGACCAACGCCGTCGGCCAGCATTGCCTGATAGGTCTCTGGGTCAAGCAAGGCTTGCTGTTTGAAATGAATGATGCGGTGAGTCATAGAAGCGCTCGGGAGTGGCCAAAGAGAGAGCGCTAGCCTAAAGGTTCCGGGTCATTCGTGTAATAGCTGGCCGCGCGTTAGCAAACCGTCGTTGACCCACAACTTCAACCAGGTCGCGGCTTGCAAGGGAGCTTGCTCGCCATGCGTGGCGCTCAACGACTCGCAGAGTTCAGCGAACGATCCGCCCTCGATGAGAAACTGCAATGCCGAAGCCTCCGCTGGCTCCAGGCTCCGGTACTGGCAGACGAGTTCATGACGCCAAACAAGACAGGCTAGGTTCGTTGGCAGGCGGGTAATATCAGGCAGCAAGCTGCCGGACTTGGCGGCTTTCCACAACTCCAGCGTGTTGTACTGCAGCTGCAACCACCGGGCAGATGCAGTCAGGGAAACCCTGAGTGAAATCCAGTCTTCAGCCGAAAAATCACTCATGGTCTCCAGCGAAAGCGCTTCGACATCCTGAGCGTCGAAGGCCAGTGTAAAGGCCCATTCCAGTTCCGCGAGTTCGCGCATCGGCGATAGTTGGGGTTTTTCGACGAAGCTGCTAATGAACTCGGGCAGCTTCTCGCCCAGCCAGCGACTGCTGAAATGTCGTGGTGGCCAGGCGGCCAAGTAGGCCAGTGCGAGCTGCTCGAATGATTCGTTGCCGATCCAGTGAAGCAGGGCAGGGAAGTCTTCTCGCAATACCGCAAGCAGGCGCGAACGGTAAGCATTGTGGTAGATCTGCAGGCCTTCGAGAGCACTCAGCGCTGTGCTACCTCGGATCTGCTCCAAAAGCTCGTTGGAGGGCAGGGCACTGTCACCTGTCAGGTAAGTTTCAAATGCAGTCTGTACGGCGATCAGGCTCAAGGGGTGGCCACCGATATCACAGATTTGGCGATAGCACGGGCATGTGCTAATTCGGACAACAGCTCTTCCAGCGGCGGAAACTGGTCATCCCGCTCGATCAAGGTCGATGTCGGGCCCAAGTAGCTCAAAGTCTTGCTGTAGAGAGACCAAACCGGATCAGCGATGGGCTGGTCATGGGTGTCGATGAGGTACTGCCCGTAATCGCTGTGCCCGGCCAGGTGAATTTGCCGAATCCGCTCGTGCGGCAATTCCATGATGAACTGCCAAGGGTCGAAACCCTGGTTGCACGAACTGACGTAGACGTTGTTCACGTCGAAAAGCAGCTCGCACCCGGTCAGGTAACTGAGCTCCGAGAGGAACTGAGACTCGCTCATGCTGGATGTTGTCCACTGCACGTAGGAGGAAACGTTCTCCAGCACGATGGGACGTTCCAAAACATCCTGCACCAAGCGCACTCGGGCCGCGACATGCAGCAGGCTCTCCTGGGTAAACGGCAGCGGTAGCAGATCGTGAAGTTGATGGGCGTTGCCTCGACTCCAGCACAGGTGATCAGACACCCACTGAGGCTGCACCCGATCCGCCAGCTGCTTGAGCTGTCGTAGGTAGTCTATGTCCAAGGCATGTGAGCCGCCAATCGAAAGAGATACTCCGTGCATCACCAGGGGGTAGTGCTCGCCGATCGCATCAAGGAAGTAGAGAGCCTTGCCGCCCTCCACCAGGTAATTCTCGGAAATGATCTCGAACCAGTCGACCGCAGGCCGTTCCTCCAGGATCTGCCGGTAATACTCGTTACGAAGGCCAAGACCGAAACCCAGAGTTTTGCGCTTACTCATTCGAGACTCCAGCAGGGGAGTGGCATGCACTCCCCTGAACCGCCTTATTCGCTGGTTTTGCCACCGGCTTCGTCACATTTGGTCTGGGTCATCAACTTGAACCCTTGGCCTTTGCATTCGCCTTGGCCTTTGCAGTCGTTTTTCGCGGTCATGCAGTCGTTCTGCCCTTTGCAACCATTGATCCCGAAGCACTTCACTTCTGCTGCTTTGGTTTCCTGAGCAGCCTGGACGGGCAGGGTGGAGAACAGGCTGGCGGCCACCAGAGCCAAGGCGGCACCGGTAGCTACGTTGGATTTGTTCGACATAGTGGCTATCTCTCTTGATTGTTTGATGGTCGCGATCCGTCGGTGCGAATGAACGAGTTAGCTCAGGCATTGCTACCGATCAGGCCCATGGAATCCGCAAGGCTGCGCGGGCAGGAAGACAGTACCGAGCCTTCAAGAGGGCCTACAAGAAAGAAATAGCAAACTGACAGAACTGTAATGTTCGGATCAGGTTGCTGACAGGGCGTCGTGGTTAACGTAGCAGCGAGCTTAACGCTCGTCCCCACTAGTTACAGGGGCTTCTAAACTTCTGAGGATTAACGAAATGAAATCGATCAAAACCCTGTTTGTAGTTGCTGCCCTGAGTGTTTCCAGCCTGGCGATGGCCGAAGGCGGTGCTGATCGCACGTTTGCACGCATGGAACAAGCCCGCCAGGTCTCGCTGGAAGCCTATCAGTTGGCCAAGCAGCAGAACGATGAAGCTCCTGTCGCCGGCAGCCAAGCCAAACAGGCGGAACACGCCAGCTGCTGAGCCCCCTCAACCTTACAGAAATGTAATCACCCGGATGGTTGAGATATGGCAGTTTCATACTGCTTGGTGTCAGGGGGAACTTGCGCAGCACGCAAGGCTTGAAGATCAAATCTCCCGACACTGGAGCAGTCAATGAACCCGAGACCGGATGCATATCACCGGCTCATCTGACGGATTGGACATAACGGCATGCAAAGCAAAACCACAAGACGTACTTTCGTCAAAGGCCTCGCCGCCGCCGGTATTCTCGGCGGCATGGGCATGTGGCGCACGCCGGTCTGGGCGGTAACCAGCCCAGGTCAGCCGAACGTGCTGAGCGGTAACGATTTCGACCTGTTTATCGGAGAGACTCCGGTAAACATCACCGGCGCAGCGCGTACCGCCATGACGATCAATGGCTCGCTGCCAGGCCCAATCCTGCGCTGGCGGGAGGGCGAGACCGTGACGTTGCGCGTACGCAACCGCCTCAAGGAGGACACGTCCATTCACTGGCACGGCATTATCCTGCCGGCGAACATGGATGGCGTTCCGGGCCTGAGCTTCCATGGCATCGCCCCCGACGGCATGTATGAGTACAAGTTCAAGGTCAACCAGAACGGCACCTACTGGTATCACAGCCACTCGGGGCTCCAGGAGCAAGTCGGCGTATACGGCGCGCTGGTCATCGACGCCAAGGAACCCGAGCCCTTCAGTTACGACCGTGATTATGTCGTGCTGCTGAGCGACTGGACCGATGAAAATCCAGCGCGGGTACTGGCCAAGCTCAAAAAGCAGTCGGACTACTACAACTACCACAAGCGCACCGTTGGTGATTTCATCAATGACGTGAGCGAGATGGGGTGGTCCGCTGCGGTAGCCGATCGCAAGATGTGGGCCGAGATGAAGATGAGCCCGACGGATCTCGCTGACGTCAGTGGCTACACCTACACCTACCTGATGAATGGCCAGGCACCTGATGGCAACTGGACCGGCATATTCAAACCGGGCGAAAAGATCCGCCTGCGCTTCATCAACGCCTCGGCGATGACCTATTTCGATGTGCGCATCCCGGGCCTGAAGATGACTGTGGTTGCGGCCGATGGTCTGCACGTCAAACCGGTCAGCGTCGACGAGTTCCGTATCGCCGTGGCCGAGACCTACGACGTGATAGTCGAACCAGACAGCGAACAGGCCTATACCGTGTTTGCCCAATCCATGGATCGCACTGGCTATGCGCGCGGCACCCTTGCTGTACAGGAGGGGTTGAGTGCACCGGTACCCAGCCCCGACCCGCGTCCGCTGATTGCCATGGGCGACATGGGTATGGATCACGGCAGCATGGGCGGCATGGATCACGGGAACATGGCCGGAATGGACCACGGGAGTATGGCGGGCATGGATCATGGGAGCATGCAGGGTGGCATGGCCGGCATGGATCACAGCCAGATGGCTGGAATGGATCATTCGGGCATGGCAGGCATGGCAGGTGCGATGCAGGCACACCCAGCCTCAGAGACCAACAACCCGCTGGTCGATATGCAGACCATGACACCGACGCACAAGTTGGACGACCCAGGTATTGGTTTGCGAGACAACGGCCGACGCGTCCTTACGTACTCTGACCTGCGCAGCACCTTCCTCGACCCGGATGGTCGCGAACCAAGTCGCACCATCGAGCTGCACCTTACCGGGCACATGGAGAAATTCTCCTGGTCCTTCGATGGCATCAAGTTCTCTGACGCCGAGCCTCTGCGCCTCAAGTACGGCGAGCGTGTTCGCATCACGCTGGTCAACGACACCATGATGACTCATCCGATCCATCTTCATGGCATGTGGAGCGACCTGGAGGATGCGAACGGCAATTTCTTGGTGCGAAAACACACCATCGACATGCCGCCAGGTTCCAAGCGCAGCTATCGAGTGACTGCCGATGCGTTGGGGCGATGGGCCTATCACTGCCACCTGCTGCTCCACATGGAAATGGGCATGTTCCGTGAAGTTCGTGTGGATGAGTAAAGGAGATTTCTGATGAGCACTTTTATGAAGCGAAATGCCCTGACTGGCAGCGCAGTCATGTTTAGCTTATTGGCTGCCCTGCACGCACCGGTTTCGTTGGCAGGTGAGGGACACAGTGAGCACGAACAACATGCTGCCGAGTCGGCTGCGCCCAAGACCGCCAGTGGCAATCACGCAGATCAGTCGAAGGATAAGGCGGCTGGCCAGCAGACGGATCATGGCGCCATGGATCACGGAGACATGAAGCATGACGGCATGAATCACGAAAACATGATGGATAAGCATGGCGGCACCGAAGCCGAAGCAGGTTCGAACCATGACCACTAAGTTTTCACGTCCATCTCTCTTGGCGCTGGCTGTGTCGCTGAGTGCGTTCAGCGGCGGCGTTACCTTGGCTGCGGAAGAAATGGATCATTCGGCAATGGGGCACGGCGCCATGTCGATGGACCATAGCCAGATGAACCACGGCGCTACCAAAGCGCCGATGGAGGGCATGGATCACAGCAAGATGGACCATGGTGCCATGCAGGGTGCTTCGGGCAGCATGGATCATAGCCAAATGGGCCACAGCCAGAGCCAAGATAAGGCTCCAGTCATGGACCACAGCAAGATGAACCATGGCGCCATGCAAGGGCAGATGGACGGCATGGATCATTCAAAGATGAACCATGGCTCCACTGAAGCTCCAAGAACCACCAGCCGTACGCCGATACCCGTTCTGACGGATGCTGATCGCCAAGCGGCTTTTCCGCCTCTACCTGGCCATAAGGTGCACGACAGCGCCATCAACAGCTTTTTCTTGCTCGATCAGCTCGAATACCAGGATGCAGATGAGGGCAGCACCCTGGCCTGGGATGCGTCGGGCTGGGTAGGCGGTGACATCAACCGAGTCTGGTTCCGCTCCGAAGGCGAGCGTACCAACGGCGTGACTGAGGATGCGGAGTTGCAGTTGCTGTACGGCCGCTCGATCGGCCCTTGGTGGGACGTCGTCGCGGGAGTTCGTCAGGACTTCAAACCCGAGTCGCCGCAGACCTGGGCCGCCTTCGGTGTTCAGGGCATGGCGCTTTACGCCTTCGAGGCCGAAGCCACCGCCTTCGTGGGCGAGAATGGCCAGACCGCTGCCCGACTGGAGGGCGAGTACGACATTCTGCTGACCAACCGACTGATACTCCAGCCAATTGCCGAAATGAACTTCTACGGCAAGAACGATCCTGAGCGTGGTGTCGGATCGGGGTTGGCCAATACCGAGCTCGGCTTGCGTCTGCGTTACGAGATTGTCAGGCAGTTTGCCCCCTATGTCGGGGTCTCCTGGAGCCGCTCCTATGGCAACACGGCAGACATGGTTCGCGACGAGGGCGGTGATGTAGACGAGGCGCGTTTTGTCGCCGGTATCCGGATGTGGTTTTGAGAACCTGACATGAAAAGAACAATTAAAACTTTGGTGGCGGCTGGCGTAGTCGGTAGCACAGCTGTCCTGGCCGGCGCCTACTTTGGCGTGGTCAACGTCGGGGCCGACGACCCGCATTTTCCTGCAGTGCACGCCTTCTTATCGATGGCCCGTGACCGCTCTATCGAGGTTCGCTCGCGGGACATCGAGGTGCCCAACCTCGATGATCAAGCTCTTATTCGCACCGGTGCGGGTAACTACAACTCGATGTGCATTGGCTGCCACTTGGCGCCAGGTGTGGCGGAGACCGAGTTGAGCCAATCGCTTTATCCTGCGCCCCCCAACCTCGCCAAGATCGGTGTCGATGGCAATCCCGCTGCTACTTTCTGGGTGATCAAGCACGGCATCAAGGCAACGGGTATGCCTGCGTGGGGCAAGAGCATGGGCGATCAGTACATCTGGGGCATGGTCGCCTTCCTCAACCAGCTGCCGACGATGGATGCCAAGCAGTACCAAACACTCGTCGCATCCAGCGGTGGCCATCAGCATGGTGGCGGGGAAACGCAGATGCACAACCATGAAGGGCAGCATGGCGACAACAAGCCTGGGCATCATGGTAATAGCGGCGGTGGCGAAGACCATCATGGCTCAGGTGATGCCGGAGAGCCTGGTCATCACGATGCCGCAGCTACGGGTCACGAAGGCGGCTCCGCGTCTGAAGCTGATCACCACTCGAATATGAATGGCGATGACCACCATGCTGGGGATGAGGCGTCCTCAAACGGAGGCGATCATCACTCCGAGCAGGCTCCGAATGCCTCACCCAAGACCCACACCCACGCCGATGGCAAAGAGCACGTTCATGAAAGCTAAATATCTGGCCCTGCTGGCCGCTCTATCCGCCACATCTGCGCTTCAAGCAGCTGATGCCCTGACGATTGATGTCCATCGTGATGCCAATTGTGGGTGTTGCAAGAAGTGGATCTCGCACCTCGAAGCGAATGGCTTTAAAGTCGTCGACCATGTCGAAAGCAACATGACAGCAGTGAAACAACGCCTGGGGGTCGCGCCACGGTTGGCGTCTTGCCACACCGCGGTGATTGACGGCAAGTTCGTCGAAGGTCATGTACCAGCTGCTCAGGTCCTCGAACTCAGCAAGCGCAATGATCTGGTTGGTATCGCGGTTCCCGGGATGCCGGCGGGCTCTCCGGGAATGGAAGTTGATGGCGTACAGCATGCCTACCAGGTCATTGGCTTGACCAAGACGGGTGCCGATCAGGTCGTTGCAGAATATCCCGCCGAGTAGCAGCCCATTCCACCGCGGCCGCTTGGGAACGAGTGGCCGATCTTCTTCAAACTACCCCTAAGTAAAAAAGGCGCCCGACGGGCGCCAAGGGCTGTCTCCAAACCAAAGGAGCACTATAGGGGACAGCAGAGTCAAAATGCGAGCGGCATTCAAACCGCTCGCGCACTGGCCTTAAAGCACTTCCAGTGGGTACTCGACGATGAAGCGGAACTCATCCAAATCCGACTCGAAGTCAGTGGCGCGAGTCGTGGCTTGTCGAATGCGAAAGGACATGTTCTTCAGCGATCCAGACTGCACAACGTACTTGGCCTCGATGTCACGTTCCCAGCGCTTCTGGTTGGTCAACGGATCGCCATTGTCATCTCGGCGCATGTAGACCTCGTTTGCGTTGCTGTAGTCGGCATCCCAGCCCTGAGCATATCGAGTCATGAAGCTCAATCCGGGCACACCGAAAGGCTCCATATCCAGGTCATAGCGCACCTGCCATGACTTCTCCTTGGGAGAGTTGAAGTCACTGTACTGAATGGAGTTGTCGAGGTAGATGGAGTCCGATTGGCGCAAGTAGTCGAAGTCGTCATCGCCGTTGTTGCGCTGGAGTCCAACCAGGACGGTGTGCGCGCCGAACTGGATGCCGACCCTACCGCTCCAGATGTTGTTATCGAAGCTCCCGAGGAGCTGCTTCCCTTCATCAACCGCATTGTAGTAGTTCAGCCCACCGATCAAGGCGACATCGTCCGCAAGCGGATAGCTCAGCGTGGTGCCCGCATAGTATTGGTTCCAGGCATCCTTGAGCCGACTGGTGTAGAGACTGAAGCCCAGGTTGTCGTTGAGCGTGTAGTCTCCGCCGAAATAGGCGATCCATGGAGAGTCGACTTCGCCCGCGTAGAAGGTGGCGAAGCCGTCACGCATGCTGCTGCTGTTGGGCTGGCTCATCGAGTGAAGGCGACCGCCTTGAAGCGACAGTCCTTCCACACTGGTGTTGGCCACGGTGATGCCGCGGAAACTCTCCGGTAAAAGCCGCGCATCACCGTACTGGACGACCGGGCTGACAGGAAAGACATCGCCTGCCTTGATTTCGGTATCCATGAACCGTGTTTTTACTGCACCGCCCAGCTTGGAGTAGTTGTCCTCAGCCTGCCCGAGGCTGTTATACGGCATCACATCGACTGAGCCGCCTGCACCAGATCGACCGTCGCCTGTGTCCAGCTTGAGTCCCAGCATTGCAAAGGCATCGACACCAAAGCCTACGGTGCCTTCGGTGTAGCCAGACTCGAATCGGCCGATCACGCCATGCGCCCACTCTTCCGAGTAGCCGTTACCTGAGCTACTGGACTGGCCTTTGCGGAAATCACGGTTGAAGTAGAGGTTTCGATTGAGAATGGTCAGGCTACTGCCTTCGATAAATCCCTCGCCTTTCTCGCCGGCGGCCATTGCTTGTCCGGTGCTGACACTTAGAGCGATTAGAGAAAGTCCAAATAGGGCCTTGTTGTTCATAAATGCTCCTGATGTTATTGGCAGTTTCATTGTGTTGTTGGATATATGCGCCAAGCGCGCCGGCATAGCCGAGCGCGCTTTTGTCATACTTCCACATGCCAAATAACGTCAGGGTGACTTGGAAATTACATTTCAGTCAGCGCGATGTCATTTATCTAGTTTTGATTACGGCAACCTGTCCCGGCTGCCCGGTATTCAAGAATATTCAGATCGCCATTGGAGTCCTCGTAGGTCATCTGGGCCGGCATCACACCGCAGCTAGAGTCCGTCGGGGTAGTGGCCACGACCCTGGCGATATCGAGCTTCATGCCGTAGCGGTAATGAATAACTTCAGGCGGATTCTTTCCGTTAGCGGCAGCATACTCTTGCATGGCCTGCTCATTGGCCTGAATCATCCGACCATAAACACGATCAGCGCCGCCTTCTGCCAGAGTGGCAGAGGAAACAACCATAGCGGCAAGGGCTGCAACAACTTTGAGGCTTTTCATGTTTAATCACTCCTTCAAGGTGGTGATTAAAATATATCCGCTCAACCTGTCATAAAAATGAAGTCAAAGTTACATCGCCGTAATGCTGCCTGCCGCGTTACCCGGGCAAGTCAGCTTGGCGCGTGGCTTGCCCGGGTTTGTAAAGCTATAGCTCCTGCGGTGCGCGAACCTTCTGTGTATGCTGCCTTCGCATCAGCCAGTAGGCGGCCGGCAAGACCAGCATGGACATCAGCGGGGCGGTGATCATGCCGCCAACCATGGGGGCGGCAATGCGCTTCATCACCTCTGAACCCGCTCCACTGCCCCAGAGAATGGGCAGCAGGCCGGCAATGATCACGGCAACCGTCATCACCTTGGGACGGACACGCAGCACCGCGCCTTCCCGAATGGCCTCAAGCAGGGCCGGATCACCGCTGCGTCCGGAGTCCAGCCGAGCATGCCAGGCGTTCTTCAAATACAACAGCATGATCACCCCGAACTCGGCCGAGACGCCGGCCAGGGCAATGAAGCCGACCCCAGTGGCCACCGACAAGTTGAAGCCGAACCAATAGAGCAGCCAGATGCCCCCCGACAGGGCGAAGGGCAGGGTGGCCATGATCAGCAGGGCCTCGCTGAAGCGGCTGAAGGTCAGGTAGAGCAGCACGAAGATAATCAACAAGGTCGCCGGCACCACCCAGGACAGCCGCGCATTGGCGCGCTCCAGGTACTCAAACTGACCGGAGTAAGAAACGGTCATGCCGGCGTCGAGTTTTACCCGCTCAGCTACGCGTTGCTGCAGCTCACGCACGGTCGATGCCAGGTCGCGCCCACGGACATCGACATACACCCAGCCTGACAGGCGCCCGTTCTCGCTGCGCAGCATCGGCGGCCCTTCGGTCAGGCTAACCTGGGCGACGGTGCCCAAGGTGATCTGCTGGCCGGCAGGGGTGAGGATCGGCATACGCCTTAGCGCCTGGGGACTGTCCCGCCACTCCTTGGGATAGCGCAGGTTAATCGGAAAGCGGGCCAGTCCTTCGACCGTCTCGCTGATATTGCTGCCGCCAATGGCACCCGATACCACCGCCTGTACGTCCGCAATACTCAGGCCGTAGCGTGCCGCGGCCAGGCGATCGATCTGGATATCCACATAGCGCCCGCCGGTGAGGCGCTCTGCCAGCGCGGAGCTCACCCCAGATACGTCTTTGGCCACCGCCTCGATATCGCGAGTAATGCGCTCGATATCGACCAGGGAGGTTCCGGAGACCTTCACGCCGATGGGGCTCTTGATCCCCGTGGCCAGCATGTCGATGCGGTTGCGAATTGGCGGCACCCAGATGTTGGACAGCCCTGGGACTTTCACCGCCCGATCCAGCTCTTCAATCAGCTTCTCTGGCGTCATACCTGCGCGCCATTGTTCGCGCGGTTTGAACTGCACGGTGGTCTCGAACATTTCCAGCGGCGCCGGATCGGTAGCTGTCTCCGCTCGCCCGGCTTTGCCAAATACCTGGGCCACCTCCGGCACCGTAAGGATCATGCGGTTGGTTTGCTGTAGCAGTTGGGTTGCCTTGCTCGCCGGCAAGCCGGGCAGGGCCGAAGGCATGTACAACAGATCGCCTTCGTCCATGGGCGGCAGGAACTCTCCTCCGAGCCTGCTGAGGGGCCACAGACTGGACACAAAGACCAGCACGGCCAGCGCCAGGGTCACCTTGGGCCAGGCCAGCCCCCACTCCAGCACCGGCCGGTAAGCGCTGATCAGCCAGCGGTTCAAGGGGTTCTGCTGTTCGCTGGGGATATGCCCACGAATCCAGTAGCCCATCAGCACCGGTACAAGGGTGACAGAGAGGCCGGCGGCGGCGGCCATGGCATAGGTCTTGGTAAAGGCCAGTGGGCCGAACAGGCGTCCTTCCTGGGCCTCCAAGGTAAAGACCGGGAGGAACGATAGGGTGATGATCAGCAGGCTGAAGAAGAGTGCCGGCCCTACCTCGGCCGCGGCTTCGCCGATCACTCGCCAGTGCGCCTCGCCCTGGAGCGGCTCATTGGGGTGCCGCGACTTCCAGGTCTCGATGTGCTTGTGCGCGTTCTCGATCATCACCACGGCGGCATCGACCATGGCGCCGATGGCGATGGCGATCCCCCCGAGCGACATGATGTTGGCATTGACGCCCTGGTAGCGCATGACGATGAAGGCCATCAGGATGCCCAGGGGCAGGGTGATGATCGCCACCAGCGACGAACGCAGGTGCCAGAGAAAGATCAGGCAAACCAAGGCAACCACCACGAACTCTTCCAGCAGTTTGTAGCTGAGGTTGTCGATGGCACGGTCGATCAGTTGCGAACGATCATAGGTAGTGACCACTTCGACGCCGGCGGGCAGGCTGGCTTTCAGGCTGTCCAGCTTGGTCTTCACGGCAGCGATGGTGTCCCGGGCATTCTTGCCGGAGCGCAGGATGACCACGCCACCGACCACTTCACCCTGGCCGTCCAATTCGGCGATACCGCGACGCATCTCTGGCCCCAGTTGAATGGTGGCCACCTGACCTAGCAGCACCGGAATTCCGCTTGCCGAAGCCCGCAGCGGCACATTGCGAAAATCATCCAGGCTCTCCAAATAGCCCGAGGCCCTCACCATGTACTCGCGCTCAGCCAGCTCCAGGATGGCGCCGCCGGTTTCCTGGTTGGCGCTCTTCAGCGCCGCTTCGACTTCCTGCTGAGTTACCCCATAAGCCACCAACTTCTGCGGATCGAGCAGCACCTGGTACTGCTTGACCATGCCGCCGAGGGTGGCCACCTCGGCCACGTTGGGCAGGCTCTTGAGCTCGTACTTGAGAAACCAGTCCTGCAGCGCCCGCAGCTGGGACAGGTCATGCTGGCCGCTGCGGTCGACCAAGGCGTACTGATAGATCCAGCCCACGCCGGTGGCATCCGGGCCCAGAGTGGTGGTGACGCCCTCGGGCAGGCGATCCTGGGCCTGGTTGAGGTACTCCAGCACGCGCGAGCGCGCCCAGTAGAGATCGGTGTCGTCCTCGAACAGCACGTAGACGAAGGAGTCGCCGAAGAACGAGTAGCCGCGCACCGTCTTCGCCCCCGGGACCGAGAGCATCGTGGTGGCCAGCGGATAGGTCACCTGGTTCTCGACGATCTGCGGCGCCTGGCCGGGAAAGCTGGTTCTGATGATGACCTGGGTGTCTGAGAGATCCGGCAACGCGTCCACCGGCGTGTTGCGCAACGACCAGATCCCTAAAGCGGTGATGAACAGGGTCGCCAGCAGCACCAGGAAGCGGTTGCCTATCGACCAGTAGATCAGGCGCGCGATCATGGCTGCTCTCCTTGCTTGTCGAGCCGCTCTATTTGCAAGCCGGAGTCCGTCTGACGAGCGCCGATGCGTACGTGATCCCCGGGATTGAGTCCCGCAGCTACTTCAGGGCTGGCCAGCGGAAATGCCATGGTCATGCCGGGCATGTTCAGGCTCTCGAATGGACCGTGCTCCAGGGTGACCTCCTCGGCGTCCAGGGCACGAATCACGCCATGGGACTCATGGAGTTTCTTTGCATTGTCCTGCTCGACATGGCTGGCCACGACACCCTGGAGGCTGGCCTCCGAGTCGATCAGGAACTGGCCGGAGGTAACGACCGACTGTCCTTCCTCAAGACCGGACAACACCTCCAGACGCCCATCGGCCTCGCGGCCCAAAGTGATCTCCAGGGGGCGGTAGCGCCCATCGGCTTCGGCCAGCATCACCAGCGCACGCTTACCGGTGCGAATCACAGCTTCACTCGGGATCAGTAGCGCGGGTTGTTCGACGCTGCTGTTCAGGCGCACGGCGGCGAACATGCCGGGGCGCAATTTACCGGCGGGATTGGTGAGCTCGCTGCGCACCGTGAGCGTACGCGTCTGCGAGTCGGCACTCGGCAGCAAGGCGACGACACGACCTTGCAGAGGCTGTTCTGGGAAAGCGGTCAGGGTGGCGGTGATGCTCGCGCCAAGCTGAACCGCTCCAGCTTGGTCTTCGGGGATTGCGGCATCGAGCCAGACCGTGGACAGCCCGTTGATCCGCGCCAGGTCCTGGCCGGCTGCCACGGTCATCCCGGCACGCACTTCCAATGCCTGCAGCTCGCCGGCGATGGGCGTGGTGATGGTCTGAACCGCCCGTGGCTGGCCGCTGCGACGAACCTGCTCGACCAACGATTGAGGCATGCCAAGCAGGCGCAGGCGCTCCTGGGTCGCACTTATCAAGCGCGTGTCAGCAGTACGCAACACAGCCAGGAACTCCAGCTGGGCGGCAGACCATTCGGGAATCAGCAGGTCGACGAGGGGCGTACCGGCGGGCAATACATCGCCAGGGGCGTGTCCGTAGACCCGCTCGACGAACCCACCCGCTCGGGCCTGCAGGTTCGCCACCTCGCGCTGGTTATAGGCCAGGGAACCGACGGCCTCGATACCTGAAGGCAGCACACCGCGAGTCACTGGCGCGGTGCGCATCCCGAGGTTTTGCACGGCTTGCGAGGGCACGCTCAGGGTCGAGGAGTCCTGCCCAGCATCTGCGTACTTGGGGACAAGCTCCATATCCATGAAGGGGGACTTGCCTGGTTTATCGAAGCGCTGGTCAGGTTGCATCGGGTCATACCAGTAGAGCACTTTGCGCTCATCCGTCGGTGCGGAAGTTGGCATGACCTCATGTTTGGCCGGCCTCTCGGCCAGCAAGTAGCCACCGCCTGCCGCGGCAATGCCCATGGTCAGCAAGGCCGCGGAAAAACCTAATGCTGAAATCTTCATTGCAGGCCCTCCACATAGGCGTAGTACAAGCTCGCGGAGAGCTGGCTCAGCTTGCGCTGCTGTTCGATCTGTCGCAGCTGAGCCTCGATCAGCTCGCGCTGGGCGGTGATGACGGATGCCAGCTGACTGTTGCCGGCCTGATAGGCGGCCAGTTCAAGATCGGCACGTTTGCTCGCCAGAGGGATCAAGGTTTTCTCGGTACGCGCCAGAGCTCTGCGTAGTTGCTCCAACTCGGCAAGGCCGCTTTCCAACTCAGCCTGATGGGCGCGCAGCAGCACTTCCTGCTCGGCTTCCATCTGCGACACGCTCTGTTGCTTGGCGTTGATCTTGGGGCCCTGGCGTGTGCCGACGAACAAGGGCAGGTCGAAGGTGAACTGCACCATCACCATGTCGCCGAACTGGTTGTCGCGGTTGTTGTAGGCAAACTCTACGCCCCAGTCAGGTGTCTTCTCGGCTACAGCCTCATTCAACTCTGCGCTGGCCTCGCCAACCCGGGCAGACGCGGCACGCAAGTCGGGATGCTGAGCCAAACGGTGCCGCAGGTGGGGGGCATCCAAACTCAGGCTGGGCACATCTCCCGCCAGAAGCTGATCGGCTTCGTTGCCTATCCAGCGGCGTAGCTTGGCCCGAGCAATCGCCACGTCGCGACTCAGCTCATCTCGCCGATCCTGCAATGCCAAAGCCTCCTGGTCGGCCAGCAGCAGTTCGCCAGGCTGAGCGCTGCCGCCGGCGATCAGCGATTGCACCGTCGAGCGGAGCAGCTCGATTTGGCGGTCCAGTTGATCGAATAGAACAACGCTGTGCTCGGCGTAGTACACATCCAACCAGCTCAATGCCGTCTGGCGTTTGACCTCAAGCTGCATGGCGCGCTGCTCGGCCTCGGCCCGGACAACGGAGGCCTCGGCCAACTGACGGCGGGCCTGGCGTTTGTCGCCATTGGGAACCTCTTGCATGAGCCCAATGCGGCGCATGGTCATCGAATCCCGATTCAGGGTGTAACGATCAGGCCCCTCGATGGGCAGGTTGTCGATGCCGAGAATCAGCTTGGGATCGGGCAGGGCGTCTGCGGGACCTACGGCCTGCTGTGCCGAGGCGACCTGTGCTTGTCGTGCCAGGTTCTCAGGTGCGCGCTGTTCGGCGAGTGCCTGCGCTCGTTCGAAGGTTAGGGGCTGCGCCTGTGCAGCAACCCAGGGAACTGCCAAGAATGCGGCAGCAAACACACCGAGATAGCCACGGTGTAGGAAAAGGAAAGCGGGCATGCTTTCGCCTCCAATGCGATTGATCGAGGTCGCCACCAAAAGCGTGGTCGCGACGATGCGCCTGGTTTAAAGGCGCGAAGATCACTGCATTAGACGAAGCGAGGAGGGCGCCAGAGTCCTGCGGGCTCCCGCTTAATCACCGACTGGGTCAGCAATATCTCGGGGCGTGAGGGAAGAGGGGATATGCTCTTGATAACGGTGGCCTGGAGAAGTCCTCCGGTCTTGCATTCCTGGCCGGATTTGCAGGGGGACTTACTGGCCATCCCATCAGACTTATCCATTTGCTCGCAGCACGGAGCATCGGCCATTGCATGACCCTGATGATCGGCGCTCTGCATCGGGCAAGGTTGTGCAGGCATGCTGAAAGCCGTACCGCCGAAGCTCGGCAGCACGAGGCTAGCAATCATTACCAGGATCAATCCAATCCGACGCACAGCAATTCACCAGGCGGGGCGATAGGGCGACGATAGCAGATTGCCCCGGGGCATGAACGCTCGTTTTGACAATAACAGTGCTTCGTTGATTTGGATCAAACAGAGTGTCATGCAGGGTATCGGGCTCAACTGGTAGCTCCGTTTAACCGGATTTCTCAGCTCGTAGGGTTCGCACCACCCATTCGGCGCGCTAGCACAAGACCGGCCTCGCTAGCCGTTAAGTCGAGCCCCTAGGTGCTTGGGTCCTAGTCAAACATCTGTGGTTAGCCGAGGTGCAGGAGCTGCCTGCTTCGGGCATACCCAATCAGGCACCAAAAGCGAATTCTATAATTGTTCTATAATCACTCTATAATCGACTATAAACCCGGTTCTAGAGCGCTCGGCGCTGCCTAAGAAGCCGATCAGTTGCTGTATGCATGTGTCACTTAGATACTGCATACAGGGGTAACCATCCGGCAAAGACATCTGGTTGGCGAGACTGCTTTCGGCTCGGCAGTAACGAAATGGCCAGTCATAATGGACGACAGTCCGCAGCCCTTCGTTGCGTAGGAGTAGCCCATCATGATCTGCCCAATCGAAACCCGGGTTATCACGGCTCACGTCCCAGTACAGCTAGCTGAGAGAGTCGATCAGATGGCCGCACATCTGGGCCGCTCCACGGACTGGATTCTCAAGCAAGCCTTGGCCACATGGATTGATCAGGAAGAAGAGCGCGGCCGCCTGACCCGAGCGGCCCTGGCCGATGTGGACGCAGGCCGCGTGATCGATCACCAAGCAGTTCAGGCCTGGGCCGACAGCCTTAGCAGCAATACACCGTTGCCGGTGCCTCGCTGAAGGTCATTTGAGTAGGTGACCAGTAAGCGTACGGGGAATACGTCTTGCGCAGGTTAGCCCGGCATCCATTGATGCGGCAACAGGTGCTCAATCTCACTGGCCTTCTACGTCGGCAACCGCGTCAGTACATCGTTGAGGTACGCGTACGGATCATGCTCGCTCATGCGTGCCGACTGGATCAGGCTCATGATCGCTTGACCGTTATGATGTGTCACCCAGCGGCAATGTGATCACCGCCGCTTCTTCAGCCGGCCGCCCGGCAGTCGCTTGTACCGGCACGAATGCCGGCAGGCCGAGGGGCGGTCGAGGTAAATCGGCAGCCACTTGCGGATCACGTTGGCGTTGATGCCGTGGCTGATGGCGACGCCGGAAACTGTGGCCCACCGGTTGCCGGCATTCCTGCGCGACCTGGGCCTTGAAGGTTTTTGGATAGGAGCTTCGTTGGCGCATGGGAATCCTGGCGATAAGGGTGATCGCGTCCGGTAAAAGATGGGTGGCCACCATCACCCTTAATGCTGGAGTTCAGAAGGTGTGTTCACCGGGCGCTTACATACAAGGATTCCATCATCGAAGTCGAGAAGGAAATCCCGGACCACCGGAAGCTCGCCATTGAGGTGAAGAAAGTTAAGCTCGTGGAAACGAGCGAAAGTCTCGAAAAGTGGCTGTGGGTGTTGCGGCATGGGGGGATCGACCTGAAAGAATGCATCTAAATCAGCGCTTCTGGATCAGTTTAGAGCAATATCCGGGTCTGGTGATTATCGGATATTGCAACGCTCAGCTCTATCGCGGACCTTGTCTCTTAAAACCTGTAAACCCCATGATGCTAACTAAAAATATTCGTCAAAACAGCCAGTTAGGATTGATGCTCGATCTTTAAAATCGGAGAAATGAAAGGTGCCCGATTGATGCCGGAAGCGCCCCGCAGTTGCTCATGGGCGGCCGGGGGCGGATTGCACATAGAGATGTAGCCCGCAGAGCTCTGAGAGTGGCAATGGCCATGGGGCGTAGTCGCGGCTGTAGCACCTCGACGAACTGCATAACACTATGGGCGCTGCCGATGCCAGAACGCGTGCATGCGTCGACTAGAGTTAAGGCCGTGCCGCCATTCCAGCGTTTGAAGGCGTGGAGGAAGTTGGAGACTTCGCCACTGCCTAGGCGTGAAGCGGTTTCCATCAGGGGCAGGCCGCCAGTAGCCCGCAGTTTGACGTACCTCAACCATCAGCAAGCGGAATCAGCTATCGTTTTTATCGGGATGCCGCCGGTGGCGCCACCCATTTACTTAGCTCCAGTAGCTGCAGAGCATGCATGCTTTACTGGCGCGGTGCGGAACTTTGGACCTCGGAAAGAGGCGTCAGCCCGTTCCCAATTTTGAAAATCAATCTGCGTCGTTTCAGCGCAAGCTACAAGCTACCCGATCCCTATGGCATTGATTTTCAAGAGTCTCCACTTTAAAAGACAGACTTCCAGTCTTTTAAAGTCACCCACAGTTGAGGCTGACCGCAAGGCAAAGGCTGAAGGCTTCGCATAATATATATTATGTTAAATTGCATATGGAAAGGTCCTCCCGAGTGCAGAATGCTTCCCGAGCCCTTCGCCCAAGTAGATGAATCCGTTCCTCTGTCATTACTCGATCCCATAAACCACACCTGACAACTGCCGTGAGATTGGATATCCAATCCCTTGTTAGAGATGGCTGGAACCCTACTGATCGCGCCCTCAGATCGGGCCTACTCGGCAGCCATCAGCTCTTGAACTCTTGTAATGAGTGAATCCACAGAGAATGGCTTCGTGATCACCTGCATTCCAGGTTGGAGTTGCCCATTACCGACGGCAGCGTTTGCTGCATACCCTGTTATGAACAGCGTCTTCAGGCCGGGGCGAAGCTCTCTGCCGGCGTCAGCCATCTGCCGCCCGTTCATGCCCCCTGGAAGACCCACATCGCTGATCAGCAGATCGATATGCACATCGGAGCGCAGCATCTTCAGACCGGCAACACTATCGGCTGCCTCAATGACCGAATAGCCACGCTCACTCAACGCATCGACCAACAGCATGCGAATGGTCGGCTCGTCATCGACGACAAGTATCGTTTCGCCTAGCTCTGATAGCTCTACGGCATTCGAGTAGAGCTCTTCCCGCTCCGCATCAACGCTGCCGAAGTATCTTGGCAGATAGATGGTCAGGGTCGTCCCGACACCGACTTTGGAGTGGATACGTGCCTGCCCTCCTGACTGTTTCGCAAAGCCATAGATCATCGATAGCCCGAGGCCGGTGCCGTGCCCTATCGGTTTCGTCGTGAAAAATGGGTCGAAGGCTTTAGCGATAACGTCTGGTGCCATGCCGAAGCCCGTGTCTGTGACGCTTAGGGCAAGGTACTGGCCCTCGGTGAGATCATGTGTTCGCGCAACCTCGCGGTCCATCCAGCGGTTGGCCGTCTGGATGGTTATCCGGCCCCCGTCAGGCATCGCGTCCCGTGCATTGATGCACAGGTTGAGTAGCGCGTTCTCGAGTTGGCTACTGTCGACCTTCACCGGCCAGAGTTCAGCCGTTCCAAGCGTTTCGAGCGTGATGCTCGGGCCTACCGTTCGCTGTATGAGCTCGGTCATTCCCAGCAGCAGCGCATTCACATCCGTGGGGCGCGGGTCGAGCGTCTGCCGGCGCGAGAATGCCAGGAGTCGGTGTGTCAGCGCGGCCGCGCGCCTGGAGGCTCCCTGAGCCGTCAGTATGTACTTCTCGAGCTCGCCTAATCGGCCTTGAGCAATACGTACGCTCATCATTTCCAGGGAACCGGAAATGCCCGCCAGCAGGTTGTTGAAGTCGTGAGCCAGGCCACCTGTGAGCTGACCCACTGCTTCCATTTTCTGCGACTGGCGAAGTTTCTCCTCGGCTTGCATCAGCTCTGTGGTGCGTTCTGCAACGCGCTGCTCCAGGGTATCGTTGAGCGCCCTCAACGCCGCCGTTGCTCGGTCTCGCTCATCCATAAGCGCCCGACGCTCCTCCACATTGATCAGCACGCCCGGGAAGTTCTGGGCGGTGCCGTCATCGGCGAGTTCGACACGCCCGTTCGCTTCGATCCAGTAATACCTCTGGTCCGCACGCCTAACTCGGTACTGGTGAGAGAAGGCGCCGCCACGAGCGATCACATCGTCGATGGCTGAGATCATTCCTTCTCGGTCATCGGGGTGAACCGTCGCGATAATTTGCTCAAGGCTTAGCCCCTTGAAACCCAGTGCCGGGTCGAGTCCAAAAGCCTCGGCAAATGCTTTGTCCACCGTGAAGCGGTCGGTTGGCACATGCCAATGCCAGGTGCCAATGATCGCCCCTGCTGCCAGGGCGAGTTGAACGCGTTCGATATTCTCGTGGGCAAGCGCCTCGCTGGCTTTTAGACGCTCCTGAGCGTTGCGCCTCGCAGTGACGTCATTGAAGAAGATGCCGAGCTGTCTCTCAGTGGGGTCACCCACCGGCACAGCCTTGACGTCAAACCAGCGCTCGAAGGTATTGGCGTAGCTTTCAAAGGCCAGCGGCTCTCGTGTTTTGGCGACATGCCCGTAGGTGTCAAACCAGAATTGTTCCAGTTCAGGGGCATATTCGGTCACCCACTTGTCACGCAAGTCGATACCCGCCTCACGTTCAAACGCCGGATTGACCTCGATGAAGCGGTAGTCGACGGGATGATCCTGGGCATCGAACTTGACCTCGACGATGGCGAACGCCGTCTCGATCGTCTCAACGATTGTTCTGAAGCGCTCTTCGCTTTTACGTAAGGCCGTTTCCGATTTTCGCCTTGATGTCAGGTCGAGCATCGCCCCGATCATGCGTAGTGCTTTGCCATCAGCGTCGCGGATTACATGGCCTCGGTCGAGTACCTCAGCGTAGGAGCCGTCATTGCGTCGAAAGCGGTACTCTTCACTCCAGGAGTTGCCGTCCCCATCAATTACAGCGTGGATGGAGTTGTATATGCGCTTCTTGTCGTCTGGGTGAATGTGCTCCAGCCACCAGTCGCTGGAAGTCTCCGATGCCAATAGCGAGTAGCCATAAGCATCGGCGAGCGCGTCATTCCACAGGACTTGATTGGCTGCCAGATCCCAGTCCCAGATAGCGTCGTTGGTCGCTTTGGCTGCCAGACGATAACGCTCCTTCGTTTCCTCCATCGCGCGACTATCGAGGTGTTCCTTTGTACGATCACGCAAAATTGTCATGAAACCGAGATGTGCGTGCTTTTCCGAGTACAGCGGCATGGTTTCGCCAGATACCCAGATCGACCGACCGTCCTTGCGCAGGTGCCAACGTTCGTTCGAGGCATAACCGAATTCGATTGCCTGCTGCATTTCGGATTCGACAAGGCCGTCATCTCGATCCTGAGCGGTATAGATACGCGCCACGCTCTCGCCGAACATCTCCTCCGTACTCCAGCCCATCACATGCACGGCTGCCGAGTTCCAACCGGTAATGGTGCCGGCTGGATCAGTCAAGATGATCGCGAAGTCCACAGCACTGTCGAAAACGGCTTCCTGAC
This sequence comes from Pseudomonas sp. Marseille-Q0931, assembly GCF_940789645.1. Classification (NCBI taxonomy): domain Bacteria; kingdom Pseudomonadati; phylum Pseudomonadota; class Gammaproteobacteria; order Pseudomonadales; family Pseudomonadaceae; genus Pseudomonas; species Pseudomonas sp. Marseille-Q0931. The sequence goes on along the minus strand of NZ_CALNWT010000001.1, from coordinate 1,009,843 downwards.
GCGCTGCGTCCTGAACGGAGCCTGATTGCTCTGCTCGGCGGCATTCATCCACCTCAGACTCTACGCCGGCTCGTCTAAGGGCCGCGCGCAGGCGCTCATTTTCGGATTCGAGCTCCTCACGGGTTAGGCTTTTCAGAATATGGCTCTCGATAACAGCGCTACAGGCGCAGATCCCGCAATCCACTCATCATAAGCAAGTCGAGCGTTTCTGGACCCTGTTTCACAGGTTGGTGACTGGTGCCGGTAACCTTACCGGACAATTGCGATTGGCAACACCGCGCGTGCCCGGCAATCATTCTTCGCTACCAGCACTTTTCAGCATTGACCCTGGAAAGGCTCGGCCATTGCCGCTGCTGCAACAACCGCTGAACGGCTTCCACCAAGATCTACCCATTACATTCAAGGTGCGCAGACACCATCCGCACATCCCGACGCCTGCTCAGCTGTAGTCAACGGTTCCCCTTCGTTCAAGACGCCAGCTTCAGCAATCAACCATGCGATCTGGGCTCCTAGCTGCAACTCATTGACGCGCCCGAAGTAGTGCTGACGAATGCGCCCTTGCTTGTCTATCAGCACCATGCTCGGGGTACCGTGCATTGCATAGGCCCGCATGGTCAGGGGTGCAGAACCCCGAGGGTCCGGGAGGTCGACGGCGACTGGAAAGGTGATGCGGTACTCGTATAGAAACGCCTCGAGAGAGACGGGGGTCATTGCCTGGTGGTGTTCGAATACCGTGTGCAATCCGATGACGGCAACCTGCTCGGACGGAAAGGTTGCCTGGACCCGCTGAGCTTGCGGCAGACCTTCGCTCACACACCCTGGGCAAAGCATCTGGAAGGCCTCCAGGACAATCACCTTGCCGCGCAGACGCTCCAGGCTAAGGGGTTCGGAGGTATTGAACCAGCGCTCTACCTGCCAAGCCGGCGCCTGGCTGTACGACTCAGTCATGGTTGTTACTCCTTATCCAAGGGCAACGATGAGCTCGCTTGTCGTGGCGATCACATGTGCATAGGTTGGACCGTTGATTTCATGGGCGGCATGCATTGCCTCGCTCGAGAAAGCGGCAGTTGCATCGCGCACCAATGTCACGTGATAACCCAGTTCGGCGGCCCACTTTCCAGTCGATTCAATGCAGGTATTGGCCAGCATGCCGACCAACACGACCTTCTCCACCCCCAGCTGCTTCAGCTGGAAATCCAGGTCGGTATTGGCGAAACCACTTGCGCCCCAATGCTCCTGCACAACGATGTCCCCAGGCTGAGGCTGAAAATCGGGATGCCACTCCCCTTCCCAACTATCCGCCGCAAACACTTGCAGTTGTCGAGCTCCTAGCTGGTAAGGGCTAGGATGCTTCCACATCAAAAAGTCGCCAGGACGCGCGCGGTGATGCGGCACGAAGAGCACCTGGATGCCCGCGGCACGTACTGCCGCGACCACGTTTCGCAGGTTCTGCAGCGTGCCAACCGCATCCGCTACCAGCTTGGCCTCGCCACTCAACTTGCCGCCTTCGCTGAGAAAGTCGTTGTAAGGGTCTACCAGCAAGAGAGCGGTTCTTTCTCGGGCGTAGATGGGAAGGCTCATGACAGACTCCACGAGATGAGGATCGAGCCAGGTGCAGCAGGTGATCACCCCTGCTGGTTGGCGCCGCTATGCGGCTGCTGGCTCAGACCTTAAGGTTGCTGTTTCCAGGTGGCGGGCAAAGACAGATCGCCAGAAGCCACATCCCAGACGCCAGATACGCATAACAGCGGGTTGTGCAGATCGGCATTGACCTGCAGCGCAGCGCTCACCCCGTCGTAGTTGAAGCTCTCAGGGAAACCCACCGCTTTGAGCGGCACTCGGATCTGCGCGGCATTTTCCTTGACGCTCAGATCGTAGCCGGGGGAGTCGATATAAATCGGCGCGCCGGGCCAGGTCGGCGGCAACTTGGGCTTGGCACCTTCGGGGATGTCACGCACCTTGAGCCCCGATGGGCCGCAGGTTTCGTCCTTGGTCAGTACCACCCAGTGCGAATGCCACAAGCCGCCGTCGTTGTCATTCTTGCCGTCGCCGTTCTCGTCGAGCTGCGGGGTGTCGTCGAAGTCCGGATGGGAAGTCAGGGCCAGGGCGAGAATCCCGGATTTCTCTTCAAAACCCACCGCACCGCTATCCAGGCTGGTCGGCCAGACGTAACTGTAGACCTCGGCGCCGGCGAAGCTGCCCTTGGGCGACGGAATACGGCTGCCGGCCTTGCCGTCGACCAGTTGCTCGAAGACCAGCATGTCGCCGTCACGTGAGACGCGGGTGTGCACCAGGTCGAAGGCGGCGTCGACCTTCGCGGTCTTCTCGCTGTGGATGCCTCCAGGCTCATGAGCCAGCGCGCGCGCTGCGAAAACGGCGACAAGCGTCATCATCAAGAACGTGGCCAGACCATGCTTTTGCGGCGTTGATTGGGATGGGTCAACGCGGCGGCTGAGGTTTTTTTCGCTGGCCAACGCGGTACGTGAAGTATTCATGCTCGGCTCCTGCTAGTTAAATATTCCGGGATTGATTAGGATTTCTGGATACGAATATTTCCGCACTCCCAAAGCCCCTACAGCTGCCAGGCCTCGAATTATTCGCTGGAGATCAGCGAGTAGCATTTCGAACCTGTGTTCACTGGCAGTGCGTGAATGGATAGTGAGACGCCCCGATACAGCCCGCCATCAGACCGGCGGACATTCAGCTCATATCTTGGTATGAGCCACGTTGGCATCAGCGACAGGTAGACGCGTGCGACGCACGCCAAATCCCTACAGGACGGTGCGGCATGATCGATGATCGCGAACTGACGTCAGACCTGGGCTCGGACATTCTCGAGCTGATCCACGAGAGCATTTTTCTGCGCGATCTCGAGGGGCGCATTCTCTACTGGAACAAAGCCAGCGAAGAGCTATACGGCTGGAGCAGCGCCGAAGCGTGCGGGCAGATAGCCCACGACCTGCTCACCTCGCAGCCCGCCGCCTCGATTCTCGAGTTCGAAAGCCAGGTACGCTCAAGTGGCCGCTGGGATGGCGAACTACAGCGCATCAACGCGGCGGGTGAGCATGTGTTGATCGAAGCGCGCTGGTCACTGCGTCTCGATGCTCAGGGAAATACCATCGGCATCGTCGAAACGGGCCGGGACATCACGGCACGACGCGCCACCGAGCTGACCCTGGTGGAAAGCGAGTATCGATACCGCAACCTGTTCCAAGCCATGGCCGCATCATTCTGGGAACTGGACTTCACCCAGGTCGGGGCAATGGTCAAGCGCCTCTTCGCCAGCGGAGTGAAGGACCTGGGCAAGCACTTCAACGACCACCCCGAACTGGTTCGCGAGATGATGCGCGCGACCCGCGTGCTGGACATCAATGAGCAGACGGTGGCGCTATTTGGTCGTGGCGATAAGCAGGAAATGCTCACCTCGGTCGAGCCATTCTGGCCCGAAGCGAGTACGCAGGTATTTGCACAGAGCATTCTTGCCGCCGTATCCCGCAAGCTCAGCTACGTCAAGGAAACGACCCTGCGCACGATCGACGGCCGCGAGTTCGATGCGCTGTTCACCGCCTCCTTCCCGCCGGAGAACATGCAAAAAGGCATTCTCATGGTCGGGGTCATCGACCTCTCTGCCCGCAACCAGGCGTTCGCGGCCCTTGAGCAGAGCGAGTTCCGCTACCGCAACCTCTTCGAGGTGATGGCAGTGTCGTTCTGGCAATTGGACTCGAGCGGTCTCAATCAGTTATTTGCCGAGTTGCGTCAACAGGGTGTCAACGATCTCTCGACCTATATCGACGAACATCCGGAATTCGTCGAAAAAGCCATGTCCGCCAGCGTGGTCATCGATGTCAATCAGCGTACGTTGACGTTATATGGAGCAAAGGACCGCGCCGAGATGCTGGGCCCGGTCACCCGTTTCTGGATTCCGGGCCAATACGATGCCTTCCGACGCAGCATCGAGGCCGCTTATCGCGGTGAGTCAGGCTACCTTACGGAAACCAAGACCCGCGCCCTCGATGGCCGGGAAATCGACGTACTGTTCTTCGTCACCGCACCGCCGCAAATGCGCGCCAAGGGCATGGTCCTGGTCGGCAACATCGATATAGGCGAGCTTGTCACTTCGCGTATGGCGCTCGATAGCATGCAAGCGGACCTGATGCATGCCGCACGTGTATCGATGCTTGGCGAGCTGACGGCGTCCATCGCTCACGAGGTCAACCAGCCTCTGGCTGCCATCGCTACAAACGGCGAAGCCGGTCTGCGCTGGCTCAACCGCCCCGAGCCGGAAATCGGCGAGGTCCACGATCTGACGGTACGCATGGTGGCCGATGCCCGCCGTGCCTCTGACATCATTGCGCGCATCCGCACCATGGCCAGCCATCAAGCCCCTCAGCGGGTAACCTTGCCATTGAACAATGTGGTCAAGGAAGCCGTGCAGTTCCTCCGCCACGAGCTGCAGGCGCAGAACGTCGAGCTGTGCCTGGCGCTGACGCCGAACCTGCCGCGCATACGCGCCGATCGCACCCTGTTGCAGCAGGTGATCGTCAACCTGGCGGTTAACGCCATGCAAGCGATGGCTCATGCCCAGACTGCCTCACCGAAGTTGACCATCAGCACGACGAGCCTGGATGCCTCCAGTATTGAGCTGTTGGTTGAGGATAACGGTCCCGGTATCGCCAGCGACAACCTCGACCGACTGTTCGACAGTTTCTTCACCACGAAGAAGACCGGCATGGGCATGGGGCTGCCGATCTGCCGCACGGTGGTACAGAGCCTGGGGGGCAGCATCTACGCGGGTAATAATGCGCTGGGCCCCGGAGCGCGCTTCAGCGTAAGCCTGCCGACGGTTAGTTGATCCCGCCTCTCATACCATGGTTTGCAGGTGGCTATGCCCATCGATGATTGGCGTCCGCCTCTGCTCCCGCGATCATCGAACATGACCGGTATAGGCCGGCAGCAACCCTCGCGGTATCCCCCAGACAGGGAGCACATCGATGAGCAGGCAAGTGAAAGGCAGATTTGGCCTCGGCAAGCTGTTATTGATCCAGGCCACGGCACAGCAGACGGCCACCCTGCACGAACAATTGCTAGCTGCGGCCACAGCCACTCTTCGCTTGCCCGGCTGCATGGTTTGTCAGCTTCATGCCAGCAGGCGCAGCGCACGGCACTGGATCATGCGGTTTGAATGGCTGGATCAGCAGGCGCTGCAGCTCAGCATCGACAAGGTACTTGAGCCACTGCTACAGCAGCTATTCGACAGTGGCGCGCTCAGTGCCTTGCAGGTGTTCGGCGGGCCAGATGCGTTCCCGCCAGCGGATGTTCTGGACGATGTCGAACCGATATAGCGCACCTGTCAGCCATTATCTTTCGCCTTCCGGCTCCAGGGCCTTGCCCACGCACTTGAGCAACGAATCTGCCGCGAATGGCTTCTGCAGCAGGCAAACCGCCCCGCTCTCCCGCGCCCGCTTGTGAATATCGCTTTCGGTACGGGCCGTCATCAATACCACCTTCGCCTGACCATTGGCGGCAATCAGCTTATGCGTCAGATCGATGCCGCTCATGCCAGGCATCTGTATATCGGCGACAACGCAGGCGAAACGTGACAGGTCGCCAGAGCCGAGAAAGTCCTCGGCATTGGCGAAAAATTCGGTGATGTAACCCATCGAGCGCAGCAGACTGGAGGTCGCCAGTCGCAGCGATTCATCGTCATCAATGATGGAAATCAGGTCATGCGGCACATCTACATCCTCGATGCGCACCGGCCGGCTTGTGCCTACGCGGCGCGACTTTCAAAAACGTGCCCGGGCGCTGGCCCGGTCTGAAGCCATACGCAAAGCTCACAGACTTCCGTCCGCCTTGAGCTGCAGCGCGCTGGCCATCTTCACCAGGTCGGCCAGCGAGCGCGCCTGCATCTTCTGCATCGCATGCCCCCGGTGGATTTTCACGGTGATCTCACTGAGGCTCAGGCTGGCTGCTACCTGCTTGTTCATTTTCCCGGCAGTGACCAGCGCCATGACCTGACGCTCGCGCAGGCTGAGACTGGCGAAGCGCTCATGCAGCTTCGCGACTCCACGCCCCTGCTCGCGCTGCATACGGTCCTTGTCGATGGCGGCTGCCACCGCATCGAGCATGTCCTGGTCACGAAAGGGCTTGGTCAAAAAGTCCACCGCGCCGGCCTTCATGCTGCGCACCGACATGGATATATCGCCATGGCCGGTCATGAACACGATAGGGATCGGGATGTTCATCTCGAGCAACTGACTCTGGAAGTCCAGCCCGCTTTTTCCTGGCAGACGCACGTCCAGCACCAGGCAAGACGGACAATCAGGGCGCTCGGCATTGAGAAAGTCCTGGGTCGATCCGTATTGCTGCGTGGCCATGCCTACCGAGCGAAACAGACTGTCGAGTGCCTGTCGCAGGGATTCATCGTCATCGATGATGTGCACCAGCGAAAGCGGGTTGGGCATCAGGTGCTCCTTTGAAGGTGCGCTGGGATCTGTACCTGCATTCTAGTCAGCAGCCTTGCCAGATGGACATCGCCAACTGGGGCGTTACGCCAGACCATTGGTTCAATCGCCTCATACCTAGGTATAGGTGCGCGCCTATTCAGCGGCCTACGGGCGTGCCTGTAGCCGTTCCGATAGCTGACTCATACTTAGATATAAGCGGCAGCGACCCTTCGTAGAATGGTTGCCCGAAGCCCGCGTTCCTATAGTCGATCTCACCAGGCCAACAGTTTCGACCGGCCTGACAAGACGGCACTTCCGTGCAGTTGCCACTGGCATACGGAGCCCTCACCAGCGGTTTGTCTGCATGAGGAAAAGGAACATGGCCACTTCACTGTCCGCGCTCGGCATCATCCACACCACGCTGAGCCTTCTGCCCGTCATCGCCGGCGCCTACGCCTTCCGTCAATACGGACGCATCATTCCCGACGTGGCCAGCGGCCGCTGTTATCAGTTCGGCCTGTTCGCCTCGGTGGTCACCTCCTTCGGCCTCTCCAGCACGGGTGGCTTCACCACCGGGCATGCCCTCGGCCTGATCGCGCTGGCGGCCATCGCCGTCGGCCGCAGCGCGCAGCATATGTGGCGTTTGGGTAAGGCTCGTGAATACTTGCAGGTCAGCGCCATGAGCTTGAGCTACCTGGTGCTGATGATCCCCGGACTCAACGAATCGCTTTCGCGTCTGCCGGTTGGCAATCCCATCGGCAACGGCCCCGAATCACCGCAAGTGAAGGTCGCGGTGTTAATCGCTGTACTGATCTTCCTGATCGGCCTGAGCTACCAGCTGCTGCGCCTCCGCGGCCAGCAAGCGCACCTGCCACAAGCCGCCTCCCATCCCTGACCCACCCATGCGTGCGCCGACCATCACCCATGATCGGCCTGCCCGCTGCTTTGCCTGTGATACCTCAAACGAAAAAGGAGAAGACCATGAGCACAATCACCACTCGCGACGGCACCGAGATTTACTTCAAAGACTGGGGCAGCGGCCAGCCCATCGTCTTCAGTCATGGCTGGCCGTTGAACGCGGATAGCTGGGAATCACAAATGATCTTTCTGGCCAACAACGGCTACCGCGTGATCGCCCATGATCGCCGTGGCCATGGCCGCTCCAGCCAGCCTTGGGACGGCAACGAAATGAACTGCTACGCGGACGACCTCGCAGAACTGATCGAAACGCTCGACCTGCAGGAAGCGGTGCTGTTCGGCTTCTCCACCGGCGGCGGCGAGGTTACCCGCTACATAGGTCGCCACGGCACCAAACGCGTGGCCAAAGTCGGCCTGATCTCTGCGGTCCCACCGCTGATGCTGAAAACCGAGGCCAACCCCGGCGGCCTGCCGCGCGAAGTGTTCGATGGCATTCGCGCAGGCTCCCTGGCCGACCGTTCGCAGTTGTACAAGGACATCGCCAGCGGTCCGTTCTATGGCTACAACCGCCCAGGCGCCAAGCCCTCCCAGGGCGTGATCGATGCGTTCTGGATGCAGGGCATGATGGCCGGACACAAGAGTGCCTATGACTGCATCAAGGCGTTCTCCGAGACCGACTTCACCGAAGATCTGAAGAAATTCGACGTGCCCACCCTGATCCTGCATGGCGACGACGACCAGATCGTGCCGGTGGATGCGGCCGCCCGCGCCTCGGCCCAGCTGGTGCCTCACGCGAAGCTGGTGATCTACCCCGGCGCTCCGCATGGCATCACCGATACCCACAAGGATCAGCTCAACAACGACCTGCTGGCATTTGTGCGCAGCTAAGCACTCGTATGCCCGCCGCAGTTTGGCGGGCCACCTCGAATAGGAGAAACGCAATGAACGGCAAGCAAGCACTGATCGTGGTGGATATTCAGAACGACTATTTCCCTGGCGGCCTGTGGACCCTGAGCAAGGTCGAATCCGCTGCCGCCAAGGCGGCTCAGGTCATCGCCGTATTCCGCGAGCGTGGCGACCTGGTGGTGCATATCCGCCACGAGTTCACGAGCCAGGACGCCCCCTTCTTCCGGCCCGGCAGTGAAGGCGCACAGATTCATCCCAGCGTGCTCAACCACCCGGGCGAGCCGGTCGTACTCAAGCATTACATCAACTCGTTCCGCGAGACCGAGCTGAAGCAGGTGCTCGACGAGCACGGCGTAAGCGAGGTGGTGGTAGTCGGCAACATGAGCCACATGTGCGTGGACGGCATCACCCGCGCCGCCGTCGACTTCGGCTACCAGACCACCGTGCTGCACGACGCGTGCGCCACCCTCGATCTGGAGTTCAACGGCGTGAAGGTGCCGGCCGAGCAGGTGCATGCAGCCTTCATGGCGGCGCTGCAGTTCGGTTATGCACCGGTCATCTCCACCGCCGAGTACCTCGGTCAGGCCCGCAGCGCTGCATGAGGACTCATTGCTGAAGGCGGACGAGTCGTCGGGTTGAGACTTGTCCGCTACAGCAGCGGGCCGTCCCAGCCGCCATTGCTTATTCGAAGGAGCAAAAAATGAAGAAGCTCACTACCGCCTCCGGCGCTCCAGTCGTAGATAACCAGAACATCCAGACCGCTGGTCCGCGTGGCCCGGCGCTGTTGCAGGACGTGTGGTTCCTGGAAAAACTCGCCCATTTCGACCGCGAGGTAATTCCGGAGCGGCGCATGCACGCCAAGGGCTCTGGCGCCTACGGCACCTTCACCGTGACCCAGGACATCAGCCGCTACACCCGCGCCGCGCTGTTCTCCCAGGTGGGCAAGCAAACCGACATCTTCGTGCGCTTCTCCACCGTGGCCGGTGAGCGCGGTGCTGCTGACGCCGAACGGGATATTCGCGGTTTCGCCATCAAGTTCTACACCGAGCAGGGCAACTGGGACCTGGTGGGCAACAACACGCCGGTGTTCTTCCTGCGCGATCCACTGAAGTTTCCCGACCTCAACCATGCGGTGAAGCGCGACCCGCGCACCGGCATGCGCAGCGCGCAGAACAACTGGGACTTCTGGACCAGCCTGCCGGAGGCGCTGCATCAGGTCACCATCGTCATGAGCGACCGCGGCATTCCCGACGGCTACCGACACATGCACGGTTTCGGCAGCCACACCTTCAGCTTCATCAACGCGGCTAACGAGCGGCACTGGGTCAAGTTCATCTGGAAGAGCCAACAGGGCATTCGCAACCTCAGCGACGCCGAGGCTGGGCAGGTGGTGGCCGGCGACCGTGAGAGTAGCCAGCGCGACCTGTACGACAACATCGAACAGGGCAACTTCCCATGCTGGACCTTCTACGTGCAGGTGATGCCGGAGCAGGACGCCGGCCGCTACCCCATCAACCCCTTCGACCTGACCAAGGTCTGGCCGCACAAGGATTACCCACTGATCGAAGTCGGCGTACTGGAGCTCAATCGCAACCCGGAGAACGTCTTTGCCGAGGTCGAGCAGGCCGCCTTCAACCCGGCCCACGTGGTGCCCGGCATCGGCTTCTCGCCGGACAAGATGCTTCAGGGGCGACTGTTCTCCTACGGTGATGCGCAGCGCTATCGGCTCGGCGTCAACCACACGCACATCCCGGTCAACGCGCCGCGCTGCCCGTATCACAGCTACCACCGCGACGGGCAGATGCGCGTCGACGGCAACCAGGGCGCGCGCCTGGCCTACGAGCCCAACAGCTTCGGAGAATGGGCCGAGCAACCCGAGTTCGCGGAGCCGCCGCTGACGCTGGAGGGCGCTGCCGATCACTGGAATCACCGCGTCGACGAGGACTACTACTCGCAGCCCGGCGCGCTGTTCCGCCTGATGTCGCCAGCGCAGCAGCAGTCGCTGTTCGACAACACCGCGCGGGCAATCCGCGGCGCCTCGCAACAGGTGATAGAACGGCACATCGGCAACTGTGGCAAGGCCGATCCGGCCTATGGTGCCGGGGTTGCCGCCGCTATCGAGCGGCTCGGCCATTAATCCGTGACTTCCTTGCATGAGGGTGGCGCGACGCTCCCTCACGCTTTTTTACATGCGATGGCCGCCTTTATCGGCCATCAGGAGGACTTCCATGCGTTACAGCACCTTCGGCCGGCGCACCGGCCTACGCGTATCCGAGCTCGCACTGGGCACTGGCAACTTCGGCACTGGTTGGGGCCATGGCGCCGAACGCGACGAAGCCCGGCAGATTTTCGACGGCTATGTCGAAGCCGGTGGCAACTTCCTCGACACCGCCAATGGCTATCAGGCGGGCCAGGCGGAATCTCTGCTCGGTGAGTTCATCGCATCCGACCGCGATCATTTCGTTCTTGCCACCAAATACACCATGGGCACGACACCGGCGGCCGGCGTTTCCCAGCTCGGCAACAACCGCAAGAACATGGTGCGCGCAGTAGAAGAAAGCCTGCGTCGCCTGAATACCGACCATATCGATTTGCTCTGGGCCCATATCAGCGACGAGCTGACGCCGATGGAAGAAATCATGCGCGGCTTCGACGACCTGGTGAGCGCCGGCAAGATCCACTACATCGGCCTTTCCAACTTCCCCGCCTGGCGTGTCTCGCGTGCCGACTTGCTGGCAGAGTTGCGTGGCTGGGCGCCTGTGGCCGGCATTCAGCTCGAATACAGCCTGGCGGAGCGCAGCGCCGACCGAGAGCTGATACCCATGGCGGAGGCCCTGGGCCTGGCCGTCACGCAATGGTCGCCGCTGGCAGGCGGCCTGCTGACGGGCAAGTACCGCAGCAGCAGCGAGGACAGCCGTGCAACCAAGTTGGGCATGCTCGTGCATGCTGAAAACGGCGCCAGGGAGACTGCGATCATCGACACGCTGATCGATGTCGCCAGCAACATGGGCAGCACGCCGACCCAGGTGGCCATTGCCTGGCTGCTACACAAGGCCCGGCAGTCCAGCACCAGCTTGATCCCAATCCTCGGTTCGCGCACTCGCGCGCAGTTGGACGCCACGCTTGGCGCGCTCGATCTGACATTGTCCGAAGCGGATTACGCACGCCTGAATGACGCCAGCGCGATTGCCCTTGGCGTACCGCACGAGCAAACCATGGAGATGCAAGCCTCTCTGACGGGAGGGTGTCACCTCGAACGTGTCAAGATCCCGGTCGCCTAGCCGATGGGTCGCCTGGCCGCTCGTAACGAAAGGTGTCGCGAGCGGCATACTTGGCCTAGGCATCAATCGCTCAGTGCCAGCCACTGCGCCACGCGCGGTTATCGCTCCGCGCTGTCCACCATCACCGGTTCTTTCACTCTTATGTGAGTGCAGCGCGGCGAAGTGGAAACCTGACAGGCAGTCCAATCGTGCAGCAGGAGTATGACCTTGCCGTTCGGACTGTTCTTGTTCACCAGGGCGAAAATCAGTTGCGCAACGCTGTGCTACTGAGGCTGTTCATTATCTTTGCTTTCGTTCTCGGCGTCGGCCTTCCCTTCGCTGTCATCTCCCGCCCGCGACAGCTCATCGAGAAGCTTGTTGATTCGTGCGCCTTTAGGGCCGTCTTCACTGAAAAGAGCGGCGTAGTGCTTTCGCAGCGACCGAAGTTCCCCAGCCGAGAGTTCGTCCAGATTCAGCAGCGCGTTGTGGGCGTCCTTGGTCGTGCGCAGCAATTCATCCAGCTTGATGTGGAGCACGTCGTTATCGCGGTTCTGGGTGTTTTGAATGAGGAAAACCATCAGAAACGTGATGATGGTCGTTGTCGTGTTGATGATCAGCTGCCAGGTATCGTTGAAGTGGAAAAAAGGACCACTACCCGCCCACACCAGCAATAACAGGATTGCTACAAGAAAGATTCTATGGTCGCCAGACCATCGCGATAACACCTGGGCAAATTGAGTAAAGGTCATGTCCAATTCTCCAAGCACTGCTCAAGTCCAAGCGCAGGCGACCGTTGGGTCGCCTGCCTGCCGGCCGGGTTCAGGAGCTCATCGTCGCAGCCTGATTACCACCCTGCTCAGCGATCTTGCTTAATTTCTCATCGGTCGCTTTTTCCTCGACCAGCGTCGCCTTGAGCAGCGAAACCGCTTCCTTCAGGCCCAGATGTTTCGCCATAGCAATCAAGGTGCCATAGCTGGCGATCTCGTAGTGCTCGACCTTTTGCGCGGCGCCGATCAGACCTGCGTCCAGCACTGCGCCCTTCTCGATTTCGTCGATCAGTTCCTTGGACTCCTCGACCAGACCTTCCATGGCGACGCATTTCATGCGCTTGAGCTTGAGACCGGAGGCCTCAACGAGCTGGTCGATACGCTCGATCTGCCCTTGAGTTTCTTCAAGGTGAGCCTTGAACGCGTCGGCGAGCAGCGGGTTGGTAGCCGCTCGTGCCATGCGCGGCAGTGCCTTGGTGATCTGTTTCTCCGCGCTGTAAACGTCGGATAACTCATGAATAAAAAGATCTTCAATCGTAGTGCGAGCCATGTTGATCTCCAGCTGATATTGGAAAGAAACGAGAATGTCCCGTTTTTGCAGCTTGCTAAGAATCGACTGCGGACGCTCGGCCGAGGTTCATGCTTTCTGCCACCCAACAGCCGAATCGGGGATGGGTGGAAAAGAGTGGAACGCCCTATTCGGAGCGGCCGTCCTAACCTCACAGCTGGACTTCGAATGTTCTGTTTTGGAGTGGTTACGTTATGCGGATTGCCTGCCTTGGCTGGGGCTCGCTGATGTGGAAACCGGGAGTGTTACCCGCACAGTTGCCTTGGCGTCACGACGGGCCGGCCTTACCCATAGATTTCGCACGTGTTGGCGATGGAGGTGAGCTGGCAGCTGTGATCTGCCCTACAGCGCCCTTCACGAAGGTCATGTGGACCGTGCTCAGCACCGGTTCTCTAGCCGAAGCCCGCGAATTTTTACGAGCACGTGAACAAATTCCCTCGCATCAGCCATGGCTGGTGGGAGACACCGTCACCTGTGACCCCTCTCAACGCTTTCGCGCGCAAATTGCCAAGTGGGCGCGCCGCAGGGACATCGATGCGGTGGTGTGGACGGCCTTGCCGCCTCGTTTTGATGGAGACATCAACCGCGCACCGAGCGAGAAGGAAGCCGTTGAATATTTGGCGGCACTACCTGCGGGCAAAGCCGCCCACGCAGAGTTGTATATACGCTCCGCTCCCAGGTTCATATCGACGGGAATTCGCGAAGCTATCGAGCAACAACTTGGATGGTACCCATACGAATCCGCAGCTAGAGATTGCCGCTACCTGAAAGGCGGCTGCGCTGCCGTCACGAGTTGCAGCGATGTATCGCCAATAATGCGAAAAGCCGTTTCAAACTGAGAACCCGCGTCGCCGCACATTCCCAAACAAGCTCTGACCCGCCCGACTGCTGCTTCAGTCCAGCCTCCGGCTCGATTCGGCTGGTCGCCGTTTAGCGGCTGCGATTAGCGCAGCAGGCATTCAGATAGCGCAGAGGGCCTGCTCCAGGCCCCCTCCACTAACGACTGCAGCGCTATTTCTTTGTGACCCCGGAGCCAATATCGGCACCGGTAAGCGGGTCTGCCGCTGGATCCGACAGAGTGCGAGCAGCCATCTGGGCCAGGACTTTGCCGTCCTTGTCCGGCAGCGCAACGGTTGCCATGCCATCCCCACCATCTACTGCTGGGCTTGGCGAATCCACATAGATCCAATCGCCGCCCTGATTCCACGAACCTCGCATCTCGCCTTCGCCCTGCGACATGTTGAAGTACGTATTGGTGAACTCTGGCAGGCCCGGAAGCTTCCCCTGCGGGAAGTTGGGTCGCATCGAGTGGAGCGCCTTCTCAAAGGACTTCTGATGTGCCAGCTCTCGCGACATCAAAAAGCGCAGAGCGTCTTGAATGCCTGGATCATCGGTTACGTTGATCAACCGCTCATAGACGATTTTTGCACGCGCCTCGGCAGCGATATTCGAGCGTAGATCAGCGGAAGGCTCACCAATCGAATCGATGTAGGCTGCAGTCCATGGCACGCCTGCGGAGTTGACCAGCGCCGGCCCACCACCATACAGCAGCGAGGTAATGTGCGAATCATTACCGCCGCCAGTCAGCGATCGATAAAGCTCCGCCTCCGCCTCGACGCCCTCTGCCAACTGGCCCTTCGCGCCCTTGTTCAACATGCCAACGATGGTACCGATGACCTCGAGGTGGCTCAGCTCCTCCGTGGCGATGTCCATCAGCATATCCTTGCGACCTGCATCATCTTCAGCCAGGCCTTGGGTGAAATAGCGCATCGCGGCGGCAAGTTCACCTTGCGGCCCACCGAATTGCTCCAGCAATAAATTAGCGAGACCAGGATTGGGGCCAGCCACCCGAACGGTGTACTGGAGCCGCTTGTTATGTACAAACATTGGGCTACCTCTCACGGTTGTTTTCGCTTACGTCCTTATCGCGCCAAGCCATCCCTGAATGAACTTGACTGTTCACTTTTCTAGAGAAGCGCCCCTTCTGAATAGTTCAGCATGTCGGCTTAGCGGTGTCGTGAGAGACCTTCCATCCATCGTTTTGAAATTAGATTGGTCCGGAAGCGGACCGTGGCAAGTGTGAGCCCTGGCAGTAACTGAGAGACGTCACCTTCGTCACTAAAAGCGCAGCGGGAGCGACATTGTAATATGCATGATAGCCTTATGGCACACAGTGCATTTTGCACCGCGAGATCAGCCTTGAAATAAAAATAAGCTATTAAAATCAATGGATTAAGGTTGCTCGGAATCTTGGCATGCCTACTGCTCATGTGCCTGTATCAATACAAGCACAATGGAGGGTTCATGCCGTGGAAAACGCAATCAAGTATTTGCGCAAACACCTGCCAGAACATGAGGTAGCACTCAAGGCGCGACCTGATGGAAAGCTGCTGATGTCGCTTAGCCAGAACGGCACGAGCATTTACATGAAGGCTATTAATCCCTGTGCTTTGGTAAGTGACAAGGATTTAAAGACGATAGTTGATGAGTTCAACCTCACCCGGGAAATGACTACCGGGAATATTCAATGGGAAGATGTCGGCAAAAAGATACTTCAATCCCCCCTTCCCACGTTCAGTGGTAGCCCAATCAATCCCACCGCCGCCAAGATGCTTTGGAAAAAACGCCAAGCGATGGCTCTCGCAGCCCGCTAGGCGGCTAGCAACCGCAGCTTCGAGTTCGAGGCTGTCGCCTACGATCTGCGCTTATGGCCGAAAGCAGCGACGCCGGGGGGAGCGCAACGCAGCCCCCCGCTATCGCCAGCACACATTTGGCTGACGCCCCGGGACCCGCTTAAGCAGTCAGTTTTTCCGATCATTTTCGGATTTGGCGGACGAACACCGAGCCCAAGGCGCAGTTACAGGTGGAAATCGCCCGCCGCCTCCGGCTGGTAAAGCACTTTCCTGATCTCGATTCGGCGGGTTCGATCAGAAATTCGCCAGTCGATGGCATCTCCCTCCTGATAGCCGAGGATGGCGGCCCCGATGTCGGAGCACACGGAATGCTTGCCGGCGTTCCAGTCCGCGTCTTCAGGATAAACCAGGGCCACTTCGATCTCTTCATCGTCCAGCTGCAGCAAGGCCCTGGAATTCATCGTCACGACATTGCCCGGCACCTGCTGAGGTTCGACCACAACGGCTCGCTCGAGCTCATGTTCGAGTTCGACAACGGCCGGGCCCTGTTCGAGCGCGATCAGGCTCTCGAGCCTGGCTTTGTCGAATTCCGTGATGTAGATCGCAGGGGCATTTTTAAAGGCATCTTCACGCAAGAACTGCAGATAGCACCCCTCCGTCATGGAGAACGTCTTCAATGTCGAGGTTTCGCTCTCAAGCACAAAGCCGCTGCGCATGAAGGCCTTGTGCGAACGCAGGTTATCCGGGTGGATCTTGGCGATCAGCTTTTCCGCCCGCATGTCGAGAAACGCCAGTTTCATGCCTTCGAGGAGCGTGCGGGTCCCAAGGTTCTGGCCCCACTTTTCGCTGTCTCCGATGGCCAGGACTATCTCGCAATCCGAGCCGGTCTTGATCAGACGGACAAAGCCCACCGGGGCATCATGGCGGTCGTAGGCCATGAAGAATCGGCCGCCTCGGTTGAATAGATGAGTCAGGATCGGCAACTGAGTCCGATCGATGGCTTGTTCGATGGAGCGGGCAACATGACGCGAGTCACTCAGATAGCAAGTGACGCGCTCATCCTCCAACCACTCCATCAGCGTCAGCGCGTGTGCCCGAGTAATTTCAGGGCACAGCGAAATGAAAGGCTCGTTCATCTTCACCACAGACCAATTCGAAGAATGAAAGCCCTTCATGGCTATGGCCATGACGGTTCTTTCGGCAACCGGCTACTTTAAGCCATAACGCGAATAATGCCGAACCGTGCGCGTACCTTTCTTCCAAATCGTTCTCTTGGTCGTGGTGCCGACTCAACCCGATCGCTATAGCGGTAGCGCTATCGCTTGGGCGTGGCGAAGGTTTCGATCATCTCAACTGCGTAATCAGCGATACCGAGCGTCCCCCCTATCGGAGCGACAGCGCGGCGCTGATCGCCAAGCTCCACGCAGCCATATCCCCGCCGCCGAAGTATCGGAGATGTGATCTATAGGGCAGCAGCGTGGAGGGGCCGACGGCCCTTCCACGCTGCAAGATCAAACCTGCGACCATCATGCCTGCTCAGCAGGCAATCATGGTGCACTAGGAGACCGTTACTGCCAGGCGCTCGCTCAGCGCTTGGCTTCCTGGTCAGGTGATGCACTGCGCTGGAGAAACGCAGCGGTTATCTGCGGCAGATGCTCTTTGAGCCAATCCGCCATCGCCACTTCCTGCTTGAGGATCTGTTCGCAGGCGGTCTGGGTCTGGGTGTCGCCGGCCTCTTTGGCGGCGGCGATCAGCACGGTGTAGGCAGCGATTTCCATGTTCTCGAACACGTAGCCACTCATCGCGCCCTTGACCACCTCGTCGCTGACGGTCATGCCGGCAACCGCCTGGCCGAACGCCATGACCTTGGCGGACAGATCCTTGAATGTCGATGGGCTGCTGCCCAGGCGCTGCAGGCAGGACTCCAGCAGTTCGCGCTGACCGCGGGTCTCGTCGATGTGCTGAACGATGCGCGCTTTGAGATCGGGGTAATGTTCCAGGCGCTCGGATTGGGCGGTGAGCATCTTCTCGGCTTGCTGCTCCATGGCGTGAGCATCGCGCAGCCAATCCAGCAGGTTGTCGGTAACAGTGGACATGGGGGCATCTCCTGTCGGTCTGGTCGTACCGCCCTCCTCTGGCACCGCTTGAGAACGGACCGGGCAGGACAGTCGTGGCAAGGTTCTGGCTAAGGGTTATCGCGATTGCGTTGGCCCTCGTTACTGAGGAGTCGCCGCCGGCTGCGCCAGTTCAGATTATTTGCCGAACCCATGGATGAGCGGCGTGACAGGATGTTGACCAGCGGGCAGAAAGGTTGAACCGCGCTGCGTGACCGGGTTTCTACACGGGAACCTACCCCTGCAGAAACGAGGAAGTGTCCATGACCGCGCTATCTGCCAAACCCGGCTGCTGCTGGCCCGCCTCCGTGCCCGATATCGATTTTCCCAGCCTCTCCGGGCATTGCGAATGTGAGGTCGCGGTCGTCGGCGCCGGCATCGCCGGCCTGAGTACCGCGCTCGCGCTGTGCGAGGCTGGCAAGTCGGTGGTGGTACTCGAGGCGAGGAAGGTCGGCCGTCAGGTGACCGGTTTGTCGACCGCCAAGGTCACCACGCAGCACGCATTGATCTACCGCGACCTGATCGACAAGGCTGGCCGTGCAACGGCGCAGTCTTATGCAGACGCCAACCAGCAGGCATTGCAGCGCATCGCTGACTGGGTCGAGCAGTACGCGATCGACTGCGATTACCAGCGACGCTCTGCCTATGTCTACGCCGTGAGCGAGCAGCAGAATGCCGCATTAAAGGCGGAAGCCGAGGCCGCTCGTTCGCTGGGGCTGCAGGCGCAGGTGCTGGAGCATGCGCCGCTGCCGTTCGCCACTTCCGGCGCGCTGGAGTTTCCCCAGCAAGCGCAGTTCAATCCGGCCCGTTATCTGCTGGGTCTTGCACAAGCGGTGCAGGCCAAGGGAGGGCGTATCTTCGAGGGCACCCGCGCGACCAGCTTCGAACATCATGAGCGCTGGCAGATCGGTTTCGAGGGCGGTGTGCTCAGTGCCGACAAGTTGGTGATCACCACCCATATGCCGGTGAAAACACCCGTGGACTACATCAGCCCGACACAGCCGCGTTGTCACGTCGCCATCGCTTTTCGTCCGAGCACGGAGGACGCGCTGGAAGGCATGTTCATCGCCGCTGATGAGCCCACGCACTCCATCCGTGTGGCGCAGGACGCGGACGGGCCGCTGATTCTGGTACTTGGTCCGCGTTTCAACACGGGGCAGGACGCTGACGTGGCACAGCGTTTCGTCGAGCTGGAAGAGTGGGCGCGGCAACACCTTCCGGTGGCAGAGGCCGTCTGGCGCTGGTGCAACGAGGATTATGACACCCCCGACCGCATGGCTTATGTCGGCGAACCGGATGCCGAAAAGGCGCCCGGCCTGTACCTTGCCACCGGCTTCAGTGCCTGGGGCATCACCAATGGCACCGCCTCCGGCATCGGCCTGGCACAGCAGATCATCAGCGGCCGTTGGCCCTGGGGCGCGCTGTTCGATCCCAAGCGCAAGGCTGGCGAGGATCTCAACCAGAGCAGCGACAGCCACACCCTGATCGATGATGTGCAGGCTCTGCAGCCTGGCCAGGGCGGAGTCGTCAGTCGTGGTGATGAGAAGCTGGCAGTGTGGCGCGACGATGACGGTGCGCTGCATGCGCTGTCGGCGAAGTGCACGCACATGGGCTGCGCAGTGACCTGGAACAATGCCGATCGCACCTGGGATTGTCCGTGCCACGGTTCCATTTTCGAAGCCGACGGCCAGGTCAGGCACGGGCCAGCCTTTGAGCCACTGGCGAAGCGGCCGCTGCCGGACTGAGCCGCCCTTTACTGCACCTTTGGCTACAGCCGCGCGCGGATCAGTCTTTCGAATTCGATGCTGCGGCTGTTGTGCTCCTGCAACTGCTGACGAAACTCCGGAGCCAACTGCTCCGCGAGCAATTGCTCGAAACCGTGGCGAATTTGCTTTTCCGTGCGTAATGCGGCGCGCAGGCGGGCGCGTCCGCGCTCGGGCAACAGCGAGGCGGTCAAACTGTTCCAGGCATGGCGAAACACGCCGGGCACGCTTGGGTGCTCAGCCGGCCGGCCGCCGTAGGTAAGAATCTGGTTGTGCAGGCAGTCCATCAGCATCACGCACTGTTGTTCGCGCTCGCTGAATAGCCGCTGCTGCTCGGGTGTGCCGATGCTGCCTGCGAGGCGTCGATAGCTCAGGCTGGCATCGTGACTGGTCATCAGAAGGTGGTTGAGCTGGGTGATGGTCTTGTCCAAGGTCGGCATGCGTTGCGCCTCCCCTACGCTTGCTGACGCATTTGCGGATAGATCAACCGGGTGCGCGCGTCGATACGCGGCACCCGGTAGTAGGGCCAGGATCAGCTCCTGGCGCGGGCCGCGTCACGCATGGCCCTGACCTCGTTGTGGTTGCGCAGCACGCCCTGATACTGACGCTCCACCAGGGTACGGATCTGCGGCGGCAGATTCTGGGTCAAGGCTTCGCTGTAGCGTTCTTTGGCGACGTCCTCGCCACGCTCGGCTTCGTTGAGGATCGCCTCCTCATCCTTGCCAGTGATCAGTGATTTCAGGTCGACCCAGCGACGGTGCAGGTCGGCGCTCATGCTGGTGCTGTCCTCGGGCTGTCCGCCCAGTTCCAGGACGGTACGCTGCAGCTCTTCCGCCGCTTCGGCACACTGCCGCGAGCGTTGCGAGAACAGTTGCTTCATATCCGGTCGCTTGACGTCTTCGGCGCAGACCTTGAAGCCCTCTTCACCGTCCTTGCAGGTTTCGATGAGCTTGTTGAGGGTGCGTACCAGGTCTTTGCGATCGTCTGTGAGATCCATAAGTCGCCTCCGGGCCGGCTAAACGGCCATTGCTTGATGGTATGTCCCTTGGCGGGGCCTACATGGATTCCGACGCCAGGGCTTCGCTGATCGTTCAGAGAATATTCCAAGCGGTAGAGAAACCGGCTCACGTATGCACGCACCAGTTGACCGCTTCGGCCGGCATGCCCAGGCAGTCTTCGCGGTGGATCACCCCCGCCGCCAGCGCTTCTTCTACATTGAGGATGCGCGGCGCGGACATCAGGCACTGCAGCACGTCGAGCGGCGCCTCGGCCCCCGTCGTGCGCTCGGCGACGATATCGGCGTAGAGCTGCAGATCGTAGTCCAGGCTCATCGCATATTCGGACATGCGCGCATGGTCCACGGCGCCATTGACCGTCCAGTGGAAGGGGTGAAACAGGAACTTGCTGTGCGGGCACGCCGTTCGCGTTTCTCCGGCGAGAAAGATGATGTTGCCCATCGATTCCACGGTGCCGAGATTGTGCGTTTTGACCGGTACCGGCAGCGAGATGAGGAAGTTGTAGAGGGAGAAGCCGTAGCTGCACTCCCCGCCCATGGTGGCGATTTTCAGCACCAGTTCATCGGCGCCCTGATGGACGGCCTGGCTGCATTTGTCGATCAACTGACCACAGGTGTAGGAATTGATCGGTGCGGTGAAATGCACGACGTGAGTTCTCATGGTTTCCTCCTTTGCCAATGAAGCGCTTTGCGAGGCTTTCTCTTGAAGTGAGTGAAAACTCATCGCCGGGTTTCAATTTTTCTGCCGGCGACTGTTTGTGACGAACCGCATGGCCTTGGCGAAAAAGCTTGAACGTGAGGGCGGTGGCGCAACTCTGTTTGTTTCAGGGGCAGCTTGCCAGGTGTCGCACCTGGCCGGCGCAGTCGCGCCAAATCGAACGAGCATCTCTGCTTCCCCCGGACCGCCGCACCGTCTCCCTCCTTCTCCTTGCGGCGGTTCCTTCTTTTTCACCCGGGAGGCGAACGCGGCTCGTCCAGGAGAGC
Source organism: Pseudomonas sp. Marseille-Q0931 (assembly GCF_940789645.1). Lineage (NCBI taxonomy): Bacteria > Pseudomonadati > Pseudomonadota > Gammaproteobacteria > Pseudomonadales > Pseudomonadaceae > Pseudomonas > Pseudomonas sp. Marseille-Q0931. Next base: position 988,469 of record NZ_CALNWT010000001.1, on the reverse strand, counting down.
AGCCGAACTCAGACACCGTCAGGCAGTCACACAGTCGTGGCCTGCCCCATCAGGGCCATGTGCTCGAAACGAACGGACGCACGGGAAAGCATCGATGCCACTGCTCAAACTGCTGCATTTCATGGCGCTGATCGGCTGGTGCGGCGCGCTGCTGTATCTGCCCGCGATGATCGCCGCCGGTACACGCAGCAGCGACGACCTCTTCTATCGCGACCACGGCCAACTCACCCGCACCATTTTCAACCTGATCGCCACGCCAGCAGCGTTGCTGGCCATCGGCTCGGGCACGGCGCTGTTCCTGCGCGACTCGATCTTCGATGCCTGGCTGATCGTCAAGCTCACCACCGTCGCCGGCATGGTGCTATGTCATGCCCTGTGCGGCGTGTTGATCCTGCGCATCGAGCGCGTTACCGACCGCGCCCTGCGCCGTGACTGCCTGTTGATCGGCCTGCTGCTGGCCGTCCTGATCAGCGCCACGCTGTGGTTGGTGCTGGCCAAACCTTTCTGACCATGGAGTACCCGAGAACATGCATGACCTGCCCCGCTCCCTCTACCACCCAGTGGCCGGCAAGCAGGGGCCGAGTCGTTCAGCGTGTATCTACACCCACGCCGTGTTCGTACACCAGGCGCCCGCCGAGGTAAGCTGCCAGCCCGATCAGGGCAGCGGTCAGCAGCGACAGGTACAGCGCCCAGCGTTCCATGCCCTGCTCCGGGCCGGCGTAGCGCAGCAGCCAGTTCAGCGATGCCAACGACAGCATCATCACCGCGATGATGGCATGGCACCAGGCGGTAATCTTGCGCCGGATGCTGCCGACCGTGAGCAGATCGACCAGCCCCGCCATGCTCGCCACCCAGCCACCGAAGGCGCCGACGCCCGCGAGCCAGAGACTGGCACGCGCCCAGAACGGATCGGCCAGCAGCAGATAGGCGATGTCGGTCGCCACCAGGCCCAGCAGCGCCGCCACGGGAAAGTGGATCATCATCGGATGCAGCGGATGCCCGGCGATAGCTGCGCGACTGACGATAACTTCCTTTATTTCGGCCATCCCGGCCTCCCTGAACAGATCAATGATGAGGTTGAACAGCAGCGTCATTGGCTGACGCCCTGTTTCAAGTTGACCACGCTGACGCTGGCAGTTCCGTTTCTCGTTGCCTGCGAGGGGCCACAATCGGCGCTCGACCCGGCCGGACCGATTGCGCACGAGGTGGCGATCCTGTGGTGGGCGATGTGCGCCTTCGCCACTCTGGTGCTGATCGTGGTGACGGCGTTGTGGGTGCATGCCATGCGTCGCAACAGCCCGCAGGTGGACGCCGCCCGGGCACGTCAGCTGACGTTGCGCTGGCTGATCGGCGGCGGCCTGTTGCTGCCGACCCTGAGCATTCTGGTGTTGCTGCTGTTCGGCATTCCTATCGGCCAACGCATGCTGCCCCTGCCGTTGAGCGGCGAGCAGCCCTTGCGCATCGAGGTGATCGGCCATCAGTGGTGGTGGGAGGTGCGCTACCCGGACAGCGGCGTGGTCACCGCCAACCAGCTGCACCTGCCGGTCGGTCGCCCGGTGGACCTCGACGTCACCAGCGCCGATGTCATCCATTCCTTCTGGGTGCCGCGCCTGGGCGGCAAGATCGACATGATCCCTGGTCGAGACAACCGCATCCGCCTGCAGGCCGACCGCCCCGGCATTTTTCGTGGGCAGTGCTCGGAATTCTGCGGAACCCAGCACACGCACATGATCCTCGACGTGCAGGCTCATGAAGAAGAGGACTTCGCCAACTGGCTGCAAGCCCGCAGCGACTTGCAAGCCAGCGCCCTGCCCGGCCCTGCCGGCGAAGCATTCGCGGCTCGCTGCGGCCAGTGCCACCGGGTAGCGGGCGTCAGCGAAGGAAATCGCGCCCCGGACCTCAGCGATGTCGGCGCGCGATCGATGCTCGGCGCCGGCGTGCTGAACAACGAGCCGGGCGCACTGTTGCACTGGCTGCAGGAGCACCAGCGGCTCAAGCCCGGCAACGCCATGCCGCTGCATGACGACCTCGACCCCGACCACCTCAGTGCCATCGCCGACTGGCTGGAGACCCTGCACCCGTGAGTACGCCAAGCAACCAGCGCGTTGCCGACCCCGAGCAACTGCACGATCAGTTCAACGAAGTCTGGGGCAACCCGCGCGGCTGGAGGTCGCTGACCATCGTCAACCACACCACCGTCGGCATTCGCTTCATGCTCACCGGGCTGGGCTTTTTCCTGTTCGGCGGCCTGCTGGCGATGCTGGTGCGTACGCAACTGGCGATACCCGGCTACGAGTTCCTCGAACCGGACATCTACAACCAGGTGTTCACCATGCACGGCACGGTGATGATGTTCCTGTTTGCCGTACCGATGATGGAGGGCCTGGCGGTCTACCTGATTCCGAAGATGCTCGGCGCCCGTGACCTGGTATTCCCGCGGCTATCGGCGCTGGGCTACTGGTGCTACCTGTTCGGTGGGCTGATTCTGTGCGCCAGTCTGCTGCTGGGCATCGCGCCCAAGGCCGGCTGGTTCATGTACACGCCGCTTTCCAGCGCCGTGCATACCCCGGGGCCGAACTCGGACTTCTGGCTGATCGGTATCACTTTCGTGGAAATCTCCGCGGTGTCGGCGGGCGTCGAACTGGTGGTGTCGATCCTGCGCACCCGTGCCGAAGGCATGGCCCTGAACAAGATGCCGATCTACGCCTGGTACATCCTGGTCATGGCCATGATGATAGTGGTCGGCTTCCCGCCGCTGATCCTCGGCAGCATCCTGCTCGAACTCGAGCGCGCCGTTGGCCTGCCGTTCTTCGAGGTGGCGCGCGGTGGCGACCCGATTCTCTGGCAACACCTGTTCTGGCTGTTCGGCCATCCCGAGGTGTACATCATCTTCCTGCCGGCGGCCGGCATCGTCTCGACCCTGCTGCCGGTGTTCTGCCAGCGTCCGCTGGTGGGCTATCGCTGGGTGGTGCTGTCGGTTCTCACGACCGGCTTCATCAGCTTCGGCTTGTGGGTACACCATATGTTCACCGTGGGCATTCCGCAGTTGGCGCAGGTGTTCTTTTCCGCTGCGAGCATGCTGGTAGCGATCCCGACCGGCGTTCAGGTCTTCGCCTGGATCGCCACGCTGTGGGTCGGCAAGCCGCGTTACCACGTGCCGATGCTGTGGCTGGTGGGCTTTCTGGTGATCTTCGTCTGTGGCGGCCTGACCGGCGTGATGCTGGCCCTGGTGCCCTTCGACTGGCAGGTGCACGACACTCACTTCGTGGTAGCGCACATGCACTACGTGTTGGTGGGCGGCATGTTCTTCCCGCTGTTGGCCGGCATCTATTACTGGCTGCCGCACTTCTCCGGACGCATGCCGTCGGAGCGCCTCGGCAAGTGGGGCTTCTGGCTGGTGTTCATCGGCTTCAACGTGACCTTCCTGATCATGCACTGGACCGGGCTGATGGGCATGCCGCGGCGCATCTACACCTACCAGACCGGCCTGGGCTGGGATCTGCCAAATCTGATTTCCTCGGTGGGCAGCTTCATCATGGCCATCGGCATCGCCACGGTGCTGCTGGATATCGTTCTGCACTTTCGCTTCGGTCAGAAGGCGCAGAACAACCCCTGGGATGCGGATACCCTGGAGTGGAGCACGCACCTGCCACCCAGCGCCTACAACTTCGTCAGCCTGCCGCCGGTACGCACCCGTCACCCGATGTGGGAGTGCCCTGATCTGGGCGAACGCATCGACCGTGGCGAGTTTGCGCTGACAGTGATTGACCACGGCCGCCGCGAGACCTGGGGCGTCGAACCGCTGACCGGCAAGGTGCGCGAGATCATCCACCTGCCCGGCAACAGTTGGCTGCCGTTCGCCGCCTCGGCCTTCATCGCCATCATGTGCCTGGGGCTTTTGACCAAGTTCTACTGGGTCGCGCTGGCCGCGTGCATCATCGCGGTGGCGGTGCTGCTGCGCTGGAGCTGGGAGAACGGCGCGCACCCGCTGGCGGCGCCGGATGCCCGGGTACAGCCCGGAGAGCCGCCGCTGCACTCGCGCACCTGCGACGGACCGGGACTCTGGGGCATGGGCGTGACCCTGCTGGCCAATGGTGCACTCTATCTGGCGCTGCTGTTCGGCTGGTTCTACCTGTGGACCGTGTCGCCGAACTGGCTGGTCCCGGACGAGCCGGTCATCGACCAGCGCCTGCTGCTGGCCAGCGCCGTGCTGCTCAGCATCGCCGTTCTCTGGCAGCGGCCGGTGCTGCGCCGTCTGCGTCAGAGTCAGGGAGAGCCGGCCACTCTGATCACCTGCTTTACCGGCGTGGCGCTGCTCGGTGCGCTGCATGCCGGGCTGCTGCTCTGGGCCCTGCTGACAGGCGATCTGGCACCACGTGCCACCGCACACGATGCGGTGATCACCGTGATGCTCAGCTACAGCCTGGTGCACGGCGCGTTGGCAGCCATCCTCAGCGCATTGCAGGCGTTGCGTGTGCACTATGGCTATGTGTGCAAGAACACGCCTTACGAGCCGCTGGTGGTAGAGCAGCTCTGGCAGTACAACCTGGCGGTGATGTGGATCACCTACTGCAGCGTAGTGCTGTTCCCACCTGCCTTCGGAGATGCGTGATGCAACCGTTACGCTCGCCCTACAACCCGATCCACATCCCGCTCGGGCTGGTGCTCTGGAGCCTCTGGTTCGTTGCGATCTATGGCGGTCTTTCGGTGGGTTGTGCGTTGGTGCCGCCAGACCCTGCGCAAGGGCAATGGACCTGGCTGAACGGGCTGCTCGCCCTGCTTAGCCTGGTTACCGCGATTGCACTGCTCTTGCTGGCGCGCCTGTTTCAGCGCGCCGCCAGGCGTGACCGCGCAACCCAGTCCGAGCGTTTCGTTGCCCGTATTGCCGCCGGCGTCAACCTGATCGGTGCCATCGCTACCGTCTTCGTCGCCCTGCCGACCCTTAGCCTGCCGCCTTGCCTGTGAGAGTTCTGCCGGGCCGTTCACCACACTGCCGCTGCGATGGATCGGTAAAAAGTGTCCGCCCAAGGAGATCCCAGGCTTGTGGTTAAGGCGCCGCCAGTGACAAAACGCTAAACCCTTTATCGCGATTTCTTAAGGCGCATTAACTTTTTGTACAAGTTTTATTTGGGATTTGGGGATATCCAGGCAATTCGACGAAAGCGTGTCGTGCATTTGGTTCAGTTTATTTTTTCTGTCACTGCGGGCCAGTTCGCTCGTTGGCCTGATGCAAGATGCTGTATGCAAACAATAAACTCAGCCCGGCAGTTTTTATGAATAAATCCCATCACAAATGAATTTTTTCCAGCGCAAATCTGTATAACTCGGGTAGATGATGTCAATTTGGTTTTAATTTATACCAATCGTCCCAAGTGTTGGTATGCCATAGATACAGCGCTATGTTCATGGGTGTCTTTAAGGAGGAACTCATGAACCATGACTTGGAAAGTATTAGGTCGGCGTTAGCCAATTATGAAATTGATATGACGCCAAGACCGGACGGCAGCATCGTGCTGACCGTCGCCCATAATGAACGACAGCTCGTTCGCGTTCTCGATGGGACTTGTCCCACCCAGGAATTGATCCGGCTGATCCATTTCGATATGACTTTGGAGGAAGATGGCGAGTCGATAAGCGAAGCGGTCAAGCATTGTAACGCCATGCAATTGCCAACCTACTCGCGCGAGCCGATTTTCCGCACGCGCTCCTCCCGTTTGTGGGCCATGAGAAAGCTCACGAAAGAATGAGGATACACACGTGCCCAGATGCAAGGATTCAGCAACGATTCGGAGCAAGCCCGAAGATCTGATGGGAAGAATCAGAAGGCATATGCCCTATCGGCACCAACTGATGTACGAATGGCCCTACATAGCCGGGGCGACATGCCTGGTGGTGTTATTGGTCTGGCAACCCTTTCAACCGCCGACGTTGGCGGTGGTGTTCTCACCGGCGACACCCACGCACAGTGGTCAGCGCTCGCTTCAGGAGATCGATTCGAACTGCTATCAGGTGCACAGCGAGGCGTTCAGCGGCCAGCCCTGCGAGGATTGTGACAAGAACGGGCTCACTGCTACCTCTTCCGAGTTCCAGTTCAGCCGATCGATACTCACCTGCTGGGATGTAAATCGCGATCCGTTGCGCCCTAGCACAGCGGACAGACCCGACAACATGATGATCGAAGTGATGAAAACCAATCACTCCTTCTAGTCGCCCCGGCGCTCTCGGCTGGTATTTCCAGCCACCCCTGCCTTCTCTCCTCTTTCTTCTCTCGTATCCGATTTGTTTTTTTGATCGAATGATCAAGTCTCAATCGATACTTATCGACGCCATTCGCAATGATCGGCCGTAAACCGCTTGTGACTATTTACTTTTTCATTACAAACAGTGCCGCCATTTATAGGTAATTGGCATTTATCGCCGACTGAGATACAGGTAAAGAAATATTGGATATTTGCGGAATGGACGCCCTCTCGTGTATGTCGAATAAGTAGCGCTGACATGGTGGGTCGATATTTTCTCTATTGGTAATAGCTACTTAGGTGCCGCACGGTTGATGTCCCGAGGAAAATTGCCTTTTGTTGGCGCGCCATAATACCTGTACATAAATTGTTCGTGGAGGCACGAAGATGACAGATGAGTACAACTATCTCGATCATATGACCGCCTATAGCAGTTGCGCCAACGCGTGCGAGCAATGCGCTGCTGCTTGCCTCAGCGAAGAAGACGCCGGCCATTATCGCTGCATCGAGTTATGCCGAGATTGCGCGGACCTGTGTCGCCTTACCGCGACTCTGATGTTGCGCAACAGCCCCTATGTCGCCGTGGCCAGCCAGCTGTGCCGCATCGCCTGTCTGGCCTGCGCCGAGGAATGCGTGCAGCACGCCAGCCAGCATTGCCAGGAATGCGCGCGTACCTGCCAGGTGTGCGCAGAGGACCCATTGCTGGAGCCAGCATGAACGGGAAAACGTCGGAACAAACCCGCAAAACACCGGTGCCGCGCCCCGCTCAGGGGCTGCTTGACGATCCGGGGAACGAAGACCCGGGCTCGCAGCTCGATGCACCGGTGCCGCTGCGCCCCTCGACCAGGGCGCAGCGGCAGAAGAAGCCCCGGCCTGACGCAGGCGAACCGCGTTAGGCCGGGCGTGGTTCAGGCCGGAATGCTCTTGGCGCGCATCTCCCGCGCCCAGATGCGATGCTGCTTGAGCGCCGTCTCGAAGCGCATGTAGAGCGGATCGAAGCTGTCACCGCCGAGCATCCCGTCGTCCTCGTCCAGGCCCAGCATCGCCGCCAGCTGAGCGGCATCACCACTGAGCGCGATGGGCTTGAGGTGCTTGTAGGCTTCCAGCAGGTAGTGCTTGGCCACGCCATCGTCCTGCAGCGTCTTGAGCACGTACTCGCCACCCGGCACGAACACCGCATCGACGGTAATCGAGGGTTCCGAAGCGAAGCTGCCGTCAGGCTGCATGGGCTGACCGTCGGAGTCCTTCACCGGCGCCGCTGAAGGTGCAAGGAGTTTGGCCACGGCGCCGGCACCTTCGAGCATCTTCTTCAGGCTGGCGACTTCGTCGGCCTTGCAGCCGGGCGTCAGCAGAACTGCGACGCGGCGCCCGCGAATATCGCCAGGCAGCAGATTCATCTGGCTGAGCGCGGGCGACGTCTGCGCTCTGTCGTCCAGCTTTGGCGTCGAGGTGCTGTCCAGGTCGATGCCCAGGTTCTGCGCAACGCGCAACGCCAGCAGCGGATCGATATGGGCCAGGATTTCCTTCACCTGGCGCTCGCGAATGTACAGGCGCTCGACTTTCGACAACTCGAAACTGTAGGCATCGACGATGTGCTGCTGCTCGGCCTCGCTCATGCTGCGCCAGAACAGCGTGGCCTGGGAGAAGTGGTCGGCGAAGCTGGGCGAGCGCACGCGGATCTTGGTGCCGTGCAGCGGCTCGGGATAGGAGCTGTAGCCGCCACCGCTTGGCGCCGGCGGCGTCTCGCGCGGCCAGTTGCCGTCGATCGAATTCGGCTCGTAGGAGGCGCGGCCACGGTTGATCTGCTGCCGGTGCGGCGCGTCACGCTGGTTGTTGTGGAACGGACACAGCGGCCGGTTGATCGGGATTTCGTTGAAATTGGGGCCGCCAAGACGCAGCAGCTGGGTATCGGTGTAGGAGAACAGCCGGCCCTGCAGCAGCGGGTCGTTGCTGAAATCGATGCCCGGCACCACATGCCCGATGTGAAACGCCGCCTGCTCGGTTTCCGCGAAGAAGTTGTCCGGGTTGCGATTGAGCACCATGCGCCCGACCACACGCACCGGCACCAGCTCCTCGGGCACCAGCTTGGTCGGATCGAGCAGGTCGAAGCCGAAGCTTTGCGCATCCTCCTCGTTCATCACCTGCAGGCCCAGTTCCCATTCCGGGTAGAGGCCGCGCTCGATGTCTTCCCACAGGCCGCGGCGGTGAAAGTCCGGGTCCTTGCCGGCGAGTTTCTGCGCTTCGTCCCACACCAGCGAGCAGACGCCGGCCTTGGGCCGCCAGTGAAACTTGACCAGCTTGCTCTGGCCCTCGGCGTTGACCAGGCGAAAGCTGTGCACGCCAAAGCCCTGCATCGAGCGATAGGCGATGGGAATGGCGCGGTCGGACATGGTCCACAGCACCATGTGCGCGGACTCCGGGGTCAGCGAGACGAAGTCCCAGAAGGTGTCGTGGGCCGACGCGCCGGTCGGGATCTCGTTGTGCGGCTCGGGTTTGACCGCATGGACGAAGTCGGGGAACTTGATCGCATCCTGGATGAAGAACACCGGCATGTTGTTGCCGACCAGGTCGAAGTTGCCCTCCTCGGTATAGAACTTCACGGCGAAGCCGCGCACGTCGCGCACCGTATCGGCCGAACCACGCGGCCCCTGCACGGTGGAGAAACGCACGAATACCGGCGTGCGCTTGCCGGCTTCGCTGAGGAAGTTGGCGCAGGTCAGGTCGGTGGCCGGGTCGGTCACCTCGAAGTAGCCATGGGCTGCCGAACCGCGTGCATGCACTACACGCTCGGGAATGCGCTCGTGATCGAAGTGGGTGATCTTCTCGCGCATGATGAAATCTTCCATCAGCGTCGGCCCACGTTCACCCGCGCGCAGGCTGTTCTGGTTGTCGGCGATGCGCACGCCGGTGTTGGTGGTCAGCGCCTCACCGGTGGAGTCTTCGCGAAATTGCTCGAGCTGTTCGAGCTTGGCGTTGCTGTTGCTTCTGTCGAGCGTATCGCTGCCGGCCATCTGGCTGTTCCCGGCGGTTTTCGGTTGCTTGCTCATGGGCTACTCCCGGCTGTTGGAGGCGCACAAGGCCGTGCGCTTGATTATCGGTGACCATGTCTGGCATGGCGGCCACGCAGGCGACCACGCGTCGCCACGGGTAATTTTTGAGGCAAGCTGCGGCTGTTCCGTTCGACTTGAATTTTTCGCGACGGCCGGCGAAGTCGGGCCGTTTCGCTTGTGACGGCATGCTATCGCCAGAGCAAATTTGCCCTGAACTTCGCCTTGCTTTCGGCCTTCTACCCAAGTGCACACCCATCCTAGGAGGATCGAACATGCAAGCATCCAAACCACTGGCCTGGCTGGCCGCTGCCGCTTTCGCCATTTGCGCAGCCAGCAGTCTGCACGCTGCCAACGAAGCTGAATCGATCGATAGCGACGACTTTGTCGAGGAGGCGTCGGCAAAAGGTGTCGCCGAGATCGAAACCGCAAAGCTGGCGCTGGAAAAATCCCAGAATGAAGCGGTCAAGGGCTTCGCGCAGATGATGGTCGACGATCACCGCAACGCGAATCAGAAGCTGGCTGATCTGGCCAAGAGCAAGGACCTGGGAGTGTCCGATGACGCCGAGCTGCTCAACCAGGCCAAGGCCATGGTGCTCAAACTGCGAGGCGAGGAGAGCTTCGACAAGGCCTACATGAACAATCAGGTGGTCGCTCACCGCGAAACCATCGAGCTGTTCCGCCGTGGCGTGAATGCCGATGATGCGGAAATTGCCCAGTTTGCCCGCGATACGCTGCCCAAGCTGGAGCAGCATCTGAAAAAGGCTGAAGAAATCAACGGTCAGCTACCGGACAACTGATTGTTCGTGTGCCGGGCTGTTGATGCAGCCCGGCAATACGCTATCAGGTCAAACCTGGCGCAACCGTTCGTAGTAGTACGACAGTTGCATTAGCGCATAGCGCGCCGTCTCCTCACGCACTTCGTTGCGGCTGCCGCTGAACTGAACCGTCTCGCTGACGATGCCCTGGTGCTGGTCGAGTCGAATCGCACAGGCGATGCACTGCACGCCATCCATATCCCCTTCCGCTTCCGCCAGTCCGGTGTTGGCCAGGACGATATCGGCATCGCTGCGCTGCAAGGCGCCGAGCGCCATCTCCCGCGCCACTTCCTCGCTGGTCAGGCCGAAGCGCTCGATGGTGTCCGGGTTGACGCCCAGGCAGCGCTGTTTGGCCTGGGGCGAATAGGTGACGAATGCGCAGTCGAGTACCTGGCCGCTACCGGGCACGTCCGCCACCAGGGAGCTGATCAGCCCGGCCGTGCAGGACTCGGCAGTGGCCAGGCGCAGCTTGTACTTGCTGAGAAAATTAACCACCTGCTCGATGCTGTGCATCTGCCCTCTCCTTGATGCTTCCAGTAGAACTCTGTGGAAGCGTCAGCATTGCGCAAAGTTCAACCTTTCGCGTTGCGCTTGCCCGGTAAAAAAAGGTCGAACCTTTGTCGCATTCGCCCCGTCAGGAAAAGGGTAAGGGGGAGATTGTCGATCATGCTCATCGCGCTCCTCCACAGACCCTCGTCCAGCAGGCGAGTCGTCCTCAGGTCCAACCCAATGGAGAGAGACATGGCAAGTGCTGCAGCCTCCGCACATATTCCGTCCACACCTACCCTCTGCGCCGCAGCCAAGCCCTCCTTGCAGATGCACAGTGAGCATCCCGAGCGTAAGCGCGTATTGTTCGTGACCTCGGAGTTCGCCGATCTGATCAAGTGTGGCGGGCTGGGTGATGTATCCGCCGCGCTGCCACGTGCATTGTCGCCACAACATGACATGCGCCTGCTGATTCCCGGCTATCGCAAGGTCGTGGAGAGTGGTCGGCCGATCCGCATCGTTGGGCAACTGCCGGGCGTGGCCGCCCTGCCGCCCTGCCAGATCGGACGCATGGATCTGGCCGATGGGCTGATCGTCTACGTTCTGCTCAACCATGCGTTGTACGAGCGCGACGGCTCGCCCTACGTGGATGCGCAGGGGCGTGACTGGGCCGACAACCACATTCGCTTCGCCCGCCTTGGCCTGGCCGCTGCGGAAATCGCATCGGGCGATGCCGGTATCCAGTGGCGCCCGGAGCTGGTGCACGCCAATGACTGGCCGGCAGCGATGGCCCCCGCTTACATGGCCTGGCGCCAGGTCAGCGCCCCTGCCGTGCTGACCATTCACAACCTGGCCTATCAGGGCCTGTGCGACATGCGCTGCGCCAGCGAGCTGGCGATACCGGAGTCGGCGTGCGGCGTCGATGGCCTGGAGTTCTATGGTCAGCTGTCGTTTCTCAAGGCCGGCATCGCCTATGCCCAGCACGTGACCACCGTGAGCCGCCGCTATGCCCGGGAAATCACCACGCCGGAGCAAGGCTGCGGCCTGGACGGCCTGCTGCGCGCCAAGGTGCTGGTCAATCAGCTCAGCGGCATTGCCAATGGCATCGACGAAAGCTGGCAGCCCGAGAGCGACCCGCATCTGCAGCAGGGCTTCAGCGCGGGTGACTGGGCCGGCAAGCAGGCCAACACCGAATACGTGCAGCGCTGGCTGAATCTCGATGCCGACGGCCCGCTGTTCGCCGTGGTGTCGCGCCTGGTGCAGCAGAAAGGTATAGATCTGACCCTGCAAGTGGCCGAACACATCGTCGCCCGCGGCGGCCGCATCGGCGTGATCGGTCAGGGCGAGCCGGCGCTGGAGGCCGCCATGGCGGAGCTTGGCCGGCGTCATCGCGGACGTATCGGCGTGCACATCGGCTTCAACGAGAGCGATGCGCGGCGGCTATATGCCGGCAGCGACTTCCTGCTCATGCCTTCGCGTTTCGAGCCCTGCGGCCTCAGCCAGATGTATGCGCAGCGCTACGCCTCGCTACCCATCGCGCGCTGCACCGGCGGCCTGGCCGATACCATCGAGGATGGCGTCAGCGGTTTTCTCTTCGATGAGCCGCACGTCGATGCCTACCGCGAAGCGATCGACCGCGCGCTGCAGGTCTTCGAGCATCCCGAACTGCTGGAGGCCATGCGCTGCCACGCCATGCGCTCGCCGCTGTTCTGGCGCCAGTCGGTGCAGCCCTATGACCGATTGTTCCAGCGCCTGCTGAGCCAGGTCAGCGCCCGCCGGGCCCTGCGTTGATGTACAGCCATGGAGCCCGGCCAATGGCCGATGGACGCGTGCGCTTCGCCCTCTGGGCGCCGAGCAGCAACCGCGTGGAACTGGAACTGCAGGACGGTGGGCTGCAACCGATGCAGGCGCAGGAGGATGGCTGGTTCGTGGCGCTGTTGGAGTGCCCGGCCGATTCCCGCTATCGCTACCGCATCGATGGCCAGTGGTCGGTACCGGACCCGGCCTCGCGCCGCCAGGTCGAGGATGTGCATGGCTTCAGCCAGGTGGTCGACCATTCGGCCCATGTCTGGCATCACCACGACTGGAATGGCCGGCCCTGGCACGAGACGGTGCTGTACGAGCTGCATGTCGGCCTGTTCGGAGGTTTTCAGCAGGTCATCGAGCATCTTCCGCACCTGGCCGACTTGGGCGTCACCGCCTTGCAGCTGATGCCGCTGAATGCCTTCTCCGGCACGCGCAACTGGGGCTACGACGGTGTGCTGCCCTTCGCCCCGGCCAACGCCTACGGTACACCCGAAGAACTCAAGCAACTGATCGACAGCGCCCATGCCCATGGCCTGATGGTATTCGTCGACGTGGTCTACAACCACTTCGGCCCGGACGGCAATTACCTGGGCGTGTACGCACGACAGTTCTTCCACGAAGAGCGCACCACGCCCTGGGGCGCGGCCATCGATTTCAGCCGACCGCAGGTGCGCGACTTCTTCTGCGAAAACGCCCTGATGTGGTTGCTCGACTATCGCGTCGACGGCCTGCGCCTGGACGCCGTGCACGCCATCGACGATGACGACTTTCTCAAGGCGCTGGCAGCGCGCGTACGCTCGGCAGTGCCGCAGCAACGCCAGGTGCATCTGGTGCTGGAGAACGAGCACAACGCCGCGCACCTGCTGCGCGATGGCTTCGATGCGCAGTGGAACGACGATGGCCACAACACCCTGCATGCGCTGCTCACCTTCGAGAACGAAAGCTACTACGCCGATTACGCCCAGGCGCCAACGCGCAAGCTGGCCACCTGCCTGGAGCAGGGCTTCGTCTACCAGGGCCAGGCCAATCGCCACGGCCAGCCGCGCGGCGAGCCTAGTGCCGACCTGCCGCCGAATGCCTTCGTCCTGTTCCTGCAGAACCATGACCAGGTGGGCAACCGCGCCTTTGGCGAGCGCCTGACGCTGCTCGCCGACAGCGATGCGCTGAAGGCCGCCACCGTACTACTGCTGCTGTGCCCGATGGTGCCGCTGCTGTTCATGGGTGAGGAATGGGGCAGCAAGCGGCCGTTCCTGTTCTTCACCGATTACCACGATGAGTTGGCCAACGCGGTACGTGAAGGTCGGCGCAACGAATTCGCCGACTTCTCCCAATTCAATTCGGCGCACAGCCGCGAGGCCATTGCCGACCCCAATGCCGAGGCCAGCTTCCAGCGCTCGCAGCCGGACCTGACGCCAGCGTTGGAGCCCGAGCAGCGCGAGTGGCTGGCCTTCTATCGCGGCCTTTTGCAAGTGCGCCACAGCCGCCTGTTGCCAGGCCTACAGGAGGCCCGCAGCCTCGGCGCGCAAGTGCTGGGCGACGGTGCCGTGCTGGCGCGCTGGCGCCTCGGCAACGGCCCGGCGCTGAGCATCGCCATCAACCTGGGCAGCAGCACCACTGCCCTGCCCGCGACGGCCATGCACGGCGAGCGCCTGTACACCTTTCGTATCGATGACGCCGACCTGCGCCAGGCGCAACTGCCGCCGCGCAGCGTTCTGGTCACCCTGGAGCCCGCCCGATGAGCGATCAATTGCTGGCCGAACTGGCTCAGGCCGCGGACCTCAGCATCGACTGGGTCGACGCCTACGGTAAGCCACAAAGCGTAACTCCGGAGGCGCAGCGCAACCTGCTGGAGGCGCTGGGCTACCCCGCACAAAGCCCCGAGCAGATACGTGAAAGCCTGACCTCGCTGGTGCACCGCCAGCATGTGCCGGAAGATTCCAACCTGCTCCTGCAGGACCAGGGCCTGCCTCTGGCGCTGAGCCTCTACCCTGCCGAGAGCCCCTACCGCTTGACCGACGAACAGGGCAACGTCAGCGAAGGACGACTTGACCAAGATGGCCGCCTGCCGCCCCAGCAGCAGCTTGGTTATTACCAACTGGAAATTCGCGACACCCGACATGCGCTCGCGGTGGCGCCACAAGCCTGCTTATCGGTACAGGAACTGTGCGGTAAACCGCGTATCTGGGGCCTGACCGCCCAACTTTACGGCCTGCGCCGTGCTGGCGACGGCGGGCTGGGCGATACGCTGGCCGTGGCGGACCTGGCCCGCCATGCCGCCAATCACGGCGCCGACGCCATCGGCCTGAGCCCGGTGCACGCGCAATTCAGCTCCGATCTGCACAGCTACGGCCCCTACTCGCCGTCCAGCCGGCTGTTCTTCAACACCCTCTACGCCGCGCCGGTCACCCTGCTGGGTGAGGAGCGCGTCAGGCGTGCCATCCAGGCCGCCGGGCTGCAGGGTGAAATGACGCGCCTGGAGGCGCTGGAACTGATCGACTGGCCGTCCGTGGCGCAGGTTCGCACGCGTCTGCTACGGCAACTGTACGAAGACTTTCGCCAGGCCCCCGCCCCGCTGCGGGAACGTTTCGAGGCATTTCGCGCCGCTGGCGGCGAAGCGCTCGAGCAGCATTGCTGCTTCGAGGCCATCCATGCGCAGCGCCTGCGCGAAGGCAGCAGCGGCGACTGGCGCACCTGGCCGGACGAACTGCGCAGCCCGAACCAGGGCGCGGTGACCCGTTTCGCCCTCGAACAAGCCGATGAGCTGCGTTATCACGCCTTCTGCCAATGGTTGATCGCCCATGGACTGGAAACGGCCCAGGCCACGGCCAGTGGCGCTGGCATGGGCATCGGCCTGATCGCCGACCTGGCCGTGGGCGCCGATTGCGCCGGCAGCCAGGCCTGGTCGCGTCAGGACGAGCTGCTGCCCCGGGTCACCGTCGGTGCGCCACCGGACGTGCTCAATCGCCAGGGGCAGAACTGGGGCGTCGCCGCCTTCTCGCCGCAGGGCCTGCGTCAGCACGGCTTTCGCGCCTACATCGAAATGCTCCAGGCCAACCTTGCGCATGCCGGCGGCATCCGTATCGATCATGTCATGGGGCTGCAGCGGCTGTGGGTGATCCCCCAGGGCGCGGAATCCCAGCACGGCGCCTACCTACGCTACCCGCTGGACGACCTGCTGCGCCTGCTGGCCCTGGAGTCGCACCGCCATCGCGCGCTGGTCATCGGCGAAGACCTCGGCACCGTGCCCGAGGGCCTGCGCGACAAGCTCGCCGCACGCAATATCCTCGGTACCCGAGTGCTGCTGTTCGAGCAGGACGACCTCGGTTTCGTCCCGGCCGATCGTTGGCCGGACAACGCCCTGGCGACCACCACCACCCATGACCTGCCGACGATCAAGGGCTGGCTCGCCGGCCGCGATCTGGAATGGCGAGTGCGCGCCGGCCAGCGCGACGCCGAGCTGCTGGAAGGCGACCACGCCGAGCGTGCCGGCGAGCGTGTGGCGCTGCGCCAGCTGTTCGAACGCCAAGGCCTGGTAACCGGCAGCGATGACGATGCCGGCCTGCAAGCCTGCATCGAACATATCGGCCGTACCCCGGCGCCATTGGCGCTGTTGCCGCTGGAGGATGCCTGTGGCCTGGAGCAGCAGCCCAACCTGCCCGGCCCTGGCGACATTCACCCCAACTGGCGGCGCCGCTATCCACTGGCAGTCAGCGAGCTGCTGGAACAGCCGGCTACCAGCGAGCGCCTGGCCACTCTCGACGGCGCACGCCGGGAGGCTGGCAATGACTGAGTTGCGCGCCACGCTGCGTCTGCAGCTGCACAAGGACTTCACTCTGTACGACGCGGCTGCGCAGGTGCCCTACATGGCGCAGCTGGGGATCAGCCACCTGTACGCTTCGCCGATTCTCACGGCCCGCCCCGGATCGCAGCACGGCTACGACGTGATCGACCCGAGCCGGATCAACCCCGAGCTGGGCGGCGAAGACGCACTGGTCAAGTTGGTGGATGCCCTGCGCGCCCATGACATGGGGCTGATTCTGGATATCGTGCCCAACCACATGGCCGTCGGTGGCGATGGCAATCCCTGGTGGCTGGACGTGCTGGAATGGGGGCAAGGGAGTCCCTACGCAGCGTTCTTCGACATCCAATGGCAATCCCATGACCCGCTGCTCAGCGGCCAGCTGCTGGTGCCCTTCCTGCGCAGCGACTACGGCGAGGCGCTGCGTGACGGCACCCTGGAGCTGCACTTCGATGCCGAGCGCGGACGCTTCCATGCGCAGCACTTCGAGCATCGCCTGCCGCTGACGCCTGCCAGCTACGCCAGCATCCTGCGTGGCAGCGATGATGCCGACCTGCGCGAGCTGGGTCTGCGCTTCGCCCGCCTGGGCAATGATGACGCCAGCCGCGCACAGGCTGCACAGCTGTCTGTCGAACTGGTCGCCCAGTCTGAAAAGGTGCCGCCTCTGCTCGCCAGCTTTCAGGGCAATGACGAAGCGGCGCAGAAACGCCTGCACGCACTGCTGGAACGCCAGCATTACCGCGTGGCCAGCTGGCGTACCGCGGCGGACGACATCAACTGGCGGCGCTTTTTCGATATCAACGAGCTTGGCGCACTGCGCGTCGAGCATCGCCAGGTGTTCGAACAGACACATGCCAAGGTTTTCGAACTGATCGAGCGCGGCCTGGTCGACGGTCTGCGCATCGATCACATCGACGGCCTGGCCAACCCGCGTGCCTATTGCAGCCGGTTGCGGCGCCGCGTCCGCCAGCTGCGCGGCGATGCGCCCTTCCCGATTTTCGTGGAGAAGATTCTCGGCGCCGGTGAGAGCCTGCCGCAGGAGTGGCCGGTGGACGGCAGCACCGGCTACGAATTCATGAACCAGGTGTCCTTGGTGCAGCACGATCCGCACGGCGAGCTGCCACTCAGCGCGCTATGGCAGGCGCTCAGCGGCCGGCCGACGGCGTTCGAGGAAGAAATCCAGCAGGCGCGCCGGCTGGTGCTGGAGGGCTCGCTGGCCGGCGATCTGGAGGAAGTCGCCCAGCGCCTGCTGCACGTTGCGCGCCACGATATCGCCACGCGCGACCTGACCCTCGGCGCGATCCGCCGGGCGCTGCGCGAAATGATCGTGCATTTCCCGGTGTATCGCACCTATGCCCAGGCCTGCGGCCGCTCGCAGCAGGACCGGCGTTTCTTCCAGCAGGCGCTGGACGGCGCACGGCAGACCCTGGCCGAGGCCGACTGGCCGTTGCTGCCGCATCTCGACGACTGGCTTGGCGGCGCCTTCCTGCGTGCCATGCCGCCCGGCCGCGCGCGGCGCCTGCGTGCCCAGGCGCTGACGCGCTTCCAGCAGTTGACCTCGCCGGTGGCCGCCAAGGCCGTCGAAGACACCGCGCTGTATCGCGCAGGCGTGCTGCTCTCGCGTTATGACGTGGGCTTCGATGCCGAGCATTTCAGTGCCAGCGCCGAACATTTTCACCAGGCCTGCGCCGAGCGCGCAGCGCAGCACCCGCTCAACCTGCTGGCCACCGCCACCCATGATCACAAGCGCGGCGAAGACTGCCGCGCGCGCCTGGCGGTACTTAGCGAGCGCGCCACCTGGTATGCCGAGCGGGTCAAACACTGGCATCGCCTGGCACAACCGCTGCGCAGTCGACATCTGCAGCAGGCGCCGGATGGTGGCGAAGAGGCGATTCTCTACCAGGCATTGATCGGCAGCTGGCCGCTGGGGCTGCAAGCGGATGATGATGCGGGCCTGGATGCCTACCTGCAGCGTCTGCTCGGCTGGCAGCGCAAGGCGTTGCGCGAGGCCAAGCTCAACAGCGCCTGGAGTGCGCCGAACGACGACTACGAAGCCGCCTGTGCGGACTTCCTGCGGCGCTTGCTGTGCGAACCCTCAGGGCTGGCCACGCGCGGGGAGCTGGTCAGCGCGGTTGCAGCGCTGGCGCCCGCCGGTGCGCTGAACAGCCTGGTGCAGTGCCTGCTGCGCCTGACCACGCCCGGCGTGCCCGATCTTTACCAGGGCTGCGAGTTCTGGGATTTCAGCCTGGTCGACCCGGACAACCGCCGCCCGGTGGATTTCCCCGCGCGACAGGCTGCCCTGCACGCCGAGGTCACGCCCGAGGCCAGGTTGGCCAACTGGCAGGACGGGCGCATCAAGCAGTGGCTGATCCGCCAGACACTGGCCTTGCGCGCCGACTGTCCGCTGCTGTTCAGCCAGGGCAGTTACCGCCCGCTTGGCGTCACCGGTGAGCACGCCGCTCAGGTGCTCGCCTTCCTGCGCAGCCATGGCGACGACCACCTGCTGGTCATCGTCCCACGGCTGGCCGCTGGGCTGCTAGGCGAGCATCCGGTGCCGCACGTACCGCCACAGCGTTGGGGCAACACCAGGATCGTATTGCCCGAAGAACTGCATGCCCGGCAGGCAACGGGTCTGCTTGGCGACTGCCAGGTCGCCACGGATCAGGGCATCGCGCTTGCCGCTGCACTGGCCAGGTTTCCAGTCAATCTGCTTCGTATCACCCCGTCATTACAGGAGCCACGCCATGATCGATGAACAGCGTATCCGCGAATTTGCCTTCCAGATCTGGGAGTCCGAAGGTCGTCCCCATGGCCAGCATGAGCGCCACTGGAAAATGGCCAGCAAACTGGCCGAAGCCGAGGCGCAGGCCCAGACTCCGGCAGCGCCCAAGCCGCGGCGTATCAGCAAGCCGAAGACGGTGCCGCTGAGCGAAGCCGAGCAGCCGGCACTGCTGAAGAAACCCCGTGCTCCGCGCACACCCAAGACGCCGAAAGCCTGAGGTCGACACCATGCGCAAACAACAGCGCTCACGCGTCACCGAAGGCAGGCCGTTCCCGCTGGGCGCCAGTTGGGATGGCCTTGGGGTCAACTTTGCCCTGTTCTCTGCGCACGCGACGCGGGTCGAGCTGTGCCTGTTCGACGAACAGGGCAAGACGGAAATCGAACGCATCGAACTGCCGGAATACACCGACGAGATCTGGCATGGCTATCTGCCCGACGCGCGTCCCGGGCAAGTCTACGGCTACCGCGTGTACGGCCCCTACGAGCCGGAGGCCGGGCACCGCTTCAACCCCAACAAACTGTTGATCGACCCTTACGCCAAGCAGCTGGTAGGCAAGCTGCAGTGGTCGGAGGCGCTGTTCGGCTACACCATCGGCAACCCGGACGGTGATCTGAGCTTCGACGAGCGCGATAGCGCCCCTTTCGTCCCCAAGTGCAAGGTGATCGACCCGGCCTTCACCTGGGGCGAGCAACCGTCGCCGCGCATCCCCTGGGACAGCACGGTGATCTACGAGGCCCACCTGCGCGGCCTGAGCATGCGCCATCCGGCGGTGCCCGACTCGCATCGCGGCACCTGCGCGGCACTGACCAACCCGCAGCTGCTGCGCTACTTGCGCGAGCTGGGCATTTCCAGCCTGGAACTGTTGCCGGTGCACGCCTTCGTCAACGACCAGCACCTGCTGGAAAAGGGCATGAATAACTACTGGGGCTACAACAGCATCGGTTTCTTCGCGCCCCACCCCGCCTACCTGGCCAGCGGCAAGATCAGCGAGTTCAAGGAGATGGTCGCCCACCTGCACGCGGCCGGCCTGGAGCTGATTCTCGACGTGGTCTACAACCACACCGCCGAGGGCAACGAGCGCGGCCCGACCCTGTGCATGCGTGGCATCGACAACGCCAGCTACTACCGCCTGATGCCCGACGAGCGCCGCTATTACGTCAATGACACCGGCACCGGCAATACTCTGGACCTGAGCCACCCCTGCGTGCTGCAGATGGTCACCGACTCGCTGCGTTACTGGGCCACCGAGATGCGTGTGGATGGCTTTCGTTTCGACCTGGCCACAATCCTCGGGCGTTACGCCGACGGCTTCGACGAGCGCCACAGTTTTCTCGTCGCGTGTCGCCAGGACCCGGTGCTGAGCAAGGTCAAGCTGATCGCCGAACCCTGGGACTGTGGCCCCGGCGGCTATCAGGTCGGTGGCTTCCCACCCGGTTGGGCTGAATGGAACGACAAGTTCCGCGACAACGTGCGCGCCTTCTGGAAAGGCGACGAAGGCGAACTGGCCGCGCTGGCCAGCCGTCTCACCGCCTCCGGTGACCTCTACAACCAGCGCGGCCGGCGCCCGTTCGCCTCGGTCAACTTCATCACCGCGCACGACGGTTTCACCCTGCGCGACGTGGTGTCTTACGACCACAAGCACAACGAGGCCAACGACGAGAACAACCAGGACGGCACCGACCACAACATCTCCTGGAACCACGGCTGCGAAGGCGATACGGATGATCAGGAAATTCGCCAGTTGCGCCTGCAGCAGATGCGCAACCTGCTGGCCACCCTGCTGTTCGCCCAGGGCACACCGATGCTGCTGGCCGGCGACGAGTTCGGGCGCACCCAGCACGGCAACAACAACGCCTATTGCCAGGACAACGAGCTGAGCTGGGTAGACTGGGCCATCGATGAGGAAGGCCAGGCGCTGACGGCGTTCTGCCAACGCCTGATCGCCCTGCGCCGCAGCTACCCTATCCTGCGTCGCGGACGCTTTCTGGTGGGCCATTACAATGAGGAACTGGGCGTCAAGGACGTCACCTGGCTGGCACCTGGTGGCGAGGAAATGACCGAAGCCCACTGGCACGACGGCGAGGCGCGCTGCATGGGCATGCTGCTCGACGGTCGTGCCCAGCCCACCGGCATCAAGCGCAGCGGCGCCGATGCCACCTTGTTGCTGCTGCTCAACGCACATCACGACGGGCGTAGTTTCCAGCTGCCGGAAGTGGCTGGCGGCAAGCACTGGATCTGCCTGCTCGACACCCACCGCCCGGATGAAGCCGGCGAACAGCGACCGCTCTACAGCGAGACCCTCGAGCTGACTGGTCGCTCTCTGCAACTGCTGGAACTGCAGCGCTGAAACGGCAGCCATGGATGGCTGGCCGGGAAAGTTCTTCGCATTTAGCGGAAAGGATGCTAGGCACCGGACTGGCAATTATGTGTTAGCTGTCGATAACGTGGCACTATCCGTTAGCGTGTCGCCTGTCCTGGTGGGTTTCGCCCCTTACGGGCGACTCACTTTCTTTGCTTGTGCAAAGAAAGTAAGCAAAGAAACACACCCCTACATACGGCCCCGGCTGCGCCGGGGTTCCCTCGTTCCATCACCGCTCCAGGGGCACGCCGTGAAGGGCCATCCCTGGCCCATCACGGCTCTCGCGACATCCATGTCGCTCAACCCTTACGCGGCGATTCCACTCGGCCTTCTGAAGGGGAACCATTTCGCGAGCTTGCGACATCTCCGCAAGATCAAAGTCGGTAGCGTTTGGCTTTTGCTCTTGAAGCGCGATCTCACAGACGGCGCCCAACTCCCCTTCAGGAGGCCAAGTGGAGGTGTTGCGTAGGGGAGCGAGCCGCATGGATGCGGCGAAATACCGATGGCGGCCCCGCTTAAAGGGCCAGGGACGGCCCTTGTAAGCCGGCCCCGGAGCGGCGCCGGAGCGAGGGGAGTTGAGCGAAGCGAAACCCGGATGTCGGGGTGCCCTTCTTTGGCAAACCTTTCTTGGGCAAGCAACGAAACGTAGCGAAGCGCAGTAACAGCCGCAGGCTGGCCCGAAGGGTGAGCGCAGCGAATCGAGGTGTGGCGCCCGTAAGGGGCGCAACCCAAACGCTCAGTGCACGCGGTAATGGATATTGCTAAGTCAGTAAGCGATAGGCACACAAACTTGCCAGTCCGGTATCAACCCGCACATTCCCGAACCATCCGAACCCAAAAAAAGCCTGAACCCTGCTTTCCTCCTTCGACTCGAAAAACAAAGACATCGGATAAACCGTGGCGCCAACTTTCAGCGTACAGGGTGCATCCCATGGCAGAGACCCAGCTGATAGTCACAGGCTGCGGCCATCTGACCGACAACGGGAGACGATCATGAAAGCAGTGGTATTCCACGATATTGGCGATATTCGCCTGGACGATGTTCCGGAACCCGAGGTACAGGCCAGTACCGATGCGGTCATTCGCATCACCGCCTCGGCCATCTGCGGCACCGACCTGCATTTCGTGCGTGGCACCGTGGGTGGCATGCGCAAGGGCACTATCCTTGGCCATGAGGCCGTGGGCATCGTCGAAGCGCTGGGCAGCGACGTGCGCAACCTGAACATCGGTGACCGCGTCGTGGTGCCCTCAACCATCGCCTGTGGCAACTGCAGCTATTGCCGCGCTGGCTACTATGCCCAATGCGACGAGGCCAACCCCAACGGCAAGCAGGCCGGCACTTCCTTCTACGGCGGCCCGGAAATCACCGGCGCCTTCCATGGCCTGCAGGCCGAAATGGCGCGTATTCCCTTCGCCAACATCGGCCTGGTGAAGCTGCCCAGCGAGATCAGCGACGACCAGGCCATCCTACTCTCCGATATTTTCCCCACGGGGTACTTTGGCGCCGAATTGGCCGAAGTCGGCAGCGGCGATACCGTCGCAGTATTCGGCGCCGGACCGGTCGGCCAGTTCGCCATTGCCAGCGCCAAGCTACTTGGCGCTGCGCGCGTGTTCGCCATCGATCATCTCGACGACCGTCTGGACATGGCCCGTCGCCAGGGCGCCGAGGTGATCAACTTCGATCGTGAAGACCCGGTCGAAACCCTGCGCCGGCTGACCAATGGCATCGGCGTGGACCGCGCCATCGATGCCGTGGGCGTCGATGCCCAGTGCCCTGCCCACGGCCACTCGCCACGCCAGCCAGAAGGCCACGAATGGCAGCCCGGCGACGCCCCCGAGCAGGCCCTGCAGTGGGCCGTCGACGCCCTGGCCAAGGCCGGCACATTGGGCATCATCGGCGTTTACCCTCAGCAGGCACGTGATTTTCCTATCGGCCAGGCGATGAACAAGAACCTCAGCGTCAACATGGGGAATTGCAACCACCGCCGCTACATCCCGCAACTGATCGAGATGGTCCAGGCCGGTCGCATCGACCCGGCGAAGATACTTACTCAGGTCAAACCCATGAGCGATGCCATCGAAGCCTTCAAGGCCTTCGACCGTCGTGACAGCGGCTGGATCAAGGTGCAATTGCAGCCGGCGAAGAATGACGCCAGCCACGGTAGTGAGGAGCGGGTGCATGGCGACGCCATCCTTGATCGCGTGATTGCTGAAGCCGATCCGCTCGGCGAGTCACGCTCGAAGAAGCCTGGCAACCTGTGAGCGAGCGGGGCCGAAAATGAACAACACCATTGCCAAACCGGAGGTGATCATCGACCGCGTGACACCGGTCAAGCGCCTGCGCGTGCTGACGATCAACACGCACAAGGGCTTCACCGCACTCAACCGTCGCTTCATCCTGCCGGAGCTGCGTAGCGCCGTGCAGGCCACCGGCTCCGACCTGGTCTTCCTGCAGGAGGTGCTCGGCAACCATGCGCTGCACGCCAAACGCTTCCACGACTGGCCAAGCGTGCCGCAATACGAATTTCTCGCCGACAGCATGTGGCCGCAATTCGCCTACGGGCGCAACGCCGTGTACCCGGACGGTCACCACGGCAACGCCCTGCTCTCGCGCTTCCCCATTCTCGAACACCACAACTTCGACGTGACGGTCAGCGGCACCGAGCAGCGCGGCCTGCTGCATTGCCGCCTCGACGTACCGGGGCACGACGCCGTGCACGCGGTGTGCGTGCACCTCGGCCTGCGTGAGGCGCATCGCCGTCAGCAGATCGGCCTGCTGCTCGACCTGCTGGCGACTTTCGACCCCAGCGCCCCGGTGATTCTGGCTGGCGACTTCAACGACTGGCGTTTACGTGCGGACGAGCAATTGGCACCGCACGGCCTGCGCGAGGCCTTCGAACATCGGCACGGCAAGCCGGCGCGCAGTTTTCCGGCACGCATGCCGCTGCTGCGCCTGGATCGTATCTATACCCGCAACGCCACGGCGCACGAGCCGCAGGTGTTGTCTACCCGGCCCTGGTCGCATTTGTCCGACCACGCGCCACTGGCAGCGGAGATTCATCTGTGAGCGGCATGTGGCGAGACGGCAACCATCTGCGCCTGTTGATCAATGGCGAAGGCTATTACCCGCGGGTGTTCGAATGCATTCGCGCGGCGCGCGTCGAGGTACTGCTGGAAACCTTCATCATCCGTGAAGACAAGGTTGGCCTGGAGCTGCAGGAAGTGCTGATCGAGGCGGCGCGGCGCGGTGTGCGCGTGGTCATCGCCGTGGACGGCTACGGCACCGCCGACCTGCAAAATGAATATGTGGCGGCAATGACGCGCGAAGGGGTAAAAATCCATGTCTTCGACCCCGCCCCAAGGCGTTTCGGCATGCGCACCAACCTGTTCCGCCGCCTGCATCGCAAGATCGTGGTGATCGACGGCGAGCGAGCCTTTGTCGGGGGGATCAATTATTCAGCCGACCACCTCGGCGATTATGGCGAGATGGCCAAGCAGGACTACGCCGTGGAGGTGACCGGGCCTATCGTTGCCGACTTGCATACCTGCACGTTACGCCTGTTGCGCCCCGCCCTGGCTGGACCGAGCCCGGTACAGGCCAACACGCAGGAGACCGGAGACGCTCGCATTATGCTGCTGGAGCGCGACAACGAGCGTCACACCACGGATATCGAAGATGAGCACTTGCGCGTCTTCGAACTGGCGCGCAAACGCATCGTGATCGCCAACGCCTATTTCTTCCCGGGTTATCGCGTGCTACGCGCCTTGCGCAATGCGGCGCGACGCGGCGTGCAAGTGACCCTGATTCTTCAGGGACAGCCGGACATGCGCTGGGTGCAGGCCTTCTCGCGTCTGCTTTACAACTACCTGCTGCGTGACGGTGTGGTGATCTACGAATACTGCCAGCGCCCGCTGCACGGCAAGGTGGCATTGGTGGATGACGTGTGGTCCACGGTGGGCTCGAGCAACCTTGACCCACTGAGCCTGGCGCTGAATCTGGAAGCTAACCTGGTGATTCAGGACCGGCCCTTCAACCAATACCTTCACGACCATTTGCTCGAGCTGTCTGCCGCGCATTGCAAGCGCATCGAGCTCGAACGCGTGATACGCGGCTATTGGTGGCGCGCGCCTCTGGTGTTTCTGTGCTTTCACTTTTTGCGCCGCTTCCCCGCGATCTCCGGCTGGCTGCCGGCGCATCGCAAGACATTGAAACCGCTCGAGCCTGTCGACAAGGCCAGCGGCTATGAAGAGGAAAAGACTGGATGAATGGCGCTCAGAACAACCCCTGGATGCGCTGGGGCAAACGTGCACTCACCCTGTTCTTCCTGCTGGCGGTACCGGTGCTGCTGTACATGCTGATCCGTAACCTGGACTGGGCCGAAGTGCGTCAGTCGCTCAGCGATTACAGTGCCCAGACTCTGCTGGTCGGTGTATTGATCGTTCTAGCCAGCTATCTGGTGTTCAGTGGCTACGACTTGCTGGGTCGTCATTACAGTCGTCATCACCTGCCGGCACGCCAGGTCATGCCGGTGGCAATGGTCTGCTATGCCTTCAACCTCAATTTCACCACCTGGATCGGCGGTGTGGCGATGCGCTATCGGCTGTACATGCGCCTGGGGCTGAGCGCCTCGACGGTGACGCGCATCCTCAGTCTCAGCCTGTTGACCAACTGGACCGGCTACATGGCCCTGGCCGGGGTGATCTTCTCCCTGCGTCTGGTGCAATTACCGGATAACTGGGCGCTCGGCGTCACCGGGTTGCAACTGCTGGGCTTCGGCCTGTTGGGCGTAGTCAGCGCCTATATCGGCATCTGCGCATTCGCCACGCAGCGGGTTTGGCACTTCCGTGAGCGCTCGATCAAGCTGCCGTCGCTGAAAATGGCGCTGCTGCAGCTGTGCCTGGGTGCGAGCAACTGGTCGCTGATGGCAGCACTGATCTTCTGGCTGTTGCCGGAGGGCGCGTCTTACCCTTCCGTACTCGGCGTGTTGCTGATCAGCTGCATGGCTGCGGTAGTGGCACATATCCCTGCCGGGCTGGGCGTACTCGAGGCGGTGTTCCTCGCCATGCTGCAGCACCAGTACGGCCAGGCCAGCCTGATCGCCGCCCTGCTCGCCTATCGCGTGCTCTATTACCTGCTGCCGCTGCTGGTGGCCAGCGTCGCCTACCTGGTGCTGGAAAAACGCGCAAAAACCTTGCGCAAGCGTGGCGAACAAGCGGTCGAGGAACCCAGCCCGGTCAGCGCAGGTAACACACCGTAGCGACGCCTGCGCCGCGCGCTGCTCCCTCCACCGGAGCGTGCCGGCAAGCGCCACCCGACGGATGACGGGAACTCGCAGGCGAGATGGGTTGGTCTATCTCTCATCATTCAGCAAAACCGGAGACATACCATGGCCAAGCCATTGCATCTGATCAGCTACATCCTGCACAACCAGCCCCATAGCGTCGAAGTCGAATCGGACCGTGAGCAGCTTACGCCCGACCAAGCGCGCTTCTACCTCAGTGCCCTGCACACCTTCGAATGGCCCAACGAATTCACTGACGTGCAGGTCACACGCATTCTGCATCCCAAGAAAGGCCCCCCCACTCCAGCGCACCGCGTGCAGCGCTGAAAGCCTGTTCAACGTCTTGCCGCGTCTCGTTGCAAGACGTTGAACAGGCCCGGGCCTCAGTCCCCTTCACGCGGCGGCAGCGGCACCTGCCAGATATCTCTGGCGTATTCGGCGATGGTGCGATCGGATGAAAACCAGCCCATACGTGCGGTATTGAGTACCGCCGAACGCCACCATTGCTCAGGCCGCTGCCAGCGTTGATCGACCTGGCGCTGCGCCTTCCAGTAGGCGTCGAAATCGGCGCAGACCATGAAGCGGTCCTCGTAGAGCAACGAATCCACCAAGCCCACGTAGCGCGCCGGATCATCCGGCGAGAACACCCCGGCGCGGATGGCGCCAAGCGCGGCTTCCAGACGTTCCGAGTCAGCCACCACATCGCCCATTTCCAGGCCCTGGCGCTGCCTTGCGGCGACCTGCTGGGCGGTCATGCCGAAGATGAACATATGCTCCTCGCCAACCTGCTCGCACATCTCCACATTGGCACCGTCCAGCGTGCCGATGGTCAACGCGCCATTGAGGGCGAATTTCATGTTGCTGGTGCCGGAGGCCTCCAGCCCGGCCGTGGAAATCTGCTCGGAGAGATCGGCGGCAGGAATGATGGTCTCGGCCAGGCTGACGTTGTAGTTGGGAATGAACACCACCTTGAGCAAGCCGCGCACGGTGGGATCGTCATTGATGGTGCGGCTGATGTCGTTCGCCAGCTTGATGATCAGCTTGGCCTGGCGATAACTGGCCGCTGCCTTGCCGGCGAAGATCTTCACCCGCGGCACCCAGTCGGTGGTGGGATCGTTGCGGATGGCCTGGTACAAGGCCACTGTGTGCAGCAGGTTGAGCAACTGGCGCTTGTATTCGTGAATGCGTTTGACGTGCACGTCGAAGATGGCCGTGGTGTCGAGATTGATCCCCAGCAAAAGCCTGACCCGCTCGGCCAGCGCCTCCTTGCTGCGCTGTCGGCATAGCGCATATTCGTCGCGAAAGTCCTGGCGCTCGGCGTAGGGTTCGAGCGCCTTGAGGTGCTCCTCGGGGCGCTGCAGCACCGGCTCGCCCAGGGCATCGACGAGCAGATGGGTGAGCCCCGGATTGACCTGAAACAGCCAGCGGCGAAAGGTCACGCCATTGGTCTTGTTGTTCACCCGGTCCGGATAAAGCCGGTGCAAGTCACGGAACACCGTGTCGCGCATCAGCCGCGTATGCAGCGCGGACACCCCGTTGATGCTGTGCGCACCGAGAAACGCCAGGTTGCCCATGCGCACGCGACGGCCGTGGTCTTCCTCGATCAGCGACACCGCGCGCAGCAGGCGAAAATCGTGGATGTCCTTGGCGCGCAGCGCATCGATATGCTCGGCGTTGATCAGGTAGATGATCTGCAGGTGCCGGGGCAGCAGACGCTCCATCAGCGCCACCGGCCAGGATTCCAGCGCCTCCGGCAGCAGCGTGTGGTTGGTATAGGCGGTGGTGGCCACCGTGAGCTGCCAGGCTTGCGCCCAGGGCATGCGATGGTCGTCCACCAGCAAGCGCATCAGCTCGACCACGGCGATGGCCGGATGGGTGTCGTTGAGCTGGATCGCCACGTGCTGCGGCAGGCTCTGCAGATCCTTATGCAGGCGCAGATGGCGTTCGAGCAGGTCCTGCAGCGAGGCGGAAACCAGGAAGTACTCCTGACGCAGGCGCAGCTCCTGGCCAGCCTCGGTATCGTCGGCCGGATAGAGCACGCGCGAGATGCTTTCCGCGCGGACCTCGCCGGCCACCGCGCCGAAGTGATCGCCGGCGTTGAAACGATCCAGCTGCAGGTCCTCCTCAGCGCGTGCACGCCACAGCCGCAGGGTATTGACCGATGCGCCGCGCCAGCCCACCACCGGCGTGTCGTAGGCAATGGCGCGCACGCTCTCTTGCGGCTGCCAGTGCAGCCGCGTGGTGCCGGTGCCATCGTCAAGAGTCATCACCCCGCCGCCAAAACCGATGCGGTAGGCCACTTCCGGACGCTCGAACTCCCAGGGATTGCCGAAATCCAGCCAGGTTTCGGTCTGCTCGGCCTGCCAGCCGTCGATGATCGCCTGACGAAACAGGCCATGCTCATAGCGGATACCGTAGCCGTGGGCGGCCAGGCGCAGGGTCGCCATGCTCTCCATGAAGCAGGCGGCCAGACGCCCGAGGCCGCCGTTGCCCAGCGCTGCGTCAGGCTCCACTAGGCGAATGCGCTCGAGCTCGACACCGAGCTCGCCCATGGCCTGGCGGGCGACATCGAGCAGGCCGAGATTGCTCAGGTTGTCCATCAGCAAGCGGCCGATGAGAAACTCCAGAGACAGGTAGTAGATACGCTTGGCGCCCTGGCGCTCGACCTGGGCGGAGGACTCTTCCCAGCGGTCGATCATGTGGTCGCGAGTGGCCAGGGCCAGCGCCTCGAACCAGTCATGGTCGAAGGCGGTGCTCGGGTCCTTGCCCACGGCGTAGCGCAGCTTGGCCAGAATGGCGGCCTTGAACTGTGTTACGGCGCTGTCGGCCTCGTCGTGCGGTTCGCTCATCTGCATCCCCTCGCGCGCGTCGCGTTGATAACAGCCGAAGCGATACGTTCGGCTTTTCTTTGTGGCCTTCGCAACGGCCATGAGTTCCGGTTTTTTCTGCCCCGCGGCCACTGATCAAATAGCCTGAACTTCGACTTGGCGATTCCCCTCACAACTCATGAACGCCATTGTCAAGGAGAACATCATGCGAGCCATCATTCCCGGCCTTCTGGTCGGCGCGCTAGCGGCCGGCGACGCATTGGCCGAGGCCTGCCATGTCAGTGCCAGGGCTTCCAGCGATGCCATCGCGGAGGTCGCCCAGGAGTTCTGCTACGAATTCACCGGTACGGACGAAGGCGCTATCGACTGGTCGTGCCATAACGAAACCGACGACATGATCAATACGGAGCAACGTAAGGTAGCCAGCTGCGCCGAGGCCAGGCTGGGCACCTGCGAAGCAGCACTGACTCAGGAAACCCTGAGCAACTATCGCTCCCGCGACGATGACCAGGGCAAAGCGCGCCCAGCTGTGCCCAACGAGGCCAAGGTGGTCACTCACTACTACCAGGCGGGCGACCTCAAGCAGGTACGCGTTGACTGCGAAAGTGCCGGCGGCACTTGGCGCGACCGATGATGGGTAGTTACGACGGCCTCCTCCTGCTGCCTGGCACAGTCCGGCACATGGACCACGAACGCACGGTACAGCGTCTGCTCGGCGAAAAGCTGGCAAAACTACTCGGTTGTCCCTTCCTCGGTCCGCACCAGGCGGGCACCCAGATTCGCGGTCACCATTATTTCCTGCCCGAAGACACGATGGTCGGCGATGTCGCAGCGCTGGGCATTGATGGGCCTGAGGACTTCTTCGGCGGCCAGGTCGAACACGCCTTTCTCGCCACCAAGGCCATCAGCCACCCAAGCCTCGACGCCCCTCGGCACCTGCCTATGGGCTGGTCCGAGCGTTTCGCCCAGCAGGTCGAGAGCGTCACTTTGCAGGGCTTCAGCGTTTTTGATCTGGAGGACGCTGCCGAGGCCGGGCAACGCCTGCTGCGCGATGGGCCGATTCGCCTGAAGCCGGTCGACGGCACCGGTGGCCGGGGTCAGCAGGCAGTGCGTTCGCGCACCGAGCTGGACAACGCACTGGCGGCGCTGGATGAGCAGCGTGTGATGGAACAGGGCCTGGTCCTGGAAGAAGACCTGCAGCAGCCCGCTACCTACAGCGTCGGCCAGATCCGGGTGGCGGGCGTCACCTTGAGCTACCACGGCACCCAGCAGCTGACCGATGACGGCCAGGGCAATCAGGTCTATGGCGGCTCGCAACTGACGCTGGTGCGCGGCGACTACCTGGCTCTGATGACACTGGATCTGCCGCGCGCCGTGCGCCTCGCTGTACAGCAGGCGCGCATATTCGAACTGGCGGCGCTGGAAGTCTACCCATCGATCCAGGCCTCGCGGCGCAACTACGACGTGGCGCAGGGGCTGAATGCGCAAGGGCAGTCACGCAGTGGCGTGCTGGAACAGTCCTGGCGCGTCGGCGGTGCTAGTGCGGCGGAAATCTTTGCCCTGGAGGCATTCATGAATGACGCGCAGCTGCAAACGCTACAGGCCTCGACCCATGAATATTATCGGGACGTTCCCCCGCCAGCGGGCGCGATCTGTCTCTATCACGGGCAGGACAGCAAGGAAGGCCCGCTGACCAAGTACGTCAAGGTAGGCCCGTTATGAGCGCCTGTAGCCAGAGCCTGGACATTCTGGTGGAGGACCAGCACATCGCCGGCACCCTGCTGACCCCGCCGAATAAGGTGCCCGGTGTGCTTTTCGTACACGGCTGGGGCGGCAGCCAGCAACGCGATCTGGCGCGTGCTCGTGGCATCGCCGGGTTGGGTTGCGTGTGCCTGACCTTCGATTTGCGCGGGCATGAGCGCAACATCGAGGCGCAGGAGCAGGTATCGCGCGAGGACAATCTGGCTGACATCCTCGCCGCCTACGATCTGCTGGCTGCACACGAAGCGGTTGACCCCGAGTGCATCGCAGTGATCGGCACCAGCTACGGCGGCTACCTCGCCACCCTGCTCAGCGTGCGGCGTCCGGTGCGCTGGTTGGCTCTGCGAGTGCCGGCGCTGTACTGGGACGAGCAATGGCAACTGCCCAAACGCAAGCTGGACGTCGCGCGCCTGGCCGAGTACCGCCGCACGCCGCTGAGCGCGCAGGACAATCTGGCGCTCGGCGCTTGCTCCGAATTTCGCGGGGATGTGCTGCTGGTGGAGTCCGAGCACGACGATTTCGTCCCGCACACCACGCTGATGAGCTATCGCAACGCCTTCGACAAGGCGCACTCGCTGACCCACCGGACCATGGCCGGCGCCGACCACGGGCTCAGCGAGGACCGCCACCAGCAGGCCTATACACGCATCCTGATCGATTGGGTCAGCGAGATGGTGGTAGGCGCACGGGTAGGCGACTACCCACACCATCTGGTGCGCTATTCCTGAATCGCCGTGATCTCGCCGCGGTTCATCTCGGGCATTCGCCCTTTCAACTGCCACAGGAGACACCGATGAAAATCAGCAAGATCATGACTCGCAACGTTCGCACCCTCGACCCCGAGCGCAGCATTCGCGATGCCGCCAAACTGATGGCCGATATCGACAGCGGTGCATTGCTGATCAACGAGGGCGATCGGCTGATCGGCATGGTCACCGACCGCGACATCGCCGTGCGCGCGGTGGCCGCCGGACTGGACGGCAATACTCCGGTACGTCAGGTGATGAGCAGCAACGTGCGCTATTGCTTCGATGACGAAGATGTCGAGCATGTGGCCGCCAACATGGCGGATATCCAGGTACGTCGGCTGCCGGTGCTCAACCGCGAAAAACGCCTGGTGGGCGTGGTCTCGCTGGGCAATATCGCCTCCGGCCATAGCCGCATGGCCAACGACACCGTGCTGCGCGGCGTGACTTCCGCTCACTGACCCACCTTTTTGGGAGGGGCTTTAGCAGGCCGCTGAAAAACGTAGGCGAGGCAGGCAAGACAAGGCAAAAACGGCCGAAAAAGCGCAGTTTACGTGCTGTAAATGAGCATTTTGACTGGGCTCGCACGCGAGGCCGTTTTTAACGCGGTATTGCCAACGCAGGTAGTTTTTCAACAGCCTGCTAGCCGCGATTGGCTAAACCTCTCCCACTATGAGCCCGGCGCCTTGTTGGGCCGGAGCATCATCACTCCCACGTTACATCTCGCTCTCTGTGGGAGGCGCTTCAGCGGCGACGCTTATTGCGCCGGTCGCAGAATCAATGTGCCCAACGGCGGCAGCTGCAGATTCAACGAGTCGGTCTGGCCGTGAGCGGCCATCTGCTCGCTGTGCAGTTCGCCCTGCGTGCCGGCGCCCGAGCCGCTCCAGCGGCGCTCATCGGTATTGAGCAGCACCTGCCAGCGGCCGGCGTGCGGCACGCCGATGCGGTAGCCGTCGAGCACCTGCGGGGTGAAGTTGTGCACCACCAGCAGCGGCGCGCTGCCCTCGCCGCCCCTGCGTAGCCAGGCGAATACGCTGTTGCGCGCGTCATCGCCAATCAGCCACTGAAAGCCGCTGTCCTGATCGTCGAGGCGATGCATCGCCGGCTCTGCGCGGTACAGGCGATTCAGTTCACGTAGCAGCGCTTGGGCGGCCGCATGCTCGGGATACTGCAGCAGGTACCAGTCCAGTTGCTGGTCGTGGTTCCACTCGCGCCACTGGCCGAACTCGCAGCCCATGAACAGCAATTTCTTGCCCGGGTGGCTCCACATCAGCGCGAGAAACAGGCGCAGGTTGGCGAATTGTTGCCAGCGATCGCCGGGCATGCGCCCGAGCAACGAGCGCTTGCCGTGCACCACCTCGTCGTGGGAGATCGGCAGGATGAAGCGTTCGGAAAAGGCGTAATGCAAGCCGAAGGTGATCTGATGGTGATGGTGCAGGCGGTACATAGGGTCCTGCTGGATGTAACTCAGGCTGTCGTTCATCCAGCCCATGTTCCATTTGTGGCTGAAGCCCAGGCCGCCCTGCTGCACCGGGCGGCTGACTCCGGGCCAGGCGGTTGATTCCTCGGCGATCACCAGTGCGCCGGGCACTTCGCTGTGCACCACTTCGTTGAGATGCTGGAGAAATTCGATGGCCTCCAGATTCTCGCGCCCGCCGTGGCGGTTGGGAATCCACTGCCCCGCTTCACGCGAATAGTCGCGATAGAGCATCGAAGCCACTGCATCCACGCGCAGGCCGTCGACGTGGTATTCGCGCAGCCAGTACAGCGCGCTGGCCAGCATGAAACCGTGCACCTCGGTGCGGCCGAGGTTGTAGATGCAGGTGTTCCAGTCCGGGTGAAAGCCCTCGAACGGGTGCGCGTACTCATACAGCGCGGTGCCGTCGAACTCGGCCAGGCCGTGGGCGTCGTTGGGAAAGTGTCCCGGCACCCAGTCGAGGATCACGCCGATGCCTGCGCGATGGCAGCTATCGACGAAGGCGGCGAAGCGCTGCGGGCTGCCGAAACGCGCGGTGGGCGCGAACATCGACAGCGGCTGGTAACCCCAGGAGCCGCCGAACGGATGTTCCATGATCGGCATCAGCTCGATATGCGTGAACCCCATGTCCTGCACGTAGGGAATCAGCCGCTCGGCCAGCGCGTCCCAGTCCGGTGCCTGATCGTCCTGCCACTGCCAGGAGCCGGCATGCAGCTCGTAGATCGCCAGAGGTGCCTGCGATGCCTGGCGCTGCTCGCGCTCGCTCATCCACTGCTGGTCCTGCCAGGCGAAGCTCTCGCCCTGCGGCACCTTTGAGGCGGTGGCCGGAGGCGTCTCGGTGGCCTGCGCCATGGGATCGGCACGCAGCGGCAGCACGCCGTTCGGGCCGAGGATTTCGTACTTGTAGCACTCGCCCGGCTGCAGGCGCGGGATGAACAGCTCCCACACGCCCGCCGGGTAGCGCAGGCGCATGGGGTGGCGGCGGCCGTCCCAGCTGTTGAAGTCGCCGACCACCGACACCCGCCGTGCATTGGGCGCCCAAACGGCGAAGCGCACGCCAGGCACGCCTTCATGCTCCACCGGTGCGGCACCCAGACAACGCCACAGCTGACGGTGATTGCCCTCGGCGAACAGGTAGAGGTCGGTGTCACCCAGCAGCGGGCCGAAGGCATAGGGATCTTCGGTTTCCTGCACGCTGCCTGGCCAATGGATGCGCAGGCGGTAACGCTGCGACTGGGGCAGCTGCAGCTCGAACAGGCCCTCCGGGTCGCTGCAGTGCATGCGCCCCAGTGGCGAGCCATCGCTGGCCAGCAGGTCGACGGCATCGGCACCCGGCTGCCAAACCCGTACCAGGGTCTCGTCGCCCTGCGGATGTGGCCCGAGGAAGCTGAACGGATCGCCGTCCTCGGCGCGTTGCAGGCGCTGCACTCTGATCTGATTCAAGTTCGCACTCCAGGTAGTTGATGAGCGAGATCCACCAGTCCCTGCAGCGGGACATCGAGCCAGTCGGGGCGGTGGCCGCTTTCGTAGACGATTTCATAGACGGCCTTTTCCAGGCAGAACAGGTCGAGGGCTGCGCCCTCGCCGTCGCGTTCGTACCATTCGTGAGGCAGCCCGTTGGCGGCCAGGCGATAGGCATCGAGGAAGGCCTTGCACGACTGCTCGCGGTAGCGCGCCACGACGCCGCGCACCACCTGCTGGGCATCCACCGCGCCGTCCACGCCGCCGACATTGCGTTGCGCTACCGCAGCCGCGTAGTCGAAGGAGCGCAACATGCCGGCAACGTCCTTGAACGGACTGTGGCGCTGGCGTCGCTCCTCCAGCGAGCGGTTGGGCTCGCCTTCGAAATCGATGATGTAGGCATCGCCCTGCACTACCAGCACCTGGCCCAGGTGCAGGTCGCCATGCACGCGGATGCGCAGGCCGCCTGCGGCTCGCGTCGCCAGGCGCTCGACCGCTGCCAGCAAAGGCGTTTCCCTGGCCAGCAACCAGTCGGCCTGGTCGGCAGTCACCGGACTCAAGCCGTCACGCTGTTTTTTCAGCGCCTGCAAGGCGTCCCGCAGTTGCGCAGCAATGGATTCGGCCCAGCGGGCGCTGTCCTGCTCGCTGCTGAGCTGGTAGCCGAAATCCGGACTTTCCACCGGCCGCGCCAGCACTGCGTGCATTTCGCCAACGCGCTTGCCGAGCACACCGGCGAATTTCTCCAGTTCGCTAAGTGCATCGACATCGGGATCGGCGGTACCACCGGCCAGTTCGTCGCGGATCGCCCGGTCGAGGGTATTGAGCGTCCATTGCCAGGCGTCGCCCTGGTTGTCCAGATACCGTTGCGCCACCATCAGGGTATGAGGCTGGCCGTCCTCGTCGACCCGTACCACCTCGCCGAGAAAAGGCGCGACATTGGCGTAACCGTGATCGCTGAGAAAACGGCCCATCTCCACTTCCGGATGGATGCCGGCAAAACCGCGGCGCAACAGCTTGAGCAGCACCTGCTCGCCGATCAGCGCCGAGCTGTTGGACTGCTCCGCGGAGAGCAGCTTGACGTCGCTCTTGTCGAGGTTGTCGAGCGCCAGTAGCGCTGCCTCGGCGCGGAACTGCAGTTCTCCGCCGCTGGTGCGCAGTACTGCCTGTTCGCGCAGCAGGCGCAGCACTTGCTGGCTGAACTGCGGCAGGCTGAAGGCATCGGTCAATAGCTCGACGTGGCGGCCGCGGCGCAGACGAGCCAGCGCCAGTTGCTGAGGCAGGTCGTTGCCCTCGGCGCGCTCGGGCACCGCGGCAAGCGGCAGGCGGTAGTGCTCGACGCCGGCCGCGCCGGTCACCTGCACCTCGGCCAGCAGCGGCGCATTGGCGCCCTCGGCCAACGGCATCACGTACAGCAGGCTGACCGCGGCGGACGGTTGCTGCTCACCCGCGAACCAGCGGCGCTTGGGCAAATAAAGCGGCAGCGACTCACGTTCCAGCGTCTGCCGCGCACGCCCCTCCATCACTTCGCTCAGGGTACGGCCGAGCACCAGGGTCTGCAGTTCAGGCATACGTTCGACCGGCTTCAGATGCCAGCTGGGCATCTGCGAGGCGTCGGCCAGGTAGAACCAGTAGAAACCGTACGGCGGCAGCGTCAGCAGGTAGGTGAGCTGGCCTATGGGCGGGAACGAGGCGCCGCCGATCATCTCTACCGGCACCCGATCACAGTAGTCGGCCAGCTCCAGCTCGACGGCCTGCGCCGCACTGGACAGGTTGGCCACGCAGAGGATCTGCTGCTCATTGCCATCCTCGCCGCGATGCGTGCGCAGGTAGGCGAGAATGCGCCGGTTGCTCGGCGCCAGCATGGTCAGCGAGCCACGGCCAAAGGCCTTGTGCTGGTTGCGGATGGCGAGCATGCGCCGTGTCCAGTTGAGCAGCGAATGCGGGTCGCGCGCCTGCGCCTCGACGTTGATGGTCTGGAAGCCATACAGCGAATCCATGATCGGCGGCAGCACCAGGCTGGCCGGGTCGGCACGGGAAAAGCCGCCGTTGCGGTCCACCGACCATTGCATCGGC
Organism: Pseudomonas sp. Marseille-Q0931; assembly: GCF_940789645.1. NCBI lineage: Bacteria > Pseudomonadati > Pseudomonadota > Gammaproteobacteria > Pseudomonadales > Pseudomonadaceae > Pseudomonas > Pseudomonas sp. Marseille-Q0931. The sequence continues at coordinate 951,504 of NZ_CALNWT010000001.1, read as the reverse complement.
GTGCGCACGCCGTCGCGGTCGCCAAGGTAGATGTTGTCGCCCATGCCGATCTCGTCGCCGTAGTACAGCGTCGGCGTGCCAGGCATCGACAGCAGCAGGCTGTTGAGCAGCTCGATGCGCCTGCGGTCGCGCCCTACCAGCGGCGCCAGACGCCGGCGAATGCCGAGGTTGATGCGCGCGCGGCTGTCGGCGGCGTAGTAGTTCCACAGGTAGTCGCGCTCATCGTCGGTGACCATCTCCAGGGTCAGCTCATCGTGGTTGCGCAGGAAGATCGCCCACTGGCAATTGGGCGGGATTTCCGGCGTCTGGCGCAGGATGTCGGTGATCGGAAAGCGATCTTCCTGGGCGATAGCCATGTACATGCGCGGCATCAGCGGGAAGTGGAAGGCCATGTGGCACTCGTCATCTTCACCGAAGTACGGTCGGGTGTCCTCCGGCCACTGGTTGGCCTCGGCCAGCAGCAGGCGATCCGGGTAACGCGCGTCCAGTTCGGCACGGATGCGCTTGAGCACGGAGTGGGTCTCCGGCAGGTTCTCGCTGCTGGTGCCGTCGCGCTCGATCAGGTACGGGATGGCGTCCAGGCGCAGGCCGTCAACGCCCATGTCGAGCCAGAAGCGCATCACACCGAGCACGGCTTCGAGCACCTTGGGGTTGTCGAAATTGAGGTCCGGCTGGTGCGAGTAGAAACGGTGCCAGAAGTACTGGCCGGCCACCGCGTCCCAGGTCCAGTTGGACTTCTCGCTGTCGATGAAGATGATCCGCGTGCCGGCGTATTTTTCGTCGCTGTCGGACCAGACGTAATAGTCACGGGCCTTGGAGCCCTTCTTCGCCCGGCGCGCACGCTGGAACCAGGGGTGCTGGTCCGAGGTATGGTTGATCACCAGCTCGGTGATCACGCGCAGGCCGCGCCGGTGCGCCTCGGCGATGAACCGCCGGGCATCGCTCAACGAGCCGTAATCCGGATGCACGCCGCGGTACATGGCGATGTCGTAGCCATCGTCACGGCGTGGCGACGGGTAGAACGGCAGCAGCCAGAGGGTGTTGACGCCGAGGTCGGCGATGTAGTCGAGCTTGTCGATCAGGCCCTGAAAGTCGCCGATGCCGTCGTTGTTGGCGTCGAAGAACGACTTTACGTGGACCTGGTAGATTACCGCGTCCTTGTACCACTGCGGGTCGTTGAGAAAGGTCTTGCCGGCGCTGCGCTTGGCCATGGTGCTACTCCGTTGTTCAGCCTACGGTCTGGATTCGCCAGATGCCGAATGGCAGGTGCCAGGGTTCGATACGCATCCACTGCACCTTGCCGTGCCAGGTCCAGCGGTGACCGTTCATCAGGTCTTCGCCGTGCAGATCGGCGTCGTCAGGCAGGCCCAGCTCCCACAGCGGCAGTTCGAAATGCGCCTCCTGGGCGTGGTGCGGATCGAGGCTGACGGCGATCAGGATGAAGTTGCTCAGATCCGCGGTGCGCTTGCCGAAGTAGAGGATGTTGTCGTTCCACGCGGTGTAGGCCTGGAAGCCCAGGTGGGTCTGCAGCGCCGGGTTCTCGCGGCGGATCTGGTTGAGTCGGGCGATCTCGGCGTTGATGTTGCCGGGTGCCTGGTAGTCGCGTGGGCGCAGCTGGTACTTCTCCGAATCGAAGTACTCCTCCTTGCCCGGCACCGGCTCGGCCTCGCACAGTTCGAAGCCCGAATACATGCCCCACAGCCCGGAACCCATGGTCGCCAGCGCGGCGCGGATGAGAAAGCCGGGGCGGCCACTGCGCTGCAGGAAATACGGGTTGATGTCCGGCGTGTTGACGAAGAAGTTCGGCCGGTAACAGTCGCGCCAGGGCGCCTGATTCAGTTCGGTCAGATAGGTCTCCAGCTCGGCCTTGGTGTTGCGCCAGGTGAAGTAGGTGTAGCTCTGGCTGAAGCCGAGCTTGCCCAGACGCGCCATCATCGCCGGGCGGGTGAAGGCCTCGGAGAGGAAAATCACCTCGGGATGGCGTTCACGCACGTCGGCGATCAGCCACTCCCAGAATGGCATCGGCTTGGTGTGCGGATTGTCGACGCGAAACAGCGTAACGCCCTGCTCCACCCAGCCCAGCACCACGTCGCGCAATGCCAGCCAGAGATCAGGCATGGCCGCTTCGGCATAGAACTCGACGTTGACGATGTCCTCGTACTTCTTCGGCGGGTTCTCGGCATGGCGAATGCTGCCGTCCGGCCGCCAGCTGAACCAGCCAGGGTGCTGCTTGAGCCAGGGGTGATCGGGCGAGCACTGCACGGCGAAATCCAGCGCTACTTCCAGGCCGTGGTCGCGGGCCACACGGACCAGCTGACGAAAATCCTCGAGGCTGCCGAGCTGCGGGTGCACAGCCTCGTGGCCGCCCTCCTCGCTGCCGATCGCATAGGGACTGCCTGGGTCGTTGGGGCCGGCCTTGAGGCTGTTGTTCGGCCCTTTGCGGTGCGCCCGGCCGATGGGATGGATGGGCGGAAAATACAGCACGTCGAAGCCCATTCGGGCGATTTCTGGAATACGTGCATGCACGTCGGCGAACGTGCCGTGGCGCTGCTCGTCGCCCAGCGAGCGGGGAAACAGCTCGTACCAGCTGGCGAATTCGGCCAGGCTGCGCTCGACGTCCAGCGGGTAGTTCGGCGTGCGCAGCAGGTGCGGACGATACTCGGCGCGGCGCATCAGATCGTTGACAGACGGGTCGATCAGCACGGCTTCGCGCTCGGCCTGTGACTGCGAGGCCTCCATGCGCTCGATCAGCGCCGCCAGTTCGGCACGCAATCCTTCCGGCGCCTGCGCGGCGATGCGCCGAACCAGATCGGCGCCCTCCTGCAGTTCCAGTTCCACCGGCACGCCGGCGCCAAGCTTCTTCACCAGCTCCTGGCGGAAGCTGGCGTACACGTCCAGCCAGGCTTCTATGGCAAATTCGCCGCGGCCCTGCTGGTCGATGTGCAACGTGGCGCTCCAGCGGTCATTGCCCAGCGCCTGCATCGGCGTGCGCTGCCAGGTGGCTTCGCCGTTGGCGCGCCACAAAAGGTCGGCGGCCAGCTGCTCATGGCCGTCGCTGAAGATCACCGCACTGACCGGCTGCGGCCGGCCACACTGGCATTTGCTGGCGAAGCGGCCACCCTCGATGGTTGGTTGAACCGCTTCGATGGCCAGCCGAGGCTGGGCGATGGCGTGAGTAACGGTCTGGTCGGCATGCTGCGGGGACGGCATCTTTCCTGGCTCCTCTACGCCTGGCGGACGTTTTCAAGGGATTGGTGAGCAGGCCATGAGCCGCGAGAGAGACGCTGGGCCTGCATGAAATACCGAGGCCGTAGCCGCGAGAAAAGTTCAGGCAGTTTTTGCCCGGTCGAAGCGTTCATTGCCTGTGCTCATGGCCTGGGATCGTTCTCGTCATCCGGCTTGACCTTGACGTTCGGATCGACCATCAGCGGCATAAGATGCAGCACCACCAGCACGACCACCGTGGACAGCACCGCAGTGGCTTCCCGACCAAGGCCGACGGCAACGCCAATGGCCGCCGAAGCCCACAGGCCGGCTGCGGTGGTCAGGCCTTTGACGTCGGAGATGTTCTGCCCCTTGAGAATGGTGCCCGCGCCGAGAAAGCCCACACCGGCAGCGATACCCTGAATCACCCGGCTCATGGCGTCGGCTTCGGCGCCGTCCTGCTCCAGGGCCATGACGAAGATCGCCGCGCCCAGGCACACCAGCATGTGCGTGCGAATGCCGGCGGCCTTGCCCATCACCTCGCGCTCGTAGCCGAGCAGGCCACCGAGAACCATGGCCAGGACCAGGCGCAACGTGGCGCGGGTGATGTGTTCCACCTGGCCAAGGTCGGAAAATTCCTGCACCAGGGTGGTAAGAATTCGCTCAAGGATGTCCATATGCGTCAACTCTGCAGAAGCGTTCCTGTTCTGAGCGAAGAAAGCGCCAAGAGGTTCGCTTGATCCGCGCCGCCCGGTTATCCGAAACGGGGAACCAATCGCCCTGCCGTGCATTCATTGCGAATAGGCGCCATGGGCAATTCCGCTGCATGGCGAATCGGGAGAACGCTCATGCCACGTGGCAGCAAAGACAAGTACACCGAGAAACAGAAGCGCAAGGCCGAACACATCGAGGACAGCTACAAGGATCGCGGCATCCCGCAGGATGAGGCCGAGGCGCGGGCCTGGGCCACGGTCAACAAGCAGTCCGGTGGTGGCGACAAGGCTGGCGGTTCCGGACGCAAGACCAGCGCGGCCAGCAAGAAGGCAGCACGTAGTTCATCGGCACATCGTGCGGCGGCCACCCGTGAAGGCAAACCGCGGCCGGGCCAGCGCCTGGAGGCGATGAACAAGACCGAGCTGATGGACCTGGCGCGCAAGCGCGACATCGCTGGCCGCTCCAGCATGCGCAAGGACGAATTGCTGCAGGCGCTGCGCAAGCACGCTGCCTGAAGGCGGCGCGCAGTGGCAGCAGTTTGGCGGTATTTTCAGCTATACCCGGCCCGTCTCCCAGGTATGGGAGACGGGATCAAACGCGCATGACTCTGATCGAACGGTGCTAGTTTCAGCGCCCTCTATGAAAAGCACCGACGCTCATTGAGGCGTCGTCAAAAACGGATTCGGATTGCTCGCTCGTAAATTCGAATGCGAGCCCGTCCGTTTTTCACCTGCTTTGTGCATCGCCTGACCCGTGCGCGACGGCTTCTCGAACAGAAGCTAGGGAGTTTGCTCCCGTTCACGCGCCACCCGCTCGCCGCAGTCGCAGCCAGCGCTCTGGCACTGCACCATGCCTTTGGGATGGCGCTGCATGCAGGCCTCGCAGCAGTAGACCAGATCATCGCCCGCAACTTCGTGCACCCAGTCGCGGGACTCCGCCGTGCAATCGCAGTGTGGACAGGCGCAGGTAGGTGCGTTCATGGCTTGCGCTCCTCGTCGGTGGGTACCACCTCGTCGCTCCAGGGTTTGCCGTCGAGTGGCGCCGAGCGTGCCAGCTCCGCTTCGTCGAGGCCGAAACCGCCACCGACCTCGGTCTCGTCGACCACGCTGAGCTCTTCATCGTTGGCGCCATCGCCGCCGCGCTCGAATGGTGAGCGCGCGCCGCTGTCGTCGATCAGGGTATCCGGGCTCATATCATCGAGGCTTACGTTGTCCTCGTGCTCGCTTTCGCCGAGCGTTGCGGCACCGGTCAGGCCGATTTCCTCCTCGCTGCCGGACGACGCACGCGCAGTCTGCTGCAACGAGGGCTCGCCCGTACCGAGACTGTCTTCGTCATCGGTGAAGTCCAGCGCCTTTTCATCGATCTGTTCCTGGGTTGGACCTGGGGTGGTGTCTTTCATGGATGCCTCCTTCGATCGACAGGTGTCACGTGTGGCGACGGCGCACTAGCGCCATCGCCCGTACGCTCGGCTTATGGCGAGATCGGGTCGCTGGCCGGGAAGGTTTCCTCGACGGCATGGTCCAGGCGGCTATCCTGGCGCCCTTTCAAGGTATCCACTTCCTTCTGCAGGCGCGGCAGTGCGGCGCGCAGTTCGGCTACGCGCTCGCGCAGGCACTCCAGTTCGGCTTTGGGGTCGCTGATCAGCCCCTTGACTACACAGTGCCCACTCAGCCCACGCTGCAGCAGCGCGGCGCCGCCAAGGGCCTTGAGCACACCCGAAGTCCCGCCCTGGCAGACACCAGCGACGATGGCAGTAGCGCCTGTAGCGAGCGAGATGGCGCGTTCGATACGAGGGACGTTTTGGGTCAATGACATGGCATTTCTCCTGATGGTTGCATGACGAAGGCCAATTGCGGCGCCCGTGAGATTTAGAAGGCCTATCGGGCGCCAAAGGTTCAGAGAATCGGGCCAGCGGTCGATTCCGGCTCAGGGCCGCAGAATCACCTTGCGGCATTGCTCGCGCCGCGAGTCGAACAGGCGATAACCCTCGGCCGCATCGGCCAGCGACATGCGGTGACTGATGATGATTTCCGGGTTCAGCTCGCCCCGCTGGATATGCTCCAGCAATGTTGGCAGCAACGGGTGAACATGGGTCTGGCCCATCTTGAACGTCAGCCCCTTGTCGAAGGCGTCGCCGAACAGAAAGCCGTGGATGAAGCCTGCATAGACGCCCGGCACGCTCACCGTGCCGCCACGGCGCACGGCCGCGATGCACTGGCGCAGCGCCACGCCGCTGCTGGCCTCCAGCTTGAGCGTGGTCAGCACGGTTTCGGTAAGACTGCCCTTGGCTTCGAAGCCCACCGCGTCGATCACCGCATCCACGCCGCGGTGCCCTGGCGTCTGCTCGATGATGGCGCTGGCCGGGTCGTCGACCTCGTCGAAGTTGATCGGTATCACGCCATAGGTCTGCTGGGCATAGGCCAGGCGGTAATCGTGATGATCGACCATGAAGATCTGCTCGGCCCCGAGCATGCGCGCGCAGGCAGCGCTCATCAGTCCCACCGGGCCGGCCCCGTAGATCGCCACGCGACTGCCGGGCTTGACTCCGGCATTGACGGCCGCCTGGTAGCCGGTGGGCAGGATGTCGGTGAGGAACAGCACCTGCTCGTCATCGAGCACGTCCGGCACCTTGAACGGCCCGGTATTGGCCTTGGGCACGCGTACCAGCTCGGCCTGCCCGCCCGGCACGCCGCCATACAGATGGCTGTAGCCGAACAGTGCCGCGCCTGACGGAATCTGCTTCTTGTTGAGAATCGCGCCGCGCCCCGGGTTGGTGGTTTCGCAGGCCGCATGCAGGTCCATCTGGCAGAAGAAGCAGTCGCCGCAGGCAATGACGAAAGGCACGATAACCCGGTCGCCCTTGCTGACTGCGGTGACTTGCGGGCCGACCTCCTCGACCACGCCCATAAACTCGTGGCCGAAGATATCGCCCTCCTTGACCTGCGGAATCTTGCCGCGATACAGGTGCAGATCCGAGCCGCAGATCGCCGTGGCGGTAACTCGCAGAATGATGTCGTCGGGCTGTTCGATGATCGGGTCAGGTACCCGTTCCACCCGTACATCGTGACTGCCGTGATAGGTCAATGCTTGCATGAGGCTTCTCCCGGATTAGGCATGTGTCTAGTTCCGAAATCGCTGCCGGGCAGATGTTCAGGCTATCTGCCGAACGTCCTGCAGGGATGTCTGTTGCATCAGCGTGTCCACCACTTCACGCACGGCTGCTCGATGCTCTGCGCCGCCGCTGCGGGCGCGGCGATAGAGGCCAAGCTGGGCTTCGGCGCTGCCGCCGATACGGGCCAGCTTGCGCGCGTGGGCCATGATCCAGCGCTCCTCGGGCGCGATCTGCTCGGCGATGCAGGCCAGCACCTGATCCAGCCAGGCGGCGAACGGCAAGGTGTTCTGGCTACGCGGTTCGATGAACAGCCCGCGCAGCCCGCGGCGCTTGGCCCGCCAGCGATTTTCCAGGGTGAGGATGCGTGTCAGCGGGTCGTCGAACCAGTCATGGTGTGGGGCATCCAGCGCGTGGCCGAGCATGGCGCGGAACAACCCGGCGATGCACAGGGCATCCTGCAGTTGCGGACAGGCGTCGGCGATGCGCAGCTCGAGCGTGGGAAAGCGTAACGACGGGCGAATGTTCCACCACAGGTTGACGGCCGAGCCGATGCAGTCGGTAGCGGTCATCACCTTGAGGTAGCGCTGGTATTCGGCGTCATCGCGAAAGTGATCGGGAATGCCCATGCGCGGCCATTCATCGCAGACGGCCTGGCGGTAGCTCATCAGGCCGCAGGGCCGGCCATCCCAGAATGGCGAGGATGCACTCAGCCCCAGCAATAGCGGCAGCCAGGGCGTCAGGCGGTTCATCAGACGGATGCGGTCGATACCTTCAGGCACACCGACATGCACATGCAGGCCGGCCAGCACGCTGCGGCTGGCGACGATGCGGTAATCGTCGAAAATCGCCCGATAGCGCGCCATGTTGGTCGCCTGCACGCTACGCCATTGCCCCAGTGGATGGGTGCCGGCAGCGAGGATGCCACAGCCGAATTCGCTGGCCTTCTCGGCCATGGTGCGGCGCGCCTGGCCGAGAAAGTTGCACGCCTCTTCGAGGCTGGTGAGCACAGGCGTCACCACTTCGAACTGCGCGGCGAACATCTCGCGCGTCACGCACTGGCCCAATGCGCGACGGCTGGACACGGCAAAGGCCTCGACCCCCTGCTGCGCCACGCAGCGACTCGCCAGGTCGGTCAGAAAGTACTCCTCTTCGATGCCGAACGTGCTCGTGGTCATGACCCGCCTACTCCCAGAACTCCTGCAGTTGAGGGGTGGCCGGCGGCCTGGGTTCAACCTGTTTGATGCAGCGCCGAGCGAAGCGAATTTAGGTGGAATCTTTATCCAGGCAGAGCCCTCCTAAACAGAACATGGCCCCCCGTTTTTTCAGGAGACTTGACCCATGTCGATCGCCAGTTTCATCGACACGCCTGCCGCACAACGGATTTCCTTCGCTCCTGCCACTGGTCCCTGGCAGAGCCTTTATCGCCAACTGCTGGACGAACCCGAACCGGGGCACCCGCAAGCCAGGGAATTCATCCAGCAATGCCTGGGTGAGGTCGCGCAGCTGCCCTGCGAACTGCCGGCCAGCCCTTATGAGCTGGCTGCCTGGTCGTTGCGTCGGCATCAAAGCGTGACTGCCGATTACGCCCGTTACCTCGAAGGGCGACGCTCGGGTCAGGGCCGCCGTTTCTTTCCACGCAAGGCGCATGCCCTGCATTTTCTCCGCGCGGTCGCGCCAACCAAGCTGGTCGACGGCGCCTGGCTCTACGGCGCCCTGCCCCACTGGCGCGATTACCGCGTGTATCCGCTGGTGCAGACTTACCTGGAAGAGTTGGGCGAAGGCGCGCCCGCACAGAATCATGTGCTGCTCTACCGGCAGCTGCTGGCCAGCCAGGGCTGTGAAGATGCGCTGGAACTGGACGACGCGCTGTATCGCCAGGGCGCCATCCAACTGGCCCTTGGGCTGCTGGTCGACGAGTTTCTGCCCGAGGTGATCGGTTACAACCTCGGCTATGAGCAATTACCGCTGCACTTGCTGATCAGCGCCTTCGAGCTCAACGAGCTGGACATAGACCCCTATTATTTTCAGTTGCACGTAACCATCGACAATGGCTCCAGCGGCCATGCCGCCAAGGCGGTGCAAAGCGTGCTGGACAACCTGCCACGAGTTGGCGACGCGCAGGCTTTCTACGAGCGCGTGATGCGCGGCTATCTGCTCAACGATCTGGGCATCGGCTCCACCGCCGTGATCGACGGTTTCGATCTGCAGCAGCAGGTACTGCAGATGCTCGAAGGCAAGCGCAAGGTGGCCAGCCAGGTGCATTCCGACTACTGCCGCATCGAGGGCCGTACGGTGAACCAGTGGCTGGGCAGCTCCGGCAATGTCGCGGGCTTTCTCGAGGCGCTGCAGCGCAATGGCTGGATACGACGCGACAAGGATCCGGTCGAAAGCCGTTTCTGGCGTCTGGTAGAGGGCCAGGGCGCAGCGATGTTCGGTGTCTTCAGCCCCTACGAGCGCCAGTTGCTGCAAGACTGGATATCCGGCGACTGGCAGCAGGCCGAACAGCGCTCGCCGTTTCGTGCGCGCCGGACAAGCCAGGCTGCCACATCGTCCGGTGCCGGTACGCAACGGGGCGAACTGGATCGCGAGCGGCGCGACATGCTCCGGCAGTTGCAGGGCATGGATGCTTATCGACGCGAATGCCGCCTGATCGAGTTGCAGTCGCCGGCCCAGCACTGGACCAGCGCCGGCCTGGCCGCCACCCGTACCTTCACGGCGATGATGCGACAGCCGCGCTGATCAAGGAGCTCGCACATGCCCGAACAGACCTTCGACACCCCGCAAACTGAGGCGCTGCTACATCTGGGCGCCCTGCTACGCGCGCGCGGCTACCACTTCGTCACCCCGACGCCGCTTACCCATCAACGGGTCAACCAGCGCGCAGGCAATGCGCCGGCAAACGACCTGCGTGACGTATTCGGCTGGAGCCGTCCCTTCGCCGAGGGAACGCTGGACGAGGAAATCGTCGAGGCCATGCGGGAAGCGCAGGTGCTGCAGCCTCAGGCTCAGGGCTGGATCAGCCTGGTGCGCTTCTCCAGCCTGGGCGACGAACTCTACGTGCACTCGCGCTTCCCCACCGAGGAAAGCGACGCGGTGTTCTTCGGCCCTGACACTTACCGCTTCACCCGTTTGCTGCGCGATTACCTGGCGCACGCCAAACAGCCGTTGCGGCGCATCGCCGATATTGGCTGTGGTGCCGGCCCTGGTGCGATAACCGCGGCGCAGTTGCGTCCGGAGGCCGAGGTCCTGGCGCTGGATATCAATCCCAGGGCTCTGGCCATGACCTCGGTGAATGCGCGCCAGGCCGGTATCGATAATCTTCACGCACAGAGCAGCGACCTGCTTCGCGATGTGCCGGGCCAGTTCGATCTGATCATCGCCAACCCGCCGTACATGCTCGATCCACAACAGCGCACCTATCGCCACGGCGGCGGCAAACATGGCGCCGGGTTGTCCCTGGCGATCTTCGATACGGCGATGGAACGCCTGGCCCCGGGTGGTACGCTGCTGCTCTATACGGGTGTGGCGATCTTCGCCGGCGAGAACCCCTTGCTCAATGCCATCCGCCTGTCGCTGCGCGACACCGGCTGGGATTGGGATTACCAGGAGCTTGATCCGGACGTGTTTGGCGAGGAGTTGCAGAAACCCGAATATGCTGAGGCCGAACGTATCGCCTGCGTGGCGTTGCGGCTGACCTATCAGCCCAATCTGCGCCAGCGCTAAGCCGGCGCCTGCCAGACGCAGGCACCGGCCCTTCTAGGCTCAGGCTGCGTTGGCCTGAGCGCTGCTCTTGAGGGACTTGCGCAGCACTTCCATCGACTCGCCCAGTTCCTCCAACTGCTGCTTGCTCAGCAGCTTGCGGGCCTGCGGGAACATGTCGCGCTCCTCTTCCTCGATATGGTGTTCAAGCAGTTCCTTGAGCACTTTGACCCGGCCGGCGAACTCGATGGTCGAAGGCGGCGTTTCCTTGATGTCGGGCAGTACCAGCGCCTCCACGGCGCGGTGCTCTTCCTTGGCCTCGACGGCCAGCACGGCGTCATCCTTGCTGCCGGCCTGCCTGAAGGCCGGATAGAATATCTGCTCTTCGAGCTCGGTATGGATCTTCAATTCCTGCTCGATCTTGCCCAGTAGTTTCGTGCGTGTCTGCACCGCTCGCTCGGTGGTTTCCTCGAGCTTGCTCAGCAGGTCCTTGACGGTTTCGTGGTCCTTTTTCAGCAGTTCGATGGCATTCATCGTCTTGCTCTCCTCAGGTCTACTAATCACATCATTACAAAAGCCCGGGCCCGCTCGAGGCGGGCCCAGGCGGGACGATCACGAGTCGCGACCGCTTTGGCTTTTCTGGCCACCCTTGCGCCCGGCCTCGGACGCTCTCTGACGGTCATTGGCGAAGTTGCCGCCGCTGTTGTGACCACCCTTACGGCCGGCTTCGGAAGCCTTGGCCCGATCATTTGCGAAGTTACCCGGATTTTTATTGGTCGCCATTGCTGGTACCTCCTGAGAGTTTTTCGCGAGGCGTTATTGCCCCTACATGAATTCAGGCAGGGGCTACGCCGAGTTGTTCAGGCTTTTTTCATCAGCCATTGACCACACTGCCGCCGTTTACGTGAAGCATCTGGCCCGTGACATAAGACGCGTCGTTACTGGCCAGATAGACGAATGCCGGCGCCACTTCTGCAGGTTGTCCCGGGCGCCCCATTGGCGTCTCCGCACCGAATTCGGAGACCTTTTCCGCACTGAAGGTAGAGGGAATCAGCGGCGTCCAGATCGGCCCTGGTGCGACACCGTTGACGCGGATGCCGCGCGGCGCCAGGTTGATCGACAGCGACCGGGTGAACGAGGTAATCGCACCCTTGGTGGACGAGTAGTCGAGCAGCATCGGGTTGCCCTTGTAGGCCGTCACCGAACTGGTGTTGATGATGCTCGAGCCCGGCTGCAGGTGCGGCAGCGCGACCTTGGTCAGGTGGAACATGGCGAAGATGTTGGTGCGGAAGGTCTGCTCCCACTGCGCCTCGTCGAGTGCTTCGAGGTTGTGCTCGGGGTGCTGCTCGCCGGCATTGTTGATGAGGATGTCGAGACGTCCCCACTTGGCGATCACCGCATCGACCACGCACTGACAGAAACTGCCATCACCGACGTCTCCCGCCACAGCCATGGCTTCGCCGCCGTGCCGGTTCACTTCGTCGAGGGTTTTCTGCGCATCCTCGTCCTCGTTGAGATAAACCAGCGCGACCTTGGCGCCTTCGAGGGCGAAGTGCACGGCGACGGCGCGGCCGATGCCGCTGTCGCCACCGGTGATGATCGCCACCTTGCCGGCCAGCTTGCCAGCGGCGCGGTAATCGTCAGCGAGGTACACCGGTTCGGGATGCATGGCGTGCTCGACGCCAGGTTGCCGCTCCTGATGCTGAGCGGGCAAAGTCTTGTCGTTCATCTTCACTCCTCCCTTCGGCTAAGCGTTCAGACCGCCTTCAGACGCGGGCTGGCCATCACCGGGTGGGTTTTATGGCGATTCTCGAAACAGAAGTTGGTAGCCTGCACATAGCCTTCGGCCGAACCGCAGTCGAAGCGGCGACCCTTGAACTTGTAGGCCAGCACACAGCCCTGCTGCGCCTGTTTCATCAGCGCATCGGTAATCTGGATCTCGCCGCTCTTGCCTGGCTCGGTCTGTTCGATCAGTTCGAAGATATCCGGGGTGAGGATATAGCGGCCGATGATCGCCAGGTTCGACGGCGCATCTTCAGGGTTGGGTTTTTCCACCATTCGCTCGATGCGGAAGATGTCGTCACGCAGCGCTTCGCCGGCGATCACGCCGTAGCGCGAAACCTCCTCCATTGGCACTTCCTGGATGGCCACGATGGAACAGCGGAACTGCTCGTAGAGCTTGACCATCTGGGTCAGTACGCCGTCGCCCTCCAGGTTCAGGCACAGGTCGTCGGCAAGTACCACGGCGAACGCCTCGTCGCCGATCAACGAACGGCCGGTGAGAATGGCATGGCCAAGGCCTTTCATTTCGATCTGACGGGTGTAGGAGAAGGTGCACTGGTCGATCAGGTGGCGTACGCCGCTGAGGGATTTTTCCTTACCGGTATTGGAAATCTCGTGCTCCAGCTCATAGCTGATATCGAAGTGGTCTTCCAGCGAGCGCTTGCCCCGACCGGTAACGATGGCAATTTCATGCAGCCCGGCTTGCAGTGCTTCTTCGACGCCATACTGGATCAACGGGGTGTCGACTACCGGCAGCATTTCCTTGGGCATCGACTTGGTAGCGGGAAGAAAACGGGTGCCGTAACCGGCGGCGGGGAACAAACATTTCTTGATCATGGTTTCTGTACCAGTTGAGAGACTCGGTACTAGAACTTGACCTGGCTGAAGTCTTTGCAGTTCAAGGAATTTCGCGCGATTGCCGTTTCGCTGCGAGCGCTGTGTTGCGAGTGAGGGAAAGGAGGCCCGTAGCGGGCCTCCCCCAGGCTACGCAATCACTCAACTGCGGCCTCCACCGTGGCTGTTCTGGCCACCTTTGCGGCCAGCCTCGGAGGCTTTCTGACGATCATTGGCAAAGTTGCCGCCGCTGTTCTGGCCGCCTTTCTTGCCTGCTTCGGAAGCTTTTTCACGATCGTTGGCGAAGTTGCCAGGGTTCTTGTTAGTCATCTCGTTTCTCCTCAGTGATGGGCAAAATTGCCCGTGCACTGACTTGGAGGAAGGGCCCTGCGAGGACGTTCAGGCTATTTATCCGCCTCGCTCGGCAATCACTGACGAGCGGTCATGTGGATTTTTCGTCAGGCCGCTGGATGATGGAAATCTTGCCGTTACGCTCGACGATCGCGTAGCGAATCTGGTCCAGCCGCTCTAGCCCGCTCTCTCGCGCCGATTCCATGATGTCGTCGAGGGTCAGGCGCGCCTTGTTCATACGCCACTGCATCGGCACGCCGTCTTCGACGATGATGATCGGCGATCCATCGAGCAGGTGCGCCAGCCATTCGTTGCGGCGCTTGAGCAGCGAGGCACCGACGTCCAGCGCGATCAGGGTCGCGACCACCAGAATCATGTTGGTGAGGGAGAAATCATCGCCCAGCAGCGCCTGCTGCGTGGCCTCGCCGATGATCAGCAGCAGCACGAAATCGAAAGTGGTCAGTTGCGCCAACGAACGTCGGCCAGATAGCTTGAACAGGATCAGCAACGCCAGGTAGACGGCGCCAGCACGCAGTACCGCGTCCATGAGATTCTCCTCAGGGGTAGATGAACTGGTTCAGTTCGACCTGCTGGCCGCCCGCATGGAGCGTCGAGCGATAAGTTCCCACGCCGTCGGCGGTGAGGCGCAGGCTGACGACGATGCGTTCGGCCTCGCCAGGGAAGTCGAGAATCAAACCGCCCGCCCCATCGCTGGCACTGCGTCTCGGGACGGGCTGGATCGCGTCGATGGAAAAGCCCTCCAACAGTTCGCCGGCGATATGCAGCTGTGGCGTGCCCTGCAGGCTCACCTTCAGCGGCGAGTGCGCGCCGTTGCGTGCGAAACGCTGGTATTCGACCTGCAGTGCATCCTGCCCGCCACCAACCTGGACATCGCTGAGCGGTCCCTTGGAGAACAGCCCGGCCAGTGCCAGAGCCATGAGCAGCAACAGGCCATACCAACCCAGGCGTTCGATCTTCCAGCCACGGACCTGCAGGGCCATGTTCTCCTGTACGGGGGCGCTGCGGCTGCTTTGTTCAGGTAGGTGCATGCTGGTTTCCTCCTGAAAACTACGACCTGTCATCCGTGGCAAATATCAGAAGAAAATTTTACTTGCTGCCAGCAGGCCGGACGCGCGTTGCGCGGGTCCCAGCTGAAGTTGTGGCAGGCTTCAGGTCAATTGCCTACCGGCAAACGCCATATGAAAAAGCCGGCGGCGCCATTACGCACCGCCGGCCCTGCGAGGGATGTTCAATGCCGGTCGAGCAGATGGAAGCGCGGCAGACCGAGATGCCAGTGAATCGCCGCCAGCCGGGCTGCCAACACCACGAACATCGCTGCGGCAGTATCCAGCCAGTGCGGCGTGCCCAGGGCGCGCAGACCGATGAAGGTAAGCGCGCCGGCGATGCAGGCGGTGGCGTAGATTTCCTTCTGGAAGATCAGCGGGATCTCGTTGCACAGCACGTCACGAATCACCCCGCCGACCACGCCGGTCATCACCCCCATGATCACCGCGGTGCTGATCGGCGTGCCGTTTTGCAACGCCAGCTCGGTGCCGTACACGGTGAACACGGCGAGACCGAAGGCATCGGCGATCAGCAGGCCTTTCTCGTGAATCGGCCGGGTCATGCGCACCCAGGCCACGGTACCCAATGCCGCCAGGGAGGCGACGAGGATGTAGGTGTCGTCGCGAATCCAACTGACCGGATGATTGTCCAGAATCAGGTCGCGCAGGGTGCCGCCACCCAGGGCGGTAACGATGGCCATCACCAGTACGCCGAACAGGTCCATGGACTTGCGTCCGGCCATCAGCGCACCGGTGATGGCGAACACTGCCACGCCGAACAGGTCGGCGACGTAGAACAGCGTTTCCATGAGGCCCTCAGCGGCTGACCGGCGTACGTAGCGTAACGAATTCCTCGGCGGCGCTCGGGTGCACGCCGATGGTCTCATCGAAGATCTGCTTGGTCGCACCGGCCTTGAGCGCGATGGCCAGACCCTGGACGATTTCGCCCGCCTCCGGGCCGACCATGTGGCAGCCGAGCACACGGTCGTTGTCGGCATCGACCACCAGCTTCATCAGGGTGCGCTCCGGGTTCTCGGTGAGCGTCAGCTTCATCGGACGGAAGCGGCTCTCGAAAATCTTCACCTCGTGCCCGTCTTCGATGGCCTGCTCTTCGCTGAGGCCAACGGTGCCGATGTTCGGCAGGCTGAACACTGCGGTGGGAATCATCCGGTAGTCCAGGGGACGATATTCCTCCGGCTTGAACAGCCGACGCGCCACGGCCATGCCTTCGGCCAGCGCGACCGGTGTGAGCTGCACGCGACCGATCACATCGCCGAGGGCGAGAATCGACGGCGTGGAGGTCTGGAACAGATCATCGACTTCGATGTAGCCGCGCTTGTCCAGCTTGACCTCGACATTCTCCAAACCAAGGTTGTCGAGCATCGGGCGCCGGCCGGTGGCGTAGAACACGCAATCGGCCTCCAGTACGCGGCCGTCCTTTAGCGTGGCGGCGAGGCTGCCGTCGGCCTTGCGATCGATGTTGGCGATGTCGGCATTGAACTGCAGGTCCAGGCCTTTCTTGCTCAGCTCGTCGCGCAGGTGCTCACGCACCGCGCCGTCGAAGCCGCGCAGGAACAAATCGCCGCGATACAGCAGCGAGGTCTGCGCGCCCAGGCCATGGAAGATCGAGGCGAACTCCACGGCGATATAGCCGCCGCCGACCACCAGCACGCGCTTGGGCAGTTGCTTGAGGAAGAAGGCTTCGTTGGAACTGATGGCGTGCTCGCGACCAGGAATGTCCGGAATCTGCGGCCAGCCGCCAGTGGCGATGAGAATGCGCTCGGCGCTGTGGCGCTGGCCATTGACCTCGACGGTGTGGGCATCGACGATGCGCGCATGGCCCTCGAACAGACTGACGCCGCTGTTGGTCAACAGATTGCGGTAGATGCCATTGAGGCGCTCGATCTCGCGGTTCTTGTTGGCGATCAGAGTCGGCCAGTCGAAATTCGCCTCGCCCAGCGACCAGCCGAAACCCGCGGCCTGCTCGAAGTCTTCGGCGAAATGCGCGCCGTACACCAGCAGTTTCTTCGGTACGCAGCCGACGTTGACGCAGGTGCCGCCGAGGTAGCGGCTCTCGGCGACCGCAACGCGAGCACCATAACCAGCGGCGAAACGCGCCGCACGTACGCCGCCGGAACCGGCGCCGATCACGAACAGATCGAAGTCGTAACTCATGAGGTATCTCCTTGGCAGATGGGGAGCATACCGTAAAGGCTAGCGCTAAGCTGGAAGCAGGAGGTGGATATGCGCCCTACCCTGACTCATCTCGCCCTGCACGTCCCCGATCTCGATGCCTGCATCGCCTTCTACGCGCAGTTCTGCGGCATGCAGGTGATCCACGAACGCCCCGGCAAGGGCACACGCATCGTCTGGATGGCTGAACCGGGCAAGGAGCATCAGTTCATATTCGTCATCATGCCCGGCGGCCAGGACCGCAACCTGGCCGCCAACGACTACAGCCACTTCGGCTTCGCCCTGGGCAGCCGCGAGGAAGTCGACCGCATCGCCGCCCTGGCCGAGCGCGAAGGCTGCCTGATCTGGGCGCCTCGGGACGAGCCCTACCCGGTTGGCTATTACTGCGGCCTGCGTGACCCGGCCGGCAACTACGTGGAATTCAGCTACGGCCAGCCGCTCGGCCCCGGCTCGGAGCAGATGCCCGTTCCCAGGTACGGTCAGTGATTCGAGCACAACAGCTTCGCGGACAAGTCCGCTCCCACAGGGTATGAGCTGTCAGCTCAATCTGCTCCCGTGGGAGCGGACTTGTCCGCGAAAAAACATTCGGTCCGGTAAAGCAATGAAGAACGCCGCGATCATGCAAGACAATCGCGGCGTTCTCTCGACTGACGGACCCGAGTACTGACCTGGCGGCGTATCAGAACGCCTTGCCGGTCTTGTACAGATTCTCGAAGCAGAAATTGGTCGCGTCGATGTAACCCTCGGCGCTACCGCAGTCGAAACGCTGCCCCTTGAACTTGTACGCCATCACGCAGCCCTGCTGGGCCTGGCGCATCAGCGCGTCGGTGATCTGGATCTCACCGCCCTTGCCCGGCGGCGTGCTGCGGATCAGGTCGAAAATGTCAGGGGTGAGGATGTAGCGACCGATGATCGCCAGGTTCGACGGCGCGTCCTCGGGCTTGGGCTTCTCCACCATGTTGCTGACGCGGTAGATGTCCTCGCGGATCATCTCGCCGGCGATCACACCGTACTTGGAGGTTTCGTCCTTCGGCACTTCCTGGATGGCGACGATGGAGCAACGGAACTGTTTGTACAGCTTGACCATCTGCGCAAGTACGCTATCGCCTTCAAGGTTCAGGCACAGGTCGTCGGCCAGGACCACGGCGAAGGGCTCGTCACCGATCAGCGGCTGGCCGCAGAGGATGGCGTGGCCCAGGCCTTTCATCTCGACTTGGCGGGTGTAGGAGAAGCTGCACTCGTCGATCAGACGGCGGATACCAACCAGGTATTTTTCCTTGTCGGTGCCCTTGATCTGGTGCTCGAGCTCGTAGCTCACGTCGAAATGGTCTTCCAGCGCGCGCTTACCGCGACCGGTGACGATGGAAATCTGGTTGAGGCCAGCCTCCAGTGCCTCTTCGACCCCATATTGAATCAGTGGCTTGTTCACCACCGGCAACATTTCCTTCGGCATTGCCTTGGTAGCAGGCAAAAAGCGCGTGCCGTAACCGGCAGCGGGGAACAGGCATTTCTTGATCATGGGACTCCCTAATGGGGATGGTTGGATGCGCAGTCAGTCTATCAAGCCGCGCTAGCCTTACAACTGCCGCTTGCAGGCCGGCCGATGCCACGATAGAGAAACCCCTGCTCGGCCAACTGGCCGGCATCGTAGATGTTGCGCCCGTCGAACAGCACCGGCATACGCATCATGCCGCGTATGCGCGGGAAATCCGGCTGGCGAAACTGCTTCCACTCGGTCACCAGGACCAGCGCATCCGCGCCCTGGGTGACGGTGTAAGGGGATTCGCTCAGAAGCAGTTGCCCCGACTCGACCGCCGACGGATAGCGCGCCGCGACAGCGGCCGCAGCCGCCGGATCGCAGGCCTGCACCCTGGCCCCGGCGATCAGCAGCGCCTCGAGCAGCACCAGGCTCGGCGCTTCGCGCAGATCATCGGTACCGGGCTTGAACGCCAGCCCCCAGAGCGCGACGACTCGCCCCTGCAGATGACCGTTGAAATGTTCGCGCAGGGCCTGGAACAGCAGCGTCTTCTGCAGCGCATTGCGCGCCTCGACCGCACGCAGGATGCCCGGCTCGATGCCCTCGTGCTCGGCGGTGCGGATCAACGCCTTGACGTCCTTGGGAAAGCACGAGCCGCCGTAGCCGCAGCCGGCATAGATGAAGTGCGTACCGATGCGCCGGTCACTGCCGATGCCGCGGCGCACTTCCTCGATATCGACGCCCAGGCGCGCACAGATGCCGGCCATTTCGTTGATGAAGGAAATCTTGGTGGCCAGGAAGGCGTTGGCCGCGTACTTGCTGAACTCGGCCGCGCGCACGCCCATGCACAGCAGGCGGTCGTGGTTGCGCAGGAACGGCGCATACAGCCTGCGCAGCAGCTCACGCCCGAGCTCGTCGTCACAGCCGACGATGACCCGATCAGGCCGCATGAAATCCTCGACCGCAGAGCCCTCCTTGAGAAACTCCGGATTGCTGGCAACGGTTACTCGTGCTCGTTTGCCGCGACGGGTCAGGCCGGCGTTGATGCGCTGCTCGACGCGTTCGGCGGTACCCACCGGCACGGTGGACTTGTCGACGACCAGGCAGGCATGGTCGAGCCGCTCGCCCAGATCATCGGCAACCGCCAGCACGTGACTGAGGTCGGCCGAACCGTCTTCACCACTGGGTGTACCCACCGCGATGAAGATGACCTCGACGCGGCGGATTCCGGCCTGAAGCTGCGCGGTAAAGCTGAGCTGCCCCGCCGCCAGCTGCGCCCTGAGCAACGCCTCCAGGCCCGGCTCGTAGATCGGCACCTCACCTTGCGAAAGCCGCGCAACGCGCTGCGGATCGCGCTCGACGCAGACCACCTGGTTGCCCATCTCGGCCAGGCAGGTCGCCGTCACCAGCCCCACGTACCCCGCTCCTATCACGCATATCTGCATCGCAGCATCCTCCAGGCGTTTGCTGCGATTGCAACCAATCACGGTGGCAGTGATGTGACGATATGGCGAAGCGATGATGACAACGGCAGCCGCCCGCACTGACCACAGGTCAAACAGGAGAAACTTCCGCCGCTGCTTCACGTCCACCCTAATCAGCGGTCATGACAGCGGTAGCCGCCTGGTTACCGCTGCCTCGTCTGGCCGAAACTCGATTTAACGGAGGGTGCAAATGGCCACGACAGTCGGAGATTTCATCGTCGAGCGGCTTTACCAGTGGGGTGTACGGCGCATCTACGGATATCCCGGGGACGGCATCAACGGCGTGTTCGGCGCGCTCAGCCGGACCAATGGAAAGATCCGTTTCATCCAGGCCCGCCACGAAGAGATGGCTGCCTTCATGGCTGCGGCAGATGCCAAGTTCTCCGGCCAGCTGGGCGTCTGCATCGCCACCTCGGGCCCCGGCGCTACACATTTGCTGACCGGCCTCTACGATGCGCGCATGGACCATATGCCGGTGCTGGCGATTACCGGCCAGCAGGCGCGCACCGCGCTTGGCGGGCATTACCAGCAGGAGCTGGACCTGGTCTCGGTGTTCAAGGACGTCGCCGGTGCCTTCGTCCAGCAGGCCAGCGCACCGGCGCAGGTGCGTCATCTGATCGACCGCGCCATCCGCACCGCCGTCGGTGAACGCAGGGTGACGGCGATCATCCTACCCAACGATCTGCAGGAGGCCGAATACGCCGAGCCGCCGCACAAGCACGGCACCCTGCACAGTGGCATCGGCTACCGCCACCCGCGCGTCGTGCCCTATGAAGCGGACCTGCAGCGCGCTGCCGAAGTGCTCAACAGCGGCAAGAAGGTCGCCATACTGGTAGGCGCCGGGGCGCTGAATGCCGGCGATGAGGTATTCGAAGTGGCGCAGAAACTCGGCGCCGGCGTGGCCAAGGCGCTGCTGGGCAAGGCCGTGCTGCCTGACGAGCTGCCCTGGGTCACCGGTTCCATCGGCCTGCTCGGTACGGTGCCGAGCTACAAGATGATGGAGGAATGCGACACCCTGCTGATGATCGGTTCCGGCTTCCCCTACTCCGAGTTCCTGCCGGAAGAAGGACAGGCGCGTGGCGTGCAGATCGACATCCAGCCCGACATGCTCAGCCTGCGCTATCCAATGGAGGTCAACCTGCAGGGCGATGCCGCCGAGACCCTGCGCGCCCTGCTGCCTTTGCTGGAGAACAAGGCGGATGACAGCTGGCGCACCACCATCGAAGGGTGGCGCAGCGACTGGGACCAGACCCTGGAAAGCCGCGCCATGGTGTCGGCCAACCCGATCAACCCGCAGCGGGTGGTCTACGAGCTGTCGCCGCGCCTGCCCGAGCGCGCCGTGGTCACCTGCGACTCCGGCTCCTGCGCCAACTGGTATGCCCGCGATCTGAAGATCCGCCGCGACATGCTCTGCTCGCTGTCCGGCGGCTTGGCGTCGATGGGCGCGGCGGTGCCTTATGCCATCGCCGCCAAGTTCGCCCATCCGGATCGTCCGGTGGTCGGCCTGGTGGGTGACGGCGCCATGCAGATGAACAATCTGGCTGAGCTGATCACCGTGGCCAAGTACTGGCGCGAGTGGCAGAACCCGCAATGGGTGCTCGCGGTGTTCAACAATCAGGACCTCAACCAGGTCACCTGGGAGCAGAGGGTGATGGAAGGCGACCCGAAATTCGAGGCTTCGCAGAACATCCCCGACGTGCCCTACCACGCTTTCGCCAACTCCATTGGCCTGCTCGGCCTGCTGATCGAGCGTGAAGAGGACGTCGGCCCGGCCTGGGAGCAGGCTCTGGCTGCGGATCGTCCGGTGCTGCTGGAATTTCGCACCGATCCGGATGTCCCACCGTTGCCGCCGCATATCAGCCTGGAGCAGGCCAAGCAGTTCGCCTCCACCCTGCTGCAGGTCGACCCGGACCAGCGCGGCATCCTTGCGCAAACCGCCAAGCAATTGTTCGGTTCGCTGCTGCCGGGTAAGCACAAGAAGTGATCCTCGAGGCTGTTTGAATGAAAAAAGACGATTGCCCGGTGGTGGTGATCTGCGGGGCCAGCGCCGGTGTCGGCCGGGCCACCGCGCATGCTTTCGCTGCCGCGGGCTATGCCGTCGGCTTGCTGGCCCGCAGCGAGGAAGGATTGGCAGCAGCGACATCGGAGCTGCAGGCCTACGACGTCCCGACCCTGGCGATCAGCGCGGATGTGGCCGATGCCAATGCCCTGGCGCTGGCGGCACAACGTTTCGAGGCCGAACTCGGCCCCCTCGACGTCTGGGTCAATTCGGCGATGGTCACGGTGTTCGCTGCGATCGAGCAGTTGACGCCAGAGGAAATCAGGCGCGTTACCGAGGTGACCTACCTCGGCGCCGTACATGGCACCCTGGCGGCGCTACCGCTGATGCGCACACGGAATCGCGGGGTGATTATCCAGGTCGGTTCGGCACTCGCCTATCGCGCCATCCCTCTGCAGTCGGCCTATTGCGCAGCGAAGTTCGCGCTGCGCGGCTTCACCGACTCGCTACGCTGCGAACTCATTCACCAGCGCAGCGAGGTCAAGGTCTGCATGGTGCAGCTGCCGGCGATCAACACGCCGCAGTTCGACTGGGCGCGCAACAAACTGGGTCAACGCGTGCAACCCGTGCCGCCCATTCATGACCCCGGTGTCGCAGCGCGCGCCATTTTCAGCGTCGCGAATGCACCTCCACGGGAACTCTGGGTCGGCCTGCCCACCGTCAAGGCCATCATCGGCAATCAGTTCTTTCCGGGCCTGCTCGACCGTCTCCTTGCGCGTCGCGCCTGGCAAGGCCAGCTGAGCGAGGGCCAGTCAGAAACGGCAGGCGACAACCTTTTGGAAAGCATCGATGGTCTGCACGAGGTGCGAGGACGCTTTACCCGCAGGTCGCGCGGACACGCCCTGGCCCTGAGCTCGGCACGAGTGACCGCCCTGCTGGGAACCTGCGCAGCCTTACTGGTGTTGTTGCTGATCTGACGGCGCAGATCATGGCGCTTCGGCGCCGAGCCGGTCCCACATGGCGCGGATCAGGCGCTGGCGGTTGGCATACCCATCCCACGGGTCATGGCGCAGCCCGTCCAGACGCTGCTGCAGATTGGCGACCGTCCACTGCTGGGCGCTGCGCAGGCCGTCAAGCTCGTCCCGGGCGATCGGCACCGAAACCGGCAGGCCGGGACGCGCGCGCACCGAGTAGGCCGATACCGTACTGGCACCGCGACCGTTGCGCAGATAGTCGATGAAGATTTTCCCCACTCGGTTCTTAGGCCCCGACGTCGCGGTAAAACGCTCGGGTAATTGTTTGGCCATGAACTGCGCCAGGGCCTTGGCGAAGCCCTTGACCGTATCCCAGTCGGCGTGCCGGGCAAGCGGCACGATGATGTGCATGCCTTTGCCGCCGCTGGTCTTGAGAAAAGCCTGCAGGCCCAGCTCGTCGAGCACGCTCAGGGTCAGCCGGGTCGCCTCCAGCATGCTGCGCCACGGCAACGCCGGGTCCGGGTCGAGATCGAGTACGAAATGATCGGGCGTTTCGATGCGGTCGCTGGTAGCGCCCCAGCGGTGAAATTCGATGCAGCCCATCTGCGCTGCACCGACCAGGGCCGGCACGCTGTCGATTTCCATCAGCCGCGCGTGGCCGGGGTCCAGCTTGGGGTCGAGGTGTTTGATGTTGGGGATCGCCAGGCGCTCGGCATGCTTCTGGAAAAATTGTTCCCCCTCTACCCCGTCCGGCGCCCGCACCAGCGACACCGGCCGGTTGCGCAGGTACGGCAGCAACCAATCGGCGATATCCGCATAGAACTGGGCCAGCTGCAGTTTCGTCGTGCCGCTTTCCGGGTCGATCACCCGCTGCGGATTGCTGATCGGCACGCCGGCCACTACCGGCTTGGCGGATGACTTGCGCGAACTTTCTGCCTTCTTGGTTTGTTTCTCCGCTGCGGCGCCTGGCGCACGCGGATGCTCACGAACGATCTGCGCTGCCGGCTTGTCACTTCGCAAGGCGATGAAGCTGGCTTGGCGCACGATGCCTTCACGCGTCCATTCGGCGAACTCGACTTCACCGACCAGTTGCGGCTCGACCCAGCTCACACCGCGGGCCTGGGCAGCCGTCAGTTTCCGCTCGAGTGGCGATTTATCTCGTGCCAGCTTGCGCAATTGCTCATGCAGGGTCTTGAGCGACGCTTCCCCGAACCCGGTGCCGACCCGCCCGGCATAACGCAACCCCTCCGCCTCGTTCACCGCCAACAACAGCGCGCCGAAGCCGCTGCGGCTGCCCTGCGGCTTGGTGTAGCCGACGATGACGAACTCCTGGCGCAGGCGGCATTTGAGCTTGATCCAGTCGGCGCTGCGTCGCGACACGTAGAGGCTGCCCGAGCGCTTGCCGATGACGCCTTCCAGCGACATGGCGCAGGCGCTCTCGACGATGTCCCGGTGATGGGCGGTGAAGGCCTCGGAGAAACGCAGCGGGCTGCGCCGCGTGCTGCCCAAGGCAGTCTTGAGTTGGGCGCGCCGAGTTTCCAGGGGCTCCTCGCGCATGTCCTCGCCGTTGAGAAACGGCGCATCGAACAGGTAGTAGATGAGATCGTGGCTGCGGCCGATGTCGAAGGCGTTCTGCAGTTGCTGGAAGTCCGGCAGGCCTTGCTCATTGAGGGCCACGACCTCGCCGTCGAGCCAGCTGTCGCTCAGGCCCAGCTTGGCCAGAGCCTTGGCCTGCTGTGGCAGGCGCTCCGTCCAGTCATGGCCATTGCGGGTGAACAGACGCACTTCATCGCCGCGCACTCGCGCCAGGATTCGATAGCCGTCGAACTTCACCTCATACAACCAGTCGCCTTCGGGCGGACGCTCGGCTAGGGTCGCCAGTTGCGGCGCCAGGCTGTCAGGGAACTCCGCCTGCGTCTTGCGACTCCCTGCCGGCTTGGCCGGCGCCTTGCGCTTGGCCGTTTTGCTCGGACCACCGACCAGCGCGCCGCTGATCACGCTTTGCGGCTGCGCCTCGACGATGTCGTACTCGTCGCTGGGCCGCGCGGTGTCGTCGCGCTCCTTGATCAGCAGCCACTGCTCCTTGTCGCTGCTGCCGCGTAGCCGGGTGCGCACCAGCGTCCAGTCCCCGGCCAGCTTCTCGCCCACCAGGGTGAACTTGAGCTTGCCGGCCTTGTAGGCGGCCGCCGGATCGCCTTGGGGCTGCCAGATGCCATGGTCCCAGACGATCACGTCGCCCGCACCGTAGTTGCCCTCGGCGATGCTGCCCTCGAAGCTGGCGTAATCCAGCGGGTGATCCTCGACATGCACTGCCAGGCGCTTTTGCGTCGGGTCCAGGCTCGGCCCCTTGGGCACCGCCCAGCTCTTCAGGGTGCCGTCCAGCTCAAGGCGAAAGTCGTAGTGCAGGCGGCGCGCATCGTGCTTCTGCACCACGAAGCGCAGCGCACCGGCCTTGCTGCGGCGCTTGCGCGGTTGCTCGCGGGGTTCGCTGGTCTGCTCGAAATTGCGTTTGCGGTTGTATTCGCTCTGCGCTCTGGCCATGGTCGGTATCCCGGCTTATTTGCGTGCAGTCTTGGGGCTCTTGCGTGGGGTGCGGGCCTTGGGCTTGGCTTTCGACTTGCTATCGGGCTTGCCACCCAGGCTGCGTTTGAGCAGTTCGGTCAGGTCGATGACATCGGCGCTGCGCCGCTCCTCCTCGCCCTCGACACGCTCGACGTTCTCGATCTTGCCAGCCTTGGCCTTCTTCTCCACCAGCGCCATGATGCGATCCTGGAAGCTGTCCTGATATTCCTCAGGCTGCCAGTCGCCGCTCATGTCCTTGATCAGGCGCTTGGCCATGTCCAACTCGCTTTTGGCCAGCTTGGGCTTGGTTACCGAATCATCCAGCTCCAGCGTCTCCAGCCCACGCACTTCGCTCGGCCAGCGCAGGATCACCAGCACCATTGCCGAGTCGATCGGCATCAGCGCCGCCAGGTGCTGGCGGGTGTGCAGCACCACATGAGCCAGGGCCACCTTGTCGGTGCTGCTCAGCGCTTCGCGTAGCAGCGCATAGACCTTTTCACCCCGACGATCCGGCGCCAGGTAATACGGCTTGTCGATGTGCTGCAGGGGAATCTGCACGCTGTCGACGAAGGCGAAGATATCGATGGTCTGCGTCGATTTGGGGTGCGCTTCGCGAATCTCTTCTTCGCTGAGCACCACGTAGCGGCCCTTCTCGTAGGCCACCCCCTTGACGATGTTTTCCTTGGTCACTTCCTTGCCGGTGACCTTGTTCACCCGCTTGTAGCCGACCGGGTCCATGCTGCGCTTGTCCAGCCAGTCGAAATCCACGCCCTGGGTCGATGTGGCCGACACCAGGGCAACGGGGATATGAACCAGACCGAAACTGATGGCGCCTTTCCAGATGGCCCTAGGCATGGCGTTCGTCTCCGTACTGAGCGTGGCCGGCGCAAATGGCCGGCGCCGTCGAACTCTCAACGGTCATCTGACCTTCCTCTTCTCACCCGTGCCGTTACTTGCTGTGCTCCGGCGAGGACGGCGGCGGGCTCATGCCACGCGGCCCGAACAAGCCCCACAGGCCCAACCCCAGTATCGGGAACAGCACGATCACCAGTGACCACATGGCTTTTGTCTCTACACCCTTGTCGCTGCGAAAGACGCTGACGATGGCCCATAGGTCGAGCAGGATGATGATCACGCCGAGCGCAATGAATAGCAGACTGATTTCACCGGACATCTCGAAATTCCTCCGCGCAGGTCCATACAGTTGTGTCCGCGCCCAGAGCCTGCGGTTCAGAGAAAATTCGCTCGAATGATTGGCTCCGGCCAGGCATCGAATGCCACATGCGAGCTATGAGGTGATGCCAATGAGCTTTTTCGTTCTGCCCCAACAGCGCTGCCCACGCCTGTGGCGGGTGGCGCCATGAGCGATGTCCGCATCGGTATTTCCGGCTGGCGCTACGCGCCCTGGCGCGGCGACTTCTACCCCAAGGGGCTGGTCCAGCGGCGTGAACTGGAATTCGCCTCGCGTGAGGTGAACAGCATCGAGATCAACGGCTCGTTCTACGGCCTGCAGACGCCCGAGCGCTACAGCAACTGGGCAGCGCAGACGCCCGATGACTTCGTCTTCAGCGTCAAGGCACCGCGCTTCATCACCCACGTGCGCCGTCTGGTCGACATCGACGAACCGCTGGCCAACTTCTTCGCGTCCGGCCTGCTGGGGCTGAAGGAAAAACTTGGCCCCATCCTCTGGCAGTTTCCACCCAGCTTCCGCTTCGACGAGGAGCTCTTCGCCGAATTCGTCGCCAAACTACCGGCCGATACCGACCAGGCCCGCAGCCTCGCCCGTCACGCCTCCGCCCGACTGCACGTGGCCGGCTACCTGGACGCCGCAGCGGATCGCCCATTGCGCCATGCCGTGGAAATCCGCAATGCCAGTTTCTGCGATCCGGCGTTCATCAAACTGCTACGCCAGCACGGCATCGCCCTGGTGGTGGCGGACACAGCGGGTAAATGGCCTTATACGGAGGACATTACCGCCGACTTCCTCTACCTGCGCCTGCACGGCGATGCCGAGTTGTATGTCAGCGGGTATTCGCCTGAAGCCCTGCAGCATTGGCAGCAGCGCATCGAAACCTGGACCGCCGGCGGGCAACCCGGCGATGCCCGGCTGATCGACGAGGCACATAAACCCCGCCGAACGGCGCGCGATCTTTACTGCTACTTCGATAACGACGTAAAGGTCCGGGCTCCCTATGACGCGCGCGACCTCCAGCAACGGCTGCAGCGAAGCGCAGAATCAGGCTGACAGCGCGCGGTCATCCTCACTCAGTGCACGGCTTCGCCAATCGCCTGGATCAGCTGCCAGGCTCTGGGGGATAGCTCCTGCGGTTCGAGCGCGTCCAGCAGATTCTTCACGGCCAGCCCCAGGTCGGTGTCGCCCTCGATCACCAGGTGACGGCGAAAGAACAGGGTATCCGGATCTTCCCGGCGGCTGGCCAGTAGAAGGAAGTCGCGCCAACTGCCGCGAATGGTCACGTCCACTGCCTCTCGGCGCCGTACCAATAGCTTGGTGCCGACGCAGCTCACGCACCAGACCAGGCCCAGGTCGCTGATTTCGATGCGCAGCCAACGGCCCGCCAGCAGATCGAACGCACCCTCGGCCAGTGGCTTGGCGAACAACCGGGCCGCCGCGCTTTCGATCAGCCGGCGCTGTACGGCAAAGGGGACGTATTGCCCGAGTGGCAATAGCGGCGTGCCCAGTTTCACCAGTCGTTGGGCCAGGGTCATGAGTTCAGCCCCTGCGCCGTCAGCATGCCCGGAAGGCCATGCCAGTAACCGTTGCAACCACTCACTGCCAGGGGCGGCAGGCCTCCGTCGCGCACCGCGGCGAAATCCCCGATTACCTGCGCCATACCTTCACTACGCGGGCTCAGGCGCAGGACGTCCACCCCGCTATCGGCAAGGGCCGGGTAGTCGGCCAGGAGATTGCTGACCTCTGCAGACAGGGTCTGGATGCCATTGAGGGTGAACAACGGCTGCGCCTCCTGGCTGAGCAGCGCGATGCCCTCGGGGTAGTTCTGGCAGCAGAACTGGCAGTCATCCTTGGGCCGGTTCTCCGCCCGCGCCGTGAAGCAGCGCGCCGAGTAGGCCAGTGGTAGATGGCCGTAGGCGAACAGCTCGACTTCCGGACGTTCTATCTGCAGGGCATCGAGTTGTTGCAGGCAATCGTGCAGCAGTTGTCCGGAGCACTCCACGGGTGGAACCCAGCGTTGCAGCCCGCACTTCATCAGCTCGTGCAAGGCATGGGCGTTGTACAGGTTCAGCGCCGGCCCGGCGACGAAAGGCAGGCTTCGCTCGGCGAGCAGCTGTACCGCCCCCATGTCGTTGGCCTCTACCCGCAATTCGTCGTTGTCGCAAAGGCGGCGCAGGCTGGCCAGTTCGGAGGCTGCCTCGACCAGCGCCAGGCCGGACAGCACCAGCTCGGCGCCGGTGCATGTGCGCAGTTCGCGGGCCAGTTGCAGCCAGTCGTCCAACGACAGCGCGCGGCGCTTGGAGCAAACCGTTTCGCCCAGGTAAATGATATCGAGCGGTTGTTCGGCCATCTCGGCATAGAAGTCCAGCAGCTTGCTGCGACTCCAGTAGAACAGGACGGGGCCCAGACTCAGTTTCATAGCTTCCTCATTGCCAGGATCGATGATAGGCGCCAAGCGTGGTCTGGCTGCCTTCGGACAGCCGCGCCAGGTCCTCGCGCCAGCGTTCCTGGACGACGAAATGGCCTGCGGCATGGGCATCCAGCGCTTCGCGCCAGACCCGAGTAACCTGCTCGACATACGCCGGACTGCGCTGGCGTCCCTCGATCTTCACCGCGGCGATGCCCATCTCGGCCAACTGCGGAATCAGATCGATGGTGTTGAGGCTGGTAGGCTCTTCCAGCGCGTGGAAGCGCTGACCTTCGACCAGGAAGCGCCCCTTGCACAGGGTCGGATAGCCAGCCGGCTCGCCCTGCGCATAACGGTCGATCAACACGCCGCCCAGACGTGAATTCAGGCCCTGGGCATCTTCCTGCCAGCGCACGGCCTTGGCCGGCGAACAGACGCCGCACAGATTGGGAGACTCGCCGGTAACGTAGGACGACAGGTGGCAGCGCCCCTCAGCCATGATGCACAGGCTGCCGAAGGCGAAGACCTCCAGCGGCACGCTGCTCTTTTCCGCGACCTGGCGCACCTGGGCCAGCGACAGTACCCGCGGCAGCACGGCCCGGCGAATGTTGTAGCGCTGCTGGTAGAACGCCAGCGCAGCAGCGTTAGTGGCAGAGCCCTGCACCGAGAGGTGCAGGTTGAGGTCGGGATGATGGCGACTGGCATAGGCCAGCACACCCGGATCGGCGGCAATCAGCGCGTCCACTCCGAGTGCGGCGGCCTGGTCCACGGCGCGCTGCCAGCGCTTCCAGCCCTGCGCCTGCGCGTAGGTGTTGACCGCGACATAGAGCTGACGGCCGCGCTGCCGGATGAGCTGCAAACCCATGTCCAGCTGACGGTCATCCAGATTCAGGCCGGCAAAATGACGGGCGTTGGTGTCATCGCGAAAGCCCACGTAGATGGCATCCGCCCCCTGATTCAGCGCGGCCTTGAGGGCGGGAAGACTTCCCGCGGGACAGACCAGATGCATGATTCGACTCCTGCTTCGACAGCGAGGCGCCACTCTAGGCGACGCATCGCAGCGGTCGCCTTGACTGCGATCAAGTCGGTCCGGCCGTTGCCTCACGGCGCCGAATGCGCCGAAACTTGATATCGATCAAGGCCGCCACAACTGGCGCCACTAGGCTTGAGAGGACGACAAGCCAGGCAGGAAACGCTGAAATGGCCAAGAAGTTTCCCTTGCACCCGAGCCGCCCCGATCGCATCTGCTGGGGCTGTGATCGATATTGCCCCGCTGATTCGCTGGCCTGCGGCAATGGCGCCGACCGCACCAGATGCTCGGCGATGATTGGTATGAGCACGGAGATTGGGGGATGGACATTGCGGAAGCGAAAGAGAAAGCCCCTGACGATGTCACCCAGGTGCGCCTGGTGTCTCTGGAATAAAGCCCTTGCGGTCTAGCGCTGCGTAAATGCAGTGCATCACCTGCTGTTCGCAATCAAAGAAGGTTCAAACGCCTTGCCAGCTTGCGCAGATTGCTCGGATCGACGGCCAGCGCCCGGGCTGTGGCGGCCCATTTGCCGCCGTGCTCGTCCAGCGCGTTGCGGATCAGCTCTCGCTGATAGCGATCCACACTCTGCTGCAGGCTCTCGCTGGATATCAGCGCTGGCGTTGCAGGGGCGCTTGCCTGCAGCGCGACCGGCCCCTCCAGCCCCAACCAGGAAGCACCGATACTGAGCAAGGCGGTACGCGACTCGGCCTGGCTCAATACCTTGAGCGCAGCCCTGCTGATCACATGCTCCAGTTCGCGCACGTTGCCTGGCCAGCAATAGCCCAGCAGCGCTTCCTCGGCATCGGCCGACAGGCGCAGGCAGCGCAGGCCCAGGCGCGCGCGGTTGAGCTCGAGAAAGTGCCCGGCCAGCAGCAGGATGTCTCTGCCCCGCTCGCGCAAAGGTGGGATATGCACCGGGTAGACCGACAGACGATGATAGAGGTCGGCCCTGAATCGCCCCTCACGAACCTCTTCCCACAGCCGTCGGTTGGTTGCAGTGATTACCCGGACATCGACATGTCGCGTGCGGTCCGAGCCCAGGCGCTGGATCTCGCCATTCTGCAGGGCACGCAGCAACTTGGCCTGGATCGACAGCGGCAGCTCGCCGATCTCGTCGAGAAACAGCGTGCCGCCGCTGGCGGCCTCGAAGCGCCCGGGGCGATCCTGCGTGGCGCCGGAGAACGCGCCGCGCACATGCCCGAACAGCTCGCTTTCCGCCAATGTCTCTGGCAGCGCTGCGCAGTTCACGTACACCAGCGGCTTGCGCGCACGAGGCGAATGGGCATGCAGCCAACGGGCGAACAGTTCCTTGCCGACGCCGGTTTCGCCCTGCAGCAACACCGGCAATTCGGACTCAGCCACCACGCCGAGTTCGTCGAGCAACTGGGTGAGGATTGGGCTGTCGCCCAGAATCATGCCCGCCGCCTCGTCACCCTCCTCGCCCGGCTCACTGCGTACCAGACGCAGGCTGCGAATCTCGTTCTCCAGTCGACAGGTCCGCAGCGCCGCCTCGATCAACAGGCCATAGCGCTGCAGCCGTTCGCCGGCGCGGCGGTCGAAGGTGCCGGGGCGCAAGGCATCGAGCGTCACCGCGCCCCACGTACGACCATCGACCACCAGGCTCATGCCCATGCAGTCGTGCACCGGTAGCGGCTCGTCCGGGCTGTGCTGCAACAAGCCATCGTAAGGATCGGGCAGCTCGCTATCGGCCGGAAACTGTACCGGCGCGCGCTGCTCCATGATCCGCGCCAGACGCGGGTGCCTGGCAACTGCGAAGCTGCGCCCCAGAGTTTCGTGGCTGAGCCCGACCGCAGCCTGAGGCCGCAGGTTGTCGCCATCCAGGCGCAATAGCACCACCGCACTGCAGGCGAAGACTTCACGCAGGCTGACCACCAGCCGCTGCAGGCGTACAGCGCTGGGCAACTCGCCTGTCAGGTCGGCGAGCAAGCTGTTCTGCAAGGGAGTGAAATCTACCATTTCGGGTGCCCCGGACCTGATTCGTGGCGGGTAGATTAGACCTGTAAGCCGCGCGAGCCCTTGATTGCCGTCAAGTCTTGCCCCGGCACGGTGTTTGCGATGGGCACAGGCACAAACCAGCCTGAAAGGAGCCACGCATGGCCAGCCAACTGCTCGACCACACCCTCGGCCACATCGCCTGCAACATCCCCGGTGCAACCCGGGTTCTCCATGAATTCCACCTCGATTTCTGCTGCGGCGGCCAGAAGAGCCTGCGCCAGGCAGCACAGGAGCGCGGCATCGATGCCGAACAGGTACAACGGCAGCTGCTTTCGCTCGACGGCGAAATAGGGAATGAAAAAGATTGGCGCACGGCGCCGCCGGAGCAGCTTATCGAACACATCCTGGAGCGCTACCACGGCGTCCATCGCCAGCAATTGCCGGAGCTGATCCGCCTGGCCGCCCGTGTCGAACAGGTGCATGGCGGCCGTGAACACTGCCCGCTGGGCCTGACGGACCTGCTGATGAATCTGCTACAGGAACTGGAAAGCCACATGCAGAAGGAGGAGCAGATTCTCTTTCCGATGATCCAGCGCGGCGGTGGTGTGATGCTGGGTGCGCCGGTTTCGGTAATGCGCTATGAGCATGACCAGCACGGCGATGCCCTGGAGCGCCTGGTGGCGTTGACCAACGGCATGCAGCCGCCCGCCAACGCCTGCAACACCTGGCGAGCGCTTTACGGTGGGCTGGATGAACTACGCCGCGACCTGATGCAGCACATCCATCTGGAGAACAACCTGCTGTTCCCCCGCGCGTTGGGTGAGCCGGTCTGCTATCAATAAGCACCTGCCGCCGCGCGCCCCAAGCAGGGGTGCGCGGCGGCAGTGAGGTCACTTGTTTTTCTTGCCCCTAGCCCGGATGACCATCGACACGCGGCCGACACAGCATGGGCCCGTAGCAGTAAAGATACTGTGCAAAGGCCAGGCTCCAGGCCAGGGCTGCCAGCCAGAGCGCCGGCTGGTAGGCGAAGGACACGCCAAAGACCCTGACCAACGCGGCCAGATTGAGCGCGACGAAGGCGATGGCGAAACCGCGTGGCAACTGTAGCGCACGCCCCGTGTGGCCCAGCGACACCCGTGCCAGCATGGCCAGGATCAGGCCGCCCATGGCACCGATGGTCAGCCCATGCAATGCCTGGCTGAAGGACAGCGGAGCGCCCAACTGCGACGCCGCAAGCGCAAGGCAAGCCACCACCAGCCAGGCATAAGCCAGGTGCAGCGACCACAGCAGCGGCACCCGCAGCAGACCGGCATCGAACCAGCGGCACAGGCGAATGCCGTGACCCAGCCCCAGAGCCAGCAGCAGGATCGCGGAGAACCAATGAGGCTGCAGCAGCAGTCCGGCAGCAGTGAGCACTGCCATTAGCACGCTGCCGACCAGCAGGGCCATATCCAGCCAGACCCAGGGCTGCACCGCCTCTGTCCGGCCCAGCCCCCGTTGGGTGAAGAAGGGAATCACCCGCCCGCCGATCACCGTCATCATCGCGGCCACCAGCCAGATGGCTGCCAGGCAGCCCTGGCGTTGCCAGGTCTCGTGCCCGAACACCACGCCGAACAGACTGAGCAGATCCGCCGCAGCCAGCAATGCAAGCACCAGCACGATCGGGTAATTGCGCCGCTGGCGTACCGCCCAGAGCAGCCGGGCCATGACTACCGCGACCGCGAGTAGAAACGCCACGTTGGTCGCCAGTAGCAACCAGGCCGAAGGCAGCCACCAGCTCAGACGTCCCAGCAGCCAGAGCGCGACCAGCCAGCCCAGCGGCCTGCCCGATAGGCTCGGTCGCCCCGTCCAGGTCTGCACCGCGGTCAGCAGGAAGCCCGCGATGATGGCCCCGGCGAAGCCGAACGTCTGCTCGTGGCGGTGCCAGGCCAGCCAACCACCCTGTGGCTCGGCGATAGGACCGCCGTAGAGCGCCACGATCCACAGCGGCACGGCCAATACGGCCAGTCCCGCGCCGAACAGAAAGAAGGGGCGAAAGCCCAGGCGCAGGATCGCCGGAATCGCCAGGGCCTTGCGCTTATCGGTAATCAGCATGTTGCCTCCTCCCCCGCCCGGATCGAGGCGCAGGGGTTACTAGAATGTCGGGGCGTTGGTATTCGAGCGGCCCCATGGTGTTTCCGGCAGGCTTTCAGCAATTGGCCTAGGCCGCGCGCAGTTCGAAACGTTCGAACAGTTGCTCGAAATAAGGCCAGAGTTCTGCCGCCTGCGGTGGGGTGGCAGCAGTACCCAACTGCTCGTCGAGCATCCGCTGCGAGCGAGCCAGTTGCACTGCGAAGCGGCGTACGCCTTGAGCCGCCAGGCGTTCGCCCAAACGCCGCAGGTGCCGGCAATCGAACAGCCCCCAATGCACCGTGGTGCGGCATTCGTAGCTCACACCGCTTGCCAGCAGCAGCTCCAGGCTTTTCCAGTTGGCCTGGCCGCTGCCGCTGACGCCGGTGATCAGGGCCGCCTCTTCCTCCAATGCCTTGACGTCGAAACCGACCCAGTCGCAATGCGCCAGTGCGCGTCCGAACGAAGCCGGTTTGATCCCGGCGCTGTGCAAGCCGACCTTGAAACCCAGCTCGCGCACCCGACGCATGGCCGACGGCAAGGCCAACTGCAGCGTGGCCTCGCCACCGGAAAACACGACCGCCTGCAGCAGTCCCTGGCGCTGCTGCAGGAAATCCAGCACCTTGGCCCAGCTCCAATCGGTGTTCGTTGCACCGCAGCGGATCAGCTCCGGGTTGTGGCAATAGCGGCAGCGCCATGCGCAGCCCTGGCAGAACAGTACGCAGGCCAGGTGATCGGGGTAATCGAGGGTCGTCATCGGCTGCAATCCGCCAATGCGCAACGCTTGGTGGGTAGGATGCAAAGGGGTTGCAGGCATGGCCGTCGCTCCGGGCATGAAGATGACGAAGCCCGGGCCATGGCGATGGCCCGGACTCGCGGCGCAATCAGCGTGGCTCGACGAAATGCTGGCGCTCGCGATGCTCCGACTGCTTGCCGAGGTTGAATGCCGTCACTGGGCGGTGGTAACCCATCACCCGGGTCCAGACCTCGCAGCGCTGACGCTGGGCTTCGGGAAGTTTCAGCTGTGCATTCATGGTGTCGCTCCTTGTGGTGGGTAATAGCTCTTCAGCCGCCGCAGGCGCCGCAGCACTGCTGTTTCTGCAGCAGCGCCTCGTCGCACTTCGGGCAGAACTCATGTTCACCGGCCAGGTAACCGTGCACCGGGCAGATGGAAAAAGTCGGGGTTATGGTCAGGTACGGCAGGCGGAAGCGCGACAGCGCCGTGCGCACCAGTTGCTTGCAGGCCTGCGCCGAGGAAATCCGCTCGGCCATATACAGGTGCAGCACGGTGCCGCCGGTGTACTTGCATTGCAGCTCGTCCTGCAGGGCCAAGGCCTCGAAGGGATCGTCGGTGAAACCGACAGGCAGTTGCGAGGAGTTGGTGTAGTAAGGCGCCTCGACCGTGCCAGCCTGGAGGATATCGGGGAAGCGCTTCTGGTCCTCCTTGGCGAAGCGGTAGGTAGTGCCCTCGGCCGGCGTCGCTTCGAGGTTGTAAAGGTGACCGCTACGCTCCTGGAATTGCACCAGGCGCGCCCGCACATGATCGAGCACATGCAACGCCAGCTCACGACCCAGCTCGGTTTGCATGCCTTCACGGTCATCGCTGAAGTTGCGCAGCATCTCGTGCAGGCCGTTCACGCCGATGGTGGAGAAGTGATTGCGCAGCGTGCCCAGGTATCGCCGGGTGTAGGGATAGAGCCCTGCATCCATGTGGTGCTGAATGACCTTGCGTTTGACCTCCAGACTTTCGTACGCCATGTCCAGCAGCGCATCCAGGCGCTGTAGCAGGCCGGGCAGATCCTGCCGATGGCGATAGCCCAGGCGCGCGCAGTTGATGGTCACCACGCCAAGAGATCCGGTCTGCTCCGCCGAGCCGAACAAGCCGTTGCCGCGTTTCAGTAGCTCACGCACGTCCAGTTGCAGGCGGCAGCACATCGAACGCACCTGATTGGGCTGCATGTCCGAATTGAGGAAGTTCTGGAAGTACGGCAGGCCATAGCGCGCAGTCATGTCGAACAGACGTGTGGCGTTGTCGCTGTCCCAGGGGAAGTCGTGGGTGATGTTGTAGGTCGGGATCGGGAAGGTGAACACCCGCCCTTTCGCGTCGCCCGCCATCATCACCTCGATGTAGGCGCGATTGATCAGCTCCATCTCGCCCTGCAGGTCGCCGTAGCAGAACGGCATCTCATGGCCACCGATCACCGGCACCTGCTCGCGCAGATCCTCGGGGCAGACCCAGTCGAAGGTCAGATTGGTGAAAGGCGTCTGTGTCCCCCAGCGCGACGGCACGTTGAGGTTGTAGATGAACTCCTGAATGGCCTGGCGGATTTCGTCGTAGCTCAGGCCATCCTTGCGCACGAACGGCGCCAGGTAGGTATCGAACGAACTGAACGCCTGAGCGCCGGCCCATTCGTTCTGCAGGGTACCGAGGAAGTTGACCATCTGCCCCAACGCGCTGGACAGATGCTTGGGCGGCCCTGCCTCGACCCGCCCCGCGATGCCATTGAAACCCTCATGCAGCAACGTGCGCAGCGACCAACCAGCGCAGTATCCGGCCAGCATGTCGAGGTCGTGGATATGCAGATCGGCCTCGCGGTGCGCCCGGCCGACCTCCTCGCTGTATACCTCGTCCAGCCAGTAGTTGGCCGTCACCTTGCCGGATACGTTGAGGATCAGCCCGCCCAGTGAATAGCCCTGGTTGGCGTTAGCCTGCACACGCCAATCCTCGCGTGACAGGTATTCGTTCATCGACGCAGCCACATCGATCAGGTGCTTGCGGTCTCGTCGCAGACGGCCATGCCGCTCGCGGTAGACGATATAGGCGCGTGCGGTCTGATAGTAACCGGCCTCCATCAGCACCTGCTCGACCCGGTCCTGGACCTGCTCCACTTCCAGGCTGCGGAACTCCACCAGACGTGCCATTACCGCGTCGGTCAGCGCCCTGGCCTCAATCGCCGCGAATTCCCCCGTTGCCTGGCCAGCAGCGGTGATCGCACGCTCTATCTTGGCGGCCTCGAAAGGCACTTCCTGGCCGTCGCGCTTGAACAGCGACTGCGGTCGGTAAGGAACACGCTCCTTATACATCCAGCACCTCCTGGCACATCATCTAGTTTAAAAATAGAGAAAGAACACAAGATGATGTGGAATCTACGCTTCGGAGGCCGGTTTAAAATTGATCGTGATCAAGTTTGTCGGGCGCTGGCGGTCACCTCCTTTCGATTGATAAGGTCAAGCAAATTTAATCCAAAGACAAAAATATGCTATAAATTGATCCACAGACGCAAAGAAGAGTTCTATATGACTGCTACAGCCCTCCAGGTTCAGGACTTCTCGAAAAGCCAGTGCGCAGCCGGCCTGCGCGCGGCGTTGAACATTCTCGACAAGTGGAAGGCCTCAGCCGAACAGGCCTGCCGAGTGCTACGAATCTCCCGCAGCACCTACACTCGCGCCAGTCAGAAGGACTCGTCCTGGACGGTAAACCTGGACTCCGATCAGATGCAGCGCATCAGCCTGGTGCTGAACATCCATGCTGCATTGCGCGTGGTGTTCGACAACCCCGATAACGTCTACGGCTTTGCCCTGATGGAGAACCACAACGAGTTCTTCAACGGCCGCACGCCAATGGAAGTCATGGCGCAAGGCGACATGATCTCGTTGTACGAGACGTTCCGGCGCATCGACACCCTGCGAGGTGCTCAGTGGTAATGCTCAGCGACCTACCGCTGCTGGATGATGAGCCGGTGCAGGCCTATCGTCTGGTCAACTCCAAGTTCCCGCCCATCGCCCTGTTCGATGATGTCGCCGACGCAGAGGACTTCGAAGCCCTCTATCAGATCCAGGCGCTGACCAATCCACGACTGCAGAACGAGATTGGTCGCCTGGAGCTGATCCCGCGCGATCAGATTCCCTTCGGCATTACCGGCTGCTCGTACGCGACGGCCCCCTTCACTCACGTCAACCCGGCTGGCTCGCGCTTCAGCAACGGCAGCTTCGGCGTGCTGTACCTGGCGGACAGGATGGATACCGCCATTGCCGAGGTGTGCTACCACCAGGAAAATTATTGGTCGAAGGTACCGGAACTCAACTATGAGCGCTTCGTCTTCCGCGGGCTAACAGCCAACTTCAGCGAAGCCGGGTTGAGAGACGCGACGGTCGTGCCGCTGTCGGACCCCATCTATGCGCCAGGTGACTATGCCCACTCCAACCAGCTGGGGACCGAGGCCAAAAGCGCAGGATGCATGGGCCTGCGCTATCACTCGGTGCGCTCTGCCGGCAATATCTGCTGGGCGCTGATGACGCCGCGCCCTGTGACCTCGATCATCCAGAGCGCGCACTACGAAATGATCTGGAGCGGCCAGGTGATCAGCGTCAATCAGATCACGACGTTGATTGGCGCCTAGGTTTGCCGGATATGGACAAGCAGAACGCCTTGGTCGCCATTAACCCGCGCCAAACCACTTTTCGCCAATTTCAGAATGGGAAATAAGAGACCGCCATAAATGACAAAACCGGCCAGAGTGCCGGTTTAGATTGCTTATAGAGACAGAGAGAAACAGATGAATGGTGCCCGAACCCGGACTTGAACCGGGACGACCTTTCGGTCGAGAGATTTTAAGTCTCCTGCGTCTACCGATTTCGCCATTCGGGCGGTAGCGCTGTGCGAAGGGCGGACTATATACAGCCCTCCGCGTCCTCGCAAGGCGTGCAAAAGCACAGCTGCGAGAATGAAAAAGGCCTCGTAAATCATGGATCTACGAGGCCTTTAAGATTGGAGGCTGAGGTCGGAATCGAACCGGCGTTCACGGATTTGCAATCCGGTGCATAACCACTCTGCAACTCAGCCATGAAGCAAACGAGCCGCCTTGGCGACTCGTGTAAAACTGGAGCGGGAAACGAGACTCGAACTCGCGACCCCGACCTTGGCAAGGTCGTGCTCTACCAACTGAGCTATTCCCGCTTGTCTTGTCGACGGGCGCCATTCTATAGAATCGAACCGCGCCGTCAACCCTTTGATTCAAAAATACTTATTTCTTTTCCGAGGTAGTGCTGAGGTGCGGCCAGGCCGCCAGCAGGTACTGCAGCATCGACCACAATGTCAGCACCGCCGCGATCACCAGCAGGATATATCCGACCACCACCCAGAAGGTGAACACAGGCGGATTACCAAGGAGGATGACCAACGCCAGCATCTGCGCCGCGGTTTTCCATTTGCCGAGGTTGGATACTGCCACGTGCGCCCGGGCTCCTAGCTCGGCCATCCACTCTCGCAAGGCCGACA
Organism: Pseudomonas sp. Marseille-Q0931; assembly: GCF_940789645.1. NCBI lineage: Bacteria > Pseudomonadati > Pseudomonadota > Gammaproteobacteria > Pseudomonadales > Pseudomonadaceae > Pseudomonas > Pseudomonas sp. Marseille-Q0931. Next base: position 912,083 of record NZ_CALNWT010000001.1, on the reverse strand, counting down.
CAACAATCTCACGACCGATGATGATCGCCGCAGCCAGGGTCAGCCAGAGATTGGAATGTTCGGCAGCCAGCAGCACCAGCGCTACTGCCACCATCAGCTTGTCCGCTACCGGATCGAGGAAGGCGCCGAAAGGCGTACCTTGCTCCCAGCGACGCGCCAGATAGCCGTCGAGCCAGTCGGTCGCGGCAGCAACGGCGAAGACGCCGCTGGCCGCCCAGTAGCTCCAGGAGAATGGCATGTAGAACAGCAGGATGAAGACCGGAATCAGCGCGACCCGGAGCACGGTAAGCAAGTTGGGGATATTCATCGGCACAACTAGGCTGCGAAGTGAACGGGCATTCTACTCACTGTGCAGAGTGTCATAAATCAACTCGGCGAGCTTTTTACTGATTCCCGGCGCTTTGGCAATTTCTTCGGCGCTGGCGCGGGAGAGTTCCTGTAGACCACCGAAGTGATTGAGCAGTTCACGCCGCCGCTTTGGGCCGATCCCGGCGACCTCTTCCAGCGTCGAGGTACGCCGCGTCTTGCCTCTGCGTGCGCGGTGCCCGGTGATCGCGAAGCGGTGCGATTCGTCACGAATCTGCTGGATCAGGTGCAGTGCCGGCGAGTTGCCGGGCAAGGTGAACTCATGCTCGGCATCGTTGAGGTAGAGCACTTCGAGACCGGGCTTGCGCGTCGTGCCCTTGGCCACGCCAAGCAGGATCAGATCCGGCACCGCCAGCTCCTGCAGCACCTCACGGGCCATCGCCAGCTGGCCCTTGCCGCCGTCCACCAACAGCACGTCAGGCAGCTTGCCTTCGCCATCCTTGATCTTGCTGAAGCGACGTGTCAGGGCCTGGTGCATGGCAGCGTAGTCATCGCCGGCAGTCACGCCCTCGATATTGAAGCGGCGGTAGTCGGACTTTAGCGGCCCTTCGGGGCCGAACACCACGCAGGAAGCGACCGTCGCCTCGCCGCTGGAGTGACTGATATCGAAGCACTCCATGCGCTGCGGCGGCTCGTCCATTTCCAGCACGGTCGCCAGCGCCTCGAAGCGTTCAGCAAGGTGCTGCCGGTTGGCCAGGCGAGCAGCCAGCGCCTGTTCGGCATTGGTGACGGCCAGTTGTTGCCAGCGCGCTCGCGTGCCACGCACGCGCAAGCTGATGCTGAGGCTGCGCCCACGCAGCGATTCGATGGCCTCGATCAGGGTGGCGAAGTCTTCATGCTGCACGTTGACGATCAGCTCGCTGGGCAAATCGCGCTCGGCGTTGCCCAGGTAGTACTGAGCGAGGAAGGCCATCAGCACATCGCCGCCCTCCTCTTCAATCGCCACCTGCGGGAAGAAATTCTTGCTGCCGAGCACGCGGCCGCCGCGCACGCTGATCAGGTGCACGCATGCGCCGCCCGGCGTGAGCATTACGGCCACCACATCGACATCGCCGCTGCCGCCTTCCATGCTCTGCTGGTCCTGTACGCGCCGCAGCATGGCGATCTGGTCGCGCAACTCGGCAGCGCGTTCGAACTCCAGGGCCATTGAGGCCTTTTCCATGCTGGCAGAGAGTTCCTCGCTCAATGCATTGCTGCGGCCGTCGAGAAACATTACCGAGTGGCGCACGTCTTCGGCGTATTCCTCCGGGCTGACCAGGCCGACGCAGGGGCCTTTGCAGCGTTTGATCTGGTACTGCAGGCAGGGGCGCGTACGGTTTTTGTAGTAGCTGTCCTCGCACTGACGAACCAGAAAGGTCTTCTGCAGCAGGCTCAGACTCTCGCGAATCGCCAGGGCGCTGGGGTACGGACCGAAATAGCGCCCCTTGGCTTTCTTGGCGCCACGATGGATGCCGAGGCGTGGGAATTCGCCGTCAGAGAGGAATACATAGGGATAGGACTTATCGTCGCGCAGCAGGATGTTATACGGCGGCCGCCATTCCTTGATCAACGTCTGCTCTAGCAGCAGCGCCTCGGTCTCGTTGGCAGTGATGGTGGTTTCGATCTGTGCGATGCGTGCGACCAGGGCGGCCGTCTTGGGCGCCTGACCGGTCTTGCGGAAATAACTGGCGAGACGCTTCTTGAGGTTCTTCGCCTTGCCGACATAGAGCAGGCGAGCCTCGCCATCGAACATGCGATAGACGCCAGGGCGACCGCTGCAGGTCGCCAGGAAGGCACTCGAATCGAAGGATGCAGACATCTTCAGCTGACGGCGTCGACCATGCCGTGGCGTACCGCAAGCAGGGCCAGCTCGACGTCGCTGGTAATGGAGAGCTTCTCGAAGATGCGGTAACGGTAGGTGTTGACCGTCTTCGGCGACAGGCACAGCTTGTCCGAGATGTTCTGCACCTTGTGGCAGTTGGCGATCATCAGTGCGATCTGGATTTCGCGCTCGGACAGAAGATCGAACGGCGAGCCGCTGGTTTGCGGCTGGAAGGATTTCAGCGCCAGTTGCTGGGCGATCTGCGGGTCGATGTAGCGCTGGCCGGCGAACACCAGGCGAATGGCCTGCACCATTTCATCCAGCGCGGCGCCCTTGGTCAGGTAACCGGCGGCGCCAGCCTGCAACAGGCGAGTCGGGAATGGATCTTCCTCGCACACGGTGACCGCGACGACCTTGATATCGGGGTGGCTGCGCATCAGTTTGCGAGTGGCTTCCAGGCCGCCGATGCCAGGCATCTTGACGTCCATCAGGACCACATCGGGCTTGAGTTCGCGAACCTTGAGAAGGGCCTCTTCGCCGGTGCAGGCTTCGCCCACCACTTGCAGACCATCGATATCGGCCAGCATGCGGGTGATGCCCGTGCGAACCAGATCGTGATCGTCGACTACCAGGACCCTAATCAATCGCCACCTCGTTGCACCTTGTCAGCCACCGTGCAACGACGGTGAGGTTGAACTTGCCGGCCACCTTAGCAAAAAGCCAGGCACTGACCTAGCTTGGCGCACAGCAGTCAAAAAGCAAGCGCCAGATTAGGATCAGAAATCGCGTCAAGGCAATAGGGAGAATTGGCGGAAGCGGTGAGATTCGAACTCACGGATAGTTGCCCATCGACGGTTTTCAAGACCGTTGCCTTAAACCACTCGGCCACGCTTCCAAACGCTGAGCAGGGAGGATGAGATTTCAACCTCCGCTGCAGTGCGGGCGGCAATCTTACCGGAACGCAACACACTGTCAAACTCTCTGTCTTGGCACTTGGATTGGCTCTGTTATGATCCGGGCATTCGATTATCGGATCCTCGTGCCACAGGAGCGTCGCCATGCAAGAGCGAGACTACGTACTGAACCATTCGCAGGCCGACCAGCTGGAAGTCAGCAAGGTCTTGCGCAACACTTACGGCCTGCTGGCCATCACCCTGGCTTTCAGCGGCCTGGTCGCCTTCCTCAGCCAGCGCGCCAATGTGCCCTACCCGAACTTCTTCGTGGTACTGATCGGCTTCTATGGCCTGTTCTTCCTCACCTACAAGCTGCGTGACTCGGCCTGGGGCCTGGTTTCCACCCTCGCCCTGACCGGCTTCATGGGCTACACCCTCGGACCGATCCTCAACCGCTACCTGGGCATGGCCAACGGTGCCGAGGTGATCAGCTCGGCGTTCTCCATGACCGCGCTGGTGTTCTTCGGCCTGTCCGCGTACGTGCTGACCACCCGCAAGGACATGAGCTTCCTCAGCGGCTTCATCACCGCCGGTTTCTTCGTCCTGCTCGCCGCCGTACTGGCCAGCTTCTTCTTCCAGATCAGCGGTCTGCAACTGGCGATCAGCGCCGGCTTCGTGCTCTTCTCCTCGGTCTGCATCCTGTTCCAGACCAGCGCCATCATTCATGGCGGTGAGCGTAACTACATCATGGCCACCATTAGCCTGTACGTGTCGATCTACAACCTGTTCATCAGTCTGCTGCAGATCTTCGGTATCATGGGCGGCGACGACTGATCACGGTTCGTCCCCCTTGGAGCCCGCTTCGGCGGGCTTTTTCTTGCGCGTGATTCTTTGTTTGCCGGGCACCCTGGCCTTATCATTGCCGCAGTTTTGCCTCGCCGGACACTCCATGAAGTTTGCCATCGCCCTGTTCGCCGCTCCTCACCAGCCTGCCTCGCGGCGCGCGCTGCGCTTTGCCCAGGCAGCGTTGGCTGGCGGCCACGAGATCGTTCGCCTGTTCTTCTATCAGGACGGCGTGCACAGCGCCGCCAGCAATGTCGTGACCCCGCAGGATGAGCTGGACCTGCCCCGAGATTGGCGCGAGTTCGTCTCGAGCAACGGGTTGGACGCCGTGGTGTGTATCGCCGCGGCACTGCGGCGCGGCGTGCTGAACGCTGAAGAGGCGCAGCGCTATGCGCGCCCGGCAGCCAATCTGCAAGCGCCCTGGGAGCTTTCCGGCCTCGGCCAGTTACACGAAGCGGCGCAGCAGGCCGACCGACTGATCTGCTTCGGAGGCAACTGAATGAACAAGTCGCTGCTGATCATCAGCCGCCAGGCGCCCTGGAGCGGCCCTGGCGCGCGCGAGGCGCTGGACATCGCGCTGGCTGGCGGTGCCTTCGATCTGCCCATTGGCATGCTGTTTCTCGATGACGGCGTCTTTCAGCTCAACGCCGGGCAGCAGCCTGGCCAGTTGCAGCAGAAAGATCTCGGCGCCAACCTCCAGGCCCTGCCCATGTTCGGCGTAGAGAGCCTGTACGCCAGCCAGCGCAGCCTCGTCGAACGCGGCCTTGGCGACGCCGAATTGAACCTGCCGGTAGAGCGCCTCGACGACGGCGCCCTGACCGCCCTCCTCGATCGTTACGACCAGGTGATCACCCTCTGATGGCCACCCTGCACATCCTTTCCCATTCGCCTTTTGCCGACAGCCGCCTTGCCAGTTGCCTGCGCCTGCTGGGCGGCGCCGACGCGCTGCTGCTCAGCGGCGATGCGGTATACGCGCTGCAACCCGGCACCGCCAACCTGCAAGCGCTGCAGCTGATGCCCGCCAGCGTCATGCTCTACGCGCTGGAAGAAGACCTTGCTGTGCGCGGCCTGCAATCGCCCGAGCGCGTGCAGGTCGTGGATTACCCGGCATTCGTCGAGCTCTGCACCCGCTACGCCAAGGTCAACAGCTGGTTATGAACAGCTTGAACGTCGGCGGACGTGATATCGCCCTGGACAAGGATGGCTACCTGGTCGAGCGACAGGACTGGTCGCGCCCCGTTGCCGAAGCGCTGGCCGCTGCAGAAGAACTGCAACTGACCAATGAGCACTGGGAAATTCTCGACCTGCTGCGCGCCTTCTACGATGAGTTCCAGTTGTCGCCGGCCAACCGCCCGCTGATCAAATACGTGGCGCTCAAGCTCGGCCCCGACAAGGGCAACAGCCTGCACCTCAACCGCCTGTTCAAGGGCACGCCCGCCAAACTCGCCGCCAAGCTCGCCGGCCTGCCGAAACCGACCAATTGCCTATGAACCTGATCACGCCCGAAGAACACCCTTTCGCCCAGTTCGTGCGCACGCTTGGCAAGGGCAAGCGCGGTGCACGCGGCCTGACTCGCGAGGAAGCCCGCGAAGCCATGGGCATGCTGCTCGACGGCAAGGTCGAGGACACTCAACTCGGCGCCTTCCTGATGCTGCTGCGGCACAAGGAAGAAAGCGCCGAGGAGCTTGCCGGTTTCACCGAAGCCATCCGCCCACGACTGGCCGCGCCCGCCATCCAGGTCGACCTGGACTGGCCCAGCTACGCCGGCAAGAAGCGTCACCTGCCCTGGTATTTGCTGGCGGCCAAGGCGTTGGCCGCCAGCGGCGTGCGCATCTTCATGCACGGCGGCGGCGCGCATACCGCCGGGCGCCTGTATACCGAGCAGCTGCTGGCAATGCTGGATATCCCCTGCTGCCGTGACTGGCAAAGCGTGGCAGTCGCGCTCGACCAACACGGCCTGGCCTACAGTTACCTGGGTGACTGGATGCCAGCGCTGCAGCGCATGATCGACTTGCGCAACACCCTCGGCCTGCGCTCGCCGATTCACTCCCTGGCGCGCATCATCAACCCGCTCGGTGCCAGCTGCGGACTGCAGAGCATCTTTCACCCCGGCTACCAGGCCGTGCACCGCGAGGCCAGTCGACTGCTGGGCGACGAGGCCATCGTGATCAAGGGCGAAGGTGGCGAGATCGAGGTCAATCCGGACGTGGCCTGCCATCTGTACGGCACGTGTAACGGCGCGGACTGGGACGAGGAATGGCCAGCGCTCTCGGCACAGCGCCACGTCAAGCCCGAGCGGCTCGATCCGGACGTACTGGGCGCGTTCTGGCGGGGCGAGCAAGAGGACGCCTACGGCCACCTGGCCGTGATCGCCACCATGGCCACCGCACTACGTGGGCTGGGCATGGCCCGCGATGAGGCTTTCCAGCAAGCGCAGCAACGCTGGGATACACGCTTTCAATCTAACTGATCGATCTTTTCAGCCAGATTTTTCCACCTTTCAATCAACTTCATAACGCTAGACTTGAGGTTCATTCAGAACGGAGGCAAGCGTTATGGGCTTGTTGATCGATGGACGCTGGCATGACCAGTGGTACAACACCGGCAACAGTGGCCGCTTCCAGCGCGAAAGCGCGCAACGCCGCAACTGGGTAACCGCAGACGGCAGCCCTGGCCCCAGTGGCAACGGCGGCTTCAAGGCCGAAGCGGGCCGCTATCACCTTTACGTTTCGCTGGCGTGCCCTTGGGCGCACCGCACGCTGATCCTGCGCAAACTCAAAGGCCTGGAATCGCTGATCGACGTCTCGGTGGTCAGCTGGCTGATGCGCGAGCATGGCTGGACCTTCGACCGTGAAACCGGCTCCAGCGGTGACCACCTCGACAACCTGAGTTACATGCACCAGCGCTACACGACCGACGACCGCAACTACACCGGCCGCGTGACCGTACCTGCGCTGTGGGACAAACAGAGCGGCGGCATCGTCAGCAACGAATCAGCGGAGATCATCCGCATGTTCAACAGCGCATTCGACGGCCTGACCGGCAATAACCTGGACTTCTACCCCGAGCCGCTGCGCGAACGTATCGACCAGCTCAACGAGCGCATCTACCCGGCGGTGAACAATGGCGTCTACCGCGCCGGTTTCGCCACCACTCAGGAAGCCTACGAAGAAGCCTTCGACGAGCTGTTCGCCATGCTCGACGAACTGGAATCACTGCTCGATGAGAATCGCTACCTGGCAGGCGAGTACCTGACCGAAGCGGACATTCGTCTGTTCACCACGGTGATTCGCTTCGATGCCGTCTATCACGGGCACTTCAAGTGCAACCTGCGGCGCATCGAGGATTACCCGAACCTTTCCAACTGGCTGCGCGAGCTGTATCAGTGGCCGGGTATCGCCGAGACGGTGGACTTCACTCATATCAAGTCGCACTACTACGCCAGCCACGCCACCATCAACCCGACCGGGATCATTCCCAAGGGGCCGCTGCAGGACTTCACGCGTGCGCATGATCGCCAGCGTCTGCCCGGCAAAGGTGTGTGGCAAGAAAGCTGAGAGCTAGGTCGTAGGGTGGATGACGCTTTTTCATCCACCGATGCCCAGCCGCGGTGGATCGATGAAGCGCGATCCACCGTACCTGCGTCAGATGCCGCCCTGGGCGCCTTCGAACCAGGCCAGCTTGTCCCGCAGGGTGACCACTTCCCCGACGATCACCAGGGTGGGCGCGTGCACTTCATGCTCGCCCACCAGCTCCGGCAAGGTTTCCAGCGTGCCGGTGAAGACCCGCTGATTCTGCGTGGTGCCCTGCTGCACCAATGCCGCCGGCGTTGCTCCTGAGCGGCCATGCGCGATCAGTTGCTCGCAGATACCCGGCAACCCTACCAACCCCATGTAGAACACCAGCGTCTGGCCGGGCGCCACCAGATCCTTCCAGGGCAGGTTGCTGCTGCCGTCTTTCAGGTGACCGGTCACGAAACGCACCGACTGCGCGTGATCGCGATGAGTCAGCGGAATACCGGCGTAGGCCGCACAGCCAGACGCAGCGGTGATACCTGGCACGACCTGGAAAGGAATGCCCTCCACTGCCAGCTGCTCGATCTCCTCGCCGCCACGGCCGAAGATGAATGGATCGCCGCCCTTCAGGCGCAGCACGCGCTTGCCCTGGTGTGCCAGATCGATGAGTAGCTGGTTGATCTGCTCCTGTGGAACAGCGTGATCGGCGCGGCGCTTGCCGACATAGATACGCTCGGCATCGCGCCGGCACAGCTCGATGATCGCAGGCGCCACCAGGCGGTCGTAGAGCACCACATCGGCCTGCTGCATCAGACGCAGGGCACGGAAGGTCAGCAGGTCGGGATCGCCCGGGCCAGCGCCGACCAGATAGACCTCGCCCAGCGCACGTGGCGCCGCACCGGCCAGACGTTCCTCCAGCAGACGCTCGCCCTCTTCCGGCTTACCGGCAAACACGCTCTCGGCGATCTGCCCCTGGAAGACGTCCTCCCAGAACACCCGGCGCTGCTGCACATCGGGAAACAGTTGCTTGACCCGCTCGCGAAAGCGTTTGCCCAGGTTGGCCAGTTGGCCATAGGTGGCGGGAATCCAGGTTTCGATCTTGGCGCGGATCAGCCTGGCCAACACCGGCGCATCGCCGCCGCTGCTGACCGCGACGATCAGCGGCGAGCGGTCGACAATGGCCGGGAAGATCACGCTGCACAGCGCCGGCGCGTCCACCACATTGACCGGAATGCCCAGCGTCTGGGCCTCGGCAGAAATCTGCGCGTTGAGCGGTACGTCATCGGTGGCGGCGATGACCAGAGAGATGCCTTGTAGATCGCTGCTCGCATAGCCGCGCAGAAAACAGCCCTCGGCCCCGGCCAGCTCCTGAAGCTCGCTACGAATCTCGGGCGCCACGACGCGCAGACGTGCTCCGGCATCGCTCAGCAGGCGTGCCTTGCGCAGTGCGACCTCGCCACCGCCGATCACCAGTACCGGGCGATCCTGCAGCTTGTGGAACAGCGGAAGGAATTGCATGAGTCGTGCCTCGTAAGCGGAAGGTGAGCGGCAGGAACGCAAGGTGTGCCGTGCGCGCCACTGATGGACGCCGGTCCCGGGCGCGCCGTAATTACGGTGCCCATCGCCAGCCTGCCGCCCAAAAAACGAGGCGGCTACTGCCACCCCGTATCGTGCAAAACGATCAGGCTTAGCCGATCACCTCGATGCCGCCCATGTAAGGCTTGAGCACCTCGGGCACGCGGATGCTGCCGTCAGCCTGCTGGTAGTTCTCCAGCACTGCCACCAGGGTGCGACCAACTGCCAGACCGGAACCGTTGAGGGTGTGTACCAGCTCCGGCTTGCCGGTTTCCGGGTTGCGGTAACGTGCCTGCATGCGGCGCGCCTGGAAGTCGCCGCAATTGGAGCAGGAGGAAATCTCGCGGTACTTGTCCTGGCTCGGCACCCAGACTTCCAGGTCGTAGGTTTTCACCGCAGAGAAACCCATGTCGCCGGTGCACAGCGCCAACTTGCGATACGGCAATTCCAGCAGTTGCAGCACGCGCTCGGCGTTGGCGGTCATGCCTTCCAGCGCTTCGAACGACTTGGACGGCTCGACGATCTGCACCATCTCCACCTTGTCGAACTGGTGCTGGCGGATCATGCCGCGGGTATCGCGGCCGGAAGCGCCGGCTTCACTGCGGAAGCACGGCGTGTGCGCGACGAACTTCAATGGCAGCTGTTTGGCATCGAGAATCTCGCCGGCGACGATGTTGGTCAGCGAAACTTCGGCAGTCGGGATCAGGTACAGATCGGCCTGGTCTTCACGACGGATCTTGAACAAGTCTTCCTCGAATTTCGGCAGCTGGCCGGTGCCCTGCAGTGCCGGGGCCTGCACCAGATAAGGGGTGTAAGCCTCTTCGTAGCCGTGATCACCGGTGTGCAGGTTGATCATGAATTGCGCCAGGGCGCGGTGCAGGCGCGCGATGGGGCCGCGCAGCAGAGCGAAACGTGCGCCGGACAGCTTGGCGGCGGTTTCGAAGTCCAGCCAGCCGTGCTGTTCGCCGAGGGCGACATGATCCTTGACCTCGAAATCGAAGGTGCGCGGCGTGCCCCAGCGCGCTACCTCGACGTTGCCGTCTTCGTCGGCACCGACCGGCACGGAGTCGTGCGGCAGGTTGGGGATGTTCAGCAGCAGGTTGTCCAGCTCGCTCTGGATGGCGTCCAGCTCACGCTTACCGGCTTCCAGGTCGCTACCCATCTGATCGACTTCCGCCAGCAGCGGCGCGATGTCTTCTCCGCGCGCCTTGGCCTGACCGATGGACTTGGAACGGCTGTTGCGCTCGGCCTGCAGTTGCTCGGTGCGCACCTGCACCGACTTGCGCTGACTCTCCAGGGCCTCGAAGCGAGCGACGTCGAGGGCGAAGCCGCGGGTAGCGAGGCGTTCGGCGATTTCGGAGAGTTGCGTGCGGACGAGTTTGGAATCGAGCATGTTCGGGTCTCAAGACAACGGCGAAATGATGATGGCCAGCACTGTGGCGCGGGTTGTGGAGTGTAAAGCCTTAGCAGGCTGTTGAAAAACCACCTGCGCTCTTTTCAACAACCTGCCGGCAGGTCAGGCCGCCAGACGAGCCAGGCTCAAACCAGCCCAGGCCGCCAGCAGGCCGCCGATGATGCTGAACGCCAGGTAGCCGAGCGCTTCGAGCGCGCGCCCACCCTCGATCAGTTTCATGATTTCCAGGCTGAAGGATGAAAAAGTGGTGAAACCGCCGAGCACGCCGGTAATCAACCCGGTGCGCAGCTCCAGTGGCAGCTCGGTACGCGTGAGAAACAGGCCTGACAACAAGCCGATCAACAGGCAACCAATGACGTTGACGGCAAAGGTGCCCAGATAAAAATGCCGCGGCCAATTGGCGGCGACCCAGCTGGAAAGCAGAAACCGCAGCACCGAGCCAGCAGCGCCCCCGGCGGCTACGGCAAGCGCCACGCGAATCATGGCGCTCTCCTTCGCCTCGGGCTTGCGGCATCCAGGTTACGCAAATGCTGCAGCTTGTCGCGAATCTTCAGCTCCAGGCCACGCGGCACGGGGTCGTAGTACTGACGCGACTGCAGGTTCTCGGGGAAGTAATCCTCGCCCGCCGCGTAGGCATCCGGCTCGTCATGGGCATAGCGGTACTCATCGCCATAGCCGAGCTGCTTCATCAGTTTGGTCGGGGCATTGCGCAGGTGCAGCGGAACCTCCTGCGAACCCTGCTCGGCGGCATCACGCATGGCTGCCTTGAAGGCCGTGTAGACCGCATTGCTTTTCGGCGCGCAGGCCAGGTAGACGATGGCCTGGGCCACGGCCAGCTCGCCTTCCGGGCTACCCAGGCGCTCCTGCACGTCCCAGGCATTGAGGCACAGGGTCAGGGCACGCGGATCGGCATTGCCGATATCCTCGCTGGCCATGCGCACCACGCGCCGGGCGATATAGAGGGGATCGCAGCCGCCGTCGAGCATGCGTGCGTACCAGTACAGTGCGCCGTCCGGACTGGAGCCGCGTACCGACTTGTGCAGGGCGGAAATCTGGTCATAGAACGCCTCACCGCCCTTGTCGAAGCGACGGCGGCTGTCGCCCAGCAGATTCTGCAGCAGCTCGACGCCGATCTCGCCATCGTCTTCAGCCAGGTCCGCGGCGTTCTCGAGGAAGTTGAGCAGGCGACGACCATCACCATCGGCGGCAGCCAGAAGAATCTGGAAGGCGTCGTCCGGCAGGCTCAGGTGGCGATCGCCCAAACCTTTCGGATCGCTCAGGGCGCGATTGACCAGCTTGCGCATGGCCGTTTCATCGAGACTCTTGAGCACATAGACGCGCGCGCGCGACAGCAGCGCGTTGTTCAGCTCGAAAGAGGGATTCTCGGTGGTCGCGCCGATGAAAATCAGCGTGCCATCTTCGACGTAAGGCAGGAAGGCGTCCTGCTGGCTCTTGTTGAAGCGATGCACCTCGTCGACGAAGAGAATGGTGCGACGGCCGTACTGCGCGGCATGTTGCTGGGCCACCTCGACAGCCTGACGAATCTCCTTCACGCCGGACAAAACGGCGGAAATGGTCTCGAAATGCGCATCGGTGACCTTGGCCAGCAGCCGCGCCAGGGTGGTTTTGCCTACCCCGGGCGGCCCCCAGAAGATCATCGAGTGCAGGGCGCCCTGCTCCAGCGCCTCACGCAGCGGTTTGCCCGGCCCCAGCACGTGCTCCTGGCCGACGTATTCATCCAGACTGGTAGCACGCAAACGCGCAGCCAGGGGCTGCGCGACGGGTTGGCGACCGAACAGATCCACGCGTTACTCCTGGATGACGTCCGCGCCTTCCGGAATGTCGAAAGTGAACTGGCCGTCATCGACCGGCTCGTTCATCTTCACATTGAGGAACAGGATGTTGGTGCGCTGGCCGATGCTGTCGATCAGCTGCATGTCGTTGAGTACGCGGTTGCGGAACGACAGGCGCAGGCTGTCGAACAGGCTGTCCTTGGCCTTGGGCTTGAGGATGAAGTCGACCACGCTGCCGCCTTCCTTGTAGTCGATCTCGAAGTTCTCGCGAATCTGCGACACATCGCCGGACAGCAACAAGGCCGGGGTGTGGGTCAGGCGCTGGTCGAGGGTCTGGATGGTCACCTGTTCCAGGTCCGGGTCGTACAGCCAGACCTTTTCACCGTTGGACACCAGCAGTTGCTCCATCGGCTGGTCGGTGTGCCAGCGGAACAGGCCAGGGCGCTTGAGCATCAGCTCGCCGGCGGTTTCCTGCAGCTGGGTGCCGCTGGCATCCAGAGTCAGCTGGGAAAAACGGGCATTGATGGTCTGCGCCTGGTTCAGCAGTTCGGTCAGGCGCTTGGTGGCCGCCTCTTCGTCAGCCTGGGCGGTTAGCAGGGTAAAGCTCAGAGCGGCCAGCATCAGCAGGCGAATAACACGCATATAAACCCCTTGAGTCCGTATGAGAATGACGGGGCGGCTCCGCACCCCGTACTGCTCGGCAGCACCTGAGCTGCCGTGAATCCTGTAGACCGCCAATTCGGCGGTTTATCCGCGATCAGTCGCGCGATGAACCAGGCGCGAGCACCTCGCGCGAACCATTGGTATTCATCGAGCTGACCACACCGGCCATTTCCATCGCTTCGATCATGCGCGCGGCGCGGTTGTAGCCGATCTTCAGCTTGCGCTGCACGGCGGAAATGGAGGCGCGGCGGCTTTCCAGCACGAAATTGACGGCCTCGTCGTACAGCGGATCTTCCTCGCTGCCCTCGCCGCCTTCGCCACCGCCGCCTTCGAAGCCGCTGCCGCTCTCCTCGACGCCGGCGAGAATGTCCTCGATGTAATCCGGCGCACCGCGCTGCTTCCACGCCTCGACCACGCGATGCACCTCGTCATCGGAGACGAAGGCGCCGTGCACGCGGATCGGCAGGCCGGTGCCGGGCGGCAGATAGAGCATGTCGCCGTGACCAAGCAACTGTTCGGCGCCACCCTGATCGAGAATGGTGCGCGAGTCGATCTTGCTCGATACCTGGAAGGCCATGCGGGTCGGGATGTTGGCCTTGATCAGGCCGGTGATCACATCGACCGACGGACGCTGGGTGGCGAGAATCAGGTGGATACCGGCGGCACGGGCCTTCTGCGCAATACGCGCGATCAGCTCTTCGACCTTCTTGCCGACGATCATCATCATGTCGGCGAATTCGTCCACGACCACCACGATGGTCGGCAGCGTTTTCAAATGCGGCGGCTCGTCTTCCATCGACTCGCGCTTGTAGAGCGGATCATGCAGCGGCGTGCCGGCCTCGATGGCGTCCTTCACCTTGCGGTTGAAGCCCGCCAGGTTGCGCACGCCCATGGCCGCCATCAGCTTGTAGCGACGCTCCATCTCGGCCACCGACCAGCGCAGGGCGTTGGCCGCCTCCTTCATGTCGGTGACAACCGGACACAGCAGGTGGGGAATGCCTTCGTAGATCGACAGTTCGAGCATCTTCGGGTCGATCATGATCATCCGCGCCTCTTCCGGCGTGGACTTGAACAGCACCGATAGGATCATCGCATTGACGCCCACCGACTTACCGGAGCCGGTGGTACCGGCTACCAGCAGGTGCGGCATCTTGGCTAGGTCGGCGATGACCGGGCGCCCGCCGATATCGTGACCCAGCGCCAGGGTGACCGGCGACTTGGCATCGTCGTACTCGCTCGAAGACAGCACTTCGGAGAAGCGCACGATCTGCCGATCCTCGTTGGGCACCTCGATGCCCACGGTGGTCTTGCCGGGAATCACCTCGACCACGCGCACACTGACCATGGCCATCGAACGCGCCAGATCCTTGGCCAGGTTGGAGATGCGGCTGACCTTGACTCCGGCCGCGGGCTGGATCTCGAAACGGGTAATCACCGGGCCGGGATGCACGGACTCGACCACAACGTCGACACCGAACTCCTTGAGTTTGATCTCCAGCAGGCGCGACATGGCCTCCAGCGACTCGGGCGAAAACTGCTTCTGCTTCTTCTCGGCGACGTCGAGGATGGAAATCGGCGGCAGGCTGCCTTCGACAGCGGTATCGACGAACAGCGGCGCCTGCTTTTCCTTGAGTACCCGTTTGCTCGGCTCGGCCGCTTTCGGCGGCGCGGGCGGGGTGATCACAGGTGCCGGGCGCTTCTCGCGCTCGCTCATGTGCTTGCTCAGCGACTCTTCGCGCTCGATCAGGCGCTCCTTGACCTTGGCCTGCTCGCGACGGTCGGACACCACCGGCGCGGCCACCTCGGTGACCCGTTCATCCAGCTCGCGCAGCTGGATTTTCATCTGCTTGCGCTCGTTGCGGGCGTTCCACCAACCGGTGATGGCACCGTGAATCAGCTCGATCAGATCGAGGGTGATCTTGCCCGTGAGATCCATTACACGGAACCAGGACAGGTCGGTGAATACGGTCAGCCCGAACAGGAACAGCGCCAGGAACAGCAGCGTGCTGCCCTCGATGTTGAGCGCATCCTTCGCCAGCTCACCCAGGCTCGCGCCCAGCATGCCGCCACCGGAGCCTTGCATTCCGGCAGCCGGATCGAAGTGAATGTGGGCCAATACGGCGCCGGAAAGGATCAGGAAAACCAGGCCGATGCTGTGCCAGGAAAACAGCCAGCCATTCCAATGCCAGGGTTGATTGCGGGTGCGGAAGACCTGCCAGGTCTTGGCGGCCAGCAGAAGCGGGAAGATATAGGCGAAGTAACCCAGAGCACCGAACAGCGCACTGGAGAGCCAGGCGCCAATGCTGCCGCCGGCATTGATGATGCGCTCGACCTGTACGCTGTTGTCCCAGGCGGGATCCGACACGTTGTAGGTCAACAGTGCCATCAGCAGATACAGGAACATCGCACCCAGGGCGATCAATGCGCCTTCCTTCAGCCGATACTGAAGTTTCTGGCGCCAATCGGTGATCTGGGTGGTGGGATTCTTCAAAACAGCCATTTCCTGCGCCCCTGGCGCGTCCATCTGATGGTTAACCGCACAAGCGGCCTATTGTAGGGTGAGCATGACGAGTAGGCCAATCAGCGTGCTCCCGCACCTGCCCTGCTTCGGTGTAGCATAGCCGCCAGCAGCTTCCATGCGGCTCAATTGGAGCACGCATTCTCTTTTGTGACAAAGGCTTATGGGGTTTTTTTATGAGCGAAGTCAAGCATTCCCGCCTGATCATCCTGGGTTCCGGCCCAGCCGGTTACAGCGCAGCGGTTTATGCCGCGCGTGCCAACCTCAAACCCGTTGTGATCACCGGCATCCAGCCTGGCGGCCAACTCACCACTACAACCGAAGTGGACAACTGGCCGGGTGACGTCGAAGGCCTCACTGGCCCGGCGCTGATGGAGCGCATGCAAAAGCACGCCGAACGCTTCGACACCGAGATCATCTACGACCACATCCATACCGCCGAGTTGCAGAGCCGCCCCTTCGTACTCAAGGGCGATAGCGGCACCTACAGCTGCGACGCCCTGATCATCGCCACCGGTGCCAGCGCCCAGTACCTCGGCCTGCCATCGGAAGAAGCCTTCGCCGGCAAGGGCGTCTCCGCCTGCGCCACCTGCGACGGCTTCTTCTATCGCAACCAGGTGGTCGCGGTGATCGGCGGCGGCAATACCGCCGTCGAAGAGGCGCTGTATCTCTCGAACATCGCCAAGGAAGTGCACCTGGTACACCGCCGCGACAAGCTGCGTTCGGAGAAGATCCTCCAGGACAAGCTGTTCGACAAGGTCGAGAACGGCAACATGCGCCTGCACTGGAACCACACCCTGGATGAAGTGCTCGGCGACCAGAGCGGCGTGACCGGCGTACGCCTGAAAAGCACCCTCGATGGCAGCAGCAAGGAGCTGGATCTGGCCGGCGTATTCATCGCCATCGGCCACAAACCCAACACCGAGCTGTTCGTCGGCCAACTGGACATGCATGACGGCTACCTGAAGATCAAGGGCGGCAGCGAAGGCAATGCGACCGCCACCAGCATCGAGGGCGTATTCGCCGCCGGCGACGTGGCTGACCACGTCTACCGCCAGGCCATCACCTCGGCTGGCGCTGGCTGCATGGCCGCACTGGACGTCGAAAAGTTCCTCGAAGACCATTGATGCCAGGAGGGCGGACGACGTCCGCCCTCCCCTCCTCCGGGCTCTGACGCATGCTGACCTGGCTGCAACGCGATTCACTGGATTTCCCTCCCCTGGCCAAAGCCATGCACGAGCCGAATGGCCTGCTCGCCGCTGGCGGCGACCTGAGTGCAGACCGCCTGGTCAGTGCCTACCGCCACGGCTGCTTCCCCTGGTTCCAGGACGGGCAGCCGATTCTCTGGTGGTCGCCGGATCCGCGCACCGTTCTCTTTCCCGATGAGCTGCACGTCTCCCGCAGCCTGGCCAAACTGCTGCGCCAGCAGCGCTACCGCGTCACCTTCGATCAGGATTTCGCCGCCGTCATCGCCGCCTGCGCCGAGCCCCGCGCTTACGCCGACGGCACCTGGATCACCCGCGGCATGCAGGAGGCCTATCTGCAGCTGCATGAACGCGGCATCGCTCATTCAGTCGAGGTCTGGCTGGAAGACGAGCTGGTCGGCGGCCTTTATGGCCTGGCCATGGGCCAGCTATTCTTCGGCGAGTCCATGTTCAGCCGCGCCGACAACGCGTCCAAGGTCGGCTTCGCTACGCTCGTCGGCAAGCTGCGGCAATGGGATTTCGTACTCATCGACTGCCAGATGCCCACGCAGCACCTGCATAGCTTTGGCGCCAGAGCCATACCGCGCGCTCGTTTCGCCGACTATCTGCAGCGCCATCTCGACCTGCCGAGCCAAGCTGACTGGCTTGCCTAGTCGCGCAGCCAAGCCTGGCTTACACTCTAGGCAGGCTTTTTCGAGATTTCGCCATGACCGAGCTGGCCCGCCTGAAGTTCTACGCCACTCAACCTCATCCTTGCAGCTATCTGCCGGAAGAACAGGCCACCACCCTGTTTCTCGACCCCAGTCAGCCCATGGACGTGCTGGTCTATGCCGAACTGTCAGAGCTGGGCTTTCGCCGTAGCGGCGATCACCTCTACCGCCCGCATTGCCAGCAATGCACCGCCTGCATCCCGGCGCGCATCCCGGCCGCGCGCTTCACGCCCAACCGGCAACAGCGGCGCATCCTCAAGCGCAATGAAGATATTGTCGTTCACTGCGTACGCCCGGCGTTCACCGAGGAGTATTACGATCTCTACGTACGCTATATCGAGCAGCGCCACGCCGACGGCGACATGTACCCGCCCAGCCGTGATCAGTTCTCCACCTTCCTGGTGCGCGACCTGCCCTTTTCACGCTTCTATGAATTCCGCCTGCACGGCCGGCTGGTCGCGATTGCCGTCACCGATCTTCTGCCGAATGGTCTGTCGGCGGTCTATACCTTCTACGACCCTGCCGAAGAGCGCCGCAGCCTGGGTCGTTTCGCCATTCTCTGGCAGATCGGCGAGACCGCACGCCAGGGGCTGGGCGCCGTCTATCTCGGCTACTGGATCAAGAACTGCCGCAAGATGAACTACAAAACCCAGTACCGTCCTATCGAACTTTTCGTCAATCAGCGCTGGACACTGCTGACCTAGCCCCTGGCAACACCGTCCGACCAGCTCGACAATCCAAGCCCCTTGGCGCAGCCCCCTGTTTTCGGGCACAATGCACGCCGCTTTTGCCTGGCGCCAGTTGCACCGGGCCATTTCCTGGATACCGAGGGCTTTACTGCATGTCGAAAGAAGACAGCTTCGAAATGGAAGGCACTGTCGTCGACACCCTGCCCAACACCATGTTCCGCGTGGAGTTGGAAAACGGGCACGTCGTTACCGCGCACATCTCCGGCAAGATGCGCAAGAACTACATCCGCATTCTCACTGGTGACAAGGTGCGCGTTGAGCTGACGCCTTATGACTTGAGCAAGGGTCGCATTACCTACCGCGCCCGTTAAGCCAAGCACCAAACGAAAACGCCCGGCCTATGCCGGGCGTTTTCGTTGGCTCACCGAAAGCCACAGGCTTTCAGTGAGCGACCATTCGATCAGGCGACCTCCGCCGCCGTCTCGAACTCGAAGCTGGGTTCGCCATCCTTGATGTCGACGTGCACCACGCCGCCATGCTCGGCCAGTTCGCCGAAGAGGATTTCCTCTGCCAGCGGACGCTTGATCTTATCCTGGATCAAACGCGCCATCGGTCGTGCGCCCATCATCACATCGTAACCACGTTCGGCCAGCCAGCTGCGCGCCGCGTCGCTGACCTCCAGCGTGACACGCTTGTCTTCCAGCTGCGCCTGCAGTTCGGTAAGGAACTTGTCGACGATGCTCTTGATGACTTCGTGACTCAGGCGACCGAACTGGATGATGGTGTCCAGGCGGTTGCGGAACTCCGGTGTGAAGCTCTTCTTGATGACTTCCATGGCATCGGTGGAGTGATCCTGCTGCGTGAAACCGATCGATGCACGCGACGCGGTTTCCGCACCGGCGTTGGTGGTCATGATCAGGATCACGTTGCGGAAGTCCGCCTTGCGCCCGTTGTTGTCGGTCAGCGTGCCGTGGTCCATCACCTGCAGCAGCAGGTTGAAGACTTCCGGATGCGCCTTCTCTATCTCATCGAGCAGCAGCACGCAGTGCGGCTGCTTGGTGATCGCCTCGGTCAGCAGACCACCCTGATCGAAACCGACATAACCGGGCGGCGCGCCAATCAGGCGAGAGACGGTATGGCGCTCCATGTACTCGGACATGTCGAAGCGCACCAGCTCGATGCCCATGGCCTTGGCCAACTGCCGCGCAGCCTCGGTCTTGCCCACGCCGGTGGGACCGGCGAAGAGGAAGGAACCGACCGGCTTGTCCGGCGCCTTCAGGCCCGCACGCGACAGCTTGATCGCGGTAGCCAGCGAATCGATGGCGGCGTCCTGACCGAACACGGTGAGCTTCAGATCCCGCTCCAGATTACGCAGCAACTCCTTGTCGGAGCTGGAGACGTGCTTCGGCGGAATGCGCGCGATCTTAGCGACGATGTCCTCGACCTGCGCGACATCGATACGCGCCACACGCTTGTCTTCCGGCTGCAGGCGCTGATAGGCGCCGGCCTCGTCGATCACGTCGATGGCCTTGTCCGGCATGTGCCGGTCATTGATGTAACGCGCAGCCAGCTCGGCCGCGGCCCGCAGGGCTTCGTCGCTGTACTCGATGTGGTGGTGTTGCTCGAAACGTGCCTTGAGCCCCTTGAGGATGCCGTAGGTATCGTCCACCGACGGCTCGACCACGTCGACCTTCTGGAAGCGCCGAGCCAAAGCGCGGTCCTTCTCGAAGATGCCGCGAAATTCCTGGAAGGTAGTGGAACCGATACAGCGAATCTCGCCAGAGGACAGCATCGGCTTGAGCAGGTTGGACGCATCCATGACCCCGCCCGACGCGGCGCCGGCACCGATGATAGTGTGAATCTCGTCGATGAAGAGGATGGCGTGCGGGCGCTTGCGCAGCTCGTTGAGCAGCGCCTTGAGGCGCTTCTCGAAGTCGCCGCGGTACTTGGTGCCAGCCAGCAGCGCGCCGAGATCAAGCGAATACACGACGCTGTCGGCCAGCAGATCCGGCACCTGCTCGTCGACGATGCGCTTGGCCAGGCCTTCGGCGATGGCAGTCTTGCCGACGCCGGCCTCGCCTACCAGCAGCGGGTTGTTCTTGCGCCGGCGCGCGAGAATCTGCGCGACGCGCTCGACCTCGTGCTCACGCCCGACCAGCGGATCGATACGCCCCTGGCGGGCCAGGTCGTTGAGATTGGTGGCGTAGGCATCCAGCGGATTGCCGGACGCGGAAGACTCGCCGCCCTCCTCATCCTGCATGTCCTGATCGTTTTCATGGTGCTCGCCATGTCCCGGCACCTTGGAGATGCCATGGGCGATGTAGTTGACCACGTCGATACGGGCGACGCTCTGCTGCTTGAGCAGGAACACCGCCTGACTTTCCTGCTCGCTGAAGATCGCCACCAGCACGTTGGCGCCGGTTACTTCTCGCTTGCCGGAACTCTGCACGTGGAACACCGCACGCTGCAGCACACGCTGGAAGCCCAGGGTCGGCTGGGTTTCGCGGTCTTCATCGTGCTGAGGGATCAATGGCGTAGTGGAGTCGATGAACTCCTGCAGATCATGGCGCAGCTTGTCGAGGTTGGCCCCGCAGGCCCTTAAAACGCTGGCCGCCGCCTCGTTATCCAGCAAGGCGAGCAGCAGGTGCTCGACCGTCATGAACTCATGACGCTTGGCACGGGCCTCCTTGAAAGCCAGATTGAGGGTGACTTCGAGCTCTCGATTCAACATAGCTTCACCTCATACCCAAGTGGCCGGCGTTAACCGTCCTTCTCTATTTCACAGAGTAGCGGATGCTGACTTTCCCGCGCGTACTGATTGACCTGCATCGCCTTGGTCTCCGCAATATCGCGGGTGTACACACCACACACCGCACGCCCTTCTGTATGGACGGCCAGCATGATCTTGGTCGCCAGCTCCCGGTTCATGCCGAAAAATGTTTCAAGCACTTCGACGACGAAATCCATCGGGGTGTAGTCGTCATTGAATAAGACCACCTTGTACATCGGTGGTGCCTGCAATGCTGGCTTGGATTCCTCAACAGCAATACCAGAGGAGTCATCCTCATGCTCTGCCGGGTGATCCTGATTGAATGTTAGTCGAATCTGGCTACTTGCATGCATGCTGAAATTAGAGGTTCAAGGCCGGGCGAACGGGGATGCTAGAGGGATTTTGACTGACTTCTCAGCCATCCGCCGTATAGCCTTGACTAACGGCAAAAGGGTGTTACAACAAAAGAATACCCATCAGCGGGTATCAGGGATTCCACGCCTTCGCCCAGCCTGGTTGGTTATCGCGCGGAATCGAAGTGGATGATACTCCAGAGATGGAGTCCTTTGCAGAGGGATATCAGCATGCTCAGCGGTAAGGTCAAGTGGTTCAACAACGCCAAAGGTTATGGATTCATCTTGGCCGACGGCCGAGATGAGGACCTGTTCGCCCACTACTCGGCCATCCAGATGGACGGATACAAGACACTCAAGGCCGGCCAGCCGGTCCGCTTCGAAATCGTGCAAGGCCCCAAAGGACTGCATGCGGTCAATATCAGCGCAGCTAGCGCCACTCAGGATACCCCCGTGGCGGTCACCCAGACGCAGAGTATCGAAAGCACAGTCGAAGCTTGAGCATTCCAGCGCCACGGCCTTATCAAGGCGCGAGGTGCCGGATACGAGAAGGCCGGTCATGTGACCGGCCTTCTTTATGCCTCTGAATCAGCTTACATATGGCTGATCATCGCATCGCCGAATTCGGAGCAGGACATCAGCTTCGCCCCCTCCATCAAACGCTCGAAGTCATAGGTCACCGTCTTGGCGGAGATGGCGCCGTTGGTGCCTTTGATGATCAGGTCGGCGGCTTCCCCCCAACCCATGTGGCGCAACATCATCTCGGCGGAAAGGATGACCGAGCCGGGGTTGACCTTGTCCTGACCGGCGTACTTGGGCGCCGTGCCGTGAGTCGCCTCGAACATGGCCACCGAATCGGACAGGTTGGCGCCGGGCGCGATGCCGATGCCACCGACCTCGGCTGCCAGCGCATCGGACAGATAGTCGCCATTGAGGTTAAGCGTGGCGATGACGTCATATTCAGCCGGACGCAGCAGGATCTGTTGCAGCATGGCGTCGGCGATCACATCCTTGACCACGATGTTCTTGCCGGTGCGCGGATTCTTGAACTGCATCCACGGACCGCCATCGAGCAACTCGGCGCCGAATTCCTCGCGAGCAATCTCGTAGCCCCATTCCTTGAAGGCACCTTCGGTGAACTTCATGATGTTGCCTTTGTGCACCAGGGTCACCGAACTGCGGTCATTGTCCACCGCATACTGCAGCGCCTTGCGCACCAGGCGCTTGGTGCCGGCCTCGGAAACCGGCTTGATGCCGATACCGCACATGTCGGTGAAGCGGATCTTCTTGACGCCCATTTCCTCAGTGAGGAACTTGATGACTTTCTCCGCCTCAGGGCTGCCAGCCTTCCACTCGACGCCGGCATAGATGTCCTCGGAGTTCTCGCGGAAGATCACCATGTCCACGTCACCCGGCTTTTTCACAGGGCTGGGCACGCCCTCGAACCAGCGCACCGGGCGCAAGCAGACATACAGGTCGAGCTCCTGGCGCAGGGCTACGTTCAATGAACGGATGCCACCACCCACAGGCGTGGTCAGCGGGCCTTTGATCGAGACCACGTAATCACGCACGGCCTCGAGGGTTTCTTTCGGCAGCCAGGTGTCCTGATCGTAAACCTGGGTGGCCTTCTCACCGGCATAAACTTCCATCCAGGATATCTTGCGAGCGCCGCCATAGGCTTTTTCGACGGCAGCGTCGACCACCTTGATCATCACCGGAGAAATATCGACGCCGATACCATCACCCTCGATGAACGGGATGATCGGATTGTCTGGAACGCTCAAGGACATATCGGCGTTGACGGTGATTTTGTCACCGCTGGCTGGCACCTGGATCTTTTGGTATCCCATGCTGGACTCCATCTCGTGGTTAGACAGTGTGCATCCCCGAGAGTAGCGCAAACCGCTCGACGAGACACATGTGCAAAGGTCTTATGCAACTGGGCATTCTGCGGCGAGGCGCCGCAGTGGTATACTGCTTAGGTGACTAACGAGTCATAAGGGGCGGCCTGTCCGGAACCGGATAGCAGCCTCTTGAAGCCGGCGGGGATACACCATCGTCCGCCGGATCGAAACGTTCGACACTCTACGGGTGCATCCAACATCACCGCGGCGAGTCCTCGACCCGGCTCCACCATCCCGGAGTTCGCGCCACACGCGCAGGTCGAGTTTCTATGCGCGCTCAGCAAAGAAGAGAGTTAACGCTAAATGTCCACCCCTTCGAAGATCATCTATACCTTCACCGACGAAGCCCCGGCCCTTGCCACCTATTCGCTTCTGCCCATCGTGGAAGCCTTTGCCGCCTCGGCTGACATCTCCGTTGAAACCCGCGACATCTCTCTTGCTGGGCGAATCCTGGCGAGCTTTGCCGACCGTCTGGACGCCGACAAGCGCATCGATGACGACCTGGCCAAGCTGGCTGAGCTGACCCTGCAGCCTGACGCCAACATCATCAAACTGCCGAACATCAGTGCCTCCGTCCCTCAGCTCAAGGCCGCCATCGCCGAGCTGCAGGCCCAGGGCTACAACATCCCGGACTTCCCGGAAGATCCGCAGAGCGAAGAAGACAAGGAAGTGCGTGCGCGCTACGCCAAGGTACTGGGCAGCGCCGTCAACCCGGTTCTGCGTGAAGGCAACTCCGACCGTCGCGCCCCGGCCGCGGTCAAGGCCTACGCCCGCAAGCACCCGCACAGCATGGGCAAGTGGAGCATGGCTTCGCAGTCCCACGCCGACTACATGCGCGGCGGCGACTTCTTCTCCAGCGAGCAGTCGATCACCATGGCCAAGGCCGGTGACGTGCGCATCGAGTTCGTCGGCCAGGACGGCAAGGTCGAGGTCAAGAAACAACTCGCCCTGCAGGAAGGCGAAGTGTTCGACAGCATGTTCATGAGCTGCAACAAACTGCGCGCCTTCTTCGAGAAGACCCTGCAGGACTGCAAGGAAACCGGCGTGATGTGGTCCCTGCACGTCAAGGCGACCATGATGAAGGTTTCCCACCCGATCGTCTTCGGCCACGCCGTCAGCGTTTACTACAAGGACGTGTTCGACAAGTACGGCGAGCTGTTCAAGGAACTGGGCGTCAACCCGAACAACGGCATCAGCAGCGTCTACGACAAGATCAAGTCGCTGCCCGCCTCGCAGCAGGAAGAAATCCTGCATGACATCCACGAGGTCTACGCTCATCGCCCTGAAATGGCCATGGTCGACTCGGTCAAAGGCATTACCAACCTGCACATCCCGAGCGACGTGATCGTCGACGCTTCGATGCCTGCGATGATCCGCAACTCCGGCCAGATGTGGGGCAAGGACGGCAAGCAGAAAGACACCAAGGCCGTCATGCCTGAGAGCACCTACGCTCGCATCTATCAGGAAATGATCAACTTCTGCAAAACCAACGGTGCGTTCGACCCGACCACCATGGGCACCGTGCCGAACGTCGGCCTGATGGCGCAGAAGGCCGAAGAATACGGCTCCCACGACAAGACCTTCGAAATGACCGCCGACGGCACCATGCGCGTCGTTGCCGCCGACGGCACCGTGCTGATGCAGCACGAGGTAGAAGCCGGCGACATCTGGCGCGCCTGCCAGACCAAGGACGCGCCGATCCGCGATTGGGTCAAGCTGGCCGTTACCCGCGCTCGCCAGTCCGACACCCCGGCCATCTTCTGGCTGGACCCGGAGCGTGCTCACGATCGCGAGCTGCAGAAGAAGGTCGAGCTGTACCTCAAGGACCACGACCTGACTGGTCTGGACATTCGCATGATGGGCTACAACGAAGCCATCCGCGTATCCATGGAGCGCATGATCCGCGGCCTGGACACCATCTCGGTGACCGGCAACGTACTGCGTGACTACCTGACCGACCTGTTCCCGATCATGGAGCTGGGTACTTCGGCCAAGATGCTGTCCATCGTTCCGCTGATGGCGGGCGGCGGCATGTACGAAACCGGCGCCGGCGGTTCTGCACCCAAGCACGTACAACAGCTGGTCGAAGAAAACTACCTGCGCTGGGATTCCCTGGGCGAGTTCCTGGCCCTGGCCGTGTCGCTGGAAGAAACCGGCATCAAGACCAACAACGCCAAGGCCAAGGTGCTGGGCAAGACCCTGGACCAGGCTACCGGCAAGCTGCTGGACAACAACAAGTCCCCGGCGCGCAAGGTCGGCGAGATCGACAACCGTGGCAGCCACTTCTACCTGGCGCTGTACTGGGCACAGGCCCTGGCCGAGCAGAACGACGACGCGGCGCTGAAGGCTCACTTCGCCCCGCTGGCCAAGCAGCTGACCGAGCAGGAAGCAGCCATCGTTGCCGAGCTGGCTGCCGTACAGGGCAAGCCGGCGGAAATCGGTGGCTACTACCGCTCCAACCCTGAGCTGACCAGCAAGGTGATGCGCCCCAGCGCCACCTTCAACGCTGCTCTGACTGCACTGAATGCCTGATAAGGCTTGAGTGTCAGAAGAACCCCGGCCTGGTGCCGGGGTTCTTTATTTATGGATATGGACAATCTTTGTAGGAGCGAGCTCTGCTCGCGAAAAGCTTCGCGAGCAGAGCTCGCTCCTACAGAATCACGCTGATCGTTTTTTGGAGCACCGAAATGGACTGGCAACCCCATATCACCGTGGCAACGGTGATCGAAGACGATGGCTGCTTCCTCTTCGTCGAAGAATTCAAGGCCGGCCGCATGGTGCTGAATCAACCAGCCGGACACCTGGAGGCCAACGAGTCGCTGCGTGAAGCCGCAGTGCGCGAAACACTCGAGGAAACCGGCTGGGACGTGGAGCTGACCGCCCTGCTCGGCATCTATCTCTATACCGCGCCGAGCAACGGCGTCACCTATCAGCGCGTGTGCTTCAGCGCCCGCCCCGTGCGCCATAACCTCGAGCGCGAGCTGGATAGCGACATCAGCGGCATCACCTGGCTGACGCGCGACGAGCTGGCCGCACAACCCGAGCGCTGGCGTAGCGAGCTGGTACTGCGCTGCGTCGACGATTATTTGGCAGGCGTCAGTGGGCCGCTGGAGCTGGTGCGTAACTAAGCGTAGCCCGGATGAAATCCGGGGATGCCTGTCGCGCTCTTCCCGGATTTCATCCGGGCTACGGGTACAGGCTTTCTGGTAGACTCGGCAGTTTTTCAGGCTTCACTCGCAGACTCCCATGCAAGCACCTAGCACCCAACGCGTGATCGTCGGCATGTCCGGCGGCGTCGACTCGTCCGTTTCCGCCCTGCTGTTGATGGAACAGGGCTATCAGGTCGAAGGCCTGTTCATGAAGAACTGGGACGAAGACGACGGCACCGAATACTGCACCGCCATGGACGACCTGGCCGACGCCCAGGCCGTATGCGACCGCATCGGCATCAAGCTGCACACCGCCAACTTCGCCGCCGAGTACTGGGACAACGTGTTCGAGCATTTCCTGGCCGAATATAAGGCCGGACGCACGCCGAACCCGGACATCCTGTGCAACCGCGAGATCAAGTTCAAAGCCTTCCTCGACTACGCCCTGAGCCTCGGCGCCGACCTGATCGCCACCGGCCACTACGTACGTCGCCGTGATATCGACGGCCGCACCGAACTGCTCAAAGGCCTGGACCCGAACAAGGATCAGAGCTACTTCCTGCATGCCGTCGGCGGCGAGCAAATCGCCAAGACCTTGTTCCCGGTCGGCGAGCTGGAAAAGCCGCAGGTACGCGCCATCGCCGAGAAATACGAGCTGGCCACCGCGAAGAAGAAGGACTCCACCGGCATCTGCTTCATCGGCGAGCGCCGCTTCAGCGACTTCCTCAAGCAGTACCTGCCGGCGCAACCGGGCGATATCGAAACCACGGAAGGCCAGATCATCGGCCGTCATCATGGCCTGATGTACCACACCATCGGCCAGCGCCAGGGCCTGGGTATCGGCGGCCTCAAGGACGCCAGCGACGATCCCTGGTACGTGCTGCGCAAGGACCTGACACGCAATGTGCTGATCGTCGGCCAGGGCAACGAACATCCCTGGCTGTTCTCCCGCGCCCTGCTCGCCTCGGACATCTACTGGGTCAACCCCGTGGACCTGAGCACTCCGCGCCGCCTCACCGCCAAGGTGCGCTACCGCCAGAGTGACCAGCATTGCACCCTGGAGAAAACCGAAACCGGCTATCGCGCCGTGTTCGATGAGCCGCAACGCGCCGTAACGCCGGGCCAGTCCGTGGTGTTTTACGACGGCGAGGTGTGCCTAGGCGGCGGCGTGATCGAAACAGCAGAAGCCTGGTACGAGGACGCCCGATGAGCCCGATGCAGGAACAGCTGGTCGCCCTCGGCGCCGTCTTCGAAGCCGCTTCCCTGGCCGACAAGATCGCCCGCACCGGCCAGGTCAGTGAAGCCTCGATGGGCTGCATGCTCGGCAGCCTGCTGGTGCGCGATCCGAAAACCACACTGGACGTCTACGGTGGCGACGATCTCAACCTGCGTGATGGCTATCGCGCGCTGATCAGCTCGCTGGAGCGCAACCCGTCCGCCCTGCAGCGCGAGCCGCTGCGTTATTCCCTGGCGATGATCGGGCTGGAACGCCAGCTGGATAAGCGCAGCGACATGCTGCAGGTGATGGGCAGTCGCCTGGACCAGATCCAGCAACAGGTCGAGCACTTTGGCCTGGTTCACGACAACGTCATCGCCGCCTGCGGTGGCCTGTACCAGGACACCATCAGCACCTTCCGCCAGCGCATCCAGGTGCATGGCGACATGCGCTTCCTGCAGCAGCCGAACAACGCCGCGAAGATCCGCGCACTGCTGCTCGCAGGCATTCGCTCGGCGCGCCTCTGGCGTCAGCTTGGCGGCCACCGCTGGCAGTTGGTGTTCAGTCGCGGCAAGCTGCTCAAAGAACTCTACCAACTGACGCGAAACTGACCATGGAGCCCGCCAGCCGCAGTGTCAAACCCCTCCAGGGTGCCCTGCTGCTAGCACTCTCGGCGCTGCTGTTCGCCTTTACCGGGGTCGGCATCCGCGAGATCTCCGTCAGCGTCAACAACGAGTCGGTGGTGTTCTTCCGCAACCTGGTCGGCGTGCTGTTCTTCCTGCCCCTGCTGCTGGTGCGCGGGGTCCGCCCGCTGCGCACGACCCGCCTGAAATCTCATCTGTGGCGCACCACATACGGCTTGGCGGCGATGTACTGCTTCTTCTACGCCATCGCCCATCTGCCGCTGGCTGACGCCATGCTGTTCACCTACTCGGCGCCGGTATTCACGCCACTGATCGCGCACATCTGGCTCAAGGAGCCGCTAACCCGGCGCATGCTGATCAGCAGCCTGATTGGCCTGTGTGGCGTACTCTTAGTGGCCAAACCCAGCGCCGCGTTATTCGAAGGCCCTGCCCTGATCGGCCTGGCGGCTAGCCTGCTGGCGGCCTTCGCCTTCGTTTCCATCCGCGAAATGAGCGACAGCGAGCCGGCCACCCGTATCGTCTTCTATTTCTCGCTGTTCAGCGCGTTGTTTTCCGCCATCCCGCTGACCTGGAGCTGGCAGCCGCTGGACGCCAACCAGCTCGGCTGGCTGCTGGGTATCGGCCTGCTGGCCACCGCCAGCCAGGTGATCATGTCGCGCGCCTACGGCCTGGCGCCGCCCGGGCTGATCGGCCCGGTCGCCTACCTGGCCATCGTCTTCGCCGGCATCATCGCCTGGCTGCTCTGGAACGAGACGCCAGACAACCTCTCGCTGCTCGGCGCGGCACTGATCTTTGCCGCCAGTCTGTTATCGGTCGCAAGACGCAGGGCATAGGCGGTCATGCGCCGGTTTTCATGTATGATATGCGCCCTTTTCGTCAGAGGTCGTCCAGGCACCTGAGCTAGAGCCCGCTTCATCGAAGCCGGCGCGATGCACAGAGACCCCGGATGGCTTTTCAGCCCGACAGCTCGAGAACGCCTACATGCAGCTTTCCTCGCTCACCGCGGTTTCCCCCGTCGACGGCCGCTACGCCGGCAAAACCAGCGCCCTGCGCCCAATCTTCAGCGAATACGGCCTGATCCGCAGCCGCGTACTGGTCGAAGTGCGCTGGCTGCAGCGCCTGGCTGCCCACGAAGGCATCCCGGAAGTCGCGCCCTTCTCCGCCGAAGCCAACGCCCTGCTCAACGAGCTGGCCGAGAACTTCGCCGTCGAGCACGCCGAGCGCGTCAAGGAAATCGAGCGCACCACCAACCACGACGTCAAGGCCGTGGAGTACCTGCTCAAGGAGCAGGCCGCCAAGCTGCCTGAACTGGACAAGGTCAGCGAGTTCATCCACTTCGCCTGCACCAGCGAGGACATCAACAACCTGTCCCACGCCCTGATGCTGCGCGAAGGCCGTGACCAAGTGCTGCTGCCGCTGATGAAGCAACTGGCCGACGCCATCCGCGAACTGGCGGTGAAATTCGCCGATGTGCCGATGCTGTCGCGCACCCACGGCCAGCCGGCTTCGCCGACCACCCTGGGCAAGGAGTTGGCCAACGTCGTCTACCGCCTGGAGCGCCAGATCGCTCAGGTCGCTGCCGTGCCGCTGCTGGGCAAAATCAACGGCGCCGTGGGCAACTACAACGCCCACCTGTCGGCCTACCCGAGCATCGACTGGGAAGCCAACGCGCGCCAGTTCATCGAGGGTGACCTGGGCTTGACCTGGAACCCCTACACCACCCAGATCGAGCCGCACGACTACATCGCCGAGCTGTTCGACGCCATCGCCCGCTTCAACACCATCCTGATCGACTTCGACCGCGACGTCTGGGGCTACATCTCCCTCGGTTACTTCAAGCAGAAGACCGTAGCGGGCGAGATCGGCTCCTCGACCATGCCGCACAAGGTCAACCCGATCGACTTCGAGAACTCCGAAGGCAACCTGGGCATCGCCAACGCGATCTTCCAGCACCTGGCCAGCAAGCTCCCGATCTCCCGCTGGCAGCGCGACCTGACCGACTCCACCGTGCTGCGCAACCTGGGTGTCGGCTTCGCTCACAGCGTCATCGCTTACGAGGCAAGCCTCAAGGGAATCAGCAAGTTGGAGCTCAATGCGGGGCGTATTGCTGAAGATCTGGACGCCTGCTGGGAAGTGCTCGCCGAGCCGATCCAGACCGTGATGCGCCGCTACGCCATCGAGAACCCGTACGAGAAGCTCAAGGAGCTGACCCGCGGCAAGGGCATCAGCCCCGAGGCCCTGCTGGCCTTCATCGACGGCCTGGACATGCCGGCCGCCGCCAAGGAAGAGCTCAAGCAACTGACCCCGGCGCGCTACATCGGTAACGCCGTGGCCCAGGCCAAGCGTATCTAACAGTTTTCAGCCACGAGGACGCCCGGCTGAGCCGGGCGTTTTTGTTTTAAGGTTTTTATCCATTTCAAGGGCTTAGCGATGAATCCTGATACTCCGCTGCAATTGCTGGGTGGCCTCACAGCCCGTGAGTTCCTCCGCGATTACTGGCAGAAAAAACCGCTGCTGGTGCGCCAGGCCATTCCCGACTTCGAAGGCCCGATCAGCCCGGACGAACTGGCCGGCCTAGCGCTGGAAGAAGAAGTCGAGTCGCGCCTGGTGATCGAGCACGGCGAACGCCCCTGGGAGCTGCAGCGTGGCCCGTTCAACGAAGACACCTTCCAGGACCTGCCCGAGCGCGACTGGACCCTGCTGGTGCAGGCCGTCGATCAATTCGTCCCGGAAGTGGCCGAGCTGCTGGAAGACTTCAAGTTCCTGCCCAAGTGGCGCATCGACGACCTGATGATCAGCTTCGCTGCCCCCGGTGGCGGCGTCGGCCCGCATTTCGACAACTACGACGTATTCCTGCTGCAGGCCCACGGCCATCGCCGCTGGCAGATTGGCCAGATGTGCGATGCCGACAGCCCGCTGCTCCCCCACGCCGATCTGAAGATCCTGGCCGAATTCGAACCAACTGATGAGTGGGTACTGGAGCCCGGCGACATGCTTTATCTGCCGCCGTGCCTGGCCCACAACGGCATTGCCGAGGATGATTGCATGACCTATTCCGTGGGCTTCCGCGCGCCGAGCGCCGCCGAAGTGCTGACCCATTTCACTGACTTCCTCGGCCAGTTCCTGCCCGACGAAGAGCGTTACAGCGACGCTGACATCCAGCCGAGCGAGGACCCCCACCAGATCCAGCGCGACGCCCTGGAGCGTCTCAAGGCCCTGCTCAACGAACACATGAGCGACGAGCGCCTGCTGATGACCTGGTTCGGCCAGTTCATGACCGAGCCCAAGTACCCGGAACTGGTCGCCGGCATCGAAATCGAGGAAGACGACTTCCTCGGCGCCCTGGAAGATGGTGCGATCGTCATCCGTAACCCCAGCGCACGCATGGCCTGGTCGGAAGTGGGTGAAGACCTGGTGCTGTTCGCCAGCGGCCAGAGCCGCCTGGTGTCGGCGCGCTTGCGCGAGCTGCTGAAGCTGATCTGCAGCGCCGACGCGTTACATGTGGAAAACCTCGGTGCCTGGCTGGCCGACGACGAGGGGCGTACCCTGCTGTGGGAACTGGTCAAGCAGGGCAGCCTGGGATTTGCCGATGAGTGAGATCACCGTCCGTGTCGCGGACTGGCATAAGGACATCGCCGAGCTTCGCCGCATCCGCGACAGCGTGTTCGTCGCCGAGCAATCGGTACCGCCGGAGCTGGAGTGGGACGCCGAAGATACCGAGGCCGTGCACTTTCTCGCCGAGGAAGGCGACTACCCGGTTGGCACCGCACGCCTGCTGCCGGATGGCCATATCGGTCGCGTCTCGGTGCTCAAGGACTGGCGCGGCCTCAAGGTCGGCGAGAAACTGATGCAGGCGGTGATCGCCGAAGCGGAAAAACGCGGCCTGCATCAGCAAATGCTCACTGCCCAGGTGCACGCCACACCGTTCTATGAAAGGCTAGGCTTCAGGATTGTCAGCGACGAATACCTCGACGCCGGCATACCGCACGTGGATATGGTGCGCACCAGCCAGTAGAGACCCAGATGAACGAAAAAGACGCCCCGGTCGAACCGAGCGATACGCCAGAAGCCACTGAGTTGGCGGCCATCGAATTCGAGTCGCCGGGGCGTTTTGCCGTGCACAACCCCGAACCCGTCACGGCGGACGCGGCGCAATGGGAGCCGGCGCCGTTCGTCCTCGGCCAGCATGAGCACCTGGAGCGCTTCAGCAAGCCGCAGGAGGCGCGCGCCCACGTTCTGGCATTGATCCAGCAGGCCCAGCGCAATCTGTGTCTATATACCGACGATCTCGAACCCTGGCTCTATCACCACAGCAGCGTGGAGCAGGCCTGCACCCGTTTCCTGCTGAACAGCCCGCGGGCGCGCCTGCGCATCCTGCTGCGCGATCCAACCCGTGCGGTGAAGGAAGGCCATCGCCTGCTCGCGCTATCGCGTCGGCTGTCCTCCAACTTGCATATCCGCAAACTCAACCCGGACTACGCCAGCGATGAACTGGCCTTCCTGATCGCCGACGACAGAGGGCTGCTGTTGTGCCCGGAACTCGATCAGCAGTCCGGCTACACCCTGTACAACGATCCGGCGCGCGTGCGCCAGCGTCAGGCCCAGTTCGACCAGGCCTGGGACACCAGCATTACCGACCCCGACCTGCGGAGCTTCCTGCTATGACCCTGCGCACGCTGTTCGCCGCCCTGCTTCTCGGCCTGTGCCTGCCTTTGCAAGCCGCTACCGAGGTGATCCCGCTGAACTACCGCACCGCCGACGACGTAATGGGCGTGGTGCAGTCGATGCTCGGCAACGAGGGCAAGGTCAGTGCCTACGGCAACCAGCTGGTGGTCAATGCCTCACCCGCCAAGATCGGCGAAGTTCGCGTGCTCCTGCAGCAGCTCGACACCCGTCCGCGCCGCCTACTGATCACCGTGGAAAGTACCGACAGCAACTACCAGAACGACCGTGGCTATCGGGCCGATGGCACCCTTAGCGCCGGCAATGCCGAAGTGCAGGTCGGCCGTGGCGAAGTCAACGGTCGCGACCAGGTACGCATCATCCGTCGCAGCACCGACAGCCGCGGCGGCGGCACCCAGCAGGTGCAGGCCACCGAGGGCTATCCGGCGCTGATCCAGGTCGGTCAGAGCGTACCGCTGACCAGCACCAGCACCGGCCCGTACGGCCAGGTGTACCAGGACACCCAGTACCGTGACGTGACCCAGGGCTTCTACGTAACGGCCAGCCTCTCCGGCGAGCTGGTGCATGTTTCCATCAGCAGCCAGCGCGACCGGATGAATGACCACCGCCCCGGCGTGGTCGACGTGCAGAGCACCGACACGCGCGTCAGTGGTCGCCTGGGCGAATGGATCACCCTCGGCGGCGTCAGCGAGCAAACCAGTTCCAGCGGCCGTGATGTGCTACGCCGGCACACCACCCAAGGCCGCGAAGACATGTCACTGCGCCTCAAAGTCGAAGCCCTCGACTGACGTCCCCGACCAAAGTCGAATGCCCTTGCGCCCTAGGTACGATGGACAGGCCGCGTAACCCGAAAAATGCCTGAAACGCCCGGGCCATGGGCTGCCGCGCATGACCAATCAGTCGCCGAATGAATATGTAGTAGTTTTGAAAAACCACTACAAAACGTTTGACGAAGTATTTTCCCAGAGGCATGATGGCCTCGCTCCCGCTAGCCAGGGGTCCTGAAAAGGATCTCCAGATCGTTCACGAAGTACTTCGTAGCGGTCCGTGTCCCAACAGCCCACAAGGCCGTACGACGAGGTTGCGACTGGAACGAAGTTGTCCTGAGGGACGGGGAAGCGTTTAGCGTCAAACAGATCGATGATGTAGCAGGTGCCGAGGTTTCCACGAGCCAAGGGCCCCAGACGAAGTTTTCGAACTGTTCGCCACACCCCCTCCTCGCGGTCAATCCTCGCCCAGCCGTTTCCTTGCCGTCAAAGTGGAAGCCTCTCGCAGCCGCTGCATCCGTGCACGCATTGCGTGGGTAGTCGGTGCTCAACCAACACATTCTTTGAAGGATTGACCATGTCCGCATATCAAAACGACATCAAGGCTGTAGCCGCTCTGAAAGAGACGTTCGGCAGCAGCTGGAGCGCTATCAACCCCGAGTCCGTCGCCCGTATGCGCGCTCAGAACCGCTTCAAGACCGGTCTGGAAATCGCTCAGTACACCGCTGACATCATGCGCAAGGACATGGAAGAGTACGACGCCGACTCCTCCGTCTACACCCAGTCCCTGGGCTGCTGGCACGGCTTCATCGGTCAGCAGAAGCTGATCTCGATCAAGAAGCACCTGAAGACCACCAACAAGCGCTACCTCTACCTGTCCGGCTGGATGGTCGCTGCCCTGCGCTCCGACTTCGGCCCGCTGCCGGACCAGTCGATGCACGAGAAGACTGCCGTATCCGACCTGATCGAAGAGCTGTACACCTTCCTGCGTCAGGCTGACAGCCGTGAGCTGGACCTTCTGTTCACCGCCCTGGATGCCGCTCGTGAAGCTGGCGACCAGGCCAAGGCTGCCGAGATCCAGAACCAGATCGACAACTTCGAGACTCACATCGTCCCGATCATCGCCGACATCGATGCTGGCTTCGGTAACCCGGAAGCCACCTACCTGCTGGCCAAGCGCATGATCGAAGCCGGTGCCTGCTGTATCCAGATCGAAAACCAGGTTTCCGACGAGAAGCAGTGCGGTCACCAGGACGGTAAAGTGACCGTTCCTCATGCCGACTTCCTTGCCAAGATCGCTGCCGTTCGCTACGCCTTCCTCGAGCTGGGCATCGACAACGGCGTCATCGTCGCACGTACCGACTCCCTGGGCGCCGGCCTGACCAAGCAGATCGCCGTGACCAAAGAGCCGGGCGACCTGGGCGACCTGTACAACAGCTTCCTCGATTGCGAAGAAGTGTCCGCTGCCGATCTGGGTAACGGCGACGTCGTGATCAACCGCGGCGGCAAGCTGCTGCGTCCGAAGCGCCTGCCGTCCAACCTGTTCCAGTTCCGCAAGGGCACTGGCGAAGACCGCTGCGTACTGGACTGCATCACCAGCCTGCAGAACGGCGCCGACCTGCTGTGGATCGAAACCGAGAAGCCGCACGTTGGCCAGATCAAGGCCATGGTCGACCGCATCCGCGACGTCATCCCGAACGCCAAGCTGGTGTACAACAACAGCCCGTCCTTCAACTGGACCCTGAACTTCCGTCAGCAGGTGTTCGACGCCATGGTTGCCGAAGGCAAGGATGTTTCCGCCTACGACCGCGCCAAGCTGATGAGCGTCGAGTACGACGAGACCGAGCTGGCTCAGGTAGCCGATGAGAAGATCCGTACCTTCCAGCGCGATGGTTCCGCTCACGCCGGTATCTTCCACCACCTGATCACCCTACCGACCTACCACACTGCTGCTCTGTCCACCGACAACCTGGCCAAGGGCTACTTCGCCGACCAGGGCATGCTGGCCTACGTGAAAGGTGTTCAGCGTCAGGAACTGCGTCAGGGTATCGCCTGCGTCAAGCACCAGAACATGGCTGGCTCCGACATTGGCGACAACCACAAGGAGTACTTCGCTGGCGAAGCTGCTCTGAAGGCGAGCGGTAAAGACAACACGATGAACCAGTTCCACTAAGAACGGTTCCCTGCTGCGGACCACGCATCCGCAGCAGACTTTTTGCCTAATCCGCCCCGGCTCTGCTGGGGCTTTTTTTCGTCCTGCATTTTCCCTCACGCCCCACAGCTCCTAAGCTCAGACGACGCCCTTTGGAGTCGCCCCATGCCCTCACCACGCCAAGCCCTGCTATTAGGCAGCTGCCTTCTGGTCGGTAGCGCGACCCTGACCTGGTATTGGCAACGCCCCACCGCTCAGGAACCTGTCATCGTCGATTCCGAGCAGAGTCAGGCGCCTGCAGCCATCCAGGACAGCGCCCCGCCAGCGTCGACGGACCTCAGCACGGAGCAACGCCAACTGCTGGCAAGGCCTGAGGTTCGCCAACAGGAGCGGCGCCTGGAATTTCATCAACGCTATAGAGCCTTCATCGAGCAGGCAAAGCAGTTCGATGAAGGCAGCCGGGAAGCTCAGGCGCAGGCGCTGAGCGAAGGGCTCGACGCCATGGAACAACAGGGAGAATTGGCATTGAGCGAAGCCCTGCTGCTGCAGATTGCCCTGATCAAGGCCGTCAGCGACGACGAAAACGAACAGAAGAGACGCGCCGAGGCGCTGATCGAGCGCTACCGGGCCATAAGCGCCGAACGCGAAGCCAGACTGGCACAGCGATCAGACCCGGATTTCGACCGTTACAAGGCCGAGGAAAAGCGCATCGTCGAGGAAGTCCTCGCCCTGCAGAACATCCCCGACGGGCTGACTCGCGACCAATATCTGCGCCAGCGCCTGCAACAGGCCCGCGAACGCAACTACCGGCAAGCTCCAGACAGTTGAGTATGGTGGCAAAGCTGTTCGTCACCGCGCCCGCTGACCATCAGAGCAGTTGATCGAGCAGGTAATACAGGAGGTTGAACGGCTTGTTGCGATCGGCCACATCGCTGCTTTCGGAAGCGTCGAGCACCTGTCCGCTGCCGTCCAGTACGCTACCGATGAAGTTGTCCAGTTGCAGGTTCTGCTCCTGAATATCGGCGTTGGCGAATTCGATGATGCTGGTGCAGTGGCTTTCGTTGACGTCTCGAAACTGTGGGAAGTAGCCGCCGACATTGCCCAGGTTGGCCAGTTGGCTGCGCAGACGCGTGGTATCGGTCGCCCAGCGCTGCTTGATCAGCGCCTCCCTGGCGGCCTGATTCGGCGCATTGACGATCTCCGGATAGAAACGCTCGTAGGAATAGGATGAATAGTTCAGGTCCTGCCAGAAATGCGTATGCCCCATTCGATCTCCCGGCAGGTTGCTCGAAAGCGCCGGATACAGAGTGCCCAGGTCGTTGCTGTTGAAACCGGGCAAGCGCGTCTGCAGGTACTGCAGCGGCCCCTCGGTGGCATCGAGGCCCCAGGCCTGACGAATGAAGGCCTGCAGCGGATAGGACGGATATGCCTGATTGTCGCCAGCCAGCGCGGTGTACACCGGCCCGGAGTCGTTGATCAGGTAACCGCGATCCGGGGCGATGTCCTGGCGCAGGTTGGCGTAATTGGTCAGGCTGCCCGCACCGCCGGCACTGCAACCGGTGGTGAGCATCTGCGTTGGCCGCGGCAGGTTGTCCTTCAGCCACCCTGCCACCGCGCGCATGTTGCGCAGGCCGTTGTGGTGCCACACCAGCGGCGGGTTTTCACCCTGCGGGTCCTGGTAGACCGCCACCTTGTCGCCGGAGTAGATATCCCCCGTGCAGTACGGCACGTAAACCATGTTCCAGTTCTGCGTCTTTACCCGCGTCCACGGGTGCAGGCGCACGACGAAGGGGCTTACCAGGCTGGCGCCGAGGTTGAGCAGGGACATGTAGTCGTCGGCGATGCCATCTGGGTTGCGCGCGCCGCGTATGCCGCTCTGGCCGCTGCAGCTGGCATAGTCCCAGCAAGCACCGCCGCCCTCCAGGTAAACGATGGTATTGCGCGTGTTCGGCACACGATTGATAAAGAATTTGTAAGGCGAGCCGTTGCCACACACCGCACCGGTTTGTGGCGCCATCTGGATCGTCTGCCAACCGTAATAGTTGCTAGGGTTGAAGCCGCTGGCGAAACCGCTCGGGTTGGCCAGTAGCGGGTATGGCCCGACACGTTGCGCGGGCGTCACCGGGTTATCGGCCTTGGGCGGCGAAACCAGATTGCTCAACCCCTGCCAGAAGCTGTAATCGCCCAGCTCCGCGCTGGCAGGCGCGCTCAGGGCGAGCAGCATGATGGCTGGGACAAGACGCGACTCGACAGGCATGGCAAACCCCTCATGTTGTTATGCGTACGAAGGGCCGGCATACCCAGGCTGGGGTAACTTCGCAGATCCAACGGGTGGTGGGCACTGCATGATTGGTACATCGCTTTTATCGATTCATGCACGCTAGTACAGGATCGGCGTAGCGGCCTCTCCCAGGGGATGACATTTGGTGATAAATCGCGGGCCGCTTTATGCGCTGAGGGAATTTTCCGTCGCGGCCAGTGCTTTGGGCCAAACACCAAAGGTGCAGCTGAATACGCATCTCGGCGGGGATAATCACGCAAGAAAATGATGCACATTAGGCGGATGAATGGCCGATGAATTGCCATACCAGCGTGCTTGGCTATAGTCCTGACGGCAGAGACGATGCTACTCGCGGCTGATTTGCATCATTGCGACAAATCGGTCAGAAGCTCGACACAACGGGCGAAAGTGCAGGATAATTTGCTTTGAAAAATTTACTTACAGTTACCTTGCACATAGTATTGTATACACACTTTGCGTCAGCGCCCTCGACGGCGCCTGGCCACTACTAAATTAAAAGCCGTTCCTTAGTTCAAGGAGTACCGGCATGCCTGATGCTGTAACGACCATGTCCCATAACTGGGCCTTC
This sequence comes from Pseudomonas sp. Marseille-Q0931, assembly GCF_940789645.1. Taxonomy (NCBI): domain Bacteria; kingdom Pseudomonadati; phylum Pseudomonadota; class Gammaproteobacteria; order Pseudomonadales; family Pseudomonadaceae; genus Pseudomonas; species Pseudomonas sp. Marseille-Q0931. The sequence goes on along the minus strand of NZ_CALNWT010000001.1, from coordinate 873,590 downwards.
GCTGTTTTCTTGCTGGGTGTCTGCGGGCTCATCGCCTTCATGCTCGGCGTTTCCAGCCTGCTTGGCAGCAAGGCCTGGGGACGCAGCAAGAACGAGCCTTTCGAGTCGGGCATGCTTCCCACCGGCAGCGCGCGTCTGCGCCTGTCAGCCAAGTTCTATCTGGTCGCGATGCTCTTCGTGATCTTCGACGTTGAAGCCCTCTATCTCTTCGCTTGGGCAGTCTCGGTGCGCGAAAGCGGCTGGGCGGGCCTGATCGAAGCTACAGTTTTCATAGCAATTCTGTTGGCAGGTCTTGTCTATCTTTGGCGTATCGGCGCGCTCGATTGGGCACCGCAGGGACGTCGTGAACGGCAGGCGAAGCTGAAACAATGAGGCTTTGGCGATGCAATACAAACTTACTCGGGTCGACCCGAATGCGCCCAACGAGGCGTATCCGATCGGCCAGCGGGAGGTCGTCTCCGACCCGCTGCTAGAGGATCAGGTTCACAAGAACATCTACATGGGCAAGCTCTCGGACGTGCTTAACGGCGCGGTCAACTGGGGGCGCAAGAATTCCTTGTGGCCGTACAACTTCGGCCTGTCCTGCTGCTATGTGGAAATGACCACCGCCTTCACCGCCCCGCACGACGTGGCGCGTTTCGGTGCGGAAGTCATTCGCGCATCACCCCGCCAAGCCGACTTCATGGTCATCGCCGGCACCTGCTTCATCAAGATGGCGCCGGTCATCCAGCGCCTCTACGAGCAGATGCTGGAGCCCAAGTGGGTTATCTCCATGGGTTCATGCGCCAACTCCGGCGGCATGTACGACATCTACTCGGTCGTTCAGGGCGTGGACAAGTTCCTCCCCGTGGACGTCTACATTCCCGGCTGTCCGCCCCGTCCGGAGGCGTTCCTGCAAGGCTTGATGCTGCTGCAGGAATCCATCGGCCAGGAGCGCCGCCCGCTGTCCTGGGTCGTTGGCGATCAAGGCATCTACCGTGCCGAAATGCCTTCGCAGAAGGAACAGCGACGCGAGCAGCGAATCGCCGTTACCAACCTGCGTAGCCCCGACGAAGTCTGAGCCGATGCTTGCCTGCGCAAGCGTCACGCCACTTTCTACGTTGATCGACAGCGACCGAGACCATGACTCAAGACACCGTTGTGTCCATACCGCCTTACAAGGCTGACGACCAGGACGTCGTCGCCGAATTGCACGCCCGTTTTGGCGACGACAGTTTCACCCTGCAAGCGACCCGCACCGGCATGCCGATACTCTGGGTTGCCCGTGAGCACCTTATTGAAGTGCTCACCTGCCTGCGCAACCTGCCGCGCCCCTACGTGATGCTTTACGACCTGCACGGCGTCGACGAGCGCTTGCGCACCCAGCGTCGCAGCCTGCCGGACGCCGACTTCACGGTGTTCTATCACCTGATGTCGCTGGAGCGTAATAGTGACGTAATGATCAAGGTCGCCTTGTCCGAGCGCGACCTCAACCTGCCCACCGCCACCGGCATCTGGCCCAACGCCAACTGGTACGAGCGCGAAGTCTGGGATCTGTACGGCATCACCTTCACCGGCCACCCGCACCTGAGCCGCATCATGATGCCGCCTACCTGGGAAGGTCATCCGCTGCGCAAGGACTACCCGGCGCGCGCCACCGAATTCGATCCGTTCAGCCTGACCCTGGCCAAGCAGCAGCTCGAGGAAGAAGCCGCACGCTTCAATCCCGAAGACTGGGGCATGAAACGCGGTGGTGAGCACGAGGACTACATGTTCCTCAACCTCGGCCCCAACCACCCCTCCGCCCACGGTGCCTTCCGCATCATCCTGCAGCTCGACGGCGAAGAGATCGTCGATTGCGTACCGGAGATCGGCTACCACCACCGTGGCGCCGAGAAGATGGCCGAACGCCAGAGCTGGCACAGCTTCATCCCCTACACCGACCGCATCGACTACCTCGGCGGGGTGATGAACAACCTGCCCTACGTGCTCTCGGTGGAGAAGCTCGCCGGCATCAAAGTGCCCGCCCGTGTCGACTTCATCCGCGTGATGCTCGCCGAGTTCTTCCGCATCACCAGCCACCTGCTGTTCCTCGGTACCTACATCCAGGACGTCGGCGCCATGACCCCGGTGTTCTTCACCTTCACCGACCGCCAGCGTGCCTACAAGGTGATCGAAGCCATCACCGGCTTCCGCCTGCACCCGGCCTGGTACCGCATCGGCGGCGTCGCCCATGACCTGCCGCGCGGCTGGGACAAGCTGGTCAAGGAATTCGTCGACTGGCTGCCCAAGCGCCTCGACGAATACGAGAAGGCCGCGCTGAAGAACAGCATCCTCAAGGCACGGACCATCGGCGTGGCGCAGTACAACACCAAGGAAGCGCTGGAGTGGGGCACCACCGGCGCCGGCCTGCGCGCCACCGGTTGCGACTTCGACCTGCGCAAGGCACGCCCCTACTCCGGCTACGAGCACTTCGAGTTCGAGGTGCCACTGGCCGCCAATGGCGACGCCTACGACCGCTGCATGGTGCGCGTGGAAGAGATGCGCCAGAGCATCCGCATCATCGACCAGTGCCTGAAGAACATGCCGGAAGGCCCGTACAAGGCCGACCATCCGCTGACCACGCCGCCGCCGAAAGAGCGCACGCTGCAGCACATCGAAACCCTGATCACCCACTTCCTGCAGGTTTCCTGGGGCCCGGTCATGCCGGCCAACGAAGCCTTCCAGATGATCGAGGCGACCAAGGGCATCAACAGTTATTACCTGACGAGCGACGGCAGCACCATGAGCTACCGCACCCGGATTCGCACCCCCAGCTTCGCCCACCTGCAACAGATCCCCTCGGTGATCCGCGGCAGCATGGTGGCGGATCTGATCGCCTACCTGGGCAGTATCGACTTCGTCATGGCCGACGTGGACCGCTGATCATGAACACGCTAATTCAGACCGACCGTTTCACCCTCAGCGAAAGCGAGCGCTCAGCCATCGAGCACGAGATGCACCACTACGAAGACCCGCGCGCCGCCAGCATCGAAGCGCTGAAGATCGTGCAGAAGCAACGCGGCTGGGTGCCGGACGGCGCTGCTGACGCCATTGGCGAAATTCTCGGCATCCCGGCCAGCGACGTCGAAGGCGTGGCCACCTTCTACAGTCAGATATTCCGTCAACCCGTCGGTCGTCACGTGATTCGCGTGTGCGACAGCATGACCTGCTACATCGGCGGCCATGAGTCGGTGGTCAGTGAGATGCAGAAGCAACTTGGCATCGGTCTCGGCCAGACCACCGCCGACCAGCGTTTCACCCTGCTGCCGGTGTGCTGCCTGGGCAACTGCGACAAGGCTCCGGCGCTGATGATCGACGACGACACCTTCGGCGATGTTCAACCTGACGGCGTCGCCAAGCTGCTGGAGGAGTACAAATGAAGATGTTGACCTCCATCGGCCCAGCCAACCGCATCGCCCGCAGCGAAGAAACCCATCCGCTGACCTGGCGCCTGCGTGACGACGCCCAGCCGGTGTGGCTGGAGGAATACCAGCAGAAGAACGGCTACACGGCCGCACGCAAGGCACTGACCGAGATGGCCCAGGCCGACATCGTGCAGACCGTAAAGGAATCCGGGCTCAAGGGTCGCGGCGGCGCAGGCTTCCCCACCGGGGTGAAGTGGGGCCTGATGCCGGCCGACGAATCCATGAACATCCGCTACCTGCTGTGCAATGCGGATGAGATGGAGCCCAACACCTGGAAAGACCGCCTGCTGATGGAGCAGCTGCCGCACCTGCTGGTGGAAGGCATGCTGATCTCCGCGCGCGCCCTCAAGGCCTACCGCGGCTACATCTTCCTGCGCGGCGAATACGTCGACGCCGCCGCCAACCTCAACCGCGCCATCGACGAAGCCAAGGCTGCAGGCCTCTTGGGCAAGAACATCTTCGGCTCAGGCTTCGATTTCGAGCTGTTCGTGCACACCGGCGCCGGCCGCTACATCTGCGGCGAGGAAACCGCGCTGATCAACTCGCTGGAAGGCCGCCGTGCCAACCCGCGCGCCAAGCCGCCCTTCCCCGCTGCCGTCGGCGTGTGGGGCAAGCCGACCTGCGTCAATAACGTCGAGACCCTGTGCAACGTGCCGGCCATCGTCGGCCAGGGCGTGGAGTGGTACAAGGGCCTCGCCCTCCCGGGCAGCGAAGACCACGGCACCAAGCTGATGGGCTTCTCCGGCAAGGTGAAGAACCCCGGCCTGTGGGAACTGCCGTTCGGCATTACAGCGCGCGAACTGTTCGAGGACTACGCCGGCGGCATGCGCGACGGCTATCGCCTCAAATGCTGGCAGCCCGGCGGCGCCGGCACCGGTTTCCTGCTGCCCGAGCACCTCGAGGCGCAGATGTACGCCGGCGGCATCGCCAAGGTCGGCACGCGTATGGGCACCGGCCTGGCGCTGGCGGTGGACGACTCGATCAACATGGTCTCCCTGCTGCGCAACATGGAAGAGTTCTTCGCCCGCGAGTCCTGCGGCTGGTGCACGCCGTGCCGCGACGGCCTGCCATGGAGCGTGAAGATTCTCCGCGCCCTGGAGCGTGGCGAAGGCACCCGCGAGGACATCGCCACCCTGCTCGGCCTGGTCAACTTCCTCGGCCCGGGCAAGACCTTCTGTGCTCACGCGCCAGGCGCCGTGGAGCCGTTGGGCAGCGCGATCAAGTATTTCCGTGAAGAGTTCGAGGCCGGAATGGCCCAGGCCGGTGTGGCCAAGGTGGCGACTACGCCCCGCATGCCGGCAAGTGCGAGCTGAACAGACGAATTCCCTTAGCCAGCCGCTTTTATGAAGCGGGTAAACGAAGACTTAAAGAAATGGCCACTATCCACGTAGACGGCAAAGATTTCGAAGTCGATGGTGCAGACAACCTCCTGCAGGCCTGCCTGTCCCTCGGACTCGATATCCCCTACTTCTGCTGGCATCCGGCGCTGGGCAGCGTCGGCGCCTGCCGCCAGTGCGCGGTCAAGCAGTACAACGACGAGAACGACACCCGTGGTCGCATCGTCATGTCCTGCATGACGCCCGCCACCGACAACACCTGGATCAGCATCGACGACGAGGAATCCAAGGCGTTCCGCGCTAGCGTCGTCGAATGGCTGATGACCAACCACCCGCACGACTGCCCGGTGTGCGAGGAAGGTGGTCACTGCCACCTGCAGGACATGACGGTGATGACCGGCCACAACGCCCGTCGCTATCGCTTCACCAAGCGTACCCACCAGAACCAGGAACTCGGCCCCTTCATCGCCCACGAGATGAACCGCTGCATCGCCTGCTACCGCTGCGTGCGCTATTACAAGGATTACGCCGGCGGCACCGACCTGGGCGTCTATGGCGCGCATGACAACGTGTACTTCGGCCGTGTCGAGGACGGCACGCTGGAAAGCGAGTTTTCCGGCAACCTGGTGGAGGTCTGCCCGACCGGCGTGTTCACCGACAAGACCCACTCCGAGCGCTACAACCGCAAGTGGGACATGCAATTCGCCCCGAGCATCTGCCACGGCTGCTCCAGCGGCTGCAACATCAGCCCCGGTGAGCGCTACGGCGAGCTGCGACGTATCGAGAACCGCTTCAACGGCTCGGTGAACCAGTACTTCCTCTGTGACCGTGGCCGCTTCGGCTATGGCTACGTCAACAATGCGGATCGCCCGCGTCAGCCGCTGCTGGCTGGCCAGGCCATCGGCATCGATGCCGCGCTGGACAAGGCCGCCGAGCTGCTCAAGGGCAAGCGCGTGATCGGCATTGGCTCGCCGCGCGCCAGCCTGGAATCCAACTTCGCCCTGCGCGAACTGGTCGGCGCCAGCAACTTTTACAGCGGCATCGCCGCCAGCGAATTGGCCAATATCCGCCTGATCCGCGACATCCTGCAAAACGGCCCGCTGCCGACGCCGACCCTGCGCGATGTCGAACTGCACGACGCCATCTTCGTCCTCGGCGAGGACCTGACCCAGACCGCCGCACGCATGGCCCTGGCCCTGCGCCAGGCGGTCAAGGGCAAGGCCACCGAAATCGCTGCCGGTGCGCGTATTCAGGACTGGCACATGGCGGCTGTGCAGAACGTCGCCCAGCACGCCCTGCACCCGCTGTTTATCGCCAGCGTCGCGGAAACCCGCCTCGACGATATCGCCGAGCAGTGCGTGCACGCCGCACCGGCCGACCTGGCCCGTATCGGTTTCGCCGTGGCCCACGCCATCGACCCGAGCGCACCGGCCGTCGATGGCCTGGACGCCGAAGCCGGCGAACTGGTGCAGCGCATCGCCGATGCCCTGATAAATGCCAAGCGCCCGCTGGTCGTTTCCGGCGCCTCCCTGGGCGACAAGGCCGTGATCGAAGCCGCCGCCAATATCGCCAGCGCGCTGAAGAACCGCGAGAAGAACGGCTCGCTGAGCCTGGTGGTACCCGAGGCCAACAGCCTGGGGCTGGCACTTCTTCTGGATAAAGAGCAGGGCGGCGAGTCCGTCGATGCCGCACTCGATGCTCTGAGCAACGGCCAGACCGATGCCGTCATCGTGCTGGAAAACGACCTGTACCGCCGCGCCGATGCGGCCAAGGTCGACGCCGCGCTCAGCGCCGCGCAAGCGGTGATCGTCGCCGATCACCAGCGCACCGCCACCAGCGAACGCGCCCATCTGCTGCTGCCGGCGGCCAGCTTCGCCGAAGGCGACGGCACCCTGGTCAGCCTCGAAGGCCGCGCCCAGCGCTTCTTCCAGGTCTATGAGCCGAGCTACTACGACGCGGGCATTCTGATCCGCGAAGGCTGGCGCTGGCTGCACGCGCTGCACAGCACCCTGCAGGGCAAGGCCGTGGACTGGACGCAACTGGACCAGGTCACCGCGGCCTGCGCCGCCAGTAATCCGTTGCTGGCGGGCATCAAGGACGCCGCGCCGATTGCCTCGTTCCGCATCAAGGGGCTCAAGCTCGCCCGCGAGCCGCACCGCTACAGTGGTCGTACCGCCATGCGCGCCAATGTCAGCGTGCACGAGCCGCGTCAGCCGCAGGATCAGGACACCGCCTTCGCCTTCTCCATGGAAGGCTACGCCGGCAGCAAGGAAGATCGGCAGCAGATTCCGTTCGCCTGGTCGCCGGGCTGGAACTCGCCGCAGGCGTGGAACAAGTTCCAGGACGAGGTCGGTGGTCACCTGCGTGCCGGCGACCCCGGCGTGCGCCTGCTCGAAGCCGCCGGTAACGTCCTGCCGTGGTTCGCCGTGAACGCCGCGTTCAACCCGGCAGCCGGCACCTGGCAGGTGGCGCCGCTGCACCACCTGTTCGGCAGCGAGGAAAACTCCGCGCGCGCCAAACCGATTCAGGAGCGCATGCCCGAGCCCTACGTGGCCCTGGCCCGCGATGAAGCGGCACGCTTTGGCGTGAACGACGGCGCGCTGCTGGCCCTGCGCGTCAACGGTCAGGCACTGCGCCTGCCGCTGCAGGTGCGTGATGATCTGGCCGTTGGCCTGGTCGGCCTGCCGGTCGGCTTGCCAGGTATTCCGGCAGCCGTCGCCGGCGCCAGCGTGACCCTGCTGCAGGAGGCCGCGCAATGAGCTGGTTGACGCCCGAACTGATCGAGATCGTCATCGCGGTACTCAAGGCCATCGTCATCCTGCTGGTGGTGGTGGTCTGCGGCGCGCTGCTGAGCTTCATCGAGCGCCGCCTGCTCGGCTGGTGGCAGGATCGCTACGGCCCCAACCGTGTGGGGCCGTTCGGCATGTTTCAGATCGCCGCCGACATGATCAAGATGTTCTTCAAGGAGGACTGGACGCCGCCGTTCGCCGACAGGTTCATATTCATCCTGGCACCGATGATCGCCTTCTCGGCGATGCTGATGGCCTTCGCCATCATCCCCATCACCCCGACCTGGGGCGTGGCGGATCTGAACATCGGCATCCTGTTCTTCTTCGCCATGGCCGGCTTGTCGGTCTATGCCGTGCTGTTCGCCGGCTGGTCGAGCAACAACAAGTTCGCCCTGCTCGGTGCCCTGCGCGCTTCGGCGCAGACGGTGTCCTACGAGGTTTTCCTGGCCCTGGCGCTGATGGGCGTGGTGGCGCAGGTCGGCTCGTTCAACATGCGCGACATCGTCGATTACCAGGCGCAGAACCTGTGGTTCATCATTCCGCAGTTCTTCGGCTTCTGTACCTTCTTCATCGCTGCCGTCGCCGTGACTCACCGTCACCCATTCGACCAGCCGGAAGCCGAGCAGGAGCTGGCCGATGGTTACCACATCGAATACGCCGGGATGAAATGGGGCATGTTCTTCGTTGGCGAATACGTGGCCATCGTCACCGTGTCGGCGCTGCTGGTAACCCTGTTCTTTGGTGGCTGGCACAGCCCGTTCGGCATCCTGCCGCAGATTCCGTTCTTCTGGTTCGCGCTGAAAACGGCCTTCTTCATCATGATCTTCATCCTGCTGCGCGCGTCGATCCCACGCCCGCGCTATGACCAGGTCATGGCCTTCAGCTGGAAGTTCTGCCTGCCGCTGACCCTGATCAACCTACTGGTGACCGGCGCCGTCGTGCTGGCCACGGCCCAGTAAGGAGAAAAGCAATGTTCAAGTACATCTGGGACGTGCTGGTCGGTACCGGCACCCAACTGCGCAGCCTAGCCATGGTCTTCAGCCATGGCTTTCGCAAACGCGACACCCTGCAATACCCGGAAGAGCCGGTCTACCTGCCGCCGCGCTACCGTGGCCGCATCGTCCTGACCCGCGACCCCGACGGCGAGGAACGCTGCGTCGCCTGCAACCTTTGCGCCGTGGCCTGCCCGGTGGGCTGCATCTCGCTGCAGAAGGCCGAGACCGATGACGGGCGCTGGCACCCGGAGTTCTTCCGCATCAACTTCTCGCGCTGCATCTTCTGCGGCCTGTGCGAGGAAGCCTGCCCGACCACTGCGATCCAGCTCACGCCCGATTTCGAGATGGGCGAGTTCAAGCGTCAGGATCTGGTGTACGAGAAGGAAGACCTGCTGATCAGCGGCCCCGGCAAGAACCCGGACTACAACTTCTACCGCGTTGCCGGTATGGCCATCGCCGGCAAGCCCAAGGGCGCCGCGCAGAACGAGGCCGAGCCGATCAACGTCAAGGGGCTGTTGCCATGAGCCAGGGTCATGGGTTTTCCCGCCCTGTAGGAGCGAGCTCTGCTCGCGAACGCAGACAACGCCAAACGCTTCGCGAGCAGAGCTCGCTCCTACGGCTTTGGCGTCATATCCCGAGATATGCCGCTGCTTCTCATGAGGCGAGCGGAGTGAGGAGTTTCTGATGGAATTCGCGTTCTACTTCGCCGCCGGCGTGGCGGTGGCATCGACGGTCGGAGTGGTCACCAACACCAACCCGGTGCATGCCCTGCTCTATCTCATCGTCTCGCTACTGGCGGTGTCGATGGTGTTCTTCGCCCTCGGCGCCCCCTTTGCCGGCGCGCTGGAAATCATCGTCTATGCCGGCGCCATCATGGTGCTGTTCGTCTTCGTGGTGATGATGCTCAACCTCGGCCCGGCTGCCGCCGAGCAGGAGCGCAAGTGGATGACACCCGGCATCTGGGTTGGCCCGGCGATTCTCAGCGCCCTGCTGCTCGGCCAGTTGCTCTATGTGCTGCTCAACCACGTCAGCAACGCCCATATCGGCCACACCACGGTCGAGGCCAAGGCCGTCGGCATCAGCCTGTTCGGCCCTTATCTGCTGGCGGTGGAGCTGGCTTCCATGCTGCTGCTCGCCGCGCTGGTCGCCGCCTACCACCTGGGCCGCCACGACGCCAAGGAGCCAAACGCATGACCGGCATTCCACTCGAGCACGGCCTGGCTCTGGCCGGCGTGCTGTTCTGCATCGGCCTGGTCGGTCTGATGGTGCGGCGCAACATCCTGTTCATCCTGATGAGCCTGGAAGTGATGATGAATGCCGCCGCGCTCGCCTTCGTCGTTGCCGGTGCCCGCTGGGGCGCGGCTGACGGCCAGGTGATGTTCATTCTGGTGATCACCCTGGCAGCCGCGGAGGCCAGTATCGGCCTGGCGATCCTGCTGCAGCTGTATCGCCGCTTCAACACTCTGGATATCGACGCTGCCAGCGAGATGCGCAGATGAACCTTCTAGCCCTGACTCTATTCTTCCCGCTGCTCGGCTGGCTGCTGCTGGCCTTCTCGCGCGGACGCTTCTCGGAAAACACCAGTGCGCTGATCGGTGTGGGCTCCATCGGCCTGGCCGCCGCCAGCGCCGCCTGGGTAATCGCCGCGTTTCTCGGCAATCCGCCGGCCGGCGGCGCCTACAGCCTGACCCTGTGGCAGTGGATGAATGTCGAAGGCCTGGCGCCGAGCTTCACCCTGCATCTGGACGGCCTGTCGGCAACCATGCTCGGCGTGGTCACCGGCGTGGGTTTCCTGATCCACCTGTTCGCCAGCTGGTACATGCGCGGTGAAGAAGGCTATTCGCGCTTCTTCGCCTACACCAACCTGTTCATCTTCAGCATGTTGCTGCTGGTTCTCGGCGACAACCTGCTGGTGCTGTTCTTCGGCTGGGAAGGCGTGGGCCTGTGCTCGTACCTGCTGATCGGCTTCTACTACAAGCACGTGCCCAACGGTAACGCGGCGCTCAAGGCGTTCATCGTCACCCGCGTCGGCGACGTGTTCCTGATGATCGGCATGTTCTTGCTGTTCATCAATCTCGGCACCCTGAACATCCAGGAGCTGATGGTGCTGGCGCCGCAGCAGTACGCGGCCGGCGACGCCTGGCTGTGGCTCGCCACGCTGATGCTGCTGGGCGGCGCGGTGGGCAAGTCCGCCCAGTTGCCGCTGCAGACCTGGCTGGCCGACGCCATGGCCGGCCCGACCCCGGTGTCGGCGCTGATCCACGCGGCGACCATGGTCACCGCCGGCGTGTACCTGATCGCCCGTACCCACGGCCTGTTCCTGCTGACCCCGGAGATTCTCGAACTGGTCGGCATCGTCGGCGGCGTGACCCTGGTGCTGGCCGGCTTCGCCGCGCTGGTGCAGACCGACATCAAGCGCATCCTCGCCTATTCGACCATGAGCCAGATCGGCTACATGTTCCTGGCGCTGGGCGTTGGCGCCTGGGATGCGGCGATCTTCCACCTGATGACCCACGCCTTCTTCAAGGCCCTGCTGTTCCTCGCCTCCGGTGCAGTGATCCACGCCTGCCACCACGAGCAGAACATCTTCAAGATGGGCGGGCTGTGGAAGAAGCTGCCACTGGCCTACGCCAGTTTCGTCGTCGGTGGTGCGGCGCTGGCCGCCCTGCCGCTGCTGACCGCCGGCTTCTACTCCAAGGACGAAATCCTTTGGGAAGCTTTCGCCAGCGGCCACAGCGAGCTGCTCTACGCCGGCCTGGTCGGTGCCTTCCTGACCTCGATCTACACCTTCCGCCTGATCTTCATCGCCTTCCATAGCGAGCAGAAGACCGAGGCACACGCAGGCCATGGCATTGCCCACAACCTGCCGCTAATGGTGCTGATCGTGCTGTCCACCTTCATCGGCGCCTGGATCACCCCGCCGCTGGCCGGTGTGCTGCCGCAAAGTGCCGGCCATGCCGGTGGCGAGGCCAAGCACAGCCTGGAACTGCTGTCGGGGCTGATCGCGGTGAGCGGCATCGTCATCGCCGCCCTGCTCTTCCTCGGCCAGCGCCGCGTTGCATCCGCCGTGGCGCAGAGCGCGCCGGGTCGCCTGCTGAGCGCCCTGTGGTTCGCTGCCTGGGGCTTCGACTGGCTCTACGACAAGTTGTTCGTGCGCCCCTACCTTGCGCTCTGCCACCTGCTGCGCCGCGACCCCATCGACCGCAGCATCGGCCTGATTCCGCTGCTTGCGCGCGGTGGCAACGCCGCACTGGTGCGCAGCGAGAACGGCCAGGTGCGCTGGTACGCCGCTTCGATCGCCGGGGGCGCCGTGCTGGTGCTCGCCGCCATCCTATTTTTGAGTTAAGGAAAACAGCCTGTCATGATTCTGCCCTGGCTAATCCTGATCCCCTTCATCGGTGGCCTGCTGTGCTGGCAAGGCGAGCGCTTCGGCCACGTTCTGCCGCGCTGGATCGCCCTGCTCACCATGGGCCTGCTGTTCGGCCTGAGCCTGTGGCTGTGGGTCAGCGGTGACTTCACCCTGGCGCCGGCGCCGGACGGCGGCCCGCGCTGGGCCCACGAGTTCGTCATCGACTGGATCCCGCGCATGGGCATCACCATCCACCTGGCGATGGACGGCCTGTCGGTGCTGATGGTGGTGCTCACCGGCCTGCTCGGCGTGCTCTCGGTGCTCTGCTCGTGGAACGAGATCCAGCACCGCGTCGGCTTCTTCCACCTCAACCTGATGTGGATTCTCGGCGGCGTGGTCGGCGTGTTCCTCGCCGTCGACCTGTTCCTGTTCTTCTTCTTCTGGGAAATGATGCTGGTGCCGATGTATTTTCTCATCGCGCTCTGGGGTCATAGCGGCAGCGACGGCCGCACCCGCATCACCGCCGCCACCAAGTTCTTCATCTTCACCCAGGCCAGCGGCCTTGTGATGCTGGTGTCGATCCTGGCCCTGGTGTTCGTGCACTTCAACCAGACCGGCGTGCTGACCTTCAACTACGCCGACCTGCTGAAGACCGAACTGGCGCCGGGCACCGAATACCTGCTGATGCTCGGTTTCTTCGTCGCCTTCGCGGTGAAGTTCCCGGTGGTGCCGGTGCACTCCTGGCTGCCGGACGCCCACGCCCAGGCACCGACCGCCGGCTCCGTCGACCTGGCCGGCATCCTGCTGAAGACCGCCGCCTACGGCCTGCTGCGCTTCGCCCTGCCGCTGTTCCCCAATGCCTCGGCGGAATTCGCGCCCATCGCCCAGTGGCTCGGCGTATTCGCCATCATCTACGGGGCACTGCTGTCGTTCGCGCAGACCGACATCAAGCGCCTGGTGGCCTACTCCAGCGTGTCGCACATGGGCTTCGTGCTGATCGCCATCTATTCCGGCAGCCAGATCGCCCTGCAGGGTGCAGTGGTACAGATGGTTGCCCACGGCCTGTCCGCTGCTGCGCTGTTCATACTGTGCGGCCAGCTGTACGAGCGCGTGCACACCCGTGATCTGCGCCAGATGGGCGGGATCTGGGCGCGCATGCCTTGGCTGCCGGCCATCAGCCTGTTCTTCGCCGCCGCCGCGCTGGGCCTGCCGGGCACCGGTAACTTCGTCGGTGAATTCCTCATCCTGATCGGTAGCTTCCCCAGCGCGCCCTGGGTCGTGGTGCTGGCTGCCAGCGGCCTGGTACTCGGCTCGGTGTACGCCCTGGCGATGATCCACCGCGCCTACTTCGGCCCGGTGCAACAGGAAGCGCCGCTGCCGGGCCTGAAAGCTCGCGAGCTGGCCATGGTGCTCGGCCTTGGCGTGCTGCTGATTCTGCTTGGCGTTTACCCGCAACCGGTGCTCGATACCTCTGCTGCCAGCATGCATGGCGTACAGCAGTGGATGGCTGGCGCCCTCGATCAACTCGCCTCGGGCCGGTAAGGGTAAGGATTAGAGACTCATGGAACATCACGCTGTCGAATTCACCCTGCAACACCTGATCGCCCTGCTGCCGCTGCTGGTGACCAGCCTCACCGCTGTCGTGGTGATGCTGGCGATCGCCGCCAAGCGTAATCACACGGTGACCTTCATCCTCTCGGTCGCGGGCCTGAATCTGGCGCTGCTGTCGCTCATTCCAACGCTGGACGTGGCACCACTGGAAGTCACCCCGCTGCTGCTGATCGACAACTTCGCCTGCTACTACATGGCGCTGGTGCTGGCCGCCAGCCTGGCCTGCATCACGCTTATTCATGCCTACCTGGGAGGTGAGTCGGGCAAGGGTTACCCACGCAACCGCGAGGAACTCTACCTGCTGGTGCTGCTGTCGGCTGCCGGCGGTCTGGTGCTGGTCAGCGCGCAACATCTGGCTGGTCTTTTCATTGGCCTGGAGCTGCTGTCGGTGCCGACCTACGGGATGATCGCCTACGCCTTCTTCAACAAGCGCTCGCTGGAAGCCGGCATCAAGTACATGGTGCTGTCCGCCGCTGGTTCGGCCTTCCTGCTATTTGGCATGGCGCTGCTGTACGCCGAGTCCGGCAACCTGGCGTTCGTCGACCTGGGTGTCAGCCTGGCACGCGAGAGCAGCCAACTGGTGCAGATCGGCATCGGCATGATGCTCATCGGCCTGGCCTTCAAGCTGTCGCTGGTGCCCTTCCACCTTTGGACACCGGACGTCTACGAAGGCGCGCCGGCACCGGTGGCGGCCTTCCTGGCCACCGCCAGCAAGGTGGCGGTATTCGCCGTGCTGCTGCGCCTGTACCAGATATCCCCGGCCATGAGCGGCGGTTGGCTGAGCGACCTGCTGACCCTGATCGCCATTGCCTCGATCCTGTTCGGCAACCTGCTGGCCCTGCTGCAGAACAACCTCAAACGCCTGCTGGGTTACTCCTCCATCGCCCACTTCGGCTACCTGCTGGTGGCGCTGATCGCCAGCAAGGGCCTGGCCGTGGAAGCGGTGGGCGTTTACCTGGCCACCTACGTGCTGACCAGCTTGGGTGCGTTCGGCGTGATCACCCTGATGTCCACGCCCTACAGTGGCCGCGATGCCGATGCACTGTACGAGTACCGTGGCCTGTTCTGGCGGCGCCCTTACCTGACCGCCGTGCTTACGGTGATGATGCTGTCGCTGGCCGGCATTCCGCTGACGGCAGGCTTCATCGGCAAGTTCTACGTGATCGCCGCCGGTGTCGAGGCGCAGCTGTGGTGGCTGCTCGGCGCCATGGTGCTGGGTAGCGCCATCGGCGTGTTCTATTACCTGCGGGTGATGGTCACCCTGTTCATGCGCGAACCCAACATGCATCGCCACGACGCCCCCTTCGACTGGGGCCAGCGCGCCGGTGGCATCATGCTGCTGGTGGTCGCCCTGCTCGCCTTCATCATCGGCGTTTACCCTCAGCCGTTGCTGGAACTGGTGCAACACGCCGGACTGGTTGCCCTGGCGCACTGAACGAAAAGCCCCGCAGATGCGGGGCTTTTCGTTTAAGGATCGCGGCTAAGCCCCTCCCACCAGTCACCACAAACCTGTGGGAGGGGCTTTAGCCGCGACAGCTTGCTGCGCTAGCGCCGAGCAACCAGGAACAACCGCGGGAACGGCAACAACACCCGGCCATCAGCCTGCGCCGGATAGGCCTCGGCGATCGCCTCTTGGTAACGCGCCAGAAATGCCACCTGCTGCTCAGCATCCAGCGGTTGCAGGAACGGCAATAGCGCCGTGGACTTGAACCACTCCACCACCGCCGCGGCATCGTCCAGCACATGGAAATAGGTCGTGCGCCAGATGTCCAGCTCGCTGGCATGCGCGCCGAGGATGTCGTAATAGGTCTGCGCACTGTGCCGCTCGGCATGACGCACCTGACCGATACGTGCAGCCCAGGGCTCATCGGCCGCCACTTCACGGGCCAGCCGATGCGCCGGCTCCTGCAGGTTGTCCGGCGTCTGTATCGCCAACCAGCCGCCGGGCGCCAACTGCGCGAGCAAGCGCGGATAGAGCTGCGCGTGATCGGGCAACCATTGCAGTGAGGCGTTGGCCAGGATCAGCTGCGGCGCGCGCTCGGCCTGCCAGTGCTGGATATCTGCCAGCTGGAAGCTGACCTGTGGCAGGCGCTCACGCGCCGCGCGCAGCATGTCTTCGCTGCTGTCGATACCGATCACTCGCGCTTGTGGCGCATGCGCCTGCAATACGCCAGTGGAATTGCCGGGGCCGCAGCCCAGATCGACGGCCAGTTCGATACCATCGCGAGGTACCGCCGCCAGCAGGTCATGCACCGGGCGAGTACGCTGGCGTTCGAAGAGAGAATACTGCTGCGCGGACCAACTCATTCGGGCACTCCTGCGTTCAGACGAGGAGACAGAATAACAGGCGAAGACAAGTCGCCTGCGCACCGGCAACTTTCCGCTCCCCGCCCGCCTGCACATGGCGGTTATCCGCCACCCGCTGTGCGCCAGATCACATGCTTTTTAACGACCCAAGCAGGCTGGCGGAAAATCGCCACAATGGCATAACCCTTGCCATGCAAGACCCAGCTCGGAGCTGTCCGGGGTGCTGCCTATCCCCGACAGAACAGCGGAGCGACCAACACGAGGCGCCTGCCAAGGCACCGCAACCGATAAGAAGAAAAGGAAGCAGTATGTTCAATCCAGTCCGCGCCCTGGCCGCTTGCGCCCTGGCGTTAGCCTCTTTCGGTGCCGCCACGGCACTGGCCGATGAACCTATCCTGATCAAATTCTCCCACGTCGTCGCCGATGGCACCCCAAAGGGCCAAGGCGCGTTGATGTTCAAACAACTGGTGGAAGAGCGTCTGGGCGGCAAGGTGAAGGTCGAGGTCTACTCGAACTCCAGCCTCTACGGCGACGCCAACGAGCTCGAGGCGCTGCGCAACAACGAAGTGCAGCTGCTGGCGCCCTCGCTGGCCAAGTTCGAGCAGTACACCAAGCAATTGCAGGTGTTCGACCTGCCCTTCCTGTTCGATGACATCGAGGCGGTCAACCGCTTCCAGAAACGTTCCAAGGGCCGCCAGCTGCTGCGCTCGATGGAAGATCACAACATCGTCGGCCTGGCCTATTGGCACAACGGCATGAAGCAGCTGTCGGCGACCCGCGCGCTGCATACGCCCGGCGACGCCAACGGCCTGAGCTTCCGCATCCAGCCATCAGGGGTGCTGGAGGCGCAATTCCGCCAGGTCGGCGCCAGCACCCAGAAACTGCCCTTCGCGGAAGTGTTCAAGGCGCTGCAGAGCGGCCAGGTGCAGGGCGCGGAAAATCCCTGGTCGAACATCTACAGTCAGAAACTGCACGAAGTGCAGCCCTTCATCAGCGAAACCAACCATGGCGTGCTGGACTACATGCTGGTGAGCAACTCACGCTTCTGGTACGGCATCCCGCATCAGATGCGCGTGGAGCTGGAAGCCATCATCGATGAAGTCACCTACGCGGTGAACAAGCAGGCCGAAGCCGCCAACCAGGCCGACCGCCAGCGCATCATCGAGTCAGGCCGTAGCCAGCTGATAACCCTCAGCAGCGAAGAGCGCGAAGCCTGGCGCGACGCCATGCGCCCGGTGTGGCAACAGTTCGAATCGGTGATCGGTAGCGACGTGGTCAAGGCCGCACAAACCGTAAATCGCAAGCAGCGCGATTGATGGCGGAAATCCGCCAGATATCGTTCAACTGGCAATTTGTTCGGCGGGCAGTGGAACGCCGAGCAAAAAGCCCTGCAGCGAATCGCAGCCGAGTTCGGTAAGAAACGCCTGCTGCTCGGGCGTTTCCACGCCTTCGGCGACGATGCGCAGGTCCAGCGCTTGGCCCAGGGCGACAATGGCGGAGACGATGGCGGCATCGTCGCCGTCATGCT
Source organism: Pseudomonas sp. Marseille-Q0931 (assembly GCF_940789645.1). Lineage (NCBI taxonomy): Bacteria > Pseudomonadati > Pseudomonadota > Gammaproteobacteria > Pseudomonadales > Pseudomonadaceae > Pseudomonas > Pseudomonas sp. Marseille-Q0931. The sequence goes on along the minus strand of NZ_CALNWT010000001.1, from coordinate 856,228 downwards.
GCAGATCCCGCACGAAGCCCCGGTCGATCTTCAGTTCGTTGGCTGGCAAACGTTTGAGATAGAGCAGACTGGAATAGCCGGTACCGAAGTCGTCAATGGCGATGTCCACGCCCATCTCGGCAAGCTGTTCGAGTATCTTCTGGCTGGTGCCCACGTCATGCATGGCGGTGCTTTCAGTGATTTCCAGGGTCAGGCAGTTGGCCGGCAGCGCATGTTTGGCCAGGGTCCGGCGCACGGTTTCGACCAACTCGCCGTGGCAGAACTGCAGCGCAGAGAGATTCACCGCCACACGCCAGTGGTGGTGGCCCTGGTCGTACCAACAACGCATCTGCCGACAGGCTTCATCCAGCACCCAGTCGCCAATCGGAATGATCAGACCGGTCTTCTCCGCCAGACCGATGAAGCGTACCGGTGCCAGCATGCCCTGCGTAGGGTGTTGCCAGCGCAACAAGGCCTCGGCACCGAGCATGCCGCCGGAGTCGCTGGCGAACTTGGGCTGGTAGTGCAAGCGCAGCTCACCACGTTCGAGGGCGACACGCAGATCCTGCAGCAGTTGCAATTGTTGCCGCGCATTGGTGTTCATCGAACTCTCGAAGAAGCTGTAGCCATTCTTGCCAAGGTTCTTGGCGTGATACATCGCCGCGTCGGCATTGATCAATAGCTCCTGCTGGTCGAGACCGTCCCCAGGGAACAACGCGATGCCCACGCTGGTGGAAACCCGCAATTCATGGCCGTCGACATCGAAGGCCTGGTTGAGCAGCCCCACCACATGGCTGGCAAGGTTTGCCGCGTCTTCTCGATGGCGGAGATCGGCCAGCAGCACGAACTCATCGCCACCGATGCGCGCCAGGCTGTCGTTGGCGCGCAGATGAGCACGCAGACGTTGAGCCACGGCTACCAGCAACTGATCGCCAACATGGTGACCGAACGCATCGTTGACCGGTTTGAAACCGTCCAGGTCCATGAACAGCAAGGCAAAGCACCCACCGTTGCGCTGTGTCTGGAGGATGCTTTGGCCAATGCGGTCTTCCAGCAGCAGGCGATTGGGAAGCTTGGTCAGCGCATCGTGTAGTGCCAGCTGGGTCAGTTCGGCATTGGCCTGGGCCAGCGAATTGTTCAACAGCTCCGTACGCACCTCCAGGCGCGCATCGAGCACCGAGGTCAGCAATGCGATGGTCAATACAGCAAGGGTGGTGACGATCACCAGGCTGGCCAGCCAGGCGCTGTCGAGGCCGCTGAAGGCGGCCCCACAAAAACTCCCCTCGGGAAAATTAGCCGCCGCCATACCGGTGTAGTGCATACCGATGATGGCCAGCCCCATGATCACAGCTGCCCCGGCACGCAGTAGGCGGATATGACGCCCGCTGCGGCGCAAGCGGAAGGCGATGAACAAGGCCGCTCCGGAGGCCGCGACGGCGATCAGCAAAGACAGTGCGAACAGCAACGGGTCATAGACGATGCCCGGCTGCATGCGCATTGCCGCCATGCCGATGTAATGCATGGCCCCGATGCCGCCCCCCATGGCCAAAGCGCCCAGCGCAAGATGCCAGGCAGGCAGCTGTGGCTGACTCACCAGCCACAGCGCGAAGCCCGAAGCGAGCACGGCGATGGCAAGGGACAACAGGGTAATGGTGAGGTCGTAGCCAAGGTCTATCGGCAGGCTGAAGGCGAGCATGCCCACAAAATGCATGGACCAGATGCCGATGCCCATGGCCACCGAGCCGCCACCGATCCATAACAGGCGCGCCCTGCCACTGGCACTGGCGATACGCCCCGCGAGGTCGAGGGCGGTGTAAGACGCGAGAATCGCCACGCACAGCGAGAGGAAAACCAGGGCGGAATCGTAACTACCAATCAGCATCGAGGACTCTGCGCAAAAAAGACGCACGGCCGAAAGGCGTATCCGCCCGACATCCCTGATAGCCAGTTGCGATCACTTAAGATTTAGATTGCGAATCTTAGCGGAAAATTTAGCTCACCGGTCAGGTTATGAATATGACCGGCAAGGCATCGCCCTACCGATCATGGCTAGCGTCGCTCTCGTGCAGTTGCCCAACCTGCCAGCCGCCACCCAGCGCAGCAATCAGCTGCACGCTGGCCGTCAGGCGACTGCCCAGCAGCGTGAGGTTGCTGCGCTCGTTGTTCAGCGCCGTGGCCTGGACGTTGACCACGCTGTTGAAATCGACGGTACCGGCGCGGTACTGGTTCTCGATCAGGCGCAGCGACTCGCGCGCCGCCTCCAGCGCCTCCTGCTGTACGCCGCTCTCCTGCTCCAGCACGCGCAGCTGCACCAGGTAATCCTCCACCTCACGGAAGCTGTCCAGCACGGCCTGACGGTATTGCGCCACGGTCTGATCGTAGGCGGCTTCGCTGCGCTCCAGCTCCGCACGCCGCGCGCCACCGTCGAACAGGTTCAAGGCCAGTTGCGGGCCCAGTGACCAGAAACGATTGGGCACTTCGATCCAGTCGGCGAAGCTGCTACCGCGATAGCCACCCGTGGCCGAGATCGTCAGATCGGGGAACCAGGCCGCTTCGGCGATGCCGATCTGCGCGTTGGCTGCCATCACCCGACGTTCGGCGGCAGCAACGTCAGGACGACGTTCGAGCAACTGCGAAGGCAGCGCCACGGGCACTTCGGGCAGCGCCGGCAGGCTATCGCGCGGTGCGATGGAAAGCTCTGCCGGGCTGACCCCGACCAGCACGGCAATGGCATGTTCGAGTTGCGCGCGCTGCCACTGCAGGTCGATGGCCTGCGCCTGGGTGCTCTTGAGCTGCGTAGTGGCCTGAGCCACGTCGGACCTGGGCACGATGCCGGCGCGGTACTGGTTTTCGGTCAGACGCAGCGAGCGCGCATAAGCCGCCACGGTAGCGTCCAGCAGGCGTTTCTGCTCATCGAGGATGCGCAGTTGCAGATAGTTCTGCACCAGTTCGCTCTGCAGGCTCAGACGCGCTGCGGCGAGATCGGCGGCGCTGGCATCGAATTCGGCGCGACTGGCTTCAAGGCCGCGGCGCAGCTTGCCCCAGATATCCAGCTCCCAGGCTGCGTTGAGGCTGAGGTCGTAGCTCTTGGAAATCCTCGATGCACCCGAGCCGCTGACGGTGACGCCATCGGCGGTGCGGATGGTGCTGTCGCCACCGCCCTGCCCGGCCCGGGTCACGCCGGCGTTGCCGGACAGCGTCGGGTAGAAGCTGGCCCGCGCACTGCGTACCAGCGCGCGCGCCTGGCGGTACTGGGCCTCGGCAGCCGCCAGGTTCTGGTTGGAAACATGCAGACGCTCGACCAGCGCATCGAGCTCGGCGTCGCCATACAGCGCCCACCAGTTGCCGCGCTCCAGCGCGTCTGCCGGCGCCGCACTCTTCCAGCCGTCGACCTGCTTGAACTGCACGGGCGCCGTCAGCTCGGGCCGCTGATAGTCCGGCCCCAGGGCGCAGCCCCCCAATACGCCAGCCAGCAGCAGGGAGACGAGTGTTCGGGCGAAAGGAGCTCGGTTCATAGCGGATTTTCCAACGAGGCATCGGTGCGCACGCCGCGCCAGCGGTTGACGCGATGACGCAGGCGGTCGAAGTAGAGGTAGATCACCGGAGTGGTGTAGAGCGTCAGCACCTGGCTCAGCACCAGGCCACCGACGATGGTGATGCCCAGCGGCTGACGCATTTCCGACCCTTCGGCGGTGCCCAGCATCAGCGGCAAGGCGCCAAGAATCGCGGCCAGGGTGGTCATCATGATCGGGCGGAAACGCAACAGACAGGCCTGACGGATGGATTCCTGCGGGGTCAGGCGCTCACCGCGTTCCAGTTGCAGAGCCAGGTCGACCATGAGGATGGCGTTCTTCTTGACGATACCGATCAGCAGGAACAGGCCCAGCAGCGAGATCAGGCTGAATTCCATGCCTACCAGCTGCAGCGCGAGCAAGGCACCGACCCCGGCAGACGGCAAGGTGGAAAGAATGGTCAGCGGGTGCACGTAACTCTCGTAGAGCACGCCCAACACCAGGTACACCACCACCAACGCCAGCAGGATCATCAGCGGCTGGTTGTCCTGCGTCTGCTGGAAGGCGGCGCCAGTGCCACCCAGCGTGCCCTGCACCTCGGTCGGCAGGTTGAGCTGGGCGATGGCCACGTCGATGGCCCGGGTCGCCTGATCCAGGCTGACGCCCTCGGCCAGGGAAAAGCCGATGTTCTCCACGGCGAACTGGCCCTGGTGGCTGACCCGGTCGTTCTCCAGGCTGCGCTCCCAGCGGGCGAAGGCCGAAAGCGGCACGCGCGCACCATCGTCGGTGATCAACTGGATCTGGTCCAGCGCTTCGGGATGCTGCGCGTACCTGGGATTGATCTCCATCACCACGCTGTACTGGTTCAGCGCCTGGTAGATGGTCGAGACCTGGCGCTGGCTGAAGGCGTTGTTCAGCACCGCGGTGATCATGTCCATGTCCACCCCCAGGCGGCGTGCCGTCTCGCGGTCCACTACCAGGCGAATCTGCTGCGCGCCCTCGGTTTCCCGCGCGTCGATACCGGTCAGTTCGGGCAGCGCGCGCAGCGCCTCGCGCACCCTCGGCAGCCAGGTGCGTAACGAATCGAGGTCATCGGACAGCAGCATGTATTCGTTTTCCGAGCTGCGCCCCTGGCGCCCGCCTATCTGCAGATCCTGGTCCGGCATGAGGAACATGCGTCCGCCAGGCACCTTGGGCACCGTGTTGCGCAGGCGGTTGATCACGTCCTGTGCCGAGTCGCTGCGCTGGGCAATGGGCTTGAGGCGCACGATCATGAAGGCGTTGTTGATGCCCCCGCTGCCGCCGATGAAACCGGCCACGCTTTCCACCGCAGGATCGGCCAGCACCGCGTTGCGGAAGATCTCCATCTTCGGCTGCATGACCTGGAACGACATGCCGTCGTCGCCGCGGATGAAACCGATCAACTGGCCGGTGTCCTGCTGCGGCATGAAGGTTTTCGGCACGCTGACGAATAGATAGACATTCAGCGCGATGGTGGCGAGAAAACTCAGCAGCATCAGCAACGCATGACGCAGCGCCCAATCCAGGCTGCGCGCGTAGACGGCCAGCACCCGCTCCTGCACGTGATCGCCCCATTGCTGCAGGCGGCTGCGCGATTGCTCTTGCTCGGGCTTGAGCCAGCGCGCACAGAGCATCGGCGTCAGCGTCAGCGACACCAGCAGGGATATCACCACCGCCACTGCCAAAGTCAGGGAGAACTCGCGGAACAGGCGCTCGATGATGCCACCCATGAACAGGATGGAGATGAACACCGCGACCAGCGAAAGGTTCATCGACAGCAGGGTGAAGCCCACTTCGCGTGTGCCTTTGAGCGCTGCCTCCAACGGAGGCTCACCATTGCGGATGTGCCGCGAAATGTTCTCCAGCACCACGATGGCGTCGTCCACCACCAGGCCGGTGGCGATGATCAGCGCCATCAGCGACAGATTGTTCAGCGAGAAGCCCAGCAGATACATAGCGGCGAAACTGCCGATCAGCGACACCGGCACCGCCAGCGCCGGAATCAGCGCCGCACGCCAGCGGCCGAGGAAGGCCAGCACCACCAGAATCACCAGGCCCACGGCGATCAGCAGGGTCTGCTCGGCTTCATGCAGGGTGGCGCGGATCACGGGCGAGCGATCCATGGCCACCTCCAGCTTGACGCTGGCTGGCATCACCTCGCGCAAAGCCGGCAGCTCGGCGCGAATGTCGCGGATGGTCTGCAGGATATTCGCCCCGCTCTGGCGGTTGATCACCAGCAGCACCGCCTCTTTATCGTTGTAGAAACCGCTGTTGTAGCGATTCTCGACGCCATCGGTCACGGTCGCCACATCGCCCAGGCGCACGGCGGCGCCGTCCTGGTAGCGAATGATCATCGGCATATAGTCGGCGGCCTTGGCCAACTGGTCGCTGGCCTGCACCTGCCAGCGGCGCTGCGGGTCTTCCACTGCGCCCTTGGGTTTCAGCGCATTGCTGGCGGCGATGGCCTGGCGCACTTCGTCCAGGGCGATGCCGTACTGGTCGAGCAGACGCGGCTCCAGCGCCACCCGCACCGCTGGCAGCGAACTGCCGCCGACCTGCACCTCGCCCACGCCGGTGACCTGCGACAGCTTCTGCGCCAGGATGGTCGAGGCCACGTCGTACAGCTGGCCCTTGTTCAGGGTATCGCTGGTCAGCGAGATGACCATGATCGGCGCTTGCGAGGGGTTGATCTTGCGGTAGCTGGGCATGGTGCGCATGCCGCTGGGCAACAGCTCGCGCGCGGCATTGATCGCCGCCTGCACCTCGCGGGCCGCGGTGTTGATGTCCTTGTCGAGATCGAACTCGACCATGATCCGCGTGCTGCCCTGGCTACTGCTGCTGTTCATCTGGTTGACGCCGGCGATGCTGCCCAGCGAGCGCTCCAGCGGCGTGGCCACCGTCGACGCCATGATCTGTGGACTGGCACCCGGCAGGTTGGCCTGCACGGTGATCACCGGAAAGTCCATGTTCGGCAACGGCGACACCGGCAGCAGGCCGAAGCTGACGCCGCCCAGCAGCATGATCGCCAGGCTCAGCAGCAGCGTCGCCACTGGCCGGCGGATAAAGGGGGCGGAGAGGTTCACGCCGCGCCCTCTGTGGGAGCGAATTTATTCGCGAAACGGTCTGGAAGGATCGCGAACAAGTTCGCTCCTACACGGTAATTGCCGTTCATACCGCCACCCCTGCCGCGCTACGTCCCGTCGCCCGCCGCGACAGGCGATCGAAGTACAGGTAGATCACCGGCGTGGTGAACAGCGTCAGCACCTGGCTGACCAGCAGACCGCCGACCATCACCAGCCCCAATGGCTGACGCAGCTCGGCGCCGGAGCCCGACGCGAGCATCAGCGGAATGGCCCCGAACAACGCCGCCAGGGTGGTCATCAGGATCGGCCGGAAACGCAGCAACGCCGCCTGGTAGATCGCCGGCTCGGGCGCCATGCCCTGGTTGCGCTCGGCCTCCAGGGCGAAGTCGATCATCATGATCGCGTTCTTCTTGACGATGCCGATCAGCAGGATGATGCCGATGATGGCGATCAGGCCCAGGTCGTTGCCCGTCAGCAGCAGCGCCAGGAGTGCGCCGACACCCGCCGATGGCAGCGTGGAGAGGATGGTGATCGGGTGGATATAGCTCTCGTAGAGCACGCCGAGCACGATGTACATGGTGACGATGGCAGCCAGGATCAGCAGCAGGGTCGACGACAGCGAGGCACGGAAGGCCTCGGCAGCGCCCTGGAACTGGGTGTTGATGGACAGCGGCAGGCCGATTTCCTGCTCCACCCGCTCGATCACCTCAACCGCCTCGCCCAGCGACACGCCCGGCGCCAGGTTGAACGACAGGGTCACTGCCGGGAATTGGCCGATGTGGTTGATCAGCAGGCTGGCCGGACGCTCCTCGATGTGCGCCAGGGATGACAGCGGCACCTGCTGGCCTTCGCCGGTAGCGACGTGGATCTGGCGCAGCGCGGCCAGGCCGATATGCCCGCCATCGCGGCTTTCCAGCACCACGCGGTACTGGCTGGCCTGGGTGTAGATGGTGCTGATCTGGCGCTGGCCGAAGGCGTCATACAGCGCGTCGTCGATATTGCCGACGCTGATGCCCAGGCGCGCGGCAGCGTCGCGGTCGATATCCAGGTACACCTGCAGACCACGGTTCTGCAGGTCGCTGGCCACATCGGTCAGCTCGGGCTGTTCGCGCAGTGCCTCGACCAGGCGCGGCGTCCAGTCTTCCAGCAGTTGGCTGTCAGGCGACTCCAGGGTGAACTGGAACTGGGTGCGGCTGATGCGATCCTCGATGGTCAGGTCCTGCACCGGCTGCATGAACAGCTCGATACCGGGAATCTTCGCCAGCTCCGGGCGCAGCCGTTCGATCACCTCACTGGCGGTGACATCGCGTTCGGCATGAGTCTTCAGGTTGATCAGCAGGCGGCCACTGTTGAGCGTCGGGTTATCGCCATCCACGCCTATCGACGAGGACAGGCTGGCCACCGCCGGATCACGCAGGATCACATCAGCCAGACGCTGCTGGCGTTCGCTCATGGCGGCAAAGGAAATCGACTGAGGCGCCTCGGAAATGCCCTGGATCACCCCGGTGTCCTGCACCGGGAAGAAGCCCTTTGGCACGACCAGGTACAGCAGCACGGTCAAGCCCAGCGTCGCGATGGCCACCAGCAGCGTCAGCGGCTGATGCTTGAGCACCCACTGTAGCCAGACGCCGTAGCGCTCGATCATGGCATCGATGACGCCACCGGCAGCCTGATAGAAGCGCCCTTCGTTCTCCGCTTTCTCCGCCTTGAGCAGGCGCGCGCACATCATCGGCGTCAGGGTCAGCGACACCACCAGGGAGATCATGATGGCCACCGCCAGGGTGATGGCGAACTCGCGAAACAAGCGGCCCACCACATCGGCCATGAATAGTAGCGGAATCAGTACGGCGATCAGCGACAAGGTCAGCGAAACCAGGGTGAAGCCGATCTGCCGGGCGCCCTTGAGCGCGGCATTGAGGGGTGTTTCGCCCTCCTCCAGATGGCGCGCGATGTTCTCCAGCATGACGATGGCGTCGTCGACCACGAAACCGGTGGCGATGGTCAGCGCCATCAGTGTCAGGTTGTTGATGGTGAAGCCGGCCAGGTACATCACGCCGAAGGTGCCGATCAGCGACAGCGGTACGACGATCGACGGGATGACGGTCGCCGATAGCTTGCGCAGGAACAGGAAGGTCACCATCACCACCAGGGCGATGGCCAGCAGCAACTCGTGCTGCACGTCGCGCACAGCGGCGCGGATGGTCTGCGTGCGGTCGGTAAGCACCTTGACCTCGACGCTGGCCGGCAGGCCCTCGGTCAGGTGTGGCAGCAGGGTCTGGATACGGTCGACCACATCGATCACGTTGGCACCCGGCTGGCGCTGCACGTTGACCAGCACCGCCTGATTGCGGTTGGCCCAGGCGGCCAGGCGCTCGTTCTCGGCGCCATCGATGATCTCAGCGACGTCCTTCAGACGCAGCGCGGCGCCGTTCTCATAACTGAGGATCAGCTCGCGGTATTCGTCGACGGATTTCAGCTGGTCGTTGGCATCGAGCTGGGAAACGCGTGTCGGCCCATCGAAGTTGCCCTTGGGCTGGTTGACGTTGCTGGCGGTGATCAGGCTGCGCACGTCGGCCAGGCTCAGGCCATAGGACGCCAGCGCCTCGGGGTTGACGCGAATGCGCACCGCCGGACGCTGCCCGCCGGCCAGGGTCACCAGGCCGACGCCACTGGTTTGCGCGAGCTTCTGCGCCAGGCGGGTATCGACCAGATCATTGACCTGCGGCAGCGGCAGCGTCTTTGAACTCACCGCCAGGGTCAGCACTGGCGTGTCGGCCGGGTTGACCTTGTTGTACACCGGCGGTGCCGGCAGATCGCCCGGTAGCAGGTTGCTCGCCGCGTTGATCGCCGCCTGCACCTCCTGCTCGGCCACCGCCAGGGAAACATCCAGGTTGAAGCGCAGGGTGATCACCGAGGCGCCACCGGAGCTGGTCGAGGACATCTGCTTGAGCCCCGCCATCTGCCCGAACTGGCGCTCCAGCGGCGCCGTCACGGCGCTGGTCATCACATCCGGGCTGGCGCCTGGGTACAGGGTCAGCACGCGGATGGTCGGATAGTCGACTTCCGGCAGCGCCGACACCGGCAGCAGGCGATAGGCGATCAGGCCGCTGAGGAAGATCGCCACCATCAACAGCGTGGTGGCGACCGGCCGCAGGATGAACGGGCGCGAGATGTTCATGCGTCGTTCCGTGCGCCAGCGCGGCCCGACTCGCCCTGTTCTCCAGCCTCGCTCGTCTGCGCCGCCTGCGGATCGACTACCTGCACTTCACTGCCGTCACGCAGGCGATCGGTGCCCTCCAGCACCAGCCGCTCGCCGGGCTGAACGCCGTCGGCAACCATGCTGCGCTCGGCATCGCTGGCAATGATGCTGACGGGACGGATGCTCACCTTGTTGTCGCCGTCTACCGCATAGACGAAGGTGCCGCGGGTACCGAACTGCACTGCAGCCGACGGAATGATGGTGGCCGCCTCGCGGGTATCCACGCGCAGGCGCACGTTGACGAACTGGTTGGGGAAGAGCATCTGCTCGGCGTTGTCGAAGCGCGCCTTGAGCTTGACCGTACCGGTGGCGGTGTCGATCTGGTTGTCCAGACTCTCCAGTACGCCCTCGGCCAGCTTCAGGCGCTCGCCGCGATCCCAGGCTTCGACCGCCAGGGTCGCGCCGTCGCGCCTGCGCTGCAGCACCGCAGGCAGGTCGCCCTCGGGGATGGTGAAAATCACCGAAATCGGATCGGCCTGGGTGATCACCACCAGCGGCGTGGTGTCGCCGCTGCTGACCAGGTTGCCGATATCCAGTTGGCGCAGGCCGAGGCGCCCGGCGATGGGAGCGCGAATCTGGGTGAAGTCGAGGTTGAGCCTGGCCGTGGCGACGTCCGCCTGGTTGCTCTGCAGGCTGCCGCGGTACTGATTGACCAGTGCCTGCTGGGTGTCGAGGGTCTGCTTGGCGATGCTGTCTTCGGCGTACAGCCCCTTGTAGCGCTGCAGATCCAGTTCGGCGTTCTTCAGTTGCGCCTGATTCTCCTGCAGCGCGCCCTGCGCCTGCTGCAGCGCGACCTGATAGGAACGCGGGTCGATCACCGCGAGCAGATCGCCGGCCTTGACCTGCTGCCCCTCTTCGAACAATACCTTGACCAGCTCGCCGTCGACCCGCGAGCGCACATTGACCGTGTTGTAGGCGGTCACCGTGCCCAGTGCCTTGAGCTCGATGGCGAACTCGCCCTGCACCACTTCGGCCACACGCACCGGCACCGGCCCCATGTCACCGAAGCGGCCACGGCCCATCTGTTGGGACTGCGGCTGACTTGGCCAGAACCACCACAGCAGGAGTAGCAGCACGGCGAGCAGCGTCAGGCCGATCAGCCATTGGCGGGAGGTGCGGGAGGCATTCGAGGAGGTGCTGGACATGGCAGGAAACGGATCACTTCTTTTAGGAGTCGGAACGATAAGCACTGGTCGGCTGCAAGCAAAGCCTATTTACCGGCTTTTTACTCTCTTCTTACGTAACCACTGTTTATCGCGGGGCCTGAACGAGACGCTCTGGTCTGCGGCTTCTGAAGCCGCACGCGGCTTTTTGCGCCGACAAATGAAAACGGCCTGCATGGCAGGCCGTTCGGTGTTTCCTGAATCTTACTTGAGTACGGCCAGGGCCGCGGCGTAGTCCGGCTCGTGGGCGATTTCGCCAACCAGCTCGCTATGCAGCACCTTGTCCTGCTCGTCCAGCACCACCACGGCACGCGCGGCCAGGCCGGTCAGCGGGCCGCTGGCAATCGCCACACCGTAGCTCTTGAGGAAGTCGGCACCACGCAGGGTGGACAGGTTGACCACGCTTTCCAGGCCTTCGGCGCCGCAGAAGCGCGCCTGGGCGAACGGCAGGTCGGCAGAGATGCACAGCACCACAGTGTTGTTCAGCTGGCTGGCTTCGGCGTTGAACGTGCGCACGGAGGTGGCGCAGGTCGGCGTATCGACGCTCGGGAAGATGTTCAGCACCTTGCGCTTGCCGGCCAGGCTGGCCAGGGTGACGTCGCTCAGGTCGCCAGCGACCAGGCTGAACGCCGGCGCCTGTTGACCGGCCTGCGGCAGTTGGCCGTCGACCTGCACCGGATTGCCTTTGAGAGTGACTTGCGCCATGGGAGTTTCCTTATCGTTCAGAGAGTTGAAGGGCAGATGTTAGACAGGGGCAACGCCCCATCGAATGGCAGGTCACGGCCCGACCAAGGCTCCAGCCTAGCGCAGAAGCGGCGTCGATACACCCGCGGCCCAGTAGGGATTTAGCCAAAGCTCGCACCGCCATCAGAAATCCCGCCGGTAGAACAGATCGAGCGAACTGGCCAGACCGCTGGCGGCCTCCAGGTACAGGCGTCGGGTCAGCTCGTAACGCAGGGCGATGGTGTTGGCTGGCTCGAATACGCCGACGCCGTAACGCAGGCTCAGGCGCTCGGTAATACTGCCGCTGGCCACCACGCTGGTGGTCACGCCGCTGCCCTCGGTATCGAGCTGGAAATCCTGAATCCCCAGGCTGTTGGCCAGGCCGGTAGTAATCGAACTACTGCCGGCCAGGCCGAGTGCCAGCGCCGCCTGGCCGAGCATGTTGTTGTCACCGCTGCTCTGCCCCAGCGGCCGCCCCAGCACCAGATAGGACAGCGCCTGTTCCTGGCTCATCGCCGGCTCGGCGAACACCGTGGTGCTGGGCTGCTCGGCATTACCGGAAAGGCGTATACCGGCCACGACATTGTCCACCTTGCGAATCGCCTCGACATCGAGGAACGGCTGATCGATCGGTCCGGTGAACAACAGCCGCGCACGGCGAATGGTCAGGCGCTGGCCGTAGGCACGGTAGCGACCATTGGCCAGATCCAGCTCACCACGGGTATCGAGGTTGTCGCCGATATGCACGCGCCCGCGCAGGTCGGCGGTCAGACCGAAGCCGCTGAAGGCCAGCTTGTCCTGCCCGACTTCGACGTCGACATCCATGGCGATGCCCAGACCCTGTTCGGTCTCGGGCACTTCGCGCCCGACCACCCGCGCGTCGCCGGATACCTTCACCGTCGATGGCGGCAGTTCACGGACGCTGATCAGCCCGCGTGGCACACCGACCTTGCCACTGACCGCCAGGCGCTGGGCACGCAGCTGCAATTGCAGATCGGGTTCCACTTCCAGCTCGGCATAGGGCTCGACCTTCACCGGCAGGCGCTGCCCCTGCAGTGACAGATCGCCGCTCAGGCCTTCGGCCCAGGCAATTTCACCGCGCAGGCTGCCGCGGCCCTGCTCGCCGCTGCGCCAGTCGCCGGACAGCTGCACCTGCTCACCCGCAATCAAGGCCTGCACCTGCAAACCCTCCAGGCTCACCGGCAGTTCGCTGCCGGACAGCTCGCCACCGTCAAGGCGCAGTTGCCCGTTAACCTGCGGTGCCAATAGCTGGCCGCTGATCGTGCCGCTGCCCTGCAGCGTGCCTTGAAGCCGTTCCGCCATGGGCACGAAGGGGCGCAGCACGGCCAGGTCGAAGCCGCTCAAGCGAAACTCGCCATCGACCGGTTTATTCGCCGGACGCGGATCGATGCGCGCCTGCAACAGCAGTTCGCCCAGGCGAGCGCTGACGAAGCGCAGCTCACTGTCCACCCGCTGCGGGCGCAGCGTGCTGTTCAGGCGCAGGCTGTCGTAGGGGAAATCCAGCCACTGCTCGTCATCCGGCTGGCGAATGCGCAGGGTGCCGCCGCCAGCATCGAGCGTGACCTGGCCGTTGGGGCCGCTGTCGGGCAGCTCGACCTTGAGCTGTCCATCCAGGCGCCCCTGCCAGGCGAAATCCTCGGGCAACCAGGGCTGCAGGCTGGCCAGCGGGAAGTTCTCCAGGCGCCAGTCCAGGCTGGGCTGCGGCATCAGCCGCTGTTGCCCGCCGCAGAGGCTGGCATCGCCGGATTGCCAGCAATGTGCACCCAGGTTCAGCCGGCCGCTGGCCAGGCGCTCCAGGCTCGCGGCCTGCTGCAGCTGCCAATCCTGCCCGCCACTCTGCACGCGACCACTGGCAATGCGCCCGCGCCAGTCGCCCTGCTCGCTCAAGTTACCGTCCAGCGCCAGCGCCAGTTGCAGCAGCGGGCCTTGCAGGTCGATGTCCAGCGCCTGGCGACGCTGATCGCCACGGCCCTCGGCCTGCAGGCGGCCAAGATAGGTTTCGCCGATACGGATACCGCGCAGGTTCAGGTCGATGCGCGCCTGCTGGCGAGCATCCAGTGTCGCGTCCAGCTGCAGCCGACGCAGGCTGGGGTCGCCGAACGCCAGACGCTCACCGGTCAACGCCAGTTGCCCTTGCGGGGCCTGCAAGCTGCCGGCCAGCGAAAGCGTACCTTGCATCTGGCCCTGCAGGCCGGGCCAGAGTTGCCCCAGGCGCGGCAAGGCCAGCTCCAGCTGGCCGCGCAGGCGCTGATCCAGCGCGCCCTGCCCGCTGACCCGATTGTCGCCCAGGCGCACCAGCAGGCGCTGCAGCTGCCACTGTTCTCCACTACCGGCGCCCTGCACCTGCAATTGCGCCGGCTGGCCACGCAGGCGGCCATTGAGGTAGATATCGGCCTCGGCCTGCAGCTTACCGGCGTTGAAGCTGCCCGAGGTGCTCAGCGGACCAGCCAGATTGCCCGGCATTTCCGCCAGCCAGTAACCGGGGTCGAGGGCGCTGAGCTGCAACATGGCCTGCCAGTCGATACCTTCGGCAAAGCCCAGCTTGAGCACGCCTTCAGCGCGGCCCTGACCGGCCACCAGTTGCAGTTGCGGCAGGCTGACCTGGCCCAGATCGCCACTGACCGGGCTGCTCAGGCTGAAATTACCCGCTGGGCCCTGCAGTTGCGCAGCGAAGTTGCCCAGGTAGTTGCCCCCGCTATAGCTGACTTCGGCCTGCATGGCGCGCAGTGCCACCGGCGGCGGCTCGTCCATCGGGTAGAGACGCTGCCAGGGAAAATCCAGCCAATCCAGCTGCGCATCGATGGTGAGCGCTTCGCTCCAGGCCAGCTTGCCCTCGACCTGGACATGCTGGGCTTCGGCCTGGATACGCAGCAGTTCGATATCCGCACCGGCGGCATCGACCCGCCCTTTCAGTTGCAGCGGCATCGGCACCTGTTCGGCGGGCAGGCTCGCGGTGCCTTCGACGCGATAGCCGGCCGCCAGATCGCCTTTGGCATGCAGTTGCAGGTCCTGCAGGCGCAGGGTCGGCGGCAAGGCATTGCTGGCCTGGAAGTCGCGGCTGGTCAGGCGCAACTCGGCCGGCAGATTCTCGGCCAGGGCCTGCACCTTGCCTTGCAGGCGTGCGTCGAGATAACCACTGCTATCCGCGTCGATCTCCAGGCTGCGCTGCAGCTCGCCGCCGACCTGCAGCGCGACCTGCCAGGGTTTGCCGTCGACTTCCGGCAACTGCAGGCGCCCACTCAATGCCAGCGGCCAGTCGCCATGCGGGGTCAGGCGACCGCTGGCATCCAGGCGCAGGTCATCGCGCTGCAGGGCCAGACGCTGCAACTCGACGCCCTGCTCGTTCCAGCTGGCGATCAGTTCTAGATCGCTCAGTTGCGCCTGGCCGTCCAGGCGCAACTCGCCCAGCTGGATATCGCCCAGTTGCAGGCGCAGCGGCAGATTCAGGTCTGGCAGGCTGAACGGCTCGTTGCTTGGCTCAGCGCTGGGCGGCAGGTCGAGCGCCGCCTGCTGCAAATGCAGGCGGTCGATGCACAGCCTCAGGCGCAGCAGGCAGGACGGCGACCAGGCCATTTCCAGTTGCTGCAGCTCAACACGCGTCGCGTCCTGCTGCCAGAGCAGCGCATCGGCCTGCCAGGCGCCGCCCAGGCGTCCCTGGAAGTTGTCGGCTTGCAACCCCGGCACCTGCGCCAGCAGCCAGCGACTGCCACCTTGGGTACCAAGCAGCACCCACAGCGCAGCGGCGAACAGCAGCACCAGGCTGAACAGGCCGATGGCCAGCCATTTCAGCACACGCCGGATCATAGTTCAGGCCCCATGGAGAAATGCAGCCGCACGCCGCCATCGTCATCCAGTGCATGGGCAAGATCCAGACGCAGCGGGCCGACCGGCGACACCCAGCGCACGCCGAAACCGACACCGGTCTTGAGAGTGGGGAAATCCAGCGAGTTGAACGAATTGCCCTGGTCGATGAAGGTCGCCAGGCGCCACTTGTCGGTGAGGCTGTACTGATACTCGGCACTGGCCGCGAACAGGTAGCGGCCGCCGATCTTGTCGCCGCGATTGTTCTCCGGCGACAGGCTCTGGTAATCGTAGCCGCGCACGCTCTGATCGCCGCCAGCAAAGAAGCGCAGCGACGGCGGCACCGCCGAGAAGCCATTGGTTTCGGTCCCGCCGAACTGCACGCGACCGAGCAGACGATGATTGTCAAATACCGTGGTCAGGCCCTTGAGCATGACGTTGCCGTGCAACACATTGGCGTCGGACAACACGCCTTCTACGGCGCCGCGCAAGTCGAACTGCACGCGGTAACCCTGGTTCGGATCGAGACGATTGTCGCTGCGCAGCCGCGAGTAACTCACCCCCGGCATCAACAAGGTGCTCAAGCCGGAATCGTCGCCCAGGCGGTATTCCTCGCGCTGCCATTTCACCGACAGCACGCGCTGCCAGCCACCGGGGCGCTGGCTGTGCCACTCCGGGCCGAGGGTGAGCAGACGGCTCAGGCTGTCGTTGCTGGCCAGCTCTTCATATTGATAGCCACCGGCCAGGCGCAGCTTGTCGGTCAGCGGTGGATCGCCGGGAATGTCGTACCACAGGCCGACGTTCTGCCGGGGGGCGGAGAGCTCGGTTTCCACCCCGTAGCTGTGCCCCTGCGGGTTGCGCCAGTGACGCGTCCAGTTGGCGCGCAGGCGCGGCCCGACATCGGTGGAGAACCCCAGGCCCAGGCCCATGGTACGCGGCTCGCGTACCTGCAGCGCCACCGCTACCGGGATGCGCAACTGATCGGCCTGGGTGGGGATGGCGTCGACCCTTACCGACTCGAAATAGCCGCTGGACTGCAGCGCCTGATACAGCTCGGCAATCAGCTCGGAATCGTAGGGGGTGTCCGGGTCGAACGGCACCATGCGTAGCAGCAGTTCTTCATCGAACGGGAAGTCGCCGCTGAAAGCGATATCGCCCAGGCTGTAGCGCGGCCCGCTGCTGAACACCAGCTCGATGTCGGCCACGCCGGCAGCCGGATCGATCTGCAGACTCTGGCGGGTGAATCGGCCGTCGAAGAAACCGTAGCGCGAGGCCTGATTCTGAATCAGCCGCTTGGCATCCTCGTAGCGTCCGTGATTGAGCACCGAGCCTGGCTGCAGGCGGCTGGCGTTGGGGACGCGAAAGGCCGACAGCTCGCTGGCCGGCCCTTCGATGCGGATGTCGACGTTGCGCAGGCGAACGCGCTCGCCCGGCTCGACTTCAAGTACCAGACGCGGTGTTTCGCCCTCTTCGATACGGCTGCGAATGCGCGCTTGGTAATACCCCAGGGCCTGAACCGCCTTGTCCGCTTCGTTCTCGGCGATACGCCGCAAACGCCGCAACGACTGCGCGTCACGCCCATCGAGGCTGCCGACGTAACCTTCGATATTGGCCTTGAGGGCCGCATTGTTCGGGGTGATCCGTACGTCCAGCTCGCTTGCAGCGAAGGCCCCCGTACTGATCAGCAGCAGCGCCAGGCTGCGCTGGAGATGTCCATATACGCTCATGGCGAAGGATGCTACCACGGCGCACAGCCCACGCCAGAGCCGCCACGCTTCTGCCAGACAGCCGGAGTTCAGGCGCTGGCCCGGACCACGGGTTGCGGGTTGGGGTGGAAGAATACGTGCTCGACCACCGGGCCAATGGCCAGCTCACCGACTTCCTCGTAGCCCTGACGCCGGTAGAATTCCAGGTAGCGGGCATCGCCAGTGTCCAGCACCACACCTTGCGAGCCGCTGTCCTGCGCGCACCAGTCGTGCAGCGCCTCGAGCAGTTGCTCGCCGCGATGCTGCCCCTGGAACTCCGGGTGAATGCCCAGCAACGGCAGCACGTGATAAGGGCCTGGCGGCAGACAGGCGAGCACCGCATCGTGGTACTCCAGATAGCGTTTGGTGCAACCGAAGCCGGTGCTCAACAGCATGCGCAGGCGCCAGCCCCAGCTCTCGGTGATATCCAGGCGCCGTTGCGGCGGCGCGATCAGTGCTGCGCCGATCAGACGGTCGTCGATCAGCAGACCGATGGCCGGCAGATCCTCGGCGAAATGCTGCTGCACCAGCTCGCGAATCGTCGCGCGCACGCGCTGGTCGAAGCCGGGGCGTTCGGCCTCGAACAGGTAGGCGAAGGTCGGCTCGTGGCGATAGGCGTGGTAGAGCAGCGAGCGAACCTCGCGGGCGTAACCACCATCGAGCATGCGCACTTCAGCTGGGGCGTTATGGGGCATGGTGGACCTCAACTCTAGTTATTGTATGGAGCGTCACAGCCAACTTAGCACCGCCGCCCGGCACCTGCCAGGCGCTGGCCGCCAGCGCCGAGGATCGGCTAGCATCGCCTTTTGCCCAGGACCCGCTGCCCATGAAAATCGTCTCCTTCAATATCAATGGCCTGCGTGCGCGCCCTCATCAATTGCAGGCCCTGATCGAGAAACACCAGCCGGACGTGATCGGCCTGCAGGAAACCAAGGTGGCCGACGACCAGTTTCCGGAAGCGGAGATCCGCCAGCTCGGCTATCACGTGCACTACCACGGTCAGAAGGGCCACTACGGCGTCGCCCTGCTCTCGCGCCAAGAGCCGCTGAGCCTGCACAAGGGCTTCCCCGGTGATGGCGAAGACTCCCAGCGACGCTTCATCTACGGCACCTTCGCCGACACCAGCGGCAACCCCGTCACCGTGATGAACGGCTACTTCCCTCAGGGGGAGAGCCGCGACCATCCCGTGAAATTCCCGGCCAAGCAGCGCTTCTATGCCGATCTGCAGCAATTGCTGGTGGAGCGCTTCGACCCTCAGCAGGCGCTGGTGGTGATGGGCGATATCAACATCAGCCCCGAGGATTGCGACATCGGCATCGGTGAACCCAATCGCCTGCGCTGGCTGAAAACCGGCAAGTGCAGCTTCCTGCCGGAAGAGCGCGAATGGCTGGCGACCCTGAAGAACTGGGGGCTGGTGGACAGTTTCCGCCACCTCAACCCCGAGGTGAACGACCGCTTCAGTTGGTTCGACTACCGCAGCCGAGGCTTCGAGGACGAGCCCAAGCGCGGCCTGCGCATCGACGTAATTCTCGCCAGCCAACCCCTGCAGGCGCGCTTCAAGGACGCCGGCATCGACTATGACCTGCGCAGCATGGACAAGCCGTCCGATCATGCGCCGATCTGGCTTGAGCTGAGCTGAAACACGGGCGCGTGCAGATGACGCGCCTCGTCACAAGACTGCAACCTGACTGACTTAATCTGCGCGGCACCTTGTCCCACCCACTAGAAGGTGCCTGCCGCATGCCGCGCGCCCTGTCCGCCGACCGCGACCTCTGGGGTCGTACTCTGTCTCTGCTACTGATCGGTTTCATCTGCTACGCCCTGCCCCTATCCGTTTTCGCTGCCGCTCTGCCCGCTTCTGAGGGCAACCGGGCGGTGCTGCGCATTCAGGGCTCCAATACCATTGGTGCCAAACTCGCCCCGGAGCTGGTCAAGGGGCTGTTCGAGGCGCAAGGCCTGCAAGGCATTCGCAGCGAAGCCGGCACCCGGGAAAACGAACAGCGCGTGCTCGCACGCCGGAGCGACGGCCGCCAGGTAATCGTCGAAGTGGCCGCCCATGGCTCGGGTACCGGCTTCACCTCACTCAAGGATGGCAGCACCGACCTGGCCGCCTCGTCGCGACCGATCAAGGACGGTGAAGCCGTCAGCCTGGCAGCGCTGGGCGACCTGCGCAGCCCGCAGAGCGAACAGGTCATCGCCATCGACGGCCTGGCGATCATCGTCCACCCGTCCAACCCTGTCGGCACGCTGAGCGTCGAGCAGATCGCGCAACTGTTCTCTGGCGAGATCGACAACTGGGCGGCGCTCGGCGGTAAACCTGGCAAGGTCCACGCCTACGCGCGCGACGACAATTCCGGTACCTACGACACGTTCAAGGAGCTGGTGCTGGCGCCGGGCGGACGCAGCCTGGCGGCCAGCGCGCAACGCTTCGAGTCCAGCAATCAGCTGTCCGACTCGGTCAGCGGCGATCCCAACGGCATTGGCTTCATCGGCCTGCCCTACATTCGCCAGGCCAAAGCGGTTTCCATCGCCGCCGGCGATTCCCAGCCGATGCCGCCGAGCACCACGCTGATCGCCACCGAGGACTACCCGCTGGCGCGCCGCCTGTTTCTCTACAACGATCCGCAGTTGAGCAATCCCTGGGCGCGCGCGCTGATCGACTT
This sequence comes from Pseudomonas sp. Marseille-Q0931, assembly GCF_940789645.1. Classification (NCBI taxonomy): domain Bacteria; kingdom Pseudomonadati; phylum Pseudomonadota; class Gammaproteobacteria; order Pseudomonadales; family Pseudomonadaceae; genus Pseudomonas; species Pseudomonas sp. Marseille-Q0931. Next base: position 836,258 of record NZ_CALNWT010000001.1, on the reverse strand, counting down.
CGCCCACAGCCCGCGCGGACAGGCCATCGTCGACGCCAACGGGTTCATCGCCCAGACCGTCCAGGCAGTGAAGGTCACCGCGGACGCGCAGATGCCGGCCGGTTACAGGCAACTGGCGCAGCAGGCGCAGCGGCTTTCGGTGAACTTCCGTTTCCAGGAAGGCAGCGCGACGCTGGACAACAAGGCCCACCGCGACCTGCAGCGCGTGCTTGATTACCTCAAGCAGCACGACAAGCTGCAGCACAAGGTGGTGCTGGTCGGTTTCGGCGACCCGAAGAGCGACCCCGAGCGTGCCGAACTGCTGTCGAAACTGCGGGCCATGGCGGTGCGCCGCGAGCTGGCCAAGCAGGGCGTGCTGTTTCGCGAGATCACCGGCCTGGGCAGTGAGCTGCCGGTGGCGGCCAACGATCAGGACAACGGCCGCATCCGCAATCGCCGCGTCGAAGTCTGGGTTTACTGACGCCAGGAAATATTCCTCTCCGGGGGGCTTGGCAGCCTGTCGACGCGGCGTTAGCCTTTGCACCGCGTGACGCCGGGCCCCTCTGGCGGTGAGTGTTCTCACCGTGATGTCGGAGTCACTGAGTGGATTTCTTTCAACTCAGGCAGACATAAGGGAGGGCTCATGGACGCTCTACTTGCCTTTTTGACATCCCCCATCTTTGGTACACCCGGCTGGTTCTGGCTGGCCTTCCTGGTACTGATCATCACCCTTCTGGTACTCGACCTCGGCGTGCTGCATCGCGATCAGCATGAAATCGAGATGCGCGAAAGCCTGTTGCTGTATTCCGGATACTTCAGCGTCGGTGTCGCCTTCGGCGGCTGGATCTGGTGGCAGCTCGGCGGCACCAAGGCGATGGAGTACTACACCGGCTTCCTGGTGGAACAATCGCTGTCGATGGACAACGTCTTCGTCATGGCGATGATCCTCGGCTACTTCAACATCCCGCGTAAGTACCAGCATCGAGTGCTGTTCTGGGGCATCCTCGGGGTCATCGTGCTGCGCGCAATCATGATCGGTCTGGGTACGGCCCTGGTGCAGCAGTTCGACTGGATCCTCTACATCTTCGGTGCCTTCCTGCTGTTCAGCGGCATCAAGATGCTGCGCAGTGGCAGTGATGAAGAGTCGCATCCGGACCTGGCACAGAACCCGGTGATCCGCTTCGTGCGCAAGCACATTCGCGTCACCGACGACCTGCATGAAGGCAAGTTCCTGGTGCGCCTGAAGGATCAGGTCAGCGGCAAGCCGCTGCTCTACGCCACCCCGCTGCTGCTGGCACTGGTGCTAATCGAACTGGCCGACCTGGTGTTTGCCGTGGACAGCGTACCGGCCGTGCTGGCCATCTCGCAGGATCCGTTCATCGTCTACACCTCGAACATCTTCGCCATTCTCGGCCTGCGCGCGCTGTACTTCGCCCTGGCCGCGCTGATGCACCGCTTCATCTACCTGAAGTACGCACTGGCCCTGGTACTGATGTACATCGGCGGCAAGATCTTCCTGCACGACCTGATCAAGGTTCCCGCCCTGCTCTCACTTGGCGTAACCTTGGGCCTGCTGGCCGGCGGTGTGCTGCTGTCGCTGCTGAAAACCCGGGACAAGGCCAGCGCCACCTGAGGAGAGGCGATGCGCGAAGTCTGCATAGAACTCATCGAGCGCCAGGGCCAATGGCTCTGGCAGGTACGATTCGGGCGTCGCGCACTGACCTTCCAGGAAGAACTGGCGGCACGCACCTTCGCCGCGCAATTGCATATGCGCCTCGGCTGGCTGGGCCAGGCGCAGCGCTCGGACGATAGACTGCCCTGACCTTGCAGATATAAAAGAAAGAGGCCCGCATCAGCGGGCCTCGTTTCTTTCAGTCACTGGATCAGCGGCTGGCCTTCATCACATCACGCGGCACGTATTTGCCGATCTCGTACTTGCCGATGGCGGCGCGGTGCACCTCGTCCGGGCCGTCGGCCAGGCGCAGGGTACGCTGCATGGCGAACCAGTAGGCCAGCGGGAAGTCGTTGGAAACCCCGGCGCCGCCGTGCATCTGGATCGCCCGGTCGATCACCTTCAACGCCACGTTGGGCGCCACTACCTTGATCTGGGCGATTTCGCTGGCGGCGATCTTGTTGCCGACGGTATCCATCATGTAGGCCGCGTTCAGCGTCAGCAGGCGAGCCTGGTTGATCTCCATACGCGAATCGGCGATGTGGTCGATATTGCCGCCCAGGCGCGCCAGCGGCTTGCCGAAGGCGGTACGGCTCACGGCGCGCTTGCACATCAGTTCCAGGGCACGCTCGGCCATGCCGATCGAACGCATGCAGTGGTGGATACGTCCCGGGCCGAGGCGCCCCTGGGCAATCTCGAAACCGCGCCCCTCGCCGAGCAGCACGTTCTCGTAAGGCACGCGCACGTTCTCGAACAGCACTTCGGCGTGGCCATGCGGGGCATCGTCGTAGCCGAATACCGGCAGCGGGCGCAGCACGGTGACACCTGGCGCGTCCATCGGCACCAGGATCATCGAGTGCTGCTGATGGCGCGGCGCGTCCGGGTTGGTCAGGCCCATGAAGATCATCACCTTGCAGCGCGGGTCGCAGGCGCCGGAAGTCCACCACTTGCGACCGTTGATGACCCACTCATCGCCCTCGCGGCGAGCGTTGGCCTGCATGTTGGTGGCATCACTGGAGGCCACGCCTGGTTCGGTCATGGCGAAGGCGGAACGAATCTCGCCGGACAGCAGCGGCTCCAGCCATTGCTGCTTCTGCGCCTCGTTGCCGTAGCGCACCAGCACTTCCATGTTGCCGGTGTCCGGTGCGGCGCAGTTGAAAGGTTCCGGCCCGATCAGCGAGCGGCCCATGATTTCCGCCAGCGGGGCGTATTCGGTATTGGTCAGGCCCGCACCGTAGTCCGATTCGGGCAGGAACAGGTTCCACAAACCTTCGGCTTTGGCCTTGGTCTTCAGCTCTTCCATGATCGCGGTCGGCTGCCAGCGGTCGCCCTCGGCCACCTGCTGCTCGAACACCGCTTCAGCCGGATAGACGTGCGCTTCCATGAATGCGCTGACGCGTTCACGCAGCTCTTGAACCTTCGGGGAATAGGCGAAATCCATGGGGTTACCTGTTTTGTGACAAGGGTGAGAGGTTGTGGAAATGATGCTAGAACAGCGCTTAAGATTTATCGAACCTATTTTCAGCGTGTATGAACATTCATAACCGATATATGATCGATTGATATCGACGCCCCTGGAGCACTACCGGCATGAACCTGACCAAGGTGGATCTGAACCTCTTCATCGTCTTCGACGCCATCTACACCGAGGCCAACCTGACCCGTGCCGGACAGATCGTCGGCATTACCCAGCCGGCGGTGTCCAATGCCCTCGCCCGCCTGCGCGAAACCTTCAACGACCCGCTGTTCGTGCGTACCGCTCAGGGCATGGTGCCGACGCCCATGGCGCAGAACATCATCGGCCCGGTGCGCAACGCCCTGCAGCTATTGCGCGTTTCCGTGCAGGAAAGCCGTACGTTCAACCCGCAGCAGGCCGGCAAGACCTACCGCATCAGCATGACCGACCTTTCCGAGCAGATCCTCCTGCCGCCGCTGTTCCAGCGCCTGCGCCGCTTGGCCCCAAGCGTGTGCATCGAGAGTTTCCTGGCCAAGCGCCGCGAAACCACCAAGGAGCTGGCCGCCGGCCGCCTCGATTTTGCCGTCGACGCGCCGCTCAACACCGACCCGCAGGTTCGTCACGTCAAGCTGCTGGATGATCACTACGTCTGCGCCATGCGCCCCGGCCACCCGCTGGCCAAGGAAAAGATCAGCCTCGACGAGTACCTGTCGTTCTCTCATATCCACATTTCCAGCCGCCGCAGCGGTCTCGGTTACGTCGACCTGGCGTTGGGCAAGATGGGTATCCAGCGCAAGATTGCCCTTCGCTCGCAGCATTACCTGATGGCCAGCAGCGTGATGCAGCAGACCGACATGGTGATGACCGTGCCGGCGCGCTTCGCCCGCCGTCACAATCTGCACCACGTGGCGCTGCCGGTCGGTGACGTGCCGGCCCTGGAAACCCACCTGTACTGGCACGAGAGCACCGACCAGGACCCAGCCAACCGCTGGATGCGCGAACAGATGATCGAGCTGGCGCAGCAGGTTACCGCGCAGGAGAAGAAGGCCGAGCAGGCGCCGGCCTGATCATCTACGCGCAAAACGTTTCGCGGACAAGTCCGCTCTCACAAGAGCAAGGCAGCCACTGTACCTGTGGGAGCGGACTTGTCCGCGAATGGTTGTCCCCGACAAAAAAACGCCGCGAACCTTCATAGGTTCGCGGCGTTTTCGAGTGTGCAAAGGGGTTCAGGCCACTTCACCTTTACGATGGCGTCACGCCCCCACCCGTGTCTGGCCTGATCAGCGGGCGAGCTTGCTATCGATCGACAGCTTGCCGGCACCTTCGATCAGCAGCGCTACGCTGATGGCCAGCAGCGCCAGGGCGAACTCGTAGCCGTTGTTGCTCATGAAGAAGCCGTTGGCCAGGTGCACGGTGAAGATCGCCACCAGCATGGTCACCGCCAGCACCGCCGCCGCCGGACGTACCAGCAGGCCGATGATCAGCGCCACACCGCCAAAGAATTCGGCACTACCTGCCATCAGCGCCATCAGGTAGCCCGGCGCCAGGCCAATGCTTTCCATCCATTGTGCGACACCTTCCAGACCATAACCGCCAAACCAGCCGAACAGCTTTTGCGCACCGTGGGCGGCGAACGTGATGCCGGCGATAATGCGCAGTATGGTGATACCGAAACCGGCCTGGCTGGCGGTGATGCTTTTGATCAGGTTGTTCATTGCAAGGCTTCCTTTGGTGTGTGGGTTAGATGGCGCACAGAATATCCAATTTATTCGATAATAAAATAGCAAAATACCGCTTATATAAATCGAATTTATAGATGTTTAATTGGCCGTCAGACGCCGCCCCTGCGGTTCCAGCAAATAGCGCTCACGGTCATAAGCAAGGTAGTACTTATTCACCGCGTTCACATAGCTCACCACACCCATTCCCATCTGCTCCATGGCCACACGCTCGACCTGAAAGAACCATTGATTGGGATTGAGTCCCCGCCTGCGCGCCTCGGCGCGCAGACTCTGCACCCGTTGCGGGCCCAGGTTGTAACCAGCCAGCACGAAAGCCATGCGTTCGCGTTCGTTGAGCTGCGGGCTGTTGAAGAAGTTGCGCCGAATCATCGCCAGGTACTTGCTGCTGGCCTGAACGTTGCCGTTGAGGTTCTGGATGTTGCTCACCCCGACACTGCGCGCCGCTGCCGGGGTGATCTGCATCAGCCCGGTCGCACCGCTCGCGCCGCGCGCCGATGGGTTCAGGGTCGACTCCTTGAATGCCAGCGCAGCCAGCATCAGCCAGTCGAAGCCCTGCTGCTCGGCATGCTGCTGCAACACCGGGCGCACCTTCTCCAGACGCTGCCGCTCGGCGCGCCCCAGCGGCGAGTGCACCTTGTACAGACGGCGATAGACGCGCTGGAATGCCGCATCCTGATCCGCAGGAGACTGATAGCTGCTGAAAAAACGATCGATGCTGGCGCGCAGCATCGGCGCATCCGGGCGCACGAACCATTTCATGTCGCCGTCGCGTGCCAGAACCAGATGCCTGTCGACGCGCAACCTGGGCATGACCTTGGCCCAGCGCTCGGCGATCGGCAGTTCCACCGCGGTACGCTCGAAGATGCCGGCCTGGACCATCTCCAGCACATCCTCGACCGCCAGGGTAGGATCGACCCACTCGACCACGATCGGTGGCAGCTTGCGGTCGGCGAGTTGCCGGTTGATGCGCCGCAACGCCTCCCCCACAGCGCTGCCAGCCGGCAACGACAGGCTGCGCCCGGCCAACTGCTCGAGGCTGCGGTAATGTCGGTTGCCCTGCTTGGACACCAGCACCAGCGGCACTTCGCGGCGAATCGCCGTGCTGGCACTGACATCGTGCCCGGTCCGCACATCGAGCAACTCGCCGGGCGCGACCAGATCACCCTCGCCGCGCTGCAATGCAGCGAGCAACTGATCCTTGGCCTTGGGGATGATCTTCAACGTGAGGCTACGGCCATCGCGGGCATTGCGATTGAGGTATTGCTCGAAAGCGCGCAGGCGGTGGTATTCGATGCCGATGCTCTGGCCCTTGACCGAGCCGGAACTGTTGCGGCTCTGGTTGACCAGCACGCGCAATTCGCCACTGCTGCGGATAGCCGGCAGGTCGCGAGCGCTGCGGGTCTGGCTACCGACCTCCGGAGGGCCGGCCAGGCGCGCGCTGACGGGCAACGGCAGCACGGCCAACAGGCACAGGATCAGCAGCAATCGCGACATCGACTCTCCAGGGAAGGCGGTGACCGCCGAAGCCTCTTGATGGCCTGCTGCTCGCCGATGCGCGACAGACGGCTTCAGACCCTAAACCGCCGGACAACAAGGCGGGCGCGGAGATTGGCACAGCCGAGCGTTGCCGCGCCACCCCGCAACCTTGCATCAACCTTAAAAACAGCCAACAACCTATTGTTTTAAATCGACTTCCTGACGAACGGACGGCTTCTGCTATTCTGCCCCTTCGCGTCCTACAGGTGGCACCATGCAGCTCATCGATATTGCCGTCAATCTCACCCACCCCAGCCTCGCGGTGCAGGCCGAAGCGCTGGTCGAGCGTGCCTACGCCGCTGGCGTGTGCCAGATGGTGCTGACCGGCACCAGTCTGAACGAAAGCGAGGCCAGCCTCGCACTTTGCCGACAGCTGGACGCCAGCGGCGAACGTCTGTTCTGCACCGCCGGGGTCCATCCACACGACGCTAGCTCATGGAACGACACCAGCAGCGCTGCCCTCAAGTCGCTACTGGCACAACCACAAGTACGCGCCGTCGGTGAATGCGGGCTGGATTTCGATCGAGATTTCTCCCCGCGCCCCGCCCAGGAAAAGGCGCTGGAAGAACAGCTGGCGCTGGCCGTCGAGTTGCAGATGCCGGTGTTTCTTCACGAGCGCGAAGCCAGCCAACGCATGCTGGAGATTTTGCGCAACTATCGCGACCAGTTGCCTGCAGCCGTGGTGCATTGTTTCACGGGCGAGCGTCGGGCCCTGTATGCCTATCTCGACCTCGACCTGCATATTGGCATCACCGGCTGGGTTTGCGACGAACGCCGCGGCACGCACCTGCACCCGCTGCTCAAGGACATCCCTGGCGAGCGCCTGATGCTGGAAACCGATGCGCCCTTCCTGCTACCGCGCAGCTTGCGGCCAAAGCCCAAGAGCGGGCGTAACGAGCCGGCCTACCTCGGCGAGGTATTGCGCGAGGTGGCCCTGCATCGCGCTGAAAGTGAACAGGCGCTGGCGGCGCAGACCACGGCCTGCGCCCGGGCGTTCTTCAACATGCCAGCCATACTCGAGAGTCCGGCACCGGAGTCTTGATTGACGTCAAGACTCCGGTTGTTTTCCACGGCATACTGCTGGCATATAGCCAACAGTGAATGCAGCGACACGGATAACCACAGCATGGGCGCCTGGATCAGCAATCTTTCTCTGAAGTACAAATTCTGGGCGGTCAACGCCGTTGCCTTCGTCATCAGCCTAATGCTGGTGTTGTTCGCCCTGCATACCGAGCAACAGGCCCGCAGTGCCGATGCCAGGCTGGCTGCGCTGGAGCAGGCGCGCCTGCTGCAACAGTGGCCGCAACAATCGCCCTTGCCCAGCGCGGCCAATATCCAGGTGCTGCAAGGCAGCCTGCCGGGCGCCCAAGGTGCCCCCGATGCCAGCGGCTGGCAGCCACTGGAGCATGACGCCCGCTTCGGCGACTCGCCGGTAATCGGCGCGCAGCGCGTCACCCTCAGCGATGGGCGCAACCTGGCGGTCACCGCTCGCGCACCCAGCCTGCTCGATCTGTTCGCCGAGCACGCCCTCACCTACGCCCTGGCGGTCGCCGTGCTGATGCTGTTGCTGCTGGCAGCCTCGCAGCTATTGATCCGCTTCCTGCTCAGCCACCTCAACACGCTAAAGGACGTCATGCTGCAGGCCGAGCGCAGCGGAGACCTGTCGCTGCGCGTGCCGCTGGAGAGCCGCGATGAGGTCGGCCAGATGGCCGCCGCGTTCAATGCCATGCAGGCCGGCTACCAGCGTGTGGTCGGCACGGTTGGCCAGGTCGCCAGCGAGTTGAACAGCGGTACGCGCAACATGGCCGAACGCATGGGCGCCGTGCGCCAGGGCATGCTCAGCCAGCAGAGCGAAACCGACCAGGCCGCCACCGCGATCAACGAAATGTCGGCGACGGTTCAGCACATCGCCGATCACGCCGGCACCACCCGCGATCAGTCGCTGAACGCCGACCAACTGGCCCGCGCCGGCCAGCAGGTGGTCGAACGCGTCGAGCAGTCCATCGCAGCCCTGTCGCGCGGGGTGCAGCAGAGCGCCGGCAGCATTGAGCGCCTGGCCGAAGATAGCCAGCACATCAGCCGCGTGGTCGGCGTCATCCACGGCATCGCCGAGCAAACCAACCTGCTCGCCCTCAATGCCGCCATCGAGGCCGCTCGCGCCGGTGAAATGGGCCGTGGATTCGCCGTGGTCGCCGACGAGGTGCGCAACCTGGCCAAGCGCGTGCAAGACTCGACCGACGAGATCACCCAGATGATCGGCAACCTGCAGGGCGGCACCCGCGACGCCGTGGAGTTCATGCGCGAAAGCTCGGAGAACGCCAACCACTGCGTGCAACTGGCGCAGGAGGCTGGCGAGTCGCTGGCTGCGATCACCGCCGCCGTAGCGCTGATGCGCGACAGCAATACGCAGATCGCCGTGGCCGCCACCCAGCAGAGCCAGGTCGCCGAGGAGATGAGCCGCTCGGTGGTCGGCATCCGCGACGTTACCGAGCAGACGGTCGGCCAGACCCTGGAATCGGCGGCCACCAGCCAGCAACTCGCACAGCTGGCAGGCGAATTGAACAAGGCCATCGGTCAGTTGCGTCTGTGACAGCCCCCGATGAACTATCTGCCCGATAGCCAGGAGCAATTCGTCGTGCGGCAATGACAGCCCTAGACTCGGACCATCGAGTCGAGGACTGCATCATGAGCAAACGTCATCCCAATCTGCTGGCCTGGCAGTGGCGCCACTACGCCGACCAGCACAGGCACCCCACCAACCTGCTGCTGCACCTGATCGCCGTGCCGCTGTTTCTGCTATCGCTCCTGCTGCTATTGATCGGCCTGTGGCACCTAGGCTTCGTCCCGCTCGCGCTTGGCGCCATCGGCCTGTATGCCGCACTGGCCCTGCAGGCCCAGGGTCATCGCCTGGAACGGAATCAGCCGGAACCCTTCATCGGCAGGCGAGATGCCTGCAAGCGTCTGTTACTGGAACAGTGCATCACCTTTCCCCGCTTCGTGTTCAGCGGTGACTGGTGGCGTGCCTGGCGCAAAGGCAGGTAGCCAGCGGAGCCACAAACTTGCTGGCGCCCATCGGCTGCCTGGCGACTCAGCCGAATACCGTTACGGTCTGCCGGCTCAGGGCGATCAACTCGCCTGCCGGGCTCCACATCGCCGCGGCCACATGACCGTAGCCATCGCGGGCGTATTCGATGTCCGCGCGATACAAGCACCAATCTTCAGTGCTGAGGCTACGCAGTGGCTGGACGAACTCGATGGTCCAGGTCAGCGAACTGCCCGGCGCCGGACTTTTCAAATGCGCCAGCACCGCTGGCGGCCAGGCATCGACCAGCGCCAACAGATGCGCTTCGCTGAGCGCCTGCGGTTCGCCCTCGCCGCGCAAGCGCACCCAGCCGCCCATCTGCCGCGAAGGATTGTTGGTGAACGGCATGCCGCCGATGCCCCAGCGCATGGCCAGAAAGCGAGTGAACTCGGGCGTGACGTTGCGGACGTAGGGCAGTTCCTGGCACTGCTCGACCGGTGGAACCTGCGGTGCGGCAAGAGCCTCCACGGCGATCACCGACTGGCGAGACGCGCCGAAACTGCCCTGCACCACCGTCACCACCTGGCCATCCTGGACCGCGCGCAGGAGCATCTGGCTGACTGCCTTGCCTTCGCGCAGCACCTCGGCCTGGAAGCTCACCGGTACATCCGGCGCCACCGGCCCGACGAAGGTGATGGCCAGCGAGCGCACCGGCCGCCCCTGCGACACCTGGGCGCGCATCGCCTCGAAAGCAAGCGCGGCTACCAGACCACCGAAGCTGGCACGCCCCTGCCCCCATTCGGCCGGAATCGTCACGGCATTGGCATCGCGACGCACCGCGTCGAGCATCTCGGAAAAGACCATACGCACCTCAAGATTCATCGATGGCGACGATCTTAGGGTATGGGCACAGCGCAACGATAGCCTGGAAAAGTGCCTAAACGGTCATATTGCCGGCGAGAATGTCGTCTTATCCCGGGAAGTCGACATACAGCGCCAGCAACACCTCGTCAGCTCGGCGTTCAGCCGCTTGCTCGGCGCGCCGCCAGGCATCCAGACAAGGCTGCAGCGAAGGCGACGCTTCGGCCTGCGCCAGCCATTGCACATGATCGTGCCAGTCTCCCAAGGCGCTTTGCGCACGCTTGAGTCGCTGCCGTGCTGCCTTGTCCAAACGACTTTGCGCCGGGTAGGTTTCAGCGCCGTAACGCACTCGCTTGATCAGCAGGCGCAGGCGATGGCGGTCATGGGCAGGATCGCGCAATGCTCGGGCCAGTTGCCTTTGCTGACGGCGCAAACGACGCCGGATGCGTTTTTTTACGTCGTGCAATTGTCCCTGTCTGGCGGCGTCGTGCCAGTTGCTCGGCCAGCTGTCGAGCAGCAGCATCAGATCCGCAAGCTCACCGCTGCGAGCGATCGCGGCATAGCCGGCAGCACGCTGCGCCTCATCGGCCGGAGCCAAATGCGCCATCCCGCGGCGTTCCAGCTCGGCCACCAGCACCTCGCGATCACGCAGCGGCCCGCTGAGGCGTCCCAACACCGCTGCGCCCTGCTCCAAGGCATCCACCGCCGGCAGGCCGCGCAGCGGACGCAACAGGCTGCGCAGTTGGCGCAGGGCGATGCGCAGATCGTGTAGCGCCTCCGGGTCGGTGCAGTCAGCCAGCCGCGCCTGACAGGCATACAGGCGCATATGCAGAGCCAGAACGCGGCCCAGGCAATGCTCGATGAAATCGCTCATGCTCGTTCCTCCGATGACGATGGCCGCAGCTAACAGCCTGGCCATGCCCTGACGCAAGTGACCAATGGTCGCTAACGCGACAGGCGCCAGGGCAATGCCCGGCGCAAATCGCTCAATGCCCGTTGCAGGGCCGCCCGCGAAACCGGCTCGCCGGCGTAACGCTGCTGCTCGAAGCAACGCGCGAAAGCCTCGATGTGCGCCGCTTGCTCAGGCAGCTGCTGCGCAGCACGCAACGCGAAGGAGCGCGCACCTTCGCCCGCAGTTCGCTGCACGCCATGACGCGCCAGCAGGCGCTCGAACTTGCGGAACACCTGCCGCTGCGGGTCGGCACGCTGCTGCCAGGGCTTGAGTAACCACAAGGCCAGCAGCCCGAGTAATAATCCGCCCGTACCCACCAGTGCCAGGGCGAGCCGTTGCCAGTCAAGGCTGCCGAACCAGTTCTGCAGCAGCTTCAATTGCTGCTCGCCCTGATAGCCCAGCACCCAACGCTGCCAGCCGTAATTGAGATTCTCCCAACTCATGCGCAGCTGGTTGAGCCAGGCCAGCTCGCGATAGCGCAAAGGCGAGAACGGTTGATCGTCGAGAAAGCCATCCTCTTCGGCCAGGGCCTCTTCCAGGCCCTGCTCGATACGCTCTGGGGCGACCTGGAAAGTGGGGTCGACGCTGCGCCAGCCCTGCCCGGGCAGCCAGTACTCGACCCAGGCATGGGCGTCGAACTGGCGCACCTGGAGGTAGTTGCCGTTGGGGTTGAACTCACCGCCCTGGTAACCGGTGACCACTCGCGCTGGAATGCCCGCCGCTCGCAGCACGAAGGTCATGGCGCCGGCATAGTGCGCGCAGAAGCCACGCCGGGTGTCGAACAGGAACTCGTCGATGCTGTCACGCCCCAGCGGCTGCGGACGCAATGTATAGACGTAGGGCTCGCGGTTGAAATGCTGCAGCACGGCCGCCACCAGCGCATCGCCCTGCGGGTACTGGGCCTTCAGCTCGGCGGCCCAGGCACGGCTGCGCGGATCACCCTGCTCGGGCAACTGCAGCGCCTGGCGCACGCCAGGCGGCTCGGCCTGCGCCTCACGCACGGCCTGCGGCCAGGAACGCACCTGGTACAACAGAGGCCGATCCACCGGGCGCAAGCGCTGCCAACGGAAGTCGCTCATCATGCGCCCGCTTTGCTGCGCCATCTCGCCAACGTCCAGAGCGAACAGCCAGCGCTTGCCACTGGGCTGCATGATGACGCTGTAATCGAGCGGCTCTCCGGCCTTGCTCCACTGCGGCGCGACCGGCACTTCCGCGTAATTGGACTGCGACCAGCGCCGACCATCGAAGCGCTCCAGCGTCAAAGCGCGCCAGTACAGCTGCACCCGCGGCGGCACTTCGCCCTCGAAACTGGCACGAAAGGCCAGCGCCGAGGAACGGCTGAGTTCGGCAATATCGGCCGGCTCCATGCTGTCCGAAAGCCCGGTGACGCCCTTGTCGTTGGGCAGCGGCAGCGACCAAAGCGGCCCCATGCGCGGAAAAAACACGAACAGCAGCACCATCAGCGGTATCGCCTGCAGCATCAGGCTGCAGGCCAGGCGCAGGGTCGGCCAGGGGCGCTCGGCAAAACCGCTGTGCTGCAGGCCGACCAGTGCAGCCAGCAGTGCCGTGACCGGCAACAGGCTGTAGAGCGCGGCCAGAATGCCGTCCTCGAACAGGTAAGCGGTCACCACGCAGAAGAAGCCGAGGAAGATCACCACCAGCGCGTCACGCCGCGTACGCATCTCCAGCAATTTGAGGGTGAAAGTGGCGATCAGCAGCACCGCTGCCGCATCCAGCCCCACCAAGGTGCCACGCGACAGCAGGATACCGGCCAATACCAGCAGCACCAGGCCGCCCTTGGCCCAGCCTCTGGGGTAGCGCGCACGCATGCGGAAGATCTGCACGCGCCAACCGGCAGCGCCGAGCCACAGCGCGACCATCCACATAGGCAGGTGCACCAGGTGCGGCACGATCACCAGCACCTGTGCTACCAGCAACCAAATCAGGGCGACCCGCGGGATACCTGGCAAGCTGCTCATGGCCGCGCTCCGAACAGCGCCAGGGCACGCAGACAGGCGTCGCGATGGCCGTCGCCGTAATCCGGGGCGATCACCTGCCCCGGCAGTTGCAGGCCGAATGCCTGCTGCCGCTCGGAAAACTGCAGCACCCAGTGACAGAGCAGCGACAGGCGCATTTCGCTGTCGCCAGCCAGGCTGTCATAGTCCAGCCACAGGTCACGCCCGCTGAGCATGGCGAAATCCTTGACCAGCAGGCCCTGGCCACGCGAATAGGCCTTCCAGTCCAGGCGCCGCTTCGAGTCACCCGGCTGATATTCGCGCAGGCCCTGGAAATCGTCGGCGCCCTGGCCACGGGCACGCATGCCCTCTTCCTGCTCCTCATCACCCAGGCCCGCTGACAGCGGCAGGTCGCCTTCCAGCGGCCGCGGGTAGACCAGCACCGCCTGGTCCAGATCGACCCAGCTCCAGGCCACCAGCAGCCCCAGGGGGAAGCGACTTTCCACCCGCAGACGCTCGGGGCGCAGCCAGCCACGCCGCGTAGCGGCAAGATTCAGATCCACTTCGGTCTGTCCTTCACGCGGCACATCGCGCACCACCAGCTCCGCAGGCGGCCAACCCAGGGCGATGGCCTGGTGCTGGCGCGCGCGACTTTCCAGGCGCACGCGAAAACGCGCCTGCTCGCCGACGAACACCGCCCCGCCACCGCCTGCCTTGAGCACCAGCCCGGCCAGGTTGCGATAGGTGTGCAGGATGGTGACGACGAACACCGACATCAGCAGGAAGGTCAGGCCATAGGCCAGGCTGTTCTGGTAATTGATACCCACCAGCAGCATCAACAGCAGCACCACGGCGAACGCGCCGCCCATCCGGCTGGGCAGAATGAAGATGCGCCGCTGATTCAGGCGCACGCTGGCTGCCGGAGGAATGCGCCTGGCCAGCCAGCGCCGCCAGAGCGGTTTCAGCGCTGCGCGCATCAGAGTGCCGGCACTTCGCGCAACAGCCATTGCACCAGAGCGCCACCGCCATGGCCGGTGGGATCGGCGCGCTCGCGCAGACGATGGCCGACTACCGACGGCAACACCGCCTGCACATCCTCGGGAATCACGTAATCACGTTCGGCCAGCAGTGCCCAGGCCCTTGCCGCGGCCAGCAGCGCCAGGCTGGCGCGCGGCGACAGGCCCCAAGCGAACTGCGGCTGGCTGCGCGTCGCCTCGACCAGACGCAGCACGTAGTCGACCAACGCATCGCTGGCCCGCACCTTGGGCACCTCCGCCTGCAAACGTGCCAGCTCGGCATGGTCGAGAATCGGCTCGATGCGCGGCAGCAGGTCGCGCCGGGCGTCGCCCAGCAGCAAGGCCCGCTCTGCGGCCTGGGCCGGATAGCCCAGCGACAGGCGCATGAGAAAGCGGTCGAGCTGGGATTCAGGCAGGGCGAAGGTGCCGCCGCTGCTCACCGGGTTCTGCGTGGCAATGACGAAGAACGGCTCGGGCAGCGGCCGGGTCGCGCCCTCGATGGTCACCTGCCCTTCCTCCATGGCCTCGAGCAACGCGCTCTGACTTTTCGGGGTAGCGCGGTTGATCTCGTCGGCCAACACCAGCTCGGCGAAGATCGGCCCGGGATGAAAGACGAACTGGCCACTGTCCTTGTCGAACACCGAGGTGCCGAGGATATCGCCAGGCAAGAGGTCGGAGGTGAACTGGATACGCTGGAAGCTCAGTCCCAGCACGCGCGCCAGGGCATGACTCAAGGTGGTCTTGCCCATGCCAGGCAAGTCTTCGATCAGCAGGTGACCGCGCGCCAGCAGGCAGGCCAGCGCCAGACGCACCTGCGCCTCTTTTCCCAGCAGCACCTGATTGACCGAGTCGAGACAGGCGTCGAGTTTGCTTCGCATCGTTCGCTCCTTATGCAGAACGTCGATGCTACTGGCGTGCCGGCATGCGGCATAGCGCCATGAAATTTTTACTCACGAAACTGTGAGGCCAACCGCTATGCCAGTCGAAATTGCCCGGCCATGGCGTGCAGTTCCCGGCCCAGCTCGGCCAGTTGGATGCTCGACGAGGCGGTTTCGTCCATTGCCATGGCCGACTGATCGGCAATGTCGCGGATCGAGGTGACGCTGCGGTTGATCTCCTCGGCCACCGCAGTCTGCTGCTCGGCCGCCGCGGCGATCTGCTGGTTCATCTCCGAGATCAGGCCCACCGCCTCGGCAATGGCCACCAACGCGCCTTCGGTCTGGTTGGCGTCACCAACCGTCAGGTTCACCAGGCTGGCGCTCTGCTCCATGTCGGTCACGGCACGGCGGCTGCCTTCGCGCAGCGCCGCGATCAGCGATTCGATTTCCGCCGTGGACTGCTGGGTGCGCTTGGCCAGCGCACGCACCTCATCGGCGACCACCGCGAACCCGCGCCCCTGTTCACCGGCACGCGCCGCCTCGATGGCGGCATTGAGCGCCAGCAGGTTGGTCTGCTCGGCGACGCTCTTGATCACATCGAGCACCGCATCGATACGCTGGGTGTCCTGGCTCAGGCGCTGGATGCTCTGCGTGGTGGCGTCCATCGCCCCGGCCAGCTGCACGATGCGCTGCAAGGTCTGACGCACCACCTGGCTGCCCGCGCCGACCCGCTGGTCGGCCTGTTCGGTGGAGGCCGCGGCCGCTTCGGCGTTGCGCGCCACCTCATGCACCGTGGCGGTCATCTCGCTCATTGCGGTGGCGACCTGATCGGTTTCCAGCTTCTGGCCGTTGACGCCCTGGCGCGTCTGCTCGGCCGTTGCCGAAAGCGTCTGGGCAGAACTGGATATCTGCGCCACACCGCCCTGCAGGCGGCCGACCATCTCACGCAGGTTGCCGGCCATGCGCTGCACGGCTGCGAGCAACTGGCCGATCTCGTCGCGGCGATCCTGCTCGATGCGTACCCCGAGGTCGCCAGCGGCGATGGCTTCGGCCAGGCCGATGACCCGCTTGAGCGGACGCACGATGGCCAGGCTGATCATGAGCGCCGCACCGAGGCCGAACAGCAGGGCCAGGGCCGCTGCGGCGATGATCAGGCCGCTGCTGGCCTGACGCTCGGCCTGCATGCTCAGGCGCTGGGTTTCCAGGGCCAGTTCGACCTGCTGCAGCAACTGCTCGACCTGAGCGACCAGCTGTCCGTAAACCTGCTTTTGCTGCTGCAGCTGGCTGGCGTACTCCTGCAGGCGCTCGTTGAAGGAATCGACGTTGACCACCACCTCGCCGAGCACCGCGGCATAACCGGGGTCCTCCAGTGCATCGCGCAGCTCGGCAGCCAGTGCCTGTGCCTCGCCGGCCTGGGCGATTTCGCTCTGCTCGTCGGCATCGCTGCGCCGGCTGGCCTCCAGGCGCTGGCGCGCCTGGTCCAGCGCCTGCAGCAGCAGCTGGT
Organism: Pseudomonas sp. Marseille-Q0931; assembly: GCF_940789645.1. Lineage (NCBI taxonomy): Bacteria > Pseudomonadati > Pseudomonadota > Gammaproteobacteria > Pseudomonadales > Pseudomonadaceae > Pseudomonas > Pseudomonas sp. Marseille-Q0931. The sequence continues at coordinate 819,685 of NZ_CALNWT010000001.1, read as the reverse complement.
GAATCTTGCCGACCTTGCCGGCCTGCAGCACCGAATCGCCGCCCTGCTCGCCCTGGGAGCTCTTGAGCAGGTCGACGCCATCCTCGGAGAGTCCTTCCTGCAGTAGATCCAGGCTGTTGGCGGCGCTGACCACCAGCCAGTCGGCGGCCTGTAGCGACAGCTGCATGTTGTCGGTGAGTTCGACGTAGCGGGCGAAGGCGCTGCGGTAATCCGCCAACGCCGGCTCGACCTGCACCATGATCGTGGCCGTGTCGCTATCCAGCTCGGCCTGCAGGGCCTGGCCGGCCTGCAAAATCGCCTCGGCCTGCTGCGCCAGGCGCTCGGCATGCTGTTTGTCGCCGCTCAGGGCAAACGCCTGTTCGCTCTGGCGCATGCGCAGCACCTGCTCGCCAAGGGCGCTCATGCGCTGCTGCAATTCGGCGCCGGCACTGACCTCACGCAGCGCCAGCAATCCGGTGGCAGCCACCAGAGCGGTGAGCATCAATACCAGAGCGAAACCCAGCATCAACTTGCTGGCCGTACTCAGACTGGCCAAGCGCTTGCCCAATGAGCCACCCATGACATCCCCCTGCCTACCGCAGCCAGCCGCGAATTCTGGAACATAGGAGTGCAAGGCTGCTGGCGACAAGCCATCAACCAGCGAGATGGCCGGGAAAGCTAACTGGACGTCGTTTTCAGAACGGGATCAGGGGCGTTGCATCTGGAACAGGTCCCGTGTGCGGCAATAAGCGCTGCCACCCAGGCGCCCGATCAGGTCGAGCTTCAGAGGATCGAGACGCCCCTGCTCGTTGAGCACCTCGTCATCGATATGCGCCAGCAACACTTCGGCGAAGATCAGATGGCAGTTGGGCTGCTGCGCCGGATAGGGTTGGATCTGCGCCACACGGCATTCGAAAGTTACCGGCGCACCAGCGACACGCGGCACGTCGATGCGCTCGCACGGCTGGCTGGCGATGGCGCAGTGGCTGAACTCGCTGACCTCATGCGGCAGGATCTTGGCGCTGGCATTCATCGCCTCGGCCTGAGCGAAGCTGACCAGCTGAATCGCCAGCTCGCCGCTGGCCTGGGCATTGCGCAGAGTGTCCTTGAGGCTGCCATCGTCACGGGTGTTGACGTTGACCAGCACGGTCGGCGGGCTGTCACTGATCACCTGGAAGAAGCTGAACGGCGCCAGGTTGGCGATGCCTTCGGGCGAACGGGTCGAGACCCAGGCGATGGGGCGCGGGGTGACACTGGAAGCCAGCCAGCGATAGGCCTCGAGCGGACTCAGCTCGGTGAAATCAAGCTGCATCAACGCCCCGCTCGCGATTCGCGGATGTAGAAGCGTGCGCGCTCGGCCTTGCTGACGCAGCCTTCGTAGGCTTCGAACTGCTGCTGGGTCTTGGCGGCGGTCAGCAGCGAGAAGGCCTTGGAATAACTGACGGTACCGGCGAAGCCTTCGGCCTCGGCGATGCTCAGCTCTTTCCAGGCGGCATCCAGCTGATTGGCACAGGTCTCGCGGTAAACGGTCTTGCCGGCGCAGCCGGTAAGCGCCACCGCAAGCAGCGGCAAACAGATCCAGTGTTTCATCGACCACACTCCTCGGATGGATAGGGACTTCGGGTTGGCCCAGTCTATGACGCTACGGCAGGGCGAAAGTGCCCGACTCACCCGCCGTTTCGCTTGCGCAGGTATTCCACCACAGCCTGCTGCTCGCCGGCGAACTCGATGCGTCCGGATTTGCTCTCGCGCTGGAACACGTACATGGGATCGTAGTACTCCACCAGCAAGGCTTCTATCCAGCCACGATGGGTATCCACCTGCCCGTTGACCTGCTGCTCCTGTAGCGCCTGGTCCATGATCGCGGCCAGCCGTTGGTAACGCTCGCCGCCCAGGCGGCGGGTGATGTTGCCCAGGCTCTCGCGCAGACGCGCGGCGAATGCCACGAAGCCCTCTTCCTCGCCCAGAGCCGCGACGAACTCGGCGCACAGCTCGATCACGTAGGCCTGCAGAATGCGCTCCACACGATTGGCCACGCTGTCTTCCAGCCACACCAGCGGGTGGTGCTGCATCGCCTGGTGCAACGGCAGCGGCAACGAGCAGCGACCGATCAGACGCGCCTCGTCTTCCAGGACGAATTGCTGCTGGCCCGCGGCGCGGCGCTTGAGAAAATCGATGGCCAGCGCGTTCTCGAAGTCGATCTGGGCCGGCTGGCCACTGGCGCGCTTGCCGAAACTGGAGCCGCGATGATTGGCGTGAGCTTCCAGATCCACGGCATTGTCGAGCTGACCTAGGACCTCGGTCTTGCCGGTGCCGGTCATCCCGCCAACCAGCACGAAGTCGCATGCCTGCACCGCGTCGTCGCTGGTCTGCAGCAGGAAATTGCGCATGGCCTTGTAGCCACCGACCACCCGCGGGTAGTCGATACCCGCCTCGCTTTTCAGCCACTGCTGGACGATCTGCGAACGCAGGCCGCCACGGAAGCAGTACAGATAACCGTCGGGATTGGCCTTGGCGAAGGTCGCCCAGGCTTCGATGCGCTCGGCCTTGCTGCGGCCGCTGACCAGTTGATGCCCCAGCTCGATGGCTGCCTGCTGGCCCTGCTGCTTGTAGCAGGTACCGACCTTCTGCCGCTCGATATCGGTCATCAGCGGCAGGTTGATCACGCCGGGAAAGGCGCCCTTGTGGAATTCGACCGGCGCCCGGGTATCCATCATCGCCCGGTCATTGAGGAACAGTTCGCGGTAGTCGGTGCAATTGTCGCGCATCACAGCACCTCGACCGCGTAGCGCTGTCGCTCGACCATCTCGCCAATGGGCGCCAACGCCAGCCCCAGTTCGGCGGCCACGGCGAGAAACTCGGCCTCGCCTTCCGGCGCCACGGCAACCAGCAGGCCGCCACTGGTCTGCGGATCGCACAGCAGCAGCTTGGCCAGCTCCGGCAACGGCGCGATCCTGTCGCCGTAACTGTCGAAATTGCGCAAGGTGCCGCCGGGCACGCAGCCCTGCTCGAGGTAATGCTCGACGCTGTCCAGACGCGGCACGCGAGCAAAATCGACGCGCGCGCTGAGGCCACTGCCATCGGCCATTTCCACCAGGTGGCCAAGCAGGCCGAAGCCGGTCACGTCGGTCATCGCCTGCACGCCGGCGAGTTTGCCAAAGCGGCTGCCGGGCTTGTTCAGGGTGCACATCCAGTCACGCGCCAGGCCGACGTCCGCATCGCGCAACCTGGCCTTCTTCTCCGCCGTGGTGAGGATGCCGATGCCCAGTGGTTTGCTCAGGTAGAGCCTGCAGCCAGCCGTGGCGGTGTCGTTGCGCTTCATGTTGGCCTTGCTCACCAGGCCGGTCACGGCCAGGCCGAAGATCGGCTCCGGCGCATCGATCGAATGCCCGCCCGCCAGCGGAATACCGGCTTCGTCGCACACCGCACGACCGCCGCGGATCACCTCACGCGCAACTTCGGGGGCCAGCACATTGACCGGCCAGCCAAGGATGGCGATGGCCATCAGCGGGTCGCCGCCCATGGCGTAGATGTCGCTGATGGCATTGGTGGCGGCGATACGACCGAAGTCATAGGGATCATCGACGATCGGCATGAAGAAGTCGGTGGTGGAAACCACGCCGCGCTCTTCATCGATCGCGTAGACCGCCGCGTCATCGCGCGAGGCATTGCCGACCCAGAGATTGGGATCGAGATTCTGCGCGCCGCTGCCGGCGAGGATCACCTCGAGCACCTTCGGTGAAATCTTGCAGCCGCAACCGGCGCCGTGACTGTACTGGGTCAAACGAATGGGTTCGCTCATGGTTTCACTCTCGCCGCGTTTACTGGCGGCGGATTCTAGCAAAGACTGCCTTGGCTCCGCTCCGCTGGCCGAGTAAGGTCGAAGCTTGCTAGGGGGGAGACAAACAAATGAGCAAGAAAGTAGCGCTGGTGCTGGGATCAGGCGGCGCGCGCGGTTATGCGCACATTGGCGTGATCGAGGAGTTGCAGGCGCGCGGTTATGAAATCGGCTGCATCGCCGGCTGCTCGATGGGCGCGGTGGTCGGCGGTATCTTCGCCGCCGGCAAGCTGCGCGAATACCGCGAATGGACGGAGAGCCTGGATTATCTCGATGTGCTGCGCCTGATCGACGTCAGCTTCCGCCTCGGCGCCATCCGTGGCGGGCGGGTATTCGGGCGGATTCAGGAGATCGTCGGCGAGGTGGATATCGAGAACCTGAACATCCCCTTCACCGCGGTCGCCACCGACCTGACCAACCAGCAGGAAATCTGGTTCCAGGAAGGCTGCCTGCATCAGGCGATGCGCGCCTCGGCGGCGATACCCAGCCTGTTTACGCCAGTCGTCCAGGGCAAACGCATGCTGGTCGATGGCGGCCTGCTCAATCCATTGCCGATCGTGCCGGTGGTGTCCAGCCACTGCGACCTGATCATCGCGGTCAACCTCAACGCCACCAACCAGAACCACTACCAGTTGCCGGTCATCGAGCGCCCGGCCGCCATCAAAGGCCGCATCGACCAGTTGATGACCTCGCTCGGCTCACGCCTGCCGAGCTTCCGCCGCAAGAGCGAGGACGAAACCCTGCTGCTTGCCGAGGAGCAACGCGTTGCCGATGACGTCAGCCCGGCCGCAGCCCCGAGCCGCAGGGAAAATGAGGACGAACCCGCGCCTAAATCCGCCAGCGGTTCGCGGGTCGCCGAATTCAGCGGGCCGGCGTCGCTGCTGGAGCTGGTCAACCAGAGCTTCGAGGTGATGCAGACCTCGTTGGCGCAATACAAGATCGCCGGCTATCCGCCGGATGTGCTGATCAATGTGCCCAAGCGCGCCTGCCGTTTCTTCGAGTTCTACAAGGCGCCGGAGCTGATCATGCTGGGTCGGCAGATCGCGAGCGACACCCTCGACAAGTACGAGAGCGAACGCGGCTGATCAGCCGCGTGGTTCCTCGCCCGGCAGCGGCTTGTTCACCAGCGCTTCGGCCGGCGGCGTCTTGTCCGCCACCCAGTCGCTGAGCAGGCTGTAAGCTACTGCCAGCAAGGTCGGGCCGAGGAACAGGCCCATGAAACCGAAGGCCAGAATGCCGCCGAACACGCCCAACAGCACTACTACCAGCGGCAGGTTGCCGCCACGGCTGATCAGGTAGGGTTTGAGGATGTTGTCCACGCCACTGATGATGAAGAAGCCCCAGATGCCCAGGAAGATCGCCATGCCGATCTCCCCCTGCCACACCAGCCAGGCCACGGCCGGGCCCCAGATCAACGGCGGAATCATGATGAAGCTGAAGGCGAAGGTCAGCAGACCGAGCACCAGGGCGCCCGGCACGCCGGCGATGACGAAGCCGATATAGGCCAACACAGCCTGCGCTGCGGCGGTGCCGATCACGCCGTTGACCACGCGCTGCACGGTGCCGGCGACCAGCTCCAGATAATGGTCGGCACGCTCGCCGATCAGCCGCTCCAGCAGGCTGTGCACGAACACCGCCAGGCGCGGCCCGTCTCGGTAGAAGAAGAACACCAGCACCAGGCTCAGGGCCAGCTCGACCATGCCTGCGCCGATCTTCGCGCTACGCGCCACCAGCCAGTTGCCGACCTGGCCCAGATAGGGCCGCAAGGTGTCGAAGAAGGCGGCGCCCTGCTGGTCGATGGTGCGCCACAGTTCGACCAGGCGATCGCCCACCAGCGGAATGCTGCCCAGCCAGCTCGGCGGCGGCGGCAGGCCTTCGACCTGCAGATCCCTGACCAGGGCGTTGGCGTCCTTGATGTGATCGGCCAGGTTGAAGCCCAGCCACACCAGCGGCACCGCCACCATGATCACCCAGACGCCAGTCAGGATGCCCGCCGCCAGCGACAGGCGCCCGTTGAGCAATTGCGTCAGCAGGCGCATCAGCGGCCAACTGGCGAAGGCCAGCACCGCGGCCCAGAACAGCGCCGACCAGAATGGCGCCAGCACCCAGAGACTGGCTGCCAGCAGGCCAAGCAGGAGAATCTGCACCAGCAGACGATCATTAGTGGCCATCAGGCAAAACTCCCTTCGACGAAACGACAGAGCGCCCTTGCGGGCGCTCTATAACAGGCGATTGCGAGCGATAGCTTAACGCAACAGACGCACGCTCAGAGCATCATCCGCAGCATCCCCAAGTTCCAGGCGCGCCTCGCGCACACGCTGCTCGATCAGCGCCTCGCGCCAGGCTTCGGCCTGACTGCCTGCCAGGGCGACTCGCAGGGTGCTGTCGAGGTTCAGGCTACGCGCCAGCACCGCCACCCAGGCGCTGTCGGCCTTGGCCTCGTCGGGCAGCTTCAACTGCCCATCGGTGCGCAGCTGACGCAGCAGGGTCGCTGGTGTCGGCAGCAGCTCGCCCAGTGCCGCGTCGGCATCCAGTTGCTCGGCGTGCAGGTAGGCACGGCGGTTGCCGCGGGTGATGCTGTACAGCGCCAGCAGACTTTCGTGATTCGGTTCGGCCAGGCGCAACAGAGCATAGGCCTGCTGATCGTCGGAGCCATACAGCGTGGCATTACCGAACACCGCGTTGGCCCACAGGTTGCTCGCACCACACTCGCGCCCCTGGCACCAATAGAGCAACTCGGCGCCCTGCTCCAGCAGCGTTTCCCGCGCCGCGGTAAATACCTGATCGGCGCTGTGAGTGCGCGGCAGTTCGTAGGTCACTGCGCTGTGCTGGCCCTGCACCAGGATCTCCCGCTCGTAACGCAAACGCCCGCTGATGCGGCGAATCGAACCTTGCGGGTAGATGCGCTCGACGTCGGGCGCCTCCTTGAATGCAACGATTTGGCTGGCAGGAAAGCGCGGCAACACTTCAAGGTCTCGGCTGCCGGGCAAATCCGCCGCCAACGCTACACCACTGCAGAGAGTGGCAAGCACAACGGAAAAAAGCTTCATACGCCCCATCATCCAGAGGTGCCCCGTACCAGGGAAACGGCAGGTGAACTTGCGAAGCAATGAATGGCGACGTTGAACGGGTCGATCATGCGATCCTCCATGGCAGACCGCCACACCTTTCCCCAGGGCCGCAGGCAAGTCAAGAAATGCGCAGGAATGGATTGAAACAATCCGCTACACGTTGTGCGCCCGCCTCGTCATCCAGGTGCAGGTGGTGGCCGCCCGGCAGACGGTGAATCTCGAACGGCAGATCCTCGAGCAGCGTCTGCAGCGCAGGCTGCGCACCCATCATGCCCTGCTCGGCCAGCACCAGGCTCACCGGGCACTGCAGCGCGCGGACGAATGTCTGGGCGTGCGCCCAACTCAGACGCAGCGGCGAAGGCAGTGTCAGACGAGTGTCGGTGCGCCAGGTGTAGCCGCCCGGCACCGGCATCAGGCCGCGCTGGGCGAGCAATTCGGCCGCCTCGCGGCTGACCGCACCGACGCCCTTCATGCGCGCTTCGACGGCTCGCGCCATCTCGGCATACACCGGCTTGCGCTTGTCACTTAGCGCCTGCCTGGCTCGCAACGCCTCGCCGAGCTTGGCCGGTGCCTGTTCGGCTTCGCCGGTGTATGGCACCAGACCATCGATCAACGCCAGTCGCGCAATCCGCTCGGGCATCGCCCCTGCCAGCAGCACCGCAGTGATTGCGCCCATGGAATGCCCGAGGATGGAAAACCGCTGCCAGCCAAACTGCTCGGCGACCTGCAGCACATCGAATGCGTAGTCCCACAGCGCATAACCGGCGCCGGCCGAACGGTGATCGGAGTGGCCGTGGCCGGCAAAATCCAGGGCGACGATACGCAGCCCCTCCAGCTTCGGCGCCAGGCGGGCGAAACTCGCTGCGTTATCCAGCCAACCATGCAAGGCCAGCACCGGCAACCCATCCTCCGGCCCATAGAGATGCGCCGCCAGTTCGATATGCGGCAGACTCAGGCGAACTTCTTCGAAACCTGCGTTCATGCGCTTTGCTCCTGATCGGCATCCCAACGGCTGAACAGCTGACGCAGCAGCTCGGCGGTGGCCTGCGGGCGCTCCAGTGGAAACATATGGCCGCCCGGCAGGTGGTGGTATTCCGCACGCGGCATGCGCCTGAGCAGCCGCGCATGGTGCGGCAGCACGACGCGACTGTGGCGCCCGCGCACCATGGCCAGCGGCACGGCCAGCTGCTGCGGCCGCCCCGGAGCGGTATGCGGCACGCTGCGATAGATGCTGATCTCGGTGGCAGGATCGAATTTCAGACGCAGGCCCTCCTCACCCGATTGCAGACCGTGACTGACATAGGCGTCCAGGCATTCCGGATCGAAACGGCGGAACAAACTTTTGCCGGCGAAGTAGGTACGCGCTTCGAGCAGATCGGCGAACGCCTCGCGGCGCCCCAGCGTGCGGCCGGCGGGCGTGATGCGGTCGATGAACCCGAAACGTTTGGCAGCACGGATCACCATGCGGTCGGCCAGGGTCAGCACCGGTGAATCGAGCATCACCACGCCGCGGTACAGCTCGGGGCGGAGCAAGGCGGCGTGATAGTGCAGCACGCCGCCAAGGGAATGGCCGACGCCCCAGACCGGCTCGCCACCACCCTCCAGGTGATGGATCAACTCATCGACCAGGTTGGACCAGTTGTCATTGACCGGAAAACGCGGGTCGTGGCCGTGTTGCTCCAGGTGCTGCACCTGGAAATCCGGTGCCAGCGCGGCGAACAGCTTGCCGTAGGTGGCAGACGGGAAGCCGTTGGCATGGGCGAAGAAGATCGGCTGCGGCATGCATCAAACTCAAGCTACGAATATGCCGAGATTCTCCGGCAGCCACCGGCCTGCGGCAATGACCGTAATGGCCATTGATGGCGGCGCAATGGTCAGGGCTATAACACCAGCCTGCCGATGATGCTCGCCGCCACCAGCAGAAACACTAGGCCGCAGACGAAGTCGATGGTCGGCGCCACCTGCAGCAGCCGCTGGCGCATCAGCGGGCGGCTCAGGGTGATACCAAGCAGGCTGAACCAGAACAGACTGAGGCCGAACAACAGCGCAGCGCAAGCCACCTTGCCGGGCAGCGACATGTCCGCCGGCACCAGACTGCTGAGCAGCGCCAGGAAGAACACCAGGGCCTTGGGGTTGCCCAGGTTGGTCAATACACCGCGCAGCCAGGGACCGAACAGCGAAGGCGCCAGCTCACCGTCCAGCCGCGTGGGCCCGGCGGCGCCGCGCCACCAGGCCTGTACCGCACCAAGGCCCAGCCAGCCCAGATAGAGCGCGCCGCCAACCTGCACCAGGTCGAACAGCCACTCGGTGCGACTGAGCAATAACGCCACGCCACTGAGCACCAGCGTGCCATGCAGAAGAATGCCGCAGGCCAGGCCCAAGGCACTGAGCAGGCCTGCACGCTGGCCCTGATGCAGGGAAGTACGCACCACCAGCGCCACATCGGGGCCGGGGCTGATAAGGGCCACCGCGAACACGGCAGCCAGCGACAGCAAGACGGACGTCTCCTGCATGGACGATCTCCAGGAAATTGAAAGATGAAATGTGCGGTTGAATCAGCCCTGGCGCAGGCGCGCCGGAGGCAGGCCGTAAGTACGGCGGAACAACCGCGAGAAGTGCGCCTGGTCGTAGAAGCCCAGGCGCAACGCGATCTCACTCAGGGGCTGCCCTGCCAGCACCAGCGGCAACGCCCGCTGCAGACGCAGCTGGGTCAACCACTGATGCGGCGGCAGGCCGGTATGCTGACGAAAACGCCGGAGCGCCTGCCACGGGCTCATGGCGCAGAAGGTGGCGATTTCCTCCAGCGAGGGCGGATCGTCCAGGCGACTTTCCAGCCAGTCGCGCAGCCGCTGCCAGGTGCGCTGATCGAAAACGCGATGCGGCTCGCTGACGCGCAATGTCGAGCCCATCTCCAACAGATGGGCCAGCGCCTGCCAGAGCGCCTCCTCCTGGGCCAACTGCGAACCGCCCAGCATCGCCGCATGAAAATGCTGCAGGTGCTGCGACAGCAAAGGGTGGCGCAAGCTGCTGGTAGTCAACCTCGGCGCCCCCTGGCGGCCGTCGCTCAGGGTTCGACTGGCTTCGTCCAGCCAGAAGGGATCGAAGGCCATCACCCGAATGCGGTAGCTCTCTCCATCCAGGCAGGCGCCGTCATGAATGCCTTCCGGCGCCATCAGAAGCACATCCCCTGCCCCGACGTGCCGCCGCTCACCACCATAGACGTAGCGATGCTGCCCCTGGATCAGCAGGCCGACGTGGTACTCCAGATGAAAATGCCGGGGAAAGGCAAAGCGGCGATATTCCGCGTCGATCAGGCGAACGCCGGGCAAGCTGCTCTGGATGTGAGTGATCTGGTCCATGGCGCGTACTGTAGCGCCACGGATCGGACAAATCTTGGATGAAATTGCAGATCATATAGCTTGGTCAAAGGCTAGCGAGCTAGCGCCAGGCAAGGCGAAACTAGGCGAAAAAGCGCAGTTTACAAGCTGTAAATGAGCATATTGAGGCTAGTTTCAACGCAGTATGGCCGACGCGCAGCAGCCTTTGCTCTCACAGCTTCGGCGGCTGCTCGCCCAACGGCACTATGGCCATGGTCAGCCGTGAAATGCAGCTGGGTTTGCCATCGTCGCCGCTGAGGCGGATGTCCCAGACATGCGTGGTACGCCCTAGATGCACCGGCCGGGCCACAGCATGCACGCGCCCGCTGCGCAGACCGCGCAGGTGGTTGGCATTGACCTCCAGGCCAACGCAGTAGAAGCGACTGCTGTCGATGCACAGGTAGCTGGCGGTAGAGCCGAGGGTTTCCGCCAGTACCACCGAGGCGCCACCATGCAGCAGGCCGTAAGGCTGATGAGTGCGCGGGTCGATCACCATGCTGGCGCTGAGCGATTCGTCGTCGAAGGACTCGAAACGAATGTCCAGCACCTCGCCGATGCTGTTCTTGAGCGTGGCGTTCAGTGCCGCTATGTCGGGGGTTCGTTGCCAGAGAGCCATGGACCTTTCCTTGGGCAAAAGGGAAAACAGGGCCGGCGTCACCGACCCGGCGACACTCAGTCGTGCCAGAGCACCGCTTCGCTGCGCTGCTGCCACTCGGCGAAACGCTCGCCGTAGGTGCCTTCGATCATCGCGCGCTTGATCTTCAGGGTCGGCGTGAGGAAGCCGTTCTCCACGGCCCAGACCTCCTTGACCAACACCAGGCCCTGCAGCCGCTCATGCTGGTCGAGGCGGTCGTTGACCTCGGCAAGCAACGCCTTGAGGCTGCTTTCCAGCTCATCACGGCTGTCGTTGGCCGCCTCCTGGCGCCCAACGTCGGACAGCACGCACAGCGCGATGGGTTGCGGCAAACCATCGCCGACCACGCAAACCTGCTCGATGCGCGAGTGTTCGCCGATGCGATTCTCGATCGGTGCGGGGGCCACGTACTTGCCCTTGCTGGTCTTGAAGATTTCCTTGATGCGCCCGGTAAGGCGCAGGTTGCCCTCGGCGTCCTGCTCGCCCTTGTCGCCGGTCCGCAGAAAACCATCGTCGGTCAGCGTCTCGGCGGTCTTGAGCGGATCCTTGTAATAGCCCTGCATGGTCGCACCGCTGCGCACCTGGACTTCACCATCCTCGGCGATGCGCACCTCGACGCCCGGGTTGTTCTGGCCAATCCAGCCCTGCTTGAACCGGCCGGGTAGGCAGACGTGGGAATACCCGCAGTTCTCGGTCATGCCGTAGACCTCCTGGATCTCCATGCCCAGGCGCCGATACCAGTTGAGCAGCGCCTCGGGTACCGGCGCTGCGCCGGACAACGCGTAGCGGATGGCGTCCAGCCCCAACCCGGCGAGCACCTTGCGGCCGATGAAGTGACCGATGATGGGCAGGCGCAGCAGGCGGTCCAGCTTCTGCGCCGGCATCTTGCTGTACACGCCCATCTGGAACTTGGTCCAGATGCGCGGCACCCCGAACATCACGGTCGGCCGCGCGCGCTTGAGGTCTTCGAGAAAGGTGTCCAGGCTCTCGGCGAAGAAGATCGTCTGCCCGGCATAGATCGAGGCCAGCTCGACGAACATGCGCTCGGCCACATGGCACAGCGGCAGGTAGGAGATAAGCCGGTCGTCCTCGCCCACCCCGAACAGCTTGATGGCATTGCTCGCCGCAAAACCGAAATTGGAGAAATTGTGCATGACGCCTTTCGGCGTACCGGTGGTGCCGGAGGTGTAGATGATGGTGGCCAGCTGGTTGGCGGCAGGCTTGGGGTCATCCTGGATCGGTGCGCTGCGCTGCAGATCATCCCAGCTGTAATCGAAATCGCCAGGCGGATGCAGTGGCAGGCTGACGGTAGGCAGGCCCTGCGGCAGCCCTGGCGCCATCGAGGCCCAGTCATCGAGTTTGCCGATGAAGGCAAGAGCGGCCTCGGAATGCTCCAGCACCTGGCGCATGGAGTCGGCGGTGAGGTTGGGATAAAGAGGGACTGAAACATGCCCCGCCATCCAGATCGCCAGATCGGTCACGATCCAGTGCGCGCAGTTCTTGGAAACGATGGCGATACGACTGCTCGGCGGCAGCTCGCGGCTGCGCAGCCAGTTGGCGACACGGCGCGCCTGTTCGCCGACATCGGCCCAGCTCAGCTCGAGCAGTTGGCCGCCCCCCAGAGGTTGCACCATGTAGCGTTTGTTCGGGTGCCTTGCTTCACGTTCGTAGAACAGCTCGAGCGGCAAACGGATTGCATCAGCCACAGGGCTTCCTCCTTTGTTGTTTTTGTAGGAATCAACCAAGCACTTGCTTGGTTGAATATTCCACGCAGACAAAAGAGGTGCAAGTTAAGAAATGTTTCTGGTTTAGGCAGACGGCAGGCGTGCCAGTGTGTGACCCCGACACATTAGTCGAGCTTGAGCTCCTGCCTGTAGCTTGGGGTTTGCCTCAATGCGGATGAATCAGCGCCAGCAGTTCCATCAGCCCGGCAGCCGGGATATCACCTTCCAATTCGGCCAGGCTGGCGGTGCGCATGGGCAACGGCTCCTGACGGTGGCCGTGGACCAGCAAGCCACCCAGGGCACCGATCAGCGGCTGGTGGCTGACCAACAGCACCTCGCCGCCCTCTCGCTCATCGAGAAATTTCAGGGCATCACGCGGATCACTGTCCGGCGTCAGCCAGGGCACCGTATTGATCTTACCGGCGAACCCCAGCGAGCTGCGCACCAGCTCGGCTGTCTGCTGAGCTCGCACGTAAGGACTGGCGATGATGGCGGTCAGGGGCCGACCGGCGAGCTGCGTGGCGGCCTGCTGCACTTCCTTGCGTCCATAAGCGGTGAGCTCGCGGGCGGCATCGCTGGCAGCCTGCGGTTCGGCCTCGCCATGGCGCAGCAGCCATAGCCTCACAGTTTGGGCTCCTCGTCGCGCACCGGGTGCGGCGCCGGCGGAATGCTGTGTGCGGTTTCGCCTTCCGGGGGACGCGGCGTCGGCCAATCGGCGAACGGCCAGGGCTTTTCATCGGTATTGAAGGTGCCGAAGCGGCCGATCTGCGCCAGGTACTGGCTGAGACTGTCGCCAAAGCCCAGCAGGCCGGCGTTCGGCGCAGCGTAGAACAGGCGGTAAGCCAGTTGCAGTAGCACGACCGCACCAAGCAGCAGCTCGGCCAGTTGCCAGACGATGAAGAAAATCACCATCCACAGAATGCGCAGCAGAATCGACTCGCGCTCCAACTCCTGCTTTTCGTCGCTCATGACTCACTCTCCTTGATTGATTCAGAAACCCGCAGTAGGGATGAAATCGACGTCGGTCTTGGGCTCGCCACGCATCAGCAGCTCGATGACCTGAGCCAGCGTACGCCCCTCAAAAAGGATGGCATGCAGGCCGGCGACCAGCGGCATGTAGACTTCCAGCTCTTCGGCGCGCGCCTTGAGCACCTTCAGCGTATTGACGCCCTCGGCGACCTCGCCAAGGCGCTGCACCGCCTCCTCCAGGCTGAGGCCTTCGCCCAGAGCGAAACCGACCTGATAGTTGCGGCTCTTCGGTGACGAACAGGTGACGATCAGGTCGCCGACGCCCGCCAGGCCGAGGAAAGTCATCGGATTGGCGCCGAGCTTGACTGCGAATCGGGTCATTTCCGCCAGGGCGCGGGTGATCAGCATGCTTTTGGTGTTCTCGCCCATGCCGAGCGCCGCCGCCATGCCGGACATGATCGCGTAGACGTTCTTCAGCGCACCGCCGAGTTCGACACCGAAACGGTCGGCACTGGCGTAGACGCGGAAGGTTCTGCCGTGCAGCGCTTGCTGCACGCGCAGACACAGTTCTTCGTCCTCACTGGCGATCACCGTCGCGGTCAGGGCGTGATCGGCCACTTCCTTGGCCAGGTTCGGCCCCGACAGCACGCCAATGCGCGCGTCGGGAGCGATCTCCTCGAGGATCTGGCTCATCAGTTTGAAAGTTTTAGCTTCGATGCCCTTCGTCGTGCTGATCAGCATCTTGCCCGCCAGTTGCCCCGCCACCGGCTGCAGGGCATCGCGCAGGGCGCTGGAAGGGAGCGCCACCAGTACCAGCTCGGCCTGCTGTAGCGCAGCGCCAAGATCACTGGTCGGCTCGATACCACGGTGCAGCTTGACGCCCTTCAGATAGCGCGGGTTTTCGCCACTCTGGCGCATCTGCTCGGCCTGCTCGGGATCGCGCATCCATTGCAGGACACGCTGGCCGTTCTCCGCCAGCAGGTTGGCCAGGGCGGTGCCGAAGCTGCCGCCGCCGAGGACGGCAATGGGTTGGGGCTGAGTCATAGTTCTTCCGAATGAGGCCATGCGTGATGGCGGTCTGCGGGCATTATACGGAGCCGAGAGTGCCCGGCCAGGGCAAAAGTTCAGTGGCGGCCGCACGTTGACGGGCGCTAACGAGAATTAGCGCAGAGTGCGCGCGCCTGGCACTGGCAAAGTGCGACGGGTCGGTTAACATGCTGGATCGACGTTAATTGCCAAGGACGATTCGTGCCCACAGGCAGCCCCTTGCCCCCGCCCTGCCCCTCTCGCCAACAGGCGGCAGAGCCGCAGCCCACCAGGGATGGTATAGCCACTGGGCAGCGCCGTGGCTGGAATATCCATACCCGCACCCAGCTGATCAGCGTCGGCCCGGCACTGCTGCTGACGCTGTTGCTGACCGGTTTTCTCACCTTCACCCGCCTGCAGGACCTGCGCCAGGAGCAGGGCCATACCGGTCAACTGATCGCCAATCAGCTCGCACCGGCCACTCAGTACGGCGTGCTCAATGACAACCTGGACACTCTGGAAAGCCTGTTGCGCGCTACCCTGAGCACGGCCGACGTGCGCTTTGCCGAGGTTCGCGACCGCGACGACAATATTCTGGTCTACGTCGAGCGCCCCAAGGAACCAGGCCACAGCACGCCGGAGGTGGAGGTGTTTCAGGCGCCGATTCACCTGCAAGGGCCGCCAGGCCGCGGGCTGGCCTTGCCACCGTTGGGCAAGGCGATCGGCGATGGCTACCTGGGTCGGGTCATCGTGGGCATGTCCAATGACACCTTCAATACCCGCCAGCAGGAAATCCTGCTCAAGGCCGGGGTTCTCTCGCTGTTCGCCCTGCTGCTCACCTTCCTCCTCGCCCGCCGCCTGGCCAGACGCCTCGCGCAACCGCTCAGCGCCATGGGTCAGGCTCTGGAACGCATTCAGAGCGGCGATTACCGCCCCTCCCTGATCGAGCGTGGCAACGACGAACTGACCGATCTGGCCAGGCACATCAACAACCTAGCCTGCGCACTCGAAAAAAGCGGCCTGGAACAACAACAGGCGATCGCCCAGCTGATCCAGGCCCGCGAGGAGTCGGAGCAGGCCAACCGCGCCAAGTCGGACTTCCTGGCCATGATGAGCCACGAGCTGCGCACCCCGATGAACGGCGTGCTGGGCATGCTGCAGTTGCTGGAAACCACCAGCCTGAACGACGAGCAGAGCGAGTACGCGGCGCTGGCGACAGAGTCCACCGAGCACCTGCTCAAGGTGATCAACGACATTCTCGATTTCTCGCGCATCGAACGCGGGGCACTGGAACTCGAAGCCATTTCCTTCAACCTGCTGGACCTGTTGCAGGGCTCCATTCAGGTCTTCCAGCACAGCGCCCAGCAGCGCGGCCTGCAACTGCTGCTGGACGCTCAACCGGGCCTGGAGGGATTGGAGGTAAGCGGCGACCCCACACGTATACGGCAGATTCTGGTCAACCTGATCGGTAACGCGCTGAAGTTCACCGAAGAAGGTCACATCCGCGTGGAAACACACTGGCAGCCACTGGACGACCAGGTGCTGTGGTTCACCTGTGCCGTACGCGACAGCGGCATCGGTATCGACGGCGAACGCCTGGAACATATGTTCGATGCCTTCCAGCAGGCAGATACGTCCATTTCCAGACGTTACGGCGGCACCGGTCTCGGCCTGCCGATCGCCCGCACCCTGGCCGAGCGCATGGGCGGTACCCTGCGTGCAGAAAGCCAATTGGGCGAGGGTTCGGTCTTCACCCTCGAGGTTCCGCTGCCATTTCGCACCTGCAACGAGCAGGCTCAGCGCAGTGACATCCTGACGCTCGGCAGCGGTGAGGGTCAGGCAGTACTATTGGTCGAGGACAATCCGGTCAACCAGACGGTGATCGAGGCCATGCTGCGCAGCCTGGGCTATCAGGTCAGCCTGGTCGGCGACGGCCAGCAAGCCGTGCAAAGCTGCAGCCAGCACGACTACGCAGCAATCCTCATGGACTGCCGGCTGCCGCTGATGGACGGCTACGAAGCGACGCGGCAGATCCGCCAGCTCGAACAGGGGCAGCAGGTGCCGATCATCGCCCTGACCGCCAACGCCCTGCAGGGCGACCGCGAAGCCTGCCTGGAGGCGGGAATGAACGATTACCTGGCCAAACCGTTCAAACGAGCAGATCTGCAACGCATTCTGCTGCGTTGGCTACCTGCTCGATCCTAAGCGCGATGGGCCCGTGACAAGCTGGAGTTACAAGGGGAAACTGCTGGGCCTGTGACAACGCACAGCCAGCGGAGTACAACTGTACTCACAGCGCTGTGACTTTCACCACAACGCAACAGTCTATGACTAGGCTGCCGGCAGTCGCCCCTATTTTTCAGGCGCGCCGGCCAGGACGATTCGCCCAGCCTTAGAAGCATGGGGATAATTGAGGAGCTCGCATGACAAAACAAAACGCCTACTCTCGGGAAGACCTGCTCGCCTGCGGCCGCGGCGAACTGTTCGGCCCCGGGAACGCGCAACTGCCCGCCCCGAACATGCTGATGATCGATCGCATCGTTCACATCAGCGAGACCGGCGGCAAGCACGGCAAGGGCGAAATTGTCGCTGAGCTCGACATCAACCCGGACCTGTGGTTCTTCGGCTGCCACTTCGAAGGTGACCCGGTCATGCCAGGCTGCCTCGGCCTCGACGCCATGTGGCAGCTGGTCGGCTTCTATCTGGGCTGGCAAGGCAATCCCGGCAAGGGCCGCGCCCTGGGCTCGGGTGAAGTGAAATTCTTCGGCCAGGTACTGCCGACCGCCAAGAAAGTCACCTACAACATTCATATCAAACGCACCATCAACCGCTCGTTGATCCTCGGCATCGCCGATGGCAGCGTCAGCGTCGACGGCCGCGAGATCTACAGTGCCGAAGGCCTGCGCGTTGGCCTGTTCACCTCTACCGACAGTTTCTGAAGGACTTGCACATGCGTCGTGTCGTGATTACCGGTCTGGGCATCGTTTCCTGCCTGGGCAATGACAAAGAAGCCGTTGCCGACAGCCTCCGCGCGGGCAAATCCGGCATCCGTTTCAACCCGTCCTACGCTGAAATGGGCCTGCGCAGCCATGTTTCCGGTTCGGTCAACCTGAACCTGGAAGAGCTGATCGACCGCAAGCTGTTCCGCTTCATGGGCGACGCCGCAGCCTACGCCTACCTGGCGATGGAGCAGGCGATCCAGGATTCCGGACTCAGCGAAGAGCAGATCTCCAACCCGCGCACCGGCCTGATCGCCGGTTCCGGTGGCGCTTCCACCGTCAACCAGATGGAAGCCATCGACACCCTGCGCGAGAAAGGCGTCAAGCGCGTCGGTCCGTACCGCGTGACCCGCACCATGGGCAGCACCGTATCGGCGTGCCTGGCCACGCCGTTCAAGATCAAGGGCGTCAACTTTTCCATCTCCTCGGCCTGCGCCACCAGCGCACACTGCATCGGCCAGGCCATGGAGCAGATCCAGCTGGGCAAGCAGGACGTAGTCTTCGCCGGTGGCGGTGAAGAGGAACACTGGAGCCAGAGCTGCCTGTTCGACGCCATGGGCGCCCTCTCCACCCAGTACAACGAAACCCCGGAAAAAGCCTCGCGCGCTTACGACGCCAAGCGTGACGGTTTCGTCATCGCCGGCGGCGGCGGCATGGTCGTGGTCGAGGAGCTGGAACACGCCCTGGCCCGTGGTGCCAAGATCTACGCGGAAATCGTCGGCTACGGCGCTACCAGCGACGGCTACGACATGGTCGCCCCGAGCGGCGAAGGTGCCATCCGCTGCATGCAGCAGGCCCTGGCCACCGTCGACACGCCAATCGACTACCTGAACACCCATGGCACCTCCACTCCGGTCGGCGATGTCGCCGAAATTCGTGGCGTACGTGAAGTGTTCGGCGACAAGGCCCCGGCCATCAGCTCGACCAAGAGCCTGTCCGGCCACAGCCTCGGCGCTGCAGGCGTGCAGGAAGCGATCTACTGCATGCTGATGATGGAAGGCAACTTCATCGCCGGCTCGGCCAACATCGACGAGCTCGACCCGGAAGTCGCCGACCTGCCGATCCAGCGCAAGACCGTCGAGAACGCCAAGCTCGACACCGTAATGAGCAACAGCTTCGGCTTTGGTGGCACCAACGCCACCCTCGTGCTCAAGCGCTGGGCCGGCAAGTAATTGCTGCTGCGGTAAAGAAACGGCGCCTTCGGGCGCCGTTTTCGTTTGTCCCGCGCCTCAGACTTTGAAGCGCGCCACCAGGTTATTGAGGTCGACTGCCAGGCGCGATAGCTCCTGGCTCGCTGCGCTGGTTTGATTGGCACCAGCGGAAGTCTGCATCGACAAGTCGCGGATATTCACCAGGTTGCGGTCCACCTCGCGCGCCACCTGTGCCTGCTCCTCGGATGCGCTGGCGATAACCAGGTTGCGCTCGTTGATCGAGGAAATCGCCTGGGTGATCTGCTCCAGCGCGACGCCTGCGGCCTGGGCCACTTCCAGCGTCGAACGGGCGCGGCCATTGCTGCTCTGCATGGCGTTGACGGCGCGATCCGTACCGCTCTGGATGCCGCCGATCATCTGCTCGATCTCCTGGGTCGACTGCTGGGTGCGATGCGCCAGCGCGCGTACTTCGTCCGCGACCACGGCGAAGCCGCGCCCGGCATCGCCAGCACGGGCCGCCTCGATGGCCGCGTTGAGCGCCAGCAAGTTGGTTTGCTCGGCAATCGAACGAATCACGTCGAGCACCTTGCTGATTTCGTGCACGCGCTGCGCCAGCTGTTCCACCTCTCCCGACGTGGTGGTGACATCGGCGGCCAGCTGGCCAATCGAGTCGACGGTCTGGCGCACCTGCTCGCGTCCTTGCTGCGCAGTGACGTTCGATTCACGCGACGCCTCGGAGGTGCTTACCGCATTACGCGCCACCTCTTCGACTGCCGCGGTCATCTCGTTGACCGCCGTAGCCGCCTGCTCGATCTCGGTGTTCTGCTGATGCAGCCCGCGGGTCGAATCCTCGGTCACCGCGTGCAGCTCCTCCGACGCCGAGGCCAGCTGGTTGGACGAATCGGCAATGTTCTGGATGGTGGTGCGCAGGCTTTGCTGCATGGTTTTCAGGGCAGCGAGCAGACGTGCTGGCTCGTCCTTGCCCTCGATCTGGAAATTCTGGGTCAGATCACCCGAAGCGACGATTTCTGCAGCTTCGACCGCCTGTTTCAGCGGCGCGACGATACTGCGTGTCAGCAGCATTGCGAGGATCACGGTCGCGATAGCGGCCAGTACGACCGCCAGGATGACCCCGTAACGCGCATTGTCATTGGCCGCAGCGATGTTGGCTACCGCGCTGCTGACCCCGGTGTCGTTGAGCGTAGCGAGTTCGGTCAATGCAGCAGCCAGAGCGTCGGCATGCCGACTCAACACGTCGGTAGCGAACCTGGCCGTGGCAGCATCGAAGTTACCGCCCTGAGCCAAGCGCAGAATCTCGGCGCGCTCTGCCAGGTAGTTCTTTTCTGCATCCAGGAATCGCTGAAAGACCTGCCGCTCTTCCTGAGAGCTGATCAACGCTTCGTAACGCTCACGCACGCTGCTGGCGTGATCGAGCATCCCATTGGCGCGCGCAATCCCCTGCTCGGCCTTTTGCGTATCGCGTTCGACCAGTATGCGCAGGGTCAGGGCACGCACGCGCAGGATCGTCTGAGACAGATCGTTCAGCGCCATGATGCTAGGCACCCAGTTCTTCTCGACTTCCTGCGATTGCTTCTTGATGTTGTCCAGCGTCAGTAGTACCCACGCGCCCATCAGCACCATGAACAAGGCGACCAGACCAAAACCGAGCCCGGAGCGAGGGGCGATTGATAGATTCCGCAGCGACATGTTGTGAAACTCCCATTGCACGCAAAAATTGAGTCATCCTCAGCCATACCTGGCGGAGAATCAGATAGGACGGTGCTTGCCCCTCTTTTTTATCGGCGACATTTCCGTGCACTTGATCACGAAAAAAAGAGAATTTACCGACGCAAGGCCCTCGCCATCGTTTGATCGACATGCCGACGCCATTCCTGGTCGCGCCAGTGGTCCTCTCGGCGCTGCTCCCAGTCATCGATACGTTGCGCGTTTTCGCACTGCTGAAATCCATCGTCCCAGCCCTGTGCGTACAAAAGTTCGTACCGGTACCGCGGCACATCCTTGGCGAACTTACCGAGCGGGCCAGCCGCCGAGCGACCGCTGCTGCAGCCGGCTTCGAAACCATCGACGAAAGCTGACGGATAATTGGCCGCCTGCATCTGCTCACGCAGGCTCTGGCAGCCGCTAATGGCCAGGAGAAACAGGCCGCCAAGCACAAGACACGGAAGTTTCATCGGTTCACGCCCTCTCGATCATGCCCAGCAAGCGCTCGCTGAATGCGCACATTGCCCACCGGCTGGTGCTGCACGCGCCGCTGGCCAGTGCCGAGCGCAACGCCGGGATATCGGCGTGGCGCAGGTAACGCTCGGCATCATCCATGCGCGACTCACCACCAAAGCCGCCGCCGCGCATTTCCGCCAGTGCCTGCTCCTTGCTCCAGTGCTGGTAGATCACCCGGTAAAGGGCGGCGACCAGCCCGGTTCTGTTCTGCCCGTGCTTGCAGTGAATCAACACCGGACCACGGCTCTGCGCCTGACGAATGCTGCGCAGCACTTCGATGACGTCGACATCGTCGATGCGGTCGGTACGCAGCGGCAGATGCACCTGAACAACCTTGGGATTCTTCAGCCAGTGCTCATCGCCGCGCTGATAGAAGTTGATCACCGTGGCGATGCCCAGCGTCTGCAGCTCAGGCAAATCCCTGGCCCTCGGCAAGGCGCTGCGATAGAGATTTGGCACCATGCGATAGAGGTTGATGCGGCTGTCCAGCGGCTGCGCCCAGCTGGCCGGACGCACGGTTTGCACCGGCACTGGCGCAGTGGTGGCGGCCCAGGCCATGCTCAAGGGCAGCGCCAGCAGCGCACCAAAAAATACCAGCGTGGCCAACGCCAGACGCAGCCCCGGTAGGAATCTGTTCATCGGCAGGTTTCTCTCCATTCAAGCGAGTTGCGCGATGGCTGTTCGGCAGGTGCGCGATAGAGCAGCCAGCGGTAAGTCAGCACGCAGATGATCCAATCGATCAGCAGCGTCCACAGGTTGTGCGAGAGAAAGTGTGCGCCTTGCAGCATGCGCCCCAGGGAGAACAGCGAGCCGAGCCCCAGCGCCACCAGCAGCGCGATACGTGCCATCCGCGGCCTGCGGTCACGCAGGACGAAGAACAGCGCCAGCAGCGAGAACCCCGCCGAAGCATGGCCGCCTGGCCAGCAGCGGCCGGGATTGGCGGTCGGCGCGCGCTCGGCCAGCAGCGGCGTGAATTGCTCCTGGCCGCCGAACTCGCTCAGGCTCCAAGGGCAGTGCATGCCGGTGAGCGTTTTCAGCGGGGTGACCAGGGAAGTCGACAGCCCCAGTGCCAGCACCAGGTAACCGAGCTGACGACGCCAGACGCGCAGCCGCGTCGGCAGCAGGCTGAGCACAAAGCCTGCGATAGCCAGCGCACCGAGCAGGATCAGCGCCTGCTTGGCGCGGTCATGCAGGATGTCCTCGAGCCAGAAGCTGCTACGCCCGATGAAACCCAGTCCGGGTTCGTAGAACAGCCGCGCCAGGGCAAAATCCACCGGGCTGGGATCGAACGCCAGCAGCAGCGCCATCAGCAGTACCGGTATACTGAGCGCCACGCGAAAGTCGAAATAACGGGACGACATTTCCACTCCTTAGCGCGCGCTGAGTTGCTGGCTGGATTGGGCGTCTGGATGCCAGGCCATCAGGTGTTTACCGAAGGCATGACTGGCACCCTGGTAATAGGCGATGTCACGACGCAGCAGCGGATCGTCGCCATCGCTGCGCGACTCATGACTCAGCCCCAGGGCGTCGTCATGGCGGCGCATGCCCCGGCGCGGGCTGAGGATCGCCAGGTCCTTGCCGTCGAACAGTCCAAGATGCTGGTAGTTGCCCAGCAGCGCGCGGCCTGCGGGATGATCAGCGCGTAACAGGTTGCGGCCGAAGAAGGTGGAGACGTAATCCAGATTGAGCAGGCCGAGCAGCGTCGGCGCCACGTCGATCTGGCTGGCGACGTCGGCGTATTCGGCCGGTTTGACGTATTTCGGGGCGTAGATGAACAGCGGGATGTGGTAGTTGGCCACCGGCAGATCCTCACGCCCGGCGCTACCGGCGGTATGGTCGGCGACGAAGACGAATAGCGTCTGATCGAACCAGGGCTTGCTGCGCGCCTCGGCGAGGAACTGGCCGATGGCGTAATCGGTGTACTTCACTGCCCCTTCGCGCCCCTCGCCGGAGGCAATGTCGATGCGCCCGTCCGGGTAGGTGTAGGGACGGTGGTTGGAGGTGGTCATCAGTTGCAGGAGGAACGGCTTGCCGGCGGCGTGATCGGCATCGGCCACCTTGATCGCCTGGCGATAGAGGTCCTCGTCGGCCATGCCCCAGGCGTTCTGGAAGCTCATCTCGGCCTCGTCGACGCTGCTCTGGTCGACGACGCGATAACCGTTGCCGCCGAAGAAGGCGTTCATATTGTCGAAATAGCCGCGGCCGCCGTAGACGAAGACGCTGTCGTAGCCCTGAGCGCTCAGTTGCTGGCCCAGGCTGGCGTAACCGGACTCATGGCCGATGCGCTTGACGATGGAGCGCCCCGGTGTCGGCGGTACCGACAGGGTCAGCGCCTCCAGACCGCGGTCGGTGCGCGTGCCGGTGGCGTAGAGGTTGGTAAAAACCAGGGCGTGCTTGCGCAGCTCATCGAGGTTCGGGGTCAGCCCGCGGGTGTCGCCGAAACTGCCCAGATACTTGGCACTCAGGCTCTCGATGGTCACCAGCACCACATTGAGCTTACGCGGCGAGCCGGGGTTGTCGATCAGCCGGCGGATGTCCTGCGGATCGCTGCCGATGAAACGGGCATTGGGCTCGGCCACCTCGGTACGCAACTGAGCGGCCACCGTCTGTTCTGGCAAGGTGGCGTAGAACTGCTGGTAATCCAGCTCGTTGTTACGGAATGCGGCGAAGAACTGGTACGGCCCGTTGCTGGCCAGCTCGCGCTGGTAGGTGTTGCCACCCAGGCCACGCGGCGCGTCCTGCCCGACCAGGCCACTGCACAGGCCTGCCAGCAACGCCAGCATGACCAGCGTACAGAAAGCCTGCAGCGCAGGCAGGCGCGGTGCCTCCAGTGCGGCCCGCAGCGGTCGTCGCAGCGCCAGCGTCAGGCCTATGGCCAGGATCGCCAGCAGGGCCAGCAAGGGATAGATCGGATAGGACTCAAGGATGTTGTCCACCACTTCCTTTGAATAGACGAGGTAGTCCACGGCGATGAAGTTGAAGCGCACACCGAACTCGTCCCAGAACAGCCATTCGGCTACGGCAGTGAAGAACATCGCGAACAGGCTGACGGCCACCAGGGCGACCAGCAGGCGCTGATGCCAGCGACGGCGCCATAACCAGGCCGGACAGAGCATCAGGTACAGGGTCAGCGGCAGCGGCAGCGCGGCGTACACCAGGAAGCTGAGGTCATAGACCAGGCCGACGCCATACAGGCCAAGCAGCCCCGGCAGCGTCACGCCCGCATCGCCCAGGTGCCCGAGCAGCAATGCGCTGCGGGTGAGAAAAAACACTGCCAGCCAGGCCAGCAGAATTATCGACAGATAACGAAGTTGCGCGCAATGAAGCCGTGGCATCGTATGATCCTTGCAGAATGAACGAGCCGCAGTCTGCGAGGCGCACCGTGAGCCTCTCGTCAAAGCCGTGTGAAAAAATCGTCAAACCCAGGAATTACTCGCGATGCGCATTCTGGTCATCGAAGACAACCGAGATATTCTCGCCAACGTGCTCGACTACCTGCAGCTCAAGGGCTTTTCCGTCGATTGCGCACAGGACGGCCTGAGCGGCCTGCACTTGGCCAGCAGCGGTCATTACGATTTGATCGTGCTGGACATCATGCTGCCGGGCATCGACGGCTATCAGGTATGCAAGCGCCTGCGCGAGGATGGTCGCAGCGAAGTACCGATCCTGATGCTCACTGCGCGAGATGCTCTGGATGATCGCCTGAAAGGACTCAATGCCGGCGCCGATGACTATCTGATCAAGCCCTTCGCGCTGTCCGAGCTGGTTGCACGTATCGAGGCGATCCTGCGCCGCAGCCGCGGCAGCCGCACACGCCAGCTGCAGGTCGCCGACCTCAACTACGACCTCGACACCCTGCACGTCAGCCGCGCCGGCCAAGCGCTCAAACTCAACCCGCTGGGCCTCAAGCTGCTGGCCATTCTCATGCAGCGCAGCCCGGCGGTGGTGCGCCGTGAGGCGCTGGAAGAAGCGCTGTGGGGCGACGACTGCCCGGACAGCGACAGCCTGCGCAGCCATGTCCACCAGTTACGCCAGGTGCTCGACAAACCCTTCCCCACGCCGCTGCTGCACACCATTCACGGTATCGGTTATCGCCTGGCGGAGAGCTCCGATGCTGTCTAGGCAGCCGTTCGAGCGGCGCATCCTGATCGCCTTCATCCTGATGACTGCGGTGGTCAGCGGGCTGTTCTCGTTGAGCATCGTCGGCGTGGTGCATTTCATCGAGGAACACCTGGTTTCCCAGGAGATGAGCCGCGAGCTGGGCGAAACGCTGAACGAGGACATTCGCCAGGGACGCCCCCCGCGCCTGGATTCCAGCACCCGCTTTTTCTCGTCCAATTACCCCGACTATGCAATCCCGCCCGAATACGAGGGTCTGCAGGAAGGTTTCAACGAGGTCGTCAGTGGCGACGAGGCGTATTACGTTTACGTGCAGCAGATCAATGGCGAGACCTACCTGCTGGTGCAGGAGCAGCAGGAGTTCGAAGCCCGCGAAAATGCGCTGTTCAATGTAGTGCTGGCGGGTTTCCTGCTGACCGTCATCGCCGCCTGGGGTCTGGGCCTGATCATGGCGCGCAAGGTGATGGCGCCTATCAGCCGCCTGGCGCAGCAGGTGCGTCACCGTGATCAGCTGCATCCGCTGGCGCCACCGCTGGCACCGGATTACCCCAATGATGAAGTCGGCCAGTTGGCCGCCGCCTTCGACAGCACCCTGGGCCAGGTGCGCCAGTCATTGGAACGCGAGCGCCTGTTCACCAGCGATGTCAGCCATGAGCTGCGCACGCCGCTGATGGTCATCGCCACCTCCTGCGAGCTGCTCGCCGAGGCGCCATTGAGCCCGCGCGAGAAGGAACAGGTAGCACGCATTGCCCGCGCCAGCGAAGAGATGCGTGAGCTGGTACAGACCTTCCTGCAGCTGGCGCGGGACAAGAGCAACGAAGCGGCATTCGTTGGCGACCGCAGCCTGGCCGCCATCGCCAATGAACAAGCCAGCCGCTGGGGCGCACTGATGAAGGAGAAGGGGCTGGATTTCCAGCTGATCGAGGAAGGCCAGGATGACGGGCGCTACAATGCGACCTTTCTCGCCACGGTGATGGCCAATCTGCTACGCAATGCCCTGCACTACACCGAGCGCGGCGAGGTGCGCCTGATTCTCGAGTCCGGCGCCTTTCGCATCGAAGACAGCGGCACCGGTATTGCCGCCGAGCAGCGCGAGCGCATCTTCCAGCCCTTCGTGCGCGGCGACCAGGCCCGCGGAGAGGGCCTCGGCCTGGGCCTGTCGCTGGTCAAGCGCATCTGCGCCAAACAGGGGTGGCAGGTCAGCCTGGAGAGTGAGCCGGGCCATACGCGCTTTCGCGTGACACTCAACAATGGCGCTTGACGAAATTTTCACATCCCTTTGACGGGACCTTGATGCACGACTCCCTAAGGTGGCGAACATCTCCATCAAGGGACGTTCGTCATGCCCAAGCCCAGCCCCATCGAACTGGATTTTTCCCGCAAGTACGATTTCGACCACGCCCAGCAATACCTGCACAAACATCAGGACGGCTTGTCCCGGCGCCTGTCGCATTGGCGTGATGTACAGGTGGCGCGTCGTGCATTGCAGCTGGCCGCTCAGCCTAACCTGGTACTCGACCTGCCCTGCGGCGCCGGCCGCTTCTGGGCGATGCTTTGCGAACAGCCGAACCGGGTGATCCTCGCCGCCGACAACTCTGCCGACATGCTTGCCACCGCGCGTGCCGCGCAGGCGCCCGAGGTGGTGGCGAGAGTCAACAGCCTGCGCACCTCGGCCTTCGCTATCGACCTGAGTGCCAATGCAGTGGACTGCATCTTCTGCATTCGCCTGCTTCATCACATCGAGTCGGCCGAGCACCGTCTGGCCATCCTTCGCGAGTTCCATCGAGTCAGCCGCGACACGGTGATCGTCTCGCTGTGGGTCGACGGCAACTACAAGGCCTGGAAACGTCGGCGCCTGGAGGCCCGGCGCGCCGCTCAGGGCGGTGCAGAGCCGAATCAGAACCGCTTCGTCGCTCCTCGCAAGACACTGGAGGATGAGTTCCGCCAGGCCGGCTTCGCCATACTCGGCCACCTGGACTTCCTGCCCGGCTACGCCATGTGGCGCACCTACGTGCTGCGCAAGGTGGCCTGACATGGGAGTCCTCAGCGAACAAGCGCTGGCCGCCCTGCCCTCTACCGAGTTCGATCGCTGGTGGCACAGCCCTGGCGAATGGGTCGAGGCAGCCAACCAGCGGCGCGGCGGCGAAAGCGGCGTGCGTCTGTTGCAACACTGGGATAGCAGCAGGCCGCTGCTTTACTGCAAACGCCAGAGCGGACACACCTGTCGCTCGCTGCGTCACCCGTTAGGCAGGCCTACCATTCTGCGTGAGCTGCAGGCCTATCGCGCCTTCGCCCGCCTCGGCATTCGTACACCAAACATCGTTTACTGCGCGGCCCGCAAACAGGCCGGTCGCTGGCAGGCGTTGCTGGTCACCGAAGCATTGCCAGGCTTCGTCAGCCTGGAGCAGTGGTACAGCGAGCCCCGAACGCCGCAGCTCAACCAGGCTATGTTGCAACGCCTGGCCGCGACCCTGGCACGCCTGCACCTGGGCGGCTGGCAACACGGCTGCTGCTATGCCAAGCACCTGTTCGTCAAAGCCCGTAGCGATGGCGATGTGGAGGTCGCCCTGCTGGATCTGGAGAAAAGCCGGCGACGCTGGCGTGTCGCCAGCGCCTCGCGGCGCGACCTGGGCCAGTTGGACCGACATCGCGGAACCATGCCCGACGCGGACCTGAGTTACCTGCGCCAGGCCTACCAGCAGGCCATGAACGATCCCTGGGGTGGGCTGCATCCATGAACGACAGCTCCGATCTGGACGCCCTGTCCTTCAAGGGGCGCCGCGGCCTGGCACGCATCCTCGACGCCACCGGCTACTCGCTGGCCGGGCTGTGCGCGGCGTATCAGGGTGAAGCGGCGTTCCGCCAACTGGTCTGGCTGAATCTGCTACTGCTGCCGCTGGCCTGCCTGGTCGATGTCAGCCGCGCGGAGCGCGCGTTGCTGGTGCTCGTGCCGCTGCTGGCACTGGTGGTGGAGCTGCTCAACTCCGCCATCGAGGCAGTGGTCGACCGCATCTCGCTGAACCTGCACCCGCTGTCCAAGCAGGCCAAGGACATGGGCAGCGCGGCGCAGATGGTCGCGCTGCTGATGATCGCCCTGACCTGGGCGACCATCCTGCTCTGATCAACCGTTAAACGCTGCCCGGCGAGCCTGTGGTCGCCGGGCACCACTGCGGCGTTCGGTGACTTCGAAGGCCATCACGTCCTGCGGCGCACCGCCCCCGCTTAAAGTCTGAAGACTGCGCCGCTAACGATCCAGCTCGGCCTGCACGCGCCGCGGCAGAATGGAAAGGAAGTTGTCACGCGCGACCTTGTGCGCGACGTCCTCGGGCAGCGCATCGAGGAAGGCATCGAAGCCTTTCATGTACTCGCCCAGGTTGCCGAAGCGCCCAACCACGTCGGAGCCGAGCATGAAGCGCTCCGGATAGCTGCTGACCAGATGCACCCATTTCTCGTCGGGTTTGCCGTTCTCATCCAGCAGATAGGGCCGCAGCATGGTCCAGGACAGGTCGATGTACAGGTTCGGGTACTGGCCCAGCATCCGCTCGACGGTATCCATCAGGAAGTCGAGCTTCTCCTGATGGCGATGAATCTCGGCACTTGTGCCGGCATGCGCCCAGATGAAACGCACATGCGGATGATTACGCAGCGGCGCCTCGATTTCCTCCAGGTAGATCGGCTCACGCTCGCGCTTGGAGGTGATGTTCGAATGCAGCATCACCGGCAGGTCGTATTCGGCTGCCAGGTGAAACACCCGCGCCAGCGCCTCGTTGTTGGCGCGCGGCGCACTGCCGTGGATCAGCGCGGTGAGATCGTCATGCCGGGTGAAGACTTCACCGATGCCCTGCCACAACCCGGGGTCCAGCTCGAGCATGCGGCGGATATGGGCATCGGCGTTCTTGTCATTGGGGTTGAAGCCGGAAAGAAACGGATGGAAGCGCTTGCGCTGCTCGGCCGGCAGGCGCTTGTAGGCAGCGGCGATGAAGACATCGGTCGCGCTGTACCAGTAGGCATTGGCATCGTCCCCCGCGTAATAGCGTGGGCGCTTGGGCTCGTCTTCGTCCCACTTCTTGGCCACCGGAATGCCGGAGAACATCACATGATCGACGTTGTTCTCCGCCATCTTCTCCAGCAACTCATCCATGCCGGCGCTTTCCTGGAAGAAGTCGACATAGTGTAGATGGGCGTCGCTGTAGCGGTACTCCCTGGCCTGGGCGCTGCAGGCGATCACCGCACCGAGCGCAAGTATCCATGGCATCGTTCGAGATTTGAGCAAGGCAAGTCCTCCTGACGGTTCGAGCAGCATAGACCGCCGACTCGCTGGGCAAGTTCGGCGGGCCAACGGCGCGCCGGCGCACTTCGATGAAGCGTGCGGGCTAAGCGCGCACCAACGCCGCACATCGATAGCCAGCTCAAGGCGCGGAACGGGCCACGGAAAACGCTGGCAGATAGTGGCACCTGGCTTGCAATGCCCTCGTCAGACCAGACAGGGGAATCATCATGTTGCAGTTACTGCGCAGGCGGGCCCGCCAGAGCGAAGGCGAAACCGCATTGAACGCGCTCTTTCACCGGCACGACCTCACCACCCGCCTGCCCGAGCACCATCAGTGGATGGTGCGCCTGAACGATTTCAGTGCCAGCCTTCAGGAACGCATTCGCACCAGCCTTGGCGCTGCTGTCGGCATTGCTGCACATGCGCCGCAACTGGCGCGTATCGCCGCCGCCAACCAGCAGAGCGGGCAGACCCTGGCGCAGTCCTCGGAACTCATCGCCAGCGCCAGCGAGCAAGTCACCACTACCCTGGATGTCGAGCTGGTGCCGGGTACCGGAGAAGTCGCGCGGCTTTCCGCGCAAGTGTCGGCAACCCTGCACCAATGTCAGCAAAGTGGCGAGGCGGTGCTGCGCCAGGTCGAAGTGATCGATGCCAGCGAGGCGCAACTGGCTCAGGTCATCGGGCAACTGGCCGGGCAGCTGGACGAAGTGAGCAAGGTCATCGGCGTGATCGCCAGCATCTCTCAGCAGACCAATCTGCTGGCCCTGAACGCCGCCATCGAGGCCGCTCGCGCCGGCGAACATGGCCGTGGCTTCGCCGTGGTCGCCGAGGAAGTTCGCCGCCTGGCCGGCCACACCACCGATGCCACTGGCCAGGTCAGCGGCATCATCGAACGCTTTCGTGAAGGCATGCACCAGCTCGGTGATGCCGGCCAGCATATGAATCAGGCCGTGGCCGACGGCCGCAGCGGCATTCTCGCGGTCAGCCAGGGCCTGGACAGCACGCGCCAGGCCATGGACCGTCTCGACGCTCAGGTCGGGCAGATCGCCGCGGGCACCGAGCAGATCGGCCAGGCCGTGCGCTCGATCAACGGCGACGTGCAAAACATAGCCCAGGTCGCAGGCGAGCTGCTTGGCAAAGCCGGCCAGGTGCTGCATCACAGCAAGGCCGTACGCGAGGACGGCGACCGCCTGCTCGCCGGGCTTGGCGACTTCCGCCTGGAAATTCACGCAGCCGTGCGCGCCAGCGTCGAGCAGCTGGCGACACGCTCCGAACTGGCCGGCGACATGACGGCCGCCGAACGCCTGCTTGGCGAAACGCTCGCGCGCGACAGCCGTTTCGAGCTGTTCTACCTGGTCGACAGCCGCGGCGTGCAGATCTCCGAAAACATTTTCGCCGCCGACGTAGCACACGACGAAAACACCAGTTGCCGCGGCCGCGACTGGAGCCAGCGTCCCTGGTTCCGCGCCGCTGCCGAGCAAATGCAGGCGCATATCACCCAAGTCTATCGCTCTTCGGCGACCGACGATTTCTGCTTTACCGTGTCGATGCCCATCATCAATGGTCAGGGACGCCTGCTGCGGGTATTGGGCGCCGATGTAAGGCTCTCGGCACTGGTGTGATCGGGCCTGCCTACGCTAGTCTGGCGGCCATTGCCGTCACGCCTACCAAGGAAGCGTCATGATCCGCATTCACAACAGCAAGGGTCTGCAGCAGCAGATCGAAATCGGTTCTCACCAGTTGCTCGGCGACGTTTCGACCGAGCTTGGCGGTGACGGGGCCGGCCCCGACCCACACGATCTGTTCGACGCCTCGCTCGGCACCTGCAAGGCCATGACCCTGCTGCTCTATGCGCGCCAGCGCGGCCTGCCGCTGGAAGGCATCGACGTCAGCGTCGAGCGGGACGACAGCGAAGAGCGCGAAGGCAACTATCACCTGATCATCGAACTGTCGCTCAAGGGGCCGCTGGACGATGCGCAGCGCCAGCAACTGCTGCGCGTCGCCGACAAGTGCCCGATACACAAGCTGATGACCACCACCGATATCCAGGTGGAAACCCGCCTGGCCGGAGCGCAGGCATGAGCGAACTGCAGCTTATCCGCCCGCGCGCCGAAGACATCTCCGGCCAGCCGATTCTGCGCCCCCTGCCCTCGGCACGTTTTCGCAGCATCGGCCCCTTCGTTTTCTTCGACCACATGCTCGAGCAGGACTATCCCGCCAGCAGCGGCATGAACATCGCTCAGCATCCGCATATCGGCCTGTCCACCCTCACCTACCTGTTCGAAGGCCAGTTGCAGCACAAGGACAGCCTCGGCTCCGATCAGCTGGTCGGCCCCGGCGAGGTCAGCTGGATGACGGCCGGGCGCGCCGTTGCTCACGTCGAGCGCACGCCGCCCGAGCAGATCGGCCAGAACAAGCGGATGCACGGCCTGCAGGTGTGGCTGGCGCTGCCGGAAGCCGATGAGCAATGCGAGCCGGCTTACAGCCACCACCCGGCCGATTCGCTGCCACGTAGCGAGGCCATGGGCGTGCAGATCACCCTGATCGCTGGCGCCGGCTTTTGCCTGGAATCGCCGGTACCGGTTCGCTCGCCAACGCTCTACGCCGAGTTGCGCCTGGCTGCCGGTGCCAACCTGCTGATCCCGGACGAGTACAGCGAACGCGCGCTGTATCTGATCACAGGCGAAGCCGAGCTGGACGGCGAAACGCTGCCGGCGCACACCATGGCGGTGATCCCGGCTGGCGCGACCCCGCTGCTCAGCGCCTGCGGCGAATGCCATCTGGCACTGGTCGGCGGCGAGCCAATCGGCCCTCGGCGGATGAACTGGAACTTCGTCGCCAGCACGCCGGAACTGATCGACCAGGCCCGCCAGCGCTGGGCCGCCGGGGACTGGCCGCAGGTACCTGGCGAAACCACGCGCATCGAACTGCCGCGCTGACGCCAATGAAGACAGGCGCACAAAGCGCCTGTCACTCGCAAAGGACTGCCCTCTTGCCTCTCTATCTCCCCCTCTTCGGCCTGCTACTGTTGCCCACGCTGGCCCTGGCCGACCTTCCCCATTTCGAACCTGAACCAGGACAACATGCCCAGGTACAGCAGCAAGGCGAGCGCTATGTCCTGCAGCAGCCAGACGGCACTCGTCTCGAACTAGACATCCCCGAAGGCAACGAAGTGGAAGCGCCGAGCTTCTACGTCGAGGACTATGATTTCGACGGTCATCTCGACCTGGCCATTCGCGTACCGGTGGGGATGGTCAACTCCGTCTACCATCTCTACCTATATCGCCCCGCCGAGCGCCGCTTCGAACTGCTGCAGCTGCCGCCCGAACTGAGCGAGCGCGCCAATTGCTCGCAACTGTCGGAGCTGCAGCCCAACCTCGACGAACGCGCGCTGTACAGCCACTGCCGCAGCGGGCCGCGCTGGTATCACGACGCCTATCGCTTCGATGACGCCGGCGTCCCCTGGCTGTACAAGACCCTGCAGGTCAACCACGCCTATGACCCGAACGCCCCGGTATTCTTCCCGCTGTTCGAGAAGACGCTCGACCCTCAGGGCAGGATCATCGCCAGCCGCGCCCTTGACGATGATGACCAGCCACGGACCTGGACCGTGCCCAACGCGCGCCTGTACCTGCACCAGCGCCCGGACGCAACGAGTCGGACCAAGGCCTACCTGATCGAGGGTGACGTCTGCGAGGTGCTGGACCAGCAGGGAGACTGGCTACTGATCCGCTACGCCTCGCGCAAGGGCCCGCTGGAGCGCTGGGTTTCGCTCGGCGAAGCGTATGGGCTGTGAACGGCGATTGTATTCTGCAGCGGATTTTTTGTTACGCCGGCGTGATCCGGCACGCCCGCTGGCGGGTATAAGCTGCATGCGGATTTCTCAGGCCAACGGATGACCCATGGCAGATCGCGAGTTCGATTACGAAAGCACCCTGGAAGCCTGCGCACGCGGAGACGAGCGTGCCTTCCAGGCGCTCTATCGGCAAGAGGCCGGGCAACTGCTCGGCCTGGCCATCAGCATGCTGGGCCGCCGCGACATCGCCGAGGATTGCCTGCACGATGCCTTCGTACGCATCTGGCAACACGCCGTGCGTTATCGACGCGATCTGGGCAGCGGCCGTGCCTGGGTGCACAGCATCCTGCGCTATCGCGTGCTCAACGCCCTGCGCAGTGGCGGCCGGCATGCCGAGGTCGACGATGAGTTCATCGAGCGCGTGCTGGACGACAGCCCGCAGGCCGAGGCGCAGGCGCTGGAGCGATCCGAACAGCGCTTGCTGCGACGTTGCCTGCAACGTCTGGAAAGGCCGCGCCGCCACCCGATCCTGCTGGCGTTCTACCGTGGTCTGACCCACGAGCAGATCGCCAGCCGCCTGAGTACACCGCTGGGCACTATCAAGGGCCGTATCCGCGCCGGCCTGCGCGCGCTGCAGGAGTGTCTGCAAGCATGATTCCGCACGACCGCGAAGAACGTCGCGCCCTGATCGGCGAATACCTGCTCGGCTTGCTCGAGGAGCCTGAAGCCACCGAGGTGCGCCAATTGCTCGAAGAGGATGAAGATGCCGCCCGCATCGCCCTGGAGTGGGAGCGGCACTTTCTCGAACTGAGCGACCGACTGCCAGCGCACGCACCCTCCCAGGCGCTCTGGCCGCGCATCCGGCAGAGTCTGGGTCTGCACGAAACTCCACGGGCCAGCCCATTGGCCACCTGGTGGAACAGCCTGCTGACCTGGCGCCTGACCGCTGCCGCGCTGGCCATGGCGCTGCTCGTCGCTGTGCTGATGCCGCTGTTGCGCGCCCCGGATATCACCGGCGAGCGCTACACCGTGGTGCTGCAGCAACCTGGCGAAGCGGCCAAGCCTGGCTGGGTCATACAGGTCTCTCGCGATGGCACGCTGACGCTCGACCCGCTGGTCGCCGACCAGGTGCCTGAGGGCCGCGCCCTGCAGTTCTGGACGCTGATCGATCCGGCCGACGGTCCGCGCTCGCTGGGCCTGGTCGAAGCCGGCCAGCCGCTGCGCCTGCCAGCCGAGCAGATCGGTACCGTGCAGGCCGGCCAGCTGTTCGAGCTGACCCTAGAACCGGCCGGCGGCTCGCCGTACAACCGTCCGAGCGGCCCGGTGCTGTATATCGGCCGCGCCGTGCTGGCCAGCACCAACTGAACGGGTGCCGGCTACACAGCCGGCAACCTTTCAAACGACCGATCACGCGGCGGAAAATATTTTCATCTGCGGACATCCAACCCCGTTCCTCGCGGGTATAGCTCACAGGTGTTTCGTCGAGGCACCTGCGAAGCCGGCTCGTCGGCTTCGTCTCGATGCTGAATCCTTTTATGAGGAACAACCATGAAACGCATCATTAGCTTCTGCACCGCCGGCCTGTTGACCCTCAGCGCAGGTGCCGCCAGCGCCACCGAACTGCTCGCACTGGGCGCCAATGGCAAGCTGTTCAAAGTCGATGTCGCCAGCCTCAAGGTTACCGGCAGCATGACCGTCAGCGGCGCCAGCGACTTGCGCGGCCTGGATGTGCGCCCGGCCAGCGGCCAGGTCTACGCCCTCAGCGGCACCGATCAGCTCTACACCCTGGACGCAGCCAGCGGCAAGGCAACGGCAGGCAGCAAACTGCAAACCGCACTGGCTGGCAGCGGCCAGGCTGTGGTCGACTTCAATCCGGTAGCCGACCGCCTGCGCCTGCTCGGCCCGGACGGCACCAGCCTGCGGGTAAACGTCGATACCGGTGAAGTCGCCGTAGACGGCAAGGTCGCTTACGCCGCCGATGGCCCTTACGCCGGCAAGCAACCCAAAGTGGTGGCCGGTGCCTATACCAATGCCTATGCCGGTACCCAGAGCACCGCGCTGTACAACATCGACCTGGCCAGTGGCAGCCTGATGCTGCAAAACCCGCCGAACGACGGCGTGCAGCAGGAAGTCGGCAAGGTCGCCGATGGTCTTAAGGCGGCCGCCATGGACATCGCCAGCGATGGCAAGGGTGGCAACACGGCCTACGTGCTGACCGGCAAGACCCTGCACCAGCTGGATCTGGATAGCGGCAAGCCCACCACGTTGGGCGACATCGCCGAACTGCCGGACGGCATCATCGACATCGCCGTGCTGCCTGCGAAGTAAGACAAAAAAAGGCTGCGCCCAGCCGGCGCAGCCTTTCGTTCGACGCCTGACAAAACCGCTGTCACTGCTCGGCGAACACCTCATCGAACAGATCGTTCATCGCCTTGAACGCGCGCGCCGCCACCACCGGGTGGTATTCGTTACGCCCCGGCACATTCGCCTTGGGGTTGGTGAACGAGTGCACCGCGCCACCGTAGCTGACCAGTTGCCAGTCGGTCTTGGCCGCCTTCATCTCGGCGATGAAACCGTCGACCTGCTCCTGCGGTACGGCCGGATCGTCCGCGCCATGCAGCACCAGCACCGGCGCCTTGATGTTCTTGGCATCGGCCGGATTGGGTGTGTCCAGGTTGCCGTGGAAGGACACGAAGCCCTTGAGCGGCGCGCCCGAACGGGCGAGTTCCAGCACCGTGCCGCCGCCGAAGCAGAAGCCGATGGCGCCCAGTTTGTCCAGATCCAGCGCCACCTCGCTATCTTGCGCCTTGAGCACATCCACTGCAGCCTGGGCGCGCTTGCGCATCAGCGGACGATCGGCGCGGACCTTGCTCGCCGCGGCGCCGGCCTCTTCGGCATTGCTCGGGCGAATCGACTTGCCGTACATGTCGGCGACGAACACCACGTACTTGTCACCGGCCGCACGGGCGGCCTTGGCAACGGTGTCTTCATTCACCCCCATCCAGCTGGGAACGGCGAGCAGCCCCGGACGCGGCGTGGTCACCGAATCGTCGTACACCAGCACGCCCTCGAAGGCTTCGCCATCGATCTCGTAGGGAATCGTCTTGGTCACGACAGCTGCATCGGCGAGACCGGCGAACGCCGCGCACAACAGGGGAACCAGTGTTTTCTTCTGCATGGTGAGGCCTGCCCTTGGCAATGGTAGGCCCCTAACAATAGCCGCGCTGACGCTAATGGCCAAATCGCCGACGCGCGGGTTTTAGACAGAAGGTTTCAGGCGGCAGATTGCTCGGCCCAGCGTTCCTTGATCTGCAGGATCTCCGGCAAGCATGCGATGAACAGCTCGACCAACTGCGGATCGAAATGACGGCCACTCTGCTCGCGGAGAAAGTCGAGCGCGGCCTCCACGGACCAGGCCTGCTTGTAGGGGCGCACGCTGGTCAGCGCATCGAACACATCGGCGATGGCGACGATACGCCCCTCCAGGGGAATGTCTTCGCCACGCAGCCCCTTGGGGTAGCCGCTACCGTCCCACTTCTCGTGGTGCGACAGGGCGATCCGATGCGCGGTGCGCAGCAGCCCCGAGCTGTGCTCGCCGATGATCCGCGCGCCGATCTCCACGTGCTGACGCATCACCTGCCATTCTTCATCGTTGAGCTTGCCCGGCTTGCGCAGCACGGCATCGGGGATGCCGATCTTGCCGACATCGTGCATCGGCGCAGCGTTGAGCAACTCCTCCGCGGCGCTTTCGCTGAAGCCCGCGGCCAGCGCCAGCACCTTGGAAAAATGACTCATGCGGATCACGTGCAGACCCGTCTCGTTGTCCTTGTACTCGGCCGCCATGCCCAGGCGCTGCACGATCTGCAGGCGCGTCTGCCTGAGTTCCTCGACACGCACCAGCGATAGATGGGTGCGCACGCGAGCACGCACGATGGCCGGGCTGACCGGCTTGGTAATGTAGTCGACCGCACCTACCTCGAACCCGCGGGCCTCGTCATCGATATCGCCCAGGGCGGTGACGAAAATCAACGGAATGGCCTCCAGCAGCGGGTTGGCCTTGAGCGCCTGGCACACCTCGAAGCCGGTCAGGCCCGGCATCATGACATCTAGCAAGATCAGGTCAGGCCGTTCGCGCTCGACCATTTCCAGCGCACGAGCACCTTCCTTGGCGAACAACAGGCGATAGTCGTCCTGCAGGATGTGACGCAGCACCTGCAGATTGGTGGGCTCGTCATCGACCAGCAGCAAGAGCGGACGTGCATCGGCAGCGAGAGTCATAATCAGGTAATTTCCTCGCCCTGCAATCGCAGGGACAGTTGATCGAGCAACAACAGCGCCTGATCGAAGTCGAAGTCATCCAGCGCTTGGCGCAGGTCGTTCACAATGCCAGCGCAGACCGTGCCGCGTGCAGCCCGCTCCATGCTCGCCAGCGCCGTGTCGTCGAGGCTGCCACGCTCCAGGGCGATACGCAGCTGAGCGGCGAGCTCACTCAGCAGGCCAAGGTCGACGCTCGCAGCCTCTGCCGCGCGGCCGTGTTCCGGCACCAGCGGCACCCTCTCGACGACAGCCTGCAAGGCCTGTTCGAGCTCGCCGAGCAGTTCGCGCAGGCGATGCTCGTCTCTTGCCTCGAACGCCTGGTCGATGGCCCGGCCAAGACCGCTCAGATGCATCAACGCCAGGTTGCTCGCGGCACCATGCAGGCGATGCGCAAGGGCCTGCCCTTCATCCCATCGCTGCGTCGCCAGCATTTGGCTCATGCGCGCCACCAGGTCGCCCTGCTCGGCGACGAACGCTGCGATTGCCTGGGCCATGCGTAACGGCCCGCCCCACAGGGCGCTGCCGCGGACCCAGTCGAACATGTTGGCATTGGCGGCGCCGCTGGCAGCACTCGCCACGGCGCTCGGCGCTTCGTTCAAACCTAGCAGACGCGCGATTTCCCACATCAGCCCGTCGAGGTCCAGGGGCTTGGAGGCAAAAGCATTCATCCCCGCATCCAGCGCCGCCTGGCGATCACGATCGAGCACACTGGCGGTCAGCGCGATGATCGGTACCGGCTTGCGGCCCTCGCCGGCTTCCAACTGACGGATGCGCCGCGACGCCTCGAGACCGTCCACACCCGGCATCTGCACATCCATCAGGATCAGGTCGAAGCGTTCCTCGGTGAAGACCTGCACGGCGCTTTCACCATCGCCGACGCTACGCACGCGATGCCCGAGGCTTTCCAGCAACAGTTGCAGCAGCTCCAGGTTCTGCGGCACGTCATCGGCAGCGAGAATGTTCAATTGCCCCAGCTCCGGCAGCGCCGCGCGCTGCTGCGTGGCCAGGCGCTTGCCGGTGCGCAGCGGCAGCTCGACGCTGAAGCAGCTACCCTGCCCTTCGCTGCTTTCCACCCGCAGACGCCCACCCATCAGTTCGACCAATTGCCGGGAAATCGTGGTGCCGAGCCCGGTACCGCCAAAGCGTCGGCTCATCGAGGCATCGGCCTGAGCGAAGGGTTCGAAGATCTTCTCCAGGCGGTCGGCGGCGATGCCGATGCCGGTGTCGATGACGGCCAGGCGCATCGCCCCCGATTCGCCGGAAACCTTCAAGCGCACTTCGCCCTTTTGGGTGAACTTGACCGCGTTGCCCAGCAGATTGGTCAGCACCTGCCGCAAACGCAACGGGTCACCGCAGAAGAAGTCGCCGGCCGTCGTCAGATAATCCAGATGCAGCTGCAGCCCCTTGCTTTCGGCTGTCAGGCGCTGCGTTGCGACCACCTGATCGCACAGTTCGCGCAGGGAGAAGTCCAGTTGTTCCAGTTCGATGGCGCCGCGGTCGAGTTTGGCGGTATCGAGGATGTCATTGAGCAACCCCAGCAGCGAGCGCGACGAATGCTGCACGGTACTCAGGTGACGGCGCTGCTCGGCCGACAGCTGGGTTTCCAGCAGTAGGTCGGTAAAGCCGATGATGGCATTCATCGGCGTGCGGATTTCATGACTCATGTTGGCCAGGAAGCTGCTGCGCGCGGCGGCGGCGGCTTCGGCGCGATCGCGCGCGGCACGCAGCTCCTGCTCCATCACGCGCCGCGGGGTCAGGTCGGTAGCCAGCTTGACCACCTTGAACGGCTTGCCGTCGCCATCGAGGATGGGGTTGTAGCTGGCTTGAATCCAGACTTCCCGTCCGCCCTTGCCGATGCGCTGGTATTCGCCGGTACGGAAATGCCCGGCGCGCAGGTCCGCCCACAACTGACGGTAGGCATCGCTGGTCACCAGTTCGGCGGCGCAGAACATGGCGTGGTGCTGCCCGACCACTTCTTCCCGGTCATAACCGAACAGGGCCAGGGCATTGTCGTTGATGTCGAGGATTTCGCCGCTCAGGTCGAACTCGATCAGCGCCATCGCCTTGCTGATCGCCGTGACCTTGCCCTCGTACTCGGCATTACGCCGCTTGGTTTCGGTCTGATCGATGAGAACACCGTCGATCCAGTGCGGCACGCCCTGCTCGTCGCAAACGGCGCTGCCGCTCTCCCAGATCCAGTGCTCCCGGCCCTCGCGGTCGAACAGCCGGTACTCCACCGTGTAGTTGCTCCCCTGCTCGACCGCCAGGGCCACCTTTTCGGCGGTGGGCTGGTAGTCGTCCGGGTGATACAGGTCGGCGATCGAGCAGCGCCGCTCAATGAAATCCTCGGCGCTGTAGCCGGTCAGGTTCTGCACCGCGTCGCTGATGAACAGCATGCTCCAGTCGCGGTCCAGCAGGCAGCGGAACGAGACGCCGGGAATGTTGCTGATCAGCGAGCGGTACTGCTGTTCGCTGTCACGCAGCGCCCTCTCCATACGCTGGCGTTCGCTGATGTCGGCGACGAACACCACGAACAATGGGCGGCTGCCGGCATGTGTGATACCAACGCTGATGCGCACCGGCTTCTCTTCGCCGTCGCGGGTCAGGCAGACCAGCTCCTGCTCGCCCGCCACCATGGTCAGCCGCCCGGTCCTGAGGTAGTCGGCCAGCAGCGTTTCAACCTGGTCGATATGGCGAGCCGGCACCAGCATGCTCATGTGCTGACCATCCAGCTCCTGCGGCGTCCAGCCGAACAGGCGAGACACCGAACGGTTGGCCGAGCGCAGCGTACCGGTGTGATCGACCGTGATGATCGCATCCAGCGCCGTATCGAAGATCGAGCGCAGATGCTGTTCGCTGGCCTTGAGCTGGAGGCTCATGTGCCGGTAACGCAGCAGCGTGTTGGCGGCCACGACGAAGATCGTCAGCGCGACGGTCAACAACGTGATGCCAATGGCGATGTAACCGCTGTCGACCACAGCCGTCGGCGTTTGCGACTCGGGGGCACCTACGAAACGCGCCGCCGCCATGCCGGTGTAATGCATACCGCTGATCGCCAGGCCCATCACCAGGGCGCTGAGCAATAGCGCCCAGCGCGTTGGCAAGCGCCCCTCCAGGCCGAAACGCACCCATAGCGCCAAAATGGCCAGGGCCACCGCGACAATGATCGACAGGGCGAACATCCAGGGGTCATAACGCAGCAGCGGCGCCATCTGCATCGCCGCCATGCCACTGTAGTGCATGGCGCCGATACCGGCGCCGACCAGCACGCCACCGACGCACAGTTGCAGCAGACTCAGATCGCGGCGCGCCAGCAGGCTCAGCGCGACCCAGGAAGCGGCCAGGCTCGGTAACATGGACAGCAGGGTTATGCCCAGATCGAAACGCACCGCCGCGCACAGCTCGAACGCCAGCATGCCGAGAAAGTGCATGGACCAGATGCCGCCGCCGAGGGCGAGCGAACCGGTGAAGATGGTGATCTGCCGAGCGAGCGGATGCGAGCTGTCGCGTGCCTCGCCGGCCAGTTGCAATGCCATGCCGGCGGCGAACACGGCAATCGCCAGTGACAACAGCACCAACTGGGGATCGTAGCGACTGAGCACGAGGACACCGGGATCCGCGCCCATGATGAAGAACAGCTCGAAAAGCGACATACAACCCCAGGACGCGACAGAGCGCCGGCTATTTGCCAGCATCTGAAACGACGGCATCGCACTTGTCAATTAAAGCCGATCAATCGCACCCATAGAAAAGCCCGCCGAAGCGGGCTTGTCCTAGCACCTGACCGATCAGGCGGAGAGTTCCACCAGCAGTTTATTCAAGCGCTGCACATAAGCGGCCGGGTCTTTCAGGCTGTCGCCCGCGGCCAGCGCGGCCTGGTCGAAGAGAATGTGCGACAGGTCGGCGAAGCGATCTTCGTCCGGCTCGGCGTCCAGGCGCTCGATCAGCGGGTGGCCGGGGTTGAACTCGAAGATCGGCTTGGCATCCGGCACCTTCTGCCCGCTGGCTTCGAGAATCTGGCGCATCTGCAGGCCCAGGTCCTGCTCACCGATGGCGAGAATCGCCGGGGAATCGGTGAGGCGGTGCGAGACGCGCACCTCGGCCACCTGCTCACCTAGCGCACCCTTGAGGCGCTCGATCAGTCCTTCCTTGGCCTTGGCTACCTCTTCCTGAGCCTTCTTGTCCTCTTCCGAGTCCAGCTTGCCCAGATCCAGATCGCCACGCGCCACATCGACGAACTGCTTGCCGTCGAACTCGGTCAGGTAGCTCATCAGCCACTCGTCGATACGATCGGTGAGCAGCAGCACTTCGATGCCCTTCTTGCGGAATACTTCCAGGTGCGGGCTGTTCTTGATCTGCGCGTAGGATTCGCCGGTTAGGTAGTAGATCTTGTCCTGGCCTTCCCGGACGCGGCCGAGGTAGTCGGCCAGCGACACCGACTGCTCGTCGCCCTCGCCTGCAGTGGAGGCGAAACGCAGCAGGCCGGCAATCTTTTCCTTGTTGGCGAAGTCTTCCGCCGGGCCTTCCTTGAGCACCTGGCCGAAGGCCTTCCAGAACGCCTTGTAGTCGTCCGGCTTGTCCTTGGCCAGCTTCTCCAGCATGTCCAGCACGCGCTTGGTCAACGCCGACTTCATCGAAACGATGACAGGGCCGGACTGCAGGATTTCGCGGGAAACGTTCAGCGACAGGTCGTTGGAGTCGACCACGCCCTTGATGAAGCGCAGATACAGCGGCAGGAACTGGTCGGCCTGATCCATGATGAATACGCGCTGGACGTAGAGCTTGAGGCCCTTGGGCGCTTCGCGATGGTACAGATCGAACGGCGCACGAGCCGGCACGTACAACAACGAGGTGTACTCCAGCTTGCCTTCGACCTTGTTGTGGCTCCAGCTCAGTGGGTTCTCGAAGTCATGGCCGACGTGCTTGTAGAACTCCTGGTATTCCTCGTCCTTGATCTCGGTACGCGGGCGGGTCCACAGGGCGCTGGCACGGTTGACGGTTTCCCACTCGACTTCCGAGGGTTTGTCTTCACCGTGGTGCTCCTTCGGCAGTTCGATGGGCAGCGCGATATGGTCGGAGTACTTCTTGACGATATTGCGCAGGCGCCAACCATCGGCGAACTCTTCTTCGCCGCTCTTGAGGTGCAGGACGATACGTGTGCCGCGCTCGGCCTTGTCGATGGTGGCAACTTCGAACTCGCCCTCGCCTTTGCTCGACCAGTGCACACCCTCGCTGGCCGGAGTACCGGCGCGGCGGCTGAACACCTCGACCTGATCGGCGACTATGAACGCCGAATAGAAGCCCACACCGAACTGACCGATCAGGTGCGAATCCTTCTTCTGGTCACCGGAGAGGTTCTTCAGGAAGTCAGCCGTGCCGGACTTGGCGATGGTGCCCAGGTGCGCGATGACTTCCTCGCGGTTCATGCCGATGCCGTTGTCTTCGA
Organism: Pseudomonas sp. Marseille-Q0931; assembly: GCF_940789645.1. Classification (NCBI taxonomy): domain Bacteria; kingdom Pseudomonadati; phylum Pseudomonadota; class Gammaproteobacteria; order Pseudomonadales; family Pseudomonadaceae; genus Pseudomonas; species Pseudomonas sp. Marseille-Q0931. Next base: position 776,731 of record NZ_CALNWT010000001.1, on the reverse strand, counting down.
GGGTAACGGTCTTGGCATCCTTGTCGAAGGACAGGCGGATCTTCAGCTCGGCGCCGCCTTCGAGCAGCTCGGGCTTGGCCAACGCCTCGAAACGCAGCTTGTCAGCGGCGTCGGAAGCGTTGGAGATCAACTCGCGCAGGAAGATTTCCTTGTTCGAGTACAGGGAATGGATCATCAGGTGAAGCAGTTGCTTCACCTCGGTCTGGAAGCCCAGGGTTTCTTTTTGAGTTTCCACACTCATGGTCGTCTAACTCCACATGCAGGACTATGCCGCTCAAGCGGCGGATGTCCTGCAGATGGGGGCAGCGTGATCAATTTCAAGGGCTTAGGGTTCGAGCAACTCCAAACGGCCAATTTCTTCCGGCTGGAAACTGAAGCTGGCCTGGCCACCGCCGCTGCCCATCTGCTGGCTGAGGCGAATGCTGCCGTCGGCGTCGACACCGACGAAGCGGCCCTCGACCGTACCGCCGTTGGCGCGGCTCAGGCGCATGCTGAGATTGCGGTATTGCTCAGGGTTGCGCTGCAGGCGCGCCAGGCTGAAGCGCTGCCGGCGGTCGGCCGGGCGACTCAGGCGTTCCTCGACCGGCGCCGCCTCACGCGGCTGCGCAACCTGGGCCGTGGCAACGGCGGGCAGTGCCGGGAAGCGATCGCCCTCCACAGCCCAGCCGGACTCGGCACGCTTGAGCAGGCGCACCGGCAGGCGCTCGCTACGCCCGTCAATCCGTGCGTCGACCTGCAGCTCCAGGGTATCGCCTTCGAAGGTGAACAGCGGCAGTTTCAATTCGCGTACCTCGCGCGTGGCGAAGCGCCGTTGCAGATAGTCCTGCAGTACATGGGCAATGGTGTCACGGGAATCGAAACGCGCATCGACCTGGCCGTCGACATAGCGCAGACGATCACGGTACAGCTCGACGCGACCGCTGAGGCTGGTCTTGAAGCGCGGTGGCAAGACCAGATGGAAGTCGCCGGCCAGGCGGTTCGGCGCCTGCGGCTGCAGGTCCAGATGCAGGGTGTAGCCACGGCTCAGGCGCCGCGCCTCGGGCAGGTCCTGCTCCGGCAGCAGCCAGCTCAACTCCACTTCCGGCAGGTCGCCGCTGTCCTGCGGCAGCACGTCGACACGCACCGGGCCGTCGATGGGCTGCGGCAGGCGAATGCTCAGCTCACGCAAGGCGAAGAAATCCAGCCCCTCGCGCAGCACCAGCACGCCATCGATCAGCTCGCCCTGCTGCGGCCGGAAGGGCTGACCGTTGAGCTCACCGCCTAGCTCGATGGCCAGCTCTGCCGGTGCCTGTACCTCGGGCCTGAGCCAGTCCAGGCGAATGATCGCCGCCAGACGCTCGGCATCCTTGCTGGCGAGCAGCGTCATGCCCACCACCAGGGGGATCACGCCAAGCCCAACCAAGGCGACCGCACTACGCGCACGTGCCCAGTGACGCATGATGTAGAACAGCGTGATCGGCGGTATCAGGCTGCCCCAGCCCCACAGCAGACTGGTGGCGAAAGCGCGCATCACCAGCCAGACCAGACCGGCCAGCACCAACACCAGGCCACCAATAATCAGCAACGCATCCATCTACAGAATCCTTGTTATCGTTTCGCTGCGCTGCCAAGCCGCTCGGCGTTCCGCGCGCACTCAGGGCTCATCGACCTTGAAGTGGGCACGGGCGGTGGCGATGGGCTCGCTCTGGGTGGTTTGCCAGGCGGTGATCGCCACGTTGGCCACCCGTCGCCCCTGGCGCCAGACCTGGCATTGCGCGTAGGTGTCACGATAATGGCCGGCGCGTAGGTAATCTATCGAGAAGTCGATGATTTTCGGCAAATGTGGAATGCCCATGAACATCAGCAGATGGAGCATGGCGGCATGTTCCATGAAGCCGGCGATCACCCCGCCGTGCAGCGCCGGCAGCATCGGGTTGCCGATGCAGTCCTGGTTGGCTGGCAGGCGCAAGACCATGTCCTCGCCCAGGCGCAGGCACTCGATACCGAGCAGCTTGGCGTAAGGGATCAGGTTGATCAGCGGGTCGTAGTCGTTTTCCTGGTGGGCGCGCGCCACCAGTTGCTCGAGATTCAGCTCGCTCATGCCCCTGCCCCCTTGCCCGCATTGATCTTGCCCATGCGCATGAAGGTCCCCACCACATGGGCGATGGGTTGCTCGGGATCATCCTGGTAGGCGTAACCGCGGGTGAAGATCACGTGCGGCGTAACCCGATAGCACTCGGCAAAACCGAACACGTCCTTGCCTGGCTCGGCCGGGTGCATGTAGTCGATGCGTAGGTCCAGCGTCGGGCAGATTTCGAAATCTGCCAGCACGCACACAGTGGAGATGCCGCAGGTGGTGTCCATCAAGGTGGTGATCGCACCACCGTGGATCACCCCGCTATCCGGGTTGCCGACGATATGCTGGCTGTAGGGCAGGCGCAGGGTCAGGCCTTCGGCGCTGGCCGCATGCACCTGCATGCCGAGCACCTGGCAATGACGCAGGGCCGACAGGAAGCGCTGGGCGCGCTCCAGAACGGGGGAAGTGCTCATCCTCATACCTCGTGATGGCGACGCAAAGTCGCGCATGATAGCGCCAGCCGGCAGATGCGGCACGGCTTGCCGAACGCAACGACAATGAACTTCTGGCGCTCTGCTCTTTCGAAAAAATGTACTGGCATTTTTTCCAAGGAGAACAACATGCAGAAAACATTCGCTTATGCCGTCATGCTAGCCGCCACACTGGGCCTCGCCGCGTGTGACAAGCCCTCCGAGGACGCCGCCGAAGACGCCCGCGAAGCGCGCTCCGAGGCGCAGGAGTCGATGAACGAAGCAGCCGAACACGAGAGAGAAGCGGTTGAAGAGCGTACCGAGGAAAATCGCGAGGAAGCGCTCGAGCAGATGCCGCCACCCGATAGCGAACCGACCAACCCGGTGCCTCCGCCAGCGGCTCCCGCCGGCCAGACCAATCAGTAATACTACTGATTTACCACGAAACGAAACCCGCGCTCTGCCGCGGGTTTCGTTTTTTTCAGGCCCAGGAACTTCGCTTCGCTTGTTCGCTCCAAGTCGCACGGATGGCGCCACACGGCATCATCCGCACTACACATGGAGATGTAACCATGCAAAAATCCCTTACCTATGCCCTGCTGCTCGCGGCCACGCTGGGCCTGGCGGCCTGTGAACAATCCCCTGAAGACAAGCTGGAGTCCGCCAAGGAATCCGTTTCCGAAGCGGCCGAGTCCATGGGTGAAGCGGCCGAACAAGCCGGTGAAGGCATTGAACAGAAAACTGATGAAGTGATGGGCACCGAGCCTACCACTGGCGAGAAGATCGAAGATGCGGCCGACGACGCGGCCGATGCGATCGAGGACGCCGGCGACGAGATCGGTGATGCGGCCGGCCGATAAGCCCCGTCACAGGAACGACAAGGCCCGCTTGAAGCGGGCCTTGTCGTTTCTGCTCGTCGCCTTTTACAGCGCCGGGCTGAGCATCAGCAACAGGCTGCAGACCAGACCCACCATCCAAACCAGACTACGCTGCCAGTGCAGGTCCCACCAGTAGAACAGCAGGTACAGCACACGGCTGACGACGAAGGTGATCGCCAACGCGTCGATCAGAAAGCCGTAGGTCTGGGTGGTGTGCGCCATCAGCACGCCGGCCGCGAATAACGGGAACGCCTCGATGCTGTTCAGATGAGCGGCCAGGGCGCGTGCGCCGAAGCCGGTCAGGCGTGCCTGCTGCGCGCGCGGATGATGGTTGTCGTAGCGCCCGCCACCCTCCGCAGCCATGGCCTTGGCCAGCGGCGCCTTGGCGACGAAGATCAACAAGGCGCTGATGAACACGCACCAGAACGGAATGCTCATTCACTCTTCTCCTTGGCCACATCGGCGGCCGGCGTTGGGGTATAGACCATCACTTCCAGCACATCCGAATGAAACTCTCGGCGATAAAGCACCAGGACCACACCCGAGGTCACCAGCATGAAAAACCACGGATTGATGAACCAGGCCAGCGTCGCCATACCGAAATAATAGGCGCGCAGGCCGAAGTTGAACTGGTTGGCGGCCATCGAGATCACCCGTGCCGTGCGCTCGCCGAAAGCCTTGCGCTCCTGCTCGGTCACGTGCCGCTCCCCCACCATCGGCGCCGAGCCCACCAGCACCGCAGCGAAGTTGTACTGACGCATGCACCAGCTGAAGGTGAAGAAGGCGTAGACGAAGATAATGCCCAGGCACAACAGCTTGATTTCCGACAGCCCACGGCTGGCCTGCTGCACGAAGGGTATATCGGCCAACAGCGAAAGCGCACGGTCGGAGGCACCCAGCACGGTGAGGATGCCGGCCAAAATGATCAGCGTGCTGGAGGCGAAGAACGACGCGTTGCGCTCGAGGTTGCCGATCACGTTGGCATCGGCAATGCGGTTGTCACGCAGCAGCATGCGGCGCATCCAGTCTTCGCGGTAAAGATGCAGGACGCTGGCCAGGCAGGGAGTGGTTTGCGCCTTGACCGAGGCGTAGCGGGTGTAGCCGCCCCAGCAGATGACGAACCAGAGTGCGGCCAGAACATGAGGCAGGTACGGATAGCTGTTGAGCATGCCAACTCCTTGTAAGACTGCTGCCGATTATAGCCAGGCCACCCGTTTTCTTGTTCCACAAAAAAGGCCGCCTTGTGGGCAGCCTTGTTTGTTTCGAGCCTGCGTCAGGCGGTAGCGCCCTGGCGCAGTCCGCGAAGGCGATCGAGCACCACCACCAATGCCAGGGTTATCGCCACCGGCAGCAACCAGCCCAGGCTCTGCCCGGCCAGCGGCAGTTGCCCGAACCAGGCTGGAACCTTGTCGGCCCACGGGGTCGCGGCCACGCCATCGGCAATGCCGAAAACCAGCGTAACGGCCATCACCGGCATGAACACCAGCGATTGGCAACGCCACAGGCGATTGGCCAGGCTCAGGGCGACCAGGACGATCGCCAGCGGGTACAGGCCAACCAGCACGGGAATGGAGAAGCTGATCAACTGCGTCAGGCCCTGATTGGCCACGCCGAGACTGAACAGCCCGAATACGATCACCACGCTGCGGTAAGACACCGGCAGCAGCTTACTGAAGAACTCGCCGCAGGCAGTCAGCAGGCCCACCGCGGTGGTCAGGCACGCCAGGGTGATGACCACGGCCAGTAGCAGGCTGCCAGTGGTGCCGAAGGTGTGCTGTACATAAGTGGTCAGTACCTGCACGCCATTTTGCGCATCACCGGCGATGCCCTGGCTGGTGGCACCCAGGTAGAACAGCGCCAGATAAACCAGCGACAGGCCGGTGGCCGCGATGATGCCGGCAATGACCGAATAACGGGTAACCAGCCCTGCATCGCTGATGCCGCGATCTCGGATGGCGCTGGCGATGACGATGCCGAAGACCAGTGCGCCCAGAGTGTCCATGGTCAGGTAGCCCTGCAAGAAGCCCTGTACCAGCGGCGCCTCGCGATAGCTCTCGGCAACCACGCCGATCTCGCCGGCCGGAGCGAACAAGGCAGCGCCACCGAGTACCAGCAGCGCAGCCAGCAGTACCGGCGTGATGAACTTGCCGATGCGATCGACCAGTTGCCCTGGATTGAGGGAAAGAAACAACACGGCAGCGAAATACACCAGGGTGTAAATCAGCAGCGGCGCGCCTTCGTCACCGGTGAATGGCGCGATGCCCATCTCGAACGACACCACGGCCGTACGCGGCGTAGCGAACAATGGGCCGATGGCCAGGTACACCGCTACCGCGAGGATGGCGCCGGCGATCTTGCCCAAAGGCGCGGTGAGCAGATCCATCCCCCCGCCAACACGTGCCAGTGCAACGACCGTCAGCAGCGGTAGACCGACGCCGGTCAACAGAAAGCCGATTGCCGCGGGAAGCAGGTTCTCGCCAGCGGCCAGACCGGCGCTGGGCGGGAAGATGATATTGCCGGCGCCCAGAAACAGGGCAAAAGTCATGAAGCCGAGGGCCAACAGGTCCGGGCCTTTCAAACGAGTCATAAGAAGAAATACCACAGGCAGGAAATCGAAGAGTTGCGGGGGTTTCCTTGAGGGATTCAGGAAACGTCGCCCGAGCGTTTGGCTCGAACCACTGCATGCATCGCCAGGCGCTTGTGGCGCCACGGACACGGTAAGCCGCGGATATTAACGAAAAGCGTCCTGCATCAGCACAGTTGCCGGGCGAGCTGTCGAACTGGCATAACTGACTGTCGCATGCTCGACAATAGCGCGGCGACGACAGCAACTGACCTGCCCGCCCTCTTTCCACCAAGAGCATGGGCGTCGCTGTGCTTGATTCACGATTTCGCTGCGAGCTTCGCGGAAATTCATGTCTACCCGAGCCTTCACAACCTCAACAGGCACCAAACAAAAAGGCCACCCTAAGGTGGCCTTTCTGCGAGAGTCAGAAACGCTTAGGCGTTCTTGACTTCCCAACCGGTCAGCTCGGCCAGGGCCTTGCCGATGTCAGCCAGGGAACGCACGGTTTTCACACCAGCGTCCTGCAGCGCAGCGAATTTCTCGTCTGCAGTGCCCTTGCCGCCGGAGATGATGGCGCCAGCGTGGCCCATACGCTTGCCGGGAGGAGCGGTCACACCAGCGATGTAGGAAACTACAGGCTTGGTGACGTTGGCCTTGATATAGGCAGCCGCTTCTTCTTCAGCCGAACCGCCGATCTCACCGATCATGACGATCGCTTCGGTTTTCGGATCTTCCTGGAACAGCTTCAGGATATCGATGAAGTTGGAGCCCGGGATGGGGTCACCGCCGATGCCCACGCAGGTGGACTGGCCGAAGCCGGCGTCGGTGGTCTGCTTCACGGCTTCATAGGTCAGGGTGCCCGAACGGGACACGATACCGACTTTGCCTGGCAGGTGGATGTGACCCGGCATGATGCCGATCTTGCACTCGCCGGGAGTGATCACGCCCGGGCAGTTCGGGCCGATCAGGCGTACGCCCAGCTCGTCGCAGATGACCTTGGCATCCAGCATGTCCAGGGTAGGAATGCCTTCAGTGATGCAGACGATCAGCTTGATGCCGCCGAAAGCAGCTTCCAGGATCGAGTCTTTGCAGAACGGAGCCGGTACGTAGATGACCGAAGCATCAGCGCCGGTGGCTTCCACGGCTTCCTTGACGGTGTTGAACACCGGCAGGCCCAGGTGGGTGGTGCCACCCTTGCCCGGAGTCACGCCGCCGACCATCTGGGTGCCGTAGGCGATGGCTTGTTCGCTGTGGAAAGTACCCTGCGAGCCGGTGAAGCCCTGGCAGATGACTTTGGTGTCTTTATTGATCAGGACGCTCATTACTTGCCCTCCGCAGCTTTGACGACTTGCTGAGCAGCGTCGGTCAGGCTGGTTGCCGCGATGATGTTCAGGCCGCTTTCAGCCAGGACCTTGGCGCCCAGCTCAGCGTTGTTACCTTCCAGACGGACGACCACTGGGACCTTCACGCCGACTTCTTTAACGGCGCCGATGATGCCTTCGGCAATCATGTCGCAACGAACGATACCGCCGAAGATGTTCACCAGAACGGCAGCGACGTTGCTGTCGGACAGGATGATCTTGAAGGCTTCGGTCACGCGCTCTTTGGTTGCGCCGCCACCTACGTCGAGGAAGTTGGCTGGCTTGCCGCCGTGCAGATTGACGATGTCCATGGTACCCATGGCCAGGCCGGCACCGTTGACCATGCAGCCGATGTTGCCTTCCAGGGCCACGTAGTTCAGCTCGAAGCTGGCAGCGTGGGCTTCACGAGGATCGTCCTGCGACGGGTCGTGGAAGGTCTTCAGCTTCGGCTGACGGTACATGGCGTTAGCGTCGATGTTGATCTTCGCGTCCAGGCAGTGCAGGTCGCCGTCGGCCTTGATGACCAGCGGGTTGACTTCCAGCAGGGCCAGATCGTGATCTTTGAACAGCTTGGCCAGACCTACGAAGATCTTGGCGAACTGAGCGACTTGCTTGCCTTCCAGACCCAGCTGGAAAGCCAGCTCGCGACCCTGGTACGGCTGAGCGCCGACCAGCGGATCAACGGTGGCCTTGAGGATCTTCTCAGGGGTTTCGTGGGCCACTTTCTCGATGTCCACGCCACCTTCGGTGGAAGCCATGAACACGATGCGACGGCTGGAGCGGTCCACTACAGCGCCCAGGTACAGCTCCTTGGCGATGTCGGTGCAGGATTCGACCAGGATTTTGCTGACCGGCTGACCATTGGCGTCAGTCTGGTAAGTCACCAGACGCTTGCCCAGCCAGTTGGCGGCGAAGGCCTTGGCGTCTTCTTTGCTCTTGACCAGCTTTACGCCACCGGCTTTGCCGCGGCCACCAGCGTGGACCTGAGCCTTGACGACCCACTCGCTGCCGCCGATTTTTTCGCAGGCTTCTGCGGCTTCTTCCGGGGTGTCTACCGCGAAGCCCTTGGATACGGGCAGGCCGTATTCAGCGAACAGCTGCTTACCCTGATACTCGTGAAGATTCATGCTTGTCTACCGTCTTCGTTTAGGTATTGCGCATTCGGCGCTGTACTTGTGATACCGCGCCACCTGTGACTGCCGAAGCAGTCCGCCGGGCCTTCCGCTGCGAGTCGAACTCGACGCGGGCCACCCGACGTGGTTCTGCTTGCAAACACCACCGTAGCGATGAGGCGATTACGTGACGCCCCACCTACCACGGCGGCTTACAACAACTTGAGTGGCCGCACGCGGCGGCCACCTGTGACGCTTAGCGCTTCTTGCGGTTGGCGATATGGATCGCACCACCGTTGACCGCCAGAGCCGCTTCGTGCAGCGCCTCGGACAGCGTCGGGTGGGAGAAGACCATCATGCCCAGGTCTTCGGCACTGGTGCCGAATTCCATGCCGATCGCGCCTTGCTGTACCAGCTCGGCGGCGCTTGGGCCGATCACGTGAACGCCCAGTACGCGGTCGGTTTTCGCATCAGCGATGACCTTGACCAGACCACCGGTATCGTTGGCAGCCATGGCGCGGCCGCTGGCTGCGAACGGGAAGGTGCCGACGTTGACGGCAACGCCTTCAGCCTTCAGCTGCTGCTCGGTCTTGCCGACCCATGCGATTTCCGGGTGGGTGTAGATTACCGACGGGATCAGGTCGTAGTTCATCTGTGCCTTGTGGCCCGCGATGCGCTCGGCAACCATCACGCCCTCTTCCGAGGCCTTGTGCGCGAGCATGGCACCACGTACCACGTCACCGATGGCGTAAACGCCCGGAACGCTGGTTTCGCACTGATCGTTGACGAAGATGTAGCCACGCTCGTCCAGATCCACACCGCTGTCGGCAGCCAGCAGATCGGTGGTCACCGGACGACGGCCTACGGCCACGATCAGCTTGTCGAAGGTCATCTTCTGCTCGCCATTGGCGTCGGTGAAGCTGACAACGACCTGCTTGTCCTTGACTTCCGAACCGGTCACGCGGGCGCCCAGGCGGATGTCCAGGCCCTGCTTGGTCAGGGTCTTCTGGGCTTCCTTGGCGATCTGCTCGTCGGCAGCGGCAAGGAACTTGTCCATGGCTTCCAGCACGGTCACCTGCGAGCCCAGGCGGGCCCAGACCGAGCCCAGCTCCAGACCGATCACGCCTGCGCCGATGACGCCGAGGGTTTTCGGTGCAGCCTGGAATTCCAGAGCGCCAGTGGAGTCGACGATCACGTCCTGATCAACCGGGGCCGGCGGAATCTCGACCGGCTTGGAGCCCGAGGCGATGATTACGTGAGCAGCTTCGACCACCTGAGTATTGCCGTCATTGCCGGTGACTTCGACCTGCTTGCCAGCCAGCAGCTTGCCGTGGCCTTCCAGCAGGGTCACGCCGTTGGCCTTGAACAGGCCGGCAACACCGCCGGTGAGGTTCTTGATGATGGTGTTCTTGCGCGCCACCATCGCCGGTACATCGATGGTCACGTCCTTGGCCTGGATACCGTGTACGGCGAAGCCTTCTTTCGCTTCATGGTACTTCCAGGAGCTGTCCAGCAGCGCCTTGGAGGGAATGCAACCGACGTTCAGGCAGGTGCCGCCGAGGGCGATCTTGCCGTCGCTGCCCTGGTATTTCTCGATGCAGGCGGTCTTCAGACCGAGTTGAGCTGCTTTGATGGCGGCTACGTAGCCACCAGGGCCGGCACCGATGACTACCACGTCGAATTTCTGGGTCATAACGTATTCCTTCTCGAATAAACCGGACGGCCCTGAGAACAGGGCCGTCGTGGAGGAGACTGGCTTTTAGATTTCCAGCAGCAGACGAGCCGGGTCTTCAAGCAAGTTCTTGATGGTCACCAGGAAGGTCACGGCTTCCTTACCATCGATCAGGCGGTGGTCGTAAGACAGCGCCAGGTACATCATCGGACGGATCACCACCTGACCATTGATCGCCATCGGACGCTGGATGATGTTGTGCATACCCAGGATGGCGGCTTGCGGCGGGTTGACGATCGGCGTCGACATCATCGAACCGAAGGTACCACCGTTGGTGATGGTGAAGGTGCCGCCGGTCATTTCTTCGATGGACAGCTTGCCGTCTTTGGCTTTCTTGCCGAAGGTGGCGATGCCGCTTTCGATTTCAGCCAGGCTCATCTGCTCGGCGTTACGCAGTACCGGAACCACCAGGCCGCGGTCGCTGGACACGGCAACGCCAATGTCGGCATAGCCGTGGTAAACGATGTCGTTGCCGTCGATCGATGCGTTGACTGCCGGGAAACGCTTCAGCGCCTCGGTAGCGGCCTTGACGAAGAACGACATGAAGCCCAGGCGCACACCGTTGTGGGACTTCTCGAACAGATCCTTGTACTTAGAACGCAGCGCCATGACTTCGGTCATGTCCACTTCGTTGAAGGTGGTCAGCATGGCCATGGAGGACTGGGCTTCAACCAGTCGCTCGGCGATCTTGGCGCGCAGGCGGGTCATCGGCACACGCTTCTCGGTGCGATCGCCAGCGGCAACGACCGGAGCGGCAGCAGCCGAAGCGGCGGCCGGCTTGGCAGCGGCGGCAGGAGCGTTCTTCTTGGCTTCGACAGCAGCGACCACGTCTTCCTTGGTCACGCGACCACCTTTACCGGTGCCGGCGATGCTGTTCGGGTCGATGCCGTTCTCTTCAGCCAGCTTGCGCGCGGCCGGCGAGAGGATGGAGTCGTCGCCAGCAGCGGCAGCCGGAGCAGCAGCCTGAGCCGGAGCGGCGGCAGCGGCCGGAGCGGCAGCCGGAGCAGCGGCACCAGCGCCACCTTCGGTCAGCTTGCCCAGCAGCTCGTTGGAAAGGACGGTGTCGCCTTCGTTCTTGATGATTTCAGCCAGGACACCATCGGCCTCGGCCAGGACTTCGATCACCACCTTGTCGGTTTCGATGTCGACGATCAGCTCATCGCGCTTGACCGCTTCGCCCGGCTTCTTGTGCCAGGTGGCCACGGTGCCGTCGGCAACCGATTCCGGGAAGGTTGGGGCTTTGATCTCGATAGCCATTGTATGCGTTTCCTTAAATTCGGTTTACCGGTAGGCGGCACCTGCCACCTACCGGATGAAGGCGTTAAACAGTAAAGGCGTCCTGCAGCAGTTTTTCCTGCTGCTCGGCGTGCATCGACGCGTAACCGCAAGCTGGCGCTGCCGACGCATCACGACCGGCATACTCCAGGAACAGCGACTTGTTGTGCGCAGTAGCGACGCGACGCATGTGGTGCTGGCTGCAATACCAGGCGCCCTGGTTCATCGGCTCTTCCTGACACCAGACGATGTGCTTGAGGTTCTTGTACGGCGCCAGTACCTCGGCCAGATCGTCTTCCGGGAACGGATAGAGCTGCTCGATGCGAACGATGGCGATGTCCTCGCGACCCTCGGCGCGACGCTTCTCCAGCAGGTCGTAGTAGACCTTGCCACTGCACAGCACCATACGCTCGACCTTGGCCGGATCCAGCGAGTCGATCTCGCCGATCACGGTCTGGAAGGAGCCTTCGGCCAGATCTTCCAAGGTCGAGATTGCCAGCTTGTGACGCAGCAGCGATTTCGGCGTCAGGACCACCAGCGGCTTGCGCAGCGGGCGGATCACCTGGCGACGCAGCATGTGGTAGACCTGCGCCGGGGTGGTCGGCACGCAGACCTGCATGTTGTGCTCGGCGCACAATTGCAGGTAACGCTCCAGACGCGCCGAGCTGTGCTCAGGCCCCTGCCCTTCATAACCATGCGGCAGCAGAACGGTCAGACCGCACAGACGGCCCCACTTGGTCTCGCCGCTGGAAATGAACTGGTCGAACACCACCTGAGCGCCGTTGGCGAAGTCGCCGAACTGGGCTTCCCAGATCACCAGCGCGTTCGGCGTAGTGGTGGCGTAGCCATATTCGAACGCCAGCACCGCTTCCTCGGAGAGGTAGGAGTCGTACAGCTCGAACTTCGGCTGACCTTCGTACAGGTTTTTCAGCGGAACGTAAGCCGAGGCGTCCTTCTGGTTGTGCAGCACCGCGTGACGGTGCGAGAAGGTGCCGCGGCCGATGTCCTGGCCGGTCATGCGAATCGGGTGACCTTCGACCAGCAGCGTGGCGTAGGCCATGGTCTCGGCGAAGCCCCAGTTGATCGGCAAACCGCCCGCGCCCATCTTCTGGCGGTCTTCGAGGATCTTCGAGACCTGACGCTGAACCAGGAAACCCTCGGGGATCTCCAGCAGCTTGGCGGACAGGTCCTGCAGGGTCTTCAGGTCGAAACGGGTGTCGTGACGCGCGGTCCAGGCATGGCCCAGGTACGGACGCCAGTCGACGAACAGCTCCTTGTTCGGCTCCTTGACCAGGCTCTTGACCACGTGCTGGCCGTTGTCCAGCGCAGTACGGTAGTCGTCGATCTTGGCCTGCACGTCGTCGCTGCTCTGCGCGCCGGATGCAACCAGGGCGTCGGCGTAGAGCTCGCGGGTGGTGCGCTGCTTGGCGATCTGCTGATACATCAGCGGCTGGGTGCCATTCGGCTCGTCGGCCTCGTTGTGGCCGCGACGGCGGTAGCAGACCAGGTCGATGACCACGTCGCGCTTGTACTGCATGCGGTAGTCGACGGCCAGCTGGGTAACGAACAGCACGGCTTCCGGATCATCGCCATTCACATGGAAGATCGGCGCCTGGATCATCTTGGCGACGTCGGTGGCGTACTCGGTGGAGCGCGCATCTTCCGGACGGCTGGTGGTGAAGCCAACCTGGTTGTTGATCACGATGTGGATGGTGCCGCCAGTCTTGTAGCCGCGGGTCTGCGACATCTGGAAGGTTTCCATGACCACGCCCTGACCGGCGAACGCCGCGTCACCGTGGATGGAGATCGGCAGAACCTTGTCGCCACTGGCGTCGCTACGACGGTCCTGACGGGCACGTACCGAACCCTCGACCACCGGGGAAACGATTTCCAGGTGCGAGGGGTTGAACGCCAGCGCCAGGTGCACTTCGCCGCCGGCAGTCATGACGTTGGAGGAGAAGCCCTGGTGGTACTTCACGTCACCGGAGGACAGACCTTCGGTCTTCTTGCCTTCGAACTCGTCGAACAGGTCGCGCGGGTTCTTGCCGAAGGTGTTGACCAGGACGTTCAGACGGCCACGGTGGGCCATGCCGATGACGATTTCTTTGGTGCCGTAGGAGCCCGAACGCTGGATGATTTCGTCCAGCAGCGGGATCAGGCTCTCGCCACCTTCCAGGCCGAAACGCTTGGTGCCCGGGTACTTGGTGCCCAGGTACTTTTCCAGACCTTCGGCAGCGACGACGCGCTCGAGCACGTGCGCCTGCACCTCGGCGGAAAACTGCGGACGACCGCGCACGCTTTCCAGGCGCTGGGCGAACCAGTTGCGCTGACCGGAATCGACGATGTGGGTGAACTCGGCACCGATGGTGCGACAATATGTCTGCTGCAGCGCATCGCGGATTTCGCGTAGCGTTGCCTCTTCTTTGCCGATGTACAGCTCGCCGGTGCGGAAAGTAGTGTCCAGATCCGCGTCGGTCAGGCCGTAGTGATTGATCGACAGGTCAGACGGCGCAGTGCGCACCCACAGACCCAAGGGGTCAAGCTGGGCGGCCTGATGGCCACGCATGCGGTAGGCCTGGATCAGGCGCAGTACTTCCACCTGCTTCTTTTCGTGCTCGCTGCTGACGGCCCCGGCGGAAACCGGCTGGGCGCGACGCGAATTCTTGGCGAGCAGGACGAAATGATCGCGAATGGTCGAATGCGATACGTCCGTTGCAGCGCTGCCGTCGGTCGGCAACTTCTGGAAGTAAGTGCGCCACTCTTCTGGCACAGCGTTGGGATCGTGCAGGTAGAGCTCATAGAGCTCTTCCACGTAGGCAGCGTTGCCACCGGATAGGTGGGCACTGTCCCACATGCGCTGCATCACGCTTTCTTGCATGCTTGGTCACCCTCGGTAAGGGGACACCACCGGCGCGAATACCGCATGGCTCCAATCAAAGTCATGTTGCTGCGACTCGGATGAAGCCACTTGGGTTCCCGCAGATAGTCCGGGTACCAGCCCGGATGCCCCTGCTGGTCGTCATATTTTTCGAGTATGAGCCGCGGCTTTGTGGGCTGCGGCTCTGGCTTTACTGCGAGCCGACCGGAGCCGGACCCGCAGGTGTTACAGGTATAGCAACTTGCGAATCAAGTACCGCTTTGCAGCAGCATGTTACGCACGTGGCCGATGGCCTTGGTCGGGTTCAGACCCTTCGGGCACACGTTCACGCAGTTCATGATGCCGCGGCAGCGGAACACGCTGAACGGATCGTCCAGCGAGGCCAGACGTTCGGCGGTCTTGGTGTCACGGCTGTCAGCCAGGAAGCGGTAGGCCTGCAGCAGCGCAGCGGGACCGAGGAACTTGTCCGGATTCCACCAGAACGACGGGCAGCTGGTCGAGCAGCACGCACACAGAATGCACTCGTACAGACCGTCGAGCTTCTCGCGCTCTTCCGGCGACTGCAGACGCTCGATGGCCGGAGCCGGCGTATCGTTCTGCAGGAACGGCTGCACCTTCTCGTACTGCTTGTAGAAGATGCTCATGTCGACGACCAGGTCACGAATGACCGGCAGACCCGGCAACGGGCGAATCACCAGCTTGCCGCCCTTGAGGCCGGCAGCGGAGATCGGCGTGATACAGGCCAGGCCGTTCTTGCCGTTGATGTTCATGCCGTCGGAGCCACATACGCCTTCACGGCACGAGCGACGGTAGGAGAAGCCTTCGTCCTGTTCCTTGATCAGCGCCAGCACGTCGAGGACCATGATGTCCTTGCCGCCGATGTCGACCTGGAAGTCCTGCATGAACGGAGCGGCGTCCTTCTCCGGGTTGTAGCGATAAACACTGACTTGCAACATATCAGTCACCCTTAATAAGTCCGAACCTTGGGTTCAAATGCCGGAACGGTCTTCGGCGCGAAGTTCACGTCACGCTTGGCTACGCGCTTCTCGCCTGGGAAGTACAGGGAGTGGCACAGCCAGTTCTGATCGTCGCGCTCCTCGAAGTCTTCACGAGCGTGCGCACCACGGGACTCTTTACGAGCCTCGGCAGCCACAGCGGTCGCTTCGGCGACTTCGAGCAGGTTTTGCAGTTCCAGCGCTTCGATACGCGCAGTGTTGAACGCCTGGCTCTTGTCCGCGATTTTGACTTTCGCGATGCGCTCACGCAGGTCGGCCAGTTGTTGGATGCCCTTCTGCATGTATTCGCCGGTACGGAATACACCGAAGTAGTTCTGCATGCACTGTTGCAGCTCTTTACGCAGCGGTGCCACGTCTTCGCCAGTGCTGCGCTCGTTGACGCCAGCCAGACGCGACAGCGACTGCTCGATGTCGGTTTCGCTGGCACCACGGACTTCCACGCCTTCTTTCAGCGCTTTTTCCAGGTGCAGACCAGCGGCGCGACCGAATACCACCAGATCGAGCAGCGAGTTGCCACCCAGACGGTTGGCACCGTGTACCGATACGCAGGCGACCTCACCGACAGCGAACAGACCTTCGATGATGGTGTCGTTGCCGTTGGCGTCCTGGGTGATGGCCTGACCATGAATGTTGGTGGCAACGCCGCCCATCATGTAGTGGCAGGTCGGGATGACCGGAACCGGCGCGACGACCGGGTCGACGTGGGCGAAGGTCTTCGACAGTTCGCAGATACCCGGCAGGCGGCTGTGCAGCACTTCCTCACCCAGGTGATCGAGCTTCAGCAGTACGTGATCCTTGTTCGGGCCACAGCCGTTGCCGGCGATGACTTCCTTGACCATGGAGCGCGCAACCACGTCACGGCCGGCCAGGTCTTTGGCGTTCGGCGCGTAACGCTCCATGAAGCGCTCGCCATGGGCGTTGATCAGGTAACCACCCTCGCCACGGCAGCCTTCGGTAACCAGTACACCGGCGCCGGCAATACCGGTCGGGTGGAACTGCCACATCTCGATGTCCTGCACCGGCACGCCGGCACGCAGGGCCATGCCCACGCCGTCGCCGGTGTTGATCAGAGCGTTGGTGGTGGAGGCGTAGATACGGCCAGCACCGCCAGTGGCCAGAACCACGGCCTTGGAGCGGATGTAGACGGTCTCGCCGGTCTCGATGCAGATGGCGATGATGCCGACGATGGCGCCGTCCTGGTTCTTCACCAGGTCAACGGCGTACCACTCGTTGAGGAACGAGGTGCCGGCCTTCAGGTTGGCCTGATACAGGGTGTGCAGCAGCGCGTGACCGGTACGGTCGGCAGCAGCGCAGGTACGGGCAGCCTGGGTCGGATTGTCCGGACCTTTCGACTGACCGCCGAACGGACGCTGATAGATGCGCCCCTGCTCGGTACGGGAGAACGGCAGGCCCATGTGCTCGAGCTCGAACACGGCTTCCGGGCCGACGGAACACATGTACTCGATAGCGTCCTGGTCACCGATATAGTCGGAACCCTTGACGGTATCGTACATGTGCCAACGCCAATCATCGTTCGGGTCGGCCGAAGCGATGGCGCAGGTGATGCCACCCTGAGCGGAAACGGTGTGCGAACGAGTCGGGAACACCTTGGTGACCACGGCAGTCTTGTGACCACCCTGAGCCAGTTGCAGCGCAGCACGCATGCCGGCGCCGCCGCCACCTACGATGATGGCGTCATAGGAAAGAGTACGGATGCTAGCCATGAATCAGAAACCCCACAGAATCTGCACACCCCAGACGAACATCGCGAACATGGCGATGCCACACACGGCCTGGAACAGGAAACGCACACCAGTCGCCCACTTGCCCAGCGCCATCGGCGTCAGGTAGTCGGTGGAGATGGTCCACATGCCAACCCAGGCGTGCACGCTCAGTGCAACCAGGGCCAGCAGGCTGAAAATGCGCATTGCGGTATGCGAGAACAGACCGTGCCATTCGGCGTAGCCCATGCCCGGATTGCAGATCACATAGCCCAGCAGAAACAGCGTGTAAGCCGCGAGAACGACCGCAGAAACGCGTTGCGCCATCCAGTCATAGAGGCCCGAACGCGAGAAATTCGTGACATTAGTTACCATATCCACACCCCCAGCAGCACGATCACGACCGCCGCAACGGCGATGACGATTTTCGAGCCCAGCTTGCCGCCTTCCAGCGTCTCGCCGATGCCCATGTCCATGATCAAGTGGCGCACGCCGGCCACCAGGTGATACAGCAGAGCGGACAGAAGACCCCAGATCACGAACTTGGCCAGCGGACTGGCCAGGCATTCTTTCACCTGGGCGAAGCCCTCTTCGGAGGTCAGCGACTTGTCGAGGCCGAACAGCAGGATGGCGATACCGACAAAGAGGATGACACCGGAGATACGGTGGAGAATGGAGGTGTAAGCGGTGACTGGGAGCTTGATAGTCCTAAGGTCTAGGTTTACAGGTCGTTGGCTATTCACGGCTTTTTATCACACTGAGAGCCCCTAACTATCAGGGCAAAGTTGTTGGGAAGTGCACTGGTCAGGTACCCATCACCCAAGGAGTGACGACCGCCATGATATGGCCGCAAAGCCCCTGGCGGTCGGGCGCAGAGTATAGACAGTTAGCAGACTAATGACAATGCAATGCCCTACCCCAAAAAGCGCATTGCAGCCTTTATTCAAATGGCGTAAATAGCGGCCTTTTTTCGTTGATAATCCCGCGCAAACCCTTCTACTGCCTGGGTTCTCGCAAATTGACTTTCGGATTTATCCCACTATAGTGGTGCGGGCCCTGCGTGGGGGGCCGTCTGATGATTTCAAGCATAACTAGGAGGCCACATATGGCTGACAAAAAAGCGCAGTTGATCATCGAGGGCAATGCCCCCGTCGAACTGCCCGTTCTGACCGGCACTGTTGGTCCCGATGTAATCGATGTGCGGAACCTGACCTCCACGGGTCGGTTCACATTTGATCCTGGTTTCATGTCGACCGCCTCTTGCGAGTCGAAGATCACCTACATCGACGGCGACAAGGGTGTTCTGCTGCATCGCGGCTACCCCATCGAGCAGCTCGCCGAGCAATCCGATTACCTGGAAACCTGCTACCTGCTGCTTAACGGCGAACTGCCGAGCAAGGAAGAGAAGGCCAAGTTCGTCAGCACCATCAAGAACCACACCATGGTTCACGAACAACTGAAGACCTTCTTCAACGGTTTCCGCCGCGATGCCCACCCGATGGCCATCATGTGCGGCGTGGTTGGCGCCCTCTCCGCCTTCTATCACGACTCACTGGACATCAAGAATCCGCAGCACCGCGAAGTATCGGCCATGCGCCTGGTGGCCAAGATGCCGACCATCGCCGCCATGACTTACAAGTACTCCATGGGCCAACCCATGATGTACCCGCGCAATGACCTGAATTACGCGGAAAACTTCCTGCACATGATGTTCAACACCCCGTGCGAGATCAAACCGATCAGCCCGGTGCTGGCCAAGGCGATGGACAAGATCTTCATCCTCCACGCCGACCATGAGCAGAACGCCTCCACCTCCACCGTACGCCTGGCAGGCTCTTCGGGTGCCAACCCGTTCGCCTGTATCGCTGCCGGCATCGCCGCGCTGTGGGGCCCGGCACACGGCGGCGCCAACGAAGCGGTGCTGACCATGCTCGACGAGATCGGCAGCGTGGAGAACATCGACAAGTTCGTGGCCAAGGCCAAGGACAAGGACGATCCGTTCAAGCTGATGGGCTTCGGCCACCGCGTCTACAAGAACTTCGACCCGCGCGCCAAGGTCATGAAGCAGACCTGCGACGAAGTACTGGCCGAACTGGGCATCAACGACCCGCAGCTAGAACTGGCCATGAAGCTGGAAGAGATCGCGCGCAACGATCCTTACTTCAAGGAGCGCAACCTCTACCCGAACGTGGATTTCTACTCGGGCATCATCCTCAAGGCCATCGGCATCCCGACCTCGATGTTCACCGTGATCTTCGCCCTGGCGCGTACCGTAGGCTGGATCTCGCACTGGAAGGAAATGCTCTCCGGCCCTTACAAGATCGGCCGTCCGCGCCAGCTGTACACCGGCTACGAGCAGCGCGACCTGCCCGCCGACCGCGACTGATAGCGCCGCGAAACCAAGAAGGCTGCCAATCTGGCAGCCTTTTTTATTGCCGAACGACTTGCCTCAACGCCCTTCCACTTTCGCCCGCAAGCCTTGCAGCGTCTGCAACGGCGCATCGACGACGAAACTGTTGGCCAACCACGACGGCACGCTGCCGCCCGGCTCGGTATGCGCCTCGTACGTCACTTCCACCTTGCCGCCGTCCAGCGGCTTCAGGTGCCACTGGCCATCGACACGCTGCACGCGCACGAAATCCTTTTCCTCCGGCAAGCGCTCTGGCACTGCCTTGAGCAGACGGGTAACGCTGCCATCGGCTTCGGTTCGCGTCTTCACCTGAATCACCGAATCTCGCGCCTTCACCGGCCAGGGCGTCTCGAAGCGAGCGTACAACTCGCTGACATCGCCCCTGGTCTCGAGCAAACGCTGCTGCTGGCAACTGAAGATCCAGGCGCAGGAGCCCTCGACATCTTCCTGAGCGGCCTGCACCGCGGCCAGATCGCCATCGATCGTCACGACACCGCGATAGGCCTTGTATTTCGACCCCGGCACATCAGCCAGATACACGCTCACGCCATCCTCTTCACGCTCCAGCTGCCACTGCCTTTCGGCAGCCTGGGCGGTGATTGCAGTCAGCATCATGAGCAAAACGGAAAAACGCATCATCGTCAGGCAACTCCCGTCAGGACTGTTTGCTTTTCGACCGGCGCAGAACGCAGCCGGTTCAGATCCTCAGGCCGTCGCCTGCTCCAGCCAGCCCAGCATACGAATGGCGCTGTCGCGATCGTCGGCGCACAGGTCCACGTCTGCCTTGAAGCCACCACACACGGCGGGGCGTTCCGGGCGACCAAAAATGGCGCAGAGAAACTCGGCAGTGAGATGAATGCAGCGCACGCCGGCCGGCTTACCGTTCGGCATGCCTGGAATCGGCGAGCTAATGGAAGGCGCGATGCAGCAGGCACCGCAACCGGCACGACACTCCATGAAACGACCTCGACAACAAACGAACGGCGGCGATCCTAATGAGGCGCGCGCCGTCCGTCGAGACCTTTCGTGATCAGCGGTTACGCTGCAAACGCGCCAGCAGGCTGGACGTATCCCAGCGCCCGCCGCCCATGCCCTGAACGTCGGCGTAGAACTGATCGACCAGCGCCGTCACCGGCAGCTGCGCACCATTGCGACGCGATTCCTCAAGCAGGATCGACAGATCCTTGCGCATCCAGTCGACCGCGAAGCCGAAATCGAACTCGCCGGCAAGCATGGTCTTGTAGCGATTCTCCATCTGCCATGACTGCGCGGCCCCCTTGCTGATCACATCGACGACCGCATGGCCATCGAGCCCCGCGCACTGGGCGAAATTCAGCGCCTCAGCCAGCCCCTGCACCAGGCCGGCGATGCAGATCTGGTTGACCATCTTGCTCAGCTGGCCGCTGCCGGCCGGCCCCATCAGACGCATCATGCGCGCGTAGCACTGGATTACCGGCTCGGCGACCGCATAGGCTTCGGCTTCACCACCGACCATCACGGTCAGCACGCCATTGACCGCACCGGCCTGGCCACCGGACACCGGCGCATCGAGAAAACCCAGGCCACGCTCGGCCGCGACGGCAGCCAGTTCACGCGCCACGTCGGCCGAAGCGGTGGTGTGATCGACCAGGATGGCACCCGGCGCCATGCCGGCGAAGGCGCCCTGCTCGCCGAGAATCACGCTGCGCAGGTCATCGTCGTTACCTACGCAGCACATCACCAATTCGGCGCCCGCCGCCGCCTCGCGCGGGGTTGGCGCGCTGCTGCCGGCATACTCCCCCATCCACTGCTCGGCCTTACCCGGTGAACGGTTATAGACCGTCACCTGATGACCCTTGCGGGCGAGATGCCCGGCCATCGGATACCCCATAACGCCCAAGCCGATAAATGCGACCTTTGCCATAACAACCTCCTGCGGACATAGGTCGCAGAGCCTAACACGACGTTTGCCCCGGCCGGAAAGGCCTTCCATACTGCCTGCCAATCGGCCCCGAGCAAGGCCTTGCGAACGATTAGGAGCACCAATGGGACATTGGTTGGTCATCGACCTGGAAGCCACCACCGACGAAGGCGGCTGGCCGATGGAAGAAATGGAAATCATCGAGATCGGTGCCAGCCTGGTTGGCGCTGACGGCCATGAGCGCGATCACTTCCAGCGCATCGTCAAACCGCAGCGGCGCCCGTGCCTGACCGATTTCTGCCGCGAGCTCACCCACATCACCCAGGCTGACGTCGACGGCGCCGCATCGATGCCGCAGGTCTGGAGCCAGTTCGAGCGCTGGCTGTCACAGCATGCGCCGCGCCTGATCGGCTGGAGCAGCTGGGGCGACTATGATCGCCGCCAGCTGGAGCAGGAATGGCGTCAGCATAGGCTCGATAGCCTGCTGGCTGACGTACCCCACCTGAATCTGAAGCAGGCGTTCGCCAAGGCCCGCCAACTGCAACGCCCGGTCGGCCTGCACAGTGCCTTGCAGTTGGCCGGCATGCAGTTCCAAGGGCAACAGCACCGTGCGCTCGAAGACGCACGCAATACCGCGCGCCTGCTGCCACTGGTACTTCCTCTCAAAGACAGATGACGAAGAAAAGCCGCTTGGGCATACTGGCGACCCTTTTATCGCCTGCCATCCGTAGCGACCGCCCCTCGGGCCGTCGCCGCGCGACGCGAAACATGGCTCTCGGCGACTTTTCCAACCCTCCAAGGAATCGCAGATGTTCAAGGTCAACGAGTACTTCGACGGCACCGTCAAATCCATCGGCTTCGCCATGGCCGAAGGCCCCGCCACAATCGGTGTGATGGCTCCGGGCGAATATGAGTTCGGCACCAGCCAACTGGAAGTCATGCATGTCGTCGCCGGCGCCCTGACCGTCAAACTGCCGGGCAGCGACAGCTGGAACACCTATGAGGCCGGCAGCCAGTTCACCGTTGAGGCCAACAGCAAGTTCCAGCTCAAGGTCGCCGTCGACACCGCGTACCTGTGCGAATACCACTGACGGACCAGCGCCCGTTAAAACACCGGCCCTGGCAGCCAACGCCAGGCCATCAGGAAAGAAGCCGCGACTGTTTTGCCCGATTGCGGCTGTTCTTGACCCAAGGGTAGCGAAAGCTGCCCATTTCGCGGACAAGTCCGCTCCTACAGAAGCGCTGCTCGTGGTAGCGGACTTGTCCGCAAAGTTTTACCCGTCGCATCCCTTGCAGCAGTCATGCTTCCACACAAGCCGTTACTGACCGGTATCTGCCCCTAGCAGGGCACTTAACGCGGCCAGGGCAGAAAAAAAGCCGTCCTCACGGAAAACGGATAGCCCGGCCACCTAACAGCCCCCTGCGATTTCATCAGGACACCTTCATGCCACGCTCCGCCCTTCTTGTCCCCATCGCTCTGCTGGTGGTGGCCATGGTCTCTATCCAGAGCGGCGCCTCGCTGGCCAAGAACCTGTTCCCGCTGGTCGGCGCCGAGGGCACCACAGCCCTGCGCCTGGTGCTCGGCGCGATCATTCTGTCGCTGGTGATGCAGCCCTGGCGTGCCCGGCTCGACCTGCGCAAATGCCACGCTCTGCTGGCCTACGGCCTGGCGCTCGGCGGCATGAACCTGATGTTCTACATGGCGCTGCAGAGCATCCCGCTGGGCATCGCCGTAGCGCTGGAATTTACCGGTCCGCTGGCCCTGGCGCTGTTTTCCTCGCGTCGCCTGCTGGATTTCGTCTGGGTGATTCTGGCCATCGCCGGCCTGTGGATGCTGCTGCCGACAGGCGCCACGCAAAGCGCCATCGACCCGCTCGGTGCGGCTTTGGCGCTCGGCGCCGGCATCTGCTGGGCGCTGTATATCGTCTTTGGGCAGAAGGCCGGCGCCCAGCATGGTCGCCACACCGTCGCACTGGGCACCTGGGTCGCCGCGCTGCTGGTCTTGCCCATCGGCGTCTGGCACGCGGGCAGCGACCTGCTCAGCCTCGACCTGCTGCCCATCGCCCTTGGCGTCGCGGTGCTGTCGTCGGCCCTGCCCTACAGTCTGGAGATGGTCGCCCTGACACGCCTGCCAGCGCGCACCTTCAGCGTACTGATGAGCCTGGAACCGGCAGTCGCCGCAATGTGTGGCCTGGCCTTTCTCGGCGAGAAGCTGCTCTGGGGCCAGTGGCTGGCCGTGGGCGCCATCATCGTCGCCTCGGCCGGAGCGGCCGCCACTATCAGACCCAAGAGCTAGTTGCTGAACTGCAGCTCGGCCAAGCGCGCATACAAAGGGCTGCTTTCGATCAGCTCGGCATGATTGCCAATGGCAGCGACACGCCCCTGTTCGACCACGGCGATGCGGTCTGCCTGCTTCACCGTGGCCAGGCGATGGGCGATCACCAGCGTGGTGCGCCCGGCCATCAGCGATGGCAGCGCCTGCTGGATCAGGTGTTCACTCTCTGCATCCAGTGCGCTGGTGGCCTCGTCGAGCAGCAGGATCGGCGCATCGGCGAGCAATGCCCGGGCAATCGCCAGACGCTGGCGCTGCCCGCCGGAAAGTCCCAGACCTGCTTCGCCCAGGTGGGTCTGGTAGCCCTGCGGCAGACGCTGGATAAATTCATGCGCGTGCGCTGCCCGCGCGGCGGCTTCCACCTCGGCCTGACTGGCATCGAGGCGGCCATAGCGAATGTTGTCCTCCACCGAGCCAAAGAACAGCGCCGGGTTCTGCGAAACCAGGGCGAAGCAGGCACGCAGCTCACGCGGGTCCAGTTGGTCGATCGGCACGCCATCGATGAGGATGCGCCCGGCCTGCGGGTCGAAGAAGCGCAGCAGCAGATCGAACAGCGTCGACTTACCAGCTCCGGACGGCCCCACTAGCGCCAGCGTTTCCCCGGCCGCCACCTGCAGGTCGATACCATCGATGGCGTAACTGTCCGAACGCGACGGATAGGCGAAACGCACGCCCTGCAGCTCGATACGGCCCTGTACCGGCTGCGGCAGATGTTGCGGCTGCTGCGGCGCGACGATGGCGTTGCTGGAGCGCAGCAGCTCACCGATACGCTCGGCTGCGCCTGCCGCACGCTGCAACTCGCCGATCACCTCGCTCAGGGTGCCGAAGGACGAGCCGACGATCAGGCTGTAGAACACGAAAGCCGCCAGCTCACCGCCGGAAATGCGCCCGGCGATCACATCCATGCCGCCGACCCAGAGCATTACCCCCACGGCACCGAGCACCAGCACGATGACCACGGTGATCAGCCAGGAACGCTGGGCAATGCGCTTGCGCGCCACATCGAAAGCGGCCTCGGCGGACTCGCCAAAGCGCCGCTTGTCCTCGTTCTGGTGGTTGTAGGCCTGCACCGTCTTGATCTGCCCCAGCACCTCACCGACGTAGCTGCCGACATCGGCCACGCGATCCTGGCTCTGCCGCGACAGCGCGCGCACGCGGCGGCCGAACAGCAGGATCGGCGCAACCACCAGCGGCAAGGCCAGCAGGACGATACCGCTGAGTTTCGGGTTGGTGATCACCAGCAGCACGCTGCCGCCGATCAGCATGATCAGGTTGCGCAGCGCCATCGACAGCGACGAGCCGATCACCGACTGTAACAGCGTGGTATCAGCCGTCAGTCGCGACTGGATCTCCGAACTGCGATTGCGCTCGTAGAAACCAGGGTGCAGCTCGATCAGGTGATCGAACACTCGCCGGCGGATGTCGGCCACCACCCGCTCGCCGATCCACGACACCAGGTAGAAACGCGTGTAGGTGCCGACGGCCAGAGCCATTACCAGCACGAAGAACAGCAGCAGCGACTGACGCAGCGCAGCCGGCGATTGCGTGGCCAGCCCCTGATCCACCAGCAGCTTGATACCCTGCCCCATGGACAGCGTGATCGCCGCCGTGAACAGCAATGCCAGCAGCGCACCCAGCACCCGGCCGCGATAAGGCACGATGAAACGCCAGGCCAGGCGCATCGCGCCGCGCTGACGAGAAGACAGCAACGAGATCATACGGGCCTCAGGAGTCGGTAGCCGTGGGCGCCTCGGCCAGCCAGGCCACCGCGCATAGCGCCAACGCAGCCAGGTTGGTAGAAAGCGGATTGAACGCCTGGATCAACAGATGGGGGCTGAGCAGCGCCACATCAAGCAGCAGCGCCAGCAATGCTGCGCCGGCGACCAGCAGAGGCCAGCGCTGCCGGCGTAGGAGCAGCAACACGATGCCCAGCAGGATCTCGGCGACACCGCCGACAGCCGCGATCAACTGCGGCGCGAACAGAGGATGGTCCGGCAGGCCGTGGGCAGCGATCATCGCCACCTCGTCGGGGCTCAGCCAGAGTATCTTCGGCGCCAGGCCATGCCAGATGAAGACCGCTGCCAATGCCAGCCGTGCAAGCCAGGCGATATGCGCCAGGCGCCGCTCAGTCATGCAGAAAACGCTCGGCATGATCGGCCGTGGGCAGCATGCATACGTCATGTCGACCGAATAGGCGATAGCGATTCAGCGCAATGCGGTCATAACACCAATCGCGCAGCGGCCTGGGCACCAGGCGCAGCATCCTCAGCGCACGCCAGGGTAGCGGCAAGCCCGAGAGAATGCGCAGCAGCGCCGTGGAGCGCACATGCAGCCCCGCCTCGTCGATCAGGGCCATGGTGTCGAAACGATCGGTCGGCAGCCCGTACCAGGCCAGCAACGCCTGCCCCTGGGCGGACTGCACGGACGCCAGGCGAAACTGCCTGGTACGGTCATGGCGGATAAGAAACGTCGCCCAGCCATTGCACAGTTTGCACACGCCGTCGAACAGCACGACGCGCTCGCCAGCGGCGAGACCAGGCGCCCGTTCGGTCATTGGCCGGCACTCACCTGCTGGGCGACTGGCCGATAGTGCCCCGTGATGCGGTAGGCGAACAGAATGTCTTCTTCCTGCGTGCCACGGCCGATGTTGTGCAGGATCAGCGGTGCTGCACCGGGCGCCTGGCGATCACTGACGATGCCGATATGAGTCAGGCCGCGCCCCAGATCCCAGGTGACGATATCGCCAGCCCGGTAAGCCGCAGCGTCCTGACTGACCGGCAGCGACCAGCCCTGGCGCTTGAACCAGGTCATCAAATTGGGCACGCGGCGGTGGTCGATATTGCTGTCCGGCCGGCTCAGCCCCCAGTTTTTCGGGTAGACGGCAAAGTTGCCACGCATATCGCGATGCACCGCCTCCTGCAGATCCAGTCCCTGCTGACGCAGCGCGCGGACCACCACGTCGGTGCACACGCCGGTAGCCATGGGCACGTCGCCACCGGGGTAACTTAACTGGCGGTAGGCAGGGTCATAACCCAGAGTCACGCCGACCTGCTTGCGTGCATCCAGCACCAGCCTGTCAGCCTCGATGGCCTGCGCGGCAAGCGCCAGCGACCAAGCCAGCAATAGAACCAGTATGCGCATTCGCTCTCCTATCGGCTCAGGGGATAGAGCAACTCTTCCTTGTAACCCGCCCAGACCCGCACGGCATCGGGGAAGGCATCATCCAGCGCCACGTCACCACTATCGACCAACAGCGGCCGGCCCTCCAGCGTCGCCAGCTTGCGCTTGGTGGCGACTACGCGCAGGCGCTCCAGGCCGACGGCGCGCAGCACACGCGGGCTGATCTGCTGATTGCCGCGGCCGATGATATGCCCCTGGCCGCCGATTGCGGTCACCAGCAGGTAAGTCGGGTGCCCCTCGACCAAGGCGAACAGTTGGGCTTCGTTGACGTCGCGGGCAATCACCTGGCCGCCCTCGATCACATCGACACCGAGCAGGGTAGTTTCCAGCCCGAGATTCTGCGCCAGACCGTGCAGGGTCGAACCGGGACCGAACACGTAGCGAGCATCCGGCTGCCACTCGCTCTCCAGCCAGGCAGCCAAATCGGCTAGCACCAGTTCCTCGGATTCCATCCCACCTTGCTTGACCGCCTGCACATAACCGCCCTCTTGCGGCACGCACAGCTCACCATACCAGCGCGCGGTGACACGCCCTTCGCGCAGCGCGGCCTCGTCGATATCGCGCACTTCACCGCTGGCCAGGCGCACCAGGCCACCTTCGACCAGTCGCGCGGTCAACTCGCCCGCCGCACGTGGGCTGATGGCGTAAACACCGGACTGGATCTTTACCCCGGCCGGAATGCCCAGCACCGGCTGCGACGCGTTCACCACCGTGCAGACGTCACGCGCGGTGCCGTCGCCACCGGCGAACAGAATCAAGGCCACGCCGGCGTCCTGCAGTTGCCGCACCGCACGCTGAGTATCTTCGGCGCTTGTCGCGCCCTCGCCCAACTCACCCAGCAGACGATGCGCGAAGCCCATCTGCGCTAATAGATCTCCACCCATCGCCCCTGGGTAGCTGACGAACTCGACGCGCTCGCGCAGCGGCAGCAATTGTTCAAGCGCGGTGCGCGTACGTTGCGCGGCCTTTGCTTCGACACCCAGAGCCAGCGCCTGCTCGGCCATGCCGTCGCTGCCCTTGAAGGCGGCCGGGCCGCCCAGCCCGGCCAGGGGGTTGATGATCAGACCAATATGAAAACGCGCCATGTATTCCTCGTTCCAGGCAAGCTGGCACGCAGCCTGCACTACGACTTTCGCCAAATGTTATGTGACGGAGTTCCGCCGTTGCAGTTGTCACCGCGCCTTCATCTGATCGATCTAGACTGGCGCGCACTACTGATGAGGAGACAGGCCATGAGCTTGCAGAACAATGCCCAACACCACCCCGCCACCACCCAGCAACGGCAGCAACCGGTGGGCGGTTTTATCATCGATGGTCAGGGCCGCGAAGTACCAATCACCGAAGACATGATTCAGCAGGCCTGCAATGCCCTCGAGGAGAGCCGCCAGGGCTCGCCTCTACAGGGTTGAGCGGCGTGCGCCAGGCACGCAAGGTGCCTGGCATGCCATATCAATCGCGCGGTAGCAGCTTCAGCGACAGCGAATTGATGCAGTAACGCAGCCCGGTCGGGCGCGGGCCATCCGGAAACACGTGCCCCAGATGAGCATCGCACTTGGCGCATTTGACCTCGATGCGGTGCATGCCATGGCTGTAATCGTCGAGGCTGGCGATCACCTCGTCGTTGATCGGCTGGAAATAGCTCGGCCAACCACTGCCGGAATCGTACTTGGCGTCCGAATCGAACAGGGCTTCGCCGCAGCAGGCGCAGTGGTAGATACCTGGGGTCTTTTCGTCATGGTAAGCGCCAGTGAACGGTCGCTCCGTGCCGCCCAGGCGACACACATGGAACTGCTCGTCCGTCAGTTCCTCACGCCAGCTGTCCAACGACTTGTCGACTTTATCCACGAACGGATACCTCCTCGGTAATAGGCAACACGGGGCTTCGCATACGACGTCAGCATCACATCAGGCGCTCGCCCCGCAAACTGCGACTGCTAGTTTTCCGGGCCGCGACACGAATGTGCGCAGCGTGGCAGGCCAGAAAAAAGCAGGCCCGGCACCTTTGCCGCGCCCAGGTCGCCACGTATGATTCGACCCCAGTCTGTCACCCACGTTAAGGGCTGCCAAGATTCCCCGCCGGGAGAATTTTGCAGCGTGCTTCAGTGGGTTCTCCTTAGCTCGGGATTTCTTACATGCAGGTCAGCAAATCGAACAAGCTCGCCAACGTCTGCTACGACATTCGCGGGCCGGTGCTCAAGCACGCCAAGCGTCTGGAGGAGGAAGGCCAGCGCATCCTCAAGCTGAACATCGGCAACCCGGCACCGTTCGGTTTCGAAGCGCCCGAGGAGATCCTCCAGGACGTCATCCGCAACCTGCCTACCGCCCAGGGCTACAGCGACTCCAAAGGGCTGTTCAGCGCGCGCAAGGCGGTGATGCAGTACTACCAGCAGAAGCAGGTCGAAGGCGTCACCATCGAGGACATCTACCTCGGCAACGGCGTGTCCGAACTGATCGTCATGGCCATGCAGGCGCTGCTCAACAACGGTGACGAGGTGCTCATCCCGGCGCCCGACTATCCGCTGTGGACTGCCGCCGTGGCGCTGTCCGGCGGCAAGCCGGTGCACTACCTGTGCGACGAGCAGGCCGGCTGGTTCCCCGACATCGCCGACATGCGCGCCAAGATCACGCCGAACACCAAGGCACTGGTGCTGATCAACCCGAACAACCCCACCGGGGCGGTGTATTCCAAGGAAGTGCTGCAGGATATCGTCGAACTTGCGCGCCAGCACAACCTGGTGATCTTCTCCGACGAGATCTACGACAAGATTCTCTACGACGAAGCCGTGCATATCAGCACGGCCTCGCTGGCACCCGACGTGCTCTGCCTGACCTTCAACGGCCTGTCCAAGAGCTACCGCGTGGCCGGTTTCCGCTCCGGCTGGGTGGCGATTTCCGGGCCCAAGCACAAGGCGCAGAGCTATATCGAAGGCCTGGATATCCTCGCCAACATGCGCCTGTGCGCCAACGTGCCGAGCCAGCATGCGATCCAGACCGCGCTCGGCGGCTACCAGAGCATCAACGACCTGGTGCTGCCCAACGGCCGCCTGCTGGAGCAGCGCAACCGCACCTGGGAATTGCTCAACGACATCCCTGGCGTTAGCTGCGTGAAACCCATGGGGGCGCTGTACGCTTTTCCGAAGATCGACCCGAAGGTTTGCCCGATCCATAACGACGAGAAGTTCGTCCTCGACCTGCTGCTCTCGGAAAAGCTGCTGATCGTCCAGGGCACCGCCTTCAACTGGCCGTGGCCGGACCACTTCCGCGTGGTCACCCTGCCCCGCGTCGACGACCTGGAGCAGGCCATCGGCCGTATCGGCAATTTCCTCAAGACCTACCGTCAGTAGGCCGGCATGGACCTGCAGATCGACGACTTCTACAAGGACGCCGCCAGCGGCCTGCTGATGCTCTATCAGGCCTTCCCGCGCAAGATGGCGCTGTACGTGGAAGACCTGATCGGCCGTGAGGAGCCGGATGAATTCGGCCTGCCCAGCAAGCGTCACCAGGCCTGCCTGGGCGCGTTGCTGTGGCTGGCCGAGGAAGGTTATCTGCGCTTCGAATCGACCATCGCCTACGACGCTCTCGATCAGGCGGTGCTCAGCGAGAAAGGCTTTCTGCGCCTGTCGCGCGCCATTCCTCACGCCCTCGGTGATGGGGAAACGCTGCCGGCGAGCGTGCGCCGCGTGCATGCCACGCTGGCCTTCCAATTGCGCGAGGCGCTCGCTCAGCAGCACGGGGAACGCACCGCTCGGCTTACCCGTCTATTGTTTGGCGCCCAGCCCGCCGGCACAGGCGACATAGTTTGAAATAGTCGCCAGTTGAAAGCCCCTGGGGGGCGCCCTTATATAGCCGGCATTAGTAAAAGTCTTTCCCCGTGAGGAGTCCGTTCACACATGATGCGCATTATGTTGTTCCTGGCCACCAACCTGGCAGTGCTGGTTATCGCCAGCATCACCCTCAAGTTGCTGGGGGTTGATCGCTTCACCGGCCAGAACCATGGCAGCCTGCTGATCTTCTGCGCCGTGTTCGGTTTCGCCGGCTCGCTTGTGTCGCTGTTCATCTCCAAGTGGATGGCGAAGATGAGCACCGGCACTCAGATCATCACCCAGCCGCGCACCCGCCACGAACAGTGGCTGCTGCAGACCGTCGAAGAGCTGTCGCGCGATGCCGGCATCAAGATGCCGGAAGTCGGCATCTTCCCGGCCTACGAGTCCAACGCCTTCGCCACCGGCTGGAACAAGAACGATGCGCTGGTCGCCGTCAGCCAGGGCCTACTGGAGCGTTTCTCCCCCGACGAAGTGCGCGCGGTGCTGGCCCACGAGATCGGCCACGTAGCCAACGGCGACATGGTCACCCTGGCGCTGATTCAGGGCGTGGTGAACACCTTCGTGATGTTCTTCGCGCGCATTTTCGGCAACTTCGTCGACAAGGCGATCTTCAAGAATGAAGACGGCCACGGCATCGGCTACTTCATCGCGACCATCTTCGCCGAATTGGTACTGGGCATTCTGGCCAGCATCATCGTCATGTGGTTCTCGCGTAAACGTGAATTCAAGGCCGATGAAGCCGGGGCTCGCCTGGCTGGCACCAACTCGATGATCGCCGCCCTGCAGCGCCTGCGTGCCGAACAGGGCGTACCGGTGCAAATGCCCGACAGCCTGACCGCGTTCGGTATCAACGGAGGCCTGAAGAACGGCCTGGCCGGCCTGCTGATGACCCACCCGCCGCTGGAAGATCGTATCGAGGCGCTGCGTCGCCGCGGCTGATCGATAGCAAACGAAAAAGGCGACCTGCGGGTCGCCTTTTCTTTCTTAGCGCCGTCGCTAGCGGCGCGTCAGATGGAAAACTCGCTCATCCACTGCGGCAAGGCCACTGTCGGTGAAGCGCGGATTGCCCGCCAGCACGTCCTTTTCCTCGACCATACGCAGCGCCCAGCCGGCCGCGAAATGCTGCGTCACTTCGGCGTCCTCGACCGAAAATGGCGGGCCGTCCATGCGCTGCTGGTCATACACCAGAGTCACCAGCAGCCCCTGGCAGCGCGCCGGCAATATCGCCTGCAGGTGGGCGACATAGCGCTCGCGCATTTGTGGCGGCAGGGCGATCAGTGCGGCGCGATCGTAGAAGGCCTGGCAATCGGCGACGTCATCGGTGCTCAGGGCGAAGAAGTCGCCGCAAAGAACCTCCAGCTTGCCCGCCTGATAAACCTTGAATGCACCGCGCTGCGATACCTGCGGCTGCACCTCGCGCTCGGCGAAGAAATCCTCTACCGCCCGCTCGGCCAGCTCGACGCCAATCACCCTGTGGCCCTGCTCCGCGAGCCAGGCCAGGTCCAGGCTCTTGCCACACAGCGGCACTAGGACTGCCGCATCGCTGGCCAAGCCAAGCGTGGACCAATGGCGACGCAGATAGCCGTTGACCTTCTCTTGATGGAAACCGATTTGGCTACGCGCCCATCGATCCTGCCAGAACGCTTCGTGCATGGATCAAACCTCCATTGATTCGATAGGAATGCTCAACTATTTATGCTGGAAGTCGATAGATCCAGCAACGAACATGGCAACATCCTAATTCAGGAGCTGATCGCCATGTTGCCCTCGCTGTTCATTTCCCACGGCTCGCCCATGCTGGCATTGGAGCCGGGCGCCAGTGGCCCGGCCCTGGCCAAACTGGCCGCCGAGCTGTCGAGACCCAAGGCCGTTCTAGTGGTGTCGGCGCACTGGGAAAGCCAGCACCTGCTGCTGACCGCTGGCGAGCAACCGCAAACCTGGCACGACTTCGGTGGCTTTCCGGCCCGTCTCTATGCGTTGCAGTACCCCGCGCCCGGAGCGCCGCAACTGGCCGGCGATATCGCCCGGCAATTGAACGAGGCCGGGCTGCCGGCCGAGCTCGATACGCAGCGCCCGTTCGACCATGGCGCCTGGGTGCCGCTGTCGCTGATGTATCCGCACGCCGACATTCCCGTGCTGCAGTTGTCGCTGCCCAGCCACGCGGGCCCTGAACTGCAGACCCGTATCGGGCGGGCGCTGGCCAGTCTGCGTGAGCAAGGCATCCTGCTGATCGGCTCCGGCAGCATCACTCACAACCTGGGCGAACTGAACTGGCGCGCCGGCCCAGACGTCATCACGCCTTGGGCCAAGGAGTTTCGCGACTGGGTGGTGGAAAAGCTTGAAGCGAACGATGAACAGGCCTTGCACCAGTATCGTCGCCTGGCACCGAATGCCGTACGCAATCACCCCAGTGAAGAGCACCTGCTGCCGCTGTTTTTCGCCCGCGGTGCTGGCGGCACCTTTTCCGTGGCGCACAGTGGTTTCACCTATGGTGCGCTGGGTATGGATATCTATCGCTTCGACTAGCCGCTGCTTTTCACGCTGTCCCAGGCGATCTGCGCCAGCAGCTCGCGGCAGTCTGCCAGCTCGCTCAGGGTGCGGCCAGCTAGCCAATTGCGCGCCAGATCCTGGGTAGGCCCAATCACCACCGAGGCGAAACAGTCATCCGGCAGCGCCTTGAACAGCCCCTGCAGACGGTACTCGGCGAGCGCCGAGAGAATCTGCGCAAAATGTTGGCGATTGGCTTCGCGCAGGGCATCACCCATTTCCCCAGCTTCGACCCGGCTGCGACTGTGCAGGATAAAGCGCGCCCAATCCGGATTGGCCACCACCCAGTCGATATAGCTGGTCACCAGCAGCTTGACGCAGGCTTCGGCGCTGGCTGCGTCGGCGAAACCGCGCTGTAGCAGCTCGGCGTATTGCGCAGTGCCGGCCAGATAGAGTGCGGCGATGATCCGCTCCTTGTTGCCGAAGTGGTGATACAGGCTACCGATGCTCGCGCCAGAACGGTCACGAATCATCTCGATAGTGGTGGCGTCAACGCCATGCTCGGTGAAACAGGCCAGCGCAGCCTGCAGGATCTCGTCTTTGCGTGATGGACGGGCCATGTCGCTCTCCATGACTAGAATATTTTTCTAGAATAAATTTCTAATGCTCGTATACTGCCTCGGCGCGCGCTCATCTTCAATCGCCAATACGCAGGAGAGAGTCATGAGTCAGATGTTGCAGATGTTTCAGCAGGCCGGCGCTGCCCAGTTCAGCGCGATGATCGGTCAAGTCGCCCCCTATTTCGCCAGCATCGCACCGCAGATGGTCGAACTGCGCCCAGGCTATGCCGAGGTGCATTTCGCCAAGCGCCGTGAGGTGCTGAATCATATCGGCACGGTACATGCCATCGCGCTGTGCAATGCCGCCGAGCTCGCCGCCGGCAGCATGACCGACGCCTCCATTCCTGCTGGGTGCCGCTGGATTC
Source organism: Pseudomonas sp. Marseille-Q0931 (assembly GCF_940789645.1). Classification (NCBI taxonomy): domain Bacteria; kingdom Pseudomonadati; phylum Pseudomonadota; class Gammaproteobacteria; order Pseudomonadales; family Pseudomonadaceae; genus Pseudomonas; species Pseudomonas sp. Marseille-Q0931. The sequence goes on along the minus strand of NZ_CALNWT010000001.1, from coordinate 742,548 downwards.
CCAAGGGCATGACGGTCGAGTACCTGGCCAAGGCCGATGGCGATATCCGCACGGTGGCCGACGGCAGCGAAGTAGATTGGGGTCAGACCGGCGACATCAAGGTGCCGGTGATGGCGTACGTCGGTGACAAACCGGTACTGCGCGCAGAAATCACCATGTACGTCAGCCAGGCCTGAAAATGCAGAGGCCCGTCATCGACGGGCCTCGCTCAGTGCTCAATCGAGCCGCACCAGGATGCGCCCGACCATGCCGCCAGCCAATATGCGCTCGATGGCCTCGGGCAGCTCCGCCAACCCGACTTCCCGGCGCAGCGGGGAAAGATCGAGTTTCCACTGCAGCGACAGCTTGTCCCACATCGATGCCTTGACCACCAGCGGCAGTTCCACCGAGTCCACGCCCAGCAGGTTGACCCCGCGCAGGATGAACGGCAGTACGCTGGCCTGGAAGCCGACGCCAGCGGTCAACCCGCAACAGGCCACGCTGCCGCTGTGGCGCAGCGACTTGACCACGTTGAACAGAATGTCGCCGCCCACCGTATCCACCGCAGCCGCCCAGCGCTCCTTGAGCATCGGCCGCTCGCTGCCCTGCTGCAGCTCTTCACGACTGATGATTTCCTCAGCACCCAGGCCGCGCAGGAACTCAGCCTGTTCGGCCTTGCCGGTCGCGGCGGCGACGCGATAGCCCAACTGCTTGAGCAGCACCACGGCAATGCTGCCGACACCGCCCGTGGCGCCGGTGACCAATACGGTTCCGGCCTCGGGCGTGACGCCAGCCTGCTCCAGCTTGTCCACGCACAGTGCAGCGGTCAGCCCGGCAGTACCGAGGATCATCGCCTCGCGCAGCGGCAGGCCTTGCGGGCGCTTGATCGCCCAGGCCGCCGGCACGCGGATGTACTGGCCGAAGCCGCCTGCGGTGTTCATGCCCAGGTCGTAGCCGGTGACGATGACCTCATCACCAACGGCGAACTCGGCCACGCTGGAAGCCTCGACTACACCCGCTGCGTCGATGCCGGGCGTATGCGGATACGCCTTGGTCACGCCGCGATTGCCACTGGCGGACAGCGCATCCTTGTAGTTCAGCGATGAATAGCGCACGCGAATAAGCAGTTCGCCTTGCGGCAGTTGCTCGACGTTGCGCTGAACGACTTCACGCTGGAAGCTGCCGTCGGTGCCTTCACTGACCAGCAAGGCCTTGAACTCGGTCATCACCCTCTCCTCTTGTCGTGGTTCGCTGCGCAGCGCGAGTCGGCCACGCAACCCGTCCTGAACGAAGCGTTACCAGAAGCGCTGCTGGTTGAGCCGGCTCAACCAGGTCAGCACGAAGCGATCCAGCGCCATGCTCGCGGCCAGCCCGACACGTTCCTGCAGGCTCTTTTTCTGAGCGAAGTGCAGGTGGAACAGTTCAGCTTCGGCGGCACGTTCGGCCAGGTACTGGTCGCTGGTCTTGAGCTCGTCCACCAGCAGCCGCTCCTGCGCGGCCATGCCCAGCCAGACTTCGCCAGTGGCGATGGCGTCGATATCCAGCTGCGGGCGATAACGCGCGACGAAGCCCTTGAACAGCTCGTGCGTGGTTTCCAGGTCTTCCTGAAACTTCTCCCGGCCCTTTTCGGTGTTCTCGCCGAACACGGTCAGGGTGCGCTTGTATTCACCAGCTGTCAGCACCTCGAAATCGATTTCGTGCTTCTTCAGCAGGCGATGCACGTTGGGCAGCTGCGCCACCACGCCGATGGAGCCGAGAATGGCGAACGGCGCACTGAGAATTTTCTGGCCGATGCAGGCCATCATGTAACCACCGCTGGCGGCCACCTTGTCCACGCACACAGTCAATGGGATGCCGGCATCGCGGATGCGCACCAGCTGAGAGGATGCCAGACCATAGCTGTGCACCATGCCACCACCGCTTTCCAGGCGTAGCACCACTTCATCTTCGGCCTTGGCCATGGACAGCAGCGCAGTCACTTCATGGCGCAGGTTGTCGGTAGCCGAAGCCTTGATGTCGCCATCGAAATCCAGCACGAACACGCGCGATTTACTCGGCGGTGCTTTTTTGTCCTGCTTGGCGGCCTTGGCCTCCGCCTTGCGCGTTGCCTTGAGCTGATCCTTGGGCAGCACGCTCTGTTCCAGGCGCTCGCGCAGGTCCCTGTAAAAATCATTGAGCTTGTCCACTTGCAGCTGGCCGCCTGCGCGCCGCCCTCGGCCACGGGTGGCGGCGATGGCCACCAGCGCCACGACGATGGCGACCACCAGGGTCAGGGTTTTCGCCAGAAAGCTGGCGTACTCGCTAAGAAACTCCACGGATCCCCCTCGGACATTGCAGTAGCGCCTGGGCGCACGAAGGCTCAAGCATACCGGCGCAGCGCCTCGGCGGCCAAGCGCGTCAGCGCTACAGAAAGGCCACACGAGCGATTCAAACAAGCGTATGTTTTTTCGTTGACAGCCCTCGAGCTTCCTCATAACCTCGCGAAACATTCAACGTGCCGGGATCGATACGGACGTGGGCAGCATCTATCTGATTCGACATGGCCAGGCCTCATTCGGTGCAGACGACTACGATGTCCTGTCTCCTGTCGGCGTGCGCCAAGCCGAAGTGCTGGGCGAACATCTCGAACGCCTCGGCATCACCTTCGATCGCTGCATCAGCGGCAGCCTGCGCCGCCAGCAGCACACGGCCGACGCGGCGCTGCAACGCATGAGCAGCCCGCCGGCACTGGATATCGACGAAGCCTTCAACGAATTCGATGCCGACGCGGTGATCCGCACCCTGCTGCCGGATATGCTGCCGGAAGAACCCGAAGCGCTGCACATCCTGCGCAATGGCGCGCAAAACCGAGCCGAGTTCCAGCGTCTGTTCGCCAAGCTGATCCATCGCTGGATATCCGGCGAACATGACAAGCCCGGCCTGCAAAGCTGGCAAGCCTATGTCGAGCAGGTCGAAGGCGGCCTGCGGCGCATCCTCGAGCAGGCAGGCAGCAAACAGAATATCGCCGTGTTCACTTCCGGCGGCACCATCACCGCCCTGCTCCGCCTGATCACCGGCGTGCCTTCGGCAAAGGCCTTCGAACTGAATTGGCAAATCGTCAATACCTCGCTCAGCCAGCTGAAATTCCGCGGCCACGAGGTGAGTCTGGCTTCCTTCAACAGCCATGTGCATTTACAGCTGCTGAAGGCGCCGGAGCTCATCACCTATCGATGAGCTCCAGCCCAATGCGGCCGCGAGGCTGCGCGAAAAAACCGAAAAAAGGATAAGACCATGAGTGTTGCTGACATCGCCCAAACCATGCAATCCAAGTTCAACGCCAGCGCCGCTGCAGGCCTGGATCTGGTGTTCCAGTTCAACATTGAAGATGGCGAGAACTACGCGCTGATCGTCAAGGACGGCACTTGCGCCCTCGAGCAAGGCGACAACCCGAACGCCAACGTGACCCTGATCATGGACAGCGAAACCCTCAAAGGCATCGTCAGCGGCGAAACCGACGGCATGCAGGCTTTCATGGCCGGCAAGCTGCGCGCCGAAGGCGACATGATGCTGGCGATGAAGCTGGGCGAGCTGTTCCCGGTCTGATTGGTTAGCTGATCGCATCAACAAAAAACCGGAGTCCTGGCACTCCGGTTTTTTTTGCCCTGCGCATTGCTGACAGCCCCGCTCCAGCAGGCTGAAAGTGACTGATCAGGCAGCTTGATTGTGGTGCAACACGCCCGCCTATATCGGCGCGTATTGCTTGTGACGGCTTGGGTGCAGCATTAGATTAACCAATTATCTAGGGCACCCATCATAAGTAGAAGGGATAAGTATGGCGCTCACCGACCAATCCACCCGCATCCGCACAGGCGAAGAGCTCGACGCCAGCGTCATCGACAGTTACCTGAAGGCCAACATTCCCGGCCTGAGCGGCGAAGCGAAGATCAGCCAGTTTCCCGGTGGCGCATCCAACCTGACCTACCTGATCGAATACCCCGAGCAGGAATTCGTGCTGCGCCGCCCGCCGTTCGGCCACAAGGCCAAGTCCGCTCATGACATGGGCCGCGAATACCGCATTCTCAATCAGCTCAACGCCGGTTTTCCCTACTGCCCCAAGGCCTACGTGCATTGCACCGACGAGTCGGTGATTGGTGCCGAGTTCTACGTCATGGAACGGGTCAAGGGCATCATCCTGCGCTCGGACATGCCGGCCGCGCTGAACTTCAGCGCCGAGCAGACTACCGCGCTGTGCAAGAGCTTCATCGATAAACTGGTGGAGTTGCACAACGTCGATTACGACGCCTGCGGCCTGGGCGATCTGGGCAAGCCCGAGGGCTATGTCGAGCGCCAGATCAGAGGCTGGAGCGACCGCTACGAGAAGGCTCTGACCCCGGATGCGCCGACCTGGGAGCAGGTCAGGGCCTGGCTGAACGACAAGATGCCGGCCGACCACCACAAGCCGGGCATCGTGCACAACGACTACCGCTTCGACAACGTGATCCTCGACCCGAACAACCCGATGCAGATCATCGGGGTGCTCGACTGGGAGATGACCACCATCGGCGATCCGCTGATGGACCTGGGCAACACCCTGGCCTACTGGATCGAGGCCAGCGACCCGGCGCCGGTACAGCTGATGCGGCGCCAGCCGAGCAACGCACCGGGCATGCTCACGCGTCAGCAGTTCGTCGACTACTACGCCGAGAAAGCCGGCATCAAGATCGACAACTTCGACTTCTACTACACCTACGGCCTGTTCCGCCTGGCCGGTATCGTCCAGCAGATCTATTACCGCTTCTATCACGGCCAGACCCAGGACAAGCGCTTCGCTCAGTTCATTCACATGAACAAGCTGCTGGAGCAGATGTGCCTGCAGGTCATCGGCAAATCCACTCTCTAACCCCGGGGTAATTACAATGTCCAAGACCCAACTGTTCGACCTCGATGGCAAGATCGCCTTCGTCTCCGGCGCCAGCCGCGGCATCGGCGAGGCCATCGCCAAGCTGCTGGCCCAGCAAGGCGCGCACGTGATCGTCTCCAGCCGCAAGATCGACGGCTGCCAAGCCGTGGCCGATGCCATTACCGCCGAAGGCGGCAAGGCCACCGCCATCGCCTGCCACATCGGCGAGATGGAGCAGATCACCAATGTCTTCGCACAGATTCGCGAGCAGTTCGGCCGCCTGGACATTCTGGTCAACAACGCCGCTACCAACCCGCAGTTCTGCAACGTGCTGGACACCGATCTGGGCGCCTTCCAGAAGACCGTTGACGTGAACATCCGCGGCTACTACTTCATGTCCATCGAAGGCGGCAAGCTGATGAAGGAAAACGGCGGCGGCTCGATCATCAACGTCGCCTCGATCAATGGCATTTCGCCGGGCGAGTTCCAGGGTATCTACTCGGTGACCAAAGCGGCGGTGATCAGCATGACCAAGGTATTCGCCAAGGAATGCGCCCAGTTCGGCATTCGCTGCAACGCCCTGCTGCCAGGCCTGACCGACACCAAGTTCGCCTCGGCGCTGACCAAGAACGACGCCATCCTCAAGCACGCCCTGCAGCGCATCCCGCTCAAGCGCGTGGCCGACCCCAGCGAGATGGCCGGCACCGTGCTGTACCTGGCCAGCGACGCCTCCAGCTACACCACCGGCGTGGCGCTGAACGTGGATGGCGGCTTCCTCTCCTGAGGCCGGATGACACAGGCGACAAGGTATTAAGTCGGTTAATGCCCGTCAGCTACAGAAGGCCGCGACCGCGTTGCAGGATCGCGGCTTTTTTGCTTGATAGAGGTGAACGCTGACAGTTTTCGCGGACAGGTCCGCTCCCACAAGAGCAACTGTGCCAGTCGCGTTTACGCTGATCGCCTGTGGGAGCGGACTCGTCCGCGAAGCTTTTTACCCCTAAGGCCGGCTATAAAAATGGCATCCGCCCTGCTGCCCCACCGCCGCTACCGGCTTTGTAGGGTGGGCTTCAGCCCACCAATCACTCTGTGGGCTAAAGCCCACCCCACATCTACCTGCCTGCTGGCCGCTACCAGTCCTTCAACGCTGCTTCCGCCGCCGGATTCATCGGTTCGGCCAGCAGCCCGGTTGGTGTAAGGCTGACGCTATACACCGCATCAGCGGCAATCGGCAGGTAGGTGACGCGCAGCGCCTGCGGGTCGAACAGCAGCAGGTCGCGCTGGTTCAGGCGCAGCCAGCGCCACAGGTCGACACCATAGGGGCTTTCGGCCAACTGCACGCGGCCATGTTGCGCCAGCGCCTGCTGTTCGATGGCGAGAAAACGCCCGGACAGGCGCTCGAGACGGTAACCCGGCTCGAGACCTATCAGTTCGGCCAGGCCTTTCCAGCGGATCAAGCGGCCATCGAGTTGCCACATGTCGCCCTCGAGCGTGACCGTACGCTCACGGCTACCTTCGAGCAGCGTCACCTGATAACGCTGCGGACCATCGGCCTTGAAGCTCAGCGTGACCAATGGCTTGCCCACCTGCAGCGGCTCATACGCATACAGGTCGTAGGCCACCAGGCCGACCAGCCCGGCCAGGGCGAGAAATGCCAGACCACAGGTGCCACGCAACCAACCGAGGAACCAGCCCGTATTGAGCAGAATGCGCAATGCCACCAGCAGCGCCAACACGGCCAACAGCGCCACGGCCCAGGCCAACCCGTCGTATTGCATTGATTGCGTTCCTTCTCTGACGAAATCCCGGCATTATGCGCAGCTCTCTCCACGACGAACAGCCGGCAGGCTGCGCACTCGCCCACAAGTCGACACTTTGATATGCCTTTCGCCCTCGAGCTCGCCATCGATCCCAGCACACTCGCCATTCTCGCCCTGGTCGCCTTCGCCGCCGGCTTCATCGACGCCATTGCCGGTGGCGGCGGTCTGCTGACCATCCCCGCACTGCTGACCGCCGGCCTGCCGCCGCACCTGGTGCTGGGCACCAACAAGCTGTGTGCTACCTTCGGCTCGGGCACCGCTGCCCTGACCTTCTACCGGCGCAAGCTGTTCGACCCCAGGCAATGGCGCAACGCACTGCTGGCGACCCTGATCGGCGCCCTGCTCGGCGCCGTCATCGCCCACTGGATGCCGGCTGCCTGGCTCAACCAGATGTTGCCGGTGATCGTCTTCGCTTGCGGCATCTACCTGCTGTTCGGCCGCATGCCGGAAGCGCCAGCCGAGCACGATCTGCCGATCGCCCGCGGCCGGCAGTGGCCGCAGGGGCTGGGCCTGGGACTCTACGATGGCGTGGCTGGCCCTGGCACCGGCGCGTTCTGGACGGTCAGCAGCCTGCTGATGTATCCGCTCGATCTGGTGCGCGCCAGCGGTGTGGCGCGCACCATGAACTTCGTCAGCAACGCCGCGGCGCTGGCGGTATTCATCGCCTTTGGCCAGGTGGCCTGGGTGCTGGGCCTGAGCATGGGAGCGGCGCTGATGGTCGGTGCCTTCCTCGGCGCGCGCACGGCGATCAAGGGCGGCTCGAAGTTCATTCGCCCGGTGTTCATCACCGTGGTTCTGGCGCTGACTGCACGCCTGGTCTGGCAGCACTGGTTTGGCTGATCCGGCGGACTATCCAGGATCCTGTAGGAGCGGCTTCAGCCGCGAAATGGTCGGTGAGATTCGCGGCTGAAGCCGCTCCTACATAAGGTTCTTTACACCGACAGCGTCGGCTCGGGCAGGCCCAGGCGCCTGGCGACGTAGAGATCGATCAGATGGCGGGCGATGGAGCGCGATGCCGGCAGCGGCGGCAGGTCATCGACACGGAACCAGCGCGCATCCTCGATTTCGTCTTCCTGCATGACGATATCGCCACCGGCATATTCGGCGTGGAAGCCGAGCATCAGCGAATGCGGGAACGGCCAGCCCTGGCTGCCGATGTAGTGCAGGTTCTTCACCTCGAGGCCGACTTCCTCGCGCACCTCGCGCGCCACGCAATGCTCCACCGACTCGCCCGGCTCGACGAAGCCGGCCAGCGTGCTGTACACGCCGATCACGAAGCGCGGCGAGCGCGCCAGGAGGATCTCGTCGCCACGGGTGACCAGCACGATCATGCTCGGCGCCAAGCGCGGGTAGTGCTGCGACTCGCAGCTGTCGCAGCGCATCGCCCGCTCACCGGGAAGCTGGCGAGTCGGCGCCCCGCAGCTGCCACAAAAACGATGGTCGGCGTACCAGGTGCCGATCTGCGCGGCATACGTAAGCATGCGGAAGGTTTCCGCCTCGCCCTGCAACATGAACTGGCGCAGGCTCTGCCAGGTGCAGCCCTCCAGAGTGGCAGAGGGCTTGAGCTGCAGAAGGTAAACGGCATCCTCGCCAAAATGGCCGATGCCCTGCTCACCGATGATCGGCAGATCCTGGCGCTTGATCCAGTCGCGCGGGAACAGCACGCCGTTGCTGTCGACAAGAAAGTGCTGCTGGCTGTAGAGCACTGCCCAGCCGCCGGGCTGGGCCGGGTCGAGAAAGGCGTTGCGCCAGACCATCAGGCCGCCACCGGCATGCCCAGCGCCTTGACGCTGTCTTCAGCCAGGTCGAGCACGCTGGGACGGGTTTCCGGACGCATCACCGCGCCCGCTTCCAGGTAATACTCCAGGCTGCTGAGCGCGTCGGCCAGGGTTTCCAGCATCTGCTCCGAAGGCATCTGCCCCGATTCGAGCATGCGCGTCTGGATATAGTCGGCGCAGGCGCCGACCAGCATCGCTGCACGGCGCTGTTCGAGGAACCACAGGCCGCCGCGTACCGCCTGCAGGCTGAACGGCACATTGGACAGGTGCATCTTGTCGCCGCCCGACTCCAGATAAGCCGTGATGGCGCGCTTGGCCAGGGCCAGGCCGGCCTGCGCTTCATCGACCACGACGATACGGGCTTCGTTGAGCTGGTGGCTGGCGAAGGAATCGGCCTCGTTGCCGGGCTCAACGGCAGTTGGCCGGCTTTCGCGCCCTTCGCCACGCTCCAGACTGGCGACCATGCCTTCGACGTAAAGCACCGCATCGGCCAGCTTGTGCAACTGCTCAGGTGCGGGCGGCGAGTCTTCGCTCCAGGCGGCGACCTGCGGCAGTTGCGCGTTGAGCGAGTTACCGGCGGAGCTCAGGCCGACCATGCCGAGGGTCTTGGCCAATTTGCCCAGCAACGCATGCAGCGTCCCCAGGGTTTCGCCTTGCAAGGTGCCGCGCTCGAGCAGATCGAGCATGTCCTTGACGCTGGCCAGCTCTTCGCGGATCGCCGTGGACAGCGAACGCATCACCGCCTGGCCGGGGCCCGCCAGGCGCTGGTATTCCTCTTGCAGCAGGTGGTCGGTAAACGGCAGCGGCGTGAGGCCGAACACCTCGCGCATGGCAGTAGCCAGCGGCCCGTGACTGTCGGCCAGCGCGACCAGGTACAGCAATTCCTTGAGCAGGCTGCGCGGCGCCTCGTACTGGGAGTTGCCGAGCATCAGCTTGAGTTCGCGGTCGAGTCGCGAGAACAGCTGCTTGCGCGCCTTGCGTGGCAACAGTTGACCGTCGCACTGCGCTTCGATGGCGGCCGCGCCGATCCAGCACATGCGCCCGCGCGGCTCGTTGGCGAACAGGCTGTCCAGACGCGCCATGGCGCGCACCATCAGCTTGAGACTGGCCTGCGGATTCTGCTCGCGGATGAAGCCGAGCAAACCGACCTGATACATATGCCGCAGGCGCTTGCCTTCGGCCAGCTTGGCGGCGCCGTCGAGCGGCTGAGTCGCGCTGTGCGGCCGTGCATGATCCAGGCGCACGCTGAAGAAGAAACTCTCCGGCAGCGGCTGTTGCGCGCCAGCCTGACGCAGATCATTGATCGCCGGCAGCAGCAGCTCGGGCATTTCCTGCCGATGGGCATCAACGCTTTCCAGATAGCGGCGCAGCACATGCAGCGCATTACTCAGCGCGGCCAGCTGTACGTCGCGCTCTTCACCGGCACCCGCGGGGATGTCGGTGGCCTGATCGAGCACTTCCTGCGCCAGCAGCTCGGCGCCAGCCAGTTCGATCAGGTTGAGCGTACCGCGCACCTGATGCAGGCTTTCCACCGCCTGTTGCAGCAGGCTGCCGTTATGCCGCTCGGCGATGAAGTGTTCAAGGCTCTGCTCGGCCTCTTCCATGGTGACGAACAGCTCGTCGCGCACCAGGTTCAGCGATGTAGCTCCACTTACCATGCTCTAGGCCTCGCAACGAACATCAGCGAATACGGCATCAGTCGACGAACTCCGGCTTCTGCTTGGTCATGTGCGCCGCCATGGCCAGGCGCAGGTCTTCGGATTGCAGCATGGCGGCGTTCCAGGTGGCGATGTACTCCAGGCCATCGTCGACGCGGTGGTCGCGCATGTAGCGAATCATTTCCTTGGTACCGCGCACGGCAATCGGCGACTTGGCAGCGATCTGCCCGGCCAGTTCCATCACACCGGCGAGCAAGCCTTCCTGATCGTCGTAGGTGCGGTTGACCAGGCCGATACGGGCCGCCTCGTGACCGTCGATGCTGCGCCCGGTATAGGCCAGCTCACGCATCATGCCGTCGCCGATGATGCGCGGAAGGCGCTGCAGGGTGCCGACGTCGGCGGCCATGCCCATGTCGATTTCCTTGATCGAGAACTGCGCATCGACCGTGCAATAACGCATGTCACAGGCGCTGATCAGGTCGATGGCGCCGCCGATGCAGTAACCCTGGATGGCCGCCAGCACCGGCTTGCGGCAATTGTCGACCGCGTTGAACGAGGCTTGCAGTTCGAGAATCTTGCGGCGTAGCGCCGTGGCATTGCGACCGACATCCTTGCCCAACTGGGCGCCAACCGAGGCCAGCAGCATCAGGTCGATACCCGACGAGAAGTGTTTGCCCGCGCCGGAAAGCACCACCACGCGCACCGCATCGTTGTCATCGACCCACTGGAAGATCTCGATGATCTCGCGCCAGAAGTCGGCATTCATCGCGTTGATCTTGTCCGGGCGGTTGATCTGTACGTGGGCGATCTTGCCCACCAGCTCGACGCGGAAGGCTTGGTAGTCGGACATGGCAGGCATCCTTGGCCGCGGCTTGGCAGCGCAGTAACTATTTTGTGATTAATAACCGAGCAACTATAACAAGCACGGCATAAAAGTCGATGCTTGCCACTGTGACGCAGGGCACGCCCCAGCACGTTAGCAACTGCTTTGAATGACAGAGATAAGGGATTGATCTGTCGAGGATCTTGCGCCTCGACAGATCCGCACACGCTTATTCGACCAGGCAGTCCACGCAGTACTCGCCCGTTTCGGTTTGCAGGCCGTGCACATCGATATCGAAACCCGGAAACGCCTGATCGAAGGTCCTGGCGAACGCCAGGTAATCGAGAATCGAGCGCGTGGCGGCGGTAAAGCGCTCACCCGGCATGATCAGCGGAATGCCAGGCGGGTAAGGCACCAGCATCACCGCGGCTATACGCCCCTGCAACTGGTCGATGGGCACCGCTTCCACCTCGCCGCGCACCAGGCGGTCGTAGGCATCGGCGGGCTTGATCGCCAGCTCCGGCAATGCCGTGTACATGCTCCTCAGCGCCTTGGCCGTGGCATTTTCGCGATAGCAGCCATGCAACGCGTCGCACAGGTCACGCAGGCCCATGCCCTGATAATGCCCGCCGCCAGCGTGGGCAATGGAGGGCAATACGTCGATCAGCGGCAGATTGGCGTCGTAGCTGCGCTTGAACTCCAGCAGCTCGGTCAGCAGCGTGCTCCACTTGCCCTTGGTGATGCCCATGGAGAACAGCACCAGGAAGGAGTACAGACCGGTCTTTTCCACCACCAGGCCACGCTCCCAGAGAAACTTGCTGACCACCGCGGCGGGAATGCCCTGCTGTTCCAGCTTGCCGGCGGCATTGAGGCCGGGCATCACCAGGGTGACCTTGATCGGATCGAGCAGCACGTAATCGCTGGCCACTTCGCCGAAGCCATGCCAGTCGGCGTCCGGCTGCAACACCCAGTCCGCGGTCGACAGACTGTCGGCGCCGTCCGCCTCGCCCGGTTGCCAGATGCTGAACCACCAGTCCTCGGCTTCGAGGTTGCGCCGTACGTTGGCCAGGGCGCGACGGAAGCTCAGCGCCTCGTCGAAGGTCTCCTGAATCAGCGAGCGCCCGGCCGGGCCTTCCATCATGGCCGAGGCTACGTCCAGCGAGGCGATGATGCCGTACTGCGGCGAGGTGGAAATGTGCATCATGAAAGCTTCGTTGAAGCGGTCGCGGTCCAGCTGGCGCTGGCCACCATCCTGCACGTGGATCATCGAAGCCTGACTGAAGGCCGCCAGCAGCTTGTGCGTGGAATGGGTGGTGAATACCAGCGGCGAATGCTCGTCGCACTGCGTACCCATGCCATAACGGCCGGCGTAGAACTCATGGAATGCCGCGTAGGCATACCAGGCTTCATCGAAATGCAGCACCTCGACCGAGTCGCCAAGGGCCTGCTTGACCATCTCGGCGTTGTAGCAGAGCCCGTCGTAGGTGGAGTTGGTCACCACCGCCAGCTTGACCTTGGGCGCCCGGCCGCGGGCCAGCGGGCTGGCATCGATCTTGGCCTGGATCGATTCGCGGCTGAACTCCGACAGCGGAATCGGCCCGATGATGCCCAGCTCGTTACGCTCGGGGCACAGATAGAGCGGGATCGCGCCGGTCATGATGATCGAGTGCAGAATCGATTTGTGGCAGTTGCGGTCCACCAGCACCAGGTCATCGCGCCCGACCATCGAATGCCAGACGATCTTGTTCGCCGTCGAGGTGCCGTTGATCACGAAGAAGGTGTGGTCGGCGCCGAAATTGCGCGCCGCACGGGCTTCGGCCTCGGCCAGCGGGCCGGTATGGTCGAGCAGCGAGCCCAGCTCCGGTACCGAGACGGACAGATCGGAACGCAGGGTGTTCTCGCCAAAGAACTGGTGGAAAGCCTGGCCCACCGGGCTCTTGCGGTAGGCCACGCCACCGCCGTGGCCCGGCGTGTGCCAGGAGTAGTTGGACTGGGCGGTGTGCTGCACCAGCGCCTTGAAGAACGGCGGCAACAGACCATCGAGGTAGTTGTGCGCCGCGCGCGCCACCTGCCGGGCCAGGAAGGACACGGTGTCTTCGTAGAGATAGAGAATACCGCGTAGGTGGTTGAGATCAGCCATGGCCTCGGCCGGCGCATTCTCGATGGTGACCTGCTCGCCCAGGGCGAAGATCGGCAGCTGCGGCGCCCGCACCCTAGCCACGCGAATCAGCTCGACCATGTCCTGCAGCAGCCGACTGTTCTCCCCCGCGCCCTCGGCAGCCACCAGAATGCAGGCCAGGCCATGGTGGGTGGAGGCGACGATACGCCCCTCGGCGGCACTGGCCGTGGGCAGGATGCTGAAGCCGTCCTGGGTGAGTTCCTGAGCGATGGCGCGCACACGATCACCGGCCACGGTGTCGGCCTTGATGTCGCGGTGCACGATTAGGACGGGGAACTTGAGATCTTTATACATTGTGACGTCCTGAAGGCTGGCAGGCCGGGCCTGCCCATCGCTTCAGGTTAGAGGCTCGCCCTGATCGGCGGAACCCCCTGCGCATCACGCTATAAGAAAAGGTCGCAATTGCGCTGTTCGGTTATTCAGGCGCCTCCATCTGCGCCCAAAGCGAGGGGCCGCCAGCGGCTTTTTCGATCACTGCCAGACGCGCCAGGTGCGCCGCCAGCTCTTCCTCGCTGGCACGAATGACGCGAGTACGCGGGCGTGCAGGGTCCAGGCGACGAATCGGCGTGGCCTGCTGACGCCCGCTGCCATCGCCATCAGCACCCTCTCCCGCCAGCGACAGATTGGTCTGCCCACCGGTCATCGCCAAGTAAACGTCGGCGAGGATCTCCGAGTCGAGCAAGGCGCCGTGCAGTTCGCGGTTGGAGTTGTCGACGCCGTAGCGCTTGCACAGCGCATCGAGACTGTTGCGCTGGCCCGGATGACGTTCGCGCGCCATCATCAGGGTATCGAGCACCGAGCAGTAATCGCTGACGTCGGCGCGCTCGCTCTGCCCCAGCAGGGCGAACTCGTTGTTGATGAAGCCGACGTCGAACGCCGCGTTATGGATGATCAGCTGGGCGCCCTTGATGAACTCGTAGAATTCATCGGCGACCTCCTTGAACCGCGGCTTGTCGGCTACGTACTCGTTGGTGATGCCGTGAACCGCGATGGCGCCTTCATCGATCTCGCGATCAGGGTTGAGGTAGACGTGGAAATGACGCCCGGTCAGACGACGCCCCAGCAACTCGACACAACCGATTTCGATGATGCGGTGCCCGTCGGTGACCGGCATACCGGTGGTTTCGGTATCCAGCACCACGTAGCGCTTGACGGTGTTCTCGGTTGTCACGCCTTGCCTCTCTCATCTATTCGGGTTGTCGCACATTCAAGCGCGGCATATTAACTCATGTGGCTCAGCGCGCCGAACGCACCTCGTCGACCCCGCGATTGGCCAACTGGTCCGCCCGCTCGTTGCCGGGGTGGCCGGTATGGCCGCGCACCCACTGCCAGCTCACCTGATGACGATTCACTTCCTCGTCCAGCTTCTGCCAGAGGTCGGCATTTTTCACCGGCTCTTTGGCGGCGGTCTTCCAGCCGCGCTTCTTCCAGTTCGGCAGCCATTCCTGGATGCCCTTCATCACGTACTGCGAGTCGGTCACCAGCTTGACCGAGCAGGGCCGCGTCAGTGCGATCAGGCCGGCAATCGCCGCCATCAGTTCCATGCGGTTGTTGGTAGTGCTCGGGTCGCCGCCCCACAATTCCTTTTCCACACCTTTATAGACCAGCAACGCCCCCCAGCCTCCGGGGCCAGGGTTGCCCTTGCAGGCGCCGTCGGTGTAGATCACCACTTCATCGGTTTCGGACATTCATAAGCTCTGTTACAGAATTGACGGGCCGGGGGATGGCCTTCAGTTGTCGACGTCACGCCGGCTGACCTTGGCCACTGGCATTGGCAGCAACTTGCCCATCGGCTCGCGGCGCGATTGCCGCAAGGGGCGCAAGCCGACCACCAGTTTGCGCGCCACCAACAGGTAGAAACCGGCCCCAGGCAACTGCCAGGCGTCACCCCAACCCTCCATTCGCCGCAGGCGCATTTGCCAGGCCAGCGAAGCGAGCGGCGGACGATAGCACCCGAAGCGACGTTTCTCCAACGCGAAACCCAGCAAGCTCAACCAGTCACCGACGCGGCTCGGCGCGATGCAACGCGCCCTGGCCAAGCCGTCCTGAGCGAACAGCCTGCGCACGCCCCAGGTACTCCAGGGATGGATGCCCAGAATCAACAGATGTCCGCCAGGCCTAACGCTGCGGGCCGCTTCACGCAAAAGCCCATGCGGCGACAGGCTGAAATCGAGGCCGTGCTGCAGCACCACCACATCGGCAGCGTGCTCGCCCAAGGGCCAGGATTGCTCCTCGCAGACGATCTGCACCCCGGGCATCGGTGCGCCGAGGCGCACGTTGTGCTGAATCTGCCCGGCCTCGGGCGGGCCTTCGGCACCGGGCCCGTAACTCACCAGATACCCGCCGAAGAAACGTGCCAGCTCTTGCTCCAGCAAGCGCCGTTCTTCTTCGAGCAACAGTTGCCCGAGTGGCCCGGCAAGCCAGTCGCGCGCCTCGCCGATAAGCTTGAGCCACTCCGGGTCGGCCTGGGCGAATGCCTGATCAGTCATCGCTGCCTCCGCATGACAGGTTCTGCATGTCGTGTCTAAGATGCACCTTTATCACCAGCTTAGCGACCCGCAATGATTCAGATCGACGCGCTGCCCGCCTTCAATGACAACTATATCTGGCTGCTGCAGGATGCCGACACCAGGCGCTGCGCCGTGGTCGATCCCGGTGATGCAGCGCCGGTACAGGCATGGCTGCAGGCTCATCCGGATTGGCAGCTCAGCGATATCCTGATCACCCATCATCACTTCGATCATGTCGGCGGCGTCGAGACGCTGAAGAACGCCACCGGCGCACGTGTCGCCGGCCCGGCCGCGGAGAAGATCCCGGCCCGCGACCTCGACCTGAGCGACAACGATGAGGTCGAGGTGCTCGGCCTGCGTTTCCAGGTCATGGCCGTGCCGGGCCACACCCTCGGCCACATTGCCTACTACCAGGCGCAGCAGAATTTGCTGTTCTGCGGCGATACGCTGTTCGCTGGCGGTTGCGGCCGCCTGTTCGAAGGTACGCCGCAGCAAATGCACCAGTCACTGAGCCGCCTCGCTGCCCTGCCCGCCAGCACGCAGGTGTACTGCACCCACGAGTACACCCTGAGCAACCTGCGCTTCGCCCATGCAGTCGAGCCAGACAATACGCGCCTGAGCGAACGCCTGGCCGAAGTGACTCGCTGGCGTGAAGAAGGCCGTATCAGCCTGCCATCGAACATCGAACTGGAGCTGGCGACCAACCCCTTCCTGCGCACCGGCGAGCCTTCGATCATCGCTGCGGCAAAAGGACGCGAGAGCGGACAATCGAGCGAGCCGAGCGGCGTATTCGCTTGTCTGCGCTCCTGGAAAGACAGCTTCTGATCCCTGCAAAGACCCGGCGATGATGTCGCTGGCTCACTTCGCTCGCGGCATCGCCGTGCCAACCTGAATGCAGGTCACAAAAGGCTGGCGAAAACTTGACCACCCCCGCTTCGGTTCCTAGAATCGCCCGACCTTTTCGCCGGGACAGCCCCCTCGCCCAATGCCTGCATCATCACCTAAACCATTGAAATTAAAGGCATTGGTGCGAAGCGCTCGAGCGCTCGCGGTGATGTGCAGCCTGATCCTGGCCGGCTGTCAGAGCCTACCCAGCGACTCGCCGGATCGCTCTACCGACACCTCCCGGGCCGTGGGCTTGCAGCCTGAGCCTGAGTGGCTCGACAGCGAAGTCAAACCGCACGAATACAGCGACATTTGGGATCGGGTGCGCGACGGTTTCAAGCTGCAGGATGAAATCGGCATCAACCCGCGCATCGAACGCGTGCGCCTGTGGTACGCCAGCAACCCGAAGCATGTCGACACCGTGAGCGAGCGCAGCGCGCCTTATATTCACTACATTGTCGAGCGCCTGGCCGAACGCGACATGCCGATGGAGCTGGCGCTGCTGCCAGTGATCGAAAGCGCCTACGACCCACAGGCCTACTCCTCGGCCCACGCCGTCGGCCTCTGGCAATTCATTCCCTCCACCGGCCGCCACTTCAACCTGCGTCAGACCAATTGGTACGACGGCCGCCGAGATGTCACCGCCTCGACCGAGGCTGCACTCAACTATCTGAGCCGCCTGCACGAAATGTTCAATGGCGACTGGCTGCTCGCCCTGGCGGCCTACAATGCCGGCGAAGGTCGTGTCAGCCGCGCGATCGAGCGCAACGAGAAGCTCGGCCTGCCCAGCGACTACTGGAACCTGTCGCTGCCCAAGGAAACCGAGGACTACGTGCCCAAGCTACTGGCGCTGTCGCAGGTGATCCTGACGCCCGAAGCCTTCGGCGTGAGTCTGTCACCGATCGCCAACGAGCCCTACTTCGAACAGATCGCCATCAAGCAACACATGGATCTGGCCCGCGTGGCCAAACTGGCTGACCTGGAGGAGCAGCAACTGCTGCAGCTCAACCCCGCCTACAAGCGCGGTATCACCCTCGACGGCCCACAGCACCTGCTGGTACCGACCGATAAAGCCGAGCTGCTCAGCGCCAACCTGGCTCTGATGAAGCCGCAGGAACTGGTCGATTGGCAGAGCTACAGCGTACGCTCCGGCGACAGCCTGCACGCCATCGCCAACCGTCATCACCTGTCGGTGAAAATAATCAAGGACGTCAACCGTCTGAGCAGCAACAACCTGAGAATCGGCCAGGTGCTGACCATTCCCGCCAAGCCCGGCAGTATGCCGAACGAGCCGCTGTACCAGCAGCGCAACGTTGCGCAAAGCGCTGCCAGCCGTACCTATCGGGTGAAGAATGGCGACAACCTGTGGCAAATCGCGCGCAGCAATCAGGTGGCTGTGCATGACCTCAAGCGCTGGAACAAGCTGCAAGGCAATCAGCTGAAAGTCGGCCAGGTGCTCACCCTGGCGGCCAACGCCCCTCAGGCTCCCGCCACAACGCGCAGCAGCGCCAGCTCGCGGGACAAGGCCACCTACTATCGCGTGCAGAGTGGCGACTCGCTGTACGTGATCGCCAAACGCTTCAAGATCGATCTCAAACGCCTGCAGGCCTGGAACCCGCGCAGCAACAAGCTGCGTCCCGGGCAGATGCTGACCCTCTATCTGCCCTGATCAGCGCTTGCTGATGGCCTCCAGGCAGCGCCCCGTCAACTGGGTGAAGCGCTGAAAGGCGACGAACTGCTCGTGTCGTAGCGCTCGCCCGGAAAGCCGACTGTCGGCGTAAAGCACGCCGATCTCCCGCGTGCCGGCGATGATCGGGGCGATGAAGAACATGCCATTGCCCAGGCTGCGCCGAATAGGCTGGGTCACCAGCTCGGCGAGGTTGTAGCTGGCAGGCACCCCCATCCAGATCGCTTCACGATGGCGCAGCGCATAACTGAAGATATGCGGCTGCTCTGCCTGCTCGGCCGGCAGCACGAAATCCTGCAGCCATTGCTCGCTCTTGTCGCCAATCACGCGCTTGGCGCGAAAGCGGCTTTGCCCTTCGGCCAGCACCGTGAGCATCACCCGCTCCAGGCCAGCGCCACGGTGTAAGCCCTTGAGCAGGGTATCGAGCACCAGGCCGACATCGGCCCGGGCGCTGATCATCAGGCCCAGGTCCTGCAATGCCTGCTGCATCACCAGCAGGTCGGGTTGCAGCAGACGCGCCTTGCGTTCTTCCTGCTGCAGGCGGATCTGCTCGGGATCGGTATTGGGAATAAGCCGGCACAGCTTGCTGGCGCCAAAGGTCGAGGCCACCTTGACCGCTTCCTCGGCGCTGGCCAGCACCTGCTGTAGGGCGTCCTCGGCGCTGAGGTCGACGAATGCCGCCATCTTCGCCAGCACCGCCTCCATCTCCGGCGACTCCCAGCCCTGCAGCGCGGCCTCGCTGATGCGTACCCCCAGCTGCACAGCGTATGCCGCCGGGTCGTGCTGGTTGGCGCCGGCATGGGCGAGGCTGACCGTCTCACCGAGGTTCCAGCTTTTCACCAGCCCTTGGGTGAGCTGCCGGAAGCTGGTGCCGAGCACCTCGCGCACCACCTCCTCGACCTCGACTCCGGGCTGCGCCAGGGCTGCGGCCAACTCGTCCGCCTGCTCGCCGCCACAGCCCCAGAATGCCAGCTCGCCCAGATGATGGAGCAAGGCGGCAATGAACACTTCCTCGGCATGCCTGGAGAGCACGTAGCCGGCAATGTTGCGCGCCTGCACGGCGGCGTGAAAGGAGCGTGCAAGCAACTCCTGCAGTTGCTCGCGCGGGGCGCGCGTGAGCAAGCCGTCGATCAGGCTCACCGACAAGCCGATCAGGCGCACGTTGTCGAAGCCGATCAGCACGATGGCCCGCGAGATGGTCTTGATGGTTTCCTGGGACGGGTTGTAGTAGACGCTGTTGCCGACTCGCAGCACCTTGCTGGTCAGCGCCGCATCACGCAGCAACACCTCGGCCAATTGCTGCACCGAGGCAGAATCCTGCTGCGCGAGGCGTTGCAGATCCTGCACCACGGCAGCCAGTGCGGGCAGTTCTGCTTGGTTCAGGCGATCGATCCATGACTGCAAACCATGGCTTCGTTCCGACAATTTCGTACCCTCATGGCGTGTCCGTGAAGTGTATGCCAAAGTGCCGCTACTGCTCACTCGCCACGGCGCTCTTTTTCCTGCCCAGACAAGCTGTTACTGTACGGCCCCAGAAGCCCAAACGCCGCCAAGGATCGGATCTCACGCCCGATGCGTCCCCTCCTCCTGCTGTTCCTCAGCCTGGCCTTGAGCTTTCCCGCCTCTGCGACTATCAGCGAGAGCCACGGCTACGCCCAGTTCGGGACACTCAAGTACCCCGCCAGCTTCAGTCATTTCGACTGGGTGAACCCCGATGCGCCCAAAGGTGGCACGTTGCGCATCATGGCGTCCGGCACGTTCGACACGCTCAACCCCTACACGCTCAAGGGCAGCAGCCCGATCTCGACCGCACATTTTCTGCAGTACGGCGTCAACGAGCTGAACGAACCCCTGATGGTCGGCACCGGTGCCTACGATCCGTCGGGCGACGAGCCCGCCTCCAGTTATGGCCTGATCGCCGGGAGTGTCGAGTACAGCGAGGACCGCAGCTGGGTGGTGTTCAACCTGCGCCCCGAGGCGCGCTTTCACGATGGCAAGCCGATCACCGCCTACGATGTAGCCTTCTCCTATCGCCTGCTGCGCAACGATGGCCATCCGCAGTACCGCACCAACCTGCAGGAAGTGAAGCGCGTCGACATCCTCGGTCGTCACCGCATCCGCTTCGTCTTCAAGCGCGCCGGCAATCCGCTGCTGATTCTGCGCCTGGGTGAACTGCCGGTGCTGCCGCAGCACTACTGGAAAGACCGCGACTTCAAGACCACCACCTTCGATGCGCCGCTGGGCAGCGGCCCGTATCGCATCGTCCAGGTGGTACCGGGCCGGCGTCTGGTGTTCGAGAGGGTGAGGGACTGGTGGGGCAAGGACCTGCCGGTCAATCGCGGCAAGTACAACTTCGACCGTATCGAAGTGGAGTTCTACCGCGACAACCATGTTGCCTTCGAAGCGTTCAAGGCCGGCGAATTCGACTTCTACATCGAGAACCAGGCGAAGAACTGGAGCAACGGCTATCGCTTCCCGGCCGTTGCCCGTGGTGAGGTGGTGCGCGCCGAGATACCGCACCAGATCCCGACCCAGACCCAGGCGCTGTTCATGAATACGCGCCGCGCCCTGTTCAGCGACCGCCGCGTGCGTGAAGCGCTAGGGCTGATGTTCGACTTCGAGTGGACCAACCGCACCCTGTTCAACAACGCTTACGTGCGCGCCGCCAGCTACTACCCCAACAGCGACTTCTCGGCCACCGGCAAGCCCGAGGGCGCCGAATGGCTGCTGCTTTCGCCGCACCGCGACAAGCTGCCGGCACGCCTGTTCACCGAGGCGCCGACACAACCGGTAACCGACGGCCGCGGCATTCCCCGGGAAACCTTGCGCCGCGCCCTCGGTCTATTGGCCGACGCCGGCTGGAAGCCCTCCGGCCAGGAGCTGCGTAATGCGCGTGGCCAACGCCTGGAGTTCGAGATCATGCTGGTCAATCCCAGCCTCGAACGCATTCTCCAGCCTTACGTCGCCAACCTAGCCAGCCTCGGCATACGCGCCAATCTGCGTACCGTCGACCGCGCGCAATACAAGCAACGCCTCGACCAATTCGACTACGACATGATTCTGCTGACCCTGCCACAAACCCTCAGCCCGGGCCTGGAGCAATCGCTGTACTTCCATTCCAGCCAGGTGAATCTCAAGGGCGGCAAGAACTACGCAGGCGTCAAGGATCCGGTGGTCGACGAGATGATCGACAAGCTGCTCTCGGCACAGACCCGCGACGAACAGATCGCCGCCACACGCGCCCTGGATAGGGTGCTGCTCTGGCAGCACTACAGCATCCCCAACTGGTACATCAATTATCACCGCCTGGCGTACCGTAACCGGTTCGCCTTCGTCACCACGCCGCCCTACACCCTGGGCCTGCGCACCTGGTGGCTGAAGCCCACGGAGAACGCTCGATGATCCACCCGCTGCGCAGTTTCCTGCTCCACGGTAGCAGCCTCATCCTGCTTGGCCTCACCGGCCTCGCCCTCGCAGCCCCGCAGCATGCCGTCACGCTTTATGACGAGCCGCCCAAGTACCCCGAGAACTTCACGCACTTCGAATACACCAATCCCGAAGCCCCCAAGGGCGGGACCTTTCGCGAGGCGGGCTTCGGCGGCTTCGACAGCCTCAACCCGTTCATCAGCAAGGGCGTTGCCGCCGACGATATCGGCCTGATCTACGACACCCTGGCCGTGCAGAGCATGGACGAGCCGTTCACCGCCTACGGCCTGATCGCAGAGAAGATCGAAAAGGCGCCCGACAATGCCTGGGTACGCTTCCTGCTGCGCAAGGAAGCGCGCTTTCACGACGGCACGCCGATCACCGCCGAGGACGTCAAGTTCACCTTCGATACGCTGATGGAAAAAGGCGCGCCGATGTACCGCGGCTACTACGCCGATGTCGAGCAGGTGGAGGTGGAATCACCGCACAGCGTGCGTTTCGTATTCAAGCATGCCGGCAATCGCGAGTTGCCGCTGATCGTTGGCCAGCTCCCGGTCCTGCCCAAACACTGGTGGGCAGAACGCGACTTCGCCAAAAGCAATCTCGAAGCGCCTCTGGGCAGCGGCCCGTACAAGGTCGGCCGCGTCCAGGCCGGTCGCAGCATCCGCTACGAGCGGGTCAAGGACTGGTGGGCCAAGGACCTGCCGGTAAGCCGCGGCTTCTACAACTTCGATACCATCCAGATCGACTATTACCGCGACAACACCGTAGCACTGGAGGCGCTGAAGGCCGGCCAGTTCGACTATTGGCTGGAAACCAGCGCGAAGAACTGGGCCACCGCCTACAACACCCCGGCCGTCGCCAACGGCCAGTTGATCAAGGAAGAGATTCAGAACCGCAACCCGACCGGCATGCAGGGTTTCATCTTCAACACCCGCCGGCCACAGTTTCAGGATCGCCGCGTACGTGAGGCGCTGGGCCTGCTGTACGACTTCGAATGGGCCAACAAGCGCCTGTTCAACGGCGCCTACTTCCGAACTCGCAGCTACTTCGACAACTCCGAGCTGGGTTCGCGCGGCCTGCCCGGTGAAGACGAGCTGGCGATTCTCGAGCCGCTGCGCGGCAAGATTCCGGCCGAGGTGTTCAGCGAGGAATTCCGCGTACCGGTCACCGATGGCAGCGGCATCATCCGCGAGCAGCAGCGCCGCGCCTACCAATTGCTGCAGCAGGCGGGATGGCGCATCGAAGGCGATCGCATGCTCGACGCCAATGGCCAGCCGGTGAGTTTCGAGTTCCTCTTGGCGCAGACCGAGTTCGAACGCGTGCTGCTGCCTTTCAAGCGCAACCTGGCCGACCTCGGCATCGAGATGGTGATTCGCCGCGTCGACGTTTCGCAATACATCAACCGCCTGCGCTCGCGTGATTTCGACATGATCGTCGGCGGCTTCGGCCAGTCCAACTCGCCGGGCAATGAGCAGCGCGAATACTGGCACTCCTCCAGCGCCGACAACCCTGGCAGCCGCAACTACATCGGCCTCAAGGACCCGGCCATCGACCAGATCGTCGAAGAGCTGATCAATGCCGACTCGCGGCAGGATCTGATCGCTCATACCCGCGCTCTCGATCGCGTACTGCTGTGGGGCTACTACGTGATCCCCAATTGGCATATCAAGACCTGGCGCGTGGCCTACTGGAACCATTTCGAGCATCCGAAAGGGACGCCGCTCTACGATATCGGCCTGCATACCTGGTGGGTGCGTCCGGACCTCGAGAAGCCAGACGACGCGCAGCAACAGGCGACCGAAGAGGCGCAGCAATAACATGCTGGCCTACATCATTCGCCGCCTGCTGCTGATCATCCCGACCCTGTTCGGCATCCTGGTGATCAACTTCGTCATCATCCAGGCCGCGCCCGGCGGCCCGGTGGAACAGATGATCGCCAAACTCGAAGGCTTCGATGGCGCCACCAGCCGCATTGCGGGAGGTGGCAGCGAGGTTTCCGTAGCCGGCTCCAACTATCGCGGCGCGCAGGGCCTCGATCCCAAGCTGATCGAAGAAATCGAGAAGATGTACGGCTTCGACAAGCCGGCGCCGGAACGCTTCTGGATCATGCTGAAGAACTACGCCCAGCTGGACTTCGGCTCCAGTTTCTTTCGCGACGCCAAGGTCATCGACCTGATCATCGAGAAGATGCCGGTATCGATCTCGCTCGGGCTGTGGAGTACGCTGATCATGTATCTGGTCTCCATCCCCTTGGGCATTGCCAAGGCCACTCGCCACGGCAGCGCCTTCGACGTCTGGACCAGCTCGGCGATCATCATCGGCTACGCCATTCCGGCCTTCCTCTTCGCCATTCTGCTCATCGTGCTGTTCGCTGGCGGCAGCTACTGGGACTGGTTCCCCCTGCGCGGGCTGACCTCGAACAACTTCGAGCAGCTCAGCCTCGGCGGCAAGATTCTCGACTACCTGTGGCACCTGGTACTGCCGGTCACCGCCCTGGTCATCGGCAACTTCGCCACCCTGACCTTGCTGACCAAGAACAGCTTCCTCGACGAGATCAACAAGCAGTACGTGATCACCGCCCGGGCCAAGGGCCTGACCAACCATCGCGTGCTCTACGGTCACGTGTTCCGCAACGCCATGCTGCTGATCATCGCCGGCTTCCCCGCCGCGTTCATCGGTATCTTCTTCACCGGCTCCCTGCTGATCGAAGTGATCTTCTCCCTCGAAGGCCTGGGCCTGATGAGCTTCGAGGCAGCGATCAACCGCGACTATCCGCTGGTGTTCGGCACATTGTTCATCTTCACCTTGCTGGGACTGGTCGTGAAACTGATCGGTGATATCACCTACACCCTGGTCGATCCGCGCATCGACTTCGAAAGCCGGGAGGGTTGAGCATGAAACTGTCGCCCCTCAATCGGCGCCGCCTCGATCGCTTCAAGGCTCACAAACGGGGCTGGTGGTCGCTGTGGCTGTTTCTCATCCTGTTCGGCCTGAGTCTCGGCGCCGAGCTGATCGCTAACGACAAACCGCTGGCCGTGCGCTACGACGGCGAGTGGTATTTCCCGGTGCTCAAGCGCTACCCGGAAACGGTGTTCGGCGGTGAATTCCCGCTGCAGGCCAACTACAAGAGCCCCTATATCCAGGACCTGATCGCGGCAAAGGACGGCCGCATGATCTGGCCGCCGATTCCCTTCAGCTATTCGAGCATCAACTACGACCTGGAAGTGCCCGCTCCGGCGCCGCCTTCGGCGCAGAACTGGTTGGGCACCGACGATCAGGGCCGCGACGTGCTGGCACGGGTGATCTACGGCTTTCGCATCTCGGTGCTGTTCGCCCTGACCCTGACCCTGGCCAGCTCGGTGATCGGCGTGATCGCCGGCGCGCTGCAAGGCTTCTACGGCGGCTGGGTCGACCTGCTCGGCCAGCGCTTTCTGGAGATCTGGTCGGGCCTGCCGGTGCTCTACCTGTTGATCATCCTCGCCAGCTTCGTGCAGCCGAACTTCTGGTGGCTGCTGGGCATCATGCTGCTGTTCTCGTGGATGAGTCTGGTGGACGTGGTGCGCGCCGAATTTCTCCGCGGCCGCAACCTGGAATACGTGCGCGCGGCGCGAGCGCTGGGCATGGGCAACGGGGCGATCATGTTCCGCCACATCCTGCCCAATGCCATGGTCTCGACCATGACCTTCATGCCCTTCATCCTCACCGGCGCCATCGGCACCCTGACCGCCCTGGACTTCCTCGGTTTCGGCCTGCCACCCGGCGCACCCTCGCTCGGCGAGCTGGTCGCCCAGGGCAAGAGCAACCTGCAAGCGCCCTGGCTGGGCATCAGCGCCTTCGCCGTGCTGGCGATCATGCTGAGCCTGCTGGTGTTCATCGGCGAAGCCGCCCGCGATGCCTTCGACCCGAGGAAATGACATGAGCCAGAACGAAACCCTGCTACAAGTTCGCGACCTGGCCGTCGAGTTCGTCACGGGCGACAACTGCCAGCGCGTGGTCGAAGGCGTCAGCTTCGACATCCGCAAAGGCGAGACATTGGCCCTAGTCGGCGAAAGCGGTTCGGGCAAGTCGGTCACGGCGCACTCGATCCTGCGCCTGCTGCCCTATCCGCTCGCGCGCCATCCGCATGGCAGCATCGAGTACGCCGGCGAAAACCTGCTCAAGCTCGGCGAAGGTCGCCTGCGCGGCATCCGCGGCAACCGCATCGCCATGGTCTTCCAGGAGCCGATGACATCGCTTAATCCGCTGCATACCATCGAGAAGCAGATCAACGAGGTGCTCGCCCTGCACAAGGGCATGCGCGGCAAGGCTGCCAGTGCACGCACCCTGGAGTTGCTGGAGCTGGTCGGCATCCCCGAACCGAAGAAGCGCCTAAAGGCCTACCCGCACGAACTCTCCGGCGGCCAGCGTCAGCGCGTGATGATCGCCATGGCCTTGGCCAACGAGCCGCAACTGCTGATCGCCGACGAGCCGACCACCGCACTGGACGTCACGGTTCAGCTGAAAATCCTCGAATTGCTCAAGGATCTGCAGGCGCGCCTGGGCATGTCGCTGCTGCTGATCAGCCACGATCTCAACCTGGTTCGCAGAATTGCCCATCGCGTATGTGTCATGCAGCGCGGTCGCATCGTCGAACAGGCGTCGTGTGAACAATTGTTCCAGGCGCCAGAGCATCCCTATACCCAGGAACTGCTCGGCGCCGAGCCCAGCGGCGAACCTGCGGCCAACCCCGCGGGCCAGCCGTTGCTGGAAGTGGACGACCTGCGCGTGTGGTTCCCGATCAA
Source organism: Pseudomonas sp. Marseille-Q0931 (assembly GCF_940789645.1). Classification (NCBI taxonomy): domain Bacteria; kingdom Pseudomonadati; phylum Pseudomonadota; class Gammaproteobacteria; order Pseudomonadales; family Pseudomonadaceae; genus Pseudomonas; species Pseudomonas sp. Marseille-Q0931. The sequence continues at coordinate 716,143 of NZ_CALNWT010000001.1, read as the reverse complement.
GAAGGGCCTGCTGCGCCGGACGGTGGATCATGTCAAAGCGGTAGACGGTATCAACTTCAGCCTGCCCCAGGGCCAGACCCTGGGCATCGTCGGCGAAAGTGGTTCCGGCAAATCTACCTTGGGCATGGCCATCCTGCGACTGCTCACCAGCCGCGGTGATATCCGCTTCCACGGTCAGCAGCTGCAGGGCCTGAGCCAGCAGGAGGTACGCCCGCTGCGCAGGCAGATGCAGGTGGTGTTTCAGGACCCTTTCGGCAGCCTGAGCCCACGCATGTCGGTGAGCCAGATCGTCGGTGAAGGTCTGCGCATTCACGGCATGGGCAACGAGGCGGAACAGGAACAGGCGATCATCGACGCGCTTTTGGAGGTAGGACTGGATCCGCAGACGCGGCATCGCTACCCCCACGAGTTTTCTGGCGGGCAACGGCAGCGGATTGCCATTGCCCGGGCACTGGTGTTGAAACCGGCGCTGATCCTGCTGGACGAGCCAACTTCGGCGCTCGACCGCACGGTGCAGCGTCAGGTGGTGGAGTTGTTGCGCGGCTTGCAGGCCAAGTACAACCTGACCTATCTGTTTATCAGCCATGACCTGGCGGTAGTCAGAGCGCTGAGCCACCAATTGATGGTGGTCAAGCAGGGCCAGGTGGTCGAACAGGGGTCTGCAGAGTCGATCTTCAGCGCACCGCAACACCCTTATACGCAGCAGTTGCTGGAAGCCGCTTTTCTGGCCCCGGCAACGGCTCACTTATCCTTGAAACAGGAAGAGGAATAGCACAATGGGTTTTCTAACCGGTAAGCGCGTACTCATCGTTGGCGTTGCCAGCAAACTGTCCATCGCCTCGGGTATCGCCGCGGCCATGCACCGCGAAGGTGCCGAGCTGGCTTTCACCTACCAGAACGAGAAGCTCAAGGGCCGCGTGGAAGACTTCGCCGCCGGCTGGGGCTCCAGCGCCGACCTGTGCTTCCCCTGCGACGTGGCCAACGACGAGGAAATCGCCGCGGTATTCGAAGCGCTGAGCAAGAAGTGGGACGGCCTCGACTGCATCGTCCACTCGGTAGGCTTCGCTCCGGGCGACCAGCTCAATGGCGACTTCACCGACGTCACCACCCGTGAAGGCTTCAAGATCGCCCACGACATCAGCGCCTACAGCTTCGTCGCCCTGGCCAAGGCCGGTCGCGAGATGATGAAGGGCCGCAACGGCAGCCTGCTCACCCTCTCCTACCTGGGTGCAGAGCGCACCATGCCCAACTACAACGTCATGGGTATGGCCAAGGCCAGCCTGGAAGCCGGCGTGCGCTACCTGGCCGGCAGCCTCGGCCCGGAAGGCACCCGCGTCAACGCCATCTCCGCCGGCCCGATCCGCACCCTGGCCGCCAGCGGCATCGCCAGCTTCCGCAAGATGCTGGCTGCCAACGAAAAGCAGACGCCGCTGCGCCGCAACGTCACCATCGAGGAAGTCGGCAATGCCGGCGCCTTCCTCTGCTCCGACCTGGCTTCGGGCATCAGCGGTGAAATCATGTACGTCGACGGCGGCTTCAACACCACCGCCATGGGCGCCATGGAAGACTGAGGAAGTCGCCGGGCATCGCACGCAGAATCGTGCGTTGCCCGCCCCTGCTGCACCTCAGGCACGGCCTGGCCATGACTGACTCCAACGCCGCACATTGCTCAGCAAGTGCGGCGTTGTCGTTTCTGGCTTATTGTCAGAACTCCGATCATCGACATTTCATTCGCCTCCCGAACCGAAACGCCATCAAGGCCGGCACGCTTCAGCGCTGGCGTTGTCCTAGCTGGGAAGCCTGGAACCGAGATGGGTCGATGATCCGAACAAATACATGGCGAGCCTGCCTGATCACCGCGCTGTGCAGCCTCACGCTCGGTTGCGCCCTGCCGCCGCTGGATGGCCGTAGCGAGAGCCAGGCCTTCACCCAGGCCGAAACGGCTGATACCACCCTTGGCCAGGCGCTGGGCAGCCAACAGGACTCCCATCCCGGCCTGTCCGGCATCCTTACGCTGGCGGCTGCCCGCGATGCCTTCGCCGCGCGCATGCTCCTGGTCGAAGCGGCCGAACGCAGCCTCGACGTTCAGTACTACATCTGGCGTAACGACATTACCGGCACCCTGCTGCTCGATGCCCTGCTCAGAGCCGCCGAACGAGGCGTTCGCGTCCGCCTGCTACTGGACGACAACGGCATTGCCGGCCTCGATCAGACCCTGAGCACGCTCGATCGCCATCCCAACATCGAAGTGCGCCTGTTCAATCCTTTCTCCCTTCGCAAGGCTAAGGCGCTGGGCTACCTGACGCACTTTTCCCGCGCCAATCGGCGCATGCACAACAAGTCCTTCACCGTGGACAACCAGGCCACCATCATCGGCGGGCGCAATATCGGCGACGAATACTTCGAAGCCAGCGAGGGCGTACTCTTCGCCGATCTGGATGTTCTGGCAATCGGGCCGGTCGTGGCTGATACCTCGACCGACTTCGATCGCTACTGGGCAAGCGAATCCAGCTACCCCCTCGAGCTGATCGTGCCGCGTGACCGTAGCGCCCCACAGCCCCTGCACGATCTCGCGGCCGATCTCTCCAGCTCATCGGCAGCCAGCGGTTACATTAAAACTCTGCAGGAAAGCGAGTTCATCCAGCGCTTGCTGGATAAGCAGTTGACCTTCGAATGGAGCGAGACCACGCTGGTCAGCGACGACCCGGCCAAAGGGCTTGGCAATGCCAGTGACGGCGAGCTGCTGATCGGCCACCTGGGCGAGATGCTTGATATCCCTGAAGCCCGGGTCGACCTCGTCTCCCCCTACTTCGTCCCGACGCAAACCGGCGTCGATATCTTCACCGGCCTGGTACAACGCGGCGTCGAAGTGCGCATCCTCACCAACGCACTGGAAGCAACCGACGTGACGCCCGTACATGCCGGATACGCCAAGCGCCGCCGTGCGCTGCTCGAAGGTGGCGTCAAGCTCTACGAAATGCGCCTGGGCGCAGACGACGAAGGGCACCGGGAAACAGCCGGGCCGTTCGGCAGCTCCGGCTCGAGCCTGCACGCGAAAACCTTCGCTCTCGATGGTCAGCGCGTTTTCATCGGTTCATTCAACTTCGACCCACGCTCCGCGAAACTCAATACCGAGCTGGGTTTTCTCATCGAAAGCCCGCAACTGGCCGCCGCCATTGGCCGCGCCTTCGAAACCGATATCCCGGCCAATGCCTATGAGCTGGGCCTGGACGAAAACCACCGAATCTACTGGCTGCAGCGCCAGGATGGCGAGCAACACCGGCTCTATAGCGAGCCCGGCACGGGCCTGCTCAAACGCCTCGGCATTCACCTGCTTTCCTGGCTGCCCATCGAATGGCTGTTATGAGCCAGAAACGAGAAAGCCCCGCGCTTGGCGGGGCTTTCTCGTAGCGGACAGCGATCAGAACCGCTCGACGTCTGCCTTGGCTTCCAGCTGCTTGCGCAGCGCGGCGAAGTCCTGCTGACCGGCACGCGACGCCAGGAAGTTGCGGTACATGGCGAGTTCTTCTTCAGCCAGCGCTTCTTCCGGCACGTTCACGCCATCGAGACGCAGCACGACGTAGTCGCCATTGTTCAGCGTCACCCCGGCAAAGGTCGGCTCACCCGCCGTGGCAGGCTTGGGCATGCGGAACAGCGCCTGCAGCACCTTCGGCTCGATGCCGTCCTGGCTGCGCGTCGCCGCTTCCTGCACCTGCCACTCAACACCAGCAGCCTCGCCCGCCTCGGCAGCGGCCAATTGCTTCTCGCCTTCGGCCTTGGCAGCAGCGGCAGCGCGCTCCTGCAGCAGGTGACCGCGAATGCTCTCGGCAACCTGCTCCATTGGCAACTGCTCGGGCTTGTTGTGCTGTTTCACGCGCACGACAACTACGGTACTCGGGTCCAGCTCGATGGTCGAACTGTTGGCACCGTCTTCCAGAACGTCGGGGCTGAAGGCAGCCTGCAGTACCTGACGATTGGCGGTGATGCCGGTAGCGCCTCCTTCACGACCGAAGGCTTCGCTGGTCTTGACCTCAAGCCCCAGCTCCTGAGCTGGCTGAGCCAGATCCGATGCCTGGAACGCGGCATCTTCCAGTTGCTTGGTCGCCTCGACGAAATGCTGTTCGACCTGCTGCGCCTTGAAGTCATGCGCCAGTTTGTCCTTGAGGCTGTCGAAGCTCGGCACTTCAGGTGCCTGAACACCCAGCAACTTGATCAGGTGCCAGCCGAACTCGCTCTTCACGGGCTCGGAAACGTGGTCCTGCTGCAGCGCATACAGCGCCTCTTCGAAGGCCGGGTCGTACACGCCAGGACCGGCGTAACCCAGGTCACCGCCATCGACGGCCGAGCCCGGATCCTGCGAGAACTCCTTGGCCAGGGCAGCAAAATCTTCGCCGGCATCGACACGCTTCTTGATCTCTTCGATCTTGTTGCGCGCAGCTTCGTCGTCGCCTTCGATGAGAATGTGCGCCGCCTGACGTTGCTCGGCCAGATTGGCGATTTCGCTCTCGTACAACGGCTTCAGGTCTTCATCGCTGACTTCGACCTGGTCGAAGAAGCTGTCCTTCTGCAGTTCGACGTATTCCAGCACGACTTGCTCAGCGCTCATGAACTCGCCGGCGTGCTCGTCGTAATAGGTTTTGACGTCACTGTCGCTCAGCTCCACCGCAGCCGGATCGGCCTTGATGGTCAGGCTGGCGAAATCGCGGGTCTGACGCTCGAGGTTGGCGAACGCACGCGCCTCCTGCTCGGTGACGAAGCTGCTGGCGCCAAGGCCGGCACGCAACTGGCCGATCAGCATTTCCTCTTCCAGCATCTGACGGAACTGCAGGCGGGTGTAGCCCATCTGGCGAATGACCTGATCGAAGCGCGCGGCATCGAAGCGGCCATCCACCTGGAATTCGGGAGTCTGCAGAATCACCTGATCCAGCGAGCCTTGCGAGAAGGCGAAGTGAGCATCGTCGGCTGCCTGCAGCAGCAACTTGCGCTCGATCAGCCCTTTGAGCGAAGCCTCACGCAGCAGTTTTTCATCGAGCAGCGAGGCGTCGAAATCACGACCCAGTTGCTGCAGGAGCTGACGGCGCTGCATTTCAACGGCCTGATTGAGCTCGTTGAGGGTAATGGTGTCACCGTTCACGTCAGCCGCATTGTTGCGGTTGCTGGTCCCCGTGACGATGGCTTCGAAACCGGTAAAGGCCATCAGCATGACGATGAGGCCGATGATGATTTTGGCAATCCAACCGCGTGAATTGTCCCTGATGTTTTGCAGCATGCTTCCCCCAGAACGACTGTACAGAGTCACCAGCCGCGCAGTGTGGGTAATGTCCAGATAGAAGAAAGGCGCATCCGTGGATGCGCCTTCTCGTAACGCGTTAAGCGGTCAGTGCAGAAAAGTCTTCGACTTCCTGCCCTGCCTCCTAACAACCGCCAGACAGAGCCTGACGGCGAGGCAAACCCGGAAGACGCTTAGTTAACGGCGTCTTTCAGAGCCTTGCCAGCTTTGAAGCCCGGGATCTTGGCAGCAGCGATGCTGATCGGCTTGCCGGTCTGCGGGTTGCGGCCAGTGCGAGCAGCGCGCTCTTTGACAGCGAAGGTGCCGAAGCCAACCAGTACGACGGAATCACCAGCCTTCAGGGCGCCAGTGACGGATTCAATCACTGCATCCAGCGCGCGGCCAGCAACAGCTTTCGGGATATCAGCAGATGCAGCGATAGCATCGATCAGTTCCGACTTGTTCACTCTAAGTCCCCTTATTTCTGTTGAGTTGTTTCTTGATTTTTAGTGTAAGCAAAGCGGGTGCTGGATGGCCTGCCGACACAATAAGAGCCGCTTTATAACAAGGGCTCAAAAATTGTGTCAAGGAAGCCCCCCGGCTAATGCGTGCTGATTCGCTCCTTGGAATCAGTCTCGCGCTTGTCATCCGTTGCAACCATCTCGGGAGCCGCATCGGGCAAGGGCTCCGGGGCGTATTGCAGCGCAATTTGCAGGACCTCGTCAATCCATTTAACCGGTTTAATCTGCAGGTCTTGCTTAATATTTTCCGGAATTTCTTTCAGATCGCGCACATTTTCTTCGGGAATGATCACGGTCTTGATTCCACCCCGATGAGCAGCCAGAAGTTTTTCCTTCAAACCGCCGATGGCCAGCACCTGACCGCGCAGAGTGATTTCACCGGTCATGGCCACGTCGGCGCGCACTGGAATCTGTGTCAGCGCCGAGACCAGCGCCGTGCACAGGCCGATACCCGCACTCGGCCCATCCTTCGGCGTCGCACCTTCGGGCATATGGATGTGAACGTCGCGCTTCTCGTTGAAATCAGCGGGAATCCCCAGACTTTTTGCGCGACTGCGCACTACGGTCATGGCGGCCGTCATGGACTCTGCCATCACGTCGCCCAGCGAACCGGTCTTGATCAGCACGCCCTTGCCGGGCACCACCGCCGTCTCGATGGTGAGCAGCTCGCCACCCACCTGAGTCCAGGCCAGACCGGTCACCTGGCCGATCTGGTCCTGCTGCTCGGCAAGGCCGTAGCGATGTTTGCGCACGCCCAAAAAATGCTCCAGCGACTCTGCCGTGACGCGAACCTGGAAACGCTTCTCGCGCACGTGCTCCTTCACCGCCTTGCGGCATACCTTGGCGATCTGCCGCTCCAGGCTGCGTACACCCGCCTCGCGCGTGTAGTAACGAATGATGTCGCGGATGGCCGCCTCATCGAACTCCAGCTCGCCCTTCTTCAGGCCGTTGGCCTGCGTCTGCTTCGGTGCCAGGTACTTGATGGCGATGTTGACCTTCTCGTCCTCGGTATAGCCCGGCAGGCGGATGACTTCCATACGATCCAGCAACGGGCCGGGGATGTTCATCGAGTTGGCGGTGCAGAGGAACATCACATCCGACAGGTCGTAATCGACCTCCAGATAGTGATCGTTGAAGTTGTGATTCTGCTCCGGATCGAGCACTTCCAGCAGCGCAGACGCAGGATCGCCGCGCATGTCCTGGCCCATCTTGTCGATCTCGTCGAGCAGGAACAGTGGGTTGCGCACCCCGACCTTGGTCATCTTTTGAATCAAACGGCCCGGCATCGAACCGATATAAGTACGGCGGTGACCACGAATCTCGGCCTCGTCACGCACGCCGCCCAGCGCCATGCGCACGAACTTGCGGTTGGTGGCGGTGGCAATGGACTCCGCCAGCGAGGTCTTGCCCACGCCGGGCGGGCCGACCAGGCACAGAACCGGCCCCTTGAGCTTCTTCACCCGCTTCTGCACGGCGAGATACTCGAGGATGCGTTCCTTGACCTCTTCCAGGCCATAATGGTCGGCATCGAGGATGCTCTCGGCTCGCGTCAGGTCGAGGCGCACCTTGCTCTCGGCCTTCCACGGCACATTCACCAGCCAATCGATGTAGGAGCGCACCACGGTGGCCTCGGCAGACATCGGCGACATCTGCTTGAGCTTGTTCAGCTCGGCATTGGCCTTGGTCAACGCTTCCTTGGTCAGGCCGGCGTTGTCGATGCGCTTCTTTAGTTCATCGATTTCGTTGTGGCCTTCGTCGATATCGCCCAGCTCCTTCTGAATGGCCTTCATCTGCTCATTCAGGTAGTACTCGCGCTGGCTGCGCTCCATCTGCTTCTTCACGCGACCACGGATACGCTTCTCGACCTGCAGCAGGTCGATCTCGGCATCCAGCAGCGCCAGCACGTGCTCCACGCGAGCGGACAGCGAGGTGATCTCGAGGATTTCCTGCTTCTGCTCGATCTTCAGCGCCATGTGCGCGGCCATGGTGTCGACCAAGCGGCTGGGCTCATCGATGCTGTTGAGCGAGGACAGCACTTCGGCCGGAACCTTCTTCCCCAACTGCACGTACTGCTCGAACTGACTGAGCAGGCTTCGAGTGAAAACCTCGGACTCGCGCTCGGCAGTCTCGCCCTCCTCGATCAACTGCACTTCAGCGCGGCAATGATCATCGAGCTCGATGAAACGCTCGATGGAACCGCGCTGCTCGCCCTCGACCAGCACCTTGACGGTACCGTCGGGCAGTTTGAGCAGCTGCAGAACGGTGGCAACGGTGCCAACGCGGTATAGATCCTGATCATCCGGGTCATCGACGGCCGGGTTCTTCTGGGCCACCAGCAGAATCTGCTTGTCACCCGTCATGGCTGCCTCGAGGGCCTCGATGGATTTCTCACGCCCGACGAAAAGCGGGATGACCATGTGCGGATAGACCACTACATCGCGCAATGGCAGGAGAGGCAATTCGATGGTTGTCTTCATGATTTCGGCTCAGCGGCGGCCATAAGGCCGTAAACAGGCGGGATTACCCTTGGCTTTTAAGATGGGGGTAGCTCCCGTAAAAAACAAGCGCAATGTCCAGAAAAGCGAAGGGGCCCAAAGGGCCCCTTCTTTGCATCGTGTAACAGCTGTCAGGCGTCTGGCGCGGCCTTCGCCGGCGGCTCGCTGTTTTCATAGATCAGCAGCGGCTTGGACGAACCCTCGATGACGCTCTCGTCGATCACCACCTTGCTCACGTCCTGCTGGGACGGGATTTCGTACATGGTGTCGAGCAGAATGCCCTCGAGAATCGAACGCAGACCACGCGCACCAGTCTTGCGCTCCAGCGCCTTCTGCGCCACGGATTTCAGCGCATCGGAGCGGAACTCCAGATCCACGCCTTCCATCTCGAACAGCTTGGCGTACTGCTTGGTCAGCGCGTTCTTCGGCTCGGTGAGGATCTGCACCAGGGCAGCCTCGTCCAGCTCTTCCAGCGTCGCGATCACCGGCAGGCGACCGACGAACTCGGGGATCAGGCCGAATTTGACCAGATCGTCCGGCTCGACCTCACGCAGGGATTCACCGATCTTTTTGCCTTCCTGCTTGCTGCGCACTTCCGCACCGAAACCGATGCCGCCCTTGGTCGAACGCGCCTGGATGACTTTCTCCAGGCCGGCGAACGCACCACCACAGATGAACAGGATGTTGCGCGTATCGACCTGGAGGAACTCCTGCTGCGGATGCTTGCGCCCGCCCTGCGGCGGAACCGAGGCGACGGTACCTTCGATCAGCTTGAGCAGCGCCTGCTGCACGCCCTCGCCCGACACGTCGCGGGTGATCGACGGGTTGTCGGACTTGCGCGAGATCTTGTCGATTTCGTCGATGTAGACGATGCCCATCTGGGCCTTCTCGACATCGTAGTCGCACTTCTGCAGCAGCTTCTGAATGATGTTCTCGACGTCCTCACCCACGTAACCGGCTTCGGTCAGGGTGGTGGCATCGGCGATGGTGAACGGCACGTTGAGCAGGCGCGCCAGCGTTTCGGCCAGCAGCGTCTTGCCCGAACCGGTCGGACCGATCAGCAGGATATTGCTCTTGCCCAGTTCGACATCGTCTTTCTTGTCGCGCTGGTTCAGACGCTTGTAGTGGTTGTACACCGCTACCGACAGCACCTTCTTGGCGCGCTCCTGGCCGATCACGTACTGATCGAGGATGGCGCTGATTTCCTTGGGTGCCGGGAGTTTGTGCGCGTTGCTCTCGGCCTGGGCTTCCTGCACCTCCTCACGGATGATGTCGTTGCACAGGTCGACGCATTCGTCGCAGATGAAGACGGAAGGACCGGCGATCAACTTGCGCACTTCGTGCTGGCTTTTGCCGCAGAAGGAGCAATAAAGCAGTTTGCCGTTGTCCTCACCGTTACGGGTGTCAGTCATTCGATCAATCCAATACGGTAGGCTTGAAACACAAGATGAAGGCAAATGCGGGCATTTTCAAGGGCGCAGGTCGCGTCATTGAGGGATGCCCGCAGCCGGTGCCTCATCTAGACCGGCATTTGACGCTTTTCGTGCACAGCATCGACCAGACCATATTCCACGGCGCGCGAAGCGCTCATGAAATTGTCGCGGTTGGTGTCGCGCTCGATGGTTTCCAGACTCTGACCCGTGTGGTGCGCCAGCAGTTCGTTCAGGCGCTCACGGATAAACAGGATTTCCTTGGCATGGATTTCGATATCCGAAGCCTGGCCCTGGAAGCCGCCCAGCGGCTGGTGAATCATCACACGCGAGTTCGGCAGGCAGAAACGCTTGCCCTTGGCGCCGCCAGCCAGCAGGAACGCACCCATGCTGCAGGCCTGACCGATGCAGGTGGTGGACACGTCCGCCTTGATGAACTGCATGGTGTCATAGATCGCCATACCGGCAGTGACCGAACCACCCGGCGAGTTGATGTACAGGTGGATGTCCTTGTCCGGATTCTCTGCTTCCAGGAACAGCAACTGGGCGCAGATCAGGTTGGCCATGTAGTCCTCGACCTGGCCGACCACGAAGATCACACGCTCCTTGAGCAGGCGCGAGTAGATGTCATAGGCACGCTCGCCACGAGCGGACTGCTCGATGACCATCGGCACCAGGCCGCCAGCGGCCTGGATTTCAGGCATGTTTTGCATAAAAGAATTGCGGGACATGTCTTGCGCTCACTCCCTAATAGTCATGTCTCAAATACACATAAGCCAGCACGGAGGCTGGCTTATGGTGGTGTACTCGAACGAGGTTACCAGATCAGTCGGCTTGAGGAGCTTCCGCCGGCTTGACTGCGTCTTCGTAGGAAACCGCTTTATCGGTCACGTTGGCCTTCTGCAGAACAGTATCTACAACTTGCTCTTCCAGTACAACCGAACGCACTTCGTTCATCTGCTGGTCGTTCTTGTAGTACCAGGCCACGACCTGCTCAGGCTCCTGGTAAGCCGAAGCCATCTCTTCGATCAGCTCGCGAACGCGGGCTTCGTCCGGCTTCAGGTCGAACTGCTTGACCACCTCGGCGACGATCAGGCCCAGCACGACGCGGCGCTTGGCCTGCTCTTCGAACAGTTCGGCCGGCAGTTGATCAGGCTTGATGTTGCCACCGAATTGTTGAACAGCCTGCACGCGCAGACGGTTCACTTCGTTGCCGATCAGCGCCTTCGGCACTTCGACCGGGTTGGCAGCCAGCAGGCCGTCCATCACCTGGTTCTTGACCTTGGACTTGATGGCCTGGCGCAGTTCGCGCTCCATGTTCTTGCGAACTTCGGCGCGGAAGCCTTCCAGGCCACCTTCCTTGATGCCGAACAGGGCGAAGAACTCGTCGTTCAGCTCAGGCAGCTGCGGAGCGGAAACGCTGTTCACGGTGACGGTGAACTCGGCGGTTTTGCCGGCCAGATCGAGGTTTTGGTAGTCCTCGGGGAAGGTCGGGTTGATCACGCGCTCTTCACCGGCCTTGGCACCGACCAGGGCGTCTTCGAAGCCCGGGATCATGCGACCGGAGCCCAGCACCAGCTGAGTGCCCTTGGCACTGCCGCCCGCGAAGGCTTCGCCGTCGATCTTGCCGACGAAATCGATGTTCAGCTGATCGCCATTTTCAGCCGCACGCTCGGCAGCTTCGAAACGGGTGTTCTGTTTGCGCAGGATATCCAGCATGTTGTCGACATCGCTGTCGGCCACATCAGCCTGCAGGCGTTCGATGGCGATGGAGTCGAAACCGGACACTTCGAACTCGGGGAACACTTCGAAGGTGGCAACGTATTCCAGGTCCTTGCCCTTCTCGAAGGACTTCGGCTCGACAGCCGGAGCGCCAGCCGGGTTCAACTTCTGCTCGACCACGGCTTCGTAGAAGGTAGCCTGGATCAGGTCGCCCAGCGCTTCCTGACGAGCGGCGTCTTCGTAACGCTGACGGATAACGCTCATCGGCACCTTGCCAGGACGGAAGCCAGGAACCTTGGCACGACGGGCAGTCTGCTGCAGACGCTTGTTGACTTCAGTCTCGATGCGCTCGACGGGTACGCCGACGGTCATGCGGCGCTCAAGAGCAGAAGTGCTTTCAACAGAAACTTGCATGGATATTCCTCGTTGCACAGACAAAAGCCGGCTCGAACCGGCCCCGAATTCAAGGCCAAGCATTCTAGAGGGTCGATATTAAGAAGTCACCCTAGAAGCAGGCGGCAATACGGGGGGATTTGTAAGATGGTGCGGACGGAGAGACTCGAACTCTCACACCTTGCGGCGCCAGAACCTAAATCTGGTGTGTCTACCAATTTCACCACGTCCGCGTGGTTTGAAGCCTAAAACAAAAACGCCAGGCTTTGGGCCTGGCGCTTTGGAATATGGGGTGGACGATGGGAATCGAACCCACGACACCAGGAGCCACAATCCTGTGCTCTACCAACTGAGCTACGCCCACCATATTGCATTTGCTACTCATATTGCCTGATCGCCAAATGGCGCACCCGGCAGGACTCGAACCTGCGACCATCCGCTTAGAAGGCGGATGCTCTATCCAGCTGAGCTACGGGCGCTTATCCATCCGCTAGCGCAGACTTAGAAGCTTTCGGCTCCAACCTCACCACCAGGGCTTGGCTTTTGCCGTCTCACCCAGCGAGTGGCTGTTCCTGAGAAGCGGGGCGAATGTTATAGACGCCTCCCAACCTCGTCAACAGAAATTTTCAAAAAAATTCAGCGATTTAAAGGAGTTACGCTAAATCGACGGCAGGCGCCTTTGCCCAGGTGAGCGCCCATGCGAGAATGCGCGTCCTTTTTTCATCCTTATTAATGGTTAACCAGCGCAATGACCGCACAACTGATCGACGGCAAGGCGATCGCCGCCAGCCTCCGCCAGCAGATTGCCCAACGTGTCGCCGAACGCCGCCAGCAAGGCCTTCGTGCGCCAGGCCTGGCTGTGATCCTGGTCGGCACCGATCCTGCCTCCCAGGTCTATGTGTCACATAAACGCAAGGATTGCGAAGAAGTCGGCTTTCTTTCCCGCGCCTATGATCTGCCGGCAGAGACCAGCCAGGCCGATCTGCTCGCGTTGATCGACGAGCTCAACGAAGACCCGACCATCGACGGCATTCTGGTACAGCTGCCGCTGCCTGAGCATCTGGACTCGTCCCTGCTGCTCGAGCGTATTCGTCCGGACAAGGACGTGGATGGCTTCCACCCCTACAACATCGGCCGCCTGGCTCAGCGCATGCCGCTGCTGCGCCCCTGTACACCGAAAGGCATCATGACCCTGCTGGAAAGCACCGGCGTCGATCTGTATGGCCTGCACGCAGTGGTGGTTGGCGCCTCGAACATCGTCGGCCGCCCAATGGCGATGGAGCTGTTGCTGGCCGGTTGCACCGTAACCGTTACCCACCGTTTTACCAAGGATCTGGCTGGCCACGTAGGCCAGGCCGATATCGTCGTGGTCGCGGCCGGCAAGCCGGGCCTGGTCAAGGGTGAATGGGTCAAGGAAGGCGCCATCGTCATCGACGTCGGCATCAACCGCCAGGAAGACGGCAAGCTGGTCGGCGATGTGGTCTACGAGACCGCCCTGCCCCGCGCCGGCTGGATCACCCCGGTGCCGGGTGGCGTTGGCCCGATGACTCGCGCGGGTCTTTTGGAAAACACCCTGCACGCGGCAGAGCACCTGCATAAGTAGGCGACGCGATAGAATGACAAACGGCACCCAAGGGTGCCGTTTTTTATCGCGGCTGAAGCGGAATGCCGCCCAGCCGTTCCCACAGGAATGGCTTCAGCCGCGCGCCTCAGTTGCGCGCCTGCTCCCAGGATTTGAGCAGCTCATCGTAGGCGATGGTCTCACCCTTGGGTTTCTCGTTGGCCAGCTTGGGCTTCGGTGCACCCGGTTGGTCGAACCAGTACTGTGGATCGCGCGGCTCGTTCAGCTTCGGCCCGCACTCACCCAGCACACCGGAACGCTCCAGACGACCGAGCATGGTGTCCTGCGCTGCGGCCAGACCATCGAGCGCCTGCTGCGGAGTCTTGTCGCCGCTCGCGGCTTCGGCAATGAACTGCCACCACAGCTGCGCCAGGCGCGGATAGTCCGGCACGTTGGTGCCGGTCGGCGTCCACTGCACGCGCGCCGGGCTGCGGTAGAACTCCACCAGCCCACCGAGCTTGGGCGCGACTTCGCTCATCGCATCGGAGTTGATGTCCGACTCACGAATCGGCGTCAGGCCGACCAGGGTCTTCTTCAGCGACACGGTCTTGGAGGTGACGAACTGCGCATAGAGCCAGGCGGCCAGGCGCTGCTTCTCCGGGGTGGACTTGAGGAAGGTCCAGGAACCGGTGTCCTGATAGCCGAGCTTCATGCCCTCCTCCCAGTACGGGCCCTTGGGCGACGGCGCCATGCGCCATTTCGGCGTGCCGTCCTCGTTGACCACCGGCAGGCCTGGTTTGGTCATATCAGCGGTAAAGGCGGTGTACCAGAAGATCTGCTGAGCGATAGCACCCTGCGCCGGCACCGGCCCGGCCTCGGAGAAGGTCATGCCCTGCGCTTCCGGCGGCGCGTACTGGCGCATCCAGTCGACATACTTCTGTGTGGCGAACACCGCCGCCGGGCCGTTGGTGTCACCACCACGGGCAACGCTGGAACCCACCGGCCGGCAGCCGTCGACGCGAATGCCCCATTCGTCCACCGGCAGGCCGTTGGGCAGGCCCTTGTCGCCACCGCCGGCCATGGAGAACCAGGCATCGGTGAAGCGCCAGCCCAGCGACGGGTCCTTCTTGCCATAGTCCATGTGGCCGTAGACGCGCTGACCGTCGATTTCCTTGACGTGCTTGGAGAAGAACTCGGCGATGTCCTCGTAGGCCGACCAGTTGACCGGCACGCCCAGCTCGTAGCCGTAGATTTCCTTGAACTTGGCCTTCAGTTCCGGACGCTCGAACCAGTCGGCACGGAACCAGTAGAGGTTGGCGAACTGCTGGTCAGGCAACTGGTAGATCTTCTTGTCCGGGCCGGTGGTGAAGGAAATGCCGATGAAATCGTCGAGATCCAGGGTCGGTGAAGTGAAGTCCTTGGCCTCGCCCTCGATCATGTCGCTGATCGCCACCGCCTTGCCGTAACGCGCATGCGTGCCGATCAGGTCGGAGTCGTTGACCCAGCCGTCATAGATGTTCTTGTCCGACTGTATCTGCGTCTGCAGCTTCTCGACCACATCGCCTTCCTGCAGCAGGTCGTGTTTGAGCTTGATCCCGGTTATCTCGCTGAAGGCCTTGGCCAGCACCTTGGACTCGTACTCGTGGGTGGTGATGGTTTCCGACACCACGCTGATATTCATACCGCGGAACGGCTCGGCGGCCTTGATGAACCATTTCAGTTCTTCGAGCTGCTGCTCGGGCGTCAGGGTCGAGGGGTTGAACTCATCAGCGATCCATTTCTTCGCGGCTTCTTCATAGGCATCCGCCCAGGCCGCACCGCTCAAACCGGACAACGCCAGCAAGGCAGCCAACGCCATGCTATGTCGGGTCTTGTTGTTATTGTCGACGAACATAGAGACCTCCATCTCAGGATATTGGGGAGAGGCATACCGGCGGCAGCCCGGCTCAGCCCCAGCGCATGACTGCGCACAACCACAACAGTGATAGCAGCGAGGCTATCCACACGCTCCAGTCGGTCACGCCTATTACCAGCAGGTGCAGGTAGGCGCTGCCGAGCAGACCGATGAACAGCCGATCACCGCGGGTGGTGGTGATCGGCAGAAAACCCTTGCGCTCGACGCACGGCCAGCGCAGCTCGACCAGCGTCATGCCGGCCAGCAGCACGGCGATGCCGGCGAAGAACAGCGCGGTCGGTAGAGTCCAGGCCATCCAGCTCATGACGAACCTCCCTTACACGCGACCGAGGGCGAAGCCCTTGGCCACATGGTTGCGAACGAACCAGATCACCAGCATCCCCGGGATGATGGTCAGCACCCCGGCAGCGGCCAGCACACCCCAGTCGATGCCCGAGGCGGACACGGTACGGGTCATCACCGCGGCGATGGGCTTGGCGTCCACCGAGGTCAGGGTGCGCGCCAGTAGCAACTCGACCCAGGAGAACATGAAGCAGAAGAAGGCCGTGACGCCGATGCCGGAGCGGATCAGCGGGATAAAGATCTTCACGAAGAATTTCGGAAAGCTGTAGCCGTCGATATAGGCCGTCTCGTCGATTTCCTTCGGCACGCTGGACATGAAGCCCTCGAGAATCCACACCGCCAGCGGCACGTTGAACAGGCAGTGCGCCAGCGCCACGGCGATATGGGTGTCGAACAGGCCGATGGACGAATACAGCTGGAAGAACGGCAGCAGGAACACCGCCGGCGGCGCCATGCGGTTGGTCAGCAGCCAGAAGAACAGGTGCTTGTCGCCGAGAAAGCGGTAGCGCGAGAAGGCATAGGCCGCTGGCAGCGCCACGCTGAGCGAGATCAGCGTGTTGAGGCTGACGTAATACAGCGAGTTGAGGTAGCCCTCGTACCAGCTGCGATCGGTGAAGATCACCCGGTAGTTGTCCAGGGTGAAGTTCTGCGGCCACAGGCTGAGCCCGCCGAGAATCTCGGTGTTGCTCTTGAACGACATGTTCAGCAGCCAGTAGATCGGCACCAGCAGAAACAAGAAGTAGATCAGCAGTGCCAGACGTTTGCGCAGCATCATGGTCGGCCTCAGCGGGTTTTGTCGTCGTGGGTCATGGCGGTGTAGAACAGCCAGGACACCAGCAGGATGATCAGGAAGTACACCAGCGAGAACGCCGCGGCCGGGCCCAGGTCGAACTGGCCGATGGCCATTTGCGTCAGGGTCTGGCTGAGGAAGGTGGTGGCGTTGCCCGGCCCGCCGCCGGTGAGCACAAACGGCTCGGTGTAGATCATGAAGCTGTCCATAAAGCGCAGCATCACCGCGATCAGCAGCACGCTTTTCAGCTTGGGCAACTGGATATGGCGGAACACCGCCCAGCTCGACGCGCGGTCGATGCGCGCCGCCTGGTAGTAGACGTCGGGAATGGCGCGCAGCCCGGAATAGCACAGCAGCGCCACCAGCGAGGTCCAGTGCCAGACGTCCATGATCAGCACCGTGACCCAGGCGTCCATGGTGTTGGAGGCGTAGTTGTAGCTGATGCCCAGCTTGTTCAGCGTCCAGCCCATCAGGCCGATGTCGGCGCGACCGAAGATCTGCCAGATGGTGCCGACCACGTTCCACGGAATCAGCAGCGGAATGGCCATCAGGATCAGACACAGCGAAGCCCAGCGCCCGCGCGTCGGCATGCACAGGGCGATGGCGATGCCCAACGGAATCTGAATCAGCAGCACGCAAGCGGAGAAGATGAACTGGCGCAGCAGCGAGTCGTGCAGACGCGGATCCTGCAGCACCTGGCGATACCAGTCGACGCCAACGAAGTAGCGGGTGGACGGGTCGAAGATGTCCTGCACCGAGTAGTTGACCACCGTCATCATCGGCACGATGGCACTGAACGCCACCAGCAGGAACACCGGCAGCACCAGCCACCAGGCCTTGTTGTTCTGCACCTTCATGGCGCCACCTCCACCAGATAGTCGTCGGCGTAGAGCATCAGCCACTGAGCCGGGAAGCTCAGGTACACCTGCTCGCGCGGCACCGGCTGGTCTTCCTGCAGACGTGCCTTGAGCACCTGACCATCGAGGTCGAAGGTGAGGATCTTGTAGGTGCCGAGGTCCTCGACGTGCAGCACGCGGGCGCACAGCGCGTCTTCATAAGCGCCGTCCCAGATGTGCACGAATTCGGGACGGATACCGACCTGCAGACGCGTGCCGTCCAGTTCGGCCAAGCGCTGGTTGAGCGCGTCGGAGAGCGGCAGCACGGTATCGGCGAAGCGCACTCCGCCCTCGCAGCGCTGCACCTCGATCAAATTCATGCCCGGACTGCCGATGAAATAGCCGACGAAAGTGTGCCCAGGGCGCTCGAACAGCTCGCGCGGGGTGCCGAACTGGACAATTTGCCCGCCGTACATCACCGCGATCTTGTCGGCGAAGGTGGAAGCCTCCAGCTGATCGTGGGTGACGTAGACCATGGTGATGTTGAACTGCTCGTGGATCTGCTTGAGCTTGCGCCGCAGCTTCCACTTCAGGTGCGGGTCGATCACCGTCAGCGGCTCGTCGAAGAGGATCGCCGACACGTCGTCACGCACCAGGCCGCGGCCCATGGAGACCTTCTGCTTCTCGTCGGCGGTGAGGTTACGCGCCTTCTTGTGCAGCAGCGGGTGCAGCTCCAGCACTTCGGCGATCTCGTGCACCTTGCTCATCACCCGCGCTTCGTCCATGCCCTGGTTGCGCAGCGGGAAGGCCAGGTTGTCGAACACCGTCATGGTGTCGTAGACCACCGGGAACTGGAAAACCTGGGCGATGTTGCGCTCTTGCGGCGACAGCGTATTGACCGCCTTGCCATCGAACTGCACCTCGCCCTGTGAAGGACTGAGCAGGCCGGAGATGATGTTGAGCAACGTCGACTTGCCGCAGCCCGACGGCCCCAGCAGCGCGTAGGCGCCGCCCTGCTGCCAGATGTGGTTCATCTCGCGAATCGCGTAGTCTTCCGGCGCTTTCGGCGTGCCGCTGTAGCTGTGCGCCAGGTTGTGCAAACGAATCTCGGCCATCAGGCGGCCCTCCCCTGGCGGCGACTGGGCGCCTGCACCAATTGCCCATCGGCAGCGAAGACGAACAGCTTGTGGGTGGGGATATAGATCAGGATCGGGGTATCCACCGCGTACTCGTGCACGCCCGGCAGGTGCAGCACCAACACGAACTGCTCGTTGCGCACGTGGAGGAAGGTTTCCGAGCCGCTGATCTCGGCCAG
Source organism: Pseudomonas sp. Marseille-Q0931 (assembly GCF_940789645.1). Taxonomy (NCBI): domain Bacteria; kingdom Pseudomonadati; phylum Pseudomonadota; class Gammaproteobacteria; order Pseudomonadales; family Pseudomonadaceae; genus Pseudomonas; species Pseudomonas sp. Marseille-Q0931. The sequence goes on along the minus strand of NZ_CALNWT010000001.1, from coordinate 697,554 downwards.
CTCGACGGTTACCGCCAGCTCCAGATCATCGTCGTTGGACGGCACCAGGCCGATATGGCTGGGACGCACGCCAAAGCGGTACTCGCCCTCGGCGATGCCGCGCAGATCGGGGTTGAGCGGAAAGTGCACGCAGTCGGCGAAGCTCACCTCGGAGCCGCTGATGCGCCCCGGCATCAGGTTGATCGCAGGCTCCGAGAACAGCTCGGCGGCCAGCACCTGTTGCGGGCGGTGGTAGACCTCGGCGGTCTTGCCGCTCTGCACCACCCGCCCCTCGTGCAGGATGGTGGTGGTGCCGCCGAGGGCCAACGCCTCGTTGGGTTCGGTGGTGGCGTAGATGGCGATGGTATGGCGCGCCTGGAATAGCTCGCGCATCTCCTGGCGCAGCTCTTCGCGCAGCTTGTAGTCCAGGTTGACCAGGGGCTCATCGAAGAGGATCAAGGATGCGTCCTTGACCAGCGCCCGGGCCATGGCCGTGCGCTGCTGCTGGCCGCCGGAGAGCTCCAGCGGGTAGCGCGGCAACAGCTTGTCGATACGCAGCATGCGTGCCGTGGCCTCGACCTTCTCGATGATCAGCTCCCTGGCCACACCGGCCTGACGCAGCGGCGAGGCGATGTTTTCGAACACCGTCAGGGTCGGGTAGTTGATGAACTGCTGATAGACCATCGACACGTTGCGCTGGCGCACCGGCACACCGGTGACATCGGCGCCGTTCATCAGCACACGGCCGCTGCTGGGCCGATCCAGCCCGGCCATCAGGCGCATCAGGCTGGTCTTGCCGGCCAGGGTGCGACCGAGCAGAACATTGAAAGAGCCAGGTTCGAAACTGAGGCAGGCATCGTCGATATGCACCTGGCCATCGACGATACGGGTGACGTGTTCGAGCTTGAGCGACATGGCCTGTCCTTTTTCTTGTCGTGCCATTCGATTGCGAACATCGATTGCGACAAGCGTGCCAGCGCCTTGAAATCCGACGTATCTAATTGATGGAAATCGAAAACCTGCCAACGAGGCTTTTTCAGCCCGGCTTTCACTGAACACTTTTGAACAGTCAGATGTGAACAACTGAACAATTCGTTCGTTGACTTTGAACAATCTTGAACGAGACTGGATCGATCGCGGCGCAGATCGCGAACCAACAAGAAGAGATCGCACCATGACAGAAGCTGCCCGCGTCCCGGCGCACGACACCATCATCCAGGAGTCCTGGTCGCGCTGTCGTGACTATGGCCTGACCCACCAGAGCGCACCCCGCTTCGATCCGCCGCCTACCGGCGAACTCTCGGCCCTGCTGGAAAGCCGTCAGGCCCTGGTGCAGACCACCCATCAAGAAGTGCTGCCCTACTACGACACCATCCTTTCCAACTCCAACTGCCTGATCATGCTCGCCGACGACCAGGGCCGGCTGCTGCAATCCTGGGGCGACCAGCGCTTCATCGAGCCACGTCAGGCCGCCGGTTTCGTCGCCGGCGCCAGTTGGCTGGAACGCTACACCGGCACCAACGCCATCGGCACCGCGCTGAGTTGCGGGCAGGCCGTGCACATTCAGCACGACGAGCACTTCCTCAAGGCCAACCGCTTCATGACCGGCTCGGCCTCGCCGATCTTCGACGAACAACGGCGCATGATCGCCGTGCTGGATGTGTCCAGCGACAGCTACCTGCCGCCGGCGCACACCCTGGGCATGGTCAAGATGATGAGCCAGTCCGTGGAGAACCGCCTGATCCTCAAGCTGTTCGCCGACCAGTACCACCTGCTCAGTTTCAATACCAGCCTGGACAACCTCGACAGCCCCTGGGCCGGCCTGGTGGTGTTCGATGAACAGGGCCATGTGGTGTCCGCCAACCGCCGCGCCGACAACCTGCTCGGCCAACCCCTGACCTACGGCGCCATCGAGCAACTGTTCGACGTACCGCTGCAGCAGCTGCTCAACCAGCCGGACGGCCAGCCATTCAATCTGCGCACCAGCGGCCGCTTTCGTTTCCACGCGCGGGTACGGCGCCCTGCCCGACCCGTACCGATTCAGGCGCGTGATTTCCGCCCGCCCGTCACGCCGAGCACGTCCGAAGAGCCACAACTGCACACCCTGAGCCTCGGTGATGAGCGCATGGATAAGGCCATCCGCCAGGCCGAGCGACTGCTGGAAAAGGACATACCGATTCTGGTGCAGGGCGAAACCGGTGCCGGCAAGGAGGTGTTCGTCAGGGCCTTGCATCGCGCCAGTTCACGCGCCGATCAACCCTTCATCGCGGTCAACTGCGCGGCCATTCCGGCGGAACTGGTGGAGTCCGAACTGTTCGGCTATGAGAAAGGCGCCTTTACTGGAGCCAGCCAGAAAGGTCACATCGGGCTGATCCGCAAGGCGCACAGGGGCACGCTGTTTCTCGACGAGATCGGCGACATGCCCCTGCGTGTTCAGGCGCGGCTGCTGCGCGTGCTGCAGGAGCGCTGCGTACAGCCACTGGGCAGCAGCGAACTGCATCCGGTCGATGTGCGCCTGGTCTCGGCCACCAACCGCCCGCTGCGCCAGGACGTCGACAGCGGCCAGTTCCGCGCCGACCTGTACTACCGCATCAGCGGCCTGAACCTGGAGCTGCCGCCGCTACGCGAGCGCAGCGACAGGCAGGCGCTGTTTCAGCAACTGTGGCAGCAGCACCGCGAACCCGACCAGCGCGCCGGCATCAGCCGCGAGGTGTTGGAGCTGTTTCAGCACCATCCGTGGCCCGGCAATCTACGTCAGCTCGCCAGCGTGCTGCGCGTTGCACTGGCCATGGCCGAAGACCAGCCCATCCGCGCCGAGCACCTGCCGGATGATTTCTTCCTCGACCTGCCAACCGACACCAACCTGCCGGCGCATCCCGAGCCGAATAGTGGCGATCTTGCCAGCCAGTACCAGGCCTGCGGCGGTAATATCTCCTACCTGGCCCGCCACCTCGGCCTGAGCCGCAACACCCTGTACAAGCGCCTGCGCGAACAGGGCGTGCGGCCCTGAACCTTTATACGCAGAACCAGCCCAAGCCAGACATTTGCCATCCTGCCCGAACTCCGAGCGGGCCGGCATCGCCAGCCACGAAAGGAACTCAGCATGCGCCACCTTTACCGCCCACTTTTCGCCGCCCTGGCGCTGCTGGCCGCCAGCCACGCACCGGCAGCGCCTTCACTGGAAACACAGGTGGACGCCGCAGCAAAATCGATGATGCAGGCCTATGCCATCCCCGGCATGGCCATTGCCATCAGCCACAAGGGGCAATCACATTTCTTCGAGTACGGCGTCGCATCGCGCGAAAGCGGCCAGGCCGTGGATCGCCACACCCTGTTCGAGCTGGGGTCGATCAGCAAGCTGTTCACCGCCACCCTCGGCGCCTACGCCGAAGCGCGCGGCACGCTGAACCTCAGCGACAACGCCAGCCAATACCTGCCGGCCCTGCAAGGCAGCGCCTTCGATCACATCAGCCTGCTGGATCTGGCCACTTACACGGCCGGCGGCCTGCCATTGCAGTTTCCCGACGCGGTCAGCGACGATACGACGATGCTCGATTACTACCGCAACTGGCAGGCGGTGTATGCGCCGGGCACGCAACGGTTGTATTCCAACCCCAGCATCGGTCTGTTCGGCCACCTGGCGGCGGCCAGCCTGGCCGAGCCATTTCAGCAGTTGATGGAGCAGGACCTGCTGCCGCAGTTGGGCATGCAGGAGAGCCACGTGAAGATACCGGCCGAGGACATGCACCGTTATGCCTGGGGCTACCGCGACGACAAGGCCGTGCGGGTAAATCCCGGGGCGCTGGACGCCGAGGCCTACGGATTGAAATCCAGCGCCGCCGACATGCTGCACTTCATCGACGCCAACCTGCATCAGGAGCAATTGCCGGCACCGCTACGCCAGGCCATCAGCGCCACTCATCGTGGCTACTATCAGGTCGGCGACATGACGCAGGCCCTGGGCTGGGAGCGCTACACCTATCCCATCAGCCTGGAAAAGTTGCAGGCCGGCAACTCCGCCGACATGGCATTGCAACCCCAGCCCGTAGAACGCTTCAGCGTGCCGAAACCAGCCGAGGGCGACCTGCTGCTGAACAAGACAGGCTCGACCAATGGCTTCGGCGCCTACATCCTGCTGCTGCCGGCGCGTGATACCGGCGTTGTGATACTCGCCAATCGCAACTACCCCAATGCCGAGCGCGTGCGCCTCGCCCTGCAGATCATCGCGGCACTGCAACCCTCGGGCGACTGACCGGCGAAGACCAAGCCTGCCTTGCACCGCGGGACCAGAACGGTCCCGCCCCTTCTTTTGCGGCGCGTGCCGCCCTCTCCAGCCCAATCTCCGCGGCCGTACAGGTTATTGCAACTTGTGCGGCGCCGACACAGTCGGAATCTAGACACCGCACTCCTGGCGGCGATCGCGCATCGCCCACCTGCCAAGCGAAGGAGACACGCATGAGTGATTCCGCCAATAGCCATGGCTATTCAAGACGCGACGTCCTGTCGCTGAGCCGCAGCCTCCTGGTACTGGGCAGCGCCCCGGTCGCGAGCCTGAGCGCTGCCGAAGTCAGCGAACTGCGCCCCGTACGCGCAGTGCAGAAGTCCAGGGTGGGCTTCACGGTCAATGGCCAACCTCACCAACTCGAACTGGACAACCGCACCTCGCTGCTCGATGCACTGCGTGAGCACCTGCACCTCACCGGCAGCAAGAAAGGCTGCGACCACGGCCAGTGCGGCGCCTGCACCATCATCCTCGACGGCCGCCGCGTCAACAGCTGCCTGACCCTGGCAGTGATGCACCAGGGCGCCGAGATCACCACCATCGAGGGGCTTGGCACGCCCGAGCACCTGCACCCGATGCAGGCTGCATTCATCAAGCATGACGGCTACCAGTGCGGTTACTGCACGCCTGGGCAGATTTGCTCGGCCGTGGCCGTGCTCGAGGAGATCGACCAGGGCGTGCCCAGCCATGTGACCGACGATCTGCAAGCCGCACCCGAACGCAGCGACGCCGAGCTGCGTGAGCGCATGAGCGGCAACATCTGCCGCTGCGGCGCCTACTCCAACATCATCGAAGCAATCGACGAAGTCGCGGGAGAACGCGGATGAAACCCTTTTCCTACGAACGCGCAGGCACGCCAGCCGAGGCCGCAGCATCGGCGGCGCGCATGCCCGGCGCCAAGTTCATCGCTGGCGGCACCAACCTGCTGGATTTGATGAAGCTCGAGATCGAGACGCCGTTGCACCTGATCGATGTCAACGGCCTCGGGCTGGACCGCATCGAGCCGGCGGACGATGGCGGCATGCGCATAGGCGCGCTGGTGAGCAACACCGACCTGGCCGCCGACAGCCGCATTCGTCGCGACTACGCCGTGCTGGCCCGCGCCCTGCTTGCCGGGGCTTCCGGCCAGTTGCGCAACAAGGCCACCACGGCCGGCAATCTGCTGCAACGCACGCGCTGCCCTTACTTCTACGACACCAACCTGCCGTGCAACAAGCGCCAGCCTGGCTCCGGCTGCGCAGCACGCGAAGGCATCAGCCGCCAACACGCGGTGCTCGGCAGCAGCGACGCCTGTATCGCTACCCACCCCAGCGACATGGCGATCGCCATGCGCCTGCTAGACGCCATGGTGGAAACCGTGCAGCCCGACGGCCAGGTGCGCCGCATCCCCATCGCCGAGCTGCATCGCCTGCCTGGTGACACGCCGCACATCGAGCACGTGCTGGCCCCAGGCGAGCTGATCACCGCAGTGACCCTACCCAAGCCGCTCGGCGGCCGGCATGTTTACCACAAGGTTCGCGACCGCTCTTCCTACGCTTTCGCCCTGGTCTCGGTGGCAGCGGTTTTCCAGCCAGACGGCAACGGTCGCATCGCCCTTGGCGGCGTCGCCCACAAACCCTGGCGCGTGGAGGCGGCGGAAGCCGAACTGCCCCGCGGTGCCGAGGCCGTCGCCGAACGGCTGCTCGCCGATGCCCGACCCACGCCGCACAACGCCTTCAAACTCACCCTGGTCCAACGCACCTTAGGCGCCGTACTGGCGCAAGCGAGGGCCGACGCATGAAATTCGAAACCGCCGAAGGCGCCAACCCCATCGACCGCCAACGCGTGGTCGGCCAGCCGCTCGATCGCATCGACGGCCCGCTGAAGACCACCGGCACCGCCACCTACGCCTACGAATGGCACGCCGAGGTCGCCGATCTGGCTTACGGGCAGATCGTCGGCGCGGCCATCGCCAAGGGGCGCATCGTCTCCATGGACCTGTCTCAGGCAAGGGCCGCGCCCGGCGTGATCACCATCGTCACCGCCGACACGGCGCCCGACCTGAACAAGGGCGAGCGCAACAATGCCACGCTGCTCGGCGGCCCCGAGATCGAGCATTATCATCAGGCCGTCGCCCTGGTGGTGGCCGAAAGCTTCGAGCAGGCACGCGCCGCCGCCGAGCTGGTGAAGATCGATTACCAGCGTCAGCCCGGTAACTTCGACCTCGAAGCAGCCAAGGACACGGCGAAGAAGCCGGAGAAAGTCGCCGGCAGCGAGCCGGACACTGCCGTCGGTGACTTCGACAGCGCGTTCGCCAGCGCCCCCGTGCAGCTCGACGCCACCTACCACACGCCCGACCAGTCCCACGCGATGATGGAACCGCACGCCTCGATGGCCCGCTGGGACGACGACCGGCTGACCCTGTGGACCTCGAACCAGATGATCGCCTGGGGCGCCAAGGATCTGGCCGAAACACTGGGCATAGACGTCGACAAGGTGCGACTGATCTCGCCCTACGTCGGCGGCGGCTTCGGCGGCAAGCTGTTCATCCGCGCCGACGCGCTGATGGCGGCGCTGGGCGCTCGCGCAGCCGGACGCCCGGTAAAGGTGGCATTACCGCGCCCACTGATGATGAACAACACCACCCATCGCGCGGCCACCATCCAGCGCATCCGCATCGGCGCCAGGCGCGACGGCCAGATCGTCGCGATCGGCCACGACAACTGGTCCGGTGACCTCAACGCCAACACCGCCGAATCCGGAGTGATCTACTCGCGGCCGCTGTACGCGGGTGCCAACCGCATGTCCAGCTCGCGCCTGGCGGCACTGGACATGCCAGAAGCCAACGCCATGCGCGCCCCCAGCGACACGCCTGGCTCGATGGCCGTGGAGATCGCCATGGACGAGATGGCCGAGAAGCTCGGCCTCGACCCCGTCGACTTCCGCGTGATGAACGATTCGCTGGTCGACCCGGAGAAACCCGAGCGTTCCTACTCGCAGCGCCACCTCAAGGAATGCCTGCTGCAGGGTGCGCAACGCTTCGGCTGGGCCGAGCGTGAAGCCAAGCCTGCGACGCGCCGCGAGGGCGACTGGCTGATCGGCCTGGGTATGGCCGGCGCGTTTCGCGACGGACCGGTTACCCAGTCTGCCGCGCGCGTGCGCCTCGATGCACAAGGCCGACTGACCGTCGAGACCGACATGACCGACATCGGCACCGGCAGCTACACCATCATCGGCCAGACCGCTGCGGAAATGCTCGGTGTGACGCTGGACCAGGTGAGCGTAAAGCTAGGCGATTCGAGCTTTCCCGTTTCCTCTGGCTCAGGCGGCCAGTGGGGCGCCAATAGCTCCACCGCGGGGGTCTATGCCGCCTGCGTGAAGCTGCGCGAACAGATTGCGCGCAAGCTCGGCTTTGATCCCGCCCGGGCGGTGTTCGACAATGGCGAAGTCCGCCATGACGACAAGCGCGCCACGCTCGCCGAGGCAGCGGCAGGCGGAACGCTGGAGGCCGAAGATGGCATCGAGTTCGGCGACCTGGACAAGCGCTACCGCATCTCGACCTTCGGCGCACATTTCGTTGAGGTGGCCGTGCATGCCGCCACTGCGGAAGTGCGAGTCCGGCGCATGCTGGCGGTCTGTTCCGCCGGGCGCATCCTCAATCCGAAGACGGCGCGCAGCCAGGTGATCGGCGCCATGACCATGGGCGTGGGCGCGGCACTCATGGAGGAGCTGTCGGTGGACACCCGCTACGGGTTGTACATCAACCACGACCTGGCAGGCTACGAGGTGCCGGTGCATGCCGACATCCCGCATCAAGAGGTGGTCTTTCTCGACGAGAGCGATGCCCTCTCCTCGCCGATGAAGGCCAAGGGCGTGGGCGAACTGGGTATCTGCGGAGTGTCCGCGGCGGTGGCGAACGCGATCTACAACGCCACTGGCGTGCGGGTGCGCGACTATCCCGTCACGCTGGACAAGCTGCTGGCGCAGATGCCCGTGGCCTGAGCCGAAACGACGAAGGCCGCTTTCCAGCGGCCTTCGTCGTTGAGCATGAGGCTTATTCGGCCAGACGCCAGGTGGTGCCGCCCTTGCCGTCTTCCAGCACCACGCCCATGGCGGTGAGCTGGTCGCGGATGCGGTCGGATTCCGCCCAGTTCTTGTCGGCGCGGGCCTGCAGGCGAGCGGCGATCAGCGCATCCACTTCGGCCGCGTCGACCTTGCCCGCAGCGCCGGCTTGCAGGAATGCACCCGGCTCCAACTGCAGCACACCCAGCACGCTAGCCAACTGCTTGAGCTGCGCAGCCAGGCCAGCGGCGGCCTGAACGTCCGCCTCACGCAGGCGGTTGACCTCGCGGATCATCTCGAACAGCACGGCGCAGGCTTCCGGCGAGTTGAAGTCGTCGTCCATCGCCGCGCCGAAGCGCTCCACATATCCCTCGCCACCGGCAGGTGCCGCTTCCGGCAGACCTTTGAGGCCGTTGTAGAAACGCTCCAGAGCGCCCTTGGCTTCCTTGAGGCTCTCTTCGGAATAGTTGATCGGGCTGCGGTAGTGGCTGGACACGAGCAGGTAACGCACCACCTCCGGGTGGTACTTTTCCAGCACCTCGCGAATGGTGAAGAAGTTGCCCAGGCTCTTGGACATCTTCTCGCCGTCCACGCGCACGGCGCCGGCGTGCATCCAGGCGTTGGCGTACTGCTTGCCGGTGGCCGCCTCGCTCTGTGCGATTTCGTTCTCATGGTGCGGGAACACCAGATCCGGACCGCCGCCATGAATGTCGAAGGTCTCGCCCAGGCAGCAGGTGGACATCACCGAGCACTCGATATGCCAGCCCGGGCGACCCTTGCCCCAGGGCGAATCCCAGCTTGGCTCGCCCGGCTTGGCAGCTTTCCACAGCACGAAGTCCAGCGGGTCTTCCTTGATCTCGTCCACTTCGATGCGCGCGCCGATCTTCAGCTCGTCGATCTTGCGCCTTGAGAGCTTGCCGTAGGTCTCGAACTTGGTGACACGGTAGTACACGTCGCCATTGCCCGGCGCATAGGCAAAACCCTTGTCGATCAGGGTCTGGATCATCTGGTGCATGCCGGCGATATGACCAGTGGCGCGCGGTTCGATGTCCGGGCGCAGCACGGAAAGGCGAGCCTCGTCCTCGTGCATTGCCGCGATCATGCGCTCGACCAGCGTTTCGAACGGCTCGCCGTTCTCATTGGCGCGCTTGATGATCTTGTCGTCGATGTCGGTGATATTGCGCACGTAGGTCACGTCATAACCGCGCTGACGCAGCCAGCGGGTGACCACGTCGAAGGCGACCATCACGCGGGCGTGGCCGATGTGGCAGAAGTCATAGACGGTCATGCCGCATACGTACATGCGCACCTGATTATCGACCAGCGGCTTGAAGGCATCCTTGGTCTTGGTCAGGGTGTTATAGATCGACAGTGCCATTTACTGCCCCCAGGAATCGCGCAGGGTCACGGTGCGGTTGAACACCGGCTTGCCAGGCTGGGAATCCTTGTCCAGGCAGAAGTAACCTTCGCGCTCGAACTGGAAGCGGTCGTCAGCCGTCGCCTGGGCCAGCGATGGCTCGGCGCGGCAACCGCTGAGCGCCACCAGCGACTCGGGGTTGATGTTGTCGAGGAAGCTGCCGCCCTCTTCGCTCTTCTCCGGATTGGGCGACTTGAACAGGCGGTCGTACAGGCGCACCTCGCACTCGACGCTGCCTGCAGCCGGCACCCAGTGGATCACGCCCTTGACCTTGCGGCCCTCCGGGTTCTTGCCCAGGGTGTTCTCGTCATAGGAGCAGCGCAGCTCGACGATATTACCGGCGGCATCCTTGATCGCCTCATCGGCGCGGATCACGTAGCTGCCACGCAGACGCACTTCGCCGCCCGGGATCAGGCGCTTGAAGCCGTCCGGCGGGGTTTCCTCGAAGTCGCTGGCGTCGATGTAGATCTCACGACTGAACGGCAGCACACGCACGCCCATGTCCTGCTTGGGATGGCGCGGCAGCTCGAGGTTCTCGACCTGGCCTTCCGGGTAGTTGGTGATCACCACCTTGAGCGGTTTGAGCACGCACATGGCGCGGGCGGCATTGGCGTCCAGATCGTCACGAATGGCGAACTCGAGCATGCCGATATCCACCAGGCCGCCGGCGCGGTTGACGCCGATCATGTCGCAGAAGGTGCGAATCGAGGCGGCGGTATAGCCGCGACGACGATAGCCGGACAGGGTCGACATGCGCGGGTCGTCCCAGCCGTTGACGTGCTTCTCGTCGACCAGTTGCTTGAGCTTGCGCTTGCTGGTGATGGTGTAGTTCAGGTTCAGGCGGGCGAATTCGTACTGGCGCGGCTGCGCCGGCACCGGCAGGTTCTCCAGGAACCATTCGTACAGCGGGCGATGATCCTCGAACTCCAGGGTGCAGATGGAGTGGGTGATGCCCTCGATGGCGTCCGACTGGCCGTGGGTGAAATCGTAGCTCGGGTAGATGCACCACTTGTCACCGGTCTGGTGGTGATGGGCGTGGCGGATGCGATAGAGGATCGGGTCGCGCAGGTTGATGTTCGGCGAGGCCATGTCGATCTTGGCGCGCAGCGAGCGGGCGCCATCGGGGAACTCGCCGGCTTTCATGCGGGCGAAGAGGTCAAGGTTCTCTTCGGCGCTGCGCTCGCGGAACGGGCTGTTCTTGCCTGGCTCGGTCAGGTTGCCGCGATACTCGCGCATCTCTTCAGCATTCAGATCGCAGACGAAGGCCTTGCCGGCCTTGATCAGCTCGACGGCCCAGGCGTGCAATTGGTCGAAATAGTTGGAGGCATAGCGCTCCTCGCCCGCCCACTTGAAGCCCAGCCACTCGACGTCGGCCTTGATCGCGTCGATGTATTCCTGGTCTTCCTTGGCCGGGTTGGTGTCGTCGAAACGCAGGTTGCACTGGCCGCCGAACTCTTCGGCCAGGCCGAAGTTCAGGCAGATGCTCTTGGCATGGCCAATGTGCAGGTAGCCGTTGGGCTCCGGCGGGAAGCGGGTCACGATCTTGGCGTGCTTGCCGCTGTCCAGATCGGCCTGGACGATGGGGCGCAGGAAGTTGGCAGCTTTTTCGACGGTGGGCTTGCTCATGGTGTCCTTAACAATACTGGCGCGGCACGGGTAGGCCGCCTCGGGCAAAGTCCGTATCATAACCAACCTGTCAAGCCCCTGACAGGGTGCATGCCAACCTGTCAGGGCCGTTCATCCCGGGCCACTGGCTCGAATCTGCCTCATCACGGATACGATCATGATCAAACTGCACACCAACCACGGCGTCATCACCCTGAACCTGTTCGCCGACAAGGCCCCGGAAACCGTGGCCAACTTCGAGCAATACGTGAAGGAAGGCCATTACGACGGCACCATTTTCCACCGTGTGATCGGCAACTTCATGATCCAGGGCGGCGGTTTCGAGCCGGGCATGAAGCAGAAGCCGACCCGCGCACCGATCAAGAACGAAGCCAACAATGGCGTGGCCAACAAGGTCGGCACCATCGCCATGGCTCGCACCATGGAGCCGCACTCGGCCAGCGCGCAGTTCTTCATCAACGTCGCCGACAACAGCTTCCTCAACCATAGCGCGCCGACCGTTCAGGGCTGGGGCTACGCCGTGTTCGGTGAAGTGGTCGAAGGCATGGACGTAGTCGAGAAGATCAAGGGCGTGGCCACCACCATGAAGGCCGGCCACCAGGACGTGCCGGTGGATGACGTGGTCATCGAAAAGGCCGAAATCGTAGCCGAGTAAGTCGATGATCCTGCTGATCTCCGATCTGCATCTCGAAGAGAAACGCCCGGACATCAACCGGGCGTTTCTGCATTTTCTCGCCACCCGCGCGCGCCAGGCCGAGGCGCTGTACATCCTCGGCGACTTCTTCGAGGTCTGGATCGGCGACGACGGCATGACGCCCTTCCAGCACGAGATCGCTGGCGCGCTGCGCGAACTGAGCGACAGCGGTACGCGCATCTACCTGATGCACGGCAATCGCGACTTTCTTATCGGCAAGCGCTTCTGCCGCGAGGCGGGCTGCACTTTGCTGAGCGACCCACACAAGGTGCAGATGGGCGGCGAGCCGGTGCTACTGATGCACGGCGACAGCCTGTGCACCCTGGATGTCGGCTACATGAAGCTGCGCCGCTGGCTGCGCAACCCGCTATCGCTGCTGATTTTGCGCAACCTGCCGCTCGCCACCCGGCAAAAGCTGGCGCGCAAGCTGCGCAACGAAAGCCGCGCACAGACGCGGATGAAGGCCCGCGAGATCGTCGATGTCACCCCCGAGGAAGTGGTCCGGGTAATGGCCGAGCACGGCGTACGTACGCTGATCCATGGACATACCCATCGGCCAGCCATACATGAGCTGAACGTGAACGGCCAACCGGCACGGCGCATCGTGCTGGGCGACTGGGATCGCCAGGGTTGGGCGCTGCAGGTCGATGAAGACGGGTTCAATCAGGCGCCGTTCGAGCTGACGCCAGCCTGACCGTAGCCCGGATGAAATCCGGGATTTATCGAAAGCCCCGGATTTCATCCGGGCTACGACTGCAAGGCTTTACTCCCCTCTCCCATTTATGGGAGAGGGGTCGGGGCGGCCCGCGTAGGGAGAGGGCGACGGCGGCTGCAATGCCCTCTCCCGCCCTTCGGATCATCAGATGGCCGCTTCGCGGCTGCTTTCTATGGGCACACCACTATGGAAACGGAACTGCTCGTCCGGCGAGGTGATCAGTTCCCGTTCCACCGCCCGCACCACCTCGATACGCGCGTCCACGTCCGCCGCGTCGCCATACAGATAGGCGAGTTTGAGATAGCCGCGGTAGTGGCGTCCTTCGCTCTCCAGCAATCCGGCGTAGAACTTGGCCAGCTCGGCATCCAGACGCGGCACCAATGCGGCGAAACGCTCGCATGAGCGCGCCTCGATGAAGGCGCCGACCACCAGTACGTCCACCAGCCGCTCCACTTCGCCACCGCGCAGCAGCGCCCGCAATCCCGCCGCGTAGCGCGACGCGGAAACATGGCGAACTTCGATGCCACGCGCGCGGATGATCTTGCTCACCTGTTCGAAATGCACCAGCTCCTCACGGGCCAAACGCGACATTCTCGCGGTCAATTCGGTCTTGGTCAGGTAGCGCCCCATCAGGCTAAGGGCGGTCTGTGCTGCCTTGTATTCCAGATTGCGGTGGTCGAGCAGAAGGATTTCCTGCTGGCGCAGGGCCTCTTCCAGCCAGGCGTCGGGGGTCGCGACGCCGCCGAGAAACTCGAGAATTTCCTGCAGGATCGTTACAGGTTCCTCACCGTTACTCGGAACATGCTCGGCATTTGACATCATATTTGAAGCGCTCTCGGTGCTGGCGAGGTTGGAAATGGCGGGCCATTATACGAGTGGCAGGCCGCACGACCAGCACGCCGTTGATACAGGTCAAGAAGCTGCTGGCAATGACGCACCTATAGTTGGATAAGCGCTATTCATTCTCAGGGAGACGACCATGCAAGCGATCCGTAGCATTCTGGTGGTGATGGAACCCCAGCACCCCGAAGGCCTCGCGCTGAAGCGGGCAAAACTGGTAGCCGGAGTCACCCAGTCGCATCTGCACCTCTTGGTATGCGACAAGAAAGGCGACCACAGCGCGTGGCTCAACGATCTCAGCAGCAGTCTCGCCGGGGAAGGTTTCAGCGTTTCCACCCAGCAGTCCTGGCATGACAACCAGCACCAGACCATCATCGCCGTGCAGCAGGCCGAGGGCTGCGGCCTGGTGATCAAGCAGCACCTGCCGGACAACCCGCTGAAGAAAGCCCTCCTCACCCCCGAGGACTGGAAATTGCTGCGCTATTGCCCCGGCCCGGTGCTGATGGTCAAGACCGAGCGTCCATGGACCGGCGGTAAGATCCTCGCTGCAGTTGACGTCGGTAATGCCGACGGCGAGCACCGCACCCTGCATGCCGGCATCATCAGCCACGGCTACGATATCGCCGGTCTGGCCAAGGGCACGCTGCACGTGACCACCGCACACCCGACGCCTATGTTGTCGGCAGCCGACCCGACCTTCCAGCTCAAGGAAACCATCGAGGCGCGCTACCGCGAGCAGTGCCGCAGCTTCCAGGCCGAATACGACATCAGTGACGAGCGCCTGCATGTGCTCGAAGGCCCAGCTGACGTGGTGATTCCACAGGTGGCTCACCAGCTCGATGCCGCAGTCACCGTGATCGGCACCGTCGCACGCACGGGGCTTTCCGGCGCTTTGATCGGCAATACCGCCGAGGTCGTACTCGATGCACTGGAAAGCGACGTGCTGGTGCTCAAGCCGGACGAAGTCATCGCCCATCTCGAGGAACTGGTAGCACAGCGCTGAAACAGCGCCTGAAACGAAAATGCCGCTCGTTTCCGAGCGGCATTTTCATATCCAAAGACCGAACTACACCCTCAGCTCCAGGCCTTCACGCAGAAACTTCGGCGCGATGTAGCGCTCGTAGTGCGCCTCGGAGAGCAGGAAGAACTCCCTGTCGATGGCATCGCGCAGATCGGGCAGCGCCCAGTTGCGGAACTCCGGCAGCAGCACCATGCCGTAGGCTTCCAGTTGATTGATCACCCGCGCGCCCCGTGCGATCAGCTGGTAGGCCCAGCAGTAGGGAGACTGCTGCGGCACGAAGCGAATCTGCCGCTGCTCCAACTGCTGCCGCAGGCGCTGCTCGTCGAACACTTCAAGCTTGGCCGTCATCACCTGTACCAGCAGCACTTCCAGGCGCGTCCAGACGGCGCGTTTCTCCTCGTCGGTGTAGCTGTTCCAGTTGATCACCTCATGGTGGAAGCGCTTGCAACCGCGGCACACGACATCACCGTAGACGGTCGAGCAAAGGCCCACGCAGGGCGTCTTGATGCGCTGATTGGACATGGCAAAGCAATACGGACAACTGAACAGCCTGGCATCTTAGCCCTTTGTCTAATCCTTATCACCCCCACTGATACGGGGACATCGGCTTAACTTTATCCGCGCTTTCCATTAGAATCGGCCCGCCTTTTACGGCGCCAATGTCCGTTGGAAGCTGTTTTCAAAGCGTCACGAGCACAGTCGATCCTGCAGGTACGATGGCGGCGCAGCCACTCGGAGTCCCCCCGAGTCTCTGCGCCCGCCCTCATCAGAAACCGTCCTGCCGGCGTAAAACTTTGAAAGCAGCTTCTACAAGACACTCATGAAACCTCGGCTGCTCGGCTCATAAAGTCGAAAAGCGCCTGGTTCGTGGGTATCTGGATCGCGTCCCGGACAACCCTTTGGGACCACTGATGAGGGTAATAACTGTGCTTGAAGCCTATCGCAAACACGTAGCAGAGCGTGCCGCTCAGGGTATCGTGCCCCAGCCGCTGAACGCCGAACAAACCGCAGGCCTGGTCGAGCTGCTGAAGAATCCGCCGGCTGGCGAAGAAGAATTCCTCGTAGACCTGATCACCAACCGTGTACCGCCAGGCGTTGACGAAGCCGCCTATGTCAAGGCTGGTTTCCTCTCTGCCGTTGCCAAGGGCGAAGCCACTTCCCCGCTGATCAGCAAGCAACGCGCCGTCGAGCTGCTGGGCACCATGCAGGGCGGCTACAACATCGCCACCATGGTCGAGCTGCTGGAAGATGCCAGCCTGGGCACCGTCGCTGCCGAACAACTCAAGCACACCCTGCTGATGTTCGACGCCTTCCACGACGTCGCCGAGAAAGCCAAGGCTGGCAATGCCAACGCCAAGGCCGTCATGCAGTCCTGGGCCGATGGCGAGTGGTTCACCAACAAGCCGGCCATCGCCGAGAAGTACAGCCTGGCCGTATTCAAGGTACCTGGCGAAACCAACACCGACGACCTGTCCCCTGCCCCGGACGCCTGGTCGCGCCCTGACATCCCGCTGCACGCCCTGGCCATGCTGAAAATGGCTCGCGACGGCATCGTGCCGGAGCAGCAAGGCGCCATCGGTCCGCTGAAGCAGATCGAAGAAATCAAGGCCAAGGGCTTCCCGGTTGCCTACGTCGGTGACGTGGTCGGTACCGGCTCTTCCCGTAAGTCCGCCACCAACTCGGTGCTGTGGTTCTTCGGCGACGACATTCCGTACGTTCCGAACAAGCGCGCTGGCGGCTTCTGCTTCGGCACCAAGATCGCCCCGATCTTCTACAACACCATGGAAGACGCCGGCGCCCTGCCGATCGAATTCGACGTGTCGAACATCAACATGGGCGACGTGATCGACGTCTACCCGCACGCGGGCAAAGTCTGCAAGCACGGCACCGACGAAGTCATCACCACCTTCGAACTGAAGACCCCGGTGCTGCTCGACGAAGTCCGCGCTGGCGGCCGTATCCCGCTGATCGTCGGCCGCGGCCTGACCGAGAAGGCGCGTGCCGAGCTGGGCCTGGAGGCCTCCGACCTGTTCAAGAAGCCGGAGCAACCGGCTGACAGCGGCAAGGGCTTCACCCTGGCGCAGAAGATGGTCGGCAAGGCCTGCGGCGTCGAAGGCGTACGCCCGGGCACCTACTGCGAACCGAAGATGACCACCGTCGGCTCCCAGGACACCACTGGCCCGATGACCCGTGACGAGCTGAAAGACCTGGCTTGCCTGGGCTTCTCCGCTGACCTGGTGATGCAGTCCTTCTGCCACACCGCGGCCTATCCGAAGCCGATCGACGTCACCACCCACCACACCCTGCCGGATTTCATCCGCACCCGTGGCGGCGTGTCCCTGCGTCCGGGCGACGGCATCATCCACAGCTGGCTGAACCGCATGCTGCTGCCTGACACCGTCGGCACCGGTGGCGACTCGCACACCCGCTTCCCGATCGGCATCAGCTTCCCGGCCGGTTCCGGCCTGGTCGCCTTCGCCGCCGCCACCGGCGTAATGCCGCTGGACATGCCGGAATCGGTTCTGGTGCGCTTCAAGGGCAAGATGCAACCCGGTATCACCCTGCGTGACCTGGTCCATGCCATCCCTTACTACGCCATCCAGAAAGGCCTGCTGACCGTCGAGAAGAAAGGCAAGAAGAACATCTTCTCCGGCCGCATCCTCGAGATCGAAGGCCTGGACAACCTGACCGTCGAGCAGGCGTTCGAGCTGTCTGACGCCTCCGCCGAGCGTTCGGCTGCCGGCTGCACCATCAAGCTGCCGGAAGCGGCCATCGCCGAGTACCTGCAGTCCAACATCACCCTGCTGCGCTGGATGATCAGCGAAGGCTACGGCGATGCCCGCACCCTGGAGCGTCGTGCCCAGGCGATGGAAGCCTGGCTGGCCAACCCGGTGCTGATGGAAGCCGACAAGGACGCCGAGTACGCCGAAGTCATCGAGATCGACCTGAGCCAGCTCAACGAGCCGGTACTGTGCGCCCCGAACGACCCGGACGACGCCCGCCTGCTCTCCACCGTGGCTGGCGACAAGATCGACGAAGTGTTCATCGGTTCGTGCATGACCAACATCGGTCACTTCCGCGCTGCCGGCAAGCTGCTGGACAAGGTCAAGGGCGGTATCCCGACCCGTCTGTGGCTGTCGCCGCCGACCAAGATGGATGCCCACCAGCTGACCGAAGAAGGCTACTACGGCATCTACGGCAAGGCCGGTGCGCGCATGGAAATGCCGGGTTGCTCGCTGTGCATGGGTAACCAGGCTCGCGTCGCTGCCAACGCTACCGTCGTGTCGACCTCGACCCGTAACTTCCCGAACCGTCTGGGCGATGGCGCCAACGTGTACCTGGCCTCTGCCGAACTGGCTGCGGTCGCTTCGATCATCGGCAAGCTGCCGACCGTCGAGGAGTACATGGCCTATGCGAAGGATATCGACAGCATGGCTGGCGACATCTACCGCTACCTGAGCTTCGACCAGATCGCCGACTTCCGTGAAGCCGCGGCCAACGCCAAGATCCCGGTCGTTCAGGCCTGATCCAAGCGTCGTGAGAAGAGCCCCGCCTAGTGCGGGGCTTTTTTATGCGCCCCGAACGGCGTTTTGCCGCACCCGGCTTGCAGCCGATACGCCACCGTCTACCTTCTGAGATGGGAGTTTCCCAATCAACCATTCAGGAGTTCATCATGAAACCATGGATCATTATCGCCCTGTGCCTGTTCGGCCTGGCCGGCTGTGCCAGCGAGTACATCATCACCACTAATGACGGCCAGATGCTCACCAGCGATGGCAAGCCGGAACTGGATGAAGACACCGGCATGCTCGAGTTCACCGACAGCGAAGGTCGCAAGCAGCAGATTCCGCAAAACAACGTCAAGCAGATGCTCGAGCGCTGAGGCCGGCAGTACGCACTGGCATATGCCTTGCTTCATCTCACCGCAAAAGGCCCGCCCAACGGACGGCTTGATCGACAACGGCGTCGTATTCAGCCCGGCTCTGCAGCCGGGATGGATGCGACGCTTTTTTATGGCCGGTAGTCCATTGGCCAACGTCTTTTGCGTGAACCTAAGGATGCAGCATGAGCGAACACAACACCCCTCGCGACGATACCCTGGCCTGGGCCTGGGGCAGCAACGCCCCCGAGAAGAGCGTGCTGAACATCGGTTTCATGGCCCTGAGCGACTCGGCCTCGGTAATCGTTGCCGCCACGCAGGGCTTCGCCGAGAAGTACGGGCTCAGCATCAGACTGCATCGCCAGACGTCCTGGGCCGGCCTGCGTGATCGCCTGCTCAGCGGCGAGCTGGATGCGGCGCACAGCCTCTACGGCCTGATTTACGGCGTGCACCTGGGCCTGGGCGTCAGCACGGCCACCGACATGGCCGTGCTCATGGGGTTGAACCAGAACGGCCAGAGCATCAACCTTTCGCACACACTGCAGGCCGTCGGCGTGACCAGCGGCGAAGCACTGCGCGAGCACGTGCACCAACATGAAGCGCGCCTGACCTTTGCCCAGACCTTCCCCACCGGCACTCATGCCATGTGGCTCTACTACTGGCTGGCCAGCCAGGGCATTCATCCCCTGCGCGACGTCGACAGCGTGGTGGTCCCTCCACCGCAGATGGTCGAGCACCTGAAAGCCGAGCGCATCGACGGTTTCTGCGTCGGCGAACCCTGGACCGCCAAGGCCGTCGATGAACAACTCGGCTGTACCCTGACCACTATCCAGGCAATCTGGCCGGATCATCCGGAAAAGGTACTGGGTTGCACCCGTGCCTTCGCCGAGCAAAATCCCAATACCGCCCGCGCCCTGATCATGGCGGTGCTCGAAGCGGCCCGTTTCATTGACGAAAGCGAGGAAAACAAGCGCAGCACTGCGCAACTGCTCAGCGGCAGCGACTACGTCGACGCCCCGCTTTCGGTCATCACCCCGCGCTTTCTCGGTCATTACCAGGACGGCCTGGGCCACGCCTGGCTGGACGAGCACCCGCTGCGCTTTCACGCCGACGGCCTGGTCAACCAGCCGTACCTGTCCGATGGCATGTGGTTCATGACCCAGTTCCGCCGCTGGGGCCTGCTGCGCAGCGACCCCGACTACCTCACGGTGGCGCGCCAGGTCCAGCAACTGAGGCTGTATCGCGAGGCCGCCACAGCTCTGGGCATCGCCGTACCGGGCGAGATGCGCTGCTCCATTCTGCAGGACGGCACCCGCTGGGACGGCAGCGACCCCGCTGCCTATGCCCGCAGCTTCCACCTGCATGCCCTGGCCGAAAGCCCGGCAGTCGCCCTGTAATCATCGGGAGAGCCACAGATGCTGCGTATCCTGCTGATCAACGACACCCCAAAGAAGGTCGGCCGCCTCAAGTGCGCGCTGGTCGAGGCCGGCTTCGAGGTGATCGACGAATCCGGCCTGACCATCGACCTGCCCGAACGCGTCGAGGCAGTACGCCCCGACGTGATCCTGATCGACACCGAATCGCCCGGCCGCGACGTCATGGAACAGGTGGTGCTGGTCAGCCGCGACCAGCCGCGCCCGATCGTGATGTTCACCGACGAGCACGACCCCGGCGTAATGCGCCAGGCGATCCAGAGCGGCGTCAGCGCCTACATCGTCGAGGGCATCCATGCCCAGCGCCTGCAGCCGATCCTCGACGTGGCCATGGCACGCTTCGAGAGCGACCAGGCGCTACGCGCGCAGTTGCAGGCACGTGACGCGCAACTGGCCGAGCGCAAGCGTGTGGAGCTGGCCAAGGGCCTGCTGATGAAGATGAAGAGCTGCAACGAGGAAGAGGCCTACACCCTGATGCGCCGCCAGGCCATGAGCCGCCAGCAGAAGCTGATCCAGGTGGCCGAGCAGATCATCGCCATGCACGACATGCTCGGCGGCTGACTGTAGCGCTGCGCCGCGCGCCGACTGTACTGGACAGCGTAGCGGCGGCGGGCGTATCGTCGCCGCTCGGTCACAGCAGTGGCCAACGTCGCTCGGACGGTTCCGGGCGCTTACGTACTCCGAGGAAATCATGGCTGAGAACGCCAAGCGCCGCTTTGCGCGCATCGATCGTCTACCCCCCTACGTCTTCAACATCACCGCCGAACTGAAGATGGCCGCACGCCGACGCGGCGAGGACATCATCGACTTCTCCATGGGCAATCCCGATGGCGCGACTCCATCGCACATCGTCGAGAAGCTAGTGCAGGTCGCGCAACGTGAAGACACCCACGGCTATTCCACCTCCCGCGGTATTCCCCGCCTGCGCCGCGCCATCTCGCGCTGGTACAAGGACCGCTACGACGTGGAGATCGATCCGGAAAGCGAAGCCATCGTCACCATCGGCTCCAAGGAAGGCCTGGCGCACCTGATGCTGGCTACCCTGGATCATGGCGACACCGTGCTGGTCCCCAACCCCAGCTACCCAATCCATATCTACGGCGCAGTGATCGCTGGCGCGCAGGTGCGCTCCGTGCCGCTGGTGCCGGGCGTGGATTTCTTCGCCGAGCTGGAGCGGGCGATTCGCGAGTCGATTCCCAAGCCGAAGATGATGATTCTCGGTTTCCCCTCCAACCCCACAGCCCAGTGTGTGGAGCTGGACTTCTTCGAGCGCGTGGTATCCCTGGCCAAGCAGTACGACGTACTGGTGGTGCACGACCTGGCCTATGCCGACATCGTCTACGACGGCTGGAAGGCACCGTCGATCATGCAGGTACCCGGCGCCAAGGATATCGCGGTGGAGTTCTTCACCCTGTCCAAGAGCTACAACATGGCCGGCTGGCGCATCGGCTTCATGGTCGGCAACCCGGAGCTGGTCAGCGCTCTGGCGCGGATCAAGAGCTACCACGACTACGGCACCTTCACTCCGCTGCAGGTGGCCGCCATCGCCGCACTGGAAGGCGACCAGCAGTGCGTGCTGGATATCGCCGAACAGTACCGCCAGCGCCGCAACCTGTTGGTCAAGGGCCTGCACGAAATCGGCTGGATGGTCGAGAAGCCCAAGGCCTCTATGTACATCTGGGCGAAGATTCCCGACGCCTACGCTCACCTCGGTTCTCTGGAGTTCGCCAAGAAGCTGCTGGCCGAAGCCAAGGTCTGCGTCTCGCCGGGCCTGGGTTTTGGCGATTACGGCGACGACCACGTGCGCTTTGCGTTGATCGAGAACCAGGACCGCAGCCGTCAGGCGCTGCGCGGGATCAAGGCGATGTTCCGCGCCGATGGTTTGTTACCGGGCAAGCCGGTCAAAACAGAAACCGATTGAACATTCGAGGGCGCCGCAAGGCGCCCTTTTGCGTACCACTATAAAAACCGACAATTTCTGCGACAATTCAGGACGTTACCGCGCGCCCGGCGGCAGTTTCCGCTAATTGCCCGCCAGAGTGAACGCCCGTACACTGCGCGCCCCTCTTCTGATGGTTCTCCCAAAATGCTCTTCGTTGTGCGCATGCTGCTGATGGGCGTGCATTTCATCGTGGCCGGCCTTCTTGGCCTGCTGCTCGGCCTGTGTCGCCCATTCAACCCTGACAACAGCCGCCTGTGTGCACGCCTCTATTCGCTGCCCGCCCTGCGCCTGCTGCGTCTGAAATTGAAGACAGACGTAGGCCCGCTGCTGGAGCATCAACGCTCCTGCGTGATCATCGCAAACCACCAGTCCAACTTCGATCTTTATGTGCTCGGCCGCGTGGTGCCGGAGCGCACCGTGAGCATCGGCAAGAAGAGCCTCAAGTGGGTGCCGTTCTTTGGCCAGCTGTACTGGCTGGCCGGCAACGTGCTGATCGATCGCAGCAATGCCGCAGCCGCCAAACGCGCGATGCTGACCACCACCGAAACCCTGCGTCACCGTGACACCTCGATCTGGGTTTTCCCCGAAGGCACGCGCAACCTCGGCCGCGGCCTGCTGCCGTTCAAGAAAGGCGCGTTTCAGATGGCGATCACGGCCGGCGTACCGATCATCCCGGTGTGCGTGAGCAACTACAGCAAAGCCATGCGCCTCAATCGCTGGAACAGCGGACGCATCCTGATTCGCTCGCTGCCGGCCATTCCCACTGCCGGCCTGAGCCTGGACGACATGCCGGCGTTGATCGAGCGCTGCCAGCAGGCCATGAGCGAGTGCATCACCAGCATGGACCAGGAGTTGGCCACGGCATAAGTGATCGCGCGGGCCACCGAAGTGAACGACACCCGCGCCAACCATCAAATTGATCGATAGTTACTCTGCAGAGCATCCATTATTCAATCGAAATGACTTAAGCGATTCTGTGCCCATGTCAAAGCCAGACCTGGAGCACAGAACATGTCCCGCCTCTCCCAAGCCGCCCGTAACGGCGCCCTCGCCGCCATCGGCCTGTATCTGATCAGTACCTCCACAGTATTGGTGCTGAGTTACGCCACCTTGCAGCCCAGCGTCCCGACGCTCGAACAGCCGGGCCCGCTGCATAGCCTGATCAGCCAATTGCCCGCCTTGCTCGGCGCTTTATCGCTGGGCTGAGTCGAAGATCATGATCAGAAGCCAACGCAGCCGCCTGATACTGCTCGCCAGTCTGTCTCTGCTCACGACCCTGCTGGCGCTCAGCGGCATTGGCAAGAGCTCGGCTAGCGCCGTGGCGCGCAATATCGAATGCAGTCATAAACTGGCCCATCACCTGGACCTTGCAGAAGGCCTCAAGCGCCAGCGCAGCAGCCCGCCACCAAACCGAAGCGAACACCTCTCACCCTACTTCGTGCCTGCCAAACACGCATGAAAATGCCCGGCTAACCGGTAATGCTGTTCATATAAGAAATGGTTGGGCGCGATCAGTCCCCTCGCCCCTTTGGGGAGAGGGTTAGGGAGAGGGGAAAACTGGCAGTTTGCGGTGTTTTCAGCCCTCTCCCCCAGCCCCTCTCCCATAAATGGGAGAGGGGAGCCAAATGTGTACACCTTTAGTGAACAGCATTACGGGCTAACCGAGCTTTTTGTCTCCAGCAGGCTCAGGCCTTGGCGGCCTTACCCTGCGCCACGAAGCGCATCATCCACTCGGCCACTGCATTACCTTGTTGCGAGTGCTGGAGGCTGTCCACGCCCTGCTGGTAAATCTGCTCACCGAGGTGCTGCTGACGCAGATCGAGCAACGCACGTGAGTAGTCGTGAACGAACTCGGGGTGTCCCTGGAAGCACAGCACCTGGTCTTCGATGTGGTAGGCACCAATCGGGCAAAAATCGCTGGAAGCCAGCAGCGTGGCCTTCTCCGGCAGGCGGGTAACCTGGTCCTGGTGGCTGATCAGCAGTTGCAGCTCGTCCAGTGCCGGGCTCATCCATTCGGGCTTGCTGTCCAGACGGTAGCTGTGTACGCCCACGCCCCAGCCTTGCTCTGCGCGCTCGGCCTTGCCGCCCAGCAGCAACGCCAGTAACTGATGACCAAAGCAGATGCCCAACAGCTTATCGCCACGCTGGTAGCGCTCAAGTAGGTACTCCTTGAGCGTTTGAATCCATGGCTCAGTGCCAAAGGAGTCGGCCTTGCTGCCAGTCACCAGATAGGCATCGAATTGCTCGCTATCGGGCGGGTAATGCCCCTCCACCACGTTGTAGACACTGAATTCCGCCGCCACCGGCTGTTGAGCGAACAGCTGCTCGAACATGCGGCCATAACCCTGGTACTGGTCAACCAGTTCAGGGCGGAGGATGTCAGTTTCCAGGATGCAGATACGCAGTGACATGAGGTTTCCTGTGGTGAGCACGGAGTGCGGGGGATTTGTGCGTTTTACTTAACACATGAAACTGCACAAAGAAATAGTCGCCCCCTATTTTCAGACATATTTGCACGTCCTTGCCACTGTGCAACGCCACGAACGGTCGTCAATTAAAATTGACAACACCTGGAAGGAACCGGGCCGGATCGAATCATCATCAGCCGCTTCGATAGTGACCATGCACGGCATTCACTTCTGTGATTGCCAGGGCGCGACGAATATCGACACATCGGGCAGTCGCCCCCATCGCACAGAAGGATATCGATCATGAGCATCTACGCCGCACTCGCCAGCTTTGCCGCCGCCTCCGCTTTCCACACCGCTGCACCGGTTCGTCCCGAGCAGGCGGCCACTGCAGCCCGCGACGCGCGTCCGAGCTGACACGCCCACAGGAGAGCAGCCATGCACAGCCAACTCAGCCTGGACGCCTACGGCGTTACCTACGTTCACCTGCAGGACGGCGGTCTGCAGTTCGAAAGCGAAGCCGCTCTGCAGCTCGATGACGGCAGCATGCTGACCTTACGCATGCCGACCCGTCACAGCGAGATGCTGGCGATCCACGAGGCCGTGTGCATTCGCCAGGGGTGGTGCCAGGCGGCGTGAAATCGCGATGGTCTAGACTCCTCCAGGCATCTTCAACGGAAAGAGGAACCAGACCATGCATACCCGCAACCTGATCGGCCTGCTCGCAGGCAGTTTACTGCTGGCCGGTAACGCCCTGGCGGATCGCCCCGGCAGCGACTGGATCAGCATCGACGATGCCCTGAGCAAGGCCCGTGAGGCCGGCTACACCGAGCTACACAAGATCGAAGCCGACAACGATGGCTACTGGGAAGGCGAAGGCCTCAAGCAGGATGGCCGCCTCTACGAGTTTCGCATCGACGGCAAGAGCGGCGAGGTAACCCGCGACCAGTTGGAAGACTGATGCATGCGAGTCAATGAAACGGCCCTGGCGGGCCGTTTCTCATTGCGCGCTTGAAAGGGCTCGGAGCACGAACGCCATGGCCGTAGAGCTCAGAACGTCTCGCCCTTGGCCGCCTTCTCCAGCAGCAACGCCGGCGGCAGGAAGCGCTCGCCGTACTGCTCGGCCAGGTACTGCGCACGTGCGACGAAGTCCTTCACCCCGTACTGGTTGATGAACTGCAGCGCACCGCCGGTCCAGGCGGCGAAGCCGATGCCGAAGATCGAGCCAATGTTGGCGTCGGCCACCGCATTGAGCACACCCTCTTCCACGCAGCGCACCGTCTCGATGGCCTGGATGAACAGGATGCGGTCGCGCACGTCCTCCTGCGAGATCTGCGCATCGGCCTTTTCGAAACGCGCCTTGAGTTCAGGCCACAGGTGCTTTCTGCCACTGGCAGGGTAATCGTAGAAGCCCATCCCCGCCGCTTTACCCGGACGCTTGTACTCATTGAGCATCAGGTCGATCACGGCAAAGGCCGGGTGCTCGGGAATCGACTTGCCCTCGGCCGCCAGGTCCTTGATGGTCTGCTGGCGGACATGGTTCATCAGGCTCAACGACACCTCGTCGCTGATCGCCAGTGGCCCGACCGGCATGCCGGCCTTGCGCGCCTCGTTCTCGATCATCGCTGCGCTGACGCCTTCGCCGAGCATGGCCAGGCCTTCATTGGTGAAGGTGCCGAACACCCGCGAGGTAAAGAAGCCGCGACTGTCGTTGACCACGATGGGCGTCTTCTTGATCTGCATGACGTAGTCGAAGCCGCGCGCCAGGGTCTCATCCGAAGTCTTCTCGCCACGGATGATCTCCACCAGCGGCATCTTGTCCACCGGGCTGAAGAAATGCAGGCCGATGAATTTCTCCGGTTTGGCCACGGCAGTAGCCAGGCCGGTGATTGGCAGCGTCGAGGTGTTGGAGGCAATCACCGCGTCACTCAGCGCAGCGGCTTCAGCGGCGGCAGTGACTTTGCCCTTGAGCGCACGATCCTCGAATACCGCTTCGATAATCAGGTCGCAGCCGGCAAAATCCGCCTCGCTGTCGGTGGCCTTGATCAGCCCCAGGAAGGCCTCGCGCTGCTCGGCGCTCATGTGGCCCTTGGCGACTTTCTTGTCCAGCAGTTTGGCCGAATAGCTCTTGCCCTTCTCCGCCGCTTCGAGGGAAACATCCTTGAGCACCACCTGGATGCCGGCCGCTGCCGATACGTAGGCGATGCCAGCGCCCATCATGCCGGCACCGAGCACGCCGACCTTCTTGGTCACCGATTTTGGATAGCCCTGTGGGCGCGAACCGCCGGCATTGATCTCGTTGAGTTGGAACCAGAAGGTGCCGATCATGTTCTTCGCCACCTGACCGCAGGTCAGCTCGGTGAAGTAGCGCGCCTCGATGATCTGCGCGGTATCGAAGTCGACCTGCGCACCTTCGACGGCCGCGCACATGATCTTCTCCGGCGCCGGGAAGCAGCCCTTGGTCTTGTCGCGCAACACGCTCGGGGCGATGGCCAACATCTGCGCCACGTTCGGCGAACTCGGCGTGCCGCCGGGAATCTTGTAGCCCTGCACGTCCCATGGCTGTTTGGCAGCCGGGTTGGCGGCGATCCAGGCGCGGGCCTTGGCCAGCATGTCCTCGCGATCACTGGCCAATTCGTGGATCAGGCCGGCCTTGAGCGCTGCATCCGGGCGTACCTTCTTGCCCTCGGCCAAGTACGGCAGAGCTCTCTCCAGACCAAGCAGGCGCACCATGCGTACTACCCCGCCACCGCCCGGCAGCAGGCCCAGGGTGACTTCCGGCAAGCCGAGCTGCACATGGCTTTCATTCAGGGCAATACGGTGGTGACAAGCCAGGGCGATTTCCCAGCCGCCGCCCAGCGCCGCGCCGTTGATGGCGGCAACCACCGGCTTGCCGAGGGTTTCCAGGCGGCGTAGTTGACCCTTGATCTTCAGGATCATCTCGTAGAAACCCTGAGCCTCGGCCTGGGTGACCTTGATCAGCTCATTGAGGTCGCCGCCAGCGAAGAAGGTTTTCTTCGCCGAGGTGACGATCACCCCGGCGATCGAGTCCTTTTCCGCTTCCAGGCGGTCGACGATCTGCCCCATGGCCTCGCGGTACACCGCGTTCATGGTGTTGGCGCTCTGGCCGGGCATGTCCATGGTCAGGACGACGATATTGTCCTGGCCCTTTTCGTAACGGATGGCGTCAGTCATTTTTATCTTCTCTTCCCAAGATGTGGGAGCTGCGTAGGGCGGGTGAAACCCGCCAACACACGAATGGCGGGTTTCACCCGCCCTACTGGTCAGACTCGCTCGATAATCGTGGCTATACCCATGCCACCGCCGACGCACAAGGTGGCGAGGCCGTAGCGCAGCTGGCGCTTCTCCAGCTCGTCGAGCAGCGTGCCGAGGATGGTGCAGCCGGTGGCACCCAGCGGGTGGCCCATGGCGATGGAGCCCCCGTTGACGTTGACCTTGTCCTCGCTCACGCCCATGTCCTTCATGAACTTCATCACCACCGAGGCGAAGGCCTCGTTGACCTCGAACAGGTCGATGTCGTCGATGGACAGCCCGGCCTTGGCCAGCGCCTTGCGCGTGGCCGGCGCGGGACCGGTGAGCATGATGGTCGGATCGGTACTGGTCACCGCCGTAGCGACGATGCGCGCGCGTGGCTTCAGGCCCAGTTCCCTGCCCTTGGCTTCGGAGCCGATCAGCATCAGCGCCGCGCCATCGACGATGCCCGAGCTGTTGCCCGGTGTGTGCACGTGCTCGATACGTTCGACATGGCTGTAGACGCGCAGCGCGGTGGAGTCGAAGCCCATCTGCCCCATCATCTCGAAGCTGGGCTTGAGCTTGCCGAGGCCTTCGAGAGTGGAGTCGCCGCGAATGAACTCGTCATGGTCGAGCAGCACGATGCCGTTCTGGTCGGTCACCGGCACCAGTGACCTGGCGAACGAACCATCGGCGCTGGCACGCACCGCTTTCTGCTGCGAGCGCAGGGCGAAGGCATCGACATCGGCGCGGCTGAAGCCCTCCAGGGTAGCGATCAGGTCGGCGCCGATACCCTGCGGGACGAAATTGCTGTGGTTGTTGGTTTCCGGGTCCATGACCCAGGCACCACCGTCCGAGCCCATGGGAATGCGCGACATGGATTCCACACCGCCAACCACCACCAGATCCTCGAAGCCGGAGCGCACCTTCATCGCGCCCAGGTTCACCGCCTCCAGACCCGACGCGCAGAAGCGATTGAGTTGGACACCGGCCACGCTGACGTCCCAATCGGCGACCATGGCCGCCGTCTTGGCGATATCGGCGCCCTGATCGCCCACCGGCGTCACGCAGCCGAGGACGACGTCGTCCACCTGGCTGGTATCCAGTTCGTTTCGCGCCTTCAGGGCACTCAGCAGACCGGCAACCAGCTGCACCGGCTTGACGCTGTACAGCGCGCCATCCTTCTTGCCCTTGCCACGGGGCGTGCGCACCGCGTCGAAAATATATGCTTCGGTCATGGCGTCCTCGGAGACTAATACGGCGCTGGTGGAACAGGTTGCCCCAACCACGCATGTTCATATTGAGCCTGCCTACCATAGCGCCGAGGCGCCGGGGCTCAATGACCGAAGCGCTCAGCGCCATTGACCACTGAGCTCAGACGAACGGTCGTTTGCCCTTGCGGAAGCGGTGAAGGCCAAGCAGGCCCTCTGCCTCAAGCCTCGCTGCGCAACGGGCAGGACTCAGGCATAGCCCGAAGTTCTAACCAGGGACCATTAGCAACCAAGTCATCTAAAGGATCGGTGATGCCAGCCCTAGAGTTAATCCTGTTCCCGCCACCAAACGGGCACAGGGAGCCGTTGCCGGGACATGCCGGAGCGGCGAATCAGAACCACGCCCGGGCGTGACGCTACGACCTGCCAGGCAGTACCGCAGGCACCCAACGCCCCATAACAACAAAAGGCATACGGCCATGTTCAAACAG
The DNA here is from genome assembly GCF_940789645.1 of Pseudomonas sp. Marseille-Q0931. NCBI lineage: Bacteria > Pseudomonadati > Pseudomonadota > Gammaproteobacteria > Pseudomonadales > Pseudomonadaceae > Pseudomonas > Pseudomonas sp. Marseille-Q0931. The sequence goes on along the minus strand of NZ_CALNWT010000001.1, from coordinate 668,322 downwards.
CCGAAATACCGCCAGGCTGGAGTCATCCTTTTCGCCACGGCGGTCATCCTGATTCTTCCCAACCTGACCCGTCTGGTCGGTTGAATGTCTAAAGCACCCGCTACTGTGCCGACGCCGTGTCGCGTTCAGCGCAGCGCGGGTATCCACCAGGCCAGCAGCAAGGGAATCAGCACGAATGCCAGCAGCGTCGAGCACAGCACCAGGCTGGCGACCTGCTCCGGCGAACGGCCTGCGCGTACGGCGAACAGGTAGTTGAACACCGCTACCGGCATCGAGGCTTGCAGCACCAGCACGGCATGCGCCAGCGGCTGCAGGCCGACCGCCCAGCCAATGATCCAGCCCAGTGCCGCACCACAGAGGATGCGCAGCAGACCCAGCAGCATGCCGTTGCCCAGGTGCTGCACGCGGATGCTCGCCAGCGATACGCCCAGCGTGAGCAGCATCATCGGGATGGTCATGCCGCCCAGCAGGTCCACGGTGTTGGCCAGCCAGCGGGGCAACTGAAAATCGAGGAACAGTACGGGAAGTACCAGCGCCAGGCTGATCATGATCGGGTTGACCAGCAACCCCTTGATCGAGCGCTCGGCCCCGGACAACAGCATGCCGATGCTGAAATGCCCCACCGACAACACCAGGAAGAAGGCCACTGCCAAGGCCAGGCCGGCCTCGCCAAAAGCGAACAGCGCCATGGGCAGGCCCATGTTGCCGGAGTTGGGAAACAGATAGGCCGGCACCAGCACTTTCCAGTCGATGGCGAACAGGCGGCTGAGCAGCAGACCCACCAGGCCCATCGACAGCATCACCAGTACGCAGGCCAGGGCCATCTGCGAGAACGCACCGAGGTCCAGCTCGGCGCGACTGAGGGTCGACAGTACCAGGCAGGGCGTGCCGATATTCAACACCAGCCGTGCGACGAAATCGGTGGGATAGGCGTGACCGCTACGCACCCAGCCATAGCCGATACCCGCTGCAATCAAAACCGGGGCCAGAACAGCGAACAACTCGGCTAACATCTGCTACTCCCGTCACGTCGAGCGCCGCATCCTAGACTGCATCGCAGCCTCGGGCAACGCTGCCGGGCCAATCGACTCTTTCCGGAGCACCCCATGCGCATCATTCTTCTGCTCACCGGCCTGCTCACGCTGATCAATGCCCAAGCGGGTGAAATTGATCAGCCCGCCGCCATCTCCGTCCTGCAACGCAGCGATAGCCTGCTGATCGACGTTCGCAGCGCCGAGGAGTTTGCAGACGGAGCATTGCCCGGCGCGATCCGTATCGGCCACGAAGAGATCGCCGCGCAGATCGCCAGCGTTGCCCCGGACAAGGATCGTTCACTGGTGCTGTACTGCCGCAGTGGGCGGCGCTCGACAATCGCGCAGCATACCTTGGAAGAAATGGGCTACAGCCAGGTGATCAATGCCGGGGCCTATGAGGATCTACGGCCACTGCTGGAGAACCGCGAATGAAAACAACCCTGCTGCTGGCATTGATCACCCTGGCCGGCGCGCTGCAGGCTGCCGAGTTCGAAGTGCAGCTTGAGGAGGGGCGGCACACCTGGAGCAGCAGCGAACTGCTGAAGCACCCAAAGGCTCGCGATATCGAGATAGTCGACGACGTCAGCTACAAACGCACCATGCGATATCGCGCCGTACCTATCAGCGTACTGCTGAGCGGCGTGACGCCAGGCGATCATCTGTAGGCCGTGGCCCTGGACGGCTTTGCCGCCGAGCTGCCGGCAGCGATTCTGCTGGCCAGCGAGGGCGCCAAGGCCTGGCTGGCCATCGAAGACCCGCAGCATCCCTGGCCGCCGCTGGCCAAGGGCAAGCCCAGCGCCGGACCCTTCTATCTGGCCTGGAGCGATCCGGCGGCCAGCCAGATCGGCCCGGAGCAATGGCCCTTTCAGGTCGCCAGGCTTCGCCAGCTGGCGCCGGTCGAGCAGCGCTTCCCTGCCCTGCTGCCGGCAACGGATGCCAACTCGGAGATCCGCGCAGGCTTCGCTGTCTATCAGAAGAACTGCATGGCCTGTCACCGCCTCAACGGTGCCGGCGATTCCGAGTTCGGCCCGGACCTGAATATGCCGCACAACCCGACGGAGTACTTCACAGGCGACTTTTTGCGCCGGTACATCCGTGACCCACAGAGTCTGCGGCGCTGGCCGCAGGGGCGCATGCCGGGGTTCACCCAGCAGGTGCTGAGCGAACAGGAGCTGACCGAGCTGATCACCTATCTGGCGCACATGGCCGATATTCGGGATCAGCGCAGCGAAAGTCAGTAGGCACCGGCGGGTAGCAGCCGCTCATGCCATGCGCAAGAGGATGGTGCGCGGCGCATCCTACCCGCGCGGATAGACGACGAAGGCCAGCTTGTTGCCGTCCGGGTCCCTGACGTAGGCCGCATAGAAGCCCTCACCGTAGCGCGGACGATAGCCCGGCGCTCCCTCGTCGCGTCCGCCATTGCTCAGAGCGAGACGATGCAGGCGGTCGACCTGCTCCGGCTCGGCGAACTGGAACGCGGTCATCACGCCATTGCCGACGCTGGCCTGGTTGCCGTCGTAGGGATAGCCGACGTAAAAACGTGGAAAAGCCAGATCCTCGACCCGGCCGTAGCCGACGGAGGCCTCGTCCTTCCAGCAGACCTGCAGGCCCATTTCGGCGCAAAGCGGGTCATAGAAACGCAGGGCTTGCGGCAGATCCCGCGTGCCCACCATGGTGTAGGCAATCATCGTTCGAGTCCTCCTCGTCTGGCGCACCTCGACCACAGGCGCGCGCCGATATTAGGGAAAGACTCGCAACCGAGGGGCTTCGTTCAGTCCCGCTCGCCCGCAGGGCGACCTACTGCTGCCGCACCTGCAATAGTGGCGCTACCTGCACCTGCGCGTGCATCTGCTCGCAGCCGCCACCGCGGCGCATGCCGCGCACCGGGCAGGCATCGAGGTAATCCAGGCCAACCGCCAGCTTGAGGTGACGCTCCGGGCGCGCCAGGCAGTTGGTCACGTCGAAGCTGTACCAGGCGCCGCTCAGCCAGGCCTCGGCCCAGGCGTGGCTGGCCAGGTGTTCGGCGTCATCGGTGTACAGGTAGCCCGACACATAGCGCGCCGGCACCCCAAGGCTGCGCGCGCAAGCGAGGAAAGCGTGGGTGTGATCCTGGCAGACGCCACGGCGACCGGCGAAAGCCTCGGCGGCGCTGGTGTCCACTTCGGTAATTCCGGGCTGATAGGCGATATGGGCATTAAGCGCATGCATCAGGTCGGTCAGGCCGGTGCGATCGGTACGCGCCCTGCTCTGCTGCGCGGCGAACTCGCGGATGGCGTCGTCGGCCTGGGTCAGGCGGGTGAAACGCAGAAATGGCAACGCCGACTGGCGCTCGTGCTCCGCCTCGCAGCTTTCGTCGATGTCCACCTGACCGCGGGCGCCGATGACGATGGATTCGTGCGGCTCGTCCAGGGTCAGCACGTGCAGGATGTTGCCGTAGGGATCGAGCTGGGCATGCACCGGGCGCGGCAGGTCGAGCTGCCAGCTGAGCACCTGCTGGCGCTCGCTGTCGTGCGGGGTCAGACGCAGGTACTGGATGCTCGCGCGCACCTGATCATCGTAACGGTAGGTGGTGTCGTGGCTGATCGAAAGTCTCATGCGACCTCCAGGTAGGACGTATGGATGGTGTTGCCCAGCTGGCGCACCAGCAGGATGAAGTCGGTGAGCCAGGCGTGCAGGCCTTCGTCGAGCACCTCACCGATGCTGGTGTAGCGCAGGCGGGCATCCAGCTCGGCGGCCAGGCGCTGTGCCGGGCGGCCGTTCTCCCCGGGCAGACCGGCGAGCATCAGGTTGAGCTCCTCCATGCAGGCGCGCAGCGAACGCGGCACGTCCGGGCGCAACAGCAGCAGTTCGGCGACCTTGCGTGTACGCGGCGAGCCGCGGTAGATCTCGGCGAACGCCTCGAACGAGGACAACGCCCGCAACAGCGCACTCCATTGGTAATAGCTGCGCGCAGTGCGCTCTTCCAGCTCGTCGATCTCCTCGCCGAGCATTTCGTAGCGCGCATCGAGCAGGCGCAGGGTGTTGTCGGCCCGCTCGATGAAGGTACCCAGGCGGATGAAGCGATAGGCCTCGCCGCGCATGATGGTGCCGAAGGTGGCGCCGCGGAACAGGTGCGAACGCTCCTTGACCCACTCGCAGAAACGGCTGATGCCGTAGCGCCCCAGACCCTGCTCGGCGATACCGCGCATCTCCAGCCAGGTGGCGTTGATGTTCTCCCACATGTCGGCGGTGATCCGCCCGCGCACCGCATGGGCGTTGCTGCGCGCGGCCTGCAGGCAGCAGTAGATGCTGCCCGGGTTGCTCGCATCGAGGGCGAAGAAGTGCAGCATACGCTCGGCGTGCAGCGGGCCGTGGCGCTCCAGGTAGTCGTCCAGGGTGCCGGTGATCAGCAGCGGCATGGCCAGTTCATCGAGACCGTCGCCACGGCCGTCCTGCGGCATCAGCGACAGCGAATAACTGACGTCGAGCATGCGCGCCAGGTTCTCGGCGCGCTCCAGGTAGCGTGACATCCAGTACAGATCGGAGGCGGTTCTACTCAGCATGATTCAGTCCTCCACCACCCAGGTGTCCTTGGTCCCGCCGCCTTGCGACGAATTGACCACCAGCGAACCTTCGCGCAGTGCCACGCGGGTCAGGCCGCCAGGCACCAGGCGGGTTTCGCGGCCGGTCAGGACGAACGGGCGCAGGTCGATATGGCGCGGTGCGATGCCGCGCTCGACGAAGGTCGGGCAGGTCGACAGGCTCAGCGTCGGCTGGGCGATATAGGCCTCCGGTTTGGCGATCAGGCGCGCGCGAAAATTCTCGATCTCGGCCTTGCTCGCCGCCGGGCCGACCAGCATGCCGTAGCCGCCGGAACCCTGGGTTTCCTTGACCACCAGTTCGGACAGGTTGGCCAGTACGTGGGACAGTTCTTCCGGCTTGCGGCACTGCCAGGTCGGTACGTTTTTCAAGATCGGCTCCTCGTCGAGGTAGAAGCGGATCATGTCGCCGACGTAGGGGTAGACCGACTTGTCATCGGCCACGCCGGTGCCAATGGCGTTGGCCAGCACCACATTGCGCGAGCGGTACGCCGACAGCAGGCCGGCGACGCCAAGCATGGAATCGGGGTTGAAGGCCAGCGGGTCGAGGAAGGCGTCGTCGAGGCGGCGGTAGATCACGTCCACCTGACGGGCACCGGCGGTTGTGCGCATGTAGACCTTGTCGTCACGCACGAACAGGTCGGCGCCCTCCACCAGCTCCACGCCCATCTCGCGGGCGAGGAAGGCGTGCTCGAAGTAGGCGCTATTGAAGCGCCCCGGCGTCAGTACCACCACCGTGGGATTGTCCAGCGGGCTGGAGCTCTTCAGCGCATCGAGCAGCAGATTCGGGTAGTGGTCCACCGGCGCCACGCGCTGCGCTGCGAACAGCTCGGGGAACAGGCGCATCATCATCTTGCGGTCTTCGAGCATGTAGCTGACGCCGCTGGGCGTACGCAGGTTGTCTTCCAGCACGTAGTAGCTGCCGTCGCCGTCACGCACCAGGTCGACTCCGGCGATGTGCGCGTAGATGTCACGGTGCAGGTCTAGGCCCTGCATGGCCATCTGGTAGCCCTCGTTGGCCAGCACCTGCTCGGCCGGAATGATCCCCGCCTTGATGATGCGTTGATCGTGGTAGAGGTCGGCGAGGAACAGATTGAGTGCCCGCACGCGCTGGATGCAGCCGCGTTCGACGATGCGCCATTCGCTGGCGGGGATGGCGCGCGGGATGATGTCGAAGGGGATCAGGCGCTCGGTGCCCTGGTCATCCCCATAGAGGGTGAAGGTGATACCGGCGCGGTGGAACAGCAGGTCGGCTTCTCGTCGGCGCTGGGCCAGCAGATCGTCCGGCGTCTCGGCCAGCCATCGGGCAAATTCTCGGTAGTGCGGGCGGACAGCGCCGCTCGCGTCATACATCTCGTCATAAAAGGTGCGGGCCATGCCGTACTCCTTGTCACCCGGACTTGCGGCATTCTCTGCAAGGCCCGAGCCAGCACTAATAGTCCTTCCCTATCAACAAGTTACCTATAAACCGAAAACATTCAGCACCAGTCTGGTGCAGTGCAATATTTCCGTCATGAGGATTCGCCCCACTGCGTGGCACAGTTTGTCCGCAAGCCTTCAACGGCAAGCGGAGGCCGCGCTTGATGGACCCCTGCACCTGGCTGTCACATTGCGTGACCAGCCAGTCAAACTCAACCGCTTTCGCATGTCAGGCGCGGCAACGCAGCACGTAGCCCGGATGAAATCCGGGGATCGTTCGCTATCGATCTCCCGAACCTAATCCGGGCTACAGCAGCCGATACGCGCCTTCAGCCTGCGCCGAGAAATTGCGCGACGATCCGGACCGCTGTGTCGAGATGCTGCTCGTGGCTGAAACCGGACGCCTTGAGCGGCTTGAGATCGTGGTCGCCCGCCTGCAGCCAGTGCAGCGCGATGGCGGGCGACAGGTCATAACCCGCGACAGCCTCGCGATTGCCCAGTGCATCGCGCTCCCCCTGGATGATCAGCGTCGGCGTGCGCAACTCGGCCAGATGGGCGACTCGCGGCTTTTCCGGTTTGCCGGCCGCGTAGAAGGGATAGCCCAGACAGATCAGCGCCGAGGTACCCAGTTCGTCGGCCAGCAGACTGGCCATGCGCCCGCCCATGGATTTACCGCCGATGGCCACAGGCCCTGCGACCCTTTGGCGCACCTGGGCATGTACGTCACGCCATTGCTGTAGCAGTTGCGCCTGCGCATTGGGCGGTCGCTTGCGCCCATCCGCCCGCCGCTGCGCCATATAGGCGAACTCGAAGCGCACCACGCGCACTGCGCGTGTGGCAAGGCCCTGCGCCATGTGCTGCATGAACGGGCTGTCCATCGGCGCGCCAGCGCCATGAGCCAGGATCAGCGTGCTCGACGCCCCCTGCGGCGGTTCGTCCCACAGCCAGGGTAGCCCCTGCTCACATTGACCGGCGTCAATAAACCTAGATGGCCCTTTGCTCATGCTTGCCTCGCGTCGATATCCGTGGTGTCCGTGGCTTGCTCATGCCTGCGTCCACCACGGTTATCGGCCGCTCTGCCATAACCGTGGATGGAAGCCCAGACATGAACACAACAACCCGTTCCGCCTACAACTACAGGGTGGTTCGCCAGTTCGCCATTATGACGGTGGTTTGGGGCATCGTCGGCATGGGACTCGGCGTATTCATCGCTGCCCAGCTGGCCTGGCCCGAACTTAACTTGAACCTACCGTGGACCAGCTTCGGCCGTCTGCGTCCGCTGCATACCAATGCGGTGATCTTCGCCTTCGGTGGCTGCGCCCTGTTCGCCACCAGCTACTACGCGGTGCAACGCACCAGCCAGACCACGCTGTTCGCGCCCAAGTTGGCTGCCTTCACCTTCTGGGGCTGGCAACTGGTGATCGTGCTTGCGGCCATTACCCTGCCCCTGGGCTGGACCAGCTCCAAGGAATACGCCGAGCTGGAATGGCCGATCGACATCCTGATCACCATCGTCTGGGTGTCTTACGCCATCGTCTTCTTCGGTACGGTGGTGCAGCGCAAGGTCAGCCACATCTATGTCGGCAACTGGTTCTTCGGCGGGTTCATCCTCACCGTGGCCATTCTGCACGTGGTCAACAACCTGGAGATCCCGGTCACCCTGACCAAGTCCTACTCGCTGTATGCAGGTGCTACCGATGCCATGGTGCAGTGGTGGTACGGCCACAATGCCGTGGGCTTCTTCCTGACTGCGGGCTTTCTCGGGATGATGTACTACTTCGTGCCCAAGCAGGCCGGTCGCCCGGTCTACTCCTACCGCCTGTCCATCGTCCACTTCTGGGCGCTGATCGCGGTATACATCTGGGCCGGCCCGCACCACCTGCACTACACCGCCCTGCCTGACTGGGCACAGTCGCTCGGCATGGTGATGTCGCTGATCCTTCTGGCCCCGAGCTGGGGCGGCATGATCAACGGCATGATGACCCTCTCCGGTGCCTGGCACAAACTGCGCACCGACCCGATCCTGCGTTTCCTGGTGGTGTCGCTGGCGTTCTACGGCATGTCGACCTTCGAAGGCCCGATGATGGCCATCAAGACCGTCAACGCCCTGTCCCACTACACCGACTGGACCATCGGCCACGTACACGCCGGCGCCCTCGGCTGGGTTGCGATGGTGTCGATCGGCTCGCTGTATCACATGATTCCCAAGGTGTTCGGCCGCGAGCAGATGCACAGCATCGGCTTGATCAATGGCCACTTCTGGCTGGCCACCATCGGCACCGTGCTGTACATCGCCTCGATGTGGGTCAACGGCATCACCCAGGGCCTGATGTGGCGCGCAGTCAACGAAGACGGCACCCTCACCTACTCCTTCGTCGAAGCGCTGGAAGCCAGCCATGTCGGCTTTGTGGTGCGGGTAATCGGCGGCGCCATCTTCTTCGCCGGCATGCTGCTGATGGCCTGGAACGTCTGGCTGACCGTACGTAGCGCCCAATCGACCGAGATGGAAGCCGCTGCGCAGTTCTCGGTAGAAGGAGCCCACTGATGAAACACGAGATTCTCGAGAAGAATATCGGCCTGATGGCCCTGGTAATGATCCTCGCGGTCAGCATCGGTGGCCTGACCCAGATCGTCCCGCTGTTCTTCCAGGACGTCACCAACGAGCCGGTCGATGGCCTCAAGCCTTACAACGCACTGCAACTGGAAGGACGCGATATCTACATCCGCGAGGGCTGCGTCGGCTGCCACTCGCAGATGATCCGCCCGTTCCGTGCCGAGACCGAGCGTTACGGCCACTACTCCGTCGCCGGCGAAAGCGTCTGGGACCACCCGTTCCTGTGGGGCTCCAAGCGTACCGGCCCGGACCTGGCCCGTGTTGGCGGCCGCTACTCGGACGAGTGGCATCGCGCCCACCTGTACAACCCGCGCAACGTCGTGCCCGAGTCGATCATGCCCGCGTATCCGTGGCTGGTTGAGGACACTCTCGATGGCAAGGACACCGCCAAGAAGATGAGCGCACTGCGCATGCTCGGCGTGCCCTATAGCGACGACGACATCGCCGGCGCCAGTGATGCGGTCAGAGGCAAGAGCGAGATGGACGCGCTGGTCGCCTACCTGCAGGTGCTTGGCACCGCCGTGAAGAACAAGAGGTGAGCGCCATGTTCGAGCTTATCGATATCGGCATCGTGCGCGGCATCGGTACCGTGCTGGTGCTGATCGCCTTCACCGCCGTCACCCTCTGGGCCTACAGCGGCAAACGCCGCGACGCCTTCAGCGAAGCGGCCAACCTGCCTTTCGCTGATGAGCCCAAGCCCGCCGTTTCGAGGACCCAAGCATGACCACCTTCTGGAGTTGGTACATCACCCTGCTGACCGTCGGTTCACTGGTCGCGCTGTTCTGGCTGATCTTCGCCACCCGCAAGAGCGAAGTGCACAAGAACCCGACCGAGCAGACCATGGGGCACGCCTTCGATGGCATCGAGGAGTATGACAACCCACTGCCCAAGTGGTGGTTCATGCTGTTCCTCGGCACCCTGGTGTTCTCCGTCGGCTACCTGTTGCTCTATCCGGGCCTGGGCAACTTCAAGGGCCTGCTGCCGGGCTATGAGGATGGCTGGACCCAGGTCAACCAGTGGCAGCGCGAGATGGATCGTGCCGATGAGCTGTATGGCCCGATCTTCGCCAAGTACGCCGCCATGCCGATCGAGGAAGTGGCCCAGGACGAGCGCGCGCTGAAAATGGGCGGCCGCCTGTTCGCCTCCAACTGCTCGGTCTGCCACGGCTCCGACGCCAAGGGCAGCTATGGCTTCCCCAACCTGGCCGATGACAGCTGGCGCTGGGGCGGCGAGCCGGAAACCATCAAGACCACCATCCTCAAGGGACGTCATGGCATGATGCCGCCCCAGGTAGCGGTGATCGGCGAAGATGGCGTGCGCAACGCAGCCGCCTATGTGCTGACCACGCTGGGTGGCCGTGAGTTGCCGGAAGGCGAAGTCGTGGATGTCGCGGCAGGCAAGAAGATCTTCTCCACCACCTGCTTCGCCTGCCACGGCGCCAACGGCAAGGGCACGCCCGCCCTGGGCGCACCGGACCTGACTCAGCCGAGCGCGTTCATCTACGGCAGCAGCTTCGCGCAGCTGCAACAGACCATCCGCTATGGTCGAAGCGGCAACATGCCGGCACAGGAAGACTTTCTCGGCAACGACAAGGCTCACCTGCTGGCTGCCTACGTGCTCAAGCTGAGCCAGGGCAAGAACGAGTAACCCCCCCGCTTTGCCGGCGGCCGATCACGGTCGCCGGTCCCTCCTTATATATGTGCGACCCAGTGTCGCACCCGCCGACCAATAGCCCTGCAATTTCCTTGAACTGGGCTAAGCTGCCTTTCAGTCGCCATCCGTCACAACTCCAAGGCGATCCTTTCTTAGCGCTGCGCAAACTGATTGCGCCAAAAGCTGACAGAGCGTTTTCCCGGCCCTCTCGCAAGGCCCGTTAAAGCCTCTGAAACCCTGTTCGCGTCGGCATGTTGCGTTGCAATGGCTACCTGCTTTCTCCATACTTGCCGCCGATTTTTGCCCCATAAAACTCCATTAACCGTGGAACCCCTAGCATGAGCACAGCAATCAGTCAGACTGCTTATAACTATAAGGTGGTCCGCCAGTTCGCCATTATGACGGTGATCTGGGGGGTCATTGGGATGGGTCTAGGCGTGTTCATCGCCGCACAACTCGTGTGGCCAGAACTCAACCTGGGCCTGCCGTGGACGAGCTTCGGCCGTCTGCGCCCGCTGCACACCAACGCGGTGATCTTCGCCTTTGGCGGATGCGCACTGTTCGCGACCTCGTATTACGTGGTCCAGCGCACCTGTCAGACGCGCCTGATCTCCGACGGTCTGGCTGCCTTCACCTTCTGGGGTTGGCAAGCGGTCATCGTCCTTGCGGTGATCACCCTGCCGATGGGCTACACCAGCTCCAAGGAATACGCCGAGCTCGAGTGGCCGGTCGACATCCTGCTGGGTATCGTCTGGATCACCTACCTGGTGGTGTTCTTCGGCACCATCGTCAAGCGCAAGACCAAGCACATCTATGTGGGCAACTGGTTCTTCGGCGCCTTCATCCTCGTGACCGCGATGCTGCACATCGTCAACAGTGCCGCCATGCCGGTGACCCTGTTCAAGTCGTACTCGGCCTATGCCGGCGCGACCGACGCGATGATCCAGTGGTGGTACGGCCACAACGCCGTGGGCTTCTTCCTGACCACCGGCTTCCTGGGGATGATGTACTACTTCGTGCCCAAGCAGGCCGAGCGTCCGATCTACTCGTATCGCCTGTCCATCGTGCACTTCTGGGCGCTGATCACCCTGTACATCTGGGCCGGCCCGCACCACCTGCACTACACCGCCCTGCCTGACTGGGCGCAGTCCCTGGGCATGGCCATGTCGGTCATCCTGCTGGCTCCAAGCTGGGGCGGCATGATCAACGGCATGATGAGCCTGTCCGGCGCCTGGCACAAACTGCGCACCGACCCGATCTTGCGTTTCCTGGTGGTGTCGCTGGCGTTCTACGGCATGTCGACCTTCGAAGGTCCGATGATGGCCATCAAGACCGTCAACGCCCTGTCCCACTACACCGACTGGACCATCGGCCACGTACACGCCGGCGCCCTCGGCTGGGTAGCGATGATCTCCATCGGTTCGCTGTACCACCTGATTCCGAAGGTGTTCGGTCGCGAGCAGATGCACAGCATCGCCCTGATCAACACCCACTTCTGGCTGGCTACCATCGGTACCGTGCTGTACATCGCCTCGATGTGGGTCAACGGCATCACCCAGGGCCTGATGTGGCGCGCAGTCAACGAAGACGGCACCCTCACCTACTCCTTCGTCGAAGCGCTGGAAGCCAGCCATGCAGGCTTTGTCGTACGCATGATCGGCGGCGCCTTCTTCGTCACCGGCATGCTGCTGATGGCCTACAACACCTGGCGCACCGTGCGCGCCGCCAAGCCGGCTGAGTACGAAGCGGCCGCGCAGATTCCCGCAGTTCAAGGGAGCGCTCACTGATGAAACACGAAATCATCGAGAAGAATATCGGTCTGATGGCGTTGCTGATGGTGATTGCCGTCAGCATCGGTGGCCTGACCCAGATCGTCCCGCTGTTCTTCCAGGACGTCACCAATGAGCCGGTGGAAGGCCTCAAGCCCTACACCGCCATGCAACTGGAAGGTCGCGATATCTACATCCGCGAGGGCTGCGTCGGCTGCCACTCGCAGATGATCCGCCCGTTCCGCGCCGAGACCGAGCGTTACGGCCACTACTCCGTCGCCGGCGAAAGCGTCTGGGATCACCCCTTCCTGTGGGGCTCCAAGCGTACCGGCCCGGATCTGGCCCGTGTCGGCGGCCGCTACTCGGACGAGTGGCATCGCGCCCACCTGTACAACCCGCGCAACGTCGTGCCTGAGTCGAAGATGCCCGCCTACCCATGGCTGGTGGAGAACAAGCTCGACGGCCGCGACACCGCCAAGAAGATGGAAGTCATGCGTGGCTTCGGCATCCCCTACACCGACGAAGATATCGCCGGTGCGCGCGATGCCGTGAAAGGCAATACCGAAATGGACGCGCTGATCGCGTACCTGCAGGTTCTCGGCACTTCCATCAAGAACAAACGGTAAGACGCTATGGACCTCGGGATGATTCGCGGCATCGGCACGGCGGTGGTTTTCATCGCCTTCATCGGCGTGGTGCTCTGGGCTTACAGCAGCAAGCGCAAATCGAGCTTCGACGAAGCTGCCAACCTGCCCTTCGCTGACGACCCCAAGCCCGAGTCCAAGGGCGATCAGGACTCTTCCAGGAGCAATAACCAATGACCACGTTCTGGAGTTGGTACGTAACCATTCTGTCTCTGGGCACCATCTTCGCCCTGACCTGGCTGATCTTCGGCACTCGCAAGGGCCAGCGCCAGGAAACCACCGAAGAAACCGTCGGCCACAGCTTCGACGGCATCGAGGAGTATGACAACCCGCTGCCAAAGTGGTGGTTCATGCTGTTCGTTGCCACCATCGTCTTCGCCCTCGGCTATCTCGTGCTGTATCCGGGCCTGGGCAACTTCAAGGGCCTGCTGCCGGGCTACGATTACGTCGACAACGAAAAGCAGACGCCTTTCGCTGCTGGCGTACAGATCGCGGACGGCTCCATGCGTCACACTGGCTGGACCGGCGTGCATCAGTGGGAGAAGGAAATGGCGCGCGCCGATGAGCAATACGGCCCGCTGTTCGCCAAGTACGCCGCCATGCCGATCGAGGAAGTAGCCAAGGACGAGCAAGCCCTGAAAATGGGTGGTCGCCTGTTCGCCTCCAACTGCTCGGTTTGCCACGGTTCCGATGCCAAGGGCAGCTACGGCTTCCCCAACCTGACCGACACCGAATGGCGCTGGGGCGGCGAGCCGGAAACCATCAAGACCACGATCCTCAAGGGTCGCCAGGGCGCCATGCCGGCTCAAGGCCCTGCCATCGGCGAAGACGGTGTACGCAACGTCGCCGCCTACGTGCTGACCCAGCTGGGTGGTCGTGAACTGCCGGAAGGCGTGGAAGCCGATATCGAGGCAGGCCAGAAGGTCTTCGCCGGTACCTGCTTCGCCTGCCACGGCGCTGACGGCAAGGGCACTGCGGCCATGGGCGCACCGAACCTGACCAACCCGGCAGCGTTCATCTACGGCAGCAGCTACGCGCAACTGCAGCAGACCATCCGCTACGGTCGCCACGGCAACATGCCTGCCCAGGAAGAATTCCTTGGCAACGACAAGGTGCACCTGCTGGCTGCCTACGTGTACAGCCTGTCGCACAAGGCACAAGAGCAGTAATCGCAGAACGACTCTTTTGACAAGGGTCAATGAACGCCCGGAACGCGACCGCTGGTCGCACCCGGGCGTTGTCTTTCAGGCGTACCATATAGCTACCGTGAACTGACCTAAGCCGGCACGCATCGGCCCGGGCTGCCAACCAACCGCTTTGGTATGCATTGATGAGCGAACAGATTCCCGTCCAGGACGTCACCCCCCCTTCCCCTGCCAAGAACGTCAGCGTCGACCTCTACGCCAGCCGCGAGAAGATCTACACCCGCGCGTTCACCGGCCTCTACCGTAACCTTCGCCGCGTTGGCGGTGCTTTGCTTTTCCTGCTCTTCTTCGGCACCGTCTGGCTGAACTGGGAAGGTCGTCAGGCCGTCTGGTGGAACCTGCCGGAACGTAAGTTCAATATCTTCGGCGCCACCTACTGGCCCCAGGACTTCATGCTGCTGTCCTGGCTGCTGATCATCTGCGCCTTCGGCCTATTCTTCATCACCGTATTCGCCGGCCGCGTCTGGTGCGGCTACACCTGCCCGCAAAGCGTATTCACCTGGGTATTCATGTGGGCGGAGAAGGTCACCGAAGGTGACCGCAACCAGCGCATGAAGCTCGACAAACAGCCCATGAGCGGCAAGAAATTCGGGCGCAAGCTGGCCAAGCATGGCATCTGGGTCGGCGTGTCGCTGCTCACCGCCATCACCTTCGTCGGCTACTTCACGCCGATTCGCGACTTGGTGATCGAGATCTTCACCGGTGAAGCCAGCGGCTGGGCCTACTTCTGGATCGGTTTCTTCACCCTCGCCACCTACGGCAACGCCGGCTACCTGCGCGAGCAGGTGTGCATCTACATGTGCCCGTACGCGCGCTTCCAGAGCGTAATGTTCGACCAGGACACCCTGATCGTCTCCTACGACCCGCGTCGCGGCGAAAAGCGCGGCCCTCGTAAGAAGGACGCCGACTACAAGGCGCAAGGCCTGGGTGACTGCATCGACTGCAAGATGTGCGTACAGGTCTGTCCCACCGGCATCGACATCCGCGACGGCCTGCAGGTCGAGTGCATCGGCTGCGCCGCGTGCATCGATGCCTGTGACGACATCATGGACAAGATGAACTATCCCAAGGGGCTGATCAGCTATACCACTGAACACAACCTGTCCGGCCAGAAGACCCACCTGCTGCGCCCGCGCCTGATCGGGTACGCTGTCGCGCTGGTAGCCATGATCGGCCTGTTCGCCTGGGCCGTGGCCCATCGCCCGCTGGTGGGGCTGGATGTGCTCAAGGACCGCGTGCTGTTCCGCGAGAACGAGCGCGGCCATATCGAGAACGTCTACACCCTGAAGATCATGAACAAGTCGCAGCGCGACATGACCTATGTAATCACCGCCGACGGTCTCGACGGCCTGGTTTACGAAGGCAAGAGCGAAGTGCGGACACTGGCCGGCGAGGTCTATTCCTTCCCCGTCGAGCTGTCCATCGCGCCGGAGAAGCTGCCCTCGAGCGCCAACAACATCGTCTTCCACGTACAATCCGCGGATGACCCCAGTATCACGACCGACGCCGACAGCCGCTTCATTGGCCCCAGCGTCCGCTGACAACGGAAAGAGCATGACTGAACAAGCACCCTCGCCGGTAAAACCCTGGTACAAGCAATTCTGGCCCTGGTTCATTATCGCGATGCTCAGTTACTCGGTGGTGCAGGGTCTTGCCCTGCTCACCCTGGCCACCAAGAACCCGCCGGGGCTGATCTCCGACGACTACTACGACGTTGGCAAGGGCATCAACCAGTCGCTGGAGCGCGAGAAACTGGCCGAGCGTCTGCAACTGCAGGGCGAACTGGTACTGGATAACGCCACCGGCGTCGCCACCCTGTCGCTGCAAGGCAACAGCAAGCCACAGCAGATCGTCCTCAACCTGATTTCGCCGACCCAGCCGGAGCGTGATCGCCGCGTCATCCTGCAGCCAGGCGCCGATGGCCAGTACCGCGGGCAGATGGTCGATCAGGTCAACGGCCGTCGCTTCGTCGAACTGCTTGGTCAGGAAGGCAGCCAGAACTGGCGCCTGTTCGAGGAAGAGAACATCACCGATGGCCAGACCATCCTGATCGGTGACAATCCCTCCTACTGACCCAGCCGATGCCCGCCCCTACTCCTTGCTTCCACTGTGGTCTGCCGGTGCCTGCCGGCAGCCATTTCCGCGCCGAAGTCCTCGGCCAGACCCGCGAAATGTGCTGCCCCGGCTGCCAGGCCGTGGCCGAAGCCATCGTCGCCGGTGGGCTGGAGCATTACTACAGCCATCGCAGCGAGAACTCTGCCAACCCGCAAGCACTGCCGCAGGCATTGCCTGATGAGCTGGCACTGTATGACCGCAGCGATGTGCAACGCCCTTTCGTGCAGCACGAGGGCGAGCTGAGCGAAACTCAGCTGCTGATTGAGGGCATCAGTTGTGCCGCCTGTGGCTGGCTGATCGAGAAGCACCTGCGTGGCGTACCGGGCGTGGCCGAGGCGCATCTGAACCTGTCCAACCACCGCCTGCAGGTGCGCTGGCAGGACAGCCAGATTCCGTTGAGCAAGCTACTCGCCGAATTGCGCCGCATCGGCTATGCCGCCCACCCCTGGCGTGCCGACGAAGCCGCCGAGCGTCTGGCTGCGGAAAACCGCCGGCGCATGCGCGAACTGGGCGTGGCCGGCCTGCTGTGGATGCAGGTGATGATGGCGACCATGGCCACCTGGCCGGAATTCAACATCGATCTGTCGCCGGAGCTGGACAAGATCCTGCGCTGGACCAGCTTGTTCCTCACCACCCCCATCGTCTTCTACTGCTGCGGACAGTTCTTTCGCGGCGCCCTGCGCGACCTGCGCACCCGCCACCTGACCATGGACGTGTCAGTTTCCCTGGCAATCGGCGGCGCCTACGTAGCCGGCATCTGGTCGACCATCACCGGCCAGGGCGAGCTGTATTTCGACGCGGTGGGCATGTTTGCCCTGTTCCTGCTTGCCGGACGCTACCTGGAGCGCCGCGCCCGCGAACGCACGGCAGCGGCCACCGCACAACTGGTGCAATTGCTGCCAGCCTCATGCCTGCGCCTGGAGGCCGACGGCCAGAGCCAGCGCATCCTGCTCAGCGAACTGCGTGTCGGCGAGCAGGTAATGGTTCAGCCCGGCTCGCTGATTCCGGCTGACGGCCGTATCCTCGCCGGCCAGTCCAGCGTCGACGAATCGCTGCTTACCGGGGAATACCTGCCGCAGGCACGTAGCATCGGCGACGGGGTAACGGCCGGCACGCTGAATGTCGAAGGCCCGCTGACCGTCGAGGTTCAGGCGCTGGGCGATGCCACTCGCCTGTCCGCGATTGTGCGCCTGCTCGAACGCGCGCAGAGCGAGAAGCCGCGCCTGGCCGAGATCGCCGACCGCGTTTCGCAGTGGTTCCTGCTGTTCATCCTGGTATCTGCCGCCGTGGTCGGCTTCGCCTGGTGGGAAATCGATTCCAGCCGCGCCTTCTGGGTCGTGCTCGCCCTGCTGGTGGCCACCTGCCCCTGCGCCCTGGCACTGGCCACGCCGACGGCGCTGACCACCGCCACCGGCAGCCTGCACAAACTGGGCATGCTGCTGACCCGCGGCCATGTGCTGGAAGGCCTGAACCAGATCGACACCCTGGTGCTCGACAAGACCGGCACCCTGACCGAGGGCCGGTTGACGCTCAAGGCCATCCATCCGCTGCGTGACCTCGACGAGGGCGATTGCCTGGCGCTGGCCGCCGCGCTGGAGAACCGCTCGGAGCACCCCATCGCCCGAGCCTTCAGCCAGGCGCCACGTGCCGCGCAAGCCGTCGACAGCCATCCGGGCCAGGGCCTGCAGGGCAGCGTCGACGGACGCCTGCTACGCATCGGCGAAGCCAGCTTCGTCTGCGCCCTGAGCGGCCAGACCGTGCCACCGATTGCCAGCGAGCACGGCCAGTGGCTGCTGCTGGGCGATGAACAGGGGCCGCTGGCCTGGTTCGTCCTCGACGACCGCCTGCGCGAGGATGCTCCCGACCTGATCGCCGCCGCCTGCGCCCGCGGCTGGCATATCCATCTGCTTTCAGGCGACAGCTCGCCGATGGTCGGCGAAGTCGCCCGTCAACTCGGCATCGATGACGCCCGTGGCGGCCTGACCCCGGACGCCAAGCTGGCAGTGCTCAAGCAGTTGCATGGCGAAGGTCGTCGCGTGCTGATGCTCGGCGATGGCGTCAACGACGTACCGGTGCTGGCCGCTGCAGATATTAGCGTGGCCATGGGCTCGGCGTCCGACCTGGCTAAAACCAGTGCCGACGCGGTGCTGTTGTCGAACCGCCTGGGTAGCCTGGTCGATGGCCTGAAACTGGCCAAGCGCACACGGCGCATCATCATCGAAAACCTTACCTGGGCGACGCTGTACAATGGCCTGGTACTGCCCTTCGCCGCCCTGGGCTGGATCACGCCGATCTGGGCGGCCGTGGGCATGTCGCTCAGCTCGCTGCTGGTGGTACTCAACGCGCTGCGCCTGAGCCGATAAGCTGCAAGCAAGCGTAGCCCGAACATGTAGGAGCGAGCGTCGCGAGCGAATCGCTTCTTCGCTCGCGACGCTCGCTCCTACCCAGACGCCTCCATGGAGACCGCATGTCCGCCCTCTATATCCTCATTCCCGTCGCCATCGGCCTGGTCGGCTTCGCCATCTGGCTGTTCTTCTGGGCGGTGGACAGCGGCCAGTACGACGACCTGGACGGGCCGGCTCACAGCATCCTGTTCGACGACGAAGATCCCCTGCACAAGGCCGGCATCGAACAGGCCGGGGAACACAGCAAGCAGGACAAGCCCGATGCTTGAACTGGCGCCGCTGCTGGTGTCGGCGTTGATCCTCGGGCTGCTCGGCGGGGGGCACTGCCTGGGCATGTGCGGCGGCCTGATGGGCGCACTGACCCTGGCGATTCCGCCCGAGCAACGCAGCAGACGCCTGCAACTGCTGCTGGCATACAACCTCGGGCGCATTCTCAGTTACAGCCTGGCCGGCCTGCTTCTCGGGCTGGCGGGTTGGGCCATTGCCGGCAGCAAGGCCGAGGTGGTCATGCGCACGCTGGCTGCACTGCTACTGATCGCCATGGGCCTGTATCTGGCTGGCTGGTGGAGTGGCCTGACCCGTATCGAAGCGCTGGGACGCGGCCTGTGGCGGCATATCCAGCCGCTGACACGGCGCTTCATGCCGGTGACGAGCATTCCCAAGGCCGTGGTGCTGGGCGGCCTATGGGGCTGGCTGCCGTGCGGCCTGGTCTACAGCACGCTGCTGTGGGCGTCCAGCCAGGGCAATGCAGTGGACAGCGCGCTGCTGATGCTGGCCTTCGGCCTGGGTACCTGGCCGGTTCTGCTGGCCACCGGGCTGGCTGCAGAGCGCATCACCACACTGCTGCGCAAACGCGGCGTGCGCATGGCTGGCGGCCTGCTGGTCATCCTGTTCGGCATCTGGACCCTGCCTGGGCCACACCAGCATTGGCTGATGGGGCACTGACAGGTATCGCGGACGCAATCCGCGAGCAAGATGCCCCCGGATTGCATCCGGGCTACGCAGCTACGCCACCGCACCGTACCCCTACGCGCCCTTGATACAGGTCAAGGTCGTTGCGCTCCAGCATCCCTAGACTGGCCGCAAAGCCTGTCCAGGATTATTTCCCATGCAAGACGCCATCCAGTGGGATGCCGACCTGATCCGCCGCTACGATCTCGCCGGCCCGCGCTACACTTCCTACCCGACCGCCGTACAGTTTCATGACGCCATCGGCCCCTTCGACCTGCTGCATGCATTGCGCGACAGCCGCAAGGCCGGGCGTCCGCTGTCGCTGTATGTGCACATCCCCTTCTGCGCGCACATCTGCTACTACTGTGCCTGCAACAAGGTGATCACCAAGGACCGCGGTCGTGCCCTGCCCTACCTGGAAAAGCTCGAGCGAGAAATCGAGATCGTCAGTCGCCACATCGACAAGAGCCAGCCGATCGAACAGCTGCATTTCGGTGGCGGCACGCCGACCTTCCTCAGCCACGATGAGTTGCGCCGTCTGATGCAGCACCTGCGCCAGCACTTCAACCTGCTGGATGACGACTCCGGCGATTACAGCATCGAAATCGATCCGCGCGAGGCCGACTGGTCGACCATGGGCCTGCTGCGCGAACTGGGCTTCAACCGTGTCAGCCTTGGCGTGCAGGACCTGGACCCCGAGGTACAGCGCGCAGTCAATCGCCTGCAGACCCTTGAGGAAACCCGCGCCATCGTCGAGGCGTCGCGCACCCTGCAATTCCGCTCGGTGAATATCGACCTGATCTACGGCCTGCCCAAGCAGACCCCGGAGCGCTTCGCCCGCACCGTTGCCGAAGTCATCGCACTGCAGCCGGATCGGCTGTCGCTGTTCAACTACGCGCACCTGCCCGAACGCTTCATGCCGCAACGACGCATCAGCGCCGACGATCTACCCAGCCCGGCCGACAAGCTGATCATGCTGCAGAACAGCATCGAACAACTGACACGCGCCGGTTATCGCTACATCGGTATGGACCACTTCGCGCTGCCTGACGACGAGCTGGCCATCGCCCAGGAAGAAGGCACTCTGCAACGCAACTTCCAGGGTTACACCACCCATGGCCATTGCGACCTGATCGGCCTGGGCGTGTCAGCCATCAGCCAGATCGGCGATCTGTACAGCCAGAACGACAGCGACATCAATGTCTACCAGCAGACCCTGGGCAACGGCCAGCTGGCGACCCGTCGCGGTCTGCACTGCAATGCAGACGACCGCCTGCGCCGCGCCGTGATCCAGCAACTGATCTGTCATTTCGACCTGCACTTCGCCGGCATCGAACAGGCCTACGGCGTGGTATTCCATGAGTACTTCGCGGCGCTCTGGCCGGAGCTGGAACAGCTTCACCGCGATGGCCTGATCGAGCTGAGTGCGGGAGGGATCGAGGTGCGCCCGGCCGGGCGTCTGCTGGTGCGTTCGCTGTGCATGCTGTTCGACCGCTATCTCAACGACCAGGTGCGCCAGCGCTTTTCCCGTGTGATCTGAGCCAGAAAATCAGCGCCCGTGACGGATGCACTGCGTCACGGGCCGACGTCTCAACTCATCGCCAGCGTGGTCGCCGCCTGCATCTGCTCGCTGGAAAGGCCACTCTCGCGCATCAGCTTGATCAGATTGGCGTTGGCCGAGGTCAGCGCACCGGTGAGCGAAGCGAGTTCGGTCTGCAGCCCGTCGAGCTGTTGGCGCTTGGCCTCCGCATCGAGGCTCTGATCGCTCATGATCGCGTCGATCTGCGCCTGCTTCTCGGCAATCTGCGCGCGCAACTCACGAATCATCTTGAGCAGATCCCTGATCGCCTGCGGCAGCTCGCTCTTGTCGATATCCTCGTTCTTGTCGGGCTTGGCCGACATGTTTTTGCCCAGCTCGGAAAGGCTCACGCGCAGACCCTCACGTACTTCTTCCGGGCTGCGCTCGGCTGCGGTGTATTGTCGCTGAACGCTCTGAGCTAGATTGCTCAGCGGGCTGTTGGATTGGATACGCATTGCGCGCTGCTCCCTGCATTGGACTATGGCTCTACCGAATGTGTCGGCGCCGGAGCGTCAAACTTGAGCGCCCGGTCAGTCCCGCATATGGCTGGTCGTCACGCAAACCCTGCGGTACCCTTACGGTCATTGCGTGTATACCGGGAAGCCCAACGATGTCCGAGAGCATCAAGCTGCGTTCGCAGCATCAAGCCCATTGCAAGGATTGCAGCCTGGCTGCCTTGTGCCTGCCCATCTCTCTGAACATGGAGGACATGGACGCGCTCGACGATATCGTCAAGCGTGGCCGCCCATTGAAGAAAGGCGAGTTCCTGTTCCGCCAGGGCGACACCTTCGGCTCCGTGTTCGCCGTGCGTTCCGGCGCGCTGAAGACCTTCAGCCTCAGCGATGGCGGCGAGGAGCAGATCACCGGTTTCCACCTGCCCAGCGAACTGGTCGGCCTGTCCGGCGTCGACGGCGAACGCTATCCGGTTTCGGCGCAAGCGCTGGAGACCACCTCGGTCTGCGAAATTCCCTTCGAGCGCCTCGATGACCTGGCCCTGCAACTGCCACAGCTGCGCCGCCAGTTGATGCGCATCATGAGCCGTGAAATCCGCGACGATCAGCAGATGATGCTGTTGCTGTCGAAGAAGACCGCCGACGAGCGCATCGCCACCTTCCTGGTCAACCTCTCGGCGCGCTTCCGCGCCCGTGGGTTCTCGGCCAACCAGTTCCGCCTGGCCATGTCGCGCAACGAAATTGGTAACTATTTGGGCCTTGCGGTAGAGACGGTGTCTCGCGTATTTACCCGCTTCCAGCAGAACAAGCTGCTCGAAGCCGAAGGTAAGGAAGTGCACATTCTCGATCCGATCGAGCTGTGCGCCCTGGCCGGTGGCAATCTCGACGTTTGAGCTCGTACGATATTCGCGGGCTCAACGCATTAGGACCCCACGATGATCTTTGACGAATTCAGCATCAAGACCCTGATCCGCCCGGTACCGGACTTTCCCAAGCCGGGCGTGATCTTTCGCGACATCACCCCGCTGTTCCAGTCGCCACGTGCCCTGCGCATGGTCGCCGACAGCTTCATCCAGCGTTACGTCGAGGCCGACTTCAGCCACATCGGTGCCATGGATGCCCGCGGTTTCCTGATCGGCTCGATCATCGCCTACGAACTGAACAAACCGCTGGTGCTGTTCCGCAAGCAGGGCAAACTGCCGGCGGATGTGCTCAGCGAGGGCTACCAGACCGAATACGGCGAAGCCTTTCTCGAAGTGCATACCGACAGCCTCTGCGAAGGCGACTCGGTATTGATTTTCGATGACCTGATCGCCACCGGCGGCACCCTGATCGCCGCCGCCAACCTGGTGCGACGCATGCGTGCCAGCGTCTTAGAGGCCGCCGCGATCATCGACCTGCCCGAACTGGGTGGCTCGCGGAAGCTGCAGGACGCCGACATTCCCACCTTCACCCTGACGGCCTTCGCGCTCGACGATCGCTGAGCAGTCGCGCCCGCCAATCGCACAGCCGAAAGCGGGCGCTCGCCTCAGCCGGGCGCTGCCCGGCATCACCCAGCCATAGCCAGATTCCCATGCACGAACTCGAACTGAATCCAACCAGTGACTGGCGCCAGCGCCTGGGCGCTCTCATGGACGGCACGTCCGTACAACGCCTGATCACCCTGCTGATCATCATCAATGCCGCCATTCTCGGCCTGCAGACCTCGCCATCGATCATGGCCGACTGGGGCAAGCCGCTGCTGATCCTCGATACCTTGATCCTCACCTGCTTCGTCATCGAGCTGGCGCTGCGCTTTACCGCACGCGGCATCGGTCTGCTGCGCGATCCCTGGGCGGTGTTCGATTGCCTAGTGGTCGGCATCGCCCTGGTGCCGGCCAGCGGCCCCTTCGCCGTATTGCGCGCCTTGCGCGTGCTGCGGGTACTGCGCCTGGTGTCGATCAACCCGAGCATGCGCAAAGTGGTGCAGGCGCTGCTCGCCTCGCTGCCGGGCATGGGCAGTATCGTCATGCTGATGGGGCTGGTGTTCTATGTCGCCGCGGTGATGGCCACCCAGCTTTTCGGCCAGAGCTTCCCTGAGTGGTTCGGCAACATCGGCGCCAGCCTCTATACCCTGTTCCAGGTAATGACCCTGGAAAGCTGGTCGATGGGCATCGTCCGCCCGATCATGGAGCAGCATCCGCTGGCGTGGCTGTTCTTCGTGCCCTACATCCTCATTGCCACCTTCATGATGCTCAACCTGTTCATCGCCGTGATCGTCAACGCCATGCAGAGCACTCACGAGCCGAATGCCGTGGAGCTAGCTGCAGCGACCCGTGAACAGGCGATTCTCGACGAGCTGCGCGCCCTGCGCAGCGAAGTGGCCGAGCTACGCCGCAGCGCCTCCTAGTCGTCATGTTGGCGCAGCCTGCGATCGCTGGTCGCCGGTTGCGCCCTTCCGAGCGCTTTCGACTTGCGCCGCGTTCGCTGCCTGCAGCACCGGCCGAGCTGCGCAATATTGCTCTACGCCAGCGGACGGCGACTTGCACCACTCGCTCGTTGCTAACGCGCACGTTTGTCGGGCAACGCTCGCGGCCGCGGCATCTGGACTAAGGTAGAGGAACAGACGCACCACTCATCCACACGGCGCCGCCACCGGCTCCCGGCTGGAACCTCGGTGTAGCGTCGACGCCGAGGGCGGCGCCTTGGTTTACGAGGTGGCCTCATGAGCGCGCTTACCTGCACCCATCGCGATCACGTCATTCATGCCAGCGTCATGGAACATCCTGGCCTGCCCACGCCCTGGGCCGGTGGTTGCCAGATCACCGACCCAGGCGGAAATACCAGCAAACGTCAGACGCTACCGCTGGATTACGCCTTCATGGATGACCTGAGCAAGGCCCAGCACGCCTCCATCGCCCATGGCAAATGGCTGGTGGATCAGAAACTCGATCACGGCCGCAATTGGCACTAACGGCAACCCAGACGTAGCCCGGATGAAATTCGGGAGAGAGATCGGAATCGCCCCGGACTCCATCCGGACTACGAACGGTCGCGCAACGGATCGAGCAACGGCTTCAAACCGTTGTGATCGATCTCCTGCATCAGCGCCAGCAACTGGCCCAGCTCGCCCTTGGGGAAGCCCTCGCGGGCGAACCAGTTGAGGTAATGCCCCGGTAGATCGGCGATCAGCCGATCCTTGTACTTGCCGTAAGGCATGCGGCGGGTCACCAGGAGTTTCAGCGCTTCGGGGTTCATCGGTCGCTCGGCTGGCCGGAAAACAATTCGGTCATTGTGCCAAGCGTCAGTCGGTCAGTGCCTCACGAACGAAATCCAACCGGTCCTGACCGAAGAACATTGCTTCGCCGACGAAGCAGGTCGGTGCGCCGAATACGCCGCGCTTCACCGCTTCTTCGGTGGTCGCCTTGAGCGCGTCTTTCACCGCCGGTTCGGCGATCTGCGCCTGCAACGCCTGGGCGTCGAAGCCGGCCGCCGTCAGCACTTCGGTCACTCTGGCCGGATCGCCCATGTTGGTACCGTCAACCCAGATCGCCTGAAACAGCGCCTGCAAGGCATCGTTGAGGCGCGTGGGCTGATGCAGCTGTACCGCCACCAGCAGGCGCATCAGGGTCAGCGTGTTGATCGGGAAATGCGGATTGAAGCGCATCGGTACGCCGTAGCGCTCGGCGAAGCGTGCCAGGTCGCGCAGCATGTAGCGTCCCTTGGCCGGAATCATCGCCGGCGAGGCGTTGCCAGTGGCCTGGAATACCGCGCCCAACAGCATCGGCCGATAGACCAGCTCGGCGTCGCACTCACGGCACAGCGCCGGCAGTTGGGTATGGGCCAGGTAGGACGCCGGGCTGCCCAGGTCGAAGAAGAACTCTACCGTCTTGCTCATCAGTTCACTCGCTCGTTGTTGTGCTTGTCGAATTGGCGTGGCTTACCAGCGTTCCATCCACGGACGCAGGTCCAGCTCGAAGGTCCAGGCATCGCGCGGCTGAGCATGCAGGAACCAGTAGCTGTCGGCGATATGCTCGGGGTCGAGAATGCCATCCTGCCCCTTCCTGGCATAGATATCGGGAAAGCTGTCGCGGATGAAGTCAGTATCGATGGCGCCGTCCACCACCACATGGGCCACATGGATATTCAGCGGCCCCAGCTCACGCGCCATGCTCTGCGCCAGCGCGCGGATGCCGTGCTTGGCGCCGGCGAAGGCGGCGAATCCGGCGGCGCCGCGCAGGCCAGCGGTTGCACCGGTAAACAGGATGGTGCCGCGCCCGCGCGTGACCATGCGCTTGGCCACAGCCTGGCTGGTGAGGAAGCCGGCAAAGCAGGCCATCTCCCAGATCTTGAAATACTTGCGCGCGGTTTCCTCGAGGATGCTGCACGGCACGTTGGCGCCGATGTTGAACACCATCACCTCGATCGGTCCGATGTCACGCTCGATGCTCTCGACCAGCTCAGCCACCTGCTCCTCGCGCCGCGCGTCGGAAGCGAAACCATGTGCCTCGCCACCTTCGTGGCGGATGCTCTCCAGCAGTGGCTGCAGTTTATCCAGGCTGCGCCGGGTAACGCAGGCGACATAGCCCTCACGGGCGAAACGCCGAGCAATCGCACCACCGGTGGCATCACCTGCGCCGATGATCAAGGCGACCTTCTTGTTTTCGTTCATGGGCCTCTCCATTGACTAACGATCGTTAGTCTAACGAACGTTATGCTACGCTTGCGCATGGGTCAAGCCAGCACACAACGGTATCTCATGCGCTATTCCGCCGAGCACAAAGCCGAAACCCGCGAGCGCCTGCTCGCCAACAGCGCCGCCATTGCCAAGCAGCAGGGTTTTGCCGTGACCGGCGTGGATGCACTGATGAAGACCATAGGCCTGTCAGGTGCGGCTTTCTACAGTCACTTCCCAAGCAAGGATGCGCTGTTCGCCGAGCTGATCGAACGAGAACTGCGTAACAGCCTGAACCGCCTGGGTGCTGAGCCTGGTGACGCCGGGCGCGACAAACTGCAACGCTGCCTGGCAGCCTATCTGAGCCTGGCGCATGTCGAGCAGCCGGACAAAGGCTGCGTATTGCCCGCACTGGGCGCAGAAATCGCCCGCGCCGACGACAGCGTGAGGCAGCGCACCGAGCAGCAGATCGTGCAATTGCAGCAAACCTGGGCCGAGATCATAGGCGACCCGCAATTGGCCTGGAGCATCCTTGCGCAGTGCCTGGGCAGCCTGCTGCTGGCGCGCATGATGGTCAGCCAGGACGCTCGCCAGCAGGTGCTCAGCGCCAGCCTGGACATGCTCGAACACACATTGCAGCCTGTCGGCTGAGCACGGATGCCGTTAACCTACGCCAGTTCTTTCTGCCAGGATCGATCCATGTCGCACACCCCCTCCCCGCTGGTTGGTGAAACCCCATTGCACGCCGTCGAAGTGCGCATCCTCGGCTGCCTCATCGAGAAGCAGCTGACCACACCGGAAACCTACCCGCTGACGCTCAACGCAGTGCAACTGGCCTGCAATCAGAAGACCAGCCGCGAGCCGCTGATGAACCTGGAAACCGGCGAAGTCGGGCGTTATCTGCGTAGTCTGGAAGGTCGCGGCCTGGCGCACCTGGTCATGGGCAGCCGCGCCGACCGCTGGGAGCAGCGCTGCGACAAGCAGCTGGAGCTGGTCAAGCCGCAGACGGTGCTGCTCGGTTTGCTGCTACTGCGCGGCCCGCAGACCCTCAATGAATTGCTTACCCGCAGCAACCGCATGCATGACTTCGACGATGTGGCCGAAGTGCAACATCAGCTGGAGCGCCTGATCGCTCGCGGCCTGGTCGTACTGCTGCCACGCCAGAGCGGCCAGCGCGAGGATCGCTACATGCACTTGCTGGGTGAATCCGCCGACCTGGAAAGCCTCCTGGCCAACCGCCCGGCTGCACGTAGCGAAGCCGTGGCACCTAACGAGGATCGTCTGGTCGAACTGGAAATGCGTATCGCAGCACTCGAAGAGCGCCTTGCACGCCTGGAGGGCACGCAATGAGCGCTACATCTATGGAAAAGGAGCCCACAGCGTTGAATCCCAAGACTCGTTTAAGCCTCATTCTCGCCGCTTCCCTGTTCGCAGCCGGCTGCAGCAGCACTGCCGAAAAATCCGAACCGGCAGCCACGCCTGCCGACACCAGTCAGGGCTGCAACTCTTCTGCAGTCGAAAATCTCAAGGGCAAGACCGCAACGTCGGAGCTGCTCGAACAGGCACGTCAGCAGGCGGGTGCCAGCACGGCGCGGATACTGACGCCCAACAGCGTGGTGACCTTGGAATACAATGGTCAACGCCTTAACCTCAACGTCGATGATCAGCGAGTGATCACCCGCGTATCCTGCGGCTGATGCGTTCAGGTGCGGGCTGCCCCCGCACCACTTGCCGACACCGCCAACCACCCCTATAGGCCAATGCCATGACCTCCCAAGTGGAACCCTGCGCCGAGCTGATGCTGGATAACCAGCTTTGCTTCGCCCTCTATTCCACCTCGCTGATGATGACCAAGACCTACAAACCGCTGCTGCAGGCGCTCGGTCTCACCTATCCGCAATACCTGGCCATGCTGGTGCTGTGGGAAAACGAGGGCATCACCGTCAGCGAGATCAGCGCACGTATGCTGACCGACCCGGGTTCGCTGACGCCATTGCTCAAGCGCCTGGAAAGCGAAGGTTTGCTGCAACGTCAACGCAGCAGTCAGGATGAACGCGTGGTGCAGCTGCATCTCACCGACAAGGGGCGTGCATTGCACGAGCAGGCCAAGGCATTGCCTGCCTGCATCCTCAAGGCTTCCGCGTTGAGCATTGACCAGTTGACAAAGCTGCGTGACGACCTGATCGAACTGCGCGGGCATCTGCAAGACGCACTCTGATCTCTGGCGATGCCAACGCCCATCGCCTTTCGCTGATTAGCCAGCCCATCGCCGGATGCTGAAAGCCCCGTGTGCAGTGCAATGCTGCACGATTCCCTTCCTACGCGCTTTGGCGTGATTATTCGTCCACCCCGGCATATCCATACCGAGGCTCGTGACGTCCGGACGACGCTTCTTCGCTCCTCTCCTAACCCTTGATTCGCTGAGCAAGCACCGTTAAACGCCCCGCCACACCTACTTATTCCTAAAAATTAAATTCCTATAACCAAATCTTCCTAACATTTAACTTGTGCACTAATGTTTTGCGCATTACAGTTCGCTCCATGGAAACGGTTAGCGCACAAGACATTAGCGAACCACTCCATCACCACATTACCTGGAAGGATCTCCGCCATGACTATTGAAAACGTTCTCTACCGTGCAACTGCTGAAGCCTTCGGTGGCCGTGAAGGCCGCGCAGTGTCCTTCGACGGCATCCTCGACATCGCCCTGACCACCCCGAAAGAACTCGGTGGCGCCGGCGGTAACGGCACCAACCCGGAACAACTGTTCGCCGCCGGTTACTCCGCCTGCTTCCTCGGCGCCCTGAAGTTCGTCGCCGCCCGCGACAAGCTGAGCATCCCGGCTGACACCTTCATCGAAGGCACGGTCGGCATCGGCGCCATCCCCACCGGCTTCGGCATCGAAGTGGAGCTGCGCATCAGCCTGCCCGGCCTGGAGCGCGACGCCGCACAAACCCTGGTGGATCGCGCGCACATCGTCTGCCCGTACTCCAACGCCACCCGCGGCAACATCGACGTCACCCTGACCATCGTCTGACAGACAGCAGCCAGCGCTCGCAGCCATAGCCCGAGCGCGGCGCCAAGAGGAGAACCATGAAAACCCGCACCCTGTTCGCCACCGCACTGACCGCCATCGCTCTCAGCGCGTCGCTCACCACCCTGGCCCAAAGCGCCGAGGCCACGCCCTACCGCTACGGCCAGAACCTGGATATCGCCAAGGTGATTTCCATCGACGTGCCCAATAGCGCCCAGTGCGAAGTGGTCACGGCACAGATGACCTACCGCAACAGTGCGGGTGAGGTGGAAACCCTCAGCTACGAGCAGCTTTCCAGCGTTTGCACCAACCAGAACTGACAGCCAGCAGCCCAATTGATCGAAAGGAGTTTGACCATGAACATTTCTCGCACTCTGACCGCCGGGCTGCTCGCCCTGGCCATCAACAGCAGCTTCGCCGCCGGCAGCCCCGGCGTGGAGCGCAGCACCCAGGGCTTCCTCGATGCCCTGGCAGCCGGTAGTGGCCAGCCGCTGGAAACCCTCTCGCCGAAAGACGCCCGCGCCGTGCTGATGGGCGCTCAGGCCAGTGTCGAGGTGGATCTGTCCGGCATCATCGTGGACACCAAGGTAATCCAGGTGAATGGTCAGCCACTCACCCTCAAGGTGGTACGTCCTGAAGGTGCTCGCGGCATTCTGCCGGGCTTCATGTTCTTCCACGGCGGTGGCTGGGTGTTGGGTGATTATCCGACCCACGAACGCCTGATCCGAGACCTGGTGGTGGGCTCCGGCGCAGCCGCTATCTATGTCGACTACACGCCGTCGCCGGAGGCCAAGTATCCGACCGCGATCAACCAGGCTTATGCCGCCACCAAATGGGTGGCCGACAACGGCAGCCAGATCGGTGTCGACGGCTCGCGCCTGGCGGTGGCCGGCAACAGCGTCGGTGGCAACATGGCTGCCGTGGTCGCCATCAAGGCCAAGGAGGCTGGTACACCGAAACTGCGCGCCCAGGTACTGCTGTGGCCAGTGACCGACGCCAACTTCAACAACGCCTCCTACAACCATTTCGCCGAAGGCCATTTCCTGACCCGCGGCATGATGGAATGGTTCTGGGACAACTACACCACCGACGCCAAGCAGCGTAACGAGATCTACGCATCGCCACTGCGCGCCAGCCTGGAACAGCTCAAAGGCCTGCCGCCGGCGCTGGTGCAGACCGCCGAGATGGATGTGTTGCGAGACGAAGGCGAAGCCTACGCCCGCCGCCTGAACGCCGCTGGCGTACCGGTAACCGCCGTACGCTACAACGGCATGATCCACGACTACGGCCTGCTCAATGTCCTGGCTGAAGTGCCGGCGGTACGCAGCGCCATGGACCAGGCCGCGCAGACGCTGCAGAACAGCCTCAAGTAAGCGCTGAAAAACGAAACCCCGCGACCGTTGCCGATCGCGGGGTTTTCTTTTGCTCATTCTCCTTCGCGGCTAAAGCCGCTCCTACGCAAAAGCTACGCCTGTAGGAGCGGCTGGGCGGCATTCCGCTTCAGCCGCGAATCACGCGTTACGCCAGACTACGGACCTGCTCCCAGGTCAGATCCAGGCACTTGCGCGCTTTCTCTAC
The DNA here is from genome assembly GCF_940789645.1 of Pseudomonas sp. Marseille-Q0931. Classification (NCBI taxonomy): domain Bacteria; kingdom Pseudomonadati; phylum Pseudomonadota; class Gammaproteobacteria; order Pseudomonadales; family Pseudomonadaceae; genus Pseudomonas; species Pseudomonas sp. Marseille-Q0931. The sequence goes on along the minus strand of NZ_CALNWT010000001.1, from coordinate 637,638 downwards.
CAGCTCATCCACTTCCGCCTGGCTGATCACCAGTGGCGGCGCGATGATCATGGTGTCACCCACCGCGCGCATGATCAGGCCATTGTTGAAGCAGTGCCCACGGCAAACCATGCCCACACCCACATCGCCAGAGAAGCGCTTGCGCGTCGCCTTGTCCTGCACCAGTTCGATGGCGCCAAGCATGCCGACGCCGCGCACTTCGCCCACCAGTGGGTGATCCGCCAGCTCACGTAGACGTTTTTGCAGGTAGGGCGCGGTTTCTGCCTTCACCCGCTCGACAATTCCTTCGTCCTTGAGGATGCGCAGGTTCTCCAAGCCCACCGCCGCCGCCACAGGGTGACCGGAATAGGTGAAGCCGTGGTTGAAGTCGCCATGCGCCTCGATCACTTCGAACACCTTGTCGCTGACGATCAACCCGCCCATCGGCACGTAACCCGAGGTCAGACCCTTGGCGATGGTCATCAGGTCAGGCTTGAGGTCGTAGTACTGGCTGCCGAACCACTCGCCGGTACGACCGAAGCCACAGATCACCTCGTCGGCGACGAAGAGAATGTCGTACTTGGCGAGGATTTCCTTGATCCGCGGCCAGTAGGTCTCTGGCGGGATGATCACGCCACCGGCGCCCTGGATCGGCTCGGCGATAAAGGCTGCGACCTTGTCTTCGCCCAGTTCGAGAATCTTCTTCTCCAACTGATCGGCAGCCCAGATACCGAACTCTTCCGGCGACTTTTCGCCGCCCTCGCCGAACCAGTACGGCTGCGGGATATGGGCGATACCGGGGATCGGCAGATCACCCTGCTCGTGCATGAACTTCATGCCGCCGAGGCTTGCACCGGCCACGGTGGAGCCGTGGTAACCGTTGTCGCGGCCGATGATGATTTTCTTGTTTGGCTGACCCTTGCACGCCCAGTAGTGGCGCACCAGGCGCAGCATGGTGTCATTGCCTTCCGAGCCCGAGCCGGTGAAGAACACGTGGTTCATGCCGGCCGGCGCTAGTTGGGAGATGGCGTGGGCCAGCTCCAGCACCGGCGGGTGGGCGGTCTGGAAGAAGGTGTTGTAGAACGGCAACTGGCGCATCTGCGTAGCGGCAGCCTCGACCAGTTCCTCACGACCATAGCCAACGGCCACGCACCACAGGCCGGCCATGCCGTCGAGGATCTTGTTGCCCTCGCTGTCCCACAGGTGCACGCCCTTGGCCTCGGTGATGATGCGCGGACCTTTTTCGGCCAGCTGCTTGTAATCACTGAACGGCGCCAGGTGGTGGGCCTGGCTCAGGGCCTGCCAGTGTGCGGTTTTCGAGTGGTTCATGTCGCCTCCTTCGATCCGTGACATCACAGGTACCAGCGGTATTCCCGCGGGCTGATGTCGTGCATGAAGGCCAGGTGATCCTGGCGTTTGTTCTCGCAATAAACCATGACGAACTCGCTGCCAAGGCCGGCCGCGACGCGCTCGCTGGCCTGCATACGGCGCACGGCGTCAAGCATGTCGTTGGGGAAGCCGACACCGCTTTGACGGTCGTCATTCAATGGTGCGATGGGCTCGATCTTGGCATCGAGGCCCTGCTCGATGCTGGTCAGCAGCGCCGCCAGCACCAGGTAGGGATTGGCGTCCGCGCCCGGCAGGCGGAATTCCAGGCGCAGGTTGCGTGCGTCCGACTCGGGAATACGCACGCAGGCATCGCGATCCTCGAAGCCCCAGCTGGCCTTGCTCGCCGAGTTCACCTGGGCACCAAAGCGGCGGTAGCTGTTGTGGTTCGGCGCATAAATCGGCATCAGATCCGGCAACAGTTCCAGGCAGCCGGCCACGGCATGACGCAACGGTCGCTGCTCATCACCGGCCAGCAGGTTGCCGCCAGCCTCGTCGTACAGGCTGACATGGATATGCATGCCGCTGCCCGGATACTGCAGGTACGGCTTGGCCATGAAGCTGGCCCGATGACCATGCTTCAGCGCCACGCCTCGGGTCAGCCGGCAGAACAGCGCCGACCAGTCGGCTGCCTGCATCGGGTCGGTGCTGTGGCTGAAGTTGATCTCGAACTGCCCAGGGCCGATCTCGGCGGTGATCACCGTGGTATCGATGCCCTGCAGCCGCGCAGTCTCGGCAATATCGTCAAGCACGTCGGCAAAGCGCGAGAGCCGCTCGATGTGCATGTTCGGTTGGTCATCGGCATCACCGCTCACGTCATCGCGCGGGTACTGCGGCAGCCCCTCCTTCAGCGTCTTGTCGAACAGGTAGAACTCCAGCTCGAATGCCACCACCGGCCGAATGCCACGTGCAGCCAGGCGCTGCACCACCCGCGCCAGCACCTCGCGCGGCTCGAACTCGATGGGCGCTTCGGTGCCATCGGAGCTGATCAGCATCTGCCCCAGCGGCAGGCGCTCCCAATTCACCAGTTTGAGCGTGCCGGGAATCAAGCGCCGTGGCGCGTCCGGGTCACCGTCATGAAAGCAGTAGTCGCCGATCTCGTAGAGCCCGCCCTGGGCGCCGAGCAGCACGCAGTTCTGCGGCAACTTCAGGGCACTGCCGGCAGCGACCTTCTCCAGCATCTCGATGGGGTAGCGTTTGCCATAGAAATGCCCGGGAATGTCCAGGCAGATCAGGTCGACGAAGCGCACCTCGGGGTGGGCCTGGCGGAATTGACGGACTTCGTCGAGCAGCTCGACTCGGGTGGCGTTCATTGTGGTTATTTCCGGTTCACGGGAGGTCAGGTGTAGATCCACAACACCCTCGCGGGGGTGTCGCCCTGGTTGGCATAACGCAGGCGCGCATAGCTCGGCACCTGGAAAACATCGCCGGGATACAGGGTGGCACTCTGTTCGTCCTCACCCAGCCAGAGTGTCAGCTGGCCTTCGAGGACATAGCCGGCCTGCTCGGAGCGGTCGCTCATCTGCCGCTCGCCACTGCTGGCGCCTGGCTCGAGCAGGCTGTCGACCACCATGAAGGCGCCCTGCAGGGTGGGCGACGCCATGATGTCGGTGATGCCGCCGGCCAGGTACAGGGTGCGGCGTTCGTCCGGCCGGGTGACCCAGTCCAGCGCCTTGGGCTTGGGCAGGCTGTAGAAATAGGTGGTCGGTACGTCGAGCGCCTCGGCGATGGCGGTCAGATCCTCCACCGTCGGGCGCGACAGACCCCGCTCGACCTGCGATAGAAAGCCCACCGAACGGCCGATGCGCTCGGCCAGCTCGTTGAGGGTGACCTTCTTGTGCTTGCGCAGGTCGTGGATGAGCACGGCAAGGGCCGCCATTTCCAGATTCTTGTCCATTTCAGGGCTGTCCATTTCAGAAGCTGTCTCTCAGTCGGTACCAGGCCTTGCCGATGGCCTCGAGCGGCGCCGCAAGGCGCTCGCCGAATGGAAATTCAGGGTTGCGCAGCTGCCGGTACAACGCCAGTTCATCGCCATTGCCAAGGATGGCATCGCTGACCGCTCGCGCAGCCGCAAGGGTCGGCAGTACGCCATGACCGGAGAAGCCCTGCAGCCAATAGCGGCCGTTCTCGCCGCCGACATCCGGAGTGCGCGCACGGGTGATATCGATATGCCCGCCCCAGGCGAAGTCGATGGCTACGCCTGCCAGCTGCGGGAAGACGCGCTCGAGGAAAGGCCGCGTGGCAGCAGCCATGTCCTTTGGCAGGCCGCCCAGGTAGGTGCAGCCACCACCGAACAGCAGACGGTGATCCAGCGTACGGCGGAAGTAATCGAGGACGAACTGGTTGTCGGTGACGCAAGCGTTGCGCGGCAGCAATGCCTCGGCACGCTCGGCGCCCAGCGGCTCGGTGGCGATCTGGTAGGTGCCGACCGGCAGGATACGCCGCGCCAGGCGTGGCGCCAGATCGTCGATATAGGTGTTACAAGCCAGCACAAGTTGATCGGCCTGCACGCTGCCCTGCTCGGTGCGTACCCGGTAGCCGTCGCCCAGCTTATCCTGGCTCAGCGCACGGCTCTGCTCGAAGATCTGCCCACCGGCGCGAACGAAGGCCTCGGCCAGACCCAGTGCCAGCTTGAGCGGGTTGAGATGCCCAGCCTCGGGATCGTAAAGACCGGCCTGGTAGCGGTCGCTGGCGACCCACTCCGGCATCTGCTCACGGGAGACGAATTGCAGCGCGCGGTGCCCCCATTTATAGGCGGCCTGCTCCTGCCATTCATGCAGCAGTGCCACACGCCTTGGCAGCACCGCCGTCCACAGATGGCCACGGCGGTAATCGCAATCGAAGCCATGCCGTTGCGGTAGTTCGCGTAGCTCGCGGGCCGACCAGGCCATACCGTCCCAGAGGTGGCGGGCACGATCGAGGCCGAGGGCCTTTTCCAGCGGCGGCATATCGCAGGACCAACCGAGAATCGCCTGCCCGCCATTGCGCCCCGAGGCGGCCCAGGCAACGCGGCTGGCCTCCAGCACGATCACTCGCCGCCCCGCTTCTGCAAGACGCAGAGCGGTATGCAGACCACTGAAACCCGCGCCGATCACCAACACATCGCACTGCAGGTGCTCCTGCAGTGCTGGATACAGCGTCAGTCGATCTCTGCAGCCATGGGCGTAGTAGCTGTCGACGTGCTCACTGGCGTGGCGAAACATAGACGACTCATGAAATTTGAATTAATTAATTTCATGAAAATCTATAGAGATAAATTCATAAAGGCAAGCCGAGCGGCTAAGGCAGGCGCCTCGGCAACTCTAGATACGGCCTCAGGCGACCTGCTGCTGCAGCTCTACCGCACATTCGAGATGAGCGAACAGCCCCTCGTCTATCGCTTGCGCCAACACCAGGCGCAGACCTTCGCTGCCGAGGAACGCGTCTCGCGCCGCCGCTGAGCGCCATTGACCCTCCACCTGCCAGGTCAGCGGGTCATTGCGTAACGAGAACACGCGCAGACCCAGGCAACCGGGCAGCTCACGCCCTACTTCGTCCAGCCGGGCCAGACACTGGCCCAAACGGATCGAGCGTTCAGGGCGGGCGCGAATGGTCATACGGTGAATGATGCTCATGGCAACCTCCTGGAATTGAATCAGTACAGACCGGCAGCATTTCGCTGCAATACGTGGGGGGCCGCTTGCGGCTCGGCGAAAGCCGCTTCGCCAACGGCCCTGGAGTCGAGCCAGGCCGTGGCGAGCAACAACAATGTCAGCGGCGCGATCAACCATTTGCTGGACATCGCTCGCTCCTTGATTGGCTTGTTGGGCACCACTCAGCGGGTGACAAGGCTAATGCATGCGTTCGGGCCGACGCTGAGGCACGGCGCGATGGCTACAGAGATTAGCGAGAGGGTCATTGGGGCGTTAGTCGATTACTGGCAAATCATTGCCTAATACTGCCTACCAGAAACGATGAACAGCCCTCCAGTTTGAGCGTCAGGAATCATGAAACACTCTGTATAACTGGTCATTTGCCCATTACTGGCAAATATTTGCCTAATCCTGCCGCCCCTCATGACTTGCCTGAAAAACCTGGCTAGGCTTCGCTGACTTTCCGGAGGCGCGTCATGCAGTCACCCATTCACACCGCCACAAATCTTGATACTCCGCTTGCCGATCTCAGTCATGAACTGGCGCGCCTCGTTGAGCGCTTCGTGCCCGAGGACGGTTTGCATCTCACGGCCATTCCCGGCCTAAAGCTCGCGCGCGCCACCACGCCGAGCCTGCCGATGCAGACAGTCTACGACCCCTGCCTGTGCATCATCGCCCAGGGTCGCAAGGAAATACGCCTGGGTGACGAGCTCTATGTCTATGACCCGCTTAATTACCTGGTGGCGTCGGTGGTGCTGCCGGTTACTGGCCGGGTGATCGAGGCCAGTCCGGAAGCGCCGTACCTGAGCCTGGCCTTGGAAATCGACCCGGCGCTGATCAGCAGCCTTCTGACCGAGATGCCGCCCATCCCGGCGCCAGACGCGGCCTCGCAACGCGCGCTGTTTCTCGACCGTCTCGACCCGCGCCTACTGGACGCAGTGATTCGCCTGCTGCGCCTACTGGAAACCCCGCGCGACATCGCCATGTTGGCGCCGTTGGCTCTGCGCGAGATCTTCTATCGGATGCTGCTCAGCCCGCAGGGCCATCGTCTGCATGAAGTGGTGATAGCCGACAGCCAGAGCCAGCGCATCTCCCGCGCCATCGAATGGCTACGCAAGAACTTCGACCAGCCGCTGCGCATCGAGGAGCTGGCCCGCGAGGTGAACCTGAGCCCGTCGACGCTGCATCACCGCTTCAAGGCCGTCACCGCCTTCAGCCCGCTGCAATACCAGAAGCAATTGCGCCTGCAGGAAGCTCGCCGCCTGATGCTGTGCGACAACCTGGAAGCGGCCGCGGCGAGCTACCGCGTAGGCTATGAAAGTCCATCGCAGTTCAGCCGCGAGTACAGCCGCCTGTTCGGCGCCCCACCGCAGCGCGATATCGCCCGCCTGCGCCAGGCCGCGCAAAACCAGGTAGCGTCCTGATCACCGATTTCCGTGGGAGGCGCTTCAGCGGCGAGCTTTTTCGTCTCGTTTAGGCTAATCGCGGCTGAAGCCCCTCCTACGCCAGCAGCTACAACCCCATCTGCTTGGCAATGATCTCGTTCATGATCTCCCGCGTGCCACCGCCGATGGAAACAATGCGGTTGTCGCGGTACAGGCGTTCGACCAGGCTTTCGCGCCATAAAGGCCCAGATGCCGTTTCTACAGCCCCATCTGCTTCGAAATGATCTCGTTCATGATCTCCCGCGTGCCGCCGCCAATGGAGAGGATTCGATTGTCGCGGTACAGGCGCTCGACCAACGATTCGCGCATGTAACCCATGCCACCCATGATCTGCACTGCATCGTAGGTGAGGCGGTCGGCGATATCGGTCGCAAAGTTCTTGGCCATGGAGATCTCCTTGATCACGCTTCTGCCGGCCGCCATCTGCGCGGCCTGACGATAGGTGAACTCACGGGAGACTTCGAGCTGCGTGGCCATCTCGGCCAGGCGGTGCTTGAGCACCTGAAACTTGCCCACCGGCTTGCCGAACGCCTGGCGCTCGCGCGCCCACTTCATTGACTCTTCCAGCGCCAGTTGCGCGGTCATGTTGGCCATGATCGCCAGGCTCAGGCGCTCGCTCTGGAAGTTGGCCATGATGCAGGCGAAGCCGGCGTTCTCCACACCGATCAGGTTGTCCACTGGCACCTTGCACTCATCGAAGAAGAGCTCGGCCGTGTCGGACGCCCACCAGCCCATCTTCTTCAGTTTGCGACCAACGGTGAAACCCGGAGTGCCCTTCTCCACCAGCAATAGGCTGACGCCGCCAAAGCCCTCACCACCGGTACGCACCGCCACCGTGTAGTAATCGGCACGCACGCCGCTGGTGATGAAGGTCTTGCTGCCGTTGATACGGTAGTGGTCGCCTTCGCGCACCGCACGAGTCTTGAGATTCGCTACGTCAGAGCCGCCGGAAGGCTCGGTCACCGCCAGCGCCATGATTTTCTCGCCAGCCAGCACCCGCGGCACCACGCGCTCGCGCACGGCGGGCCTGGCCCACTTGACGATGGGCGGCAAGCCGATATCCAGCGAGCCGAGCCCGGCCACCAGTCCGCCCGAGCCACTGCGCATCAGTTCCTCGCTGGCCGCAACCTTGGCGAACACGTCACCCTCATGACTGCCGCCATACTGCTCGGGGTAGCCGATACCGAGAATGCCCGCGGCACCTGCCTTGAGATAGAGCTCGCGCGGGAATTCCTCGGCCTCCTCCCATTCGTCGATATGCGACAGGATTTCACGCTCGACGAAACGCCGGACGGAATCGCGAACCAGTTGGTGAGACTCATCGAAATACGACTGAGGGGCGGCCATGCGGGTAACTCCCGTTATTGTTTTGGCCACCCTAACCTAGCGCTTGCTTGGTATTCAAGCGAGCGTTTTAACTCACTCTTGCAGCGCCCTTCTCACCCGCGCCTGCATCGCATAGGCAGGTTCCTCCACCGAATTAAAGTCGCGTGTGTAGCGGCGGGCGAATTCGGCCGTGCCCCATTCGCGGTATTGCTGCACATGCCAAAGCTCATGCGCCCAGAGCGATGCATCGCCCTCGGCCGCCTCGCGACTGCGGAAAACCACGACGTCGACCAGTGTCACGGCCTGTACATCCGGGTTCTGCAGCAGGACGCTGGCAGCATCCATTTCCTCGGTCATGCCGGCGCGAAAACGAACCCCGTCCAGCAGCTCGCTGTCGTAAAAAGACGAGAGCTGCGCACGAATCATCAGCGGCATGGATTCGGTTCCGGCATTCAACGTGGCCTGGCGCGATTGCAGCAGCCAGGCCTCCAGGCGCGCCGAAGCCAGATTCAGACCGTCCTCGCGCATGCGTATCGGGTCGGGAATGCAGATGCACGAACCCAGGCATATCTGCATCTGGCCAGTCGGACATTGGGCGAAGGCAGTGCAAGGCGCCCCTAGAAGGAGCCATAGGCAAGCACGGCGCAGGGAAGCAGCGATCACGGGAGTACCGTATCCGGGGATGAGGCGCCATCTTGGCAGCAGATGGTCGTCGACGCCATGCGACTGCCGAGGAGATGCACCATGCAAATTATCCGGATTGCACTGATTGCCTGCTTGCTGGCCGGTTGCGCCGCGAACCTGGACTACCGGGCGCAACCGCTCTCCGAGGCGCAGGCCTACGAAGCGATACACACTGCTGCGCTGCAGCAGAAAGAGATCACCCACCCCGATGCCCTGTACCTGGACAGCCGTTACCTGGGCTTTCGCGAGCAGGGCGAGGCCAGCACGCCGAGCGACATCGGCGAGCGCATCTACTTCAATAGCCTGGGGCCGGTGGTGCTATACCAGCAACGCGACGATTATCTGGTTCGCTTACAGCACCTGGACGGCACAACGTTGCGCACGTTCCGCCTGGCTGAGCGCGAACAGGCCGAACGCTTGGTCGATGCGTTGATCCATTATCGAGAAAACGCCCCACAATTCAGCGGCCTCAAGTAAGCGCCAGCCCAACCACAGGTGCGGCTGGACTATGCTTACAGGCTGATCGGGCGCCGACCGGCCAAGGCGTGCGCCAGCGTGCCGCCGTCGACCAGCTCCAGTTCGCCACCCAGCGGCATGCCATGAGCGATACGCGAGGCGACCAGGCCCTTGCCCGCAAGAATCTGGGCGATGTAGTGCGCTGTCGCCTCGCCTTCCACCGTGGGATTGGTGGCGAGGATCACTTCGCTGAACGCACCTGCATCGATGCGTTCGAGCAACTCGGGAATGCCAATGGCTTCCGGCCCCAGGCCGTCGAGCGGCGAGAGGTGCCCCTTGAGCACGAAGTAGCGACCGCGATAGCCGGTCTGCTCCACCGCATGCACATCCATTGGACCTTCTACCACGCACAACAGGCTGTCGTCGCGGCGCTCGTCCAGGCAAAGCTGGCACAGCTCATCTTCGCTCAGGCTGCGGCAGCGCTTGCAGTGCCCCACCCCCTCCATCGCCGCATTCAACGCCTGCGCCAGACGCTGCCCGCCACTGCGATCGCGCTCGAGCAACTGCAGCGCCATGCGTTGCGCCGTCTTCTGCCCCACACCGGGCAGGATGCGCAGGGAGTCGATCAACTGGCGAATCAGGGGGCTGAAGCTCATGGCGTTCCTACAGGTTGATGGCCCGGATGCAATCCGGGGAAACAGGGCATACAAGCGACCCGGATTGCATCCGGGCTACACACCGAAACGGATCGTCTTCAGCCTCATCTGCACGATCGACTCCGTAAGAGTGGCGATCAGGCGGCGTACAGGGTAAGGCGCGGGCGGACGAGGAACCGCAGTGTGCTGGAGCACATGAGGATTCCGAGTCCGCCGGCAACGCAGCCATGTGCGTCGACTGGGCGGCACAAGGCCTGTCAGAAGGGCATTTTGAAGCCGGGGGGAAGCTGCATCCCCGCCGTCATGCCGGACATCTTTTCCTGGCTGTTCTGCTCGACCTTGCGCACCGCGTCATTGACGGCAGCAGCGATCAGATCTTCCAGCACTTCCTTGTCTTCCTGCATCAGGCTGTCGTCCAGAGTGATGCGCTTGACGTCGTGGCGACCGGTCATCACCACGCTCACCAGGCCGGCACCGGACTGGCCGGTGACTTCGGCATTGGCCAGCTCTTCCTGCATCTTCTGCATTTTTTCCTGCATCTGCTGGGCCTGCTTCATCAGGCCTGCCATGCCACCTTTCATCATGTCGGTATCCTCGGCGTTCGGGGTTAACAAGTCATTGAAAACTAATGCGTGCTGGCCGTCGTGAAAACGACCTAGCTGGGCGTGTCGATCGGTTCGATGCTGTCGTCGCGCACCTTGGCGGCGAACTGCTGAATCATCTGCTGTACCAGCGGGTCGGCCTGGATCGAGGCCTCGGCACTGCGCTGGCGTTCGGCGCGGCGGCGCGCCGCAGCCTGTGCCGGGGTTTCCTGCTCAGGTTTGCACAGTTCGATACGCAATTTGATGCTGCGGCCCTGCTGCTGGTTCAGCGCTTCATTGAGACGACGCTGCTGCGTGGTGTTGAACAGCGCGCTGTGTGCCGGGTCCAGGTGCAGCAGCCAGTCGTCGCCATTGGCCTCGATCAGCGTGCAGTTGGCGGCGATGCTGCCGGTCATGCCGCCCAGACCAAGCTGCGGGAACAGCGACAGCCATTCTGCCGCCAGGCCGGTAGCGGGCTTGGCGGCCGGCAGGGGCTCTTCGATCACAGGCGTTTCGGCCTCGGGCTGGCCGAAGTCGTAATCGAGCGTTTCGGCGTCCATTTCAACGTAGTCGTAGTCGCCAGGTGGTGGTTCGTCGTCACCGCCATCGGCTTCCACCACCAGCGGCACGGCCTCGCTCGCAGCCGCCTCGACAACGGCCGCAGTTGGCAGCGCAACGGGTTCTGGCTGCGGCGCGACAACAGGCTGAGCGGGAGCAACGGCTGGCTCCGGCACCTCGGCCGTTGCCCAGGGCACATCGACGACCTGCGCAGGAGCGGCTGGCTCTGGCTCTGGCTCTGGCTCTGGCTCTGGCTCTGGCTCTGGCTCTGGCTCTGGCTCTGGCTCTTGCGACAGGCTGACAGCTGGCGCTGCAGGTAATGCAATACTCGGCGCCGACTCACTCACCACAGGCTCGGCGCTCGCAACCGCAGCGACGGGACCGGGCTCAACAGCCGGCGCAGCGACAGGCGCCTGAACAGGTACAGCGGCGACAGCAGCTGGAGCAGAAACCACGGGAGCCGGCATAGCGGTGCCGGCCACTGGGTTCTGTTGGGAATCAGCAGTGGCCTGGCTGATCCCCAAGGGCTTTAGCGTGACCTTTGGCGCGTCATCGGCACCGCCCGGACGGAAAGCCAGCATCCGTAGCAGGACCATCTCGAAGCCGCCGCGCGGTTCGGGCGCGAGGGGCAAGTCACGACGACCGATCAGGCCCATCTGATAATAGAACTGCACGTCTTCGGCCGGCAGCGCCTGAGCCAGCTGCAACACGCGCTCGCGATCACCCTGGCCGTTGTCCACGGCCTCCGGCAAGGCCTGGGCGATGGCCACGCGGTGCAGCACGTTGAGCATTTCCGCCAGCACGCCGTTCCAGTCAGGCCCTTGCTCGGCCAGATGACGCACTGCCTCGATCAACGCCCGCGCATCACCTTCTATCAGCGCATGCAGCACGCCGTAGACCTGTCCGTGATCCAGCGTGCCAAGCATGGCGCGCACATCGGCGGCCAGCACCTTGCCTTCACCAAAGGCGATGGCCTGGTCAGTCAGGCTCATGGCGTCACGCATCGAGCCATCGGCAGCGCGGCCGAGCAGCCACAACGCATCGTCCTCGAAGGGTACGCTCTCGGCGGTCAGAACATGAGTCAGGTGCTCGACCACACGCTCCGGCGGCATGTTCTTCAGCGAGAACTGCAGGCAGCGCGACAACACGGTGACCGGCAGCTTCTGCGGATCGGTGGTGGCCAGGAGGAACTTCACGTGAGGCGGCGGCTCTTCCAGGGTCTTCAACAGCGCGTTGAAGGAGCTGGTAGAGAGCATGTGCACTTCGTCGATCAGGTAGACCTTGAAGCGGCCACGACTCGGCGAGTACTGCACGTTGTCGAGCAGCTCGCGGGTATCCTCGACCTTGGTGCGGCTGGCGGCGTCCACTTCGATCAGGTCGACGAAGCGCCCCTCGTCGATCTCCCGGCATACCGAGCAGGTACCGCAGGGCGTGGAGCTGATACCGGTTTCACAGTTGAGGCACTTGGCGATGATTCGCGCGATAGTGGTCTTGCCGACACCACGGGTCCCGGTGAACAGGTAGGCGTGGTGCAGGCGCTGGCTGTCCAGGGCGTTGATCAGGGCTTTGAGCACATGGGTCTGGCCGACCATTTCGCGGAACGAGCGCGGACGCCATTTACGTGCAAGAACCTGATAACTCATGGAAAACCGTCATGTGAAGAAAGCAAAAGTGGGCTAATCCTAGCGGAGCAACCGGCAAATTGCATCCGCCATCCGAGCCCCAAGGCGGCCGGGCATGAGCTCGGCAAATAGCACTGGTCAATTCTTGAACAATGGCGTATCATTCGCGCCGTTCGTACCACGCTGTAAGTCAAAAAGGCCGTAGCGCCTCCTCGCTGGTTTCCCGGTTCAACGTCTAGCGCACCCTGCGCTGCCGCCCTCCCCGATCCCACCTGCTGACTGACCAGGCCGACTCGCCACTTATCGGCGCTGTTTCTCTGCCTGCCTCCGACGTACCGACCACGCCGAAGAACCGTAACAATGGAACTTTATCGTGCCCATAAAGCTCCGAATGGTTTACCTAGCAGGCCGCTTTTCGGCCGACCTCATGGAGCAAAGCGCGCATCGATGCGCACACCGTTTTAAGGAAAACCTAACAACATGAATACTCAACATCAGATCCAGAAAGCCATCAGCACGCTGACCCACGCCTTCGCACCTTTCGACTGCCGTATTCAGGCAACGCGCAAGGGCAGCTTCAGCTTTACCTTGGTCGACAAGACCGGCATTGCCCAGTACAGCCAGCGCCTGTATCCCGGCCAGTACAACGACGACTCGCTGCAACAGGTGATCGAGCGTACCCGCCAGTCGCTCACGGCCTGAACCAATCCACCATCCCGAGGTCGAAGGTGACCAACCATCAGGATGGAGTGGGATATTTGGAACTCACCAACCAGCAACTCGTCGATCACCTGTTCAACCCGCTGCGTGCCAGCTTCAGCTCACCACGCCCGGACGGCAGCATCATCCTCGCCCTGCTCGACGAGAGCGACAGCACCGTATACAGCCGAGTCCTGGCCAAACTTCAAGTCGACGACCAGAGCGCCTTCGCCCAGAGCCTGGAAGAGATTCGCCTTGAGTTGGCCCTACGCGCCGGCAATATTCCCGCCGACCTGCGCAAGACGCTCAAGGAACAGGACAGCGTGTTGAACTACCGCATCGCCTAATTCCGCCCAAAGATCAAAGCCCGCGCCATTGCGCGGGCTTTTTCTTGCACGCAGGAAAACGCTCGACGCGATATGCGACTTGAAAAAGAGGGAATCAGGAAGCTGGCAAACGCCCGGAAAACTGGAGGTGGACCCTACCAGCCACACCCCGGCACTCGATGTCACCGCTGCGGCTGCTCCCTTCCGGGCCTGACCGGGTTCACGGCTGATCAATGCGAGGGGACCGGCAGGGCCACCATAACGCTGCCCACCATTGCGATGGGCCGCGCCATTGTAACGACTAAACGTAAACTTACAACTGCTTCAAACACTTAGATACGCAAGTCGCTCACCTCAAACGCGGAAACGGCCCACCAATTGGGCCAGGCCAAGGGACAACTCGGACAGGTGCTGACTGGCCCGCGTGCTTTGTTCGGAAGTCTGCGCCGCCTCGTTGGAGAGGTCGCGGATGTCGCTGATGTTGCGCGCGATCTCCTCGGTGACGCTGCTCTGCTCCTCGCAGGCCGTGGCAATCTGCGCAGCCATGTCGTTGATCCGCTGCACCGAATCACCGGTCACGCTCAGTGCCTGGTCCACTCCAGCTGCCTGCTCGACGCTCTGCCGCGCCCGGGCGCTACCCGAATGCGTAGCCTTGACCGCATTCTGCACACCGACCTGCAGGCGCTCGATCATTTGCTGGATATCCTTTGTCGAGTCCTGAGTACGCGCGGCCAGCGCCCGCACTTCGTCAGCCACCACGGCGAAACCGCGGCCCTGCTCCCCCGCGCGCGCCGCCTCGATGGCCGCATTGAGCGCCAGCAGGTTGGTCTGTTCGGCGATGCCTTTGATAACCGCCAGCACTGCGCCGATGTTGGCAGTTTCCTGCTCCAGGGTCTGAATGGTGTCGGAGGCGCTTTCCACTTCCTGCGCCAGTTGACGGATCGAGTTGATGGTCACGCCGACCACCTGCGCTCCCTCGCGAGACTGCACCTCGGCATGCCGCGCGGCATCGGCGGCACTCTGCGCGTTGCGCGCGACTTCATGCACCGCCACGCTCATTTCTGTCGCTGCGGTGCTGACCTGATCCACCGCAGCATGCTCGCTGCTGATCAGCCGGTCGTTGGCCGCCGCCATTCCCGCCAGGCTCTTGGCCGAATCAGCCACTTCACCGGTTACCCGCCCGACTTCCCTGATCAAAGGCTGCAGCTTGTCGAGAAAACGGTTGAAGGCATGGCTGAGCTTGCCCAGTTCATCTCTGGACAGCACATCCAGACGCACCCGCAGGTCGCCATCGCCATCCGCGATTTGCTCGATGCGGTGGAGTAGGCTGTGCAAGGGCCGGGTCACCAATAGCGGAAAGCCGACCACCAGTGCCACGCAGACCAGCAGGCCGATGGCGATGATAAGTCCCTGCTGCCAGGCCAGAGCCTCACCGTGCGCAATGGCTTCGGTGCCGACAGCGTTGGCGGCGCTGTCTTCGAGTTCACCCAGCTTATCGATAGCGGTACGCGCTTGTTCGAAATGCACTTCGCTGTCAGCGAAACTCAGCCTACTGGCTGCGTTAGGATCGCTGTCGGCCATTTCCAATACGCGCAGAGAAGTCGCTTTCCAGCGCTCATAACCACGATCGAATTCCGCCACCAGCGCCAGCGCCTCTTTACTCGGCTGCATTGCGGCGAATTCGTGCACCCGGTCGTAGGCTTGCTGCAGGTTCTCCGCATGGGAGGCGCGAAGCTCCGCCGCATGCGCGTCGGAGTCTTCGTCGAGCAAACTGCGCTCGGCAATGAAGGCTTGATAAAGATCACGGTCTGCATTGAGCAGCAGGCTGATTGCCGGCAAATGACGATTCGTCAGCGTGGTGCTGGATTCGGCAACCTGGGTGATACCACGCATGCCCAGCGCACCCATGGTAACCAGCAAGGCAGCCAACAATAGAATCGGCAGAGCGATTTTCCAGCGAAACCCTAAATCGGCGAATGCGCGCAACATGATGGCACTCCAACAATGGGCAGGTTTCAGAAGCTTAGTCGAGCCTTGCCAAGTCGCCGTCTGGCTGCAAGAACAATGATTGGCTCAGACCAGCCTGTGCGACCGGCTCGATAGCGAGCCATGCTCGGCACCACAACCAGGCCGATGCGTTTTTTGGTCGCACGCCGGAACCACAAGGGCCGATGCGACACTAAGCCCTATCGGAAGTGCCTGCTGCGGCGCAGCCGAGCCCTATCTTTTGTGCTAGCTTTCCCACGTTTTCGGCTGTGCAGGCCTTGCCTGGCGCGCCGAACCTCTCACCTGCAAACGGAGTTACATCATGGCAATCACCAAAGACCAACTGATCAGCGACCTGGCCGAGGCCGTATCCCTGCCGAAAGCCACTGTCCGCACCCTGATCGATCAGTTGGGCGAAATTGTCGGCGACGCGCTGGAAAATGATGGTGAGATCACCCTGCCGGGTATCGGCAAACTGAAGGTGAGCGAGCGTCCGGCCCGCACCGGCCGCAACCCGCAGACCGGCAAGAGCATCGAAATCGCGGCCAAGAAAGTGGTCAAGCTGGTACCTGCCAAGGGCCTGACCGACGCGCTGAACTGATCCAGCGTCTGGCCGCGACTCGTCCTGAGTCGCGGCCATCCCCTACCCCCGCCTTACTCAGCCAGCACCTCGATGCTGCCGCGCATACCCGCCTGGTAGTGCCCGGCGATCAGGCACGCGAATTCGAATTCGCCAGCTTGATTGAACGTCCAGATCATCTCACCCTGCTGCGCTGGCGCGACGTGCGCCATGTACGCCTCACCGTGCGCCATGCCCGGTGCCTTGAGCATCTCGGCGGCATGCTCGTCCAGGGTTTGCCGTGTTCCCAGAACGAACTCGTGCATCAGCTCGCCCTCATTGCGATGGACGAAGCGGATGGTCTCACCCTGCTTGACCTGCAGCCTCTCGGGGGTGAAGCGCATGCTGTCGTCCATACGAATCTCCACGCTGCGATCGACCTTGTCGGCCTGCCCGGCGATGCCCCAGGGCTTCTGCTGCGGGGCGTGCTGCATCATGTTCATGGCGCCATGGCCGGCGTGACTGTCCTCGTGGGCCTAGGCCTGCACCGCGCTGAGCAGTGTTGCGAGCAGCAGGGCTGGCACGGTGTAAGAAGCTCTTTTCATCTATCCATCTCCAATCATTCGTATCGTTAGCGCGCAACCAGGCGCGCACGGCCAGCCAGATGCTGCCGTGTGTAAAGGTGTTCGATCAGACGAAAGAGAGACGCGGCGGACGCTCGGGCGTGTCCGGCACGATGGAGACAAGGCGCTCGTTCGATGAGCCAGGCGGCTGCGCAAGGCGCATCGGCTCGGCGTGAGCGAAGGGCTGGCTGATTACCACGGCACTGACGCAGAAGGCGCAGAGGCTGCAGACGGTGGCACTGGCCGGATGATGCGTGGCAGGTTTTGGCTTTTCGGCAGCCATCGTCGCACCATGCTGAGCGCCATGATCGACCATCCCGTGCAGCGCAGCGCTGCCATGCACCTGCTGGCAAAGCTGCAGGCCGAACGCGGCCATGGCTTGAATCGGCAGAGCCAGTATCAGCAGACAGACAAGGGCGGTATGCAGCCGTTTGCGCATGGCAGGACAAGAGAGCCAGAAGAATGCGAATAGCGATTATCCACCTCCAGCCTGCATCCTCCAACCCCACTTACAAACTCAGATGCCCGCTATACAAGCCATAACCCGCCAGCAGCGCGGTCAGCAGCACCGCGATGAAGATCAGCCATTCAAAGTGCCTGAAAACCGCCTGCCCCAGCTCCCGCTTGGCCTTGTGGAACAGCAGCACGCCCGGCGCGTAGAGCAGCGCCGACAGCAGCAGATACTTTACCCCGCCGGCATACAGCAGCCAGATGGCATAGAGCGTGGCCAGCAGGCCGACCAGCAGGTCCTTGCGACGCGTGCCGGGCTGCCCCTCGTAGCTGTCGCCGCGCAGCACCAACAGCAGTGCATAGACCGACGACCACAGATAGGGCACAAGGATCATCGACGACGCCAGGTAGATCAGCGATAGGTAAGTGCCCTGGGCGAACAGGATGACCAGCAGAAACAGCTGAATCATCGCATTGGTCAGCCACAGCGCATTGGCCGGCACCTGGTTGGCGTTCTCCTTGCGCAAAAAGGCCGGCATGGTGCCGTCCCTGGCCGAGACGAAGAGGATTTCGGCGCACAGCAATGCCCAGGACAGCAAGGCGCCGAGTAGCGAAACCGCCAGACCGATACTGATGAAGATCGCCCCCCAGCGCCCCACCACATGCTCCAGCACGCCGGCCATGGAGGGATTCTGCAGCGCCGCCAGCTCGGGCTGGCTCATCACCCCCAACGACAACAGGTTGACCAGCATCAGCAGCGCCAGCACGCCGAGAAAACCGATCACCGTGGCCTTGCCCACGTCGCTACGACGCTCGGCCCGCGCCGAATACACGCTCGCCCCTTCGATACCGATGAACACGAATACCGTCACCAGCATCATGTTTCGCACCTGCTCCAGTACGCTGCCGAACTGCGGATTGCTGCGGCCCCAGATATCGCGGGTGAAGATGTCGCGATCGAAGGCCAGCGCAACGATGACGATGAACAGCAGGATAGGCACCAGCTTGGCGACGGTGGTGATCAGGTTGATCAGCGCCGCCTCCTTGATCCCGCGCAGCACCAGAGCGTGCACGCACCACAGCAGCACCGACGCGCAGCCAATCGCCAGCGGCGTATTGCCCTCGCCGAAAACCGGAAAGAAGTAACCCAGGGTCGAGAACAGCAGCACGAAGTAACCGACATTGCCCAGCCAGGCGCTGATCCAGTAGCCCCAGGCCGAGGAGAACCCCATGTAGTCGCCAAGACCGGCCTTGGCATAGACGTACACGCCGCCGTCCAGCTCCGGCTTGCGATTGGCCAGGCTCTGGAACACGAAGGCCAAAGCCAGCATGCCCACCGCAGTGATGCCCCAGCCGATCAGCACCGCGCCCACATCAGCCCGCGCAGCGATGTTCTGCGGCAGCGAGAAGATCCCGCCACCGACCATCGAACCCACCACCAGCGCGGTCAGCGATCCCAGCCCCAGCTTGCGATTTCCATCCGACATGGCGGCTCCCTCGTACGGTTACCGCCAAACTCTAGTCGAGGCCGGCTCACCTGCCAGCCTTTTCAGGCTGCTCAGCCCAGCAGGGTGACGTGACGCGGATGGCTGGCAACGCGATCGACCCAGGCGCGTATGGCCGGGAAGGCGTCGAGGCTGAAGCCGCCCTCGTCCGCCACATGGGTGTAGGCATACAGGGCGATATCGGCGATGGAGTACTGTTCGCCAACCAGATAGGGCGTGCGTTCGAGCTGCTTCTCCATCACCTTGAGCGCCTTGTAGCCGCCGCTCAGGCAGCGTGCGTGCTCCTCACGGCGGGCTTCGGGCAAGCCCTGATAAAGCTGGATGAAGCGCGCCACCGCGACATAGGGCTCGTGGCTGTACTGCTCGAAGAACTGCCACTGCAGCACCTGGGTACGCAGCCGCGGCTCGCTGGGCAGGAACTCGCTGCCATCGGCGAGGAAGTTGAGGATGGCGTTGGACTCCCACAGGCAGGTGCCGTCTTCCAGCTCCAGCACCGGGATCTTGCCGTTGGGGTTCTTGGCCAGGAAGGCTTCGCTCTGCGTCTCGCCCTTGAGGATATCGACGTCAATCCACTGGTACGCCTCGCCCAGCAGATGCAGCATCAGCTTGACCTTGTAGCAGTTGCCCGAACGGTAATCGCCGTAGACCTTGAACATCGCGTTGCCCTCCCATCAATCCTCGCGGCAATCACCCTGCTTTTGTAGAAGCGGCTGGGCGGCATTCCGCTTCAGCCGCGAATTTCGCGGATAAATCCGCTCCTACAGGGAAATATCCAATCACGCACTCTGCGCATCGCGGATCACCGCCGCCAGCCGGCGCAGCCCCTCGCCCAGACGCTCCGGCGCCACATGACTGAAGTTCAGTCGCAGGTGGCCGGGGTTGGCATCCGGGTCGATGAAGAACGGCTCGCCCGGCATGAAGGCGACGTTCTGCGCCAACGCGGCGTCGAGCAGCGTGCGGGTGTCCAGCGGCTGCTTCAGGGTCAGCCAGAAGAACAGGCCGCCCTGCGGGATTTCCCACGAGGCCAGATCGCCGAAGTGCTCCTGCAGCGCCGCCTGCATGGCGTCGCGGCGAATGCGGTAGAAATCGCGCAGCTCGGCCAGGTGGCCGCGGTACTGCTCGCTACCCAGCCACTGCAGCGCCTGCCATTGGCCGATGCGGTTGGTGTGCAGGTCGGCCGACTGTTTCAGACGCAGCAGGTGCGGGTACAGATCCCTGGTGGCGATCAGGTAGCCGACGCGCAGGCCCGGCAGCAAGGTCTTGGACACGGTGCCGGTGTAGATCCAGCTGGCCCTCTGCAGGCGGCTGACGATGGGCGTGGCGCTCCCTTCATCGAATACCAGCTCGCGGTACGGCTCGTCTTCGATCAGGGTCACGCCGAACTCGTCGAGCAGCGCCGCTACCGCTTCGCGCTTGGCTTCGCTGTAACGGGTGCCGGACGGATTCTGAAAGGTAGGGATCAGGTAGGCGAAGGCCGGCTTGTGGTTTTCCAGACGCTGGCGCAGCGCAGCCAGCTCGGGGCCGTCGGCCTCCTGCGGCACGCTGATGCAATCGGCGCCGAGCAGCTGGAAGGCCTGCAGGGCCGCCAGATAGGTCGGCGCTTCGAGCAATACTTCGGTACCCGGATCGATGAACAGCTTGGAGGCCAGGTCCAGGGTCTGCTGCGAGCCGCTGACGATCAACACCTGGCTGGCATCGCAGGGCACGCCCAGCGCACGTGCCTCGGCGGCGATGGCTTCACGCAACGCCGGCTCACCTTCGCTCATACCGTACTGGCCCATGCTCGCCGGCATCTCGGCCCAGTCCACCTTGGGCAGCATCGGCTCGGCCGGCAGGCCGCCAGCGAACGACATCACCTCCGGACGCTGCGCCGCGGCAAGAATTTCACGGATCAGGGAGCTTTTCAGGCGGGCGATGCGTTCGGAGAAGGCCATGGGATGTCCTGGGGTGCAAAAGTCGTTGGAATTAAGTCAAACTGCTTGACCGAAACTACGCCGCCAACCCGAGATACGTCAATATGACTGACCTAAAAAATTTCCCCGAGAAGTTTTTAGCCCCATCCGCCGAGGGCGCGCAAGGTGGCCGTCATGGCGCGCAGGTCATCAAGAACGCCGCGGCTCAGCAGGCTGCCATGGAAGCCTTCTTCTTCGGCTATCAGGCTTTCACCGCCAAGCCCGACGAAATGCTCGCCAAACGCGGCCTGTCACGCGTGCATCACCGCATCCTGTTCTTTATTGCCAAGTATCCGGGGCTGAACATGAGCGAACTGCTGGGTTACCTGGGCGTGAGCAAGCAAGCGTTGAACATGCCGCTGCGCCAATTGATCGAGATGGACATGGTGCAGAGCGAAGCGGCCGCGGACGACAAGCGCAAGCGCCTGCTCGGCTTGAGCGCTGAAGGCGCCAAGCTGGAACAGGCCCTGCGCCGCGAACAGGCGCGCCTGTTGCAGCGCGTATTCGGCGAGATGGGCGAAGACGCCGTACGCGGTTGGCTGGATGTCAATCACGCCCTGGCTCGCGGTCGTTAGGAAGGCACCTGAGCATCGTCGTCACAAGCCCCCCGTAGGAGCGAGCTCTGCTCGCGAACCCTCTTATTCGCGAGCAGAGCTCGCTCCTACGGATTCAGCCCGCCTTTTCGTTCCCCTTCACCACCGGTCATGCCACACCAACGCGTGATTGCACGCTGACACGACCTCTGCAATCATATGCGAATCATTATCACCTTAACTTAGATGTCGCGAGGTGCGCGTGTCGGTTCAGGATTCCAGCAATCAGCAGCTGGTCGGTCTGCTTTATCGCGACCATCGTGACTGGCTGTTCGGCTGGCTGCGCAGAAGCCTGAATTGTGCGCAGCGCGCCGAAGACCTGAGCCAGGACACCTTCGTTCGCCTGCTCGCTCGTGCTGACCTGCACACCCCACGCGAGCCCAGGGCCCTGCTTACCACCATCGCCAAAGGCCTGATGGTCGACCAGTTCCGCCGCAGCGCGCTGGAGCGCGCCTATCTGGAGGAACTCGCGCAAGCTCCCGAATCCGTGCAGCCGAGCCCGGAGGAACAAACCCTGGCACTGGAACAGCTGGCCGAGATCGACCGCCTGCTCGGACAGCTGTCGAGCAAGGCACGCGCGGCTTTCCTCTATAACCGCCTGGATGGTCTGGGCCACGCCGAGATCGCCGAGCGCCTGGGTGTGTCCGTCTCACGCGTGCGCCAGTACCTCGCCCAGGGCCTGCGCCAGTGCTACATCGCACTGTACGGGGTGGCGCAGTGAACCAGGTTTCGGCGCGCGTACTCGATGAAGCCATCGCCTGGCAGCTGTGCCTCGACTCGGGGGAAGCCAGCGAGCAGCAACGTCACGATTTCGCCGACTGGCTCGCCGCTCACCCGGAGCATGGCCTGGTCTGGCGGCGCCTCGGCGGTATCGACCAGCAACTCTCCGCCGCCAGCGCCCCCATGGCACGGCGCGCCCTGCTGCAGAGCAGCGTCAATCGTCGACGCAGCCTGCGCCGGTTTGGCGGCAGCGCTTTGGGCGTGCTGCTGGCCGCAGGCATGACACTGACGTTGCTGGCTCAGCAGCGCCCGCTGGGTGATTACCTCGCCGACTACCATACCGCCAGCGGTGAGCAGCGCGACCTGTTGCTCGCCGACCGCAGCCAGATTCGCCTCAACAGCCGCAGCGCACTGGATATCGAGTTCGACGACAACGAACGACGCCTGCATCTGCGTAGCGGCGAGATCCTGATTCAGACGGCCAAGGGCGATGCCCGCCCCTTCGTCGTAGAAACGGATCAAGGGCGCCTGCGCGCACTGGGCACGCGCTTTCTGGTGCGACGCGACGGCGCCGCCACCGAGTTGATCGTATTGCAGTCGGCGGTCGCGGCCAGACCGCTGGCTGGCTCGCAGGAGCGCGTCATTCACAGCGGTGAACAGGTGCGCATGGACAGCCAGCGCCTCAGCGACAGCAGCCCCGCCCCCGTCGGCGCCGACGCCTGGAGCCGCGGCATGCTGGTGGCGGACAACCTGCCGCTGCAGAGCCTGATCGACCAGCTTGGCGAATACCGCAGCGGTTATCTGAGCCTCGACCCGAGCCTGGCCGGGCTGCGTATTAGCGGCAGCTTCCCGCTGCATGACAGTGACAAGGCGCTGGCAGCATTGGCATTGAGCCTGCCAGTACGGGCCGAGCAACTGGGCCCTTGGTGGACTCGCGTGGTGCCGGCGGAAAAATAATTTTTTCCGCCCCTGTCACTTTTCGTTTCTGCTTCGGCAGAAGGGCATTGAGATACATTAACTCTTAGGAGAGATTCGCAATGTCCTTCCGCCCTGTCCCGTTCCGCCATACGCTGTTGGCCCTGACCATCGCCTTCGCCGGCCATGCCGGGCTGGCTCATGCGGAGCCCTATCAGTTGCCGGCCGGCCCCTTGGCCGCCACGCTCAACCAGATCGCCAGCCAGGCCGGCGTGACATTGAGCATCGATCCTGCGCTGACCGAGGGCAAACGCTCGGCACCGGTCAGCGGTGACTACGAAGCCATCGAAGCGCTCAATCAGGCGCTGCGTGGCACCGGCCTGCAGCTGCAAGGTAGCGGCGGCGCTTACAGTCTGGTCCCGGCAGCAGACGCAGCAGTTGCGCTACCGGACGTGACCGTCACCGCCAGCGAGCAGGCCGCCGAAACGGCTTTGGGCCCGACCCGCAGCTACCTGGCCAACCGCACAGCGACCGGCACCAAAACCGACACACCGCTGCTGGAAACGCCGCGCTCGATCTCCGTCGCCACCCGCGAACAGATGCAGGACCGCAAGGTCCAGAACCTCGATGACGCCGTGCGCTACATGCCGGGCGTGATCGCCAGCAGCTACGGCAGCGACAGCCGCGCCGACTGGATGAAGATCCGCGGTTTCGAGCCGATCCAGATGCTCGACGGCCTGCCGCTGCCCAAGGGCAGCTACACCATGGCCAAGCTGGAAACCTGGAATCTGGAGCGTGTCGCCGTGCTGCGCGGCCCCGCCTCGGCTGTGTATGGCCAGACGCCGCCCGGTGGCCTGGTGGATGCCGTCAGCCGCCGCCCGCAGGCTGAAAGCAGCCATGAAGTACAGGTCCAGGTCGGTAACTACAACCACAAGCAGATCAGCTTCGACAGCACTGGCAAGATCGATGATGAAGGCCAGTTTCTCTACCGTTTCAGCGGCACCGGCCGTGACAGCGGCACCACCGTCGAACATATTGACGATCAGCGTTTCAATCTCGCGCCAAGCCTGACCTGGAATATCGCCGACGACACCAAGCTGACCTTCCTCGGTCAGTTCAACCGTGACGATACCGGCGGCACCAGCCAGTTCCTGCCCCTGCAAGGCACCAAGCTGGGCACGCCGGCCGGCAAGGTCGACTACCACAAGAACCTTGGCGACCCTGATTGGGAGTTCTACGACAAGACCTTCTATGCGCTGGGCTACGCCTTCGAGCACCGTATCAACGATATCTGGCAGTTCAATCAGAACCTGCGCTACAGCAAGCTCGAACTGGATAACCAGATCATCACGGCCGGCGGCTGGGCCACTGCAGTGGCTGACGACGGCACCGTTGCGCGCGGCGCCAACGTGTACGACGAAAACATCAGCCACTTCGCTGTGGACAACAACTTCCAGGCCGACTTCAACACGGGCGCAATCGGGCACACCTTGCTGCTCGGCGTGGACTATCTGCGCGTCGACACCGATTACCGCTGGCTGTATGGCACGGCGCCGAGTAGCAACATCGTTCGCCCGATCTATGGTCAGGACTTCAGCGGCGTCGCCTACACCGCCTACCAGGACTACAACCAGAAACGCCGCAACACCGGCCTCTATCTGCAGGACCAGATGTCCCTCGACGCCTGGCGCCTGACCCTGGGTGGCCGCTGGGATCGCCTGGACACCGACTCGGTATTCCACAACGCCAACGATGCCAAGGATAGCCGCCGCGACAGCCAATTCAGCGGTAACGCGGCGCTGAGCTACGTGTTCGAATCGGGCTTCACGCCTTATGTGTCCTATGCCGAATCCTTCCAGGCCGAAGCGGGCGGTAATAGCGGCGCAGCATTCAAACCCAGCACCGGCAAGCAGTACGAACTGGGCATCAAGTACCAACCTCCGGGCAGCGACATGCTGTTCACCGCCGCCGTCTATGACCTGACGCGGCAGAACATCGTCACCACCAACATCGCCGGTGCCACCGAGCCAGTAAGCGAGGTAGAAGTTCGTGGCCTGGAGCTGGAAGCTACCGGCAACATCACCGAGAACCTCAGCCTGACCGCGTCCTACAGCTACACCAACAGCAAGATGACCGAGGTCGGCGACCCACGCGACAAGAACCGCGCCCTGCCGCTGATCCCCGAGCATCAGGCGTCGATCTGGGCCGACTATGACTGGACACAGGGTGCGCTGGCGGGCTTCGGCATTGGTTTTGGCGCCCGCTTCGTCGGTTCCACAGACAATATTGCCGTTGGCAACCTGGGTTTCGTGCGTGACGCATCCGACGGCCACAGCAGCGCTTACACCGTCTACGACGCTGCGGTGCGCTACGACCTCGGCCAACTCGATGGCAGCTTGCGCGGCGCCAGCATCTCGCTGAACGCCAACAACCTGTTCGACAAGGAATACCTGGCCACCTGCGACGGTTTCTACTGCTACGCCGGCGACCCGCGCCGGGTTACGGCGAGCCTCGACTACAAGTGGTAATCGGCTGAAAACAGGAGCCGCCCAATGGGCGGCTCCTGTCATTTACGCCGCTGTCAGTCGGCAGCGCCGCGCAACTCGGCAGCGCCTTTGAAGAACACCCCCATCAGCGCCACTCCAGCGCCGAGCAACGGCAGCAGTGCCAGCAGCATCAACAACACGCTGGCCAACATCAGCCCGCCGACGATATCCAGCCAGGCCATCACCTTCAGTGACTGGTAGGGATATTCCAGTTTCAGCAAACGTATCCCCAGCCAGGTCGTACAGCTGCCCATCAGACACAGCAGCACCATATAGCTCAGCGTCTGCCAGTCCAGCCCGGCAAATAGCTGCTCGCCGAATAGCACATCAGCCAGCTCCAGCAACAGGGAAACGAGCAACACGGCCCATACCGGCGCGCTCAGATTGCGCGCTGCGAAGCGGGCCTCGGCAAAGGCCTTGAAGCGCAGCAGCAGATAGCAACCAAGCAGTACCAGCACCAGACCCAGCCAGTCGGTGTAGGCGAACAACAGCTCGGCCTCCTGCGCGTCCAGCAGCGCCCCGGCGAACAGCAGCGCGACCACCAGGGTATTGATCAGCACCGAGACCAGCGCCAGCCAGCCCAGTACCCGCAACTGCCTGGCACTCCAACCCGGCAACGCCTGGACCCCGGCCCCCTCGAGCAAGTCCGCCTGTGGCGCACGGTAAGGATTGTCCGGTTGCATCGCCTTTTATCCTTGTTCGGCCAAACCCCGAGGCTAACCACCTGCGCAACGCTTGACCAGACTGTATGGCCCAACCCAGCCATGGCTGTACCGCGACGCCGCTGCGGTGGCGCAATAGGCTTTGCCAGTCCCCGGAGAACGACCATGTCCACCGAACTGCTGCTCGCCTTCATTGCCTTCGCCTTCGTCACCTCTGTGACGCCCGGCCCCAACAACATGATGCTGCTCGCCTCCGGCGTGAACTTCGGCGTACGCCGCAGCATTCCGCACATGCTCGGCATCAGCCTCGGCTTCATGCTGCTGGTGGCGGCCGTGGGTCTGGGTCTTGGCCAGGTCTTCCAGCGCCTGCCGGTGCTGCACGATGTGCTGCGCTATGTCGGCGCTGCGTATCTGCTCTACCTGGCCTGGAAGATCGCCCAGTCCGGCGCGCCGCAAAGCCGCGAGAATCCCGAGGCAAAGCCGTTCACCTTCATCCAGGCTGCCGCCTTTCAGTGGGTGAACCCGAAGGCGTGGATCATGGCCATCGGTGCCATTACCACCTACACACCGCAAGATGGCTTCTTCAGCAACGTGTTGCTGATCGCGGCCCTGTTCGCCCTGGTCAACTGCCCCAGCGTGGGCTTATGGACCATCGCCGGTAGCCTGCTGCGCAAATGGCTGAACAACCCGCGCGCGCTGCGCGCCTTCAACATCGGCATGGCGCTGCTGCTGGTCGCCTCGCTCTATCCCATCATCGTCGACACTGGAATGTTCTGATGCAAGACGCCGCCCCTACCCGCCTGCGCCCACTGGCGGACACCTCCACCTCGGCCGTGGTCGCTGGCTTCATCGCCATGCTCACCGGCTATACCAGCTCTCTGGTGCTGATGTTCCAGGCCGGCCAGGCTGCCGGCCTTACTGCCGGGCAGATTTCCTCGTGGATCTGGGCGCTGTCGATCGGCATGGCGCTGTGCTGCATCGTGCTCTCGCTGCGCTATCGCGCGCCTGTGATGATCGCCTGGTCCACCCCGGGCGCCGCGCTGTTGATCACCAGCCTGCCGGAAGTTTCCTATGGCCAGGCGATTGGCGCCTATATCCTGGCCTCAGGCCTGATCGTGCTGATCGGCCTGACCGGTACCTTCGACCGCCTGATGCGCCGCATCCCGGCCTCCATCGCCGCCGCCCTGCTGGCCGGCGTGCTGTTCAAGATCGGCCTGGAAATCTGCGTGGCCGCCGAACAGCAGCCGATTCTGGTGGTCGCCATGCTGCTCGCCTACCTGCTCGGCAAACGCCTGTGGCCGCGCTACTCGGTGCTTTGTGCGCTGATCGTCGGCAGCGTGCTGGCCGCGGTCTTCGGTCTGCTGGATTTCAGCGATTTCCAGCTGCAACTGGCAACACCCGAATGGACGACGCCCAGCTTCTCCCTGGCCGCGGCGATCAGCATCGGCATCCCGCTGTTCATCGTCGCCATGGCCTCGCAGAACCTGCCGGGCATGGCCGTACTGCGTGCCAATGGCTATGACGTGCCGGCCTCGCCGCTGCTGACCAGCACCGGCCTGGTGTCGATTCTGATGGCGCCGTTCGGCAGCCACGGGATTCACATGGCTGCCATCAGCGCCGCCATCTGCGCCGGCCCGGAGGCTCATGAAGACCCGCGCAAGCGCTACACCGCTGCGGTCTGGTGCGGGGTGTTCTACGCCATCGCCGGCACCTTTGGCGCCGCCCTGGCCTCGCTGTTCGCCGCGCTGCCGGCAGCGCTGATCCTGTCCATCGCCGCGCTGGCACTCTTCGCCTCGATCATTGGCGGCCTGACCCAGGCCATGAGCGAGCCCAACGAGCGCGAAGCGGCGCTGATCACGTTCCTGGTCACCGCTTCCGGCATGACTCTGGCCGGAGTCGGCTCGGCGTTCTGGGGTATCGTCGCCGGCCTGCTGACGCTGGCCGTGCTGAACTGGGGCAAGCGGTAGATTCTCTGTAGCCGGATGCAATCCGGGAACGCTCTGCCAGGCCGCCCCGGATTGCATCCGGGCTACGGTTTCCGTCGAAAGTGGGAGGGGCTTTAGCCGCGATCATCGCAGGCAAAGCCTCTCTCACTCTCGCTGGCTCTAGGCCCTCTCCCCTGGCCCTACTACCGGCTCGGCCAGTTCGGCGCCATGCACACGATTGACCCACAAGCCGAACAACGCCGCCGTGATGAACATGATCAGGCTGTAGATGGCTGCCGGAATCGCCATGGTCGGGTTGTTCAGCAGCGCCGGGCTCAGCGCCAGGGCGATGGCCAGCGTGCCATTGTGAATGCCGATTTCCATGGCGATGGCGATCGCCTGACGCAGGTTGAGCTTGAGCAAGCGCGGCACGCAGTAACCCACCGCCATGCTCAGCAGATTGAAGGCCAGCGCCGCACCGCCCACCGAAGGCGCATAGTCGACGAAGGTGCGCCAGTCCTTGGCCGCCGCCAAGAGGATGATCAGCAGCAGGAACAGCGCCGAGATGATCTTCACCGGCTTCTGCATGCGCTCGGCGAACGCAGGGAAACGGCTGCGCAACCACATGCCGATCGCCACCGGGCCGAGGACGATGATGAACACCTGCACCACCTTGGCGAACTGCAGCGGGATGGCCTGATCGGCGGACATGAAGTACGCCAGCGACAGGTTGACGATCAGCGGCATTGTCAGAATCGCGATCACCGAATTGACCGCGGTGAGGGTGATGTTCAGCGCCACGTCGCCATGGGCCAGGTGGCTATAGAGATTCGCCGTGGTGCCGCCCGGCGAAGCCGCCAGCAGCATCAGGCCGACGGCCAACGCCGGTGCCAGGCCGAACGCCTTGGCCAGGAAGAAGCAGGCCAGCGGCAACAGCAGCAACTGACAGGCCAGGCCGATCAGCACCGGCTTGGGGAATTTGGCCACGCGGGCGAAGTCAGCCAGGCTCAGCGACAGGCCAAGCCCGAGCATGATGATGCCCAGCGCAGCGGGAAGGAAAAACGTCAGCAAGGGATCGGCGGTCATTATTGTTATCGCTCCAGTTGAACCTGGCAGGATTTTGCGCAGTCAGGCCACCACTGACAGTGGCCCTGCGTGCCAACCTTAGCCTGCTTGCAGACTACCGGGCTAGAGCCATCAGATTGCGGTAGCGCCGCCATCGACCGCCAACGCATGGCCGGTGGTGAACGCGGCATGGTCGCTGCAGAGGTAGAGCACCGCGGCGGCGATTTCCTCGACCTTGCCGATGCGCCCGACCGGGTGCATGGCGGCGGCGAACTCGGCTTTCTTCGGATCGGCTTCATAGGCGCGGCGGAACATATCGGTGTCGATCACCGCCGGGCACACCGCGTTAACGCGGACTTTCTTCTTCGCGTATTCCACCGCCGCAGATTTGGTCAGGCCGATCACCGCATGCTTGGATGCTGCATAGATGCTCATCTTCGGCGCCGCCCCGAGACCGGCTACCGATGCGGTATTGACGATTGCACCACCGCCCTGGGCCAGTAGCAGCGGAATCTGGTGCTTCATGCACAACCACACGCCCTTGACGTTGACGCCCATGATCGCGTCGAACTCGGCCTCGTTGCCATCGGCCAGCTTGCCCTGCTCGATCTCGATGCCGGCGTTATTGAATGCGTAGTCGAGGCGGCCATACTGTGCCACGGTGGCGTCCAACAGCGCCTGACCTCGGCGTCGCGGGTCACGTCGCAGCGCACGAAGCAGGCCTCGCCACCGGCCGCGTGAATAAGCTCGACGGTGCCCTCACCGCCTGCCACATCCACGTCGGAAACCACCACCTTCAGCCCTTCGGCGGCGAATGCCTGGGCCGTGGCACGGCCAATGCCGGCGGCACCGCCGGTGACCAAGGCGACCAAGCCGGAGAACGTCATGCTCATGTCTGCTTCCTCGCAGCGATTCGTGTTGAATTGGCGAGGAGTCTAGCCAGCAAGCCAGACGGCGAGCAGCACTATTAGACTCTAGAGTGGTGGGTCATGCAGGGCACTGATGGCGACTCCACCAGCGCGGCGCTGCGATCAGCGGACAGCCCGGATCAAATCCGGTAAAGATCGGACGGCGTGCCAGGCCGCCCTGGATCTCATCCAGGCTACAGGGCTCAGGCGC
Source organism: Pseudomonas sp. Marseille-Q0931 (assembly GCF_940789645.1). Lineage (NCBI taxonomy): Bacteria > Pseudomonadati > Pseudomonadota > Gammaproteobacteria > Pseudomonadales > Pseudomonadaceae > Pseudomonas > Pseudomonas sp. Marseille-Q0931. The sequence continues at coordinate 607,668 of NZ_CALNWT010000001.1, read as the reverse complement.
GCAGTTCTGCGACCACAGCAGCCAAGGCCTGCGCCGGATCGGCGGCCTGACTGATCGGGCGACCGATCACCAGGTAATCGGAGCCGGCCTCCAGCGCCTGGCTCGGGGTGAGGATGCGCTTCTGGTCGTCGGCGCTGCTGCCGGCAGGGCGGATGCCCGGGGTCACCAGTTGCAGGCGCGGCTGCGCGACCTTCAGCGCGCGGGCCTCCTGCGCCGAGCAGACCAGGCCATCGAGCCCGGCCTCGGCGGCCAGACCGGCCAGGCGCAGCACCTGTTCCTGCGGCGGCACGTCGAGACCGATGCCGGCCAGATCCTGCTGTTCCATGCTGGTCAGCACCGTCACTCCGATCAGCAGCGGCTTGGCACCCGCCAGCTTGTCCAGCTCGTTACGACAGGCCGCCATCATGCGCAGACCACCGGAACAGTGCACGTTCACCATCCACACACCCATTTCCGCCGCGGCCTTGACCGCCATGGCCGTAGTGTTGGGAATGTCGTGGAATTTCAGATCAAGAAACAGCTCGAAACCCTTGGCCTGCAGCGCCTCGACCACCTGCGGCCCGCTGCGGGTGAACAGCTCCTTGCCGACCTTGACCCGGCACAGCGCCGGGTCGAGCTGATCGGCCAGGGCCAGAGCGGCATCCTGGCTGGGAAAGTCGAGGGCGACGATGATCGGAGTTTGGCAGGCGGGCATGGGCAAGTCTCGGACAGATGAAAAAACGCCGCGCATTGTAGCGCAAAGCTCGCCGGCACTGGTCGCGGCTGAAGCCCTGCCATCAGCAGCCCGTAGCCCGGATGCGATCCGGGGTGTTGGCTTCGGCACAAAGGCATCGCGGCTGAAGCGGAGTGCCGCCCAGCCGCTCCTACAGATAGCCACAGCCTCGTAGGAGCGGCTTCAGCCGCGAAAACGCTTAAGGGCAGCCAGCCGATCAGGCAATCAGACGCTCACGCAGGCGCCCGAGCATGCCCATCAGGCTGCCCACCTTCTCCTGTTCGCGCTCGTCACGCGGCACCTCGGCCAGGCGGGTGACCAGCTGTTGCGGCTGCGCGCGCCAGATCAGGGCCTGCTCGGCAGCGGCCTTGAGGCCCTTCTCGAACAGACCACGGCGAACCGGCTTGGGCAGATAGCGGAAGATTTGCGCCTCGTTGACCAGGCGTAGCAGCGCCTGGGTATCCTGAAAGGACGTGACCACCAGGCTGAGCAGGCGTGGATGGGCTTGCGCCAGGGTCTTGAGCAGCGGCGCGGTATCTTCGCCGGCCAGTATCAGGTCGCTGACCAACATGTCCACGCGCTCGTTGTTAAGCTGCAGCATGGCCTCGGCCAGGTTGCGCGCACGCAGCAGGCGATGCCCGCCCGCGACACAGAAGTCGCCGACGACGCCGAGCGTATCCGGCTCGTCGTCGAGCAACAGCAGAGTCAGCGGCGCGCTCAGTTGCTCGCTGGCGACGGTTTGCAGCGGCTGCGCCTGGCGCACGGCCAGTTCAGCCGCCTGGCGCAGGGTGAAGGCCATTTCCTGCTGATCCCAGGGCTTGGTCAGGTAGCGGAAGATGCCGCCGTTGTTCAACGCCTCCACCGCGGCATCCAGATCGGAATAACCGGTCAGCAGAATGCGCAAGGTGTTCGGCGCGATCTCGCGCGCTTCGGCGAGCAGCTGCGCCCCGCTCATCTGCGGCATGCGCTGATCGCTGACCAGCACGTGAATCTGCTCCTCGCGCAGGCGCTGCAACGCGCGCAGCGGGTCGCTTTCGGTCAGCACCTCGTAATGGCGGCGAAACTGCAGGGCGAGACTGCGCAGAATGCGCTCCTCGTCGTCGACGAACATGATGCGAACGGGTGCAGACATCAGGCGCTCCTTTTCATGGCGACGGTGGCGGGCAGTGGCAGGCTGATGAGAAAGCGCGTGCCTCGCCCTGGCTCGGAGGCAACGCGAATCTGGCCGCCATGGTCCTGGACGATCTTGTAGCTGATGGATAAACCCAGGCCGGTGCCCTGGCCGACCGGTTTGGTGGTGAAGAAAGGGTCGAAAATCTTTGCCATGACCTCGGGCGGCATGCCACGGCCGTTGTCCTGCAGCGAGATGTGAATGCCCTGGGCATTGGCCCAGCTGCGAATCTGGATGCGCCCCATGCCATCGATGGCCTGGGCGGCGTTGGTCAGCAAGTTGAGTAGCACCTGGTTGATCTGCGATGGCGCGCAGGCGATACGCGGCAGCTCACCCAGTTGCTGCACAACTTCGGCCTTGTCCTTGATGTTATTGCGAGCGATCAGCAGCGCGCTGCGGATGCAGTCGTTGAGGTCGACTTCCTCGCTCATGGCGCGATCGAGACGGGCGAAATCCTTGAGACCGACCACCAGTTCGGCGATCTGCTCCAGGCCGTAAAGGGTGTCGCCATACAGCTGCTGCAGGTCCTCGGCGAGCAGCTCCGGCGCGGCCTGTTGGCGAGCCTGCTCGGCAGCCTGCAATGCCTGAGCAAGGCTCGCCTCGTCACAATCGGGGTCGCTCAGGCATTGGCCCAGCCGCGCCTGGGCGGCGGCCAGTTCGAACAGCGGCTCGCTCAGCTCGCGCAGCAATTGCACGTTGTTCTTCACGTAGCCCAGCGGCGTGTTCAGTTCATGGGCGACACCGGCGACCATCTGCCCGAGCGATGCCATCTTTTCCGACTGCAGCAGCTGCGCCTGGGATTCCTTGAGGTCCACCAGTGCCTGGCGCAGCACGCGGTTGCGCTGAGCAACGCGCGCCTCCATGGCTTTGAGCAGGTCCAGTACCGTGCCCAGACCGCAGTACTCGCCCTGAGCATTAATCAGGATGAAGTCCTCGGTGATCGGATACTGCAGCTGGGCGGTGACCTGCTTGGAAGCCTCCTCCAGGTTTGCTTCGAGGCTGACGATCAGCGGTGCGGTATTCATCACGTCGCCAACCGGGTGACGGCCGCGCAGATCGCGTCCGAAGCGCTGCATGAAGATGTCCTGCAGCGTGACACGGCTGACCAGGCCAAGCGGCCGGTTGTTTCCGTCCACTATCGGCAGAGACAGGAAAGCGCGATGTTCGGCCGCCAGGAACAAGTCGGCGACCTCGTTGATACTGGTCGATGCGGCTAGCGGGTTGACGTCCCGCATCAGCGATTGCAGCGCTCTGGCATGGGTCACGAACGGCCTCCCCGTGCGTTCGGAAAGCCATCATTCAAACAGTGCCAGGTTGCCATCATGTGACAGCCATCACACGCGGATGCGCCAGGTGGGTGCATCGAGCCCTCCTCTGCACCCTTTTCATTCACCGGCGACGACCGGCACGCGCCAGAGGCTGTGCGCACTCGGCAATCCGGCCCTGGCATGAGCGCTGCACGGCAAGCACATCCTTTTCGCCACGGGTTGCAGCCATGCCCTACCAGACCACCATCGGCAGCCTGGTCTACCGTTTCGCCGACCTCAAGACGCTGCTGGCCAAGGCCAGCCCGGCGCGCTCCGGCGACTACCTGGCCGGGCTCGCTGCCGCCACCTATGAAGAGCGCATGGCGGCCAAGCTGGCGCTGGCCGATGTGCCGCTCAAGCGTTTTCTCGACGAGGCACTGATTCCCTACGAGCAGGACGAAGTCACCCGCCTGATCATCGACCGCCATGACGCCGCCGCATTCGCCCCGATCAGCCACCTTACGGTCGGCGACCTGCGCGACTGGCTGCTGCTGGAGAGGACCGACAGCGCGCGACTGGCCGCAGTGGCCACCGGGCTGACACCGGAGATGGTCGCGGCGGTGAGCAAGCTGATGCGCAATCAGGATCTGATCCTGGTGGCGCGCAAATGCCGGGTGATCAGCCGCTTTCGCAACACCCTGGGCCTGCCCGGGCACCTTGCCGTGCGCCTGCAGCCCAATCATCCCACCGACGACGTGCGCGGCATCGCCGCCAGTATGCTCGACGGCCTGCTCTATGGCTCCGGCGACGCCACGGTCGGCATCAATCCGGCCAGCGATTCGCTGCCAACGCTGATGCGCCTGTGGCAGATGATGGACGAGGTACGCCAGCACTTCGAGATTCCCATGCAGAGCTGCGTGCTCACCCATGTCACCACGCAGATCCAGGCCATCGAGGCCGGCGCGCCGATCGATCTGGTGTTCCAGTCCATCGCCGGCACCGAGGCCGCCAACGCCGGCTTCGGCGTCTCCCTGGCGATCCTGCACGAGGCCCACGAGGCCGCACTGTCGTTGGGACGCGGCACTTTGGGTGATAACGTCATGTATTTCGAAACCGGCCAGGGCAGCGCGTTGTCGGCCGGCGGCCACCATGGCGTCGACCAGCAGACCTGCGAGGCGCGCGCCTACGCCGTGGCCCGCGAATTTCGCCCGCTGCTGGTCAACACCGTGGTCGGTTTCATCGGCCCGGAATACCTCTACGACGGCAAGCAGATCATCCGCGCCGGGCTGGAGGATCACTTCTGCGCCAAGCTGCTCGGCCTGCCGATGGGTTGCGACGTCTGTTACACCAACCACGCCGAAGCCGATCAGGACGACATGGACAGCCTGCTCACCCTGCTCGGCGCGGCCGGTATCAACTTCATCATGGGCATCCCGGGCGCCGACGACATCATGCTCAATTATCAGAGCACCTCGTTCCACGATGCGCTGTACCTGCGCAGCGTGCTGGGCCTGAAACGCGCCCCGGAGTTCGATGCCTGGCTGGCGCGCATGGCCATTACCGAACCGACCGGCCGCCTGCGCGACATCGGCCGCGGCCACCACCTGCTCAAGCAACTGCCGCATATCTCGGGAGCCGCGTGATGACCGACGACCTGATCCAGCACAATCCCTGGGACGAATTGCGCGCGCACACCTCGGCGCGCATCGCCCTCGGCCGCGTCGGCTGCAGCCTGCCCACTCGCGAGGTGCTCAAGTTCGGCCTGGCCCACGCCCAGGCGCGCGACGCCGTGCATCGCCCGCTGGACTTCGCCGAGCTCAGGCATCAGTTGCACACAGCCGGTTTTCGCGCGCTGAAAGTGCGTAGCAACGCCGAAGACCGGCAGACCTACCTGCTGCGACCGGATCATGGCCGCCACCTGCACGGCGACTGCCAGGTGCAACTGCAACACGAACTGCCTGCGCCAGAAATCGCCATCGTGCTGGCCGACGGTCTGTCGGCCATCGCCGTACAACGCCATGCCCTGCTGTTGCTGCAGGCCTTTCGCGATCGCTTCGCTACCGACTGGGCCAACACTCCCGTGGTGCTGGCCGAGCAAGGGCGCGTGGCGATTGGCGACGGTATCGGTGAAGCGCTACGCGCCCGCCTGGTGATCGTGATGATTGGCGAACGCCCGGGCCTGACCTCACCGGACAGCCTGGGCCTGTACCTGACCTACGCGCCGCGGCTGGGCTGCCCGGACAGCGCACGCAACTGCATCTCCAACGTGCGCCCGGAAGGTCTGCCCTACGAGCTGGCCGCGCACAAGCTCGACTACCTGGCGCGCCAGGCGCTACGGCTGCAACTGAGCGGCGTGCGGCTCAAGGACGAGAGCACCCTGCAAGCCGTGGCACTACAGGCCAACTGACAAGTCTCCGAACGCGGGGTATGGTGAAGGCTCAATTCCCCCGTGAGGACTCGTCATGCCCTGGTACGTCTGGCTGTTGCTGGTACTGGTCTTCGGCTCGGTGATCGGTAGTCTGCTGGTGCTGCGCAGCAGCGCCAAGAAGATGCGCCTGAGCGAGGACCAGCTCGAACGCATGCGTAAACGCGCCATCGAGCAAGAAGCCAAGGACGCGCGCGAGCGCCAGCGTTAGGCGCGTCCACTCCCCTCGCCTGGGCAGACAGCCTGCTAGACTGCGCGCCTTCCAAGGAGAAGGTGCCATGCCCCTGCATCTGCGCTTGCTGTTCCCCGCGCTTACCCTCGCCCTGGGCACGGGGCTAGGCTTCATCGAGCCCATCGGCCTGCTGCTGGGCAGCCTGTTCGTCATGCTCCTGCTAACCGGCGAACGGTATCTGCCGAAGTGGCGGTGGTTACCCCTGATTTTGCTCGGCGGGATCGCTCTGGCGGCACATCTCGTCCCTGGTTTCCGCCCCTGGCAACTGTGGCCGCCGCGCCTCGTCAGCCCGGACGCCACGCCCTACGCGCTGCGCCTTTCCTGGGACAAACTCCTGCTCGGTAGCGCTTTGCTCGGCTGGTGGCTTGGGCAGACCCGCCGGCCCGTCATATCACTGAAATACGCAGGGCTAGTGTGCCTCGCCACACTGCTGCTGGTGCCGGTATCGGCGATCGCATTGGGCCTGGTCGCCTGGCAACCGAAATGGCCGCAAGGCTTGCTGCTGTGGCTGGCAGTCAACCTGGGCGTGGCGGTGCTGGCGGAGGAACTGCTGTTTCGCGGCGTGCTGCAACCGGCGCTGGTCGGACGTATGGGTACCTGGCCCGGCTTGCTGCTGACGGCGGGCCTGTTCGGCGCAGCCCACTTGCCTTTCAGTGTGCTATTCGCCGTGGTGGCGACTTGTGCGGGATTGGGCTATGGGCTGGCCTTTCACTACAGCGGCCGCATCAGCCTGACCATCGCGCTGCATGCAGCGGTCAATCTGCTGCATATTTCGTTGCTGAGCTACCCGCTAAAGCTGGCATGACGGCAATTCGGTAAGGCGAGAAGATGCGCTGCAGCTCGCCGCTGACCCGCAGTTGCTCGAGCAGCGCAGTGAAGCGTTCAGGGCTTATCGGCGCACCGCGACGAATCATCGCGTGATGGCGATAGACCTGATCGATTCGCTCGGAGATCAGCAACTGGCGTGCTTGGTCGCGATTACGCTTGATGAAATCGTAAAGGTTCGAGCGAGTGACCAGCGCGACATCGGCTCGCCCGCGCAGCACCATCAGCAGATTGCTGTCATGCGAATGACCGAGGTTGGCGTTGAAGGTGGTAGTGAGGAACTCCGGATCGCTGTTGAACTGGGCAAAACCGTAGTGATAACCCCGGTAGAGTGCCAGGCGCTTGCCAGCGAGCTGCTCGAAGTATTGCTGGCCGCGCAGTTCCTCGCTTCTGGCAACGAATAGCTCGGCATCCTCCAGGCCCATATCGATGGCTTCGGCGTCGATATCCTGCCAGCCCCACTCGGGATTCTCGAATATCGCCATGTCGATACGCCCGCGCTGCAGGTCGCCGAAACGGCGCACGATGGCAGTGGGCAGCATGGTGAAGTGGTATTCGCTCTGCGCGTTATTGAGCGCCTCGAGCAATTGCGGCAGAAGCCCGCTCGACTCCTGCAGGTTGGACTTGATCACATAGGGTGGGAAATGCGCGCCGCCGACCTTGACCACCTCGGCAGCGCAAAGAAAACCGGCAAGCAACAGACACAAGGCACCCACACATCCATGAACCCAGCGCCGCATATGCCGCATCTCGAATCCTCAATTCCTTCTGCCAGTGGAGTGCAGCCTACCCGAGTCTCTTCTGACCGACCAGATAGATTTTATGGCGTCAGCACTTTGTTGTCTGATAGCAGACGATAGCCTCAATTTAAGGCATTAGCGCAGCGCCAGCCGACTCGCTGCCACGGCAGATGACGCCTGCGCCGGTCCGGATTTGCCCTGCTCCGAAGCGGCTCAGAGGTCCTTGCACACCAGCGACAATGCCTCTTCAGCCAGCTGGTCCAGGCTCATCGGCCCCTGAGGGCGGAACCAGGTGTTGGTCCAGCTTAGTGCGCCGGTGAGAAAACGCCGCTGAATGAAAGGATCGCCCTTGAAATAGCCGGCCTCGCGCGCCTCGCCCAGCACCGCCAGCCAGATCTGCTCGTAGGTATCACGCAGTGCCAGCACCTGCGCCTGGCCGTCTTCCGACAGCGAACGCCATTCGTAGACCAGCACCGCCATGGCCTCACCGGTGCCGCCCATGATTGATTGCAGCTCGCAGCGGATCAGCGCCAGCAAACGTTCGCGGGTGTCCTGCGCAGTGGCCAGCGCGGCACGCATCAGGGCGGTGTTGTAGATGATGGTTTCCTCCATCACCGAGCGCAGGATCTCATCCTTGCTCTTGAAGTGATGAAAGATGCTGCCCGATTGAATACCGATGGCCGCGGCCAGGTCTCGCACAGTGGTGCGCTCGTAACCCTTGCTGCGGAACAGGTGGGCGGCCATCTGCAACAGCTTGCCGCGGGCACTGTCCGGATCAGTCACTTGGCCATTGTCGACCAACTCCTGCATCACGGCCTGGGCCTTGTGTTCATCCACGCTGACTTCTCCCCTGCTTGCCCTGCTCGGCGATTGTTCTGATCAATTCTTCATGCTGCCGGCAAGTGCTTGTCTTGCTTGATGAAATGTATGCGGCAGCAGCTGACCAAGCAAGCGCTTGGGCGCATTTTTGGCCGAATCACCCTAGCGCGACACTTTTCAACCAAGCGCTTGCTTGGTAATGTCGACACACCTTCTCAATGTGTGACGGACCAATTCCAATGAGCAAAACCGTACGCATCGGCTGCGCCTCGGCATTCTGGGGCGACACCTCCACCGCTGCCGCCCAGCTTGTTCGGGGTGTCGAGCTGGATTATCTGGTGTTCGACTACCTGGCCGAGATCACCATGTCGATCATGGCCGGCGCCCGCATGAAGAAGCCGGATGACGGCTACGCCCGCGATTTCATCGAGGTGCTCACACCGTTACTCGGCGAGCTGGCGGCAAAAAACATTCGTGTCATCAGCAACGCCGGCGGGGTCAACCCGATGGCCTGCGCCGCCGCCTTGAGCGCCGCCTGCGAACAGGCCGGGGTGAACCTGAAGATCGCCGTGCTGCACGGCGACAACCTGCAGCCCAAGCTCGGCGAACTGGTCAAGGCCGGCACCCGCGAGATGTTCACCGGCGCCGCGCTGCCGCCCTTCTGCGTCTCGGTCAACGCCTACCTGGGCGCGCCGGGCATCGTCGCCGCACTGGACCAGGGCGCCGACATCGTCGTCACCGGCCGGGTGGTCGACAGCGCGGTGGTCAGCGCCGCCCTGGTGCACGAGTTCGGCTGGGCCTGGAGCGATTACGACAAGCTGGCCCAGGCCGCGCTGGCCGGGCACATCATCGAGTGCGGCGCGCAGTGCACCGGTGGCAACTTCACCGACTGGCGCGACGTGCCGGACTACGAGCACATCGGTTTCCCCATCGTCGAGGTAGAGGACGATGGCCGCTTCGTCGTGACCAAGCCGGAGAGTTCCGGCGGCTTGGTCACGCCTTTTACCGTTGGCGAGCAGATGCTCTACGAGATCGGCGACCCGCGCGCCTATCTGCTGCCGGACGTTATCTGCGACTTCACTCAGGTCGAGCTGAGCCAGGCCGGCGACAACCACGTGCAGCTGCAGGGCGCACGCGGCCTGCCGCCCACCGACCAGTACAAGGTCAGTGCCACCCATCCGGACGGTTTCCGCTGCACCGCCAGCTTCCTGCTCGCCGGTATCGATGCCGTGGCCAAGGCCGAACGGGTCAGCGAGGCGATCATCAAGAAGACCGAAGAGCTGTTCGCCGAGCGCGGCTGGGGCCGTTACCAGGAAGTCAGCGTCGAGCTGCTCGGCAGCGAAGCCACTTATGGCGTCCATGCTCACCGCAAATACAGCCGCGAAGTGGTGGTGAAGATCGCCGCACGGCATGCCAAGAAGGAGGCGCTGATCCTCTTCTCCCGCGAGATCGCCCAGGCTGCCACAGGCATGGCGCCGGGCCTGACCGGCATTGTCGGCGGCCGCCCCACCGTCTACCCGGTGATCCGCCTGTTCAGCTTCCTGGTGGACAAGAGTGCCTGCGCCCTGAGCGTCGAAATCAACGGTGAGCGCCAGCCGGTCGCCCTGCCCCAGATCGATGCCTTCGACCCAGCCCAACTCCGTGCGCCAGCCGCTCTGCCCGTACCAATGGGTGAAGCCGACGCGGCCGTGCCGCTGATCCGCCTGGCCGTGGCCCGCTCCGGCGACAAGGGTAATCACAGCAACATCGGCGTGATGGCCAGAAAGCCCGAATACCTGGCATGGATCGCCGCTGCGCTGACGCCCGAAGCCGTGGCCAACTGGATGGCGCATACCCTGGACGCCGAGCAGGGCCGCGTCAGCCGCTGGTATCTGCCGGGCAGCCACAGCCTCAACTTCCTGCTGGAAAACGCTTTGGGCGGTGGCGGCGTCGCCAGCCTGCGCATCGACCCTCAGGGCAAGGCCTTCGCCCAACAGTTGCTGGAATTCCCGGTGCCGGTACCCAAGGCGCTAGCTGAAAGCCTGTAGGAGCGAGCTCTGCTCGCGAACTGTGGGAGCAGACTTGTCCGCGAATGGTTAGAAGCCTCGCGGACAAGTCCGCTCCCACCGAAGATCGACAAGGACAATAAGTCGTAGGTGGATGACGCTTTATCCATCTACCGGCTTATGGTGGAAAACGCTTTGCGATTTCCACTTACAACCAGATCAATAGCGCACCACCTTGACATAGTGGTGCCCACGGTAAGGTCGAAGGACAACAACAATGAGCTACGACTCCGTATTCAAACCTGGCCTGTTCAATGAACAGACCATTCTGGTCACCGGTGGTGGCAGCGGCATCGGCCGCTGCGTGGCCCACGAGCTGGCCCACCTGGGCGCCTATGTGGTGCTGGTCGGGCGCAAGCCGGAGAAGCTGGAGAAGACCTGCGCCGAGATCATCGAAGACGGCGGCAGCGCCAGCTTTCAGGTCTGCGATATCCGGGAGGAAGACGCAGTCAAGGCCATGGTCGCTGCCGTGATCAAGGAACGCGGACGCATCCACCAGTTGGTGAACAACGCCGGCGGCCAGTTCCCCGCACCGCTGATCGGCATCAACCAGAAAGGCTTCGAGACCGTGGTGCGCACCAATCTGGTGGGCGGTTTTCTGGTGGCCAAGGAAGTCTTCCTGCAGAGCATGAGCAAGCACGGCGGCGCCATCGTCAACATGCTCGCCGACATGTGGGGCGGCATGCCCGGCATGGGCCATTCGGGCGCGGCGCGCGCGGGCATGGAGAACTTCACCAAGACCGCCGCCTACGAGTGGGGCCACGCCGGTGTGCGGGTCAACGCCGTAGCGCCGGGCTGGATCGCCTCCAGCGGCATGGACACCTACCCCGAGTCGATGAAGAACATGATCCGCAACCTCAAGGATCACGTGCCATTGCAACGCATCGGCACGGAGTCCGAAGTGGCCGCCGCCATCGCCTTTTTGCTCAGCCCCGGCGCCAACTTCATCAGCGGCAACACCATCCGCATCGATGGCGCCGCCAGCCAGGGCACTCGCGCCTGGACACTGGGCAAGGCGAAAAACAGCGAGTCCTACAACGGTTTCCACCGGGCCTACCTGCCCGACGTACTGAAAGATCAGGAGTAAGGCGATGCCCGTGATCCAATCGGAAATCGACGTGCATGGCGAAGCCTTCGCGCAGAACCGCGAAGCCATGCTGGCGGCCATCGCGACCTTCCGCGACGTGGAGCAGAAGGTGCTCGACAAGGCGCAGGAAGCCAAGGCCAAGTTCGACAAGCGCGGCCAGTTGCTGCCGCGTGAACGCATCAACCTGCTGCTCGATGCCGGCGCGCCCTTCCTCGAACTGGCCTCGCTGGCCGGCTACAAGCTGCACGACGACAAGGACGGCAGCCAGGCCGGCGGCGGCCTGATCGCCGGCATCGGCTACATCGCCGGCGTGCGCTGCCTGGTGATCGCCAACAACAGCGCGATCAAGGGCGGCACCATCTCCCCCACGGGCCTGAAGAAATCCTTGCGCCTGCAGCAGATCGCCTTCGAGAACAAGCTGCCGGTAGTGACCCTGGCCGAGAGCGGCGGCGCCAACCTCAACTACGCCGCCGACATCTTCGTCGAGGGCGCCCGCGGCTTCGCCAACCAGGCGCGGATGTCCGCCATGGGCCTGCCGCAGATCACTGTGGTGCACGGCTCCAGCACCGCTGGTGGGGCCTACCAGCCGGGCCTATCGGATTACGTGGTAGTGGTGCGCGGCAAGGCCAAGATGTTCCTTGCCGGCCCGCCCCTGCTCAAGGCCGCCACCGGCGAGATCGCCACCGACGAGCAACTCGGCGGCGCCGAGATGCACGCCCAGGTCGCCGGCACCGCCGAGTACCTGGCCGAGAACGACGCCGACGGCGTACGCCTGGCGCGCGAGATCCTTGGCATGCTGCCGTGGAACCAGCAGTTGCCGGCGCGTCCGTCGAAAAGCTGGCGCGAGCCGCTTTACCCGGCCGAGGAGCTGCTCGGCCTGGTACCTGCCGACGCCAAGAAGCCCTACGACGTACGCGAGATCATCGCACGCATCGCCGATGGCTCGGAGTTCCTCGACTTCAAAAACGAGTTCGACAGCCAGACCGTCTGCGGTCATTTGCAGATCGAAGGCCAGGCCTGCGGTTTCATCGGCAACAACGGCCCGATCACCCCGCAGGGTGCGGCCAAAGCGGCGCAGTTCATCCAGCTGTGTGAGCAGAGCAACACGCCGATCCTGTTCTTTCACAACACCACCGGCTTCATGGTCGGCACGGAATCGGAACAGAACGGCGTGATCAAGCACGGCTCGAAGATGATCCAGGCCGTGGCCAACGCCACCGTGCCCAAGCTCACCATCGTCGTCGGCGGCTCCTACGGCGCTGGCAACTACGCCATGTGCGGCCGCGGCCTCGATCCACGCTTCATCTTCGCCTGGCCCAACAGCCGCACCGCCGTGATGGGCGGCGCCCAGGCCGGCAAGGTGCTGCGCATCGTCACCGAGGAAAAGCACGCCAAGGAAGGCAAGGAAGCTGATCCAAAGATGCTCGACATGCTGGAAACGGTGACCGCGCAAAAGCTCGACAGCCAGTCCACGGCGCTGTACGGCACCGCCAGCCTGTGGGACGACGGCCTGATCGACCCACGCGATACACGCAAACTGCTGGGCTTCTTGCTGGACATCTGCGCCGAAGCCAACCTGCGGCCGTTGAAATCCAACCGTTTCGGCGTCGCCCGTTTCTGACCCTTATCATCGGAGCACAACAATAATGATCTTCACCCAGGAACACGAAGAACTCCGCCGTACCGTCCGCAACTTCGTCGACAAGGAAATCAACCCGCATGTCGACGCCTGGGAGAAGGAAGGCCGCTTCCCCATCCATGACATCTTCAAGAAGGCCGGCGAACTGGGCCTGCTGGGCATCTCCAAGCCGGAGAAATTCGGCGGCATGGGCCTGGACTACAGCTACTCCATCGTCGCCGCCGAAGAGTTCGGCACCATCCATTGCGGCGGCATCCCCATGTCCATCGGTGTGCAGACGGACATGTGCACCCCGGCCCTGGCGCGCTTCGGCTCCGACGAGCTGCGCGACGAGTTTCTGCGTCCGGCCATCAGCGGCGAGATGGTCGGCTGCATCGGCGTCTCCGAAGTCGGCGCCGGCTCCGACGTGGCGGGCCTGAAGACCACCGCGCGCAAGGACGGCGACGACTACGTGATCAATGGCAGCAAGATGTGGATCACCAACTCGCCGTCGGCCGACTTCATCTGCCTGCTGGCCAACACCAGCGACGACAAGCCGCACGTCAACAAGTCGCTGATCGTGGTGCCGATGAAGACCCCGGGAATCAGCGTCAGCCCGCACCTGGACAAACTCGGCATGCGCAGCTCGGAGACCGCCCAGGTGTTCTTCGACAACGTGCGCGTGCCGCAGCGCTATCGCATCGGCCACGAAGGCGCCGGCTTCATGATGCAGATGCTGCAGTTCCAGGAAGAGCGCCTGTTTGGCGCGGCCAACATGATCAAGGGCCTGGAGCACTGCGTCGACAGCACCATCGACTACTGCAAGCAGCGCCACACCTTCGGCCAGCCGCTGATCGACAACCAGGTCATCCACTTCCGCATGGCCGAGTTGCAGACCGAGATCGAAGCCCTGCGCGCGCTGGTCTACCAGGCCACCGAGCAATACGTGAAGGGCCGTGACGTGACCAAGCTGGCGTCGATGGCCAAGCTCAAGGCCGGCCGCCTGGGCCGCGAGGTGTCCGACGCCTGCCTGCAGTACTGGGGCGGCATGGGCTTCATGTGGGACAACCCGGTGTCGCGCGCTTACCGCGACGTGCGCCTGGTCAGCATCGGCGGCGGCGCTGACGAAATCATGCTCGGCATTATCTGCAAGCTGATGGGCATCCTGCCGGGGAAAAAGAAGGGCTGACCCGTACCACCCAGACCGTTGCGGCGGGTTTCACCCGCCCTACACCGAGGCTATGCGATGAACGATCTGCCCCACTGCGAAACCCTGCTGCTGAACCTCGACGTTGGCGTGCTGAACGTCACCCTCAACCGCCCGGACAGCCGCAACGCCATGAGCCTGGCCATGGTCGGCGAACTACGCGCCACCCTGGAAGCCGTGCGCCATGAGCCGAACGTGCGCGCCCTCGTCCTGCGCGGCGCGGGCGGCCACTTTTGCGCCGGCGGCGATATCAAGGATATGGCCGGCGCCAGAGCCCGCGGCGGTGACGCATACCGCGAGCTGAACCGCGCCTTCGGTGCGCTGCTGGAAGAGGCTCAGGCCGCGCCGCAGGTACTGGTCGCTGTGCTGGAAGGCGCCGTGCTCGGCGGTGGTTTCGGCCTTGCCTGCGTGTCCGACGTGGCCATCGCCGCCAGTGGCGCCAAGTTTGGCCTGCCGGAAACCACGCTGGGCATCCTCCCCGCGCAGATCGCTCCCTTCGTCGTGCACCGCATCGGCCTGACCCAGGCCCGCCGCCTGGCCCTGACCGCCGCCCGCTTCGACGGTGCCGAGGCCCTGCGCCTGGGCTTGGTGCACTACTGCGAGAACGATGATGCTGCTCTGCAGCAGCGCCTGGACGAGACCCTGGAGCAGATTCGCCAGTGCGCGCCGCAGGCCAACGCCCAGACCAAGGCCCTGCTGCTGGCCAGCGAACGCGAAGCCCTCGGCCCGCTGCTCGACCGCGCCGCCGAACAGTTCGCCGCCGCCGTGACTGGCGCCGAGGGCGTCGAAGGCACCATGGCCTTCGTGCAGAAGCGCAAGCCGAAGTGGGCCCAATGAAACCGTAGCCCGGATGCAATCCGGGAGCGCTCGGCCAACATGATTCCCCGGATTGCATCCGGGCTACGCACAGCAGGAGCACGAAGATGCCCGCATTCAACAAGATCCTGATCGCCAACCGTGGCGAGATCGCCTGCCGGGTGATGCGCACCGCCATCGAGCTCGGCTATCGCACCGTGGCGGTGTACTCCGAGGCCGATGCCGACGCCCGCCACGTGCAGATCGCCGACGAAGCCGTATGCATCGGCCCGGCCCAGGTCAACCAGTCCTACCTGCGCATCGACGCTATCATCGAGGCGGCGCGCAAGACCGGCGCCGACGCCATCCACCCCGGCTATGGTTTCCTCTCCGAGAACGCCGACTTCGCCCGCGCCTGTGAAGCAGCCGGCATCGTCTTTATCGGCCCGACCGTGGAAGCCATCCACCTGATGGGCAGCAAGCGCCTGTCGAAGATCGCCATGCTCGAGGCGGGCGTGCCCTGCATCCCCGGCTTTGAGGGCGCCGCCCAGGATGACGAAACCCTGACCAGCGAAGCCGAGCGTATCGGCTACCCGCTGATGATCAAGGCCAGCGCCGGCGGCGGCGGCCGCGGCATGCGCCTGGTGCATGAATCCGCCGAACTGCTGGGGCAGATCCGCACCGCCCGCTCGGAGGCGCAGAACGCCTTCGGTTCGGGCGAGCTGATCCTCGAACGTGCGGTGATCCGTCCACGCCATGTGGAAATCCAGGTCTTCGGCGACCAGCACGGCAATATCGTCTACCTTGGCGAGCGCGACTGCTCGGTACAGCGTCGCCACCAGAAAGTGGTCGAGGAAGCGCCCTGCCCGGTCATGACTCCGGAGCTGCGCAAGGCCATGGGTGAAGCGGCGGTCAAGGCTGCAGCCTCGGTGAACTACGTCGGCGCCGGTACCGTGGAATTCCTCCTCGATACCTCCGGAGAGTTCTTCTTCCTGGAAATGAACACCCGCCTGCAGGTCGAACACCCGGTCACCGAGCTGATCACCGGTCAGGATCTGGTGGCTTGGCAGATTCGCGTAGCCGAAGGCCAGCCCCTGCCGCTGCAGCAGGACGAAATCCGCCTCACCGGCCACGCCATGGAGGTGCGTCTGTACGCCGAGGATTCGGCCGCCGGCTTTCTGCCGCAAACCGGCCAGGTGCTGCGCTGGGAGCCCGAACTGCTGGCCGGCGTGCGCATCGACCACGGCCTGGTCGAGGGCCAGGCTGTCACCCCCTTCTACGACCCGATGCTGGCCAAGGTCATCGCCTACGGCGAAACTCGTGACGAAGCCCGGCGCAAGCTGGTGCGCGCTGTAGAACAATGCGTGCTGCTCGGCGTCAACGGTAACCAGCGCTTTCTCGCCAATCTGCTCAAGAACCCGGAGTTCGCTGCCGGCAATGCCACCACGGCGTTCATCGCCGAACACTTCGCTGATGACCCCAGCCTGCAACCGCACACGGCCAGTCTGGCCGAGCTGGCCATGGCCGCCGCCCTGCTCTACCAGGCCTCGGCCGACGCCCGTGCGCATCAGCCCGGCCTGTCCGGCTGGCGCAGCGCCGGCAGTGCGCCCTGGCGCTTCGTCCTCAAGCAGGGCAAACACAAACACGCCGTGGAGCTGGACGTGCTCGCCAGCGGCACGCAAGCGCAACTGCGCGTGCGTCGGGGCGAAGAACAGCTGTCCCTGCGCCTGCTGGCCAGCGACGGCCGCTGGCTGACCCTGGAACTGGACGGCGTACGCCGCCGCCAGGCCTACCACATCGAAGGTGAGCATCTGTGGCTGTATGGTGAGCACGGCAACCTGGAACTGGTCGATGCCACCCACGAGCCGGCCGGCGGCCAGAACGCCGCCAGCAGCGGCGCGGTGAAGGCACCGATGGATGGCGCCATCGTCGACGTGCTGGTCGCCGAAGGCGCCAGCGTGAGCAAGGGGCAACTGCTGGTGGTGCTGGAAGCGATGAAGATGGAGCACCCGCTCAAGGCCGGCGTCGACGGCATCGTCCGCCGCGTTGGCGTAAGCCAGGGCGACCAGGTGAAGAATCGTCAGTTGCTGGTGGAAATCGAAGCTGTAGAGGCCTGATATATCGCTGTGGGAGGGGCTTTAGCCGCGACGAATACTCAAACTCCCTACGCCCCAATAACAACAATACCGGAGCACGCCCATGTCCCTTTCCGGCAAGACCCTGTTCATCACCGGCGCCAGCCGTGGCATCGGCCGCGAAATCGCCCTCAAGGCCGCCGCGGATGGCGCCAACATCGTCATCGCGGCCAAGAGCGCCGAGCCCCACCCGAAACTGGAAGGCACCATCTTCAGCGTCGCCGCCGAGGTCGAAGCCGCTGGCGGCAAGGCCCTGGCCCTGCAGCTGGACGTGCGTGACGAACAGGCCGTGGCGGCCGCCATGGCAAAGGCAGCCGAGCATTTCGGCGGTATCGACGCCCTGGTCAACAACGCCGGGGCGATCAAGCTGGTGGGCGTGGAGAAACTCGAACCCAAGCGCTTCGATCTGATGTACCAGATCAACACCCGCGCGGTGATGGTCTGCAGCCAGGCAGCCCTGCCTTATCTGAAACAGAGCGCGGGCGGGCATATCCTCAACCTCTCCCCACCGCTCAACCTTGACGCCAAGTGGTTCGCCCAGCACGGCCCCTACACCGTCACCAAGTACGGCATGAGCATGCTCACCCTGGGTATGAGCGAGGAGTTCAAGAAGTACGGCATCAGCGTCAACTCGCTGTGGCCGAAGACCATGATCGCCACCGCCGCCATCGAGTTCGAGCTGGGCAGCCGCGACGCCTTCAAACGCGCACGCACGCCAGCGATCATGGCCGACGCGGCCCATGCGATTCTGACCAGCCAGGGCCGTAGCCTCACCGGGCGCCTGCTGATCGACGAAGACATCCTGCGCGAACGAGGCGTCAGCAACTTCGAGCAGTACCGTTTCGATCCCGCTGGCGGCAGCCTGGTGCCCGACCTGTTCGTCGATTGAAGCCTCGGCGTTGGCGCCGTAGCCCGGATGCAATCCGGGTAAATCCGTGCTCGGACCGGGCTGACTAGAGTCAGGACTCTGCCGTAGGGCGGGTGCAACCCGCCAGTTCACCGATGACGGGTTGCTACCGCGCTGGACTATCCGGGCGATCCCTGCCCTCCAGACGACTACTGCTTGAACTCGAACTGCACCTCGGCGCCCTCGATGGAATCCCAGTAGTCGTCCACCCGCTCGTTGCTGATCAGCCGGCCGCTGATCTGGAACGGGCTCTCGGCAACGGGCTTCTCAGCGAACAGCGGCGGCAGCAGGGAAGAGAGCTCTTCGCGGGTTTCGCTCTCCACGGCCTCGGCGAACAACTCTTGCGGCACGCTCAGATCCAGCGCCAGCTTCGACTCAGGCCCTGCCGGTTTGAGTGGCGCCGCAACAGGCTTGGGCTTGGCCGCCACCGGCGCTTCGCTGGGCGCCGCGGGCTTGCTTTCGACTGCCTTGGCAGGCGGCGCCGGTTCGACAGGCTTGGGCTTGACGACCTCGGCAACGGGCTCAGGCGTTGCCACCGCTGCCGGTTCAGGCTCGGATTGCTGCGCGACAGGCTCCGGCTCGCGCTCGCAGGCGCTCAGCCAACCCAGGCACAGTAGTAACAGCAGGAACTTACGCATCATGGGACTAGGGTAACTCGATCAATAACGCACCCATGCTCCTCCGCCTGGGCGCGCCTGACAAGCCGACTTACACGACTTTTACCCAACTGCTCATTCACTCTCTGGCTCATTAGCCAGATGATCGAGCTCGGCTTCGATATCCAGTAGCGGGTAGTCGGCCTTCAGTTGCTCCAGCAGCCGCTGCGCCTCCTTCTGCTGGCCACCCTTGCGCAGCTCCAGCAAATGCAGCAGCGCCTCCCGCGGTTCGCTCTGGGTCACCAGTTCGGCCATCGGCGCGATTGCGGCGGCGCTGGCCACCGGCGCCTCAGCCATATCGGCAGTGGGGGCCTGGCGGGCCATGACCTGGGTTCTCATGCGCTCCTGCGGGGTAGCTGTCGGTGCCGCCTGCTGCTCTGCGGCGCGCTTGGCCGCCATCGGCGCGGGAGCCGGAGCAGCGGGGCTCATGGCCATGCTGGGCGGGACTGCATCGAAGTTGTCGGGCGTCTGCTCCAGCGTGCGCCAGGTCAGACTGACGCCGATCCCAACACAAGCAAGCCCGGCCACGGCCACTGACCAGCGCTGGCGTCCGCTGCCGAACAGCCATTGGTGCAAGCGCTGCGCCCAGCCAGAATCCGGCTTATCGGGTTGATGCGTTTCTCGGGCAGCCGCACTGGCCGCCGCCAGGATACGCGCGTCCAGCTCGGCCGAGGGTTCGCCGCTGCCATGGGCACGGAAATGCGCCAACAGCGCCTGTTCGTGATCCAGCGGTTCTCGTTCATGGGTCATGCGGACAACTCCTCGGTGGCCAGCAGCCGGCGCAGTTTCTGCAGGGCATAGCGCAGACGGCTCTTGACCGTCTCGGCCGGCGTGCGGGTCAACTCGGCGATCTCGTTCAATTCCAGATCGCCATGGGCGCGCAGCAGGAACACCTCGCGCTGATCTTCCGGCAGGTCGGCCAGTGCCGCCTGCAGCCGCTCGCTATCGCGGCTCAGGCCCCACAACTGCTCCGGGCCCGGTTGCGGGTCGGCCTGGGCGTGCTGGCCTTCATCGTATTCGTCATGCCCAGCCTGATGACGGCCCGTCTTGCGCCAGTGGTCGATCAGGCGATTGCGGGCGATCTGGTACAACCAGGTTTTGAACAGCACCGTCTCGCGCTGCTCGCTCTGGCTGCGGATCAGGCTCATCCAGGTTTCCTGGAACACTTCCTCGGCCAGGGCATGATCGCCACACAGGCCTAGCAGAAAGCGGAACAGGCCCAGCCGATGGCGCTGGTAAAGCGCGTTGAAGGCCGTGGCATCGCCGCGGCGGTAACGCCGCAATAGAGCGGCGTCGTCATCCGTGAGAGGTGCGTTCACTGCTGGACTCTTACTGGTGTGGAGCCGGAAGTTTGCAGGCTCTGGGCAATTTCGGCCAGCTGGATGAATTCGCCGCGCAGGCCGAAGCGATCCTCGCCCTTGGCCGAGCGCGCCAGTTCGATGCTCTGCGCCAGACCGAAATCGCCCGTATAGCGTCCATCCTTAAGCTGCTGGGCAAAGGCCGCAACCGCAGCGGCGAAACGCAGGTCCTCGCTGGCAGCGTTCATCGGCTTGGCCTCGGCACGCGCGATAGGCCGCTCCAGCAGGCGACTGCTCGCCTCCCCCGGCGCCTTGTAGCGAATCCGCAGCCAGGCCAGCTCGCGTGTCTCGAGCGCAGGCTGAGTGATGACCTTATAGCGCAGCGGCTCGAGCCAGCCCTTGCCACCAGCCGGGACGATCTCGTACAGCGCGGTGACGGTGTGCCCGGCACCGATATCACCGGCATCGACCTTGTCGTTGCTGAAATCCTCGCGCTTGAGCGCGCGGTTCTCGTAGCCCAGCAAGCGGTACTCGCTGACTTCGCTCGGGTTGAATTCCAGTTGCAGCTTCACGTCGCTGGCCACCGTGGCCAGGGTCGAGCCGAGCTGATCGACCAGTACCTTGCGCGCCTCGCGCAGGTTATCGATATAGGCGTAGTTGCCATTGCCGGCATCGGCCAACTGCTCCATCAGACGCTCGTTGTAATTGTCCACGCCGAAACCCAGGGTGGTCAGCGAGACGCCGCTCTTGCGCTTGTCGGCGGCCAGTTGCTTGAGGCTGTCGAAGTCGCTGATGCCGACGTTGAAGTCGCCGTCGGTGGCCAGCAGGATGCGGTTGATGCCGCCGTCGATCAGATGCTTGCCGGCCTGCTGATAGGCCAGCTGGATGCCCGACTCGCCCGCCGTCGAACCACCCGCGCTGAGTTGATCGATGGCCGCACGGATCTTCGCCTTGTCGCTGCCGGGCGTGGAGTCCAGCACCACCTGGCTATCACCGGCATAGGTGACCAGCGAGACGCGATCCTGCGGGCGAAGCTGGTCGACCAACAGCTTCAGCGTACCCTGCACCATCGGCAGGCCTTCGCGGCGATGCATAGAGCCGGACACGTCGACCAGGAACACCAGGTTGGCCGGTGGCAGCTCGTCCACACTGCGATCCGAGGCCTTGATGGCGATGCGCAGCAGCCGCGTCTGCGGGTTCCACGGCGTCACCGCCAGCTCGGTGCTGACGCCGAACGGTACGTCGCCCTGCGGCAGCGGATAGGCATAGGGAAAATAATTGACCAGTTCTTCCAGGCGCACGGCGTCCTTCGGCGGCAGTTGCCCGCCATTGAGAAAGCGCCGCACGTTGGCGTAGCTGCCGGTATCGACGTCGATGCTGAAGGTGGATACCGGCGTTTCGGCGACAGCGAACACCGGGTTGTCGGCATAGGCCTGATATTGCTCGCGCGACTCGTCACGGTAGCTTGGCGGCAGGCCATCGGCGATGGGGGCCGGCGCATAGGCCAGGGTCGCCATGCGCTTGTGGCTGGCTTCGGCAGGCATTTCGGCCGCTGCGGGTGCAGGCAGTCGTTCACGTACGAGCGTCGCCGCCGGCTGCGAGCTGGCCTGGGCTTCCGGCTCCGGGCCAGAAGCGCTGCAGGCGGCGAGCAGCAACAAGGTTCCAGCCGAGAAACCGACGGCGAACGGACGAACGAGCAACGCGGAATAAGCGGACATGGTGCATCTCCTGAGCAATGGCACGAGACCTTCGCTCAGGTAGACGCAGCACTGCGACGAATCGGGTTAAGCCAGAAGGATCATTTTCAATCCTCCCAGGAGCCACCTGCCTCCTGGCACAGCTGCGTGGCCAGCATGCCCAGCGTCATCAGCGCCCTTTCCGCCTCGCGATTCCACGGGATGCCGCAGTTGAGGCGTACGCAGTGGTTGAACTGCTCCGTGTTGCTGAAGATCAGCCCCGGTGCGATCGAGATGCCCTGCTGCAGCGCACGCACGTGCAGATCCTTGGTGTTGACCCTTGCCGGCAGGCTGACCCAGAGGATGAAGCCGCCCTTGGGGCGGGTCATCTGCGTGCCAGCCGGGAAGTACTGCTGCACCGCCAACTGGAAGGCGCTGAGGTTCTTGCGGTACTCCTGGCGGATATGCCGCAGATGGCGGTCGTACCCGCCATTCTCCAGGTAGGCCGCCACCGCCATCTGGGTGACGCTGCACGCCGAATGGGTGGAGAAGGTCTGCAGGCGCTGAATCTCGTCCTGGTACTTGCCGGCGACGATCCAGCCGATGCGCACTCCCGGCGACAGCGTCTTGGAGAAGCTCGAGCAATAGATCACCCGGCTGTCGCGGTCATGCGACTTGAGCGCCTTGGTCGGCCCCTGTTCGAACATCAGCTCGCCGTAGATATCGTCCTCGACGATCTGGAAATCATAATCACCGGCCAGGCGCAGCAACTGGCGCTGGCGCTCCTCGGGAATGGTACCGCCCAATGGATTGGACAGCCGTGCAGTCAGCACCAGCGCCTTGATAGGCCACTGGTTGGCCGCCAGTTGCAGCGCTTCCAGGCTGATGCCGGTGGTGGGGTCACACGGGATCTCGATGACCTTGAGCCCCAGCAAGTCGGCCAGTTGCAGCAGACCGTAATAGGTTGGCGACTCCACTGCGATCAGGTCGCCCGGCTTGGTCAGCACGCGCAGGCTCATCTGCAGCGCATCGACGCAGCCATGGGTGATCACCACTTCCGAGGGATCGACCACCACGCCGGCATCGCGCATGCGGATCGCCACCTGGCGGCGCAACGGCTCGAAGCCGGGGCTGAACATGTAGCTGAAGGCACGCGGGCTGTGAAAACGAGTGACCTTGGCCAGTTGCTGGTGCAGCGCGCGCACCGGCAGGTAATCGACATGCGGCACCGCTGCGCCCAGCGGGAACACGCCCTCACGACGTGACTCGGTGAGCACCTGATTGATAATGCTGGCGCGGGTGACCAGGCCCGGCCGCTCGACCTTGGCAATATCGGGCGTCGGCGCGGTCAGCGCTGGCGTCTGGTGAACATAGAAGCCCGACTGCGGCCGCGCCCGGATCAGCCCCTGGTCCTCAAGATTGGCGTACGCCTGCAAAACCGTGGCGTGGCTGACATTGAGCTGCGCGCTCATCTTGCGCACCGAGGGCACACGCTCGCCCGGCTGGTAGACGCCACGGCGAATATCCTCGGCCAACTGCTGGGCGATGCGTTGATAGAGCAGCAGATTGGTCATGGCGAGATTCTCCGGGTCAATGGAGCATAACAGTAACCTATTGCTACACAATTGTACCGGCACAGATGCAATCTGTTTTTCTGATACGGCAAGGTCTGCGGGAAAAACGCGGCGTCGCCGCTATCTTCAATGCATAAAAAACCCCGGACGCGCCGTAATGCTGTTCACATAAGAAGTGGTCGCAGGCGATTAGTCCCCTCGCCCCTGAGGGGAGAGGGTTAGGGAGAGGGGGAAACTGGCAGTCTTGCGGAATTTTCAGCCCTCTCCCCCAGCCCCTCTCCCATAAATGGGAGAGGGGAGCCAAGCGCGTACAACCTTAAGTGAACAGCATTGCGGACGCGCCGGGGTTCGCATGCTCTATGTCAGCGATTCAACGCTCTGCGCCAAGCTGACCTCGCTCGTCGGAGAAGACGATCTCCACCCGACGGTTCTGCGCCCGACCGCGTGCCGAGGCGTTCTCCGCGACGGGAAAGTCCACGCCGTAACCGACCACCTGAATACGCTTGGCATCCACGCCCAGATCAACCAGCAGATCGGCCACAGCCTGCGCTCGCGCTCGTGAAAGCTCGAGGTTCTCGGCGGCGTCACCGGTATTGTCGGTATAGCCCTCCATACGCACACGCCGCTGCGGGTTGAGCTGCAGGAACTGCACGAGCTTGAGCACCGTGCGGTTGGCTGCCGGCTGCAGGTCGGCGCGGCCGGCATCGAACAGCATGTCGCCCAGGGTCATCACCAGGCCGCGCTCGGTCTCGCTAGTGGCGAGGCTGACCATCTGCTCTTCCAGCCAGCCGTTGTGCTGCTGCACGCTGAGCAGCTTGGCTTCGCGCAACGTCAGCTGCAGGCGCTGACGCTCCAGCTCGAGCTTGGCAGCGCGCTCATGATTGAGGCTAATCTCGCTGTGTTGCCGGGCGATATCGGCATAGCGCTGGCTGAGATAGGCGTAATGACGCACGTCGTCGCCACTGCCCCAGTAGCTGGATAGCCGCTCGGCGCGCGCCAGTGACTCACCTGCGCGAATAACGTCCTTGGGCGCGGCGCGCAGGACATTGGGATCTTCCTTGACCGACTGGAAGCTCAGGCGCGCCTCTTCCAGCGCTTGCTCGCTTGCCGGCTGGTGGGCTGCACAACCACTGAGCAAGGCACCGGCCAACAATAGCCCGCCGAGATAACCGAAAGCCTTCATCACATGGCTCCCAGTTGCTGGCGCAAACGGCCGATACGCTGGTTGAGCTCGGTCAGCTGCTCGCGGCCCTTGCCGTTGAGATGCTCCGCCTCGGCCAGGCGCGCATCGAGCTCGGCCTGCTCGGCCAGTTGGCGTGCCTGCTTATTTTCACCGTCCTGCATGGCTGCCTGGGCCTGGGCGAACTTGTCTTCGGCCTGGCGCAAGGACGCGGACTGCTCGCTGGCTACGCCCAGGGATTTGGTCTGCGCCAAGGCCTGCTCGGTCAGACGCAACTGCTCGGTGGGGGCAGGATCGCTTGCGCAAGCCGCCAGGCCCAGCGCCAGCAGCACGGGAAGAGTTCGATTGATCACTAAAAAAATCCTACTGAGTCACGTCGCCGACCGGATCGGGCTGCATCTGCTGCGCCTTCCACAGTTCCAGATTGCTTTTCAGGTACTGCTCAGGCAGCCCGGCGGCGACCATTTCTGTCATCTTCCGCGCCAGCTGACCACGCAGCCAGGGCTCGTTGCATGCCGAATTATGCGAAAGGGTAAGGTAAAGACCCTCGCTGGAGATCGGCGGGTCCAGCACCTCGAGATCATCTTCCATGCCCAGCGTCTCGGCGAGCGCCAAGCCGGGGTAGCGCTCGTAGAGCACGTAATCGGTGCGGCCGAGCAGCAACTTCTGGAACGCCTGGGTCAGACTGGATACGCCCTCGAGCGTCAGGTTCTGCTTGGCAAAGCTATCGAACTGCTGACCGAAGCTATTGCCCACCAGGGTGTCGCCGGTATGCCCCTGCAGGTCGATCCAGCTGCCATAGGGGAAGGCCTCGCCCTTGCGCACCCAGACCACGCTCGGCGTGAAGAAGAATGCAGGGTGTACGTAGTCCATGCTTTCCAGGCGTGGCAGCGTCAGGAACGCGCCCGCAAGCAGGTCGACACGGCCGGTACGCACTTCGTCCTGCGCGCGCGACCAGGGCCCGGTATGGATCACGTCGATCACCACACCCAGCTCTTTGCCCAGATGCTTGAGCATATCGGCATTGGCACCGATCAACTGTTGCGGATTCTGCGGATCGCGCCAGAGATAAGGCGGGTATTCGGGGTTGCCGGTCGCCACCAGGCGTTCGCATTTACCTGCGGCCAGGGCGGCGCCGGGCATCACGGCCAGTGTGCACAACAGCAGCAGCGACTTAAACAGACCACGCTCAGGCATTGGCGACTCTCGGTTGTGCGTTGATCGGCAGGAGGCTCTCAGCCGCCCCGTAATCTTCTGCGTTCATGCTAGCTTAGTGGCGCCGCCATAATAATTCGCGATAAGGACGCGCCATGAAAAAACTGCTGCTCGCACTGCTACTTCTACTGTCAGGAAGCGCAGCCATGCTGTACTTCTTTCCAGCGACTCAACTGGCCGGCCTGCGCCTGATCGAACAGTACCGCGCCGGGCTCAGTCACGAGCGGCTAGCTGTGCACAATCTTAACATCCATTACTACCAGGGAGGACCGGCGAGCGGCGAAACCCTGGTGCTGCTCCACGGCTTCGCCGCGGACAAGGATAACTGGCTGCGTTTCTCCCGCCACCTGACCCAGGACTATCGCGTCATCGCCCTTGACCTGCCCGGCTTCGGCGACAGCGACCTGCCACCTGGCAGCTATGATGTCGGCACCCAGGCCGAACGTCTGGCGGACATTCTCGATGCCATGGGCATCCAGCAGGCACACGTGCTGGGCAACTCGATGGGCGGACACATCGCCGCACTCTTCGCGGCGCGCTACCCCGATCGCGTGCGCTCGCTGGCACTGTTCGCCAACGCCGGGATCGACAGCCCGCACAGGAGCGAGCTGTATCGCCTGCTGACCCATGGCGAAGCCAACCCATTGGTGGTCGCGCAGCCGCAGGACTTCGAGAAATTGCTGCAGTTCGTTTTCGTCGAGCCGCCCTATCTGCCGCAGTCGCTCAAGCGTTATCTGGGCGAGCGTTCCATGGCCAAGGCCCCGCACTACGAGATGGTCTTCAAGCAACTCGTCGAACGCAATGTCCCGCTGGAGCCTGAGCTGAAGAAAATCCAGGCGCCCACCTTGCTGCTCTGGGGCAAGCAGGATCGTGTGCTGGACGTGTCCAGCATCGAAGTCATGCAGCCGCTGCTGCGCAAATCCAGCGTGGTGATCATGGATAACGTCGGTCACGCACCGATGCTCGAACGCCCCGAGGAAAGCGCCCTGCTCTACCGGCGTTTTCTGCAAAGTCTGAAGTGACAATATGCAGGCAATAAAAAACCCGCTCACGAGAGCGGGTTTTTCGTAGCAGGAAAAGCGGCTTAGAGCGACTTCTCCAGCTCCGGTACGGCTTCGAACAGATCGGCAACCAGACCGTAGTCGGCAACCTGGAAGATCGGCGCCTCTTCGTCCTTGTTGATCGCAACGATCACCTTGGAGTCTTTCATACCGGCCAGGTGCTGGATCGCACCGGAGATACCGACAGCGATGTACAGCTGCGGCGCGACGATCTTGCCGGTCTGACCAACCTGCATGTCGTTCGGTACGAAGCCGGCATCGACCGCAGCGCGAGAAGCGCCGACGGCAGCGCCGAGCTTGTCGGCCAGGGAGTACAGGTGCTTGAAGTTGTCGCCATTGCCCATGCCACGGCCGCCGGAAACGACGATCTTGGCAGCGGTCAGTTCCGGACGGTCGGACTTGGCCAGCTCTTCGCCGACGAAGGCGGACTTGCCGGCATCGGCCGGACCGGAGACGGCTTCAACGGCAGCGGAACCACCCTCGGCAGCTGCGGCGTCGAAACCGGTGCTACGTACGGTGATCACCTTGATGGCAGCCGAGGACTGTACGGTAGCGATGGCGTTACCGGCGTAGATCGGACGCTTGAAGGTGTCGGCGCTCTCGACGGCGATGATCTCGGAGATCTGGTCGACGTCCAGGGCAGCGGCGACGCGCGGCAGGATGTTCTTGCCGTTGCTGGTGGCGGCAGCCAGGATGTGGCTGTAGCCCTTGCCCAGTTCGGCTACCAGCGGCGCGACGTTTTCCGGCAGCTGGTTGGCATAGGCGGCGTTGTCGGCAACCAGGACCTTGGCCACGCCAGCGATCTTGGCGGCAGCTTCGGCAGCAGCGCCAGCGTTGGCGCCGGCCACCAGAACGTGAATGTCGCCACCGATCTTCTGCGCGGCAGCAACGGTGTTCAGGGTAGCGGCAGCCAGAGCGGCATTGGTGTGTTCAGCGATAACCAGGATAGTCATTTAGATTACCTTCGCCTCGTTCTTCAGTTTCTCGACCAGTTCAGCCACGGACTTGACCTTGATGCCGGCACTGCGGGCAGCCGGTGCTTCGACTTTCAGGGTCTTGACGGTGGAGGCAGTGGAAACGCCCAGCGCGTCCGGAGTCACAGTCTCCAGCGGCTTCTTCTTGGCCTTCATGATGTTCGGCAGCGACGCGTAGCGCGGCTCGTTCAGGCGCAGGTCGGTGGTGACGATCGCCGGCAGGTTCAGCGCAACGGTCTGCAGACCGCCATCGATCTCACGGGTGACATTGACCTTGTCGCCAGCCACTTCGACCTTGGAAGCGAAGGTGCCCTGGCCGAAGCCGGTCAGCGCGCCCAGCATCTGGCCGGTCTGGTTGTTGTCGCTGTCGATGGCCTGCTTGCCCATGATCACCAGCTGCGGCTGCTCCTTGTCGACCACAGCCTTGAGCAGCTTGGCCACGGCAAGAGAGTTCAGCTCGTCATTGGACTCGACCAGGATGGCACGGTCGGCGCCGAGGGCCAGCGCGGTGCGCAGTTGCTCCTGAGCGGTAGCCGGACCGATGGTGACGACGACGATTTCGCTCGCCACGCCCTTCTCCTTCAGGCGTACGGCTTCTTCCACGGCGATTTCGCAGAAGGGGTTCATGGACATCTTGACGTTGGCGAGGTCGACGCCGCTGTTGTCCGCCTTGACGCGAACCTTGACGTTGTAGTCAACCACTCGTTTGACAGCTACAAGAACCTTCATGGATTCCTCGTTACTCTCCGGTGAATAAGAATGTCGCCCAGGCGAGCCTGGCCAGTGATGCAAAATCGGCCGCAACCAACCTTTCAGCTCAGACGGCGAGCGCAAAACCGCCCGTATCTTGACCCCGCGGCCTGGCCTGGTCAATACAGCGAACTGGCCGGTCATCCGCGATGTAGTACGATTCTAGCAGGCCTACAGAAAATTCAAACAAACGTTTGTATTGGCCCGTCGAGAGGGTGTAGATATAATGCCCACGCCGTGCCTAGGGAGCGAGTCGCGCCCTCCCCTATAAAACATCGAAGAGCCTTGAGTAGGAGATAGCCTGTGGAACGCGAATTTATGGAGTTCGACGTCGTCATCGTCGGCGCCGGCCCATCCGGACTGTCCGCCGCCTGCCGACTGAAGCAGAAAGCCGCTGAAGCGGGCCAGGAGATCAGCGTCTGCGTGGTCGAAAAAGGCTCCGAAGTTGGCGCCCACATCCTCTCCGGCGCGGTATTCGAGCCGCGCGCCCTGAACGAACTCTTCCCCGACTGGAAAGAACTTGGCGCCCCACTGAATACCCCGGTCAAGCGCGATGACATCTATCTGCTGCGCGACGCCGACAAGGCTACCCGAATTCCTGACTTCTTTGTGCCGAAAACCATGCACAACGAAGGCAATTACATCATTTCCCTGGGCAACCTGTGCCGCTGGCTGGCCCAGCAGGCCGAGAACCTGGGCGTGGAGATCTACCCGGGCTTCGCCGCTCAGGAAGCGCTGATCGACGAGAATGGCGTGGTGCGCGGTATCGTCACCGGTGACCTGGGCGTCGACCGCGAAGGCAATCCCAAGGAAGGCTACTACACCCCCGGCATGGAACTGCGCGCCAAGTACACCCTGTTCGCCGAAGGCTGCCGCGGCCACATCGGCAAGCAGCTGATCAAGAAGTACAACCTCGACAGCGAAGCCGATGCCCAGCATTACGGCATCGGCATCAAGGAAATCTGGGACATCGACCCGTCCAAACATGACCAGGGCCTGGTGGTACACACCGCCGGCTGGCCAATGGACATCATGGGCACAGAGAACACCGGTGGCTCCTTCCTCTATCACCTGGAAAACAACCAGGTGGTGGTGGGTCTGATCATCGACCTGTCCTACGCCAACCCGCACCTCTCGCCGTTCGACGAATTCCAGCGCTACAAGCACCACCCGGTAGTCGCGCAGTACCTGGAAGGCGGCAAGCGCGTTTCCTATGGCGCCCGCGCCATCTGCAAGGGCGGCATCAACTCGCTGCCGAAAATGGTCTTCCCGGGTGGCGCACTGATCGGCTGCGACCTCGGCACCCTGAACTTCGCCAAGATCAAGGGCAGCCACACTGCGATGAAATCCGGCATGCTGGCGGCCGACGCCATCGCCGAAGCCCTGGCTGCCGGCCGTGACGGCGGCGACGAGCTGACCAACTATGTCGATGGCTTCAAGGCCAGCTGGCTGTACGACGAACTGTTCCGCAGCCGTAACTTCGGCGCGGCCATCCACAAGTACGGCGCCATCGTTGGCGGCGGCATCAACTGGCTGGATCAGAACATCTTCGGCGGCAAGGCGCCCTTCACCCTGCACGACAACAAGCCGGACTACGCCTGCTTGAAGCCTGCAGCGGAGTGCGCGAAGATCGCCTACCCGAAACCGGACGGCAAACTCAGCTTCGACAAGCTCTCCTCGGTGTTCCTCTCCAACACCAA
This sequence comes from Pseudomonas sp. Marseille-Q0931, assembly GCF_940789645.1. Classification (NCBI taxonomy): domain Bacteria; kingdom Pseudomonadati; phylum Pseudomonadota; class Gammaproteobacteria; order Pseudomonadales; family Pseudomonadaceae; genus Pseudomonas; species Pseudomonas sp. Marseille-Q0931. Next base: position 577,619 of record NZ_CALNWT010000001.1, on the reverse strand, counting down.
CCATGAGGAAGAGCAGCCCTGCCATCTGAAGCTGGCCGACCCGAGCATCCCGATCGAGAAAAACCTGCCACTGTACGACGAACCGGCGCAGCGCTATTGCCCGGCTGGCGTGTACGAAGTGGTGACGCAGGAAGACGGCGCGAAGAAGTTCCAGATCAACGCGCAGAACTGCGTGCACTGCAAGACCTGTGACATCAAGGACCCGGCCCAGAACATCACCTGGGTTGCACCGGAAGGCACTGGCGGCCCGAATTACCCCAACATGTAATTCGCGTCCGGCGTGAAAAAGGCTCCCTCGGGAGCCTTTTTTATTATCTGCAGGTGCTTGGGTGGGAACGGGCTTGTCCGCGAACCTGCGCGTAAAATTTCGCGGACAAGTCCGCTCCCACAGCGCTCGCTTCTGCGCGCTGTCAGTCCTGATAGCTGATCTTGCGGCTTATGGCACCACCGATGGCTGAGTGGTTCCGGAAGGCAGTGGCGGGCCGAATTAGCCCAACATGTGACGCAACGAAGAGTTCCCACCGGAGCCCTTGTTCGCTAGCTGCAGTTGCTTGCGTGGGAGCGGACTTGTCCGCGAACTGCGTAAAAGCTCGCGGACAAGTCCGCTCCCACAGAGCTCGCTTCTATACGCTGTCAGTCCTGATAGATCATCTTGCGACTCATGCCGCCGTCGATGACGAACTCCTGTCCAGTGACGAAACCGGCCGCATCGGACAGCAGCCAGGCGACCTGCGCTGCGACGTCTTCCACCGTGCCAACGCGGCCGACCGGATGCTGCGCATGATCGAATACCGATAGCGGCTCCAGCCGCTGCTGCGATGGGTCACGGGCATCGATCCAGCCCGGGCTGACGCAATTGACGCGAACCTCGGGGCCGAGACTGATGGATAACGCATGGGTCAGCGCCACCAACCCACCCTTGCTCGCGGCATAGGCCTCGCAATCGGCCTCGGACTGGCTGGCGCGGGTCGAGGCGATGTTGACAATGGCGCCGCGATGCCCGCGCAGATACGGCGCGCAATGCTTGGCCAGCAGCATGGCTCCGGTCAGGTTGACCGCCAGGATGCGATTCCAGCGTTTGAGATCGAGCGACTCCAGCGGCGGCGTATGAGGGTCGGCAATGGCCGCGTTACACACCAGCGCATCGAGACGACCGAACTGACCAAGAATCTCGGCAACGCCGACACTGACCTGATCCTCCTTGGCTACGTCCATGGCAACGAACCAGGCGTTGTCGCCCAGCACACGTGCCACCTTCGAGCCGCGCTCGCGATCGACGTCGGCCAGCACCACCTGCCAGCCCTCGGTGATCAGCCAGGCACTGATACCCAGACCGATACCACGCGCCGCGCCGCTGACCAGCGCGACACGCCCATTGTTGGGCGCATCGTCACTCCCCCACTCCAGCATCAGAGCGCGGCCAGGCCGCGTGCCAGATCTGCCTTCAGGTCTTCCAGCTCTTCCAGCCCCACCGCAACGCGGATCAGACTGTCGCTGATGCCGGCATTGGCACGCTCCTGCGGCGTCAGGCGACCATGCGAAGTAGTGGCCGGGTGGGCGATGGTGGTCTTGGTGTCGCCGAGGTTGGTGGTGATGGAGATGACACGCGTGGCATCGATCACCTTCCACGCCGCGTCGCGACCACCCTTGGCCTCGAAGCTGACCACCGCACCGAAGGCACTCTGCTGCTTCTTCGCCAGCTCATGCTGCGGATGGCTGGGCAGACCGGCGTAGTACACGCGTTCGACCTGCGGCTGTTGCTCCAGCCACAGCGCCAGTTGCAGGGCACTCTCGCTCTGCGCGCGCATACGAATACGCAGGGTTTCCAGGCCCTTGACGAACATCCAGGCGTTGAACGGGCTGAGGGTCGGCCCGGCGGTACGCAGGAAACCCACCACTTCCTTCATAAGCTCGCTGCGGCCGGCGACCACGCCACCCAGGCCACGGCCCTGACCGTCGATGTACTTGGTGGCCGAATGCATGACGATATCGGCACCAAGTTTCAGCGGCTGCTGCAGGGCCGGCGTGCAGAAGCAGTTGTCCACCGCCAGCAGCGCGCCACGCGCATGGGCGATCTCGGCCAGTGCCGCGATATCCACCAGCTCGGCCAGCGGATTGGACGGCGACTCGACGAACAGCAGCTTGGTATTGGGCTTGAACGCACCCTGCCAGGCATCCAGATCGGCCAGCGGCACATAATCCACCTCGATGCCGAAACGCTTGAGGTACTTCTCGAAAAGACTGATGGTCGAACCGAACACGCTGCGCGACACCAGCACGTGGTCGCCGCCGCTGCACAGACTCATGACGATGGCGAGGATGGCCGACATGCCGGACGCGGTGGCCACCGCCTGCTCGGCGCCTTCCAGCACCGCGATGCGCTCCTCGAAGGTGCGCACAGTGGGGTTGGTATAGCGCGAATAGACGTTGCCCGGCACTTCACCGGCAAAACGCGCGGCCGCATCGGCGGCGGTACGGAACACGTAGCTGGAGGTCAGATACAAGGCCTCGCCGTGCTCACCCTCCGGCGAACGGCGCTGACCGGCGCGCACCGCCAGGGTGTCGAAGCCAACACCATCCAGATCGCTGTCGAGCCGCCCCGCTTCCCATTCCAGTGTCATCTTTCTACCTCACGAATAAGTAGCCCGGATGCAATCCGGGAACTTCAATACGACATTCCCCCGGATTGCATCCGGGCTACAAATCAAGGGCAGGATTCCCCTGCCCCGCGCATCAATTGTTGTGCAGATCGATAATCGCGCTGACCGCCTGCGACTTGGCCTTGCTGGCGTCGTTGCGCGCCTGCTCGATGCGGTCCAGGTAGGCCTCATCGACGTCGCCGGTCACATACTTGCCATCGAAAACCGCACAGTCAAAGTTGTCGATCTTGATCTTCTTGCTGCCGCTGACCGCTTCGATCAGGTCCGGCAGATCCTGGTAGATCAGCCAGTCTGCGCCGATCAGCTCGCACACCTGCTCGGTGCTGCGACCATGGGCGATCAGCTCATGGGCGCTGGGCATGTCGATACCGTACACGTTCGGGTAGCGCACAGCAGGCGCCGCCGAGCAGAAGTAGACATTCTTCGCCCCGGCCTCGCGGGCCATCTGGATGATCTGCTTGCAGGTTGTGCCACGCACGATGGAGTCGTCGACCAGCATCACGTTCTTGCCGCGGAACTCCAGCTCGATGGCATTGAGCTTCTGCCGCACGGATTTCTTGCGCGCTGCCTGGCCGGGCATGATGAAGGTACGACCGATGTAGCGGTTCTTGACGAAGCCTTCGCGGAATTTCACGCCCAGGCGGTTGGCCAGCTCCAGCGCAGCGGTACGACTGGTGTCGGGGATCGGGATGACCACGTCGATATCATGCTCCGGACGCTCGCGGAGAATCTTTTCGGCCAGCTTCTCGCCCATGCGCAGGCGTGCCTTGTAGACCGAGATGCCGTCCATGATCGAGTCCGGACGCGCCAGATAGACGTGCTCGAAGATGCACGGCGCGTATTTTGGATTGGCCGCGCACTGACGGGTGAACAACTGGCCTTCCTCGGTGATGTACACCGCTTCGCCCGGCGCCAGGTCGCGGATCAGGGTGAAGCCGAGCACGTCCAGCGACACGCTTTCCGAGGCGATCATGTACTCCACGCCTTCGTCGGTGTGGCGCTGGCCGAAGACGATCGGGCGAATGCCATTGGGGTCGCGGAAGCCGACGATGCCGTAGCCGGTGATCATCGCCACCACGGCGTAGCCGCCCAGGCAGCGCTCGTGCACGTGGGTGACGGCGGCGAACACGTCTTCCTCGGTTGGCTGCAGCTTGCCCCGCTGGGCCAGCTCGTGGGCGAATACGTTGAGCAGCACTTCCGAGTCGGAGTTGGTGTTCACGTGGCGCAGGTCGGACTCGTAAATTTCCTTGGCCAACTGCTCGACGTTGGTCAGGTTGCCGTTGTGCGCCAGGGTGATGCCATACGGCGAGTTGACATAGAACGGCTGCGCTTCGGCCGAACTGGAGCTGCCCGCAGTTGGGTAGCGCACGTGACCGATGCCCATATGGCCGACCAGACGCTGCATGTGGCGCTGCTGGAAGACATCGCGCACCAGGCCGTTGTCCTTGCGCAGGAACAGGCGGCCATCATGGCTGGTGACAATACCGGCAGCATCCTGGCCGCGGTGCTGGAGGACGGTCAGCCCGTCATACAGCGCCTGATTGACGTTCGATTTACCGACGATACCGACGATGCCACACATGTGCCACGACCCCTGCTAGATAATTCAGGCTAGTTCAGCGACCGGTGCAGCGGTTGGTCCGCGCCGGCCACTCTTTTAAAGCAGATCGACTGGGTTAGCCGAACCACCGGTAAACCACTGCTCGGACCACCCCAGAATGAGGTTCTTCGACCAGTCGGCAACCATCAGAAAATGCGGCACCAGTTGCGACTGCTGCCACCACGAATCCTGCTCAACCGGTGCCAGGCTGATCAGCCCGACCAGCAGCACGACCAGCAAGCCTCCACGCGCGGCGCCGAATACCATGCCGAGAAAACGGTCGGTACCGGACAGGCCTGTCACGCGGATCAGCTCACCGATCAGGAAATTGACCAGCGCGCCCACCAGCAAGGTGGCGATAAAGAGAATGGCACAGGCGGCGATCACCCGTGCCGAAGGTGTTTCGATGAATTCGACGAGATGCTGGGCCAATGCGCCACCGAACATCCAGGCGACCACACCTGCGATGATCCAGGTCAGCAGCGACAGGGCTTCCTTGACGAAGCCGCGCTTGAGACTGATCAGACTAGAAATGGCGATGACGGCGATGATCGCCCAATCGACCCAGGTGAATACCACGGTGCGGCCTACCAGCGGAAAAGGCGGAGCATTTTAGCAGAGCCCGGCGAATCGGGTAACCGGGCGTTGCATATCAACGATGGGCTCAGCCGGCCTCAGGCTGGAAACGCACGACAAAACCGCTGAGCTTGTGCTGGCGATTGAGCTGGTCGCGCAGGCGCTCGGCCTCGGCACGCTCGATCAACGGACCGACGAACACGCGATTCATGCCATCGAAGGTGCGGATATAGGCGTTGTAGCCCTGGCTGCGCAGGGTTTTCTGCAGGTTCTCCGCCCCACCGCGACTGGACAGACTGGCCAGTTGCACCGACCAGCTGATCGGCAGACTGTTGGCGTCCAGGCGCCCTTCAGGCTTGGCCGGAGCCGTGGTGACGGCCTGCTCGGTCTTGGCAGGCTCGGTCCTGGCCGGTTCGGGTTTGCTCGGCTCGGCAGCAGGAGGCGGGGTCTGCTTGGGCTGCTCCGGCACCTCGACGATCTGCGGCTCAACCTCCTCGACCGGCACAGGTTCCTGCGGCAACGGCTCGGGCTCGACGACCTCGGCAGGCTCAACCACGATCTCGGCAGCCTCCGGCGCCTGCGGCATCGCCGGAGCCTCGACCACCACGCGACGCATCTCGTCTTCGCGCGACAGCAGCATCGGCAGGAAGATCACCGCCAGCGCCACCAGCACCAGCGCACCGACCATGCGCTGCTTGAGCCCCTTGTCCAGCATTGCCATCCCCCAATCCCCTTATCAAGCCGGGCGGGCCAGCCATTCCAGGGCCTCGGCCACGCAGAAAAACGATCCGAACAACAGTATCTCGTCACCATCTGCCGCCTGCTCGCACTGTGCCTCGAGCGCAGCACGCACATTCGGATATTGCCCCACCGCCGCGCCCTGTGCCTGCAGATGCCCGGCCAGTTCACCAGCTGAACGCGAACGCGGCGTATCGAGCGGCGCCACCGCCCAGGTGGAAACCAGGCTCAAGAGCGGCGCGACCACGCCCGGCAAATCCTTGTCGGCCAACAGGGCGAACACGGCCCGGCGCTTTCCGTTCGGCGGGCGGCTTTCCAGGCGCTGCGCCAGATAATCGGCCGCATGGGGATTATGCCCAACATCGAGCAACAGTGTGAGTGACTTGCCTCGCCAATCCAGCGCGCGGCGATCCAGCCGCCCGGTGACTCGCGTGGCCAGCAACGCCTGAGCAATCCACTGCTGATCCCAGGGCAGCGGCAGAAGCGCATAGGCCTGTAACGCCAGCGCGGCGTTTTCCATGGGCAAATCGAGAACTGGCAATTGCTCCAGGCGCAGCACCTGGCCCTGCGCGTCGAGGCCATACCAGGACCATTCCTGCGCCTTAACGCTCAGGTCATAGTCACGGCCGCGCAGGAACAGCGGCGCATCCAGGGTCGCGACCTGCTGCAACAAAGGCAGCGGCGGATCCAGATCACCGCACAAGGCAGGCTTGCCGGCACGCATGATGCCGGCTTTTTCGAAGGCCACCGACTCACGGGTATCACCGAGCCAGTCGGCATGATCCAGGCCAATGCTGGTGATCAGGGCCAGATCGGCATCTACCAGATTGACCGCATCCAGACGCCCGCCCAGGCCGACTTCGAGCACCACGGCATCCAGTCCGGCCCGCTCGAACAGCCAGAAGGCTGCCAGCGTGCCCATCTCGAAGTAGGTCAGCGATATTTCGCCACGCGCCGACTCGACCGCCGCGAAAGCCTGGCACAACGCCTCGTCGCTTACCTCACGCCCATCGACGAGCACACGCTCGTTGTAACGCAGCAGATGGGGCGAGCTGTAGACCCCGACACGCTGCCCCTGAGCACTGATCAGGCTGGCGAGAAAGGCGCAGGTGGAACCCTTGCCGTTGGTGCCGGTGACGGTGATCACCAGCGGCGCGGGCTTGCCCAGGCCGAGCCGGTGCGCCACCTCGCGCGAGCGCTCCAGACCCATGTCGATGGCCGAGGGATGCAACTGCTCGAGGTAGGCGAGCCACTCGCCCAGGCTACGTTCGGTCATGCAGTGGCCGGCAGGGAAACCGGGGAAGGACGATGCATCATCTGCGCCAACAGGCGCGCCAGACGCGGACGCAGCTCATTGCGCGGAATGATCATGTCGATGGCACCGTGTTCGAGCAGGAACTCACTGCGCTGGAAGCCTTCCGGCAGCTTTTCGCGTACGGTCTGCTCGATCACGCGCGGGCCGGCGAAGCCGATCAGCGCCTTCGGCTCGGCCACGATCACATCGCCGAGCATCGCCAGGCTGGCCGATACGCCGCCGTAGACCGGGTCGGTCAGCACGGAGATGAACGGTAGGCCCTCTTCACGCAAACGCGCCAGCGCAGCGGAGGTCTTGGCCATCTGCATCAGCGAGATCAGCGCCTCCTGCATACGCGCACCACCGGAAGCGGAGAAGCACACCAACGGGCAGCGCTTTTCCAGCGCAACATTGGCCGCCTGGACGAAACGCTCGCCGACGACGGCACCCATGGAACCGCCCATGAAGGAGAACTCGAACGCGCAAACGGCGATCGGCATGCCTTCGAGGGTGCCGCTCATGGAGATCAGCGCATCCTTCTCGCCGGTCTGCTTCTGCGCAGCGGTAAAGCGATCCTTGTACTTCTTGCTGTCGCGGAATTTCAGACGGTCCACCGGCTCCAGGTCAGCGCCGATCTCTTCGCGGCCGTCGGCATCAAGGAAGATATCGAGACGCGCGCGCGCGCCGATGCGCATGTGATGGTTGCACTTGGGGCAGACGTCGAGGGTCTTTTCCAGCTCGGGACGATAAAGCACGGCATCACAGGACGGACATTTGTGCCACAGGCCCTCGGGCACAGAGCTCTTCTTCACCTCGGAACGCATGATCGAGGGAATGAGTTTGTCTACCAACCAGTTGCTCATGCTGTCATTTCTCCATAACCGTTGGTTCGGATGAACGCTTCATCGTGAGCGCCCATCTCCAGCAATTCTTTTCTGCCGCATCGCGCCCATCGAAACGAGCCACGGCGGCGTGACAGGCTAATTGACGGCCCCGCCTCGATCGCCGTCACATTGCGTGTCATGCACGGCCTGCACGAATGCACGAATCTTCTCTGCATCCTTTATGCCTTTATTCACCTCTACCCCGCCACTGACATCGACGGCATAGGGCCGGACCTGGCGAATGGCGGCAGCGACGTTGCTCGCCTCCAGGCCGCCGGCAAGGATGATCGGTTTGTCAGCGTCCTGCGGTACGAGTGACCAGTCGAAGGCCGCCCCGGTTCCGCCGGGCACACCCTCGACGAAAGTGTCGAGGAGAATGCCGCGCGCACCGGCATAGGGCGCCATCGTGGCAGCCAGATCCTCACCCGGACGCACACGCAGTGCCTTTATGTAGGGTCGGCCATAGCCCTCGCAATCAGCGGGCGACTCGTCGCCATGAAATTGCAGCAAGTCCAGCGGCACCTGCTGCAACACGGCCAGCAACTGATCACGCGGCATGTTCACGAACAGGCCGACACAGGACACGAAGGGCGGTACCGCCTGCACGATAGCAGCAGCCTGCTCGACACTGACGGCACGCGGGCTCTTGGCGTAGAACACCAGGCCAATGGCATCCGCCCCGGCCTCTACTGCGGCCAGCGCATCTTCCACTCGGGTAATGCCGCAAATCTTGCTGCGCACGCGCATTCGCTTCACACCTTCTGCCTGTCGAACGCCGGATGGTAACAAAGGCTCAGCCTTGCCGCACATCTACCAGACCGGAAAGAAAATGCGGCCCCAGGTAGCGCGACGGCAACTCGAACTCTTCCGGGTAATCCACCTGTACCAGGTACAGGCCGTAGGGATGCGCAGTCACGCCTCCGCTATGGCGATCCCCGCGCTCGAGCACCTCGCGCGCCCACTCGGGCGGCCGCTCACCAGCACCAATGGTCATCAACACGCCGGCGATGTTACGCACCATATGGTGCAAAAATGCATTGGCGCGGATATCCAGAACGATAAAGCGGCCATGTTCGATCAGCTGCAGATGGTGAACGGTCTTGACCGGTGACTTGGCCTGGCACCGCGTCGCGCGGAAGGCACTGAAATCATGTGTGCCTACCAGAGCCAATGCGGCTTCACGCATGCGCGCCACATCAAGCGGCCGATGATTCCAGGTAACCTCTTCAGCCATATGCGCCGGACGAATCGGGTCGTTGTAGATGACGTAGCGATAGCGCCGCGCCATGGCCGAAAAACGCGCATGAAAATGCGCCGGCATTACCTTGGCCCAGGTCACGCTGATGTCGCTGGGCAGGTTCATGTTGGCACCCATGATCCAGGCATGCAGCGAGCGCTCGACGGTGGTATCGAAATGCACCACCTGACCGCTGGAATGCACGGACGCATCGGTGCGCCCTGCGCAGTGAATAGTGACAGGCGCACCGCCTGCCACTTTCGACAGCGCATCCTCCAGGCACCCCTGGATGGAAGCGACCTTGCCGCTCTGACGTTGGAAACCGCGATAACGTGCGCCCTTGTATTCAAGGCCCAGGGCGACTCTGGAAAAGCCAGCGGCCGCCATTTCGGCGGCCGCTACAGGTACTGCTTCAGACATGGAATCGATCAAACCAACTTGGAAATCATCTCGCGAGCTTCCTGCTGCTGTGCGTCGTTACCCTCGGCGACCACCTCATCGAGAATGTCGCGCGCCCCTTCGGTGTCGCCCATGTCGATGTAGGCGCGCGCCAGGTCGAGCTTGGTCGCGGTCTCATCGGTGCCGGAGAGGAAATCGAAGTCTTCGTCACCATCCAGACCAGCAGACAGGTCATCGACCGGGGCCAACGGAGCCGCTTGCGGCTCTTCGAAATCGTTCGACAACTGATCCAGCTCGGCAGTCACTTCATCGAGCTGCGCTGCAAAGCTGTCAGGCTCGACAACAGGTTGAGCCGGGGTTTCGTCTTCGAGCGATAGATCGAAGTCGGCCGGCAGGTCGAGGTCGACAGCCGGCGTCTCTTCCGGCAGATCGAGACTGAAGTCGGACAGATCGTCGGCAGGCTGATTCAGCGGCGCGTCATCATCCAGGCTCAGCAGGAAATCATCGGCTTCGTCGCTGGGGGCGGCAGCAGGCTCGTCCAGCTCGAGGCTGAATGCAGAGAGATCGTCGGCCGGCTGGGACAGTTCGACCTTGTCGTCGCCCAGGGCCAGATCGAAGTCCAGATCGTCATCAGCCGCAGCAGAGGGCGCAGCAGCAGGCTCGTCGATCAGGCCGAAGTCCAGGTCGTCATCCAGCGACAGCGGCGCCTCATCGGCGTTGGCGGTCTGAAGATCGCTCTCCAGATCGGCCTCGAGATCATCGAGGCTCAGGTCGAATGCATCGTCCAGATCGCCAGTCGTGGCGGCAGGCGTCTCGGCGGCCGGCTCGTCCAGGCTGAGATCATCGAGGTTGAAATCGCCCATGTCGTCCTCGGCGGACGCTGCAGCAGCCACTACCCCGGCGCCGGTAAAGGCAGCGATGGCCGGATACTTGGACTTCAGTTGTTCGGCCTCGGCATTCGCCCCGCCGATTTCGCGCAGCTCGTTGTCCTGACGGGCAAAGCCTTCGCGATCACCCAGCTCGGCATAGACCTCCATCAACTTCAGGCGCAGGTCGGTACGATGCGGCTCGTCGTTGATCGCGTTCTGCAGCAGCTCAGCCGCCTGATTGAAGCGGCCGTAGGCGATGTAGATATCCGCCTCGCCCAGGGCATCGCCGGTCTGTGCCGTAACGCGCTCCTCGCCAGCGGCCTGAACAGGCTCGTCGTCGAGACCGGCGAAGCTGTCTTGCGGCATATCCAGATCGGATGCGAATGCCTGATCCTGGGACAGCTCGTCAGCCAGCTCGTCTTGCTGCTCGGCTTCCTTCATGGCATTGCGGCGCGACAGCGCCATGAGGGCGACCAGCAGGAGCAGCAGCACGCCACCACCCGCCAGGCCCAGCGTCATCGGGTTGGCCATCAGGTCATCGACAAAGCCCTGCGGAGCCGGAGCTCGTGCCGGAGCGGGCGCAGCCGGCTTGGCCTCTTCGACCGGCTTGGCCGGAGCGGCAGGCTCAACGGCAGCAGCCGGCTCCTCGGCCGGCTGTTCGGTGGTGGCGGCGCTGTCTTCGACAGGCGCAGCCGGTTCCTCGGAATAATTGTAGTCAGGCGCCGCCTCTTCAGGCGGCGAAGCCGGTGGTGTCGCTGCCTCCGACACGGGAGGCGCGACCTCGGGCTCAGCAGTTGGCGCTTGCGCAGCCGGCGCATCGGTAGCCGGGGCTTGTGCAACCGGCTCGTCCGCAGCAGCCGGAGCCGGAGCCGCCGACAGATCGGCCTGCAACTTGGCCAACTGACTGTCTTTCAATTCGACCAGACGCTGCAGCTTGTCCAGCTGACTCTGCAGGTCACCGACGCGGCTCTGCAGCTCGGCATTCTCGCGACGGGTAGAGTCCAGGCTTTCCTGGGTCACGGCCAGCTTGTCGGTCAGCGCCTTGCTGTTGGCCGAGCCGGTATCGCTACCGCGAGTGGACTGGCCGGCTTCAGCAGCGACCAGCTTCAGGCTGTCAGCCGACTCGGCAGTGGCCGGCGCGGAACCTGCGGTGGTACGGCGTGTGGCATCCAGCTGACGCGAGGCGACGGCGCGACCTTCGCGCCAGGCGGCGTTCTGCTCGGCCACCTGAGCGACCGCCTCGGCATTGCTGCGGCTGCGAATCTGCTGCTCGTCCGGCAGGCGCAGCACCTGGCCGCTCTTCATGCGGTTGATGTTACCGCCAATGAAGGCATCAGGATTCAGGTCCTGGATGGCCAGCATGGTCTGGTTGACCGAAGAACCACCGCCAACACGCTGGGCGATTTCCCAGAGCGTATCGTTGGCAGTGGTTCTGTATTCGTTACCGGCAATGGCGCGAGAAGCCGGGGCCGGTGCGGCAGGACGCGGCGCGGGAGCCGGTGCGGCGCTGCTCGGAGCGGGCGCGGAAGGCGCAACGGTCGCACGCGGTGCAGGCGCAGGAGCGGCAATCGGCAATTGCGGCGCAGCGGCTACCGTGGTCTGCGGAGAGTAAAGCGGTGGATCGAGCAGCAGGGTGTACTCACGCAGCAACCGACCGTTCGGCCAGAGCACTTCCACCAGGAAGTTGAGGTAGGGTTCGCGCACAGCCTTGCTTGAAGTAACGCGAATGACACTCTTGCCATTAGGTTTCAATACGGGAGTGAACTTGAGATCGGTCAGGAAGTACTGACGATCGACGCCCGCCTTGATGAACTCTTCAGGGGACGCGAGGTTGGGAATCACCTCATTGGAGGCCAGGTCGCGCACCTCCAGCAACTCGATTTCCGCTACCAGCGGCTGATTCAGCGAGGACTGCAGGGTAACTTCACCCAACCCCAGCGCATGCGCCATACCGGAAGACAGCGCGGAAGCGGCTGCGATTGCCAGCACCAGTTTGCGAACCCGAACCATAGCGTTATCCCTTGTTTTAGCTTTTTTCTCGGCATGCGAGAGGGTCTTGAGAATTGCTGCCTGCCTCCGCTCTAGGAGCGGCTCCCCATTCAGCAATCAACTCAGCCAGTATTGCCAAGCTAGAAAGATTCTTCAAATTTCTAGGTAAGTATCTTTTACAGATAGTGTTTTATCAATAACTCGGCCAGCTGCACTGCATTCAGTGCGGCGCCTTTTCTTACATTATCAGACGCAATCCACAAATTGAGCTGCGTTGGATCGCCGACACCACGACGAACCCGCCCGACATAGACTTGATCCTGCCCCACCGCATCGCCCACAGCAGTCGGGTAGTCGCCCGCCTCAACCAGCTCGATCCCCTGAGCGGCCTCGAGCAACTGCAGCACGGTACTGATGTCGACCTCAGAATCCGCCTGTACGCCAAGCACCAGGCTATCGCCAAAAAATACCGGAGCCAGGGCGCACGTCGCGGCCACCGGAAGTTCGGGCACGTCGAGCAATTGCCGAACCTCTGCGGCGAGACGCTTCTCCAGCTGCGCGTGCCCTTGCTCGTCGACTTCGCCGACCTGCGCCAGCAGGTTGAAGGCGATCTGCCGATCCACCGTCCTGGGCTCCAGCGGACGTGCGTTGAGCAACTCGGCGGTCTGCCGCGCCAACTCCTGTACGCCACTGCGCCCCAGGGTCGAGATCGCCAACATGGCAGTCAGCTGCAACCGCTGCGGCTGCAGTATCGGTTTCAATGCAGCCAGCACCAATGCGCAGGCAACCGCCGAAGGGGTTGGCGCACTGACGCACCACGGCTTGCTCAACGCCGGCAGCGCCTCGACGCCCAGCTCCGGCAAGACACAGGGTGCTTGCTCCAGCGGTAACGCAGCGCTCAGATCGATGAGCGAGCAGCCGGCCGCCAGCACTCGCTCGCGGCAATCGCGCGTGACTTCCGCGCCTGCGGCGAAGAACGCCAACTGCACCTGCGAAAAGTCGAAGGCCTCGAGCGACCTGACCCGGACCTGGCGGCCACGGAATGAGAGGCTTTGTCCTGCCGACTCGATACTGGCCAGCAGGTGCAGATCCTTGAGTGGAAACTCGCGCTCTTCGAGCAACTCGACCAGCGCTTCGCCGATATTACCGGTGGCGCCGATCAGCGCGACATTGATGGGCTGACTCATGGACTGACCTACAACGCAGAGGGAGCGGCACTGTAACTGCACGCCCACATCCGGGCAACGATGTGTGCCCCATAAAAGACAAAGCCCCTCTGCCAAAACAGAAGGGCCTCGTTTGATTCCGGATACCCGGCTGGCGCTTAGCGCTCCAGCAGAATCCGCAGCATGCGGCGCAGCGGTTCGGCAGCGCCCCACAGCAGTTGGTCACCCACGGTGAAGGCACCCAAATACTGCGAGCCCATGTTGAGCTTGCGCAGACGACCGACCGGAACGCTCAGGGTGCCGGTCACGGCAGTCGGTCCGAGGTCGCGGATGGAATCTTCGCGATGGTTCGGCACCAGCTTGACCCAGGGGTTGTGCTGGCTGATCAGGCCTTCGATGTCGCCCATCGGCACGTCCTTGTTGAGCTTGATGGTCAGCGCCTGGCTATGGCAACGCATGGCGCCGATGCGCACGCAGATACCGTCGACCGGGATCGGGTTCTTGAAACGGCCGAGGATCTTGTTAGTTTCGGCCTGGGCTTTCCACTCTTCGCGGCTCTGCCCGTTCGGCAGCTCCTTGTCGATATAGGGGATCAGGCTGCCGGCCAGCGGCACGCCGAAATTGTCGACCGGGAAGGCCTCGCCACGCATGGCTTCAGCAACCTTACGATCGATGTCGAGGATGGCGCTGGCCGGGTCGGCCAGTTCATCGGCGACAGCGCCGTTGATCTCGCCCATCTGCTTGATCAGCTCGCGCATGTTCTGCGCGCCAGCACCGGAGGCCGCCTGGTAGGTCATGGCGCTCATCCATTCGACCAGACCGGCTTCGTACAGGCCGCCCAAGGCCATCAGCATCAGGCTGACGGTGCAGTTGCCGCCGATGTAGTTCTTGCTGCCGGCATCCAGCGCCTGGTCGATCACCTTGCGGTTGACCGGGTCGAGCACGATTACCGCACTGTCATCCATACGCAGGCTGGAAGCCGCGTCGATCCAGTAGCCCTGCCAGCCGGCTTCACGCAGTTTGGGGAAGACTTCATTGGTGTAGTCGCCGCCCTGGCAGGTCAGGATCACGTCCAGGCCCTTGAGGTCGTCGATGCTGTAGGCATCCTTCAGCGGGGCAATGTCCTTGCCAATGGCAGGGCCCTGGCCGCCGACATTGGAGGTGGTGAAGAACACCGGCTCGATCAGGTCGAAGTCCCGCTCTTCCAGCATGCGCTGCATGAGCACGGAACCGACCATGCCACGCCAACCGATCAGACCTACACGTTTCATAACGACTACACCTATATAAACAGCCAGCCGGAACCACCCCGGCGGGGCTGGGAAGATTACAGACTACGCAGCGCGGAGGCCACTGCATCACCCATCGCAGCGGTACCGACCTTGGTCTTGCCCTCGGACCAGATGTCGCCGGTACGCAGGCCCTGATCCAATACCAGGCTCACCGCTTTTTCGATGGCATCGGCCGCGGCCACCTGGCCGAAGCTGTAACGCAGCATCATGGATACCGAGAGAATGGTGGCCAGCGGGTTGGCGATGCCCTTGCCGGCGATGTCCGGCGCGGAGCCATGGCACGGCTCGTACATGCCCTTGTTGTTGGCGTCCAAGGATGCCGATGGCAGCATGCCGATGGAACCGGTGAGCATCGAAGCTTCATCGGACAAAATGTCGCCAAACATGTTGTCGGTAACCATCACATCGAATTGCTTGGGCGCGCGCACCAGTTGCATGGCGGCGTTGTCGACGTACATGTGGCTCAGCTCGACGTCCGGATAGTCCTTGGCCACTTCCTCGACCACGGCACGCCACAGCTGGCTGGACGCCAGAACATTGGCCTTGTCCACCGAGCACAGCTTCTTGCCGCGCACGCGCGCCATATCGAAGCCGACCTTGGCGATGCGGCGGATTTCGCTCTCGCTATACGGCAGGGTGTCGTAAGCCATGCGTTCGCCGTTCTCCAGCACCTTGCTCTCACGCGGCTGGCCGAAATAGATGCCGCCGGTCAGCTCGCGGACGATGAGGATGTCCAGGCCCGCGACCACTTCCGGCTTGAGGCTGGAGGCCTCGGCCAACTGCGGATAGAGGATGGCCGGACGCAGGTTGCCGAACAGGCCCAGTTGCGAACGGATCTTCAGCAAACCGCGCTCCGGGCGGATGGCCGGATCGATGGCGTCCCACTTCGGCCCGCCAACGGCGCCGAGCAGCACCGCGTCAGCCGCCTTGGCACGCGCCAGGGTTTCGTCGGCCAGCGGCACGCCATAACGATCGATGGCCGCACCACCCAGATCATCGAAGCTCAACTCGAAGCCCAGGGCGTATTTGTCATTGGCCAGGTTCAGTACCTTGACCGCCTCGGCCATGATTTCCGGGCCGATGCCATCGCCAGGGAGAACCAGAATCTGTTTCATGAAGATTTCCTTCGGAAATAGCTACAAGCTTCAAGCTTCAAGCTGCAAGCCACAAGCAAAAGCCGCTTTTACTTGCAGCTTGAAGTTTGCGGCTTGCAGCCGGGTTTATTTGATCGCGCCGAACAGCCAGGGGCTGCCCTGCTGGTACTTGGCTTCGAAGGCCTTGATCGCGTCCTGATCCTGCAGAGTGAGGCCGATGTCGTCCAGGCCGTTGAGCAGGCAGTGCTTGCGGAAGGCATCGACTTCGAAGCTGTACTGCACGCCATCGGGACGGGTCACGGTCTGCGCCTCGAGGTCAACGGTCAACTGATAACCTTCAGTGGCCTCAGCCTGCTCGAACAGCGCATCGACCTCTTCATCCTTGAGGATGATCGGCAGCAGGCCGTTCTTGAAGCTGTTGTTGAAGAAGATATCAGCGAAGCTCGGCGCGATGACGGTGCGGAAGCCGTACTCGTCCAGCGCCCATGGCGCGTGTTCGCGCGAGGAACCGCAGCCGAAGTTCTCACGAGCCAGCAGCACACTGGCACCCTGATAACGCGGGAAGTTGAGCACGAAATCCTTGTTGATCGGACGCTTGGAGTTGTCCTGGTTCGGCTGGCCGACATCCAGATAACGCCACTCGTCGAACAGATTTGGGCCGAAGCCGGTGCGCTTGATCGACTTCAAGAACTGCTTGGGAATGATCTGATCGGTGTCGACGTTGGCACGATCGAGCGGGCAGACCAGACCGGTGTGTTGGGTGAAGGCTTTCATGTGCGGTCTCCTCAGGCCTGAATCAATTCGCGAACGTCGATGAAGCGACCGGTCACCGCCGCAGCGGCAGCCATGGCTGGGCTCACCAGATGGGTACGACCACCGGCACCCTGACGGCCTTCGAAGTTGCGGTTGGAGGTGGACGCGCAATGCTCGCCGCTACCCAGTTTGTCCGGGTTCATCGCCAGGCACATGGAGCAACCCGGCTCACGCCATTCGAAACCGGCTTCGATGAAGATTTTGTCCAGCCCTTCGGCCTCGGCTTGCGCCTTGACCAGGCCAGAGCCCGGCACCACCAGCGCCTGTTTGACGGTCGCAGCGACCTTGCGGCCCTTGGCCACTTCAGCGGCAGCGCGCAGGTCTTCGATGCGCGAGTTGGTGCAGGAACCGATGAACACGCGATCCAACTGGATATCGGTGATCGGCTGGTTGGCGCTCAGGCCCATGTACTTGAGCGCACGGGTGATCGAGTCCTTCTTCACCGGGTCGGCCTCGACGGCCGGGTCCGGCACGTTCTGGTCGACGGCCAAGACCATTTCCGGCGAAGTGCCCCAGCTGACCTGCGGCTTGATGTCTTCGGCCTTCAGCTCGACCACGGTGTCGAACACCGCATCGGCGTCGGACACCAGGTTCTGCCACTGCGCCACGGCCATGTCCCAATCGCTGCCCTTGGGCGCGAACGGGCGATCCTTGACGTAGGCGATGGTCTTCTCGTCCACCGCTACCAGGCCAACGCGGGCACCGGCCTCGATGGACATATTGCAGATGGTCATGCGCCCTTCCAGCGACAGGTCGCGGATCGCGCTACCGGCGAACTCCAGCGCATGGCCGTTGCCACCGGCAGTGCCGATCTTGCCGATCACGGCCAGCACGATGTCCTTGGCGGTCACGCCGAACGGCAGTTTGCCTTCGACGCGCACCTGCATGTTCTTCATTTTCTTGGCGACCAGGCACTGGGTGGCGAGCACGTGCTCGACCTCCGAGGTACCGATACCGTGGGCCAGCGCACCGAAGGCGCCATGAGTCGAGGTATGCGAGTCGCCGCAGACCACGGTCATGCCTGGCAGAGTAGCGCCCTGCTCCGGGCCGACCACGTGGACGATGCCCTGGCGCACGTCGTTCATCTTGAATTCGAGGATGCCGAAGTCGTCGCAGTTCTCATCCAGGGTCTGTACCTGGATGCGCGAGACCTCATCGGCGATAGCCTCGAGGCCGCCCTGGCGCTCGGCCTTGGTGGTCGGCACGTTGTGATCCGGCGTGGCGATGTTGGCATCGATGCGCCACGGCTTGCGCCCGGCCAGGCGCAGGCCTTCGAAGGCCTGGGGCGAAGTCACTTCGTGGAGGATGTGACGGTCGATGTAGATCAACGAGGAACCGTCGTCACGACGTTTCACTTCGTGCATTTCCCAGAGCTTGTCGTAGAGCGTCTTGCCAGTCATCAGCCTTACCTCATCAGCGCCTTTTGAGCACATCCATAAACTGCCAGCGTTATCACCGACTGGCGTCAGAAGTGCATCTTTCTATGCCTCGGGCGAAAAAGGCCCTTTGGCTTATGGGGAGAATGCTATTGCCGGGCACGAAATAACTCAAATTCATATTTTTTATTCAAAGGATTCCGCATTGGAATGTATGCTCAAGGCATTCTTCTATTCGCGGAGCGCCCCATGGATTTGGCCAACCTCAATGCCTTTATCGCCATCGCCGAGACGGGCAGCTTTTCCGAAGCCGGCGAGCGCCTGCATCTGACCCAGCCGGCGGTGAGTAAACGCATCGCCGGCCTGGAGCAGCAACTGGGCGTGCGCCTGTTCGATCGCCTCGGCCGCGAGATCGGCCTGACCCAGGCGGGCCGCGCCCTGCTGCCGCGCGCCTACCAAATCCTCAACGTGCTGGACGACACGCGCCGCGCGCTGACCAATCTATCCGGTGAGGTCAGCGGCCGTCTGACGCTCGCCACCAGTCACCATATCGGCTTGCATCGCCTCCCTGCACTGCTGCGTGCGTTTACCCGCGCCCACCCGCAGGTGGCACTGGATATCCAGTTTCTCGATTCGGAGGTGGCCTACGAAGAGATTCTGCATGGTCGCGCCGAGCTGGCGGTGATCACCCTCGCCCCGGAAACCCGCGAACCGATCCGCGCCGTGGCGGTGTGGGACGACCCGCTGGACTTCGTCGCCGCGCCGGAACATCCGCTGGCACGCAGCCAGGCGATCAGTCTGGCCGACGTGGCGCAGCACCCCGCGGTATTTCCCGGCGGCAACACCTTCACTCATCACATCGTGCAGCGCCTGTTCGAGGCCCAGGGCCTGACGCCGAATATCGCCATGAGCACCAACTACCTGGAAACCATCAAGATGATGGTGTCCATTGGCCTGGCCTGGAGCGTACTGCCACGCACCATGCTCGACGAACAGGTCGCGCGCCTGCCGATCCCGGGCATTCAGCTGACCCGCCAGCTAGGCTACATCCTGCATACCGAGCGTACGCTGTCCAATGCTGCGCGGGCTTTCATGGATCTGCTCGACAGCCAACGGGACGACCTTGCATAGGCCACCGGCATCAGACTAACGTGGTGACACAACGATAAAAAAAGTGTCCACATGCCATTAATGCCCGCCCCGCGCATCGCGCCCTCCGGAGAACGGTTCGGCCATGGCCAGATCGACTGACCAGACCCCGCCCCTGCCACATATCCCGGCGATGGATCCCGCCGAATTCGAGCAAACCTGGCAAGACGCACCGCGTTTGCTGGCCGCGCTGAATGGCGCGCATCTCGGTACCTGGTACTGGGACATTCGCAGCGGCCAGGTGAACTGGTCGCGCGGCGCCCAGGCACTGTTCGGCCTCGATCCCAATCGCCCGGTAACGCGGGAACTGCATTACATCGAGCTGATCCCCGAGGAGGAGCGCGCCGAAGTTCTGGCGACGTTCGAGGCCATTCTCAAGGGCGAACAGATCCCCAATGCCCTGCGCCATCGTATCCGCTGGCCGGACGGCAGCCTGCACTGGCTGGAGATCACCGGCAGCCTGCAACGCGAGGCTGACGGTCGGCCACGGATGTTCGGCGTGATCCGCGACATCACTGCCCAGCAGGAACGTGCCGAGGCCCTGAGCGCTTCAGAGGAACGCTTCGCCAGCCTGTTCCGCCTGAGCCCCGACATCATGATGCTGGTGCGCTACGACAACAGCGAAATCATTGAGGTCAACCAGCACTTCACCCACGCCTTTGGCTGGAACCCCAGCGAAATTCTTGGCTACTCCACCCATGAGCTGAATCTCTGGGTACACGCCAGTCAGCGCGACCAGTTGCGTCGGCAGGCGCCGCTGAGCCGCGAGCCGGTGATTCAGGAGGTGCAGCTACGCACCCGCGCCGGCGACATTCTCGACGGTGTGCTGTCGAGCCAGTACATCGAATTGCAGGGTGACCGCCTGATGCTCTGCACCTTTCTCGACACCAGTGAGCGCAAGCGAGCGGAGAACGCACTGCGCGCCAGCGAGGAAAAATTCGCCAAGGCATTCATGCATACCCCGGACGCGGTGGCGATCTCCGAGCGGGCGACAGGTCGCTTTATCGAAGTCAACCCGAGCTTCGAGCAGCAGTTTGGCTGGAGCTGCGCCGAAGCCGTGGGCCGCACCTCGCTGGAGCTGGGCATCTGGGCTGACCCCGGTGACCGTCAGCGCATGCTCGAAGCCGCGCAAACCGGGCGCCTGGACAACCTCGAGGTGCGCCTGTTCAGTCGCGACGGCCGCGTCACCAGCAACCTGCTGTTCGGCGGCGAGATTGAATTGAACGGCGTCGATTGCCTGGTGCTCACCGTGCGCAACATAACCGAACAACGCGCCCAGGAACTGGCGCTGAACGAAAGCAAACAGCGCCTGCGCCTGGCGCTGGAATCGGCCGACCTGGGCACCTGGGACTGGCACATTCCCGGCAGCCGCCTGATCGCCAGCGCCCGCGCAGCGCAACTGCAGGGGCTGGACGCGGCACCATTCGAAGGCGCCTTTCTCGATTTCTTCCGGCATGTGCCAATGGAGGACCGGCGCAGCCTGCGCCAGCACTTTCAGCAGATGGTCGAAGAGCGCCGCAGCCATTATCAGGTCACCTATCGCGTACAGCGGGAGAATGGCGGCCTGCGCTTTCTCGAAAGCACGGCCAAGCTGCAGCTCGACGACGACGGGCAACCGCTGCGAATGGTCGGCACCCTGGTCGACATCAGCGAACGGGTATTGCGTGAACAGCGCCTGCAAGCCTCGGAAGAGAAGTTCGCCAAGGCCTTCCACTCCAGCCCGGACGCGATCACCATCACCGAGCGCGAAAGCGGCCGCTACATCGAGGTCAACGAAGGCTTCACCCGCATCACCGGCTACCTGCCGGAGGAAGTGGTCGGGCGCACGTCCTTCGAGATGGACGTCTGGGCCTATCCCGAGGAGCGCCAGCGGTTGCTCGAGCAGCTGTCGCGCAACGCCAAGGTACTGCATATGGAAATGCACGGCCGGCACCGCGACGGCGACGTGCGCCTGGTCGACGTTTCCGTGCAACCCATCGAACTCGATGGCGTGCCCTGCCTGCTGCTCACCGCGCGTGACATCAGCGAGCTCAAGCAGGCCCAGGCGCAGGTGCAGCACCTGGCCTATCACGATGCGCTGACCAACCTACCCAATCGCGCCCTGCTGATGGACCGTCTGACTCAGCAGATCGCCCTGCTCAAACGCCATGACCTGCGCGGCGCCCTGCTGTTTCTCGATCTCGACCACTTCAAGCACATCAACGACTCGCTCGGCCACCCCGTCGGCGACTCCGTGCTGCGCCTGGTCACCGCGCGCCTGGAAGCCAGCGTGCGTCTGGAGGACACCGTGGCGCGCCTGGGCGGTGACGAATTCGTGGTATTGCTCTCTGGCCTGGAGGGCAAACGCTCGGAAGTCACCCGCCACGTCCGCCAAGTCGCCGAAAAACTGCGTCAGCTGCTTGCCGAACCGATGCTGCTGGACGGACACCGCCTGCAGGTTACACCGAGCATCGGTGTCGCGTTGATTCCCGACCACGGCAACACTCCAGCAGATTTGCTCAAACGCGCCGATATTGCCCTGTACCGCGCCAAGGATTCCGGCCGCAACGCTATCCAGCTGTTTCGCAGCACCATGCAGGATGCTGCCAGCGCTCGCCTGCGCCTGGAGAATGATCTGCGCCTGGCTCTGGCTCGTGGCGAATTCGAACTGCACTTCCAGCCCCAGGTCGACGCCCGTGACGGCAAGGTGGTCGGCGCCGAAGCCCTGCTGCGCTGGCAGCATCCGCAACTGGGGCCACAATCGCCGGCGCACTTCATTCAGGTGCTGGAAGAAAGCGGATTGATCGTTGAGGTCGGTGGCTGGGTGCTGGCCGAGGCCTGTCATTTCTGCTCCCAGCTACTGGCTGGTGGCTTGGTCGACAGCGAGCGCTTCAGCCTGTGCGTGAACATCAGCCCCCGCCAGTTCCGCCAGCACGACTTCGTCGAACGCGTAGCCAACTGCCTACGTGCCAGCCAGTTGCCCAATGCCATGCTCAAGCTGGAAATCACCGAAGGCATCGTCATTCAGAATATCGACGATACCGTCGGCAAGATGCTGCGCCTGAAAAAGCAAGGCGTCAGCTTCGCCATGGACGATTTCGGCACTGGCTACAGTTCGCTGACCTACCTCAAGCGCCTGCCGGTGGACATGCTGAAGATCGACCAGTCGTTCGTGCGCGACGCCACCAACGACCCCAACGACGCCGAGATCATTCGCGCCATCGTCGCCATGGCACGCAGCCTGGGCCTGGGGTTGATCGCAGAGGGTGTCGAACAGCAGGACCAACTGGAGTTCCTGCAGTCGCAAGGTTGCCATCTTTATCAGGGTTATCTGTTCAGCAGACCGCTGCCGCAGGAAGCCTTCCGCGACCTGCTGATGCTGAACGGCTAGAGCCGAGCCAAATGAAAAAGGCGCCCCGCGGGGCAACTGTTCGCTTAAGGTGCTCGCGCTTGGCTCCCCTCTCCCATTTATGGGAGAGGGGCTGGGGGAGAGGGCTGAAAACACTGCAAAACTGCCAGTTTTCCCCTCGCCGAACGCGGCCCGCCCTAACCCTCTCCCCGGAGGGGCGAGGGGACTGATCGCGTTCGACCATTCTTATGTGAACAGCATTAGCCCCGCGGGGCGCCTGCTTCATCGACCATCGACTCAGCTTTCCAGCGCAGGACGCTGACTGCCGATGGGAATGCGCTTGGCCTTGGCCTCTTCCGGCACGATGCGCTCCAGCTCGACATGGAGCAGACCGTTAACCAGGTTGGCACCCTTGACCTCGATATGATCGGCCAGGCGGAACGACAGCTTGAACGCACGCTGGGCGATGCCCTGATGCAGGTAGCTGACACTCTCGGCGCTGCGATCACGCTTGTTGCCGACCACGGTCAGCACGCCCCGCTCGACCTGCAGCTCCAGATCGCCTTCCTCGAAGCCGGCAGCCGCGACCACGATGCGGTAGTGGTCTTCGCCATGCTTCTCGACGTTATAGGGCGGGTAGGAACTGCCGGCGTCATTGCTGCGCAGGGCAGATTCGAAAAGATCGTTGAAACGGTCGAAACCGACGGACTGGCGGAACAGAGGGGCCAGGGACAGTACGTTGCTCATGAGTATTCTCCTGAAAATTTCAGCAAGGTTCATATCGCGGAACCCGACTTCGGCATCCCGCAGTCACGTATTTAGGGTCGCCAGGACATTTTTCAAGAGCCTGAAAAATTCGTTTACAGCCCGCATGGAAGCATGGACCCACCAAGCCACCCACCATCCCTACCGCAGCGTGTGGCGTGCGCACCAAGCTTCAGCCGTAGCCCGGATGCAATCCGGGGAGAATGCCCGCTGCCTGGATTTCATCCAGGCCACAGGCTTTAGCTGGAGGGCATCATCAGCAGCCGGTCGATACGCTCGCAATCCTGCTCGCGGCGCACCTCAGCGAACAGCGCGACAGCTTCCGGGTAGGTACGAGTAAGCATCGCCAACCACTGTTTCAGGCGCCCCGGTGCGTAGCGCGGCGCCAGCTTGCGCCTTGCCTGCTGCCAGAAGTCGAGCAGCAGCGGCTGCAGTTCGGCCCAGCTCATTTCCTCGGGCGCCTCTCCGGCCCTGACCGCCGCGATCTGCCGTGCCAGACCGGGGCGCGATACCAGGCCGCGGCCCAACATGATGTCATCCACGCCACTGATTTCACGGCAGCGGCGCCAGTCATCCAGCGTCCACACCTCGCCATTGGCGAACACCGGCACGCCGACCACCTCTTGCACCCGCGCCACCCATTCCCAATGCGCCGGCGGCTTGTATCCCTCGACCTTGGTACGCGCATGCACGACGATCTGGCTCGCCCCGCCTTCGGCTAGCGCCCGCGCGCAGTCCAGCGCGCCCTCCTTGCCCTCGAACCCCAGGCGCATCTTCGCCGTCACCGGAATTTCGACCGGCACCGTGCGGCGCACCTCACGGACGATCGCATGCAGCAACTCGGGCTCCTTGAGTAGCACCGCACCGCCGCGCGACTTGTTAACCGTCTTGGCCGGGCAACCGAAGTTGAGATCGATCACAGGCGCGCCGAGCGTACAGGCAAACGCGGCGTTGTCGGCCAGGCATTGCGGATCGGAGCCGAGAAACTGCACCCGCATCGGCGTGCCGGCCTGGGTGCGTGAACCGTTGAACAGCTCGGGCGCCAGCTTGTGGTAGGTAGCCGCCGGCAACAGCCGCTCGCTCACGCGAATGAACTCGGTCACGCACCAGTCGATCCCACCGATACGGGTCAGTACGTCGCGCAGGATCTCGTCGACCAGCCCCTCCATGGGCGCCAGGGCGATTTGCATGAGATAGTCCGAAAAAATGGGGCGCACAGTTTAAGGGGTCGCGCGCCGCGCGCAAGATGGGCCACACTGACAACCGCCAAAACAGGAAGCTCGTCATGCGTTATCTCGCGTTGATCGTTCTGGGTATGTGGTATCTGGGGGCACAGGCCAGCGACGCGCTGCCCCGGGGTATCAAACAGATACCGCCCGACCCGGTCGCCGACGCGTCGGCGCGCTTGATCTTCAGCCGCGACAGCAACGCGCCGAACGCCTGCGACGTGGAGCTTTACGTCAACCAGCAGGCGGTGGCGAAGCTTGGCCCAGGCGAACGCACCAGCCTGGACCTGCCCAGCGGCGAATTAAGCGTCGCCGTGGCCCTGTCACCCGACGGCTATTGCGGCGGGCGTGGGCCGGACGTCGCGCAGTCGATACTGCTGCGCCCCGGCGAAACCCGTCAGTTCGCCGTGATGGTCGAACCGCACCAGGTGTTTCTCGCGCCACTGATCGACTGAGCGCGCCTATAGCTCAAGCGGATAAGGCTCCATCAAGGCCTGGCCATAGCCCTCGACGAACTCCGACGGCATGCGCTTGGGGCGCCCGCTGGACAATTCGATGCAGACGAAGGTGGTCTTGGCCCTGAGCAGCGTCAGACCATCCTCGGGCCGCACCAGCTGGAAACGACGATCCATCTTCAGGCGTTGGTCGGACTCGACGATCCAGGTCGCCATCTGCAGCTGCTGCCCTTCATAGGCGCTGGCCAGGTAATCGATCTCGTGACGCACCACGGCCATGGCCCGATCCAGGCGGCGATACTCGACCAGATCCAGCCCCAGAAACTGCGAATGACGCCAGGCGCAGCGCTCCAGCCAGCTGACATACACCGCGTTGTTGGCATGGCCGAGACCGTCGATATCCTCTGCTGTCACGTCGATATCGATGACGAAGGGGCTGGGCAGCTCCCAGTTCATGGCGGTACCTCCAGGTTTGCAGCCCGCCAAGACGGGCCGAATGAGCCGGCCCGGGCGAGGCGACAACGGCGCCGCCCAGGCTCCATGTTCCACACCGGGTGACCGCCAAACTCGTCGGCGGCCGCTCGATCCGGCCCCGCATCATACGCCGCGCGGCCAGTGCATGCAGTGCCGAGCTTTCATCGCGCCATTACCGCGCGCCATAATGCGCGCACTCGCCAGAGAGTCCGAGAACGAGCAATTGACTGCCATCCTGCGCCTATTGATGCTTCTGCTGCTGCCAGCGCTGACCTGGGCAGACAGCCTGCCGCTGCCGAGCGGCCAGACGCAGACGCTGCCCGGCCCCTACATGTATTTCTGGCAAGACCCGAGCGGCCAGGCCGACATCACCAATGTCCGGGCCCTGCCCGACTCTGCCTGGCAGCCCGTCGACCGGCGCGATGCCAGCTTCGGCTACGGCGGCAGCGCCTACTGGCTGCGCCTGGACGTGCACAACCCGCACAATCGCTCGCTTGGCTGGGTACTATTGATCGGCAATCCGTTGCTCGATCAGCTGGACGCTTACGGCCTCGACGACGAACGGGTTTACCGCGCGGGTGACCAGCGCCCCTTCGGCTGGCGCTGGGTCGAGCACCGCCAGCTGGCGCTCCCACTGGACGTCGAGCCGGGCGAGCAACGGCGCATCTGGCTGCGCATGCAGACCGACGGTTCCGCCAACCTCAGCGCCAGCCTGATGACCCATGAGGCATTCGATCACGAGGAGCAACGCAGCCTGTTGTTACAGGGCCTGTTCTTCGGCGCCCTGATCGCGATGCTGATCTACAACCTGAGCATCTTCTGCATCACGCGTGACCGCAATTACCTCTGGTACAGCCTGTTCGTCGCCAGCTTCAGTCTCTATCAGTTCATCCAGCTTGGCTTCGCCCTGCAATGGTTGTGGCCCAACGCCCTGGCCTGGCACCAGCTCAGCTTTCCACTCAGTTCGGCGCTGGCGACCTTGTTCGGCATACAGTTCACCTACGGCGTGCTGGAGCTGGACAAGGCCGCGAAGCCCTACCGCTGGGTCGCCAACGCACTCAAGGCCTGCGCCTGGCTGGTACTGGGCATGGCGCTCCTCGGACCTTATGCACCCGCACTGATAGGCAGCTTCGTACTGGTGGTCGCCTGCGCCGTGGCCGCCTTCATCATCACTCTGCTGCGCTGGCGTGAAGGTTATGTGGCGGCACGCCTGTTCGCCCTGGGCTGGTTCGTGCTGATCACCGCCAGCCTGGCCAGCATCCTCACCGGCACCGGGCTGCTGCCCTACTCGCTGCTAACCCTTCACACGCAACAGGTGGGCGGCCTGATCGAGATGACGGTGTTCTCCATCGCCCTTGCCGCACGCATCCGCCAGGTGCAACACGCCGAACGCCTGGCACAGGCCAGACTGATCGAACAGGAGCGCCATCTGCGCAACGAGCAGGCCAAGCACCTGGAACTGCAGAGGCAGATCAGCGAGAGCCTGGAACAACGCGTGCAGGAGCGCACCGCGACCCTGCAGGACACCCTGCAGCAGCTGTCCAACGCCAACCTGCGCCTGGCGGAGCTGAATCGCCGTGATGGTCTCACCGGCCTGTTCAATCGCCAGACGCTCAGCGAGGAACTGGCGCGCGCTTGCGCCCGCGCCGAGCGCAGCCAGCAGTCGCTGGCGATCCTGATGATGGACCTGGATCACTTCAAGCAGGTCAATGACCACTATGGTCACCTGGCCGGCGATGCCTGCCTGCGCCATGCAGCCCAACGCATCCAGCAACGTCTGCGCAGCAGCGACCTGCTGGCCCGCTTCGGCGGCGAGGAATTCGTCGCCCTGCTCGACGGTACCGACCTTACCGGTGCACTCGACCTCGCCGAACAGCTACGCGAAGATATCGCCCGAACCCCCTGCAGCTACCAGCAGCAATCGATACCACTGAGCCTGAGCATCGGCCTGCACGCCGGGGTACCGAACGATCCCAACTGCGGCGAGCGCTGGCTGGAACTGGCGGATCGCGCCCTGTATCGCGCCAAGGCAGACGGCCGCAACCGCGTGGTCAGCTACGAAGCCGTGGCACTCAACGACGCCTGAGAAGCAGCGTCAGGGCTCCGGCAGCGGGCGCTGCGCTCCATTGGCAGGCGAAAATAAAAAGGGGCCACCTCCGAAGAGGCAGCCCCTGGGTTCCGCAAATGCGGCAAGAAAAATGGCGTCCCCTAGGGGACTCGAACCCCTGTTACCGCCGTGAAAGGGCGGTGTCCTAGGCCACTAGACGAAGGGGACGAAACCTTCGAACGACAAGGCCAGCGCTAGGCTGGCCTTGTGTGATTGGTGGAGCTAAACGGGATCGAACCGTTGACCTCTTGCATGCCATGCAAGCGCTCTCCCAGCTGAGCTATAGCCCCGAAACCTTGCGGTCGGCTCGCAGCGCTTGCGCGTTGCGACTGGAAAATGGCGTCCCCTAGGGGACTCGAACCCCTGTTACCGCCGTGAAAGGGCGGTGTCCTAGGCCACTAGACGAAGGGGACAAAACCTTCGAAGAACAAGGCCAGCGCTAAGCTGGCCTTGTCAGTGTTTGGTGGAGCTAAACGGGATCGAACCGTTGACCTCTTGCATGCCATGCAAGCGCTCTCCCAGCTGAGCTATAGCCCCGAAACCTTTCGGTCTGGCTGCAGCGCCTGAGCGCTGCGGCTGGAATAAGTGGCGTCCCCTAGGGGACTCGAACCCCTGTTACCGCCGTGAAAGGGCGGTGTCCTAGGCCACTAGACGAAGGGGACGCAAAACCCCTGATCGCGAATCGGTCAAACCGATTCTGGCACTCCCGAAGGAGTCGAGATTGGTGGAGCTAAACGGGATCGAACCGTTGACCTCTTGCATGCCATGCAAGCGCTCTCCCAGCTGAGCTATAGCCCCATCTCGAGGACGGGGCGCATGTTAAGAGCGCCCCGATTGGCTGTCAACAACATTTTTCCTGTTAGCCAAAAGTTTTTGCCACTAGAACAATTACTTAGGCCTCTCCTCGCAAAGCATAAGCCCCGACCGTGGGAGTAATGCCGTTCACTTAAGGCTGCATGCGTTTGGCTCCCCTCTACCATTTATGGGAGAGGGGCTGGGGAGAGGGCTGAAAACACAGCAAGCTGCTAGTTTTTCCCCTCTCCGAACGCGGCCCGCCCTAACCCTCTCCCCAGAGGGGCGAGGGGACTGATCGTATTTGACCGTTCTAAAGTGAACAGAATTCCGACCGTGGGAGGCGCTACAGCGGCGACAAAATCAAATCCTTGCGGCTAAAGCCCCTCCCACAACTGCCCGCCTCAACTTAGCCGATGGCCGCTAGCAGCTTCTCCCACTCCTTGGCTTCCTTCTTCGAGGTGCCGCCGAGCAGTTCAAGCGCCTGACGCAGACGGAAGCGGGTCAGGTCCGGACCAAGGATTTCCATGGCATCGAGCACGGAAACCGAGCTGGCCTGCCCGGTGATGGCAGCGAACATCAGCGGCATGGCGTCACGCAGCTTCAGTTCCAGATGCTCGACCACGGCCTGGATGCAGCCGGTGATGCGCTCTTTTTCCCACTGACGCAGCGACTCGAGCTTCCACAGGATCAGTTGCATCAGCTGGCGCACCTGATCCGCCGAGAGTTTCTTGTGCTCGAACAGCTTGGCATCCAGGTTCAGCGCGCCGGAGAAGAAAAAGCCGGCCAGCGGTGCGATCTGGCTGAAGGTCTCCACCCTGCCCTGCACGTGCGGCGCGATTTTCATCAGGTACTCGGGGTTGAGCGCCCACTTCTGCACTTCGGCGGCAAAGGTCTCCACCGGCAGCTCGCGCAGCCACTGGCCGTTCAGCCAGGACAGTTTTTCCAGGTCGAAGATCGGCCCGCCCAGCGATACGCGGTTGATGTCGAAGTGTTCGATCATCTCGGCCAGCGAGAACTTCTCGCGCTCGTCCGGCATCGACCAACCCATGCGCCCCAGGTAGTTGAGCATGGCCTGCGGCAGGTAGCCCATGCGCTCGTAGAAGGTGATGCTGGTGGGGTTCTTGCGCTTGGACAGCTTGCTCTTGTCCGGATTGCGCAGCAGCGGCATGTAGCACAGCGCCGGCTGCTCCCAGCCGAAGTACTCGTAGAGCTTGATCAGCTTGGGCGCCGACGGCAGCCACTCTTCGCCACGCAGCACATGGGTGATGCCCATCAGGTGGTCGTCGACCACGTTGGCCAGGAAGTAGGTGGGCAGGCCATCGGCCTTCATCAGCACCTGCATGTCCATACGATCCCAGGGGATCTCGACGTCGCCACGGAGCATGTCCGGCACCACGCAGACGCCTTCGCTCGGCACCTTCATGCGCACCACGTGCGACTCACCCGCGTCGATGCGGCGCTGCGCCTCGGCTGGATCGAGGTGCATGCAATGGCCGTCGTAACGCGGGGTTTCCTTGTTGGCCATCTGCTGCGCGCGCACTTCATCGAGGCGCTCGGCGGAGCAGAAGCACGGGAAGGCGTGGCCTTTGGCGACCAGCTCGTCCGAATACTTCTTGTAGATTTCGCCACGCTCGCTCTGCCGATACGGGCCGTGCGGGCCGCCGACGTCCGGGCCTTCGTCCCATTCGATACCCAGCCAGCGCAATGCATCGAAAATCTGCTGCTCGGACTCGCGGGTCGAACGCAGCTGATCGGTGTCTTCGATGCGCAGGATGAACTGGCCACCGTGCTGGCGAGCGAAGCACAGGTTGAACAGTGCAATGTAGGCGGTGCCGACATGGGGGTCGCCGGTCGGCGATGGCGCGATACGGGTACGAACGGTGGTCATGAATGTTCTCGGAAGGAAGACACGAGGTTTGAATCAAGCGGGCGATGTTAGCAGGCCGACGGCCCCCGGCTCCAGCAGCCCGCCGCGGGTGATCGGCAGGCTGGCGATTAGAAAGTCGAGGAAGGTCTTGACCTTCATCGCCTGGAAACGCCGCGACGGATAGATGGCATAGACCTCGCCCACCGGCAAGCGCGCTTCGGGCAACAGCTCGATCAGGCGTCCGCTGCGCACCGCGTCCTCACTGATCATCACCGGCAGCCCGGAAATCCCGGCGCCCGCCAGGGTCGCCTCACGGGCGAAGGTGATGTTGTTGCAGGTCATCACCCGCTGACAGGGCAGGTTTTCACCCAGCAGCGGCCAATAGCGTGGCGCATCGTGCTGCAACAGAATTGCCCGGTGCCCTTCCAGCTCGGCGACGCCACGCGGCGTGCCATGCGCGGCCAGATAGGCCGGGCTCGCGCACAGGCGCCGGCCGCTTTCGAACAGCTTGCGCGCGATGAGGGTGGAATCCTGCGGCTGACCGACCTGGATGGCGATGTCCACGCCCTCCTCCAATGGATCCACCGAGCGCGAGGTCAGCTCCACCTCGGCGTCGATCTGCGGGTACTGACGCATGAACTCGCCCAGCACTCGCCCGAGAAAAAGCTGGCCGAATTCGATGGGTGAGGTGATGCGCAACAGCCCGGAGGGCTCGCGCTGCAGCTGCATCACCGCCTGCTCTGCCTCGGCGAAGTCGAGCATGATCTGCCGGCAACGCTCGTAATAGGCCTGCCCCACCTCGGTCAGACGCAACTTGCGCGTGGTGCGATTGAGCAGACGCACGCCGAGACGTTCCTCGAGCAAGGCGATGCGCCGACTCACCGTCGACTTCTGCATGCCCAGGCTGGTCGCAGCCTGGGTGAAGCTGTGGCATTCCACCACTCGGGTAAAGATCAGTGCGTCATCCAGCCCCATGATTGTTCCTCGTACGCAACAAAGCATGCCAAGCCTAGAGTCTACTAGCACAAAGGGAACACTGTTAAATTTACTTACATTTCTTTGTCGCATCCCGAGCCTCAAGCATGCCCGCAAAACTGCAACGCCGCCTTCTCGTCTTCGCAATCCTTCTCGCCCTTATCGTCGGTGCCCTGCTCGCTCAATGGCTGCTGGTCGGCCGCTATCACGAGAGCACTGACAACGCCTACGTACAGGGCGAGATAACCCGTGTCTCCAGCCAGTTGAATGCGCGCATCGAAAAGGTGCTGGTGCGCGACAACCAGCACGTGGAAGCCGGTGAGGTGCTGGCCGTGCTGGAAGACGCCGATTTCCGCCTGGCTCGCCAGCGCGCCCTCGCCGCTCTGGAAACCCATGAGGCCGAGCGCGCCCAGGCGCAGAGCAAGCTCGACCAGCAGGCCAGCCTGATTGCCGCCAGCCAGGCTGATGTTGCCGCCAGCCAGGCGACCCTCGATCGCTCCAAGCTCGATCTTGGCCGTGCCCAGACCCTGCGCAAGCCGGGTTATGTCTCCGAAGAACGCGTTACCACCCTGGCCGCCGACAATCGCGTGGCCCGCTCGCAAGTGGCCAAGGCCCAGGCCGACCTGCAGGCGCAGCGTCAACAGGTCGCCAGCCTGGAAGCCGAGCTCAAACGCCTGGACGCGCTCATTCTCTCCGCCCAAGCCGACCTGGAGCAGGCCGATCTCAACCTCTCGCGCACACAGATCCACGCACCGATCAGCGGCATGGTCGGGCAACGCTCGGCGCGTGAAGGCCAGGTGGTGCAGAGCGGCGCCTACCTGCTGTCGCTGGTGCCGGATCAGGACATCTGGATTCAGGCCAACTTCAAGGAAACCCAGATCGGCCGCATGCGCCCCGGGCAGAAAGCCGAGCTGCTGTTCGACAGCTATCCCGACACGCCCATCGAGGGCCGCATCGATAGCCTGTTCGCCGCTTCCGGCGCTCAGTTCAGCCTGCTGCCGCCGGACAACGCCACCGGCAACTTCACCAAGGTGGTGCAGCGCATCCCGGTCAAGCTGACCTTCGCCGCCGACAACCCGCTGCGCGGACTGATCCGCCCCGGCATGTCGGTGGAGGTCACCGTGGATCTGCGCAGCGAAGAACACCATGGCGGGTGATGCGCTGATCCGCGCGACGGCGGAGCCCAGTCGTCGCGACTGGATCGCGGTGATGAGCACCATGCTCGGCGCCTTCATGGCGGTACTGGACATCCAGATCACCAACTCCTCGCTCAAGGACATCCAGGGCGCACTGTCCGCCACGCTGGAGGAAGGTTCGTGGATTTCCACGTCCTATCTGGTGGCCGAGATCATCATGATCCCGTTGACCGCTTGGCTGGTGCAGTTGCTCTCGGCGCGACGCCTGGCGGTGTGGGTGTCGGTAGGCTTTCTGATTGCCTCGCTGCTGTGCTCCATGGCCTGGAGCCTGGAGAGCATGATCGTGTTCCGCGCCTTGCAGGGTTTTACCGGCGGCGCGCTGATTCCGCTGGCGTTCACCATGACGCTGATCAAGCTGCCCGAGCATCACCGCGCCAAGGGCATGGCCCTGTTCGCCATCACCGCTACCTTCGCCCCCTCCATCGGGCCGACGCTGGGTGGTTGGCTGACCGAGAACTGGGGTTGGGAATACATCTTCTACATCAATGTGCCGCCGGGCCTGATCATGATCGCCGGCCTGCTCTACGGCTTGGAGAAGAAGGCGCCGCACTGGGAGCTGCTGAAGACCACCGACTACGCTGGCATCGTCACCCTCGGCCTGGGCCTGGGCTGCCTGCAGGTGTTTCTCGAGGAAGGCCACCGCAAGGATTGGCTGGAGTCGCAGCTGATCGTCGGCCTCGGCAGCGTGGCACTGGTCAGCCTGATCCTGTTCGTCATCCTGCAGATATCCCGCCCCAACCCATTGATCAACCTGGGCGTGCTGCGCGAGCGCAACTTCGGCCTGGCCAGCATTTCCAGCCTGGGGCTCGGTGTCGGGCTGTATGGCTCGATCTATGTTCTGCCGCTGTACCTGGCGCAGATCCAGGGTTACAACGCCATGCAGATCGGCGAAGTGATCATGTGGATGGGCGTGCCGCAGCTGTTCCTGATCCCGCTGGTGCCCAAGCTGATGAAGGTCATCTCGCCGAAGTGGCTGTGCGCCCTGGGCTTTGCCCTGTTCGGTGCGGCAAGCTTCTACTCCGGCGTGCTCAATCCGGACTTCGCCGGCGAGCAGTTTCATCACATCCAGATTATCCGCGCGCTTGGCCAACCGCTGGTGATGGTCACCATCTCGCTGATCGCCACAGCCTACATCCTGCCGCAGGATGCCGGCTCCGCGTCCAGTCTGTTCAACATTTTGCGCAACCTGGGCGGCGCCATCGGCATCGCCCTGCTCGCCACCCTGCTCGATGCCCGCGCCAAGGTCTACTTCGACTACCTGCGCGAATCCATCGTGCCGACAAATCCACAGGTGGCAGAGCGCCTGCACCTGCTGACGCAAACCTTAGGCAGCGAGCAGGCGGCGCTGGCCAAGCTAAGCCAGATCGTCCATGAGCAAGCGATCATCATGGCCTACAACGACGCGTTCCATTTCATTGGCATCGCCCTGGGCGCAAGCATGCTGGCGATTCTTTTGACGCGAAAGCTGCCGCAGAACATGGCGGGTGGCGGCGCGGCGCATTGAGGCACGACCCGATCAATCGAACCCGAATGCACTCTTCGGCTGCGGCCCCTGTCTCCGTGGGAGCGGACTTGTCCGCGAATAGGTCCGGGAAAAGCTTCGCGGACAAGTCCGCTCCCGCAAATTAGCAACAACGCCGACCGCCATTCGCAGGAGCGAGCTTTGCTCGCGAATCCGGCTACCCGTACAGCGAACGCCCCCGTCGGCGGCCGCGCCTGCCCACTGTGGGAGCGGACTTGTCCGCGAATAGGCGCGGGAAAGCTTCGCGGACAAATCCGCTTCTACACTCGTAGCCCGGATGCAATCCGGGAATGGCGGCGTCAGACCTGCAACAACCGATCCCTGAGCTTCTGAATCTCGTCACGCATCTGCGCAGCAGCTTCGAACTCCAAGTCGCGCGCCAGGGCGTACATCTTCTCTTCCAGCTGGCGAATACGCTTGGTGATCTCGCTCGGCGAGCGCAGTTCGTTCTCGTAACGGGCGCTCTCCTCTGCCGCCTTGGCCATACCCTTGCGCTTGTTGCTGCGTGCGCCCGGCACCACGGCGCCTTCGAGGATGTCCTTGATATCCTTCTGCACGCCCTTGGGTACGATGCCGTTGGCCTCGTTGAAGGCGATCTGCTTCTCGCGACGTCGCTCGGTCTCGCCAATGGCGCGCTGCATCGAGCCGGTCATGTTGTCGGCGTATAGAATCGCCCGGCCGTTGAGGTTACGCGCCGCGCGGCCGATGGTCTGGATCAGCGAACGCTCGCTGCGCAGGAAGCCCTCCTTGTCCGCATCGAGAATCGCCACCAGGGCGACCTCGGGCATATCCAGACCCTCGCGCAGCAGGTTGATGCCCACCAACACATCGAAGGCGCCGAGGCGCAGATCGCGGATGATCTCCACCCGCTCCACGGTGTCGATATCCGAGTGCAGGTAGCGCACCTTGACGTCGTGATCGCCGAGATAGTCGGTCAGATCCTCGGCCATGCGCTTGGTCAGCGTGGTGACCAGCACGCGCTCGCCCGCTGCCACGCGCAGTCGAATTTCCGAGAGCAGGTCATCGACCTGGGTGCGCGCTGGGCGCACCTCCACTTCGGGGTCGACAAGTCCTGTGGGCCGCACTACCTGCTCGATCACCCGCCCGGCATGCTCGGCTTCGTAAGGTCCCGGCGTGGCGGAGACGAAGATGGTCTGCGGGCTGGCCGCTTCCCACTCCTCGAAACGCATCGGCCGGTTGTCCAGCGCCGACGGCAGGCGAAAGCCGTATTCCACCAGCGTTTCCTTGCGCGAGCGGTCGCCCTTGTACATGGCCCCGACCTGCGGCACCGAAACGTGAGACTCGTCGATCACCAGCAGCGCTTCGGCCGGCAGGTAGTCATACAGCGTGGGCGGTGGCGCGCCGGCTGGGCGTCCCGAGAGATAGCGCGAGTAGTTCTCGATGCCGTTGCAATAGCCCAGCTCGAGGATCATCTCCAGGTCGAAGCGCGTGCGCTGCTCCAGGCGCTGCGCCTCGACCAACTTGTTCGCCCCGCGCAGGTATTCCAGGCGCTGCTGCAACTCGACCTTGATATGCTCCACCGCCTCCAGCAGCGTATCGCGCGGGGTGACGTAGTGGCTCTTGGGGTAGAAGGTGAAGCGCGGCAGCTTCTGGATCACCTCACCGGTCAGCGGGTCGAAGGCGCTGATACTCTCCACTTCGTCATCGAACAGCTCGACGCGAATGGCTTCGAGATCCGATTCCGCCGGGAAGATATCGATCACATCGCCACGCACGCGAAAGGTGGCGCGTGCGAAATCCATGTCGTTGCGCGTGTATTGCAGCTCGGCCAGACGGCGCAGCAGCGCGCGCTGGTCCATCTTGTCGCCGCGGTCGAGGTGCAGCACCATTTTCAGGTACTCCTCGGGGCTACCCAAGCCGTAGATCGACGACACGGTGCACACCACGATGACGTCCTTGCGCTCGATCAGCGCCTTGGTCGCCGACAGGCGCATCTGCTCGATATGGTCATTGATCGAGGCGTCCTTCTCGATGAAGGTGTCCGACGACGGCACGTAGGCTTCCGGCTGGTAGTACTCGTAGTAGGAAACGAAATACTCCACCGCGTTATTTGGGAAGAACGCCTTGAACTCGCCGTAGAGCTGCGCCGCCAGGGTCTTGTTCGGCGCCAGCACCAGCGTGGGCCGCTGCACCTTGGCGATCACATTGGCCACGGAAAAGGTCTTGCCCGAGCCGGTCACACCCAGCAGGGTCTGGTGCGAAAGCCCGGCCTCCAGCCCCTCGACCATCTGCCGGATCGCCTCGGGCTGA
Organism: Pseudomonas sp. Marseille-Q0931; assembly: GCF_940789645.1. Taxonomy (NCBI): domain Bacteria; kingdom Pseudomonadati; phylum Pseudomonadota; class Gammaproteobacteria; order Pseudomonadales; family Pseudomonadaceae; genus Pseudomonas; species Pseudomonas sp. Marseille-Q0931. The sequence goes on along the minus strand of NZ_CALNWT010000001.1, from coordinate 541,502 downwards.
TCGCCGGCAGGTTTGAAGCGGGTCACTAACTGAAACTCGGACATGCAGTACCTCGACAAATGGCTGTGACGCATTGATTCGGACTGCGTCAAAAGCCATGAATTGCGGGGCGATTCGGCGATAGGTCCAAGTAGAGTCGAATTACCTGGCAAAAGGCCTTAATTCAGGGCTTTGCGCTGTCGCCCCCTGGATTCAGGGTCGTTATACTAACGCCCCGTTTACGCGCCCCCTAGCGCTTTTGTCGGGGACGCCTGGCCTCCCACCCCTCACTCGAGTTGCCGCACCCATCATGAGTCTCTTCTCTGCCGTCGAAATGGCTCCGCGCGATCCCATCCTGGGCCTCAACGAAGCATTCAACGCCGACACCCGCAGCACCAAGGTCAACCTTGGCGTGGGCGTCTATTACAACGAGGAGGGGCGAATTCCGCTGCTGCGCGCCGTCGCAGAAGCCGAAAAGGCACGTATCGAGGCCCACGCACCGCGCGGCTACCTGCCGATCGAAGGCATCGCCGCCTACGACAAGGCCGTGCAGGAACTGCTGTTCGGCAAGGGCGCAGCCCTGATCGAAAGCGGCCGCGTGATCACCACCCAGGCCCTGGGCGGTACCGGCGCACTGAAGATCGGCGCCGACTTTCTTAAGCGCCTGCTGCCGGACGCCACCGTGGCCATCAGCGACCCGAGCTGGGAAAACCACCGCGCGCTGTTCGAGTCCGCCGGCTTCCCGGTGCACAACTACCGCTACTACGATCCGTTCAGCAACGGCGTAAACCGCGGCGGCATGCTCGAAGACCTGCGCAACCTGCCGGCCCGCTCCATCGTCGTGCTGCACGCCTGCTGCCACAACCCGACCGGCGTCGACCTGCAGCTGGAAGACTGGAAATCCGTGCTTGAAGTGCTGCGCGAGCGCGAGCACGTGCCATTCCTCGACATCGCCTACCAGGGCTTCGGTGACGGCATCGAGCAGGACGCCGAAGCCGTGCGCCTGTTCGCCGAATCGGGCCTGGAGTTCTTCGTCTCCAGCTCCTTCTCCAAGTCGTTCTCGCTGTACGGCGAGCGCGTCGGCGCCCTGTCGCTGGTCACCAGCAGCCGTGAAGAATCGACTCGCGTACTGTCGCAGCTCAAGCGCGTAATCCGCACCAACTATTCCAACCCACCGACCCACGGCGCCACCGTGGTCGCCAGCGTGCTCAACAGCCCTGAACTGCGCGCCATGTGGGAAGCCGAACTGGGCGAGATGCGCGACCGCATCCGCAGCATGCGCCTGGCCATGGTCGAGCAACTGGCCGCACTGGGCGCCAAGCGGGACTTCAGCTTCGTTGCCGAGCAACGCGGCATGTTCTCCTACTCCGGCCTCACCGTGGAGCAAGTGGAACGCCTGAAGGAAGAGTATGGCATCTACGCCGTCGGCACCGGCCGCATCTGCGTCGCCGCGCTGAACAAAGGCAACCTGGACAGCGTCACCCGCGCGATTCACGCGGTGCTGTAATCGCTGTAGGAGCGAATTTATTCGCGAATAAATTCGCTCCTACAGGTTTTGCGCTGCCAGGCGGCCATCAGGTTTTTTGCACTGCTGACTCAAAGGCCTCAGCCTGTAGCCAGCGTCTTTGCATGCTGCACCCTGTAGGAGCGGCTTCAGCCGCGATCCACCACAGCCGTCGCGGCTAAAGCCCCTCCCACGCACCAACCCGCCGAATTCTCCCATCCGAAGTCGCCACAAAGTGTTGACTTCCCCTTTTTAATCAGTAACATACGCACCGTTGTTCCGCGATAGCTCAGTCGGTAGAGCAAATGACTGTTAATCATTGGGTCCCTGGTTCGAGTCCAGGTCGCGGAGCCAAATTCAAGAACCCAGCCTAACCGCTGGGTTTTTTATTGCCTGCAGGACTCTCACCAGGGACTGCGTCCCAGGTTATTCGCTTCGCTCACCCCTCCGGGGCCGCGCTAAAGCGCGTTCAGCTACGCTGTCGAGTCCAAGTCGCGGAGCCAAACTCAAGAACCCAGCCTAACCGCTGGGTTTTTTATTGCCTGCGGACTCTCACCAGGGACTACGTCCCAGGTTATTCGCTTCGCTCACCCCTTCGGGGCCGCGCTAAAGCGCGTTCAGCTACGCTGTGGAGTCCAGGCCGCGGAGCCAAATTCAAGAACCCAGCCTAACCGCTGGGTTTTTATTGCCTGCGGACCCTCAGCAGGACCGACTAGGTCACTCACTGTACATCCAGGAGCCGCCAGGTCACGCTGGAGTATTGCAACACCAGAAGCATCCAGGCTGACCGTAGCCACCCGCGCATTGGCCGACCCGGCATTTTCAGTTTTGGGTTTCAGCCGCGGTTACAGCCAGAGAGAAGGAAGCAAGGACAGCAGACAGCAGACAGCAGACAGCAGACAGCAGACAGCAGACAGCAGAGTAAAAGACGTGCGCTCAACATAAGGCACACCCCTTGTTTATAAAAAAGCGAAAAAACATAGCCTCGCTCTTCAACTAGACGCTATATCCCAGCTGTCGGCCTCCAGCTCAATACTCACGATTTCTAAGATGAATCCAGTCCACGATCTCACCCTCAGGCACATAACCATGCACCGTTTCGCGCAACAGCACGCGCACACGCGTATAGTCATCCTCATCGACTGCTGCCAATAATTCCTGCAAACGTGCCTTGAGATCCTCCCAAGGCAACATATCCTCTTCCGCCCGCATGATCATCGGATGCTCGGTCGGTTTCACATCGTCGCCGATCAACAACTCCTCATAGAGTTTTTCACCCGGACGCAGTCCAGTAAAATCAATCGGAATATCGCCATGAGGATTCCGCTCATCTCGCACGCTCAGACCTGACAGGCGAATCATTTTTTCTGCCAAATCAGCAATCTTCACTGGCTCCCCCATATCCAGCACGAACACATCGCCGCCCTGCCCTAATGAACCCGCCTGAATGACGAGCTGCGCCGCTTCAGGAATGGTCATGAAGTAGCGGGTAATGTTCGGGTGCGTCACCGTGACCGGCCCACCCTGCTTGATCTGCTCTCTAAACAGCGGAATAACCGACCCGGAAGAACCCAGCACATTACCGAAACGCACCATGGTAAAACGCGTCTTGTTGACTTGGTGAACACCATGCTCCTGACCAAAGAGCAATGGTGCAGACTCACGGCTCAACGCCTGAAGCACCATTTCAGCCAACCGCTTTGTGCTACCCATGACATTTGTAGGCCGCACAGCCTTGTCGGTGGAGATAAGTACGAAGTTCGCTACGCCAGCTTTAATAGAAGCCTGCGCGGCATTGACGGTTCCCACCAGGTTATTCAGCACCCCTTCAGCTACGTTATGCTCGACCATGGGCACATGCTTGTAAGCCGCAGCGTGATACACAGTATTTACACGCCAGGTCTGCAGAATGTCGAACAGACGCTCGAAGTTCCGGATAGACCCAAGAATAGGCACCAGCCTGATAGGCAGCGACTCTCGCTCGATTCGCTGCTGCAATTCGCCATGAATACTGTAGAGATTGAACTCGCTGTGCTCGAAAAGCAGCAACGCATGAGCACCGCTCGCGAGAATCTGCCGACACAGTTCGGAACCGATGGAGCCGCCAGCTCCAGTCACCAAAACCACTTGGTTCTTGATGCAGCGCTGGAAGAGATCCTGGCGAGGCGGAACAGCATCACGACCTAGAAGATCAGCAATATCTACTTCTTGGATGTCCTCGACTTTTACCCGCCCACTTGCCAGATCGGTGAATCCCGGCACGCTTCGCACATGCAAAGCATAAGGCTCCAGCTTGTCGAGAATATCTCGCCTGCGCGCACGCGAGATAGAAGGCATAGCGAGCAAAATCTCATCAGCGCCCGTCTCGTCGATCATTTGTGGAATATGCTTTGGGGTATAAACGCGCAGTCCGGCGATCACACGATTGGCAACCCCGGCATCATCATCCACAAACGCCACGGGACGCATCGTGACACTCAAGCGCAAGGCGGCGAGCAGCTGATTACCCGCAGTACCGGCACCGTATATGGCTACTCGTGCTATTCCTTTACCAGAATCGACCTGCTGGCTCAGCGGATCCAGCCAATTGCCAATGAAGAACTGGCGCATCGCCAAACGCAAGCCGCCCAACAACAGAAGGCTAAGCCACCAATAATTGAAAACCATAGAGCGAGGCACTACCGCCGTCGGGCCGGTGTACCAGTAGACAGCAAGGGCCAATACCAGAGCCGATAAGGTAACCGCTTTGGCAATAGTCAGCAGCGCGTCGCTACCGACATAACGCATAACCGCCCGATACATCCCCATGCGAATGAAGATCGGCAACGCGATGAGTGGAGCAGTGATAAACAACCAACCATGGCCATCAAAGGGGCTAGCTGCAAAAAAGTCGCCCAACCTAACCGCGAACGACAGCCAAAGCGCAACCCAGATCAACAGCGTGTCAGCTGCCAATTGCAAAAAGCGCTTCTGCCGCCTGGGCAAAGCAATCAAAAACTCACGCACTAGTATCATCCTAAGGGATAACTGAAAAATAGAGCCAAATCGGTCAATAACGATACTGAAAGATGCAGCTAATCAAGCTCCAATCCGATCAATCGATTACCTTGCCATTCTCCAGCTATGCAAACAGTCTGTGAAGGCGTTTTCCCTCATTAAATACTGAGCTCCACCCAAGGCTCCGGCGCAAGCCTTAACGCAATAAAAGGGCAATTAGAGCAGAACATGCTCATCAAGAAATGTGCTCACTCGCCTGGACAGACGCCGCTCATATATACCAGTTGCTGGTAACTCGCGGCGGGGCTCTTGAGACCAACGGTTATACAACGAACAAGGCTTTTAAGTAACGACGAGAAGCGGCAATGTCACACCTTAGCGGCAGGTAAAGCGCCAGATGAGTGTAAGTAACCGGCGTGACTGACGCTATTTACTCACCGCCCTGTCGATTCGCACTTACTCACCAATCTCGCACTGAAGCTTATCTGGCACACCGAAACCATAACTCCTCCGGGCCGGCTTACCATCTGAGATCACTCATCCTCATTAACCCGATCACGCAGCTCCTTGCCCGGCTTGAAATGCGGCACGAACTTACCGTCCAGACGGACCGACTGACCGGTTTTCGGGTTACGCCCTACGCGCGGAGCACGGTAGTGCAGTGAAAAGCTGCCAAACCCACGAATCTCGATGCGATCCCCTGTCGCCAGGGCCTGGGACATTTGCTCCAGCATGGTCTTGATGGCCAGCTCGACATCCTTGGAGGACAGCTGACCTTGGTGAGTGACAATTCTTTCGATCAACTCCGACTTGGTCATGGTTTTCCCTTCTTTTTCAAGCGGCTAGAAGACTCGACGGTTTGGTTTTAGCACGCTGGTCAGCTTTTGAACAGTCTAAAAAACAAGGCGTTAGCGAGTTTCGGGGCTAGTTGTGCGAAGGGGCGCCTTATGCCTCCAAGCGAAGCCTCTCCAGCCAACTCATCGGCATCATTGGGCAACCGCCATTCTCCAAGGCGCGCGCCCTTAGAGGATCGTGGCTTGAAGGGATACAGAAACGAAAAAGGGCGGCCCGAGGGCCGCCCTATTCTTCGATGAATTACCCGAACTTAGTTCTGGTTTTCCATCTGAGCACGGATCAGATCACCAATGGTGGTCGGGCCGGTGCTTTCAACGTCCTGCTTGTTACGCAGTTCCTTCATCGCGTCCTTCTCGTCCTCGACGTCTTTCGACTTGATGGACAGGCTGATAACGCGGGACTTGCGGTCGACGCTGATGATCTTGGCTTCTACTTCGTCGCCTTCCTTCAGGACGTTGCGCGCGTCTTCAACGCGGTCACGGCTGATTTCGGAGGCTTTCAGAGTAGCTTCGATTTCGTTGCCCAGGTCAATGATGGCACCTTTGGCGTCTACTTCTTTCACAACGCCACGGACAATGGTGCCCTTGTCGTTGATGGAGACGTAGTTGCTGAACGGATCGTCTTCCAGCTGCTTGATGCCCAGGGAGATGCGCTCGCGCTCCGGGTCGACCGACAGGATGACGGTTTCCAGCTCGTCGCCCTTCTTGAAGCGACGCACGGCTTCTTCGCCGGCTTCGTTCCAGGAGATGTCGGACAGGTGAACCAGGCCGTCGATGCCGCCGTCCAGACCAATGAAGATACCGAAATCGGTGATCGACTTGATGGTACCGGAGATCTTGTCACCCTTGTTGAACTGACCGGAGAAGTCTTCCCACGGGTTGGTCTTGCACTGCTTGATACCCAGAGAGATACGACGACGCTCTTCGTCGATGTCCAGAACCATGACTTCCACTTCGTCGCCGACGTTGACGACCTTCGACGGGTGGATGTTCTTGTTGGTCCAGTCCATTTCGGAAACGTGTACCAGACCTTCAACGCCTTCTTCCAGCTCAGCGAAGCAGCCGTAGTCGGTCAGGTTGGTGACGCGCGCCATGACGCGGGTGTTTTCCGGGTAACGAGCCTTGATGGCAACCCACGGATCTTCGCCCAGCTGCTTCAGACCCAGGGATACGCGGTTGCGCTCGCGGTCGTACTTCAGAACCTTGACGTCGATCTCGTCGCCAACGTTGACGATCTCGGACGGGTGCTTGATGCGCTTCCAGGCCATGTCGGTGATGTGCAGCAGGCCGTCTACGCCGCCCAGGTCAACGAACGCACCGTAGTCGGTGAGGTTCTTGACGATACCTTTGACTTGCTGGCCTTCCTGCAGGGATTCCAGCAGAGCTTCGCGCTCGGCGCTGTTCTCGGCTTCCAGGACGCTGCGACGGGAAACGACAACGTTGTTGCGCTTCTGGTCCAGTTTGATGACCTTGAATTCCAGCTCTTTGCCTTCCAGGTGAGTAGTATCACGCACCGGACGGACGTCGACCAGGGAACCCGGCAGGAACGCGCGGATGCCGTTGACGTCAACGGTGAAGCCGCCTTTGACCTTACCGTTGATAACGCCCTTGACCACTTCTTCAGCGTTGAACGCAGCTTCCAGAACTAGCCAGGATTCAGCGCGCTTGGCTTTCTCGCGGGACAGCTTGGTTTCACCGAAGCCATCTTCAACCGCGTCCAGCGCAACGTGGACTTCGTCACCGACCTTGATGGTCAGCTCGCCTTGTTCGTTGAAGAACTGGTCGAGCGGGATGACGCCCTCGGACTTCAGACCGGCGTGGACGGTAACCCAGTCACCGTCGATGTCGACCACGATGCCGGTGATGATGGCGCCCGGCTGCATGTCGAGGGATTTCAGGCTTTCTTCAAATAGTTCTGCAAAGCTTTCGCTCATGTTGATTCCTGTTGATCAAGGGCGGGGATTCGCCCAAACCACATTCCAGACCATGTGGGTTCGTTCAAGTAAAAAGAGGCCTGCGGGACAGGGACTGGTCTCCCGCATGCCTCCTTGCGGACTCTTCGATTTAAAGCAACCGAAAGTCCTTACCCGGCGAGATCGCGATCGGCGACCTCACGCAGAATTCGTTCAAGCACTTGCTCGATGGAAAGTTCGGTGGAATCCAGCACGATCGCCTCGGCTGCCGGCTTCAGCGGAGCCACCGCACGCTGGGTGTCGCGCTCGTCGCGTGCCCGTATCTCATCGAGAAGACTCGCGAGGTTAACATTATCGCCCTTGGCCTTCAACTGCAGGTAGCGGCGGCGTGCACGCTCCTCGGCACTGGCAGTGAGGAAAACCTTGAGCGGCGCATCGGTGAACACCACGGTGCCCATGTCCCGCCCATCAGCCACCAAGCCTGGCATTTCCTGAAACGCCCGCTGACGCTGCAGCAGCGCTTCGCGCACCGCCGGCAACGATGCAACCATGGAGGCACCCGCACCCACCTGCTCATTGCGAATGGCATCGGTGACCTCTTCGCCCTCGAGAATGATGCGCTTGTCGATGAACTGCACATCCAGATGAGCGGCCAGCTGCTTGAGCGCTTCCTCGTTGGTCAGGTCGATGCCATGGTTGCCGGCCGCAAAGGCCAGCAGACGATAGAGCGCACCGGAGTCGAGCAGATTCCAGCCCAGCTGCTTGGCCAGCAGCGCGCAAAGCGTGCCCTTGCCTGACCCGCTCGGGCCGTCGACGGTGATTACCGGGGCGCTCATACCGTGCCCTCTTCGGCGACATTGATGCCCACCTCAGCCGCCAGGGCGAGGAAGTTGGGGAATGACGTCGCGACGTTGGCGCAATCGTGGATGCGGATCGGCGCACTGGCGCGCAGCGAAGCGACGCTGAAGGACATGGCGATGCGGTGGTCGCCATGCGCCCAGACTTCGCCGCCACCCATGGCGCCGCCTTCGATGATGATGCCGTCCGGGGTCGGCTCGGCCTTGACGCCCAGCGCAATCAGGCCGTCGGCCATGACCTGGATGCGGTCAGACTCCTTGACCCGCAGCTCTTCGGCGCCGCGCAGCACGGTGCGACCCTCGGCGCAGGCTGCTGCCACGAACAGCACCGGGAATTCGTCGATGGCCAGCGGCACCAGGTCTTCTGGAATATCGATACCCTTGAGCTTGGCCGCACGCACGCGAATGTCGGCCACCGGCTCACCGCCCACTTCGCGCTGGTTTTCCAGCGTGATGTCGCCGCCCATCAGTTTGAGGATATCGATCACGCCGGTACGGGTCGGGTTAATGCCGACGTGCTCCAGCACCAGCTCGGAACCTTCGGCGATGCTCGCCGCGACCAGGAAGAAGGCCGCCGAGGAGATATCAGCCGGCACCTCGATGCGCGTGGCGCTGAGCTTGTGCCCGGATTCAACGCTCGCGGTGCTGCCTTCCACGCTCACCGGGTAGCCGAAACCGCGCAGCATGCGCTCGGTGTGATCGCGGGTCGGCGCCGGCTCGGTGACCGAGGTACGGCCCGCAGCGTACAGGCCGGCCAGCAGCAGGCAGGATTTGACCTGGGCACTGGCCATCGGCATTTCGTAATCCATGCCGGTTAGGCGTTGACCGCCCTTGATGGTCAGCGGCGGGCGACCTTCCGGGCCGGTCTCGATCACCGCTCCCATTTCCCGCAACGGCCTGGCCACGCGGTTCATCGGACGCTTGGACAGCGAGGCATCGCCGGTCAGCGTGGTGTCGAACGGCTGCGCCGCCAGCAAACCGGAAAGCAGACGCATGGAGGTACCGGAGTTGCCCATGTACAGCGGGCCGGCCGGCGCCTTGAGACCATTGAGGCCAACGCCATGAATGGTCACCCGACCGTGATGCGGGCCCTCGATCACCACACCCATGTCGCGGAATGCCTGCAGCGTGGCCAGGGCATCTTCGCCTTCGAGAAAACCTTCCACCTCGGTGGTGCCTTCAGCCAGCGAACCCAGCATGATCGAACGGTGAGAGATGGATTTGTCACCAGGTACGCGGATACGTCCGGACAGGCTGCTACCAGGTTTTGCCAGGAAAATCAGATCGGTCGAGTGCATAGCGTCCACATAGGCCCTGCGGGCCAGAATTTTGCTGAAATGTTCGCGGGCAACGCGGGCACGAGTGAACACGCCCAGCAGTTGATGCCCATCCCCGGCGACGACCGCGTCGCGCAAGGCGTCGAGGTCGTCGCGAAACGTGTCCAGTGTGCGCAGCACCGCCTCGCGATTGGCGAGGAAGATATCGTGCCACATCACCGGATCACTGCCGGCGATCCGCGTGAAGTCGCGGAAACCACCAGCGGCATAGCGGAAAATTTCCAGGTTCTCGCTGCGCTTGGCCAGCGAGTCGACCAGAGTAAAGGCCAGCAAGTGCGGCAGATGGCTGGTGGCGGCGAGCACCTGGTCGTGATGTTCCACGTCCATCGACTCGACGTCCGCGCCCAACTCACGCCACAAGCCTTCGACCAGTGCCAGCGCCGCTTCGTCGCTTTGCTCGCAGGGCGTCAGGATCACCTTGTGACGGCGGAACAGCTCGGCATTGGCGGCTTCCACACCGCTCTGCTCGGACCCAGCAATAGGATGCCCAGGCACCAGACGCACGGCCTTGCCGGAAAACGCCAGGCGCGCAGCGCGCACGACATTGCCCTTGGCGCTGCCCACGTCGGTCAGCACGGCATTGCCCAGATCGAGCCTGGCCAGTTCAGCGAGCACCTTTTCCATGGCCAGGATAGGCACAGCCAACTGAATGACCTCTGCCCCCTGACAGGCGACGGCCAGGTCGCTTTCGCAGCGATCGACGACCCCCAACTGCACGGCCAGGCGACGCGACTCGGCGTCCAGATCGACACCCACCACCTCCCGACACAGGCCACGCTCACGCAGCCCCTTGGCGAAGGAACCACCGATCAGGCCAAGGCCGACCACCACCAGGCGGCCGATCTTAGGGGCGTTCGATTGCACTGCAGTGACAGTCACGCCGCCAGCACCTTGGCCAAGGCCTCCAGAAAGCGCGCGTTCTCTTTCGGCAGGCCGATGGAGACGCGCAGAAAGTTGGGCATGCGGTAACCGGCCATCGGCCGTACGATCACACCTTCACGCAACAACGCCTGGTTGATCGCAGCGGTATCGCGGCCGAAGTCGACGGCGATGAAGTTACCCTTCGATGCAATCCAGCTCAGCCCCAGCGCGCGCAAGCCTTCTTCCAGCTGCTGCATGCCGGCATCGTTGAGGCGACGGCTCTCGGCAAGGTAGTCGGCATCGGCCAACGCCGCGCAGGCTGCGGCCAGAGCGAGACTGTTGACGTTGAACGGCTGACGAACGCGGTTGAGCACATCGGCGATCGCGGGCGTGCTGATGGCGTAACCCACACGCAACGAAGCCAGGCCATAGGCCTTGGAGAAAGTGCGCGAAACCAGCAGGTTGGGATAGCGCGCCAGATAATCCAGGCCGTCCGGCAGCTCGTCGCCTTCGGCGTATTCGATATAGGCTTCGTCCAGCACCACCAGCACGGACTCCGGCACCTTGGCCAGGAAAGTTTCCAGCGCCTGCGGGCCGAACCAGGTACCGGTCGGATTATTGGGGTTGGCGATGAAAACCACGCGCGTGTTGTCATCGATGGCCGCGAGCATCGCCTGCAGGTCGTGACCGTAGTCCTTGGCCGGCACGTTCTTGCCCTGAGCACCGACTGCCTGGGTGGCAATGGGGTACACCGCGAAGGCGTAATCGCTGAACACGGCATTGAGGCCGGGCGCCAGATAGGCACGGGCGACCAGCTCAAGGATATCGTTGGAGCCGTTACCCAGGGTGACCTGCGCGGCATCGACACCATAGCGCGCCGCCAGCGCGGTCTTGAGGGTGAAACCGTTGCCGTCCGGATAGCGGGTCAGCTCGTCCAGCTCGGCACGGATCGCCGCCAGCGCCTTGTCGCTGGGGCCAAGCGGGTTCTCGTTGCTGGCCAGCTTGACGATGCCTGCCGGATCGAGCCCCAGCTCGCGGGCCAGTTCATCGACTGGCTTGCCGGGTACGTAGGGGGACAGCTTTTGCACGCCTGGCTGGGCCAGGGTCAGGAAATCGCAACTCATTACAAAACCTCATTGTCTCGACCGAGCGCCACAGGCTTCATAGGAGCGAATTCAGTCACGAATATCGCGGCTAAAGCCGCTCCTACAGGGACGCGGAGTTACAGCACCGCCTTCGGATAGGAGCCCAGCACCTTGAGCGCCACGGCTTCCTGGGCGAGCTTCTCCAGCACGTCCTTGATCAACGGATCACGGTGATGGCCGATGAAGTCGATGAAGAACACGTATGTCCACTTGCCGCTGCGCGACGGGCGGGTTTCGATGCGGGTCAGGTCGATGCCGTTGTTATGAAACGGCACCAACAGCTCATGCAGCGCGCCCGGCTTGTTGCGCATGGAGACGATGATCGAGGTCTTGTCATCGCCGGTCGGCGGCACTTCCTGGCTGCCGATGATGAGAAAGCGCGTGGAGTTGTCCGGACGGTCCTCGATCTTCTCGGCCAGCTTGGTCAGGCCATACAGGTTGGCGGCCATGTCGCCGGCGATGGCCGCACTGTTCCACTCGCTCTTCACCCGCTTGGCGGCGTCGGCGTTGCTGGAAACCGCCACGCGCTCGACGTTCGGGTAGTGCGCGTCCAGCCACTTGCGGCACTGGGCCAGAGACTGGGCGTGGGAGTAGATGCGGGTGATGTTGTCGGTCTTGGTACTCTCACCCACCAGCAGATGGTGGTGGATGCGCAGCTCGACCTCACCGCAGATGACCATGTCATGCTCGAGGAAGCTGTCGAGAGTATGGTTGACCGCACCCTCGGTGGAATTTTCCACGGGCACGACACCGAAGTTCACCGCGCCAGCGGCGACTTCGCGAAACACCTCGTCGATCGCAGCCATCGGCGTGCTGATCACGGCGTGCCCAAAGTGTTTGAGCGCCGCTGCCTGGGAGAATGTACCTTCCGGCCCCAGATACGCGACCTTGAGCGGATTTTCCAATGCCAGGCAGGAGGACATGATTTCGCGGAACAGCCGCGCCATTTCCTCGTTACCCAGCGGGCCCCGGTTGCGTTCCATCACACGCTTGAGCACCTGAGCTTCGCGTTCGGGACGGTAGAAGACCGGCGATTCGCCTTCCTTCAATTCCTTCATCTTCACCCGCGCCACTTCTTCGGCGCAGCGCGCACGGTCGCTGATCAGCTCGAGAATGCGCTCATCGAGATTATCGATGCGCACACGCAGCGCCTGCAGTTCCTGCTCCGACATATTAGCCGTGCTCCTTCTCGAACTCGGCCATGTAGGCCACCAGCGCCTCGACCGCATCCAGACCGACCGCGTTGTAGATGGAGGCACGCATGCCGCCTACCGAGCGATGGCCCTTGAGGTTGAGCAGACCGCGCTCATCGGCGCCGGCGAGGAAGGCCTTGTCCAGCTTCTCGTCAGCCAGGCGGAACGGCACGTTCATCCAGGAACGCGCGTTATGGGCGATGGGGTTGCTGTAGAAATCGCTGCCGTCGATGGTCTTGTACAACAGATCCTTCTTGGCGCGGTTGATGCGCTCCATGGCCTCGACGCCGCCCTGCTCCTTCAGCCACTGGAAGACCAGGCCGGACAGGTACCAGGAATAGGTCGCCGGGGTGTTGTACATCGAGCCGTTGTCGGCGGAGATCTTGTAGTCGAGCATGGTCGGGCAGCTGGAACGGGCGCGACCGAGCAGGTCTTCACGCACGATGACCACAACCAGGCCGCTCGGGCCGATGTTCTTCTGCGCGCCAGCGTAGATCAGACCGAACTGCGACACATCGAGCGAGCGCGAGAGAATGTCCGAGGACATGTCTACTACCAGCGGGGTATCGCCGACCTGCGGCACCCAGTCGAACTGCAGACCGCCGATGGTTTCGTTGCTGCAGTAATGCACGTAGGCGGCATCTTTCGACAGCTGCCAGTCGTTCTGCCCGGGAATGGCGAAATAGTCGTGCGCCTTGGCGCTGGCTGCGACGTTGATCGCGCCGTAGCGACGGGCTTCTTCGATGGCCTTCTTCGACCAGATGCCGGTCTCGACGTAATCCGCCACGCCGTCTTCCGGCAGCAGGTTCAGCGGGATTTCGGCGAACTGCTGGCTGGCACCGCCCTGCAGGAACAGCACCTTGTAGTCGTTGGGCACAGCGAGCAAATCGCGCAGATCCTGCTCGGCCTGGCTGGCAATGGCCACGTACTCGTCGCTGCGATGGCTCATCTCCATCACCGACAGGCCCTTGCCTTGCCAGTCGAGCATCTCGGCCTGGGCGCGTTGCAGTACAGCGGTCGGCAGCGCGGCCGGGCCGGCGCAGAAGTTAAAAGCTCGCTTGCTCACGTCTGTCTCTCTCAGATTCACAGAACGCCACCACCAGGCGATGGCATGTCACACCGCTTGCCGATGGGTATCGCTGCGCTCAACCCATCCCAGTTTCCGTGGGAGGCGCTTTAGCGGCGACAGTCGCGGCTAAAGCCCTTCCCACGGAGCCCAACTTTATTCCTCGCTGCCTTCCTCGGCATCGGCGACCGGTGCGTCGGCGCTTTCGGCGACTTCAGCACCCTCTTCACCTTCGACCAGTTCGTCCTCGTCCACCGGTGTCGGCTCCTGCACGCGCTCCAGACCGACCAGAGTCTCGTCCTTGGCCAGCTTGATCAGGGTCACGCCCTGGGTGTTACGGCCGGAACTGGAGACCTCGTCGACGCGGGTACGCACCAGGGTACCCTGGTCGGAAATCAGCATGATTTCCTCGCCGTTCTGCACCTGGATGGCGCCGACCAGCTTGCCGTTACGCTCGCTGGTGACCATGGCGATAACGCCCTGGCCGCCACGGCCGCGCCGCGGGAACTTGCCCAGGCCGGTGCGCTTGCCGAAGCCGCGCTCGGAAGCCGTGAGAATCTGTGCGCCAGACTCAGGGATCAGCATCGAGATCAGCTCCTGATCCTTGCCCAGGCGCATGCCGCGCACACCGCGGGCAGTACGACCCATGGTGCGCACCTTGCTCTCGGCGAAGCGCAGCACCTTGCCGGCATCGGAGAACAGCATGACTTCCTTGGCGCCATCGGTAATGGCGGCGGCGATCAGGGTGTCGCCCTCTTCCAGCTTCAGCGCGATCAGGCCGGCGCTGCGCGGACGGCTGAACTGCACCAGCGGAGTCTTCTTCACGGTACCGAACGCGGTGGCCATGAAGATGAAGGCGCCGGTCGGCTCGGCGACCAGTTCAGGGGTTTCGCCCTCGACTTCTTCGACTTCCTCGGCCTCGACCACCTCGGTGGCTTCGCCTTCGATCACCACGCCTTCGTCGTCCAGGTCCTCGTCGGCGCCAGCGCTCTGCTGCAGGGCCTCAAGGTCGATCTGCAGCATCGCGGTGATGCGCTCACCCTCGTCCAGCGGCAGCAGGTTGACCAGCGGACGACCGCGCGCAGTACGCGAGGCTTCAGGAATCTCGAAGGTACGCAGCCAGTACACCTTGCCCTTGCTGGAGAACAGCAGCAGGGTCGCGTGACTGTTGGCGACCAGCAGGTGCTCGACGTAGTCCTCGTCCTTCACACCGGTGGCGGACTTGCCCTTGCCGCCGCGACGCTGCGCCTCGTAGGCAGCCAGCGGCTGGCTCTTGGCATAGCCACCGTGGGAGATGGTGACGACACGCTCCTCCTCGGTGATCAGGTCGGCAATGGTCAGATCCAGACGCGAAGCGATAATCTCGGTGCGACGCTTGTCGCCGAACTCGGCCTTGACCTTCTCCAGCTCTTCGCGGATGACTTCCATCAGGCGCTCTGAGCTGGTCAGGATACGGATCAGCTCGCCGATCAGGGCGAGGATTTCCTGGTACTCGGACAGCAGCTTCTCGTGCTCAAGGCCGGTCAGGCGGTGCAGGCGCAGCTCGAGGATGGCCTGAGCCTGCTCAGGCGACAGGTAATACTTGCCATCACGCAGACCGTATTGCTCATCCAGCCCTTCCGGACGGCAGGAATCGGCGCCGGCGCGCTCGACCATGGCCTCTACGGCGCTGGATTCCCACGCCGCAGCGAGCAGGCGCTGCTTGGCCTCGGCCGGGGTCGGCGAGCTCTTGATCATTTCGATGACCGGGTCGATGTTCGACAGCGCAACGGCCTGACCTTCGAGGATGTGGCCGCGCTCGCGCGCCTTGCGCAGCTCGTAGACGGTACGCCGGGTCACCACCTCGCGGCGGTGACGGATGAACACCTCGAGCATGTCCTTGAGGTTCATGGTCTTCGGCTGACCGTCGACCAGCGCCACGACGTTGATGCCGAACACGCTCTGCATCTGGGTCTGGGCGTACAGGTTGTTCAGCACCACGTCCGGCACTTCGCCGCGACGCAGTTCGATCACCACGCGCATGCCGTCCTTGTCGGACTCGTCGCGCAGCTCGGTGATGCCTTCGATCTTCTTCTCTTTGACCAGCTCGGCGATTTTCTCGATCAGACGCGCCTTGTTCAGCTGGTACGGCAGCTCGGTGACCACCAACTGCTGGCGACCACCGACCTTGTCGATGTCCTCGACCTCGACGCGGGCGCGGATGTAGATGCGCCCGCGGCCGGTGCGATAGGCCTCGATGATGCCGGCGCGGCCATTGATGATCCCCGCAGTGGGGAAATCGGGGCCGGGGATGTATTGCATCAGCTCATCGACGGTCAGCTCGGCGTTATCCATCAGCGCCAGGCAGCCATCGATCACCTCGGTGAGGTTGTGCGGCGGGATGTTGGTGGCCATGCCCACGGCGATACCACTGGAACCGTTGACCAGCAGGTTCGGCACCTTGGTCGGCATGACGGCCGGAATCTGCTCGGTGCCGTCGTAGTTGGGCACCCAGTCGACGGTTTCCTTCTCCAGGTCGGCCAGCAGCTCGTGGGCCAGCTTGGTCATGCGCACTTCGGTGTATCGCATGGCCGCGGCGTTGTCGCCGTCCACCGAACCGAAGTTGCCCTGACCGTCGACCAGCAGGTAGCGCAGGGAGAAGTCCTGCGCCATGCGCACGATGGTGTCGTACACCGCGGTGTCGCCGTGCGGGTGGTATTTACCGATCACGTCACCGACCACACGGGCGGATTTCTTGTAGGGCTTGTTCCAGTCGTTGCCCAGTTCGCTCATGGCGTAGAGCACACGACGGTGGACCGGCTTCAAGCCATCGCGCGCATCCGGCAGCGCACGCCCGACGATCACGCTCATTGCGTAGTCGAGGTAGGACTGTTTCAGCTCGTCTTCGATATTGACCGGGAGGATTTCTTTGGCCAGTTCGCCCATGAGAAGCCTGGTTCCTTTTTCTGGTGAAACTCCGCGTCATTCTTCCGGAACGCCATGGAGCACGTCGCGATAGCGTCAGGCCATCAGCGACTCACGACAAATCAACGAGTTATGTCACGATTCGATGCAGTGAAGGTGGCTGCGGTCAGCCCCCTTGAAAACTGCCGGAGATTACCACAAAGCGTGCCACACACCTACCCCGCGAAGGCGTACGCGCGGCGGCGTCAATGCAGGCGCTTGCGGCACATCAACTGCGCCATCTTGGTATTGTCGGGGCGCTCGACCACACCCTTCTCGGTCACGAGATAGTCCACCAGGTCAGCCGGCGTCACGTCGAACACCGGGTTCGCCGCATGCACCTCGGCCGCCACACGCTGGCCTGCCACCTCCAGCAGTTCGCAACCGTCACGCTCTTCGAGCAGAATGTCTTCGCCGCTTTCCTGACTCATGTCGATGGTCGAACTCGGCGCTACCACCATCAGGCGCACGCCGTGGTGCATGGCATTGACCGCCAGTTGGTAGGTGCCGATCTTGCTGACGACATCACCGTTGGCAGTGATTCGCTCGGCCCCGACGACGACCCAGGTGATGCCCTTGGTCTTCATCAAGTGAGCGGCGGCCGCATCGACATTGAGACTGACCGGCACGCCATCGCCAGCAAGCTCCCAGGCGGTCAGCCGTGAGCCCAGCAGCCAGGGGCGGGTCTCATCGACATGGACATGCTCGATCAACCCTTCCAGATGCGCTGCACGAATCACCCCCAGCGCAGTACCAAAGCCACCCGTGGCCAGCGCACCGGCATTGCCGTGGGTCAGCAACACCTGCGAGTTACCCTGGTGCCGGCGGATCAGCTCCACACCCAACTGCGCCATGGTCAGATTCGCCTCACGATCGCTGACATGAATACCGACCGCCTCGGCCTCCAGCAGCGCGAAGGCATCGTCGCCCTCCTTGAGTCGCGCCAGACGCTCACGCATGCGTTGCAACGCCCAGGACAGATTCGCCGCCGCCGGACGCGAGCGCTTCAGACAGGCAAAATCTTCCTCCAGTGCCTCACGCCAGTCTCCACCAGCCTGCAGCCGAACGCGGGCGCCCAGCACCAGGCCATAGGCTCCGGCGATACCGATGGCCGGCGCACCGCGCACCACCATGTCGCCAATCGCGTCGACCACCTGAGCAGCTGTGTCGCAGCGCAGCCAGACCTGCCGATGCGGCAACAGGCGCTGATCGAGCAGATACAGCGCGCCATCGCGCCACTCGATCGCCTGAACCTTTTCCACCGCCAGCAATTGCTCGCGCATCGCGCACTCCACCTGATAACCGTCAAAAAAGCCGCGGATTATACTCAGACAGGCAGATACCAGCCGAACAATCCGGCACATCCCCACGACTTCAAGCTACGCGCGTTCATCTATACACTGGCGACCTTCCCAGACCCATCAAGTCACACGGACCCAGCCTATGCCCCAAGCCCCACTCGACCTGTTGCTGCTGCCCACCTGGCTGGTGCCCGTGGAGCCGGCCGGGGTCGTGCTGCGCGATCATGGCCTGGGCATCCGCGATGGGCAGATCGCGCTGATTGCGCCACGCGACGAGGCACTGCGCCATCCGGCAACGGAGGTGCGGGAACTGCCGCAATGCCTGCTTGCGCCGGGGCTGATCAACGCCCACGGCCATGCGGCGATGACACTGTTGCGCGGCATTGCCGACGACCTGCCGCTGATGACCTGGCTGCACGAACACATCTGGCCCGCTGAAGGTCGGTGGGTCGACGAGGACTTCGTCCGCGACGGCACCGAGCTGGCCATCGCCGAGCAGATCAAGGGCGGCATCAGCTGCTTCTCCGACATGTACTTCTACCCGCAGGTGGCCGCCGAGTGCGTGCACAACGCCGGCGTGCGGGCACAGATCACCGTTCCCGTGCTGGATTTCCCGGTGCCCGGCGCCCTCAACGCTGCCGAGGCGCTGCGCAAGGGCCTGCAACTGTTCGATGATCTCAAGCAGCACCCACGCATCCGCATCGCCTTCGGCCCGCACGCGCCGTATACGGTGAGTGACGACAAGCTCGAGCAAATTCGCGTGCTGGCTGACGAGCTGGATGCCGGCATTCATATGCACGTGCACGAAACCGCCCAGGAAGTGACCGAAGCCGTCGCCAAGCACGGCGAACGCCCATTGGCGCGCCTCGCTCGCCTCGGCCTGCTCGGCCCGCGCTTCCAGGCGGTGCACATGACGCAGATCGATGACGAGGATCTGGCGTTGCTGGTGGAGCACAACTGCAGCATCGTGCATTGTCCCGAGTCCAACCTGAAACTGGCCAGCGGCTTTTGCCCGGTCGAGCGCCTGTGGCAGGCCGGCGTCAACGTCGCTATCGGCACTGATGGCGCGGCCAGCAACAACGACCTCGACCTGCTCGGCGAAACCCGCACCGCGGCGCTTCTGGCCAAGGCCGTCGCTGGCTCTGCCACCGCCCTCAATGCTCACAGCGCCTTGCGCATGGCCACCCTCAATGGTGCTCGCGCATTGGGCCTGGACACCCAGACCGGCTCGCTGGAGCAGGGCAAACTGGCCGACATCGCCGCCTTCGACCTTTCCGGCCTGGCCCAGCAACCGATCTACGACCCGGTCTCGCAGCTCATCTACGCCAGCGGCCGCGACTGCGTGAAGCATCTTTGGGTCGGCGGCAAACAACTGCTGGAGGATGGCCGCCTGACGCGAATGGACGAAGGCGAACTGATCGCCAAGGCCAGGGAATGGGGAGCCAGGATTGCCAAAAGGTAGCCTGGATGAAATCCGGGAAGAATGCAGCCGCCCCGGATTGCATACGGGCTACGCTCACGGAACGCCTGCGACAAACTGACATACATTGAACGAATCCACGCCGCCCAATGCCCGTTCCCAAACTGGCAACATAGCGGCAATACGCTTTCCAGCTTTGAAAGAGATGCTTATGAGCAACGTCGACCGCGCCGAAATCGCCAAATTCGAGGCCCTGGCACACCGCTGGTGGGACCGCGAAAGCGAGTTCAAACCTCTGCACGACATCAACCCGCTGCGGGTCAACTGGATCGACGAGCGCATCAGCCTGGCCGGCAAGCGTGTGCTGGACGTCGGCTGCGGCGGCGGCATCCTCAGCGAGGCCATGGCCCAGCGCGGCGCCACCGTCAGCGGTATCGACATGGGTGAGGCACCGCTTTCGGTCGCCAAGCTGCACCAACTGGAGTCGGGCGTCGAAGTCGACTACCGGCAGATCACCGCCGAAGCCCTGGCTGAGGAAATGCCGGGCCAGTTCGACGTGGTCACCTGCCTGGAGATGCTCGAGCACGTGCCTGATCCGTCTTCGGTCATCCGCGCCTGCCACAAGCTGGTCAAGCCAGGCGGCCAGGTGTTCTTCTCCACCATCAACCGCAACCCCAAGGCCTACCTGTTCGCGGTGATCGGTGCCGAGTACATCCTGCGCCTGCTGCCGCGCGGCACCCATGACTTCAAGAAATTCATTCGCCCGTCCGAACTGGGCGCCTGGAGCCGCGCAGCCGGCCTCGAGGTCAAGGACATCATCGGTCTGACCTACAACCCGCTGACCAAGCACTACAAACTGGAAGCCGACGTCGACGTCAACTACATGATCCAGACGCTGCGCAAGGAGTGAACCGCATGCGTTTGAAAGCAGTTCTTTTCGACATGGACGGCACCCTGCTCGACTCGGCGCCGGACTTCATCGCCATCACCCAGGCCATGCGCGCCGCTCGCGGCCTGCCACCGCTGGCCGAAAAAGCCATTCGTGACCAGGTATCCGGCGGCGCGCGCGCCATGGTCGCCCGCGCCTTCGATGAGGCCCCGGACTCGGCCACCTTCGAAGCCCTGCGCCAGGAGTTTCTCGAGCGCTATCAGGAACATTGCGCGGTGCTCACCCGCCCGTTCGACGGCATCGAGGCCCTGCTCGGCGATATCGAACAGGCGAGCCTGCCGTGGGGCGTGGCCACCAACAAGCCGGTACGCTACGCCGAGCCGATCATGCAGCGCCTGAATCTGGCCGAGCGCTCGGCGGTGCTGGTCTGCCCGGATCATGTCGAGCAAAGCAAACCCGCACCGGACATGCTGTTGCTCGCCTGCCAGCAGTTGGGCGTCAAACCCGAGGAAGTGCTGTTCATCGGCGACGACGAACGCGACATCGAATCGGGACGCGCCGCCGGCTGCCGCACCGTAGCGGTCACCTATGGCTATATTCACCCTGAAGACAACCCGCGCAATTGGGGCGCCGACGTCGTCGTCGATCACCCATCGGAGCTGCGTGCGGTGCTCGACCGCGCGCTCTGCGGCTGCTGATCACGTAGGGCGGGTGAAACCCGCCATTCTCCCATTTGGCGGGTTGCACCCGCCCTACTCTCAATAGCTCTGCGAAGGATCCCCACATGTTCGACTACACCGCCCGCCCCGACCTGCTCAAGGATCGCGTCATCCTGATCACCGGTGCCGGCCGCGGTATCGGCGCAGCCGCCGCCAAGAGTTTTGCCGCTCATGGCGCCACCGTGTTGCTGCTGGGCAAGACCGAAGCCAACCTGAGCCAGGTATACGACGAGATCGAGGCCGCCGGTCACCCGCAGCCGGTGGTGATTCCCTTCAACCTGGAAACCGCACTGCCGCACCAGTACGACGAACTGGCAGTGATGATCGAGAACGAGTTCGGTCGTCTCGACGGCCTGCTGCATAATGCCTCGATCCTCGGCCCGCGCACGCCACTGGAGCAGCTCTCCGGTGACAACTTCATGCGCGTGATGCACGTCAACGTCAATGCCATGTTCATGCTCAGCAGCACCCTGTTGCCGCTGCTCAAGCTGTCGGAGGATGCCTCCGTCGCCTTCACCTCCAGCAGCGTCGGTCGCAAGGGCCGCGCCTACTGGGGCGCCTACGCGGTCTCCAAGTTCGCCACCGAGGGCCTGATGCAGGTAATGGCCGACGAGCTGGACGGCATCGCTACCGTGCGCGCCAACAGCATCAACCCAGGCGCGACCCGCACCGCCATGCGCGCGCAGGCATATCCTGGGGAGAACCCGGCAACCCGTCCGCAGCCCGAAGAGATCATGCCGCTTTACCTCTATCTGATGGGCCCGGACAGCAAGGGCGTTAATGGCCAGGCGTTCGACGCTCAATAACCACCGTGCCGTGGCCCGCGTCAGAACGGCAGGCCACGGCACGACAGAAATCCGCCGCAACCGATGCAAGGCGGCAGCACATTGCCAGCACTGCCGCCAGACAACCGGCAAGAGATTGCCGATCACCGCACCGAAAAACACACAAATCATTGAATTAAAAGGAATTAAATCAATGAAGAAACAGTTGGCATGGAATTCGCTCTAACCCTCTTGTCGCACCATCGCGCCAGAGGTTCAGCTCCATGGTTCCCCCCAGCCACTCCAACACCATCGATTTCGACGCGGCCAAGCTGCAGCGTCTCGGCTTCACTGCCAGCCGCAACCTGCCGCTCAAGCCCTCCAGCCTGGTGGAGCTGCGCCATCATCTGAGCCTGCAGCTGCAGACCAGCCTGGATGTGGAGCGCATCCTCAACCTGTTCTCTCGCGAAGTGCAGCGCCTGGTGCCGCTCGACGCACTGGCTTTCCAGCATCCCTCCCACGACCTGCGCCTGGAGCTGGGTGAGCGTGCGCCGCATTCGGCGGGCTATCGTCTGAGCCATGAGGGGCAATACCTGGGCGAACTGATCTTTCGCCGCAAGCAGCGCTTCGCCGAGGACGAGCTGATTCAACTGGAGTCGCTGTTGGCCAGCCTGCTGTTCCCGCTGCGCAACGCCCTGCTCTACCGTACCGCGCTGCAAAGCGCATTGCGCGACCCGCTGACCGACACCGGCAACCGCATCGCCATGGACCAGGTGCTGCAGCGCGAGGTGGACCTGGCCCGGCGCAATCTGCAGCCGCTGTCTCTGCTGATGCTCGACATCGACCACTTCAAGAGCATCAACGACAGCCACGGCCATGCGCTCGGTGACGAAGTGCTGAAGGCGGTCGCCCAGACCCTGAAGAACCAGCTGCGCAATATCGATATGGTTTTTCGCTTCGGCGGTGAAGAGTTTCTGGTGATCCTCTCCGGCACCAGCCGTGAGGGAGCGGCGCTGGTGGGCGAGCGCCTGCGCTTTGCAGTGCTGGAACTGCAATGCCTGGATGCCGGCCGCCCGATCGACGTCTCCATCAGCCTCGGTTGCGCCAGCCTGTTGCCGGGCGAGTCCGCCGAAAGCCTGCTGCGCCGAGCTGATAACGCCCTTTATGTGGCCAAGCGCGAAGGTCGCAATCGCCTGTCCATGGCCGGCTGAAAGCTGCAAGGCCAGGGATGAACTCCGCGCCAGAATGAAAAAAGGGACTCTGCGGAGTCCCTTCTTCGTTTATCAGCGTTTGCGACCAAAGCCTGGGCGCTGGCCATCACCCGATGGCGGGCGCTTGCCCGGCGCGGCAGGACGCGGCTTGCGCGCCGGACGCTCGGACAGCTCAACGGCCGGACGTGGCTGACGTTTCTTCACATCACTCGGACGCTCGGCAACCGGCGTACCGCGACCGTTGTCACGGCGCTCAGCGCCTTCCTTGCGGCCGCGCGGCGCACGCTGCTCGGCATCTTCACGGCGAGGCGCACGGCTCGGGCGGGCGCCCTCGCCCGCTTCGTCCTTCGCCGGACGCAGCACGCGCTTGCCGCGCACATCGACCGGCTTGGCCGACTTGCGCTGCAAACGGTCGAGCTTGTCGCGGGTCTTTTCCTTCATCGCCGGCAACGCCTGCGGTGTCAGGCCGACCTCGGCGCTGAGGATGTCCACTTCGCGCTGGTCCATCTCGCGCCAGCGGCCCATGGTCAGTTCGGAGGTGAGGAATACCGGGCCGAAACGCACGCGCTTCAGGCGGCTGACCACCAGCCCCTGGGACTCCCACAGACGACGCACCTCACGGTTACGTCCTTCCATCACCACGCAGTGATACCAGTGGTTGAAGCCTTCGCCACCGGGCGCTTCCTTGATATCGGTGAACTTCGCCGGACCGTCTTCGAGCATGACGCCAGTCTTGAGGTTTTCCAGCATTTCCTCGGTGACCTCGCCACGCACACGCACCGCGTATTCGCGGTCCATCTGATAGGACGGGTGCATCAGGCGGTTGGCCAGTTCACCATCGGTGGTGAACAGCAGCAGGCCGGTGGTATTGATATCGAGACGCCCGATGTTGATCCAGCGGCCTTCTTTCGGACGCGGCAGTCGGTCGAACACAGTGGGACGGCCTTCCGGGTCGTCACGGGTGCAGATCTCGCCGTCCGGCTTGTTGTAGATCAGCACGCGGCGAACCGAACCGGTGATCTCTTCGCGCTTGAGCAGACGGCCATCAAGGGCGATGGCGTCGTTGGCGTCGACGCGCTGGCCCAGGGTCGCAGCGGCGCCATTGACCTTGACCCGCCCTTCGGCGATCCAGGTCTCGATTTCGCGACGCGAGGCCAGCCCGAGGCGGGCCAGGACTTTCTGCAGTTTCTCGCCTGCAGGACGCGGTTGTTCGTGCTCACTCATCTTGGGCACCTCCCGGTGTAGTAGTTGATGATCGAAGGGGCGCGCATCATACGCGCTGCAAAGCTCTTAGGGTAGGTGATGTTGCCCTGCTGTCCACCCTGAACGCCATTGCCAGACGGTCGGCGACGCGATCGCTACGCCAGTTTGAAAGTCATCTTCACGCTGACAAGTCGCCAAGGCCGAGCTAGGGTGCCAGCCATGAACATCATCACGCTGCTTCTACCCTATCAACCACCGTGGGACTGGCAACAGTTCCATGGCCACTTCGCCCTGCGCGCGATCCCGGGCCTTGAGTCGCTGAGCACAGGCAGCTACAGCCGCGGTTTCAGCATAGACGGCACCTCAGGCTGGCTTCAGGTAGCGCCGCTGCCGGGGCAGAACGCGCTGGAGCTGCGCTGCCGCATCGCATCGCCCGCGCATCTCGACCAGCTGGAGCAGCGCGTGCGGCGCATGTTCGATCTCGATAGCGAGCCGGAAGCGATTGCCCGCCACCTGAGCACTGACGAGCTGCTCGCACCGCTGCTGCTGCGCAACCCTGGCCTGCGATTGCCAGTGGCGTTCGATCCTTTCGAGCAGGCGGTGCGCGCCATCGTCGGCCAGCAGGTTACGGTCAAGGCGGCAGTCACCATAGTCGGGCGCCTTGTGCAGCGTGTTGGCACGCCAATCGAGACGCCACAGGCGCTGGGCATCAGCCGCCTGTTTCCGACGCCGCAAGCGCTGGCCGAAGCGGATCTGACCGGCATCGGCATGCCCGGCAAGCGCGTGCAGTGTCTGCAGCATTTCGCTGCACGCATTGCCGACGGCAGTCTGCAACTGAGCCTGCGCGACGGCAGCGCGGCTTTGATCGAGCAACTATGCGCCCTGCCCGGTATCGGCCCGTGGACGGCGGAGTACATCGCCCTGCGCGCCTTCGGTGAGGCCGATGCCTTTCCCGCCAGCGATCTTGGCCTGCTCAAGGCGCCAGTGTGGGGAACCGGGGGCATCGACGCCCGTCGCCTGAAAATTCGTGCGGAAGCCTGGCGCCCGTGGCGGGCCTATGCGGCTGCGCATCTCTGGCATTGCTATTCGGGAGGCTGAGCCATGCATTACCGTCATCACGACAGCCCCATCGGGCCATTGTTTATCGCAGGCGACGAAAATGGCCTGCAGTTGCTATTGATGGAACTGGACAGCCGACCCTGGCGCATCGAGGAAAGTTGGCAACCCGCCGGCCGCGAACTGGACGCCGTGTGCCGCCAGCTCGATGAATACTTCGCCGGCAAGCGCCGCCAGTTCGACCTGCGTCTGGCGCCCAGGGGCACCGCGTTTCAACAGGCTGTGTGGCAGGCGTTGCAGGCCATTCCCTATGGCCGCACCTGCAGCTACTCCGAGCTGGCCGGCGTGATCGGCCGACCACAAGCCGTGCGTGCGGTGGGAACGGCCAACGGCGCCAATCCGATCTCCATCATCGTGCCCTGCCACCGTGTGATCGGCCGCAATGGCAGCCTCACCGGTTATGCCGGCGGTCTACCGCGCAAGCAGCAGTTGCTGGAGCTAGAGGGCGTGTTGCAGCCCGTGCAGGCGCAACTGGCGTTGTAGCCGTCTCTACGGCGCGGGGATACGCGCCAGCGGTTCAGCGCGCAAGCCCAGAGGCAAAGCAAGGATCAGCCCTTCACCCGAAGCAGGGAAGATGCCGGTCAAGGCGGTGATGTTGACCTGGTGGGAAATCAGCACCAAGGGGGCACCAGCTGGCAATTCGTTGATCAGGCGAATCAGCTCGGCAGTCTGCTCGGCGCCATCCTCGGGTTGCCCGAAGAACGAATCCAGCGCAGCGAAGGGTTGCACCGGGCCGCGCTGCATGCCGCTGGCGGTATCCAGCGCACGGCACCAGCGGCTGCTGAGCAAACGTGGTCGCTCGATGCCCTGACGCGCGAGCAGCTCGCCCCAGCGCCGTGCCTCGGCGCGCCCTTGCGCATTGAGGTTGCGCTGGGTTTCGCATTGCCCGAGACGAAAATTGGCCAGATCGCCGGTACCCGGCGCCGTGGCATGGCGCATGAGTATCAGCGCGCGGCCCTCACGCAGAGCCTGCCAGGCATCGGTAGTTTCTGCCGCTGCGCCCCAGAGCGGCAGCAGCACCAGAGCCAGCAGCCAGAGGCGACTCACAATCTGACGTTACCGCGCGGTCCCATCAGCGCCCAGATGATAAGGCCGAGCACCGGCAACAGCACGATCAGCAGAATCCACAGAATCTTGATGCCCGTTTCGGCATTGCTCTTGATCACGTTGATGATGGCCCAGATATCCAGGGCAAGGATGACCAGGCCAATCAGCCCATTGAACATAGAACCCATGACGACACTCCTGCCTGAAAGGTGGCCTTCATAGGATAGTCGGCGCCCAGCCAGGGTTCCCGCAGGGTTTGCCCCATATCAGGCGCGGCATGGGGCTAAGCGTCAGTCTCCCAGGCGTGGAAAGCGCCTGGCGATATCGTCCCCGGTGCGCTCCGGCGTCTCGTCATTCTCGCCCAGGCGCACCACCAGCGCATGCGGCTCCTCGCCGATGTCGAACCAGTGGCGAGTGCCGGCCGGCAGGGTCAGCAGGTCGCCACGCTCGCCCTGCAGCACGTAGACGTAGCCGTCCAGGTGTACGCTGAGCTGGGCGAAACCGCCGAGAAACAACCAGGCGCAGGCCGAGGCCTGTACCTGCTCATCCAGATGGCGCGCACGCAGCTCCAGCTTCTGCGGATGGTTACGCTGCAGGTTGAACAGCTCCTGCTGCACATGACCTTCCTCGCCCATCAACGCCTGCAGCCAGAGGCCGTAAGCCGTATCGAACTCCGCCTGCTCGCAGCCGGGGCGCAACGCGGCCGGCAGCTCCACCTGGCGATAGTCGATGCCTGCCGCCGCCAGGGTGCTGGCGATGTCATCGGCGTGGTTCAGAACCTTGTTCGGCAGTTCCGGTGAGGTATGCAGGTGGACGGCGAGGCTGCTCATGAAGGGTTCACTCGATTCAGGGCCGCTCGGGCGGCAGACGGGTGGCAATGACGTAGGCTGCGAGCAAGGCTACCAGACTGGCGATGGCGAAAGTCCAGGCTGGGCCCAGGCTCTTCCAGCTGTAACCGGCATACAGCGCGCCAAGCGCACCGCCGATGCCGGCCAGGCTGACGTAGAGCGCCTGGGCCTGCCCCTGCTGGCGGTCGGCGAAACTGCGTTGTACAAAGTGGATGCACCCGGCATGGAAGGCGCCGAAGGTGGCAGCGTGCATGCACTGCGCCAGCAGCAACACCGGCAGGTACTGGGGCAGACTGCCCAGCAGCAGCCAGCGTACGGCGGTGATCAGGAAGCTGGCCAGCAACACCGCGCGCAGCGAGTACCGCTGCAGCAGCCGCGCCATGAACAGGAACAGCAGGATCTCGGCCATCACCCCCAGCGCCCAGAACAGGCCGATGGCGCCGCGGCTGTAGCCAACGCCCTCCAGGTGCAGGGTCAGAAAGGTGTAGTACGGACCGTTGCTCAACTGCATCAGCCCAACGCAGATGTAGAACGCGAGAATGCCGGGGCGCCGCAACTGGCGCAGAAAACCCTCAGGCTCCAGTGTGCTCGGGCGCAGCACAGGCTCTGCGTTGGGCACCCAGACACTGCTGATGACGATACCGGCCATGATTACCAGCAGCGCCGCCGGATAGGCATCCAGGCTCAGCCACTCGAACAGCAGGCCGAGGCCGACCACGGCGACGATAAAACCGATGCTGCCCCACAGGCGAATCTGGCTGTAGCGCGCCGCCTGCTCGCGCAGATGGGCCAGGGTGATGACCTCGAACTGCGGCAACACCGCATGCCAGAAAAAGGCATGGGTGGCCATGATCAGCGCCAGCCAGGCATAGCTCTGCCCGAGAAAGATGCCAGCGAAGCAGACCAAGGTGCACAACGCGCCGAGGCGCACGATCAGCAGGCGCTGGCCGGTGTGGTCACCCAACCAGCCCCACAGGTTCGGTGCCAGACAGCGCATCAGCATAGGAATGGCGATCAGTTCGCCGATCCGCGCCGGGGAAAAGCCCAGGTGATCGAAGTACAGCGCCAGAAACGGCGCCGTACCCCCAAGCAGGGCGAAATAGAAGAAATAGAAACCGGAAAGCCGCCAGTACGGCAGGGCCGCGCTCATGCCACAGTCCGGATCACAGCTGCGGCAGCACCGGCGTGGTGACGTTCACGTCGGCGTTCTGCGCGCGGTGACGCAGCAGGTGATCCATCAGTACGATGGCCATCATCGCCTCGGCAATGGGCGTGGCGCGGATGCCGACGCAGGGGTCGTGACGGCCCTTGGTGATCACGTCCACCGGATTGCCGTTGACGTCGATGGAACGCCCCGGCGTGGTGATGCTGGAGGTCGGCTTGAGCGCCAGGTGGGCGATGATCGGCTGGCCGCTGGAGATGCCACCGAGAATGCCGCCGGCGTTATTGGAGAGGAAACCTTCCGGGGTCAGTTCGTCACGGTGCTCGGTGCCACGCTGGGCGACGCAGGCGAAGCCGGCGCCGATCTCCACGCCCTTGACTGCGTTGATACTCATCAGCGCATGGGCCAGTTCGGCATCGAGGCGGTCGAAAATCGGCTCGCCAAGGCCCGGCATCACCCCTTCGGCTACCACGGTGATCTTCGCGCCGACCGAATCCTGGTCACGGCGCAGCTGATCCATGTAGGCCTCCAGCTCCGGCACCTTGTCCGGGTCGGGGCTGAAGAAGGCATTCTGCTCGACGCTGTCCCAGCTCTTGAACGGAATCTCGATGGGGCCAAGCTGGCTCATGTAGCCACGGATGACGATGCCCTGGCTGGCCAGGTACTTCTTGGCGATGGCGCCGGCCGCCACACGCATGGCGGTTTCGCGCGCCGAACTGCGACCGCCGCCACGGTAGTCACGGATACCGTACTTGTGGTGGTAGGTGTAGTCGGCGTGGGCCGGGCGGAACAGATCCTTGATCGCCGAATAGTCCTTGGACTTCTGGTCGGTGTTGCGGATCAGCAGACCGATGGAGCAACCAGTGGTCTTGCCCTCGAACACGCCGGAGAGGATTTCCACCTCGTCGGCTTCCTGGCGCTGCGTGGTGTGGCGGCTGGTGCCAGGCTTGCGGCGGTCGAGGTCGCGCTGCAGGTCTTCCAGGGAGATCTCGACACCGGGCGGGCAACCGTCGACGATGGCGACCAGCGCCGGGCCATGGCTTTCGCCAGCGGTGGTGACGGTGAACAGCTTGCCGTAGGTATTGCCGGACATGGGAAGACGCTCCGCGAGATTCAGCACAGGCCTGCCACTGCGCAGGCCCGATTCACAAGGTGGGCGAGTATACCTGCCACCTACTTGCAGTTCACCCCGAACCTTGCTCGTTCGGATGCGTCCAATGCCAGTCTGCCACTACCCTACCCTCATCATGCTGCGAGCCCTGCTCTTGTCCCTCACCCTGATCACCGGCCTGGCCCAGGCCAGCACCACCCGCCAACTGCCCATCAGCCTCGATACCGACCAAGGCACCCTGTACGGCAGCCTGCTGGTGCCGCAAAGCGATAAGCCGGTACCGGTGGCGCTGCTGATCGCCGGCTCCGGCCCCACGGATCGCAATGGCAACAACCCCGAGGGCGGTCATAACGATGCGCTGAAAAAGCTGGCTCAGGTTCTGGCGCGCAATGGCATCGCCAGCCTGCGCTACGACAAGCGCGGCGTGGCCGCCAGCCGTGCCGCGACGCCGGATGAAAAGGACCTCAGCGTCGAACGCTACGTGGCCGATGCCGAAGGCTGGGCCAGGCTGCTCAGGGACGATCCACGTTTCGAGCGGCTGATTCTCATCGGTCACAGCGAGGGCGCGCTGGTCGCCAGCCTTGCCGCGTCCGGTGGCCAGGCCGACGCGCTGGTGTCGATTGCCGGCCCCGCCTACCCGATCGGTCAGGTGCTGGACATGCAACTGGCCATGCGCCTGCCACAGCCGTTGCTGGATGAGAGCCGGCACATTCTCGCCAACCTGATCCGCGGCAAGCTGCAGCCCAAGGTTCCGGAGGAGTTGCAGGTGGTGTATCGCCCCAGCGTGCAGCCCTACCTGATCAGCCTGCTGCGCCAGGACCCGGCGGAGAACTTCGCCGCACTGCAGATTCCCGCGCTGATCGTGCAGGGCAGCCACGATGCCCAGGTCAGCCCGGACAACGCCGAGGTGCTCAAGCAGGCCAAGCCCGACGCCGAGCTGGCGCTGATTCCCGGCATGAACCATGTCATGCGCATCACACCGGCGGCCTGGAACGAACAGGTAGCGTCCTATGACGATCCACAGCTACCCTTGGCCCGTGCGCTGGGCGAGCGGATCGTCGCCTTTATTCGCTCCAGTGCTGAGGAAAACGGCCGATAACGCATCGAAGGCCGCCGAACAGTACACAGGACGCCCATGAGCGAAAATCCAGCCCCACAGACGCAAGCCGCCGACGCCGAAGCAGTTGCAGGCGAAACGCCTGCTGCGCCGCATCCCTGGTCTGATCTGCCAGCCGAGCAGTTCAGCCTGCTGCGTCTGGCGCCGCTGCCCGTCGACCGCGAAACCGGGCCCAGGCCGCTACGCTTCGTCCAGCTCGGCCGGGTAGAACGGCACGCCAAGGACACCAGCCTGTTGCGCCTGACCATCCAGGTGCCCGGCCAGCGCCTGCATCGTCAGACCAACCTGCTGGAAGTCTGGGCCGACCATCAGAACAAGGAGGTGCGCTTCGGCCCGGACAAGGGCTTGAGCGTGGAGCCGGCCAATCGCGGCCTGGGGCGTTTCCTGATGGCCCAGGGCATCGCCTGGGCACGCAAGCATTACGCACACTACCAGGTGGAAGGTGGTGCTCTGCCGACCAAGGACAACTTCAACGAGGCCGCTCGCGCTCGCCGAGACCACGCGCTGAAGGCGCAGGGTTTCACCATCGAGTACAGCGACCCGTTGCAGCTCAAGCCTTTCTACAGCGCACCGCGGGTAAGCTCGCTACACGGTGACTGGCAGGCCGAAAAGGTGCAGATCGTCGAACTGCTCGACGCCGCCGCGATGCTGCAGCAGGCCGACCAGACACTGCAGGAGCAGGACGTAAAACTGCGCAAGCTGGAAGACCGGGTCGATCGCCTGAAGCGCGAAGACAGCGGCCTGCGCTTCACCATCACCTGCCTGGTGGCGTTCAGCCTGTTTCAGGCGGGGTTGCTGATCTGGATCGCCACGCGCTGAGCAAGCGAATCACACCAGCGCGCCCGTAGGGTGGATCGCGCTCTATCGATCCACCGTTGTGGTGGATGTGAAAAGCGACATCCACCCTACGCAACTACGCGCCCCCCTGTAGGAGCGAATTCATTCGCGATCATCACGTTCTTTATGCCGGCCGCCTTTCGCGGATAAATCCGCTCCTACAGGCCGTGCAGCCACATCCATCCGCTGCCGTGGAGCGGCTTCTGCCGCGAAAAAATATCGGTCAGCCCTTCACTCGCGAACGAAACAGTTCCTGATGCTCGCGGCACTGCTTGGCCGCCAGCAGGAACACGCCGTGCCCGCCGCGCTGGAAGTCCAACCAGGTGAAGTCCACCTCCGGATACAGCGCCTCGACATGCACCTGGCTGTTGCCCACTTCGACGATCAGTACGCCGCGTTCGGTCAGGTGATCCGCCGCTTCGGCCAACATGCGTCGCACCAGATCCAGCCCATCATCGCCACAGGCCAGGCCCATCTCAGGCTCGTGCTGGTATTCGGCCGGCATATCGGCGAAATCCTCGGCGTCGACATAAGGTGGGTTGGACACGATCAGATCGAAACGCTGCCCAGGCAATTCGGCGAAACCATCGCCCTGCACGCAATAGACGCGCTCCTCCAGGCCATGGCGCTCTATGTTGAGGTTGGCCACCTCCAGCGCATCGAACGACAGGTCGCCCAACACCACTTCCGCCTCGGGAAATTCGTAAGCGCAGGCGATGCCGATGCAGCCGGAACCGGTGCACAGATCGAGAATGCGCGCCGGCTCGGTCGGCAGCCAGGGTGAGAAATGACGATCGATCAGCTCGGCGATTGGCGAGCGCGGTACCAGCACGCGCTCATCGACCACGAAGGGCAAGCCGCAGAACCAGGCTTCGCCCAGCAGGTAGGCGGTAGGAACGCGCTCTTCAATGCGGCGCTTGAGCAGTGCCTGCAGGTGGGCATGCTCGTCGTCTTCCAGGCGGCAATCGAGGTAGGCGTCGGAGATTTCCCAGGGCAGGTGCAGCGCACCGAGCACCAGTTGGCGCGCCTCGTCCCAGGCGTTGTCGGTGCCGTGGCCGAAGAACAGTTGCTCGGCCTGAAAACGGCTGACAGCCCAGCGGATGTAATCACGCAGGGTGCGTAAACGGGTAGTGAGAGCGGTCACGGGCGGCCTCCGAATGAAAAGTGCGGAAGTTTAGCCCAGGGCGGTAGCCAGCGCATGAACGATGGGTTAACGAGTGCTCACGAACCTTTTTGCTTCTTGCGCGCCACGTCCTCGTCGGGGCGGCGCAACTCGCGCAGCACGGCGACCGAAACGGCGATGGAGAACAAAAGCCAGAAATGCGGGGACAACTGCGACAAAAGCGACATGGCGACTCCTTTTGCGTACGACCCCAACTCCTTCAGGGCAGTTCCGATTCTGCTCCGGCGCGATGCACTGAGCAAGCATTGGCGCAGATAGAGGTTCACAGACCGCTCTGGCAAGCGGACAATGGCACATCATCACCATCAGCCAGGAGCCCGAGATGTCCCATCCGCAAACCATGTTCCAGCTCACCGGTCGTGGCCACGCACCGGCCAGCCTGAGCAATGCGACCTTGCTGATCATCGATGCCCAGGAAGAGTACCGCAGCGGCGTACTGGCACTTCCCGGCCTGGACCCTGCACTGGCAGAGATCTCCAGCCTGCTGGCCGCCGCCCGCGCAGCCGGCACCCACATCGTCCACGTCAAGCACCTCGGCATTCCCGGAGGTCTGCTCGACCCCAGCGGCTCACGCGGTCGTCATCTGCCGGAGGCGGCGCCACTGGCTGGCGAAATCATCGTGGAAAAACGCCTGCCCAACGCCTTCGCCGGTACCGAACTGCATGATCGCCTGCAGGCCCTAGGCCATCTCGACCTGATCGTCTGCGGCTTCATGACCCACTCCAGCGTCAGCACCACGGTACGCGCCGCCAAGGATTACGGTTATCGCTGCACCCTAGTCGATGCGGCCTGCGCCACCCGCGATCTACCCGCACCGGATGGCAGCGTGATCGCAGCCGCCGAGGTCCACCGCATCGAGATGATCGCCCTCGGTGACAACTTCGCCACACTCGTGCCGCAAGCCAAGTCGCTGATCTGACTTTCCGGTCGAAGACCGACAGACTGCGGAACCCCAGCGAAACCGGCCGGTCATACCGCCGATAAGCCAAAGGAAATCGGAATGAAGCTGTCCGACGACTTCGATGCGCGCCGCCTGCGTCCGCGCCAGCCGAAACACTGGCGCCTGCGCATCGGTGCCGGCCTGGGTGCCCTGCTCGCCGCCTTCGGCATCCTCCTGTCGATGGCTGGCGTCGCATCGCTGGCAGGCCGTGCTCCGGTACTGGGTACGCTCAACGACTCCACGGGCGAAGCCATCGTCCTGCTGCTGCTCGGCCTGCTCCTGCTGTGGGCCGGCATCGCCTTCTGGCGCCGCTGCCGCCGACGTCTACGGCGACCCAGCGACCTGAGCCTGTCACCCTCGCTGAAGAAAAAACGCGACTGACCGACCGCAGGCAACAGAGAAATTGGCCCCAATCGGCGTTTAACGTCGCGCAACGATGGCCCGCCGGGATGACAGGCCATAAAATACGCGTCTGTTTCGCGGAGCCACCGATGCAAGACGACGACTTTTCCCTGTTCCAGGCCGAGCTGCGCGGCGTCAAGCCGCTCAAGCATGACCGCGCCGACACCGGCAAACCCAAACCCGATCGCAAGCAGTTCAATACCTTGCGCCAGGCGGCGACTGTCAGCCAGGGCGAAATCAAGGTGGATGGCCTGTCCGACCAGTTCGTCATCGACGTCGGCGCCGAGGACGCCCTGTACTGGGCTGCCAACGGCATGCAGGAAGGCCAGATGCGCAAGCTCAAGCTTGGCCAGATTCCGTTCGACGGTAGCCTCGATCTGCACGGCATGAGCGTCGAGAAAGCGCGCGACACGCTCTGGGAGTTTCTCGCCGAAGCCACCAAGCTGGAGATTCGCTGCGTGCGCGTCACCCACGGCAAGGCGGTACGCATGGACGGGCGCAAGCCGATGATCAAGAGCCACGTCAACACCTGGCTACGCCAGCATCCGCAGGTGCTGGGTTTCAGCTCCTGCCTGGCCAAGCACGGTGGCACCGGCGCGGTGTACATCATCCTCAAGCGCACCATGATGGATGGTCGCGACGAGTGACGAAACGCGCATAGACGCCTGACACTCTTGTCAGGCTCATAATGGCGCCCTACCCTGCGCCCATTCGACACCCAACAGGATTTTCCATGTCCCTGGAACAACACTACACCGCCATCCTCGGCCAGCTCGGCGAAGACGCCTCCCGCGAAGGTCTGCTGGACACGCCCAAGCGTGCCGCCAAGGCCATGCAGTACCTTTGCCGCGGCTACCAGCAGACATTGGAAGAAGTCACCAATGGCGCGCTGTTCAGCTCCGACAACAGCGAAATGGTGCTGGTCAAGAACATCGAGCTGTACTCGCTGTGCGAGCATCACCTGCTGCCATTCATCGGCAAGGCTCACGTGGCCTACCTTCCCAACGGCAAGGTACTTGGCCTGTCCAAGGTCGCGCGCATCGTCGACATGTATGCCCGCCGCCTGCAGATCCAGGAAAACCTCAGCCGGCAGATCGCCGAAGCGGTCGAACAGGTCACAGGTGCGCTCGGCGTAGCTGTGGTCATCGAAGCACAGCATATGTGCATGATGATGCGCGGTGTGGAAAAGCAGAATTCCTCCATGGTCACCTCGGTGATGCTCGGCGAATTTCGCAGCAACCCGGCGACCCGCGGCGAATTCCTCAATCTGGTTCGCTGATTCCCGCTCAAGACGACGGCCGCTCACTTCAGTGAATGGCCGTCATCATTTTGCCGTGAGAGTCGCCCTGCGACGCCTTCCTGACACCCTTTTCTCTCGGCGCTAAGCGTCGGACAGTCAGGACACAAGATCTTCAACATTTGGCGTACCGCTCGCGGCGTGCCGTTCAGGAGTTAGAAAGATGTTGCTCAAAGCCCTTCGTATCGGCCTGGGTCAGCTGGTCGTGTTCGGCGACTGGATCAGCCGCCCGCGCAAGCTCAAGCGCAGCCCCGAGGCGCAAGCTGAAGTCGAGCGCGCCACGGCCGGCCTGGCGCTGTACCAATTCCAGGCCTGCCCGTTCTGCGTCAAGGTGCGCCGTACCCTGCACCGCCTCAACCTGCCGGTGCAACTGCGCGACGCCAAGAACGATGCCGAGCATCGCCAGGCCCTCGAGCAACACGGCGGGCGCATCAAAGTGCCGTGCCTGCGCATCGAAGAAAACGGCCAGAGCACCTGGCTGTACGAGTCCAAGGCGATCATCGCCTATCTGGATCAGCGCTTCGCTGGCTAAGCGAATACATGCCCGCCTGTAGGCGCGAATTCAATCGTGATGGATCAGTACAGAATCGCGAATAAATTCGCTCCTACAGTAAGCCGAACTCAATCTGGCGGTGATTGAGCGGCTCGCACGGCGCACATCCGGGCCACATGCTGACGGCTTCGCGGCTGAAGCCGCTCCTACATGAAAGGCGCGCCTTCACCGTTTTTTTGTAGGAGCGAATTTATTCGCGATGGATCAATCCAGAATCGCGAATAAATTCGCTCCTACAGTAAGCCGAACTCAATCTGGCGGTGATTGAGCGGCTCGCACGGCGCACGTCCGGCCATATGCTGACAGCTTCGCGGCTGAAGCCGCTCCTACATAAACGGCGCGCCTTCGCCGTTCTCTGTAGGAGCGAATTTATTCGCGATGGCGCGTCCTCGCACCCTCTCCAGGAGCGAGCTCTGCTCGCAAACAGCAGCGCGCTAGGCCTCGATGCCCAACGCCCTAAGCTTGTCAAGGAACTGCGCTTCGTCCAGCACCTTAACCCCCAGCTCGCTGGCCTTGGCCAGCTTCGAGCCGGCACCGGGGCCAGCCACCACACAATGGGTCTTGGCCGAGACCGAGCCGGCCACCTTGGCACCCAGGCTTTCCAGTTTTTCCTTGGCCACGTCGCGGCTCATCACTTCCAGCGTGCCGGTCAGCACCCAGGTCTGACCGGCCAGCGGCAGACCCTCGGCAACCTTCTTCTCGCTTTCCCAGTGCATGCCGAACTCACGCAGTTGCTGTTCGACAGCGCGTGCGAGTTGGGCATGGCTTGCATTGTCGAAGAACTCGCGTACGGCCTTGGCCTGCCTCTCCGGTAGAGCCTGACGCATGTCCAGCCAGTCGCCACCCAGCACGCCTTCCAGACTGCCGAAACGCTCCGCCAGCTTCTGCGCGGCGCCGGGTCCGACGGTTGGGATATTCAGCTTGTCGAGCATGCCGCCAAGCGTGGCGACGGCCGAGAATTCGGCGCTCAGCTCACCCTCTTCCTGCAACTCGAGGCCGCATTCGCCCAGCAGGGCGCTGATCACCTGCTGGTTGTGTTCATCCTCGAAAAAGCTGTGGATCTCGTGCGCGACTTCCAGACCGATGTCCGGCAGATAGGTCAGCACCTGCGGCAGCGCCTGGCGCACGCGCTGCAGCGAGGCCAATGAACGCGCCAGCACCTTGGCAGTTTCCTCACCCACATCAGGGATGCCAAGGGCATAGATGAAGCGCGCCAAGGTCGGTCGCTTGCTGGCCTCGATGGCCGCCAGCAGCTTGTTGCTGGAGACCTCGGCGAAGCCTTCCAGACCGATGATCTGATCGAAGGTCAGCTTGTACAGGTCGGCCGGCGAGCCGATCAGCTTCTCGTCCACCAATTGCTCGATGGTCTTGTCGCCGAGGCCGTCGATATCCATGGCGCGGCGCGAGACGAAGTGGATGATGGCCTGCTTGAGCTGCGCCTGGCAGCTCAGGCGACCGACGCAGCGGTATACCGAACCTTCGCTGAGCGACTCCTTACCCTTGCTGCGCTTGATCAGTTGCGTACGCTCCACCGCCGAGCCGCACACCGGGCATTGCTCGGGAATGTGCACCGGACGCGCGTGTTCCGGGCGACGCTCGGGTACCACGGCCATCACCTGTGGAATCACGTCGCCAGCGCGGCGGATGATCACCGTATCGCCGATCATCACGCCGAGCCGCGCTACCTCATCCATATTGTGCAGGGTGGCATTGGCCACCATCACGCCCGCCACCTTGACCGGATTCAGACGCGCCACCGGCGTCACCGCACCGGTACGGCCAACCTGAAATTCCACATCGAGCAACTCGGTGAGTTCTTCCTGCGCGGGAAACTTATGGGCGATGGCCCAGTGCGGCGTACGCGCACGGAAACCCAGCTGTTGCTGGTCCTCGACATTGTTGACCTTGAACACCACGCCATCGATGTCATACGCCAGACTCATGCGCCGCTCACCAATATCGCGGTAGTAGTCCAGGCAGGCCTCGACGCCCTTGGCCAGCTTCAGTTCGCGACTGATAGGCACGCCCCAGGCCTTGAGTTGCTGCAGCATGGCCACCTGGGTGCCCGGCAGCTCGCCGCTGACCTGGCCGACGCCGTAGCAGCAGAACTCCAGCGGACGGCTGGCAGTGATCTTCGGATCGAGCTGACGCAGGCTGCCAGCGGCGGCGTTGCGCGGGTTGGCGAAGGTCTTGCCGCCAATCTCGGCCTGCCGCGCATTGAGTACCTCGAAGCCGGACTTGGGCATGAACACCTCACCACGCACCTCCAGCACCTGCGGCCAGCCCTCGCCCTGCAACTTGAGCGGCACGTTGCGGATGGTGCGCACGTTGCTGGTGATGTCCTCGCCAGTGCTGCCATCGCCGCGCGTGGCGCCGCGCACCAGTTGGCCGTTCTCGTAGCGCAGGCTGACGGCCAGGCCGTCGAGTTTGGGTTCGCAGCTGTACTCGATCTCGGCGCCACCGCCGAACAGATCACCGCCCTGCAC
Source organism: Pseudomonas sp. Marseille-Q0931 (assembly GCF_940789645.1). Classification (NCBI taxonomy): domain Bacteria; kingdom Pseudomonadati; phylum Pseudomonadota; class Gammaproteobacteria; order Pseudomonadales; family Pseudomonadaceae; genus Pseudomonas; species Pseudomonas sp. Marseille-Q0931. The sequence goes on along the minus strand of NZ_CALNWT010000001.1, from coordinate 503,247 downwards.
GCCAAGGCCATTCTGCACACTGCGATCGAAGGCGCGCAGGTCGTCTTCCTCGAACGCGTTACCCAGGCTGAGCATAGGCACTTCGTGACGCACCTCGCCGAAGGCGCTGAGGGCTTCACCGCCGACGCGCTGGGTTGGCGACTCGGGCGTCACCAGCTCCGGATGCTCGGCCTCCAGCGCCTGCAGTTCGCGGAACAGGCGGTCGTACTCGGCATCGGGCACACTCGGCTCGTCCAGCACGTAGTAACGGTAGTTGTGCGCGTCCAGTTCGTTGCGCAGTTCGGAAATACGTTGGGCGGCGTCGGTCATCACATAAGCCTCAAGCAACAAGCTTCAAGCGGCAAGAACAAAAAAGCCCCAAGCCAAGCGCGCGGCTTGCAGCTTGAGGCTTGCAGCTTGCCGCTGCTGTTTAGCGTTTCTGGGTCAGCTGCCGGCGCTCGAATTCGACGATGCGCTGGCGGTAGTGTTCGATGGTCTGCGCGGTCATCACGCTGCGCTGATCATCCTTCAGTTCGCCGCCCAGTTCGTGGGCCAGCTTGCGTGCAGCAGAGACCATGACGTCGAAGGCCTGCTTGGGATGTCGCGGGCCAGGCAGGCTGAGGAAGAAGCTCACCGCGCGGGTGCTGAAGCCTTCGATATCGTCCAGATCGAAGGTGCCGGGCTTGAGCGCGTTGGCCATGGAGAACAGCACCTCGCCGTTGCCGGCCATGCTCTCGTGGCGGTGGAAGATGTCCATCTCGCCGAAACGCAGGCCGCTTTCCAGAATGTTCTGCAGCAGCGCCGGGCCCTTGAAGCCGAAGTCGTCACGGGCGACCACGTTGATCACCAGCACTTCTTCCACCGGCGCAGCATCGACGGCTGGCTTGGCAGGCTTCTTCGGCTCTCTCGGCTCGACCTCATCGACAGGGTTGAGCAAGGTCGGTACCGGCTCGTCGACTGCCAGGTTGAGGTCACCCTGCTGCGGCTCGTTGCGCGAGCGGCGCGGCAGGTCCTTGGCACTCATCGACGGCAGGTCTTCTTCATCGAGCTGCGGTTCGTGGTCGCGATTGACCACACGCGGCGGGCTGAGCAGGTCCGGATCACTGTCATCGTCCGGCATGTTGGCGAAGCTGCGATCGAGCTTGAATCTGAGCTTGCCCTTGCCTCCGCGCATACGGCGCCAGCCGTCGAAAAGAATGCCAGCAATAACGATGATGCCAATAACGATCAGCCACTCGCGCAGACCGAATTCCATGAAATACCTGACCCTTAACAATTCTGGTGAAAAAAAGATCCAATCAATCGGATCACAACTCGACTATAAAACGCGGCGCCAACTTCATGTTCTATCTGACGTTTGCCGCGTGTAACAAAAGTGGGCAATAAGCTAGCACGACGAAAGGCAACTTTACACAGGGAGCAACATAAGGTTGTGCCTATATTCAGTTAATCCCACGGCGCTCTGCCATCACGCCTCCACCATCGCCAGCGCCTCCTCGACATCCACTGCCACCAGACGCGAGCAGCCCGGCTCGTGCATGGTGACCCCCATCAATTGATCGGCCATTTCCATGGCGATCTTGTTGTGGGTGATATAGATGAACTGCACCGTTGCCGACATTTCCTTGACCAGTCGCGCATAGCGTCCGACGTTGGCATCGTCCAGCGGTGCATCCACTTCGTCCAACATGCAGAACGGCGCCGGATTGAGCTGGAAGATGGAAAACACCAGCGCCAAGGCGGTCAACGCCTTCTCTCCACCGGAGAGCAAATGAATGGTGCTGTTCTTCTTGCCCGGCGGACGCGCCATGATGGTTACACCGGTATCGAGTAAATCTTCGCCGGTGAGTTCCAAATAAGCGCTGCCGCCACCGAAAACTTTTGGAAAGAGTGCCTGCAAACCGCCATTGATCTGATCGAAGGTGTCCTTGAAACGGTTGCGCGTTTCCTTGTCGATCTTGCGGATGACGTTCTCCAGGGTTTCCAGCGCTTCGACCAGGTCGGCGTCCTGCGCATCCAGGTAGCGCTTGCGCTCGGACTGCTGCTGGTATTCGTCGATGGCCGCCAGGTTGATCGGCCCGAGACGGGCGATACGCGCGGCCATGTGCTCCAGCTCCTCCTCCCAGGCGCTCTCGCTGGCTTCGGCCGGCAACGTGGCGATCACCCCGTGCAGGTCATAGTTGTCCTCGGCGAGCTGGTCGGCCAGGGCCTTGCGCCGCACATTGAGCGACTGCCAGTCCATGCGCTGCTGCTCCAGCTGGCTGCGCAGCAATTGCGCCTGCTGCTCGGCCTGGGTGCGGCGTTTCTCGGCGTCACGCAGTTCGCGGTCGGCATCTTCCAGCGCCAGGCGCGCCTGACGCAGCTCGTCGTCCACCGCCATGCGCCGCTCTAGCAACTCTTCGAGCTTGATGCGCAGCTCTTCCAGCGGCGCCTCGCCCTCTTCCAGATTCAGCGACAGTTGCTCGCGTCGCTCGTGCAGACGCTCGGCCTGCATCTCCAGGCGCTCCAGCGCCTGACGGGTGGAATCGTGCTGCGCCTTGAGCGAGCCGACCCGCACCGCTAGCTGATGAGCGTGATCCTTGTGCTGACGGGCTTCCTGGCGCACGCGATCGAGGCGCTCGCGCAGGCTGTCGCGGCTGGCCAGCAGGCTTTCGCGCTGCTCGTTATCCAGGGCCATGGCGTCCAGCGCATCCTGCAATTGCAGGCGCGATTCACCCAGTTGTTCCTGCTCGATCTCGCGCTGTTCAGCCGCTTCCTGCAGTTCGTCCTGCAGACGACGACGGCGCAGGCCCAACTGCTCGGCCTTGGCCTGGCTGGCGGACAGCTGCGCCTTCAGCTCGGCCAGCTGCCGCGCGAGCACCTGTCCCTGACGGCGCTGCTGCTCGCGCTGCTCTTCCTGAAGACGCTGCTCGTCGCGTAGCGCCAGCAGGCGTTCATCCAGTTGCGCCAGGGCCGCTTCGCGCTCCTCGCGCTCAAGCTGCAGGCGCTCCAGCTCCTGGCCACGAGCCAACACGCCGCTGTCGGCTTCGGCAGCACGACGCACGCGCAGAAAATGCCGGCCGACCCAGTAGCCATCGCGGCTGATCAGACTTTCGCCTTCGGCCAGTTGCGCGCGGGCCGCCAGTGCCTGCTCCAGCGACTCCACCGGGCGCACGCCGGCCAGCCAGGGCGACAGGTCGTGGCTCGACTCGATCTTGTCCAGCAGGCTGCCGGCGCGGCGGGCGCCACCTGAAGCGGGGCTGGCCAAACGCAGCTCGCCCTGCTCCAGCGCAGAGAAGTCCAGGCCGGCGAAATCATCCAGCAACACGGCCTGCAGGTCGGCACCGAGCACGGTTTCGACCGCCAGCTCCCAGCCGGACTCGACGCGCAGGCCTTCGGCCAGGCGTGGACGCTGCAGCAGGTTCTGCTCGCGCAGCCAGTCGCCTGCGCCCTGCCCCGGATCGAGGGCGGCCTGTTGTAGCGCCTCCAGCGAGGCCAGGCGGCCGTTCAGCCGTTGCAATTCGCCCTGCGCCTGCTGCTGGGCCTGGCCGGCTTGCTGCAGGTCCTCGCGCAGTTGCTGCAGGCGCTCGGCCTGCTGTTCTTCGGCCAGCTGCAGCGCTTCGTGTTCCAGCTCGCCAGCGGCAAGCTGTTCGTTCAGATCGAGGATGGCGGCGTCTTCCGGGTCGGCCGCCAGTTGCTGCAGTTCTTCGTTCAGACGGCGCTGGCGTTCGGCCAGGCGCTCCAGGCTCTGCTCCAGCTGGGCGATGCGCGACTGCTGCACTTCGGCCTGACGACGCGGTTCGGCGCTGCGCTGGTTGAAGCCGTCCCACTGCTCCTGCCAGCCGTGCATGCCGGTTTCGGCCTCTTCCAGGCTGGCGGCGGATTCCTCGGCTGCCGCTGCGGTCATTTCCTGCTCGGGCAGGAGCATTTCCAGCTCTTCGCCCAGAGTGGCCAGCAGCGTGCGGTCGTGGCCGAGGTGCGATTCGGTTTCCAGACGCGCCTTTTCCGCCTCGCGCAAATCGTCCTGCAACTGGCGCAGGCGCTGCTGGCCATGCTGGATGCTCTGCTCGACGCGGGCGATATCGCCACCGACCGAATAGAAGCGCCCCTGCACCAGGTTGAAACGCTCTGAGAGTTCGTGATGACCGTCGCGCAGACGCTCGATGGCAGCATCGGCGCTGCGCTGCTCGGCCACCAGGGCCTCGAAAGCGACTTCCTGGTCGCCGATCACCTGCTCGCGGCTGCCGACCTGCTGGTTCAACGTCTGCCAGCGCAGGGCGAGCAGCTGGGCCTTGAGCTGACGCTCCTCGGCCTTGTATTCCTGATATTTCTCCGCCGCCTGGGCCTGCCGGTGCAGACGTTCGAGCTGGCGCTCCAGCTCCTCGCGCAGGTCGGTCAGGCGCGCCAGGTTTTCCTGGGTGCGGCGGATGCGGTTCTCGGTCTCGCGGCGGCGCTCCTTGTACTTGGAGATGCCGGCGGCTTCTTCGATGAAGTTGCGCAGTTCCTCGGGCTTGGCCTCGATAAGCTTGCTGATCATGCCCTGCTCGATGATCGAGTAGCTGCGCGGCCCCAAGCCGGTGCCGAGGAAGATGTCGGTGATATCGCGGCGCCGACACTTGGTGCCATTGAGGAAATAGGTGTTCTGAGCGTCGCGGGTCACCCGGCGGCGGATGGAAATCTCGGCGAAGGCGGCGTACTCGCCCACCAGCGAGTTGTCGCTGTTGTCGAAGATCAGCTCGATGGAGGCCTGGGTCACCGGCTTACGCGTGTTGGAGCCGTTGAAGATGACGTCGGTCATCGACTCGCCACGCAGGTTCTTCGCCGAGCTTTCGCCCATTACCCAGCGCACGGCGTCGATGATGTTGGACTTGCCGCAACCGTTGGGGCCGACCACCGCCGCCATGTTGCTGGGAAAGCTCACCGTCGTCGGATCGACGAAGGACTTGAAGCCCGCCAGCTTGATGCTCTTCAGGCGCATCTGGGCTTAACGCTCGGCCAGGGTCGCCAGCACTAGCTGGCAATTGTGCTCGCCATAGGCCTGCAGCACCTCGCGGGCACGCACGGGGTCGCGCGCGATAATTGCCTGCAGCAGGCTGGCGAAGGTGTTCATGAACTGGCCCATCTCGCCTTTGCGCCGTTCCAGCGCCAGGTGGTAGGTGCGGCTGATGGCCGGCAGCAGGTTCTCCAGGGTTTCCTGCAGGTAAGGATTGTCGGCGAAGGGAAAGGCCGCGCGCATCACGTCGAAGCTGTTATCGACGAAGGCACCGATATCGCCGCGCTGGAGGCTGTCCTGCAGGCGGCGCTGGATGTCGATGAAGGGCGTCAGGTCGGTTTCCGTCTGCCAGCGCTCGATCACCGCGCGGGCCAGCATGATGTACAACTCGATGCTCAGTGCATAAAGGCTGGTGACGTGGTGCGCAGTCAGTTCGCTGACTTGGGCGCCACGGCGCGGCAGGATGACGATCAGGTGGCGGCGCTCGAGAATCAGCAACGCCTCGCGCACCGAACCACGGCTGACGTTCAGCGCATGGGTGACCTTCTGCTCCTGGATGCGTTCGCGCTCCTTGAGCTCACCGCGAATGATGCGTTCGGCCAGGTAGCGGGCGATTTGCTCGGCGAGGCTGTCCGGGGCCTTGAACGTCATGACATTCCTTATTTGCGTCGATCCAGGGGCAGGCAGTCGAGTCTGGGAGCCCCGCCACGGCTGGGCGGAAGCTGAAAAAACAAGCGCGGAGTGTAACACAGGGCGCTACCGGGCCAAGCGTCCTCCGGCACGCGCTGCGATGTGCATGGCAGGCAAAGGGAGCACGTGCCGTCAATGCGCAATCCCTCGCCAGTCAACTGGCGCAAAGGCGCAAATGCGGGGGCATACTCAAGGCTGTTCGGCTGATTACCAAGCAGCATTAAAACAGCTGACTTTCAAGTCAAATATTTGTTGACCCAAAAGTCAGAAAACCCTAGATTGCCTCCATGGCCAAACACGTCCGGGCCTTGCAACGCGTGCTCAGTACCCGGCGAGCCACCGATTCATAACAATAAAGTGCCTGGAGGTCGTCCTTGATCCAGTTTTTACTCAACCGGGAGCTGCGCACAGAGCATGCCCTGGACCCCAACGTCACCGTGCTCAACTACCTGCGTGAGTACGTCGGCAAGACCGGAACCAAGGAAGGCTGCGCCTCCGGCGACTGCGGTGCCTGCACCGTGGTGGTGGGCGAGCTCGATGGCGAGCGGGTGCGCTATCGCACCCTCAATTCCTGCCTGACCTTCGTCTCCAGCCTGCATGGCAAGCAACTGATCACCGTCGAAGACCTCAAGCACCAGGGCAAGCTGCACAGCGTGCAGCAGGCGATGGTCGACTGCCACGGCTCGCAGTGCGGCTTCTGCACTCCGGGCTTCATCATGTCGCTGTTCGCCCTGCAGAAGAACTCCACGGGCTATGACAAAGGCCAAACCATGGAGGCCCTGGCCGGCAACCTGTGCCGCTGCACCGGCTACCGCCCGATCATCGACGCCGCCAAGCAGGCCTGCTGCCAGAAACAGCCGGATCAGTTCGATGCCTTCGAAAGCGATACCGTGGCCCGCCTCAAGACCATCGCTCCGCGCGAGACGGCCGAGCTCAATAGCGGCGACAAGCGCTGCCTGGTGCCGCTGACCGTGGCCGACCTGGCCGATCTCTACACCGCCAATCCGGAAGCGCGTCTGCTGGCTGGCGGCACCGACCTGGCCCTGGAGGTCACCCAGTTCCATCGCGAGCTGCCGGTAATGATCTACGTCGGCCATATCGAGGACATGAAGCGCATCGAAGTGACCGACAGCGCCATCGAAATCGGCGCTGCCGCCGCCCTGTCCGACTGCTACGAAGCGCTGTCGCGCGAGTACCCGGACTTCGGCGAGCTGCTGCACCGCTTCGCCTCGCTGCAGATCCGCAACCAGGGCACCCTGGGCGGCAACATCGGCAACGCTTCGCCCATCGGCGACGCCCCGCCGCTGCTGATCGCCCTCGGCGCGCAAATTGCCCTGCGCCAGGGCAACACCCGGCGCATCCTGCCGTTGCAAGACTACTTCCTCGACTACAAGGTGACCGCACGCCAGGAAGCCGAATTCATCGAGAAGATCATCGTGCCGCGCAAGCAGGCCAACCAGGCGTTCCGCGCCTACAAGGTGTCCAAGCGCCTGGACGACGACATCTCCGCCGTCTGCGCGGCCTTCAACCTGACCATCGTCGACGGCTTGGTGACAGACGCGCGCATCGCCTTCGGCGGTATGGCCGCCATCCCCAAACGCGCCAGCGCCTGCGAAGCGGCGCTGGTCGGCTCGGCCTGGTACCCGGGCGTGATCGAACGCGCCTGCGACGCGCTGGGCGAGGACTTCACCCCGCTGTCGGATTTCCGTGCCAGCAAGGAATACCGCCTGCTCACTGCCCAGAACCTGCTGCGCAAGTTCTTTCTGGAGCAGCAGTCGCCCGAGGTGGAAACCCGGGTTACCGCTTACGCGTAAGCGTGCAGTGAATTGATCCGCTGTCGGCCCGCCCGGCGGCATGCGAAGTTTTGGAGGCGAAGATGTCCAGTCATATCGAACACAAATCCCAGGAAGAGCTGGCCGCCCTGTTCCGCGCCGGCATGGCCAGCGGCGTCGGCCGCAGCGTCAAGCACGAGAGCGCGGACAAGCACGTATCCGGCGAAGCGGTCTATGTCGACGACCGCCTGGAATTCCCCAACCAGTTGCACGTCTACGCGCGCCAGTCCGATCGCGCCCATGCGCGCATCGTGCGCATCGACACCAGCCCCTGCTACGAGATTCCGGGCGTGGCCATCGCCATCACCAAGGATGACGTGCCGGGCCAGCTGGACATCGGCCCGGTGGTCGCTGGTGACCCGCTGCTGGCCGACGGCAAGGTCGAGTACGTTGGCCAGGTGGTGCTGGCAGTAGCCGCAGACAGCCTGGAAACCGCACGCAAGGCGGCCATGGCAGCCATCGTCGAATACGAAGACCTGGAGCCGGTGCTCGACGTGGTCGACGCCTACCGCAAGAAGCATTTCGTGCTCGCCAGCCACACCCACCGCATCGGCGATTCGGCCAGCAAGCTAGCCAGCGCCCCGCGTCGCCTGCAAGGCACCCTGCATATCGGCGGCCAGGAGCACTTCTACCTGGAAACCCAGATTTCCTCGGTGATGCCCACCGAAGATGGCGGCATGTTGGTCTACACCTCGACGCAAAACCCCACCGAGGTGCAGAAACTGGTCGCCGAAGTGCTCGGCGTGCCGATGAACAAGATCGTCATCGACATGCGCCGCATGGGCGGTGGCTTCGGCGGCAAGGAAACCCAGGCCGCCGGCCCGGCATGCCTGTGCGCGGTGATCGCCCACCTCACCGGCCGACCGACCAAGATGCGCCTGCCGCGCATGGAAGACATGAGCATGACCGGCAAGCGTCACCCCTTCTACGTCGAGTACGACGTCGGCTTCGATGACGACGGCCTGCTGCACGGCATCGAGATGGACCTGGCCGGCAACTGCGGCTACTCGCCGGATTTGTCCGGCTCCATCGTCGACCGCGCCATGTTCCACTCGGACAACGCCTACTTCCTCGGCAACGCCACCATCAACGGTCATCGCTGCAAGACCAACACCGCCTCGAACACCGCCTACCGCGGCTTCGGCGGGCCGCAGGGCATGGTCGCCATCGAGGAAGTGATGGATGCCGTCGCGCGCAGCCTGGGCAAGGACCCGCTGGAAGTGCGCAAGCTCAACTACTACGGCAAGACCGAGCGCAACGTCACCCACTACCACCAGACCGTCGAGCATAACGTCATCCATGAGATGACCGCCGAGCTGGAGCAAAGCTGCGAGTACGCCAAGCGCCGTGAAGAAATCCGCGCTTTCAACGCCAAGAGCCCTGTGCTGAAGAAAGGCTTGGCCATGACCCCGGTGAAATTCGGCATCAGCTTCACCGCCACCTTCCTCAACCAGGCTGGCGCGCTGATCCACATCTACACCGACGGTTCGATCCACCTGAACCACGGCGGCACCGAGATGGGCCAAGGCCTCAACACCAAGGTCGCGCAGGTGGTGGCCGAGGTATTCCAGGTCGATATCGAGCGCATCCAGATCACTGCCACCAATACCGACAAGGTGCCCAATACCTCGCCGACCGCGGCCTCCAGCGGCGCAGACCTCAACGGCATGGCGGCGAAGAACGCGGCCGAAACCATCAAGCGGCGCCTGGTGGACTTCCTGGTGCGCGAGTACAAGGTCACCCCGGAGGATGTCGAATTCCGCAACGGCCAGGTGCGCGTACGCGACCACTTCCTTTCCTTCGAGGAGGTGATCCAGAAGGCCTACTTCGGTCAGGTCTCGCTGTCGTCGACCGGTTTCTATCGCACCCCGAAGATCTACTACGATCGCGACAAGGCTGCAGGCCGCCCCTTCTACTACTACGCCTACGGCGTGGCTTGCGTGGAAGTGCTGGTGGACACCCTGACTGGCGAATACCGCATGCTGCGCGGCGATATCCTGCATGACGTCGGCGATTCGCTGAACCCGGCCATCGACATCGGCCAGGTCGAAGGCGCCTTCGTCCAGGGCATGGGCTGGCTGACCACCGAGGAGCTGGTGTGGAACGCCAAGGGCAAGCTGATGACCAACGGCCCGGCCAGCTACAAGATCCCGGCCATTGCCGACATGCCCATCGACCTGCGCGTGAAGCTGGTGGAGAACCGCAAGAACCCGGAAGACACCGTGTTCCACTCCAAGGCCGTGGGCGAGCCGCCATTCATGCTCGGCATCGCTGCCTGGTGCGCTCTCAAGGACGCCGTGGCCAGCCTGGCGGACTACAAGGTGCAGCCGCAGATCGACGCCCCGGCCACGCCTGAGCGCGTGCTTTGGGGCGTGGAGCAGATGCGCAAGTTGAAAGCACAGAGCAAGGCAGCCAAAGCTGCCGAGGTCGAACCGGCCTGATTCGTAGCCCGGATGAAATCCGGGGGGACCCTGCCCCGGATTGCATCCGGGCTACGACCCGAAGCAAAGAGGTGTACAACAATGACAAAACACACCGAACCGAATAACCGCCCCGCTCGCCCGGCGCCGGAGCCGATTCTCGATCCGTCGCCGAGCAACTGGCGCCTGCCGCGCCCGGGACAGACCACGCCTTCCTGGAGGCTGAGCAAATGAGCTGGATCAGCGCCCTCGCCGAGCAGCAGCAAAAAGGTGAAGCCTGCGTTCTGGTGACCATCATCGAAGAACGCGGCTCGACGCCGCGTAATGCCGGCTCGAAGATGGTGGTCACCGCCGAGCGCATCTTCGAGACCATCGGCGGCGGCCATCTGGAATACAAGGCCATGGAGATGGCGCGCGAGATGCTCGCCAGCCACAGCCAGGACACGCGCCTGGAGCGTTTCTCCCTCGGCGCCAGCCTCGGCCAGTGCTGTGGCGGCGCCACCGTGCTGCTCTTTGAGCCCATGGGCCAGCCGCAGGCACAGATCGCCGTGTTCGGTGCCGGCCATGTCGGCCGCGCGCTGGTGCCACTGCTCGCCAGCCTGCCGTGCAAGGTGCGCTGGATCGACTCGCGGGAGAACGAATTTCCCGAGCACATCGCCGCCGGCGTGGAGAAGATTGTGGGTGACGAAGTGGTCGACGAGGTGGAGAACATGCCGCCCGGCAGCTACTACATCGTCATGACCCACAATCACCAACTCGATCTGGAGCTGACCGCGGCGATCCTGAAGCGCGGCGACTTCGCCTACTACGGTCTGATCGGCTCGAAGACCAAGCGCATCAAGTTCGAGCACCGCCTGCGCGAGCGCGGCTTCGCGGACACCCTGATGGCGCGTATGCGCTGCCCCATGGGCCTACCCGAGGTGAAAGGCAAGCTGCCAGTGGAAATCGCCGTGTCCATCGCCGGCGAGGTAATTGCCACCTATAACGCCCTGTTTGGTGAAAAAAGAGCCGGTCAGGACGTGAAGAAAGGCGAATCCAGCGTGGCCAAGCTGCTACCGGCCTCTCGCCGATCCTGATTCTTGGTGCGCTATGCGCACCACACCCATTTTTATGATGCGCCCAGCGCATCCCACGCACGAGATTCGAACAATGAGCAACACCCGCAAAGCCTACCGCGCCGCCATCCTGCACAGCCTCGCCGACCCGACCGTGGTCGGTGTCGAGCAGTCCTATGAATATTTCGAGGACGGCATCCTGCTGATCGAAAACGGCAAAGTCGCCCAGGTCGGCGCGGCTGCCGAGCTGCTGCCGAAGCTGGCCGGCATCGAGATCCAGCACTACTGCGACGCACTGATCACCCCCGGCTTTATCGACACCCACATCCACTACCCGCAGACCGGCATGATCGCCTCCTACGGCGAGCAACTGCTGGACTGGCTCAACACCTACACCTTCCCTACCGAGCGGCAGTTCGAAGACAAGGCGCATGCCAGCGACGTGGCGGCGATCTTCCTCAAGGAACTGCTGCGCAACGGCACCACCACCGCCCTGGTGTTCGGCAGCGTGCACCCGCAGTCGGTGGATGCTTTCTTCGAGCAGGCCGACAAGCTCAACGTGCGCATGATCGCCGGCAAGGTGCTGATGGATCGCAACGCCCCGGACTACCTGACCGACACAGCCGAAACCGGCTACTCCGAGAGCAAGGCCCTGATCGAGCGCTGGCACGGCAAGGGCCGCCTGCACTATGCCGTCACCCCGCGCTTCGCCCCGACCAGTACGCCGGAGCAACTGGAGCTGGCCGGCAAGCTGCTGGGCGAGTACCCGGACCTGTACATGCACACCCACCTGTCCGAGAACCGCAAAGAAATCGAATGGGTCAAGGAACTGTTCCCCGAGCGCAAGGGCTACCTCGACGTTTACGACCACCACAAGCTGATCGGCCCGCGCGCAGTATTCGCCCATGGCGTGCACCTGTGCGACGACGAGTGCAGGCGCCTCGCCGAAACCGGCTCGGCCGTGGCCTTCTGCCCGACGTCCAACCTGTTCCTCGGCAGTGGCCTGTTCGACTTGAACAAGCTCGAAGCTCATGGCGTGCGCGTCGGCCTGGGTACCGACGTCGGCGCCGGCACCAGCTTCAGCCAGCTGCAATCGCTGAACGAGGCGTACAAGGTGATGCAGCTGCAGGGCAAGAAGCTCGACCCGTTCAAGTCGCTGTACCTGGCCACCCTGGGCGGCGCCAATGCGCTGTATTTGGACGACAAGCTGGGCAACTTCCTGCCCGGCAAGGACGCCGACTTCCTGGTGCTCGACTACAACGCCACGCCGCTGATCAGCTACCGCATGCAGCAGGCCAGGAGCCTGGAAGAACGCCTGTTCGCCCTGACCATGCTCGGCGACGACCGCGCCGTGAAAGAGACCTTCGCCGCCGGCGTCTCGGTGCACCAGCGCAGCTGAGGCCGATGATCTGCGCACCCTTGTAGGAGCGGATTTATCCGCGATCAGGCTGTAAGCCATGCTCGGCAGCATCGCGAATAAATTCGCTCCTACAGATTTGAGCGGGACTTTCACCAAGAGGCACGATCGCGTAGAAGCCGGCTTGCCGGCGATCAACTCAGCACGGATCACCGAGGCGAGGGCCTTACCGCTCTCGTAGGAGCGGATTTATCCGCGATCAGGCTGTAAGCCATGCTCGACAGCATCGCGAATGAATTCGCTCCTACAAATGCGCCTCGCCTCAGCTACATCGTCTCCACAACGAAAAAACCCCGATGCGCGAACATCGGGGCTTTCATTTCAGAGTGGCGAATCAGCGATTGGCAGCGTTGCGGCCGGGCTTCTTCTTCGTCTGCAACAGATGCGAGAACACCGCGTGCAGGTCGTCCGAGGCGCTTTCCTCGTCCAGGTTCAGCTTGCTGTCGATATGGTCCATGTGATGCATCATCAGGTGCACAGCACGCTCGGTATCGCGCGCCTCGATGGCGTCGATCAGCTGATTGTGTTCGTCGTAGGAGCAATGCGAACGGCTGCCGCTTTCGTACTGGGCAATGATCAGCGAAGTCTGCGACACCAGGCTGCGCTGGAAGCTGACCAGCGGCGCATTACGTGCGGCTTCGGCCAGTTTCAGGTGGAACTCGCCGGACAGACGGATACCCGCACCACGATCTCCACGGGAGAAGCTGTCCTGTTCGTCCTTGACCATCTGCCGTAGCTCAGCGAGCTGTTCAGCGGTGGCGTGCTCGACGGCCAGCTCGGTGATGGCACGCTCGACCAGACGACGTGCATAGAAAATCTGCCGGGCCTCTTCAACGCTAGGGCTGGCCACCACCGCACCGCGATTCGGCCGCAGCAGCACCACGCCCTCATGGGCCAGGCGCGACAAGGCGCGACGAATGATGGTGCGGCTGACGCCGAAGATCTCACCCAGCGCCTCTTCGCTCAGCTTGGTGCCGGGCGCCAGGCGTTGCTCAAGAATCGCATCGAAAATGTGGGCATATACGACATCGTCCTGAGTCCCGCTGCGGCTGCTTTTACCCGCGCGCGGCTGCTTCTTCAGAGGCTGCAATTGATCGTTCATTCTGGCTCGCGTCAATGAGAGTCGGCGACAGTGCGACTCTACTGTGTTCTACCCGGTAGCTGACAAGCACCGAGCGAAAAAACATCAGAAAAGAATGGAGGCAATTGTACACAAGTCAATCCGCCACTACACCATGCGTTGTATGACGTCATAGCTGCTATCGGCCGCTCGCTGACCAGGGTGAGTGCCGAAGATCAAATTCTTTCCTTATATATAGCTGCGTTGTCAGTTCGTTAGCAGCTAAGGGTTTCCTTATCCGATGGATCGATGCGTACGCGAGTAAAAGCGTCAAACCCGCAACCCATCTATCTTATTGTTTTTAAAGAATTTAAAGCAGATTCCAGAATGATTGTCGCCTAATCCGTGCGCATCCGGGCCAGACCGTACGACTGGTGCGATTAATGCAACATTAAAAACATTAATTGCATTTTTTGTATACAACATCATAATCGCGCCTGAGTGACTTCTTGACCGCTCGGTCAACAACTTAGCCAGGAAGCACCACCAAAGACACCGCCTGCCTCAGAGAGCATTGTTCTTGCGCAACGCTCTGGGCGGTACACAACAAGAGAGATGAGGAGTACCCGCTGTGGAAAGCGTCAAACAAGAACAACACGCGAATCAACTGGCAAGGGGTGGCCTGCTCGACCGCTTCTTCAAACTGACCGAGCACCGCACCACCATAAAGACCGAACTGCTGGCGGGCCTGACGACCTTCGTCACCATGGCCTACATCATTTTCGTCAACCCCAACATCATGGCCGGCGCCGGCATCGACCATGGCGCCGCCTTCGTCGCCACCTGCATCGGCGCAGCCCTTGGCTGCTTCCTGATGGGCCTGTACGCCAACTGGCCGGTCGGTCTGGCGCCGGGCATGGGGCTGAATGCCTTCTTCACCTACACGGTCGTCGGCGAGATGGGCTACAGCTGGCAGATCGCATTGGGCGCAGTGTTCATCTCCGGTGTGCTGTTCATGATCATGAGCTTGTCGAAGATTCGCGAATGGCTGCTCAACAGCATCCCGATGAGCCTGCGCTTCGCCATGGGCGCCGGGGTCGGCCTGTTTCTCGGCCTCATCGGCCTGAAGACCGCCGGCATCGTCGTCGACAGCCCGGCGACCCTGCTGACCATGGGCTCGTTCGGCAATCCGACGGCGCTGCTCGCAGCCGTGTGCTTCCTGCTGATCGCCGTGCTCAGTCATCGCAACGTGTTTGGCGCGATCCTGTTCAGCATGCTCGGCGTGACCGCCATCGGCTGGGCCCTGGGCCTGGTGGAATATGGCGGTCTGGTGTCGATGCCGCCGAGCCTGGCGCCGACCTTCCTGGCGATGGACATCGCCGGCGCGTTCAATGTGGCGATGATCAGCGTGATCCTGGCCTTCCTGTTCGTGAACATGTTCGACACCGCCGGCACCCTGATGGGTGTGGCGCATCGCGCCAACCTGGTAGACGAAGACGGCAAGATCCACAATCTCTCCAAGGCACTGAAAGCCGACTCCACCTCCAGCGTCGTGGGCGCGATGGTTGGCTGCCCGCCGGTGACCAGTTACGTCGAGAGCGCTTCGGGCGTCGCCGCCGGGGGCCGCACCGGCCTGACCGCCATCACCGTCGGCCTGCTGTTCCTCGCCGCGATGTTCTTTGCGCCACTGGCCGGCATGATTCCCGCCTATGCCACCGCGGGCGCGCTGATCTACGTGGCGATGCTGATGATGAGCGGCATGGCGCACATCGACTGGAAGGATCACACCGACACCATTCCGGCCATCGTCACAGTGGTGATGATGCCGCTGACCTTCTCCATCGCCAACGGCATCGCCCTGGGCTTTCTCACCTACGCCACGCTCAAGCTGCTCACCGGCCAGCGCGACAAGGTATCGCTGAGCCTGTACGTGCTGTGCGTCATCTTCATCGCCAAGTTCGCCTTCCTCTGACGACAAGCTCGAGGCGATGATCAAAAGCTCATCGCCGTAGCAGTCATTCAGAACAAAAGCTTCGCGGACAAGTCCGCTCCCACAGAACACAAACAGTGCTTTTGTGGGAGCGGACTTGTCCGCGAAGATCTTTGGTAGCAGCAGCCCGATCCGGCAAAAACGCAGCGCCCCTGTAAAAGTAGCCGCAGCATTTCTGTTGACTGACAGCTATCAGTCCCAAATTTGTATTGGAACTAGGTCAACGTGCATCGG
This sequence comes from Pseudomonas sp. Marseille-Q0931, assembly GCF_940789645.1. Classification (NCBI taxonomy): domain Bacteria; kingdom Pseudomonadati; phylum Pseudomonadota; class Gammaproteobacteria; order Pseudomonadales; family Pseudomonadaceae; genus Pseudomonas; species Pseudomonas sp. Marseille-Q0931. The sequence goes on along the minus strand of NZ_CALNWT010000001.1, from coordinate 487,598 downwards.
TAGGGGCCGCACGCAGCGCCATGGAGTTCACCCAACTTGGTGCCCGCAAGCACGCTCCGCCCCCTGGGCGTCACCTGACCACACAACAACATCGGACAGGTCTTAGCCTTGGCAAAAACATTCGCGCAAAAAAAAGCCCGCAGTGTGAGCGGGCGTAAGGACTCAAACGAGTCTGAGGGTGACAAGCATTCGTCTGGCGGACGGCCCGCCAATCATCAGCTACCGCGGTAGGTGGAGTAGCTGTAGGGAGAAATCAGCAGCGGCACGTGGTAATGCTCCTGACCGGCATCGATGCCGAAGCGCAGCACGACCACATCGAGAAAGGCAGGCTCAGGCAGTTTCACGCCACGGGCGCGGTAGTAGTCGCCGGCATGGAAGTGCAGTTGATAGACGCCCGTGCGGTAATCATCGCCCTGCAGCACCGGTGCATCGCAACGGCCATCGTGGTTGGTGGTAACGGTGTTGATCAGTTCCAGCTGCGCGCCTTCGACGCGGTACAGCTCGACCTTGATGTCACTGCCTGGGCAGCCATGTGCGGCATCCAGTACGTGTGTAGTCAATCGTCCCATGGGTCTCGGATGCTCGTGGCGACCAGCGCCCGGCGAACATCACACCTCCTCTACTTTGTTGAAATCGGCTCGTCGCAGTGCACCGACGCGATGGCAGGATAGCACGCAGTCAGAATATAAAACACTTTAATCAAAAATTGTACACAATAAATCCAGTAGCCATACCCGAAACGCACCAAAGCGGTTCACTATTCACCCCATCCCCAGCTAGTAATCACGGCACAACCCGCGCGCATTGCTGGCCATCCGGTCAATTTCTCTATGGCCACGCACAGCGAAGAAAATGATGAAAAGTCGATTTACAAACAGCAATTAACTTTGTATACAATTACTCATCCCGGTCGCGTAGCCGTCGATTATCCGGCACGCAGTGACCGCAACGCTCCAGATAGGAAGACTGCAGTGAATGCTGATTACCCACGCGACCTGATCGGCTACGGCGCAAAACCACCCCATCCGCAATGGCCGGGCGACGCTCGTATCGCCCTGTCCTTCGTGCTCAATTACGAGGAAGGCGGCGAGCGCAACATTCTGCATGGCGACAAGGAATCCGAGGCTTTCCTCTCCGAGATGGTCGCCGCGCAGCCACTGCAGGGCCAGCGCAACCTGTGCATGGAGTCGCTCTACGAATACGGCAGCCGCGCCGGCGTGTGGCGCCTGCTCGATCTGTTCAGGAAGCACGACATCCCGCTGACCATCTTCGCCGTGGCCATGGCCGCGCAGCGCCATCCCGAGGTGATTCGGCAGATGGTCAACGCCGGTCACGAGATCTGCAGCCATGGCTACCGCTGGATCGACTACCAGAACATGGACGAAGCCACCGAGCGTGAGCACATGTTCGAAGCCATCCGTATCCTCACCGAGCTCACCGGTGAACGTCCGCTGGGCTGGTACACCGGCCGCCTGGGCCCGAACACCCGACGCATCGTGCGTGAGGAAGGCGGTTTCCTCTATGACTCCGATACCTACGACGACGACCTGCCCTACTGGGACCCTGCCAGCAGCGCAGACAAACCGCACCTGGTGATTCCCTACACCCTCGACACCAATGACATGCGCTTCACCCAGGTGCAGGGCTTCAACAAGGGCGACGACTTCTTCGAATACCTCAAGGATGCCTTCGACGTGCTCTATGCCGAAGGCCAGGCCGGCGCGCCGAAGATGCTGTCGATCGGCATGCACTGCCGCCTGCTTGGCCGCCCGGCGCGCCTGGCCTCGCTGGCGCGCTTCATCGACTACGTGAAAAGCCATGACAAGGTCTGGTGCGCCCGCCGCGTCGACATCGCCAGACACTGGCACGCCAACCACCCCTTCCGCGCGCCCGAATGAGAGAGCCGTCCATGAGCCGTTTCCAAACCCTGACCCCGTCCCAGCTGAGCCGCGAGGAGTTCGTCGCAGCCTTCGCCGACATCTACGAGCACTCGCCCTGGGTCGCCGAGAAAGCCTACGACCTCGGCCTGGACGCTTCGGTAGACGAGATCGACGCCCTGCACCAGCGCATGGCCGACATCCTCCTGTCCGCTAGCGCCGATGCGCAGTTGGCACTGATCAACGCCCACCCGGATCTGGCCGGCAAAGCTGCCGTACGCGGCGAACTGACTGCCTCCAGCACTGCTGAACAGTCCGGTGCCGGCATCCATGAATGCAGCGCCGAGGAGTTCGCCCGTTTCACCGAGCTCAACGACGCCTACAAGGCCAAGTTCGGCTTTCCCTTCATCAAGGCCGTCAAGGGCAGCAACCGCCACCAGATCCTGGCCGCCTTCGAGGAGCGCATTCACAACACGCCGGAGCAGGAATTCGCCACCGCCCTGGCCGAGATCAACAAGATCGCCCTCTTCCGCCTGCAGCAGCTTTAAGCCTGCAGCAGCCCCGACAATCGAACAGAACAAGTAGAACAGCCATGCGTAGCCTGACCATCGAGCCCCTGAGCAAAGAAGCCTTCGCCCCCTTCGGTGACGTGATCGAAACCGAGGGCAGCGACTTCTTCATGATCAACAACGGTTCCACCCGCCGCTATCACAAGCTGGCCACCGTGGAGACCGCACAGCCGGAGGACAAGGCCATCATCAGCATCTTCAGCGCCGAAGCACTGGAGATGCCACTGACCATCCGCATGCTGGAACGCCATCCGCTGGGCAGCCAGGCTTTCATCCCGCTGCTCGGCAACCCCTTTCTGATCGTGGTCGCGCCACTTGGCGATGTACCTGTATCAGGGTCCGTCCGTGCCTTCCTCAGCAATGGCAGGCAGGGCGTCAATTACCATCGCGGCGTCTGGCACCACCCGGTGCTGACGATCGAAAAGCGGGATGACTTCCTGGTGGTTGATCGCAGTGGTTCCGGTAACAACTGCGATGAGCATTTCTTCAATGAGGACGAGCTCCTTCTCCTCAAACCCCACCAATAAGAGAAGCCCGGGGCTGGCGTGCCTCCCCCGGGGAAGAGGTACGAATCGTGGAAGCACATTTCACCGAGTGGCTAAACCTGGGCATCCGCTGGATCCATATGATCACCGGCGTCGCCTGGATCGGCGCATCCTTCTATTTCGTCTGGCTGGAGAACAACCTCAACCGCAGCAACCCGCGCGACGGCCTGTCGGGCGACCTCTGGGCGATACACGGCGGCGGCATCTACCACCTGGAAAAGTACAAGCTGGCCCCGCCGAAAATGCCGGAGAACCTGCACTGGTTCAAATGGGAGGCCTATTTCACCTGGTTGTCGGGCGTCGCCCTGCTGCTGGTGGTGTATTACCTCAACCCCAGCCTGTACCTGGTCAAGCCGGGCGTCGAACTGTCTCCGGCGATGGGCATCGCCATCGGCCTCGGCTCCATGGCGGTCAGCTATGTGATCTACCACTTCCTCTGCGATTCGCCGCTGGGCAAACGCCCCGCCCTGCTCGGCGCCGTGCTCTTCGTGCTGATCATCGCGGCGGCCTATGGCTTCAGCCAGATTTTCAGCGGCCGCGCGGCCTACATCCATGTCGGCGCCATCATCGGCACCATCATGGTCGGCAACGTGTTTTTCACCATCATGCCGGCCCAGCGTGCACTGGTTAAGGCGATCGAAACCAACACGACGCCAGATCCGCTGCTGCCGGCCAAGGGCTTGCTGCGTTCGCGCCACAACAACTACTTCACCCTGCCGGTGCTGTTCATCATGATCAGCAACCACTTCCCGAGCACTTACGGCAGCCAGTACAACTGGGCAATCCTGGCCGGCATCGCGATCCTGGCCGTGCTGGTGCGTCACTACTTCAACACCCGCCACGACAGCAGCAAATACGTCTGGACCCTGCCGGCCGCAGCCCTGGGCATGATCTGCCTGGCTTACGTCACCAGCCCGCACAGCAAATCGGTCAGCGCACCGGCAACGGCTCAAGCCCCGGCGATCAAGTACGCTCCCGTACCTGCCACGGGACGCCCTGGCAACCCCGCCACGCCCAGCGAACCCGCTACGCAAGACGCCCAGGCCAAGACCGACGCCAGCGCGGAGTCGCCAGCGGCCGCCGATAGCGCGGCACCTGCCACCAGCAGCGACTTCGCCAAGGTCGAAAACGTGATTCACGAGCGCTGCACCGTGTGCCATTCAGCCAGCCCCAGCAGCCCGATGTTCAGCGCTGCACCGGCTGGCCTGATGCTCGATACCCCGGAGCAGATGAAGGCGCAGGCGGCCAAGATCCACGCCCAGACCGTGGCCACGCAGATCATGCCGCTGGGCAATATCACCCAAATGACTCAGGACGAGCGCGACCTGATCGGCAGCTGGATCGCCGAGGGCGCGCAGATCAACTGATTGCCACACATGTCGCGCCCGTGACTGGCGCGGCATCTTTTTACACCCATGAACCGCCGGCAGCGTGAGCTGACCGGCGGTTCATTTTTTGTGCACAATCGATAAATAAATTGTTTTTAACCATGTCCACAAGTTGCTATAGTCGGGAACATTCTGACCGAATAGACAAATTTCTATCGGGCAGGACGAGAGGTGCCGTGAAGCCTCGTGCAAGCCCATGACCGTATAAAAACAAAATGGCAGGCTACGACATGACCACAGACAGCAACACCCAAGCTCCCGCTGCGCCCGCCGGCAACAGCGACCTGATCTACCAGCTGGACGACACGCCCGCGTTCGCCCCAGCCATCTTCGCGGCGCTGCAGCATGTGCTGGCCAGCTTCGTCGGCATCATCACCCCCACACTGATCGTCGGTAGCGCTCTGGGCCTTGGCGCCCATGTACCCTATCTGGTGAGCATGGCCTTGTTCGTTTCCGGCCTTGGCACCTTCGTTCAGGCCAAACGCATCGGCCCGATCGGCTCCGGCCTGCTGTGCCTGCAAGGCACCAGCTTCGGCTTTCTCAGCGTGGTGCTCAGCGCCGGATTCATCGTCAAAGGGCGCGGCGCCAGCGAGGAGGAAATACTCGCCACGCTGTTCGGCATCTGTTTCTGCGCCGCCTTCGTCGAGATCGCCTTCAGCCAGTTCATCAACAAGCTGCGCAAGGTCATCACCCCGGTGGTGACCGGCACCATCATCTGCCTGATGGGCCTGTCGCTGATCAAGGTCGGCATGACCGACCTGGCCGGCGGCTACGGCGCACCGGATCTCGGCGCATTGCATCATTTCGCCCTCGGCGGCCTGGTGCTGGGCACTATCGTCGTGCTCAACCGCGTCTCGTCGCAGGTCCTGCGCCTGTCCGCGGTGATCATCGGACTGACGCTCGGCTTCGCCGTTGCCTGGTTCACCGGCCGTGTAGATTTCGCCAACATGGCCGATGTGCCGCTGATCAGCGTGCCGCAGCCGTTCAAGTACGGTTTCGGTTTCGACTGGATCGCCTTCGTGCCCATCGCCGTGATCTTCCTGATCACTCCGCTGGAAACCGCTGGCGACCTGACTGCCAACTCGATCATCTCCAGGCAGCCGGTCAAGGGCCCGCTGTACATGCGCCGGATCAAGTCCGGGGTACTGGCCGACGGCTGCAACTCGGCGGTCGCCGCCATGTTCAACAGCCTGCCGATGACCACCTTCAGCCAGAACAACGGGGTGATTCAGCTCACCGGCGTGGCCAGCCGTCATGTGGCCTTCTACATCGCCGGCATCCTGGTTTTGCTCGGCCTGTTCCCGGTGGTGGGCGCGGTGCTGCAACTGATGCCCAAACCGGTGCTCGGCGGCGCCACCTTGATCATGTTCGGCACCGTCGCGGTGGCCGGCATCAAGATTCTCAGCGAAGCCGGTCTGCACCGCCGTAACGTGCTGATCGTGGCCATTTCCCTGGGCCTGGGCCTGGGCGTAGCTGGCGTGCCGGAGGTGCTCTCGCACATGCCGGACGTGCTGAAGAACATCTTCGGCTCACCGATCACCATCGGAGCCTTCAGCGCCATTGTGCTGAACATTTTCCTGCCAGACGAACAGCAGGAAGTGGAAGAGGACGACTACGACCCCGAGGCGCACCTGCACACCGTGCTGCAGAACCGCCAGGACGACGATAGCGTCGACGACGGCAACCTCAAGACCCTGAGCCGCGACCTCACCCCGGACGCGCGCACCAGCTGACCCGTTAACCGCGTCATCGATTCCACTCCCGGCAGCCTGCTGCCGGGAGGCACCTGCTTGCACCTCAAAAACAAGGACAATTCATGAAACTCAAGCATCTGCCTCACTGCCTGGCCCTCTCTGCCGGACTGCTCTGCGGCCAGCAGGCGCTCGCCGGCGACCTGCTGCTCTGGCAGGACAACAGCCTGTCGTACCTGTATGGCGAGAACTTCCAGCGCATGAACTTCAATGGCGAAGAGCAGCGCACCCAGACCACCTTCACCTTCGAGCACGCCAGCGGCTGGGCCTGGGGCGACATCTTCTACTTCCTCGACTACATCCGCGCCGACAATGTGCAGACACGCGGCAGCTTCGACAATGGCACCTTCCGCCAGCACGACCGCAACACCTTCTACTACATGGAGTTCTCGCCGCGCGTCAGCCTGAGCTGGCTGACCGGGCAAAAGCTGGCTGCCGGCCCGATCAAGGACGTCTACGCCGCCTTTACCTATGAAAAAGGCGAAGGCGGCCCGGGGCCGGAGAACTACCTGTACGGCATCGGTCTGGACTGGGAACTACCCGGCTTCAATTACTTCAAGACCAACCTGTATCAGGTGAAGATCAACAACCACACCTTCTTCAAGGATGCCGACAGCAACGGCTACGCCACCCAGCTGACCGTCAGCGCGGCGTACCCTTTCAGCCTGGGCGATCAGGATTTCGTGGTCGACGGTTTCGTCGACTGGCGCTCGCCGTCGCGCGACGCCGGCACCCAGACCTCGGTCGGCTCCTCGATCCAGGTCAAGTGGGATGCGGGCAAGGCCCTGTTCGGCAAGGAGCGCCAGCTCTATGTGGGCAGCGAAATCAACATGTGGCGCGCCAAGTATGGCGTGAAACCGGTGGATGGCACGGGCGACCGCTTCGACCAGACCGCCGTGCAGGCACTGGTCAAGTATCACTTCTGACCATTGCCGCAACGCACTTGGCCAACGTCGGTAGGGACGGCGGCCAGGTAAAAGGGGGATGGGCGCTTGCGCCCCTCCCCCTTTTTCTTTAACGGGAGATCGACAAGTACCCTGGAAGTCGCACCAACCCGGCACTCAAGCACCAACCCCGGCACCGAATCGGTGCACGATTTGACTGGCGTAACCGGCTTTTCGATCAACATCTTGCAAGCACACAACTGACCAGAAGGTCAAGTTTTTGATCACAAAAATTCAGTTTTTTGTGTGCAATTTCTTCAAAAGCCATATTCAACAACGACTTTTATGTGTACAACACAAGCAGGTTCCTACCGAAACACTGTTTAAGTGGCTGTATACATGGAATCAGTCACGCAACGCATACAGGATCGGAACGAAACCTGCAGACAAATCTCCTCATAGATCGCCGCGGCGCAAGAACAAAACTGGGAGCTGTCCATGTCCAACACCGAAGACTTTCGCATCAAGCACATCGACCCCTCGCTACACAATGAGGACCTCGCCCCATTGGCTCCCGAGAAACGCACCTGGGGCTGGTTCGAGATTTTCAACGTCTGGTCGAATGACATTCAAAGCCTGTTCGGCTACACCCTGGCGGCGACGCTGTTCATTTCCTACGGCCTCAATGGCTGGGCGGTACTGGCGGGTATCGTGCTCGCCGGCTTCATCGTCATGGGCCTGGTGCAACTGACCGGCAAACCCAGCGTCAAGTACGGCATCCCCTTCCCGGTGTTCGCCCGCGCCAGCATGGGTGTACGCGGCGCCAACTTCCCCGCCTTGGTGCGCGGTATCGTCGCCATCTTCTGGTACGGCGTGCAGACCTACTTCGCCTCCACGGCGGTGGCGCTGCTGCTCAACTCGCTGCTGCAACCTCAGGACCCGGCCGTATACATGGGCCTGACCGCCATCGGCTGGCTGTCCTACGTGATCGTCTGCCTGTTCCAGGTGGCGTTGTTCGTCTGCGGCATGAGCTGGATCACCCGCTTCCTCAACTGGGCCGGGCCGCTGGTCTACGTGGTGATGATCGCGCTGATGGGCCTGATCTGGTACAAGGCCGGCCCCAGCCTGCTCAGTGAGCTGGGCAACATCTTCAGTGGCACGGGCGAGTACAAGGCCGGCCCGGTGGCCGCGTTCTTCGCGGTAGTCGGCACCATGGTCGCCTACTTCGCCGCGGTGGTGATCAACTACGGCGACTTCGCCCGCTTCGTCAAAAGCGAAAAGCAGATGACCATCGGCAACTTCCTCGGCCTGCCGGTGAGCCTGGCGTTCTTCTCGCTGATCGCCCTGGTGATCACCGCCGGCACCGTGGTGGTGTTCGGCGAGACGCTGACCAACCCCACCGATATCGTTGCGCGGGTGGACAACCTGACCCTGACCATCATCGCCGCGCTGACCTTCTTCGCCGCGACCGTGGGCATCAACCTGGTGGCCAACTTCATTCCGCCAGCCTATGACCTGGCCAACCTGGCGCCGGCGCACATCAGCGCCCGCACCGGCGGCTTCATCACTGCTGGTATCGCCTTCTTCATCGGCGCGCTGTGGGTGGCCTTCATCAGCAGCGTCGGCATCGCCGCCTTCGTCGACACCCTGGGCGCCGTGCTCGCGCCGCTGTACGGCATCATCGTCGCCGATTACTACCTGGTGCGCCGGCGCAAGCTCGACCTGCAGCAGCTGTTCAGTGCCGAGGTCGGTTCGGCCTACTACTTCGATGGCGGCTGGAACCGCAAGGCGATGCTGGCCTTTGCCATCGGCTCGGTATTTTCCGTGGCCTCGGTCTGGGCGCCTGCCCTGAGCATGCTGTCGGGCTATGCCTGGCTGCTCGGCGCCCTGCTCGGCGCGGTGCTGCACTACGGGCTGATGCACGGCCAGGCGCAGGCACTGAAGCGCGCGGGCGCCGCTGCCTGAACCGTCAGCGTGTGGACGAAGCCGGCGCCTGTGCGCCGGCTTTGGCTTTCTGGCGCTCGAGAAAATCCACCTTCCACTGCTCCAAGCCTATGTAGTCGCTGTCCAGGTTGGCTTCTACCCGATGACTTGCCTTGAGCGCCGCGACCTGAACCGAGCGCTCGGCAAGAAATTGATCGAAACGGGCGATCAGTTGCGGATGACGCTGGCTCGACAGATGGAAACTGCCGCGGGTGTGCGGCAAGCTGGGATCGAACACCAGCGCACCGGGCCGCGCGCGGACGTTGTCCAGATAATGCGTGGCCACCACCACATTGAAATAGGCGCCATCGGTGTCCTGCTTCAAGGCCTGGCGAATCATCTGGCGCAGATCGTCGCTGTAACTCAGCTGAATCTGCCCGCTGTCGATGGAATTCTCGTAGCCCCGCGGCGTCCAGCCCTGCACCATCGCCAGGCGGTGAATGCTTTCCAGCGCCTGGCCCTGGCGCTGCGGCGCGACCAGCACACCATCGACGTAATCGACCACGGCCCGGCTGTAATGCATCGCCATGCCCGCCTTTTGCGCGCCGGCCCAGTGCGGGCTGTCCGGGTACTTGAAGTCGATCTCGCCGCGCTGCAGGGCCGGAAGCAGCTGATCCACCGGCAGCGGCCTGTAGGTCAGGCTGACGCCGCTATCGGCGGCGAAGGCATCCAGCACCTCACGCGCGAAGCCACGGTATTGCCCATCGGCATCGACGCTGTAGTGCGGCGCGAAAGGCAGGTCCTCGACGCCGACCACATAGGTCTGGGCCAGGACATTCGCGCTCATCAAAACGGTAGATAGCAGACACAGTCTTACGGGCTTCATGCAGAGCCTCCTTATTGTTTTTGTGAGAAATCCGAAAGCGGATCTATCCGCCGGTCATGCTCATGAAGCGCACCACCTGAACCTGCTCGTCGGTGGCGAAGTGGTGTCGCTCGGGCTTCAGGCGCAGCGCCTCGACCAGCGCCTGGCGCAGACGCTCGCCGTCACCCGGATGGGCGCGCAGCAGACGCTTGAGATCCAATGCGTTGTCATGGCCAAGGCAGAGCACCAGCTTGCCCTCGGCAGTAACTCGCACGCGGTTGCAGTCACCGCAGAAGTTGTGACTATGCGGCGAGATAAAACCGACTCGCGTATCGCTGCCGACCACCTGCCAGTAGCGCGAGGGGCCGCCGGTTACCGTACTGCTGCGCACCAGCGAGTATCGCTGCTCGATGCGCTGGCGCACCTCGTCGCTGGAGCAGAACGTCTGTTCGCGGCTGTGGCTGACCACACTGCCCAGCGGCATCTCCTCGATGAAGCCGATATCCAGGCCACGGTCGATGGCGAACTCGACCAGATCCAGCACCTCGTCGTCGTTGCGCCCGCTCTGCACCACGCTGTTGAGCTTGATCCTGTCGAAGCCGGCTGCACGCGCCGCATCGATACCGGCCAGCACCTGGTAGAGTTTGTCACGCCGGGTGAAGGCGGCGAAGCGCTCGCGCCGCAGCGAATCCAGGCTGATGTTCAGCCGGCGCACACCGGCCGCACGCAATTGCGGCGCCAGCTCGCCGAGTTGCGAACCATTGGTGGTGATCGCCAGGTCCTCCAGCTCGTCACGCTCGCCCAGGCGCTGCAGCAGGCTGAGCAGGTTCTTGCGCACAAGCGGCTCGCCACCGGTGATGCGAATACGCCGTACGCCAAGGCCGATAAAGGCGTCGGCCACGGCGTAGAGCTCTTCCAGGCTGAGAATCTGCGCACGCGGTGCGAACTGCATGTCTTCGCTCATGCAGTAGGTGCAGCGAAAATCGCAGCGGTCGGTCACCGACAAACGCAGGTAGGTGATGCGTCGACCGAAGGGATCGACGAGCTGACTGGTATTCACGTTGGTCTCCTGCAGCGTCGCGCGCCGAGACTTTGCTCATGGAGGTAGCTGTACGGGATAAGAACAGAAAAGCGATTTTCTGTACACAAAAATTTGACCCACAAGTCAGTTAAGCGCTGCGCAGCCCGTGGCTGCTGGCTTGAGCCTCGCGCAAAGCCAGTGCTACCATGCCCGACCGCCGCTCGGCGGCAGAGGAAAACACAGGGCCTTATGACCAGCATTCGCGAGCGCAACAAAGAGCTCATCCTGCGCGCAGCCAGCGAGGAGTTCGCCGACAAGGGCTTCGCCGCCACCAAGACCAGTGACATCGCGGCCAAGGCAGGCCTGCCCAAGCCCAACGTCTACTACTACTTCAAATCCAAGGAAAACCTCTACCGCGAGGTCCTGGAAAGCATCATCGAACCGTTGCTGGCTGCCTCTGCCCCCTTCAACCAGCCGGGCCACCCGAGCGAAGTCCTGACGGCCTACATCCGCTCGAAGATCCGCATCTCCCGCGAGCTGCCGCATGCTTCCAAGGTGTTCGCCAGCGAGATCATGCACGGTGCGCCGCATTTATCACCGGAACAGACCGAACAGCTCAACGCCCAGGCCAAACACAACATCGCCTGCATCCAGCGCTGGATCGACCAGGGCCTGATGGCCAAGGTCGACCCACATCATCTGCTGTTCAGCATCTGGGCCGCGACCCAGACCTACGCCGACTTCAACTGGCAGATTTCCACCGTCACCGGCAAGGCCAACCTGGACGACGCCGACTACGAAGCCGCCGCGCAGACCATCATTCGTCTGGTGCTCAAGGGCTGCGACGTCAACCCGATGCCATCGACGGCCTCCGAACTGGTAACCAGCGCCTGACGCTTTCGAGTCAATTGCGCAGTGGGAGGCGCTTTAGCGGCGACGCTTCGATGTCCCAGTCGCGACTGAAGCCCCTCCCACAGTCGTAGCCCGGATGCAACCCAGGGCATCGCGCAGCCGCGATCAAGGCGGTGCGCAAAGCCTCCCTACGCTCCCGCATCCGCCTTCAAGCCAAGAGCTTCAAGCGCGCTGACCGCACACTGCTCATCGATGTCCGAGGTGTCGCCGGTGATGCCGACCGCGCCGATCACCTGCCCCTGCGCGTCACGGATCAACACGCCGCCAGGCGCCGGCACCAGGCTGCCCTGGGCCAGATTGTTCACCGCACCGATAAAGGCCGGGCGCTGCTGCGCATCGGCGGCGATCAGGCGCGAGCCCTTGCCCAGCGCCAGTGCACCCCAGGCTTTGCCGATGGCGATCTGCGGACGCAGCAGGCTGGCACCATCCTCGCGCTGCAGGCTGATCAGATGCCCGCCGGCATCCAGCACCGCCACCGTCAGCGGCGCAGCGCGAAGCTCACGCCCGACGGCAAGCGCGTTGTGGGTAATGCTCACGGCTGTGGACAGGTTGAGCGCATTCATAAGGATTCTCCGAAAACCGAACGGGAAGTCGCCGCACGCACCAATGACGACGTGCGACATGAGAAAGCGCCTTATGCAATAGCCGAACAGAGGGATTGTTTCAACATAAAAGAACAAAACAAATCAAAAATGTACACAATTTCAGTTTTCTTGAATAACAAGGCAAGTATCGAATTAACCGGTCAACCTCCTCGTACTTCCCAGTACCCCGGCGCGTTGTAGATGTCCTTCAGATAGTCGATGAAAAAGCGCACCTTGGCCGGCAGGTAGCGCTGCTGTGGGTATACCGCCTGGATGTCATAGGCCGGGATTTCGTAATCATCGAGCACCGTGACCAGCTCGCCGGCCTTCAACTCCGCCTGAATTTCCCAGGTTGAGCGCCAGCCGATTCCCAGCCCCTGCTTGACCCAGTCGTAGAGCAGTTCGCCGTCGTTGCAATCGAGGTTGCCGGCCACTTTCACCGCCACCTGGCGCCCGTCGCGCAGGAAGGTCCAGCCGCGCTGCTGGCCACCCTGCAGGTTGAACGCCAGGCAATTGTGCCGCGCCAGATCTTCGAGGGTGCGCGGCACGCCATGCAGTTCGAAGTAACTGGGCGCGCCACAGACCACACGGCGATTGGGGAAGAGCTTGACCGCAACGTAGTTGGGGTCGGTCACCTCGCCGATGCGGATGCCCATGTCGTAACCCTGGCGCACCAGATCGACCAGGCTGTCGGTGAAGTTGAACGACAGCTTCAGGTCCGGGTAGCGCTTGAGAAATGCCGGCGCATGCGGCGCGATATGCCGTCTGCCGAACGCGGCAGGCGCGGATACCACCAAATGCCCGCGCACCGACCTGCCCCCACGGGCCACGCTGGCATCGGCCTCGTCGAAGTCCTTGAGCAGTGCGCGGGCGCGATCGAGGTACTGCTCACCGAGGTCGGTCAGCTGCAGACCACGCGTGGAGCGATGCATCAACTTGACGCCCAGGTGGCGCTCCAGCGCGTCCAGGCGGCGCCCCATGACCACCGGGGTGACGCCTTCACTGAGCGCAGCTGCGGCGAAGCTGCCATTGTCGGCCACCAGAACGAAACTTCGGATAAGGGTATGACGGTCCATTCGGTACTCCAAGTATCGACAGAACTGAAGTATCCAACAATTCCGCCGCACCGGTACAGCGGTCATCCTTGCTCCCAAGAAGAAAAACCACTGACTCGGAGAACAATGGTCATGGCCAGAATGAGAGCAATCGAGGCAGCCGTACTGGTGATGCGTCGCGAAGGCGTCGATACCGCGTTCGGCGTCCCCGGCGCCGCCATCAACCCCCTGTATGCCGCCCTGAAGAAACTCGGTGGCATCGATCACGTCCTGGCCCGTCACGTCGAAGGCGCTTCGCACATGGCCGAGGGCTACACCCGCACCAACGCCGGCAATATCGGCGTGTGCATCGGCACCTCCGGCCCCGCCGGCACCGACATGGTCACCGGCCTGTACTCGGCCTCCGCCGACTCCATTCCAATCCTCTGCATTACCGGCCAGGCGCCGCGTGCACGCATGCACAAGGAAGACTTCCAGGCGGTCGACATCACCAGCATTGTCGGCCCGGTGACCAAATGGGCCACCACCGTGATGGAACCCGGCCAGGTGCCTCGCGCCTTCCAGCGCGCCTTCCATGAAATGCGCAGCGGCCGCCCCGGCCCGGTGCTGATCGACCTGCCGTTCGACGTGCAGATGGCCGAGATCGAGTTCGATATCGACGCCTACGAGCCGCTGCCGGTAGCCAAGCCGAGCACCAGCCGCGTCCAGGCCGAGAAGGCCATCGCCATGCTCAATGACGCCGAGCGCCCGCTGCTGGTCGCCGGTGGTGGCATCTTCAACGCCAATGCGGCGGACAAGCTGGTCGAATTCGCCGAGCTGACCGGCGTACCGGTGGTGCCGACGCTGATGGGCTGGGGCGCGATTCCGGACGATCACAAGCTGATGGTCGGCATGGTCGGCCTGCAGACCTCGCATCGCTACGGCAACGCCACCCTGCTCGCTTCCGACCTGGTGTTCGGCATCGGCAACCGCTGGGCCAACCGCCACACCGGCTCGGTGGACGTCTATACCGAGGGCCGCAAGTTCATCCATGTTGACATCGAACCGACGCAGATCGGCCGCGTGTTCAACCCGGATCTGGGCATCGTTTCCGACGCCGGTAACGCACTGAATGCCTTCCTCCAAGTGGCCCGCGAGTGGAAAGCCGCCGGCAAGCTGAAGGATCGCAGCGCCTGGGTCGAGTCGTGCCGCGAGCGTAAGCGCACCCTGCAGCGCAAGACCCACTTCGACAACGTGCCGGCCAAGCCGCAGCGCGTGTACGAGGAGATGAACGAGGCCTTCGGCAAGGACACCTGCTACGTCAGCACCATCGGTCTGTCGCAGATCGCCGGCGCGCAGTTCCTGCACGTCTACAAGCCGCGCCACTGGATCAACTGCGGCCAGGCCGGCCCGCTGGGCTGGACCATTCCGGCGGCCCTCGGCGTGGTCAAGGCCGACCCGACCCGCAACGTGGTGGCGCTGTCCGGCGACTATGACTTTCAGTTCATGATCGAAGAGCTGGCTGTCGGCGCGCAGTTCAACCTGCCTTACATCCACGTGCTGGTGAACAACTCCTACCTGGGGCTGATTCGTCAGGCGCAGCGCGGCTTCGACATCGACTACTGCGTGCAGCTGGCGTTCGAGAACATCAACGCGCCGGAGCTCAATGGGTATGGCGTCGACCACATCGCCGTGGTCGAGGGCCTGGGCTGCAAGGCGATCCGCGTGTTCGACCCGAACGAACTGCAGAACGCCTTCGCCGAAGCCAAGCGCCTGATGGCCGAACACCGTGTACCGGTGGTGGTCGAGGTGATCCTGGAGCGTGTCACCAACATCTCCATGGGCACCGAGATCAACGCCGTCAACGAGTTCGAGGAACTGGCCGAGCGCGGCGTCGACGCCCCGACCGCCATCTCGCTGCTGGATTGATCAGTACGCCGGGTGTGCCACGCGCACCCGGCCATCACGACGTAGCCCGGATGCAATCCGGGAAGACCGCAACACCGCCCCGGATTGCATCCGGGCTACGACAAGGAGCACACCATGCCCCGTTTTGCTGCCAACCTGTCCATGCTGTTCACCGAAGTGGACTTCCTGGACCGTTTCGCCGCTGCCGCCGAAGCCGGTTTCAGCGGCGTGGAATACCTCTTCCCCTATGACTTCACGGTGGAAGAGATCAAGGCCCGCCTGGACGCCAACAAACTGGAGCAGGTGCTGTTCAACCTGCCGGCCGGCGACTGGGGCAAGGGCGAGCGCGGCATCGCCTGCCACCCGAACCGCATCGAGGAGTTCCGCGCCGGCGTCGACAAGGCCATCGCCTACGCCAAGGTGCTGGGCAACAAGCAGATCAACTGCCTGGCCGGCATCCGCCCGCAGGGCGTGGATTGCGCCACCGTCGAGAAAACCTTCGTCGACAACCTGCGCTATGCCGCCGACAAGCTGGCCGGTGCCGGCATCCGCCTGGTGATGGAAGCCATCAACACCCGCGACATCCCCGGCTTCTACCTCAGCACCACCAAGCAGGCCCTGGACATCCGCGACAAGGTCGGCAGCACCAACCTGTACCTGCAGTACGACATCTACCACATGCAGATCATGGAAGGTGACCTGGCCCGCACCGTGGAAAACAACCTGGCCGCCATCAACCACGTGCAACTGGCCGACAACCCGGGCCGCAACGAGCCGGGCACTGGCGAGATCAACTACCGCTTCCTCTTCGAGCACCTGGATCGCATCGGCTACCAGGGCTGGATCGGCTGTGAATACAAGCCGGCCACCACCACCGCTGCCGGCCTCGGCTGGATGAAGGCGCATAACGTGATCTGACGGCTGCACCTGTAGGAGCGGATTCATCCGCGAAAGCGGCAGTGAACCCACCACTGCATTCGCGGGCAAGCCCGCTCCCACAGGCCTGCGTCGCCCCCAACATCGAGACAGACAAATACAAAGAGGCAAATTCTCATGGCAAAAATCGGATTTATCGGCACCGGCATCATGGGCAAACCCATGGCCCAGAACCTGCAGAAAGCCGGTCACACCCTGTTCCTTTCCGAGCATCACGACCCGGCTCCGGCCGACCTCGTGGCTGCCGGGGCTGTCGCGCTGGCCAACCCGCAGGAAGTCGCGCAGGAAGCCGAATTCATCATCGTCATGGTGCCGGACACCCCACAGGTCGAAGACGTGCTGTTCCGCGCAGACGGCGTTGCCAGCGGTGTTGGCAGCGGCAAGGTCGTGATCGACATGAGCTCGATCTCGCCCTCCGCCACCAAGGCCTTCGCCGAGAAGATCAAGGCCACCGGCGCTGCCTACCTGGACGCCCCGGTGTCCGGCGGTGAAGTCGGCGCCAAGGCCGCGACGCTGTCGATCATGGTCGGCGGCTGCCCGAACGCCTTCGAACGCGCGCTGCCGCTGTTCCAGGCCATGGGCAAGAACATCACCCTCGTCGGCGGCAATGGCGACGGCCAGACTGCCAAGGTGGCCAACCAGATCATCGTCGCCCTGAACATCCAGGCAGTGGCCGAAGCGCTGCTGTTCGCTGCCAGAAACGGTGCCGACCCGGCCAAGGTGCGCGAGGCGCTGTCCGGTGGTTTCGCCGGCTCGAAGATCCTCGAAGTGCACGGCGAGCGCATGATCAAGGGCACCTTCGACCCGGGCTTCCGCATCAGCCTGCACCAGAAGGACCTCAACCTGGCGCTGTCCGGCGCTCGCGAGCTGGGCCTGAACCTGCCCAACACCGCCAATGCCCAGCAAGTGTTCAGCACCTGCGCGGCCCTCGGCGGCAGCGGCTGGGACCACTCTGGCCTGATCAAGGGCCTGGAGCATATGGCCAACTTCAATATCCGCGGCGAGTAACAGAGCGCCCTCTCCCCCGGCCCCTCTCCCGCATGCGGGAGAGGGGAGACAAGCGGCTCGGCGTTGCACGGAGTTTTGGGGTACGCCAAACCAGTCCCCCTCTCACTTGTGGGAGTGAGGGACAAGCAGCTTGGTGTTGCACGGATTTCGGCGTACGCCAAACCAGTCCCCTCTCCCACTTGTGGGAGTGAGGGACAAGCAGCTCGGCGTTGCACGGAGTTTCGGCGTACGCCGGACCAGTCCCCTCTCCCATTTATGGGAGAGGGTTAGGGAGAGGGGCTTTGCTTCTGGCCCACCCTTTCGACCTTCCTGGCAGGAGGTGTCACGGCCCGATTGCCAGGTTGGTCGATTCCATTCCCCAGATGCTGCGCGCGGCATCTGCGGACTGGAATCGATCCGCAAGAGACCACCACCATGACCTTCGACCCGCAAAGCCTGCTGCGTGACCTGTTCGCCACCGCCATCGCTGCTGCCCATCCGCGCCAGGTACTGGCCGATCATCTGCCTGCCGACCGTAGCGGCCGCGTCATCGTCATCGGCGCTGGCAAGGCCGCCGCGGCCATGGCCGAGGTGATCGAGCAACAGTGGCAGGGCGAGGTCAGCGGCCTGGTGGTGACCCGCTACGAGCACGGCGCCGATTGCAGGAAGATCGAAGTGGTGGAGGCCGCGCACCCGGTGCCGGACGATGCCGGCGAGCGCGTCGCCCGCCGCGTGCTGGAGCTGGTGTCGAACCTGTCCGAAGACGACCGGGTGATTTTCCTGCTTTCTGGCGGCGGCTCTTCGCTGCTGGCGCTGCCGGCAGAGGGCATCAGCCTTAAGGACAAGCAGGCGATCAACAAGGCGCTGCTCAAATCCGGCGCCACCATTGGCGAGATGAACTGTGTGCGCAAGCACCTCTCGGCGATCAAGGGCGGCCGCCTGGCCAAGGCCTGCTGGCCAGCCACGGTCTACACCTACGCCATCTCCGACGTGCCCGGCGACGAAGCAACGGTGATCGCCTCCGGCCCCACCGTGGGCGATCCGACCACCTCGGTCGACGCCCTGGCGATTCTCGCCCGTTATCAAATCGACATTCCCGCCAACGTGCGCGCCTGGCTGCAGGACCCGCGCTCGGAAACGGTCAAGCCGGGCGACCCGGTGCTCGCCCGTAGCCACTTCCAGCTGATCGCCACCCCGCAACAGTCGCTCGACGCGGCTGCGGCCAAAGCCGAAGCCGCCGGTCTGCCGGTGCTGATTCTTGGCGATCTGGAAGGCGAGTCGCGCGACGTGGCCAAGGTGCATGCCGGCATCGCCCGCCAGGTGCAGTTGCACGGCCAGCCGATCAAGCCGCCATGCGTGATCCTTTCCGGCGGCGAAACCACCGTCACCGTGCGCGGCAACGGCCGTGGCGGACGCAACGCCGAATTCCTCCTCAGCCTCACCGAGAGCCTCAAGGGCCTGCCCGGCATCTACGCGCTGGCCGGCGACACCGACGGCATCGACGGTTCCGAAGACAACGCCGGCGCCATCATGACGCCCTACAGCTACGCCCGTGCCGGCATCAAGGGTCTGAGCGCCCGAGACGAACTGGACAACAACAACGGCTATGGCTACTTCGCCGCCCTCGACGAGCTGATCGTCACCGGCCCGACCCGTACCAACGTCAACGACTTCCGCGCCATTCTGATCCTGGGAACATCGGAAACTGCAGGTGAAGAACCACTGGGCGCCTCCCTGAAGGACGGGTGAAAACCGCCAGAGCGCTGGTGGCGGGTTGCACCCGCCCTACGCCGCAACGCCATCGACAAAACTCATGACCAAGGCCTGCCAGATGACTCCCGACAAGAAAGTAAAGATCCTCGCCACCCTCGGCCCGGCGATCCGCGACGCCGCGCATATCCGCCAGCTGGTGGAAGCCGGGGTCAACCTGTTTCGCCTCAACTTCAGCCACGGCGAGCACGCCGACCACGCCCAGCGCTACCAGTGGGTACGCGAGGTAGAGCGCGAGCTGAACCAGCCCATCGGCATCCTCATGGACCTGCAGGGGCCGAAACTGCGCGTCGGCCGCTTTGCCGAAGGCAAGGTGCAACTGGTCAACGGCCAGAGCCTGCGCCTGGATCTGGACACCACACCCGGTGACGCCAACCGGGTCAACCTGCCCCACCCGGAAATCATCGAAGCCCTGCAGCCGGGCATGAGCCTGCTACTGGACGACGGCCGCCTGCGCCTGAAAGTGACCGGCAAGCAGGCCGATGCCGTAGTCACCGAAGTGGTAGCCGGCGGCGAGCTGTCCGACCGCAAGGGCGTCAACGTACCCGAGGCGGTGCTGCAACTGTCGCCGCTGACCGAGAAGGATCGCCGCGACCTGGCCTTCGGGCTGGAGCTGGGCGTGGACTGGGTGGCGCTGTCGTTCGTGCAGCGCCCGGAAGACATCGTCGAGGCTCGTGAGCTGATCGGCGGCAAGGCCTTCCTGATGGCCAAGATAGAGAAGCCCTCGGCGGTGCAGCATCTCGAAGAAATCGCCCGTCTGTGCGACGCCATCATGGTGGCGCGCGGCGATCTGGGCGTGGAGGTGCCGGCCGAGAACGTGCCGCGTATCCAGAAGGACATCGTGCGCACCTGCCGCCAGCTCGGCCGCCCGGTGGTGGTCGCCACGCAGATGCTCGAATCCATGCGTTTCTCCCCGGCGCCGACCCGCGCCGAGGTCACCGATGTGGCCAATGCCGTGGCCGAAGGCGCCGATGCAGTCATGCTGTCGGCCGAGACGGCCTCCGGCGACTACCCACTGGAAACCGTGCAGATGATGAGCAAGATCATCCGCCAGGTGGAAAATGGCCCGGACTACCAGACTCAACTCGACGTCGGTCGCCCGCAGGCCGAAGCCACCGCCAGCGACGCCATCAGCTGCGCCATCCGCCGTATCAGCTCGATCCTGCCGGTGGCGGCCCTGGTCAACTACAGCGAGTCCGGTGCCAGCAGCCTGCGCGCCTCACGCGAGCGACCGAAGGCGCCGATCCTCAGCCTGACGCCAAGCCTGACCACCGCCCGCCGTCTCACCGTGGCTTGGGGCATCTACTCGGTGGTCAACGAGCGCCTGCGCAGGGTCGAAGAGGTCACCAGCACCGCGCTGGAGATCGCCCAGGCCCAGGGCATGGCCAAGCGCGGTGAAACCGTAGTGATCACCGCCGGCGAACCCTTCGGCCAACCCGGCAGCACCAACAGCCTGAGGATCGAGACGCTGCATTGAGCCGGTGATTCTCGACGCAATAAAGAACCGTAGCCGGATGAAATCCGGGGAAAGCTCGACTCCTGATTCCCGGATTTCACCCGGGCTACGCGCTGTATTGATTCGTAGGGTGTCGCGGGGCCGCCTAGGCCGTGCACACCTTGCTTCCTTTGGCGGTGCGCACAGCGCGCCCTACATGGCTCCTCCAAGCGACACGAACAACTCCCCTCTCCCGCTTGCGGGAGAGGGGCTGGGGGAGAGGGATCTCTTGGCACACACATCATGCCTCCACTACCCACCTCACACCCTGCCCTGCAAAGCCTGCGCGCCCTGCTCTGCGGCTTCGCCCAGATTTTCCTGCAACAGCACCCAGGCTCCGGCGCGCTGGTGGCGCTCGCCATCCTCAGTGGCGCTCCCGAGCTGCTGCCCGGCGCGCTGCTCGGTGGCCTCAGCGCGATGCTGGTCGCGCAACGCCGCGGCTACCCGCAAGCGGACATCGCCATCGGCCTGTATGGCTACAACGGCATTCTGCTCGGCCTGCTGCTGAGCCTGAAACTGCCATGGACGCCGTTGCTGCCCGTGCTGGTCATCGCCAGCGCTGCCCTGTCCAGCCTGCTGCTGGCGCCCTGGATGCGGCGCATGCGCCGGCAGGGCTGGCTGCCCGCCTTCACCCTTCCCTTCGTACTGCTCGGCTGGCTGCTGCTGGCGTTGTTCGCCCCGGCCGATCAGCCACTTTCAGTTCCATCGCACTCAGCTGAGTTCGACGCTGTACAACTGCTGCAGGCCATTTTGCGCGGCCTCGGCCAGGTGATCTTCCTCGACTCGCCACTGGCCGGCCTGTGCCTGCTGATCGGTCTGCGCCTGGCCGATGGCCGCACGGCGCTCTGGGCGCTACTAGGCTCCAGCAGCGGCCTTGCCCCGGCGATAGCGCATGGCTGGCCCAGCGATGCCGCCCTGGCCGGACTCTATGGCTACAACGCCACCCTCGCCGCCATCGCCCTGGCCCAGGTCTATCGCTGCCCATTGGTCCCCGCAGCGGGAATCCTGCTGGCCCTGGTCCTGCAACCGGCGTTCAGCGCACTGGGCCTACCAGCGCTGACCATGCCGTTCATCCTCGCCTGCTGGCTAGTCAAAGCCTGCGCGCTGAGCTGGCAACGGGCAGTAAGGAACGGGGTCTCATGACGCAGCGCTGAAACGCGATACACAGCAGATGAACTCAGGCCAGGGATAGCGCTCAGAGTCTTCAGCCGCCAGGTTTATCGGCGGCCAGACAAAAGTAAGCACAGGGAGCGTTGCCCATGATCTTGGAAAACAAATCAAGCGGATTGTCCGCTTTCGCGCTTGCACTATTGGCCGGCTCGCTATCGCCAGCAGCGAGCGCTACGGACGCCGAATTCAACGCCACGCTTTCCGAGGCGGCCACTCGAGTGGTGACGGCGAGAACGGTCAAGGAACTTTGCGACGAACGCAGCCCGCAAAGCGAAAGCGCGCGTCGAGATGCCCTGGCAAGCTGGAGCAATCGCAACGACATCGCCGACTACGACCAGGTCATAAGCGAACTGGTGCGCAATAGCGAAGCGTTTCGCAAGGAAATGGAAGGCAACCTCACGCGTGCCCGTACCCAGATCGCCTCCCCGCTCGCCGCGGACCCCGCGCCCTGTGCGGACCTGGCAATATTCCTCGCTGACGAGAAGTACGCCATCAAACCCCTCGTGCGCAAGCTGCGCCGCTTGGCAGGCAATTACGGGCTGGACCTGGCGCGAGCACCAGCGGACTCAGCGCAAGCTAACCTGCAGGTCAGGGGGTTGGCGCACCTGACGGTGCTGGCCGACGCCGAAATGGCCAGCGTCGGCTCCTACGAGGGGGCGCTTGAGGATCGCGACCTGCGCAAGGCACGTGAAGACCGCCTGGAAACCTATCTGCAGAACCAGGGCGCGGTCGCCGGTTACGGCCGTGTGGTTGCCGACAATCGCCTGCGCGAGTGGCGCGGGGCTCGCCAATCGCGCTTCTCGCTGTCCTGCCGCAGCTTCAAGGACGACACGCACAAAACGCGGATGAACGAGGCGCTTGGCCAGGACCGCGTCGTCATCGGCCAGGTACGCAACGTCATCGATGGCAAGAATGCCGAGATCTCGCTGCGCGAGTGCCAGATACTCACTCTGGAACAAACTCAAACGCCCCTCGCCAAAGCCGATGACCAAGCCGGTCTCGTCCACCGGCCGCCGGAGGCCAACGAGGTTTTCGCCGGGCCGGGTAAGGGTATCGCCATGGCCGAGGTCGATCGCGTGCTCTACGTCGCGGACTTCGCGCACCGTCTGGACGGTTTCGGCAATGGCTACACCAGCCGCGACGAGGACATCTACGTCCTGCTGTCGGACGCGAGCGCCTACCGCCATACCTGGAAATTCCCCTTTACAGACCTCGATGTGAGCGCCTCGAAGAGCCGTGAGCCGGAGAACTGGCTTACCTGGTCAAAGAGCTGGACAGGCGAGATCACGTTGTCGCGTGACGGAGAAAAGATCGATCTCTCCAAAGCACAGGAACTGGCGCCGCTGCCGGCCGATACGCGGCTCGATCACAGTTATTATTTCCTCAATGTCGGTATGGGCGGCGCTCGCAGCGACCGCTCCTTCGTGTTCCGCCCGGATGGAACCGTCACGCACAAGCGCAGCGGCTTCGTCGCGGGAAGATTCGCCACCAGCTACATCATCACTGGCAGCAATCGCGACGACAGCGTCACCTCGAACTATCGCTTCGAGGATTACGCCCTGGTGCTGTCGAACCCGCAGGGAGAGGAGCGCCGCTTCTTCGCTGTGCTCGACAATGCCGACAAGAGCAAGCCGGAGGATGTCATCGTCGACGGTCAGGTCTACTGGACGCGCAAGAAGGACGAGCGCTAGCGCGCGGCAAACGCTGGGCCGTGCGTGAATCATCCAGAGGAGCCGTGATCGCGCAGATCATGCCGACGCGGCCGATCCTGCGCCCTTTGTTCGGGTAAAGACTGAACTCCCGCCGCGTTCGGCGGGCTAATGGATATCTGCCACGACGAGCGACGCCCATGCCCGACCTTGTCCGCTGCCCTGCCATCGCCCTTTCGCCTCTTGCCTGCGCGCCTTGTCGGGAGGTGCGTCGATGAGTCTGGCGCCTGGCGACATCGAGCTACCCGCCGACCTGCGCTATGTCGACGACAGCATGCCAGGCATCAGCCGTCGCAAGCTGCGTGGCAAGTTCTGCTATTTCGACAGCCAGGGCCAACGCATCCGTGACCCGCAGGAGGTGGCCCGCATCAATGCCCTGGCGGTGCCGCCCGCCTATACCGAGGTATGGATCTGCCCTCTGGCCAACGGTCATCTGCAGGCAACGGGCCGCGACGCCCGCGGGCGCAAGCAATACCGCTACCACGCCCGCTGGCGCGAAATCAGGGATGCCGACAAGTACGCCAGCCTGCTGGCCTTCGGCAAAGCCCTGCCGGCACTGCGTGAAGCCCTGCAACAGCACCTGAACCTGCGCGAACACCGCCGAGAGAAAGTGCTGGCGACGGTGATCCTGCTGCTGGACAACACCCTGATCCGCATCGGCAACGCCCGCTACGCGCGGGACAATCGCTCCTATGGCCTGACCACCCTGCGCAATCGCCACGTCGAAGTGCAAGGCAGCACGATACGCTTTCATTTTCGCGGCAAGAGCGGCATCGAGCATGAGGTGAAGATCAGCGACCGGCGTCTGGCGCGCATCATCCAGCGCTGCCTGGAACTGCCCGGGCAGCACCTGTTCCAGTATCTGGACGAGCATGGCGAACGTCGGGCGGTCACCTCCACCGACATCAACGACTACCTGCGTGAACTCACCGGCGCCGACTTCACCGCCAAGCACTACCGTACCTGGGCGGGCAGCGCGCTGGCTCTGACGCTACTGCGAGAGCTCGAATGGCAACCCGATAGCGCGGCGAAGAAACATGTGGTGGCGATGGTCAAGGAGGTTGCCCAACAGTTGCGTAATACGCCGGCGGTCTGCCGCAAGTGCTACATCCACCCCGCGCTCCTCGATGCCTTCCATGCCGGCGAGCTGTCCAGCCTCCGCCTGGCGACGCCGCGCAAGGGCCTGCGCGCTGAAGAAAGCCTGTTGATGCGCTTCCTGGAAAAACTGCCGATGACCTGAGCCTGATACCTGGCGGGGCTCAACCTGACGGACGCAGAGCGGCCTGGGCAGCAGTCCCACCGGAGCGTGGGAACGATCAAAGCGCCTTGTGTAGGAGCGAATTCATTCGCGATTTGCGGCGAAAACCGCGCCTGTCGAGTCGGTCACGCGTAGCGGCCATGTACGTTGGCGTATGGGCGCTTTTCGTATCGCCGACCTCGGGCATGGATCGGATATCGAGGATGCCATCATCGCGGCTGAAGCCGCTCTTACAGCCTCGGTATATCGATGTTCAACCCACCGGCCCTGGAATCCGGCGCTATTACTGCGCAGCGCTGACCTCGCCCAGTGCCGGCTGCGCGTGTTCAGGCAACCAAAGCGCCTTGTGTAGGAGCGAATTTATTCGCGATTCGCGGCGAAAGCCGCGCCTGCCGCGTCGGTCACGCGCAGCGGCCATGAACTTGGCATGTGGGCGCTTTTCGTGTCGCCGACCTCAGGGCATGGATCAAATATCGAGGATGCAAGCATCGCGGCTGAAGCCGCTCTTACCGCCTCGGTATATCGATGTTCAAGGGAGTCGCCTGCTCTCTGCGCCTGGAATCCGGCGCTATCACTGCGCAGCGCTGGCCTCGCTCGGTGCATGCGCAGCTTCTGCGGCCTCCGCGTTCCAGCCACCGCCTAACGCTACATACAGCGCAACCTGCGCCGTCGCCAGCGCGGTCCGGCCTTCCAGCGCCCGTTGCCGGGCTTGCAGCGCGCCACGCTGGGCGTCCAGCACCTCGCTCAGGTTCACTTCGCCCAGCTCGTAGCTGCGCTGCGCCAGCCGGTGCGCGCGCTCGCGATGGTCGCGGGTGCGGCTGAGGGCGGCATGTCGGCGTTGCTGGCCGGCGATGCGCGTCAGGCCGCGTTCGACTTCCTCCAACGCGCCGGCCAGGGCCTGCTCGAAGGCGATGTAGGCAGTCTCGCCCTCGGCATCGGCCAGCTCGATGGCGGCACCACGGTTCGGATAGTCCAGCAACGGCAGGCTGAAAGTGGCACCGAGTCGGGCAAAGTTCGAAGCGCCGGAAATGGCGTCGCCCAAGGCGAAGCCGGAGCGGCCCACGGCGGCCTGCACCGCCAGTTTCGGGAACAGGTCGCGACGGGCGGCCAGCGCCTGCAGCTCGGCGGCGTCCAGGCGTGCCGCCTCGGCGATCAGATCCGGACGGCGGCGCAGCAGGTCGATGGGCTGGCCGGGGGCTATACGCGGCTCGGCCAGTGGCACCGCAGCACCGGTGGCAAGCTGATTGGCAGTGCTGCCCGGCGGTTCGGCGAGCAGTGTATCCAGGGCCAGTTGCGCTTCGGCCAGGTGAACGTCCAGCTCGCCCAGGTCGGCCTCCAGCGACGCGCGCTCGGCGGAAGTCGCCTCGACGTCCAGCCGGGTGACCTCGCCGGCATGAAACAGCAGCCCGGCGATGCGTTCCAGCTCGCTGGCCACTTCTATGCCTTCCACCAGCAGGTCGCGCTGACCCTGCAACGCGCGCAGCTGCAGATAGCCCTGGGCGGTGTTGGAGGCCACGGCCAGGCGCGCGGCCACCGTCTGCGCCTCGGCCGAGCGCAGCTGCTGGGCCGCGCTGTCGCGCCGTGCGCGGGCGGCGCCGAACAGGTCCAGCTCCCAGGTCGCCTGCAGGGCCAGGTCCCAACTGTCCAAGGTGATCGGATCATCATCCGGGATGAAGTCGGCCAGCGGACTGCCGGGTTCAGCCTCCTGGTCGTTCTCGAGCCATTGGCGGCTGGCCGACCCCGGCAGGTCAAAGCTTGGCAACAGGCCGGCGCGCGACTGGCGCAGTTGCGCGCGGGCGCTGTCGACCCGTGCCATGGCCAGGCGCACGTCATGGTTGCGCTGCATGGCGCGGCCGACCAATGCGGTGAGCTGAGGGTCGTCGAACTGGCGCCACCACGCGGCCAGCTTTTCGGCATCGACCGCGGACGCGCCAGCGGCGCTGTACCAGGTTGGCGGCAGTTGCGGCACCGGGTATTGCGGTGCGCTGGAACAGGCGCCCAGAGCCAGGGCGAACAGCAGCGGGCCGGCCATGCGCTTGGCACTCATGCGGTTTCCTCCGGACGCACTTTCATCAGCAACAGATACAGGCAGGGAACGGCGAGCAAGGTCAGTAGCGTGGCGAAGCCCAGGCCGCCCATGATGGTCACCGCCATGTTGGCGAAGAACGGATCGAAGAGCAGCGGCACCATGCCCAGCACCGTGGTGCCGGCGGCCATCATCACCGGACGCAGGCGCGAGGCCGAGGCTTCGATGATGGCGGTCAGGCGCGGCACCTCGTCGGCGATCTGCCGGTCGATCTCGTCCACCAGCACCACGGCGTTCTTGATCAGCATGCCGGTGAGGCTGAGCAGGCCGAGCAGCGCCATGAAGCCGAAGGCCTGGCCGGTGAGCAGCAGGCCGAAGCTCACCCCGCAAATCGCCATGGGCACCACCGCCCAGATCATCAGCGGCTGGCGCACCTTGGCGAACAGCAATACGGTGACCAGCACCATCGCCAGATAGGGCACCGCCAGCGTACCGGCCAGCGCCTGCTGGGCGTCGGAGGACTGCTCATAGTCGCCGCCCCATTTCAGGCTGTAGTTGAGCGGCAACTCGATGTCCTCGATCAACGGACGGATGCGCGCGTGCGCCTCGTTGGTGTTTTCGCCGTCACGCGGTTCGGCGCGGACGGAGATGGTGCGCTCGCGGTCGTAGCGCACGATGATGCTGTCCTCGCGGCTTGGCTCGACGCCGTCGGCCACCTGCGCCAGCGGCACGTAGCCGTTACTGGCCGGGCTCCAGATCAGCCGTTGCAGCAGGTTGTCGCTGTCGATGCGGTCCTGCGGCGCGGCGCGCAGCAGCACCGGAATCAGCTCGTCGCGCTCGCGCAGCAGGCTGACGCGCTGGCCCTCGCTGCCGGCAGCCAGGGCGCGCGCCACCGCCTGGCGGGTCAGCCCGGCATCGGCGAGGCGATCCAGCGCCAGTTGCGGGCGCAGCACCAGTTCCGGCTGGCGCCAATCGTCGCGCACATTGAGCACCTGGCCCTGCTCCTGCAGGCGCTTGCGTCCTTCGGCGGACAGCGCGCGCAGCACCTCGATGTCCGGGCCGCTGATACGTGCTTCCAGCTTGGCCTCGGCGTTGGGGCCGAACATGAACTGCGCGGCGCTGACATCCGCCGATGGATAGCGCTGCGGCAGTTCCTGATTGATCTGCCGGACCAGGCTGGCGATCCGCTCGGCATCCTCGGTACGCACGAGAAAGTGCATCAGCGAGGCGTTGGGCTGCTCCGGCATGTAGGTCAGCATGAAACGCGAGGCCCCGGCGCCGATGAAGCTCGACACCTCGCTCACGCCGTCCTGCTCGGCCAGGTACTGCTCGACCTCGCTGGCAGCCTGCGCAGTGTCGCGGATATGCGTGCCTTGCGGCAGGAACAGGTTGACGTAGAACAGCGGCGTGCTCGACGGCGGGAAGAAGCTCTGCGGCAGGCGGGTGAAGATCACCGCGCTGATCACCGTCAGCACCAGCAGCGCACCGATGGTCAGCCAGGGCCGGCGCAGCACGCCTGCCGCCAGCCGCCGGTAGCGCGCATACCAGGGGCCGCTGTAGGCAGCGTCGGCATCTTCCTCATCGCTGGCCTTGCGCAGCAGGTAATGGCCGAACAGCGGCACCAGCAGCAAGGCCAGCAGCCAGCTGAGCAACAGCGAAACGGCGATGACGAAGAACAGCGAGAAGAGGAATTCGCCGGTGGTGTCCTGGGACAGGCCAATGCCGGCGAAGGCGAGGATACCGATGATGGTCGCGCCGAGCAGCGGCCATTGCGTCTGTTGCAGCGTCTGCTGCGAGGCCTCGAGGATGCTCTTGCCCTGACGCTGGCGCACCAGCATGCCGTCGCAGACCACTACCGCATTGTCCACCAGCATGCCCATGGCGATGATCAACGCGCCGAGGGAAATCCGCTCCAGCTCGATGCCCATCAGCCACATCACCAGCAGCGTGCCTAGCACGGTAAGAAACAGCACCGCGCCGATGATGACGCCGGCGCGCAGGCCCATGGCCAAGCACAGCACGCCGACAACGATAGCTACCGAGAGGAACACGTTGAGCGCGAAGCTGTTCACCGCATCGTCGACGATACGGTGCTGCTCGTATAGCGGGTGAAGCTCGGCGCCCAACGGCATGCGGTGCCGGACGCCCTCGAGTACCGCTTCGACGCTTTGCCCGACCTCGACGATGTTCGCCCCGGACACCCCGCTGATGCCCAGCGTCAATGCCGGCTGGCCGTTATGGCGAATGATCTGCTGCGGCCGCTCGGCATAGTCGCGCGAAAGCCTGGCAATGGCGCCCAGCTCGACCCGCTGCGAGCCCTGGCCGACCGACAGCGCACGCAACTCCTCGAGCGAGTCGAAGGCCCCGCTGGGGCGCAGGCGCACGAAGAACTCGCCGGCAGTGACGCCGCCGGCATCCACAGCAGCATCGGTGTCGGCCAGGGCTGCGGCGATCTCGTCCGGGTCGACGCCCAGTGCCGCCAGTTGCGCCTGATCGACCTCGACCAAGATGCGCTCCTCCTGCACGCCGGCGATCTCCACCTTGCCGACGCCGTCGGCGGCGAGCAGCGCGCGGCGCAGCTCCTTGGCTGTTTCGTGCAATTCCTTGAGCGTCAGGCCGTCACCGGTCAGCGCGTAGAAAATGCCGTAAACGTCACCGAAGTCGTCGTTGACCTGCGGCGGCTCGATGCCGGGCGGCAGATCGCCCTGGGCATCGTTGACCTTGTTACGCAGCTCGTCCCAGATCTGCGGCAGCGCATCGCCGGCGTAGCGGTCCTGCATCTCCACGCGAATCTCGGCGATGCCCGGCATCGAGCGCGAGCGGATCTCCTTGATCTGCGACATCTGCTGGATGGCGCTTTCCAGTGGCTCGGTGACCTGCTGCTCGACCTCCAGTGCGGTGGCGCCGGGATATTGCACGTTGACGATGGCCTGCTTGATGGTGAACTCGGGGTCCTCCAGGCGACCGATCTCGAAGAAGGCGAGGATGCCGCCGAACAGGCAGGTCAGCACCAGGATCCAGATATTGACGCGACGAGTAATGGCGTAGCGGGCGAAATCCATTGGCTCAGTTCCGCTCCTGCACTTTGATCGGCTGCTCCTCGTGCAGCTTGCTGCCGCCAGCGACGATAATCGGCAGCTGCGCCTGCAGGCCATCGCCGCGGATCAATGCCTGGTCACCTTCGACCTCCTGCAACTCCACCGCCAATCGCCGGGCGCGGCCATCGACGGCCTGCCAGATGTAGTGGCCGCCGTCGCTGTCGGCCTGCAACGCCGACAACGGCAGGCGAAATTGGTCCTGGCTCGCCTGCGGCCGGGGTGGCCGCTGCACGCTGACGCGCATGGCCATGCCCGGCAGCAGGTTGTAGTCCTCCGGCGGCTCGCCCTGCAGCACCAGCCGGTAGGTGCGCGCGCCCTCGCGCGGCTGAGTGCTGTGCTCCTTGTAGCGCAGCGGCAGGCTCACGTCGGCGATCACCAGCTGCCCTTCGGCCTTGAGTTCGGGGCCGAGCGGAATGCTCAACGCGGCGATTTCCGGCAGATCGACGCTGACCTCGATATGGCGGTTGTCCTGCATCTCGAACACTGGCGTGCCCACCGCCACCACCATGTTCGGCTCGACCAGACGGCGCGCCACGACGCCATCGAACGGCGCGCTCAACGTGCTGCGTTCGAGGTCGCGCCGGGCGCTGTCGCGCGCCACCCGCGCCGCCACGGTGTTGGCTTCCAGCGCCTCGATGGCGGCGGGGGCAAGGATGCCTTCGGCGAGCAGCGTACGCTTGCGCGCCAGATCTGCCTGCAACTGGCGCAGGCGTGCCTCGGCTTCACTCAGTTGCAGTTGGTAGTCGACGCGATCCAGCTCGGCCAGCGGTTGCCCGCGACGGATACGCGTGCCTTCATCGATCAGGATCCGCTCGATGCGTCCGGCGACCTCGAACGACAGCTGGGTGGTGGTCACGCTCTGCACCACCCCCGAGAGGCGCAGCGCCTCCGGTTGTGGCTCGGCCGGCTGAAGCGGCTCGACCAGCGCCACCCGCGGCGGCTCGGAGGCCGGCTCATCCCCGGAGGAGCAGCCGCCAAGCAGTAGCGTGCAGGCGATGATCGTCAGATAGGTCTTGAGCGGGGGAAATGCTGGCGTCGACGTCATCGGGACTCCTGTCTGGTGGGATTGACGACCGCGAGTGCGGGTCGCAGGGACTGACAGTAGAACATCGCTACAACGCAGGAGTTCGCCAGCAAATCGTTGCCAATCTCGTGACCAGTCAGTCACGCGGATAGCGAGCGCAAGATGAGGGACGGAACGAGAGGTCGCAGCCTGCGCCTCTCTCATCAATGTCGCGGTAACAGCGGATGCCGGATCGGCCTCCAGCGAATGGCTGGCTGCCCGTCCTCTCCGACTGCCAGCCCGGTCTTTATCCGCACTCGACGCTGCGTGACGACGGCGCTGTCATCGGCGCCTCGCGCTGGCAGCGCTGCATGAAGTGAGCGCCAGAAGCGCGCGCGTCGCCTGGGTAAAAACCTGATACGGCTGATGAACCATGCCCAGTCCTCGCGGTATGATCCGGGCCGACCCAGCCACCATTGCCTGTATGAACATATCGCGCACGACCCTCGCCAACCTCGCTCGGCGAGCAGCATGAATACCGCCTGGCAAGGGCGCCTGTGGCTGGCCAGCGACTATTGCCTGCTCGATGGCTGCGCGGGTGACACCCAGACGCATGCTCATTACGCCCACCAGCTGATGCTGGCCCACGACGGTGAACTACGTCTGATGGTCGGCGGCCAGTTGCTGCAAAGCCAGCGCCTGCTGGTGCCCTCGATGCAGCCGCATGCTTTCATCGAGCCCGGCCAGCCCATGCTGGCGCTGTACACCGAGCCGCTGTCGTTCCGCCTGGAGCACTTGAAGGATTGGCAAGACGAGGCCCCAACCCAGCCGCAGGCACTGATCGAGCGGTTTCGCCACTGGCCAAGACCGCCTCTGGACACACGTGTGGAGCAGGCGCTGCTTGGTATCGACGCGCTATTGCAGGAGAAAATCGACGCCACAGAGCTGGCAAGCCAGGTTCGATTGTCATTGAGCCAGCTGGAGCGCCTGTTCGGTGATCAGGTCGGCCTTTCCATCCGCCGGCTGGTGCTCTGGCGGCGGCTGCGCCTGGCGTTGGCCATGGTGCTGCGTGGCAGCAATCTGACCGCAGCCGCACATGCGGCGAGCTTCGCCGACTCGGCGCACTTCTCGCGCACCGTTCGCAGCATGTTCGGCATCCAGGCGCGAGCGCTGCACAACCTGCAACTGCAACTACTCGACTGAGCGGCGCAAGCCCAGCGGCAGAACGGGCGCAGGTACATGTCCGGCGCGATCGACAAAGGGCTCGGCCAGCTGCGCCAGGTACTCGTCAGGGTAGTCCGGCTGGCTGCCGATACCCAGATCCTCGCTGGCCACTTCGTAGCTGGAGTGGAAAGCCGTGCCTAGCAGGCGATCCCAGAAACTGAAGAACAGCGCGAAATTCACATCCCCCGCTCTGCCGTAACGCAGGTGATGGAAACGATGTACCGGCGCCCAGGCGAACAGATGGCGTAATGGACCGATGCGCATATCCACATTGCTGTGCTGCAGCAGCAACTGCACGCCAATGGCGAATGCCAGCACCCCGGCGATGTCCACCGGCATCCCCACGAGCACCAACGGCAGCGTAGCCGCCAGGGCTTCGAGACCCAGATGCAATGGGTGCTTCATCAGGCCATTGAGGCCATACATGCGCTGCACCGAATGATGCACCGCGTGCAGGCGCCAGAGCCATGCGCTGCGATGGCTGAGCCAGTGCATCAGGGTGATGCCAAGGTCGGCCACCACAATCGCCATCAGCACCTGCAACCAGAATGGCCAGGCATGCGGCCAAAGATCAGGCCCTGGCAACAACGCAGCAAGCAGCGGGATGCCGAGTACGCCAAGGCTGTTGAGGCTTTCGTTGACCAGTGCATGCAGGCGATCGCGCCCCGCATCACCGCGCGGCTGATTCCATTGAGGTCGATAAGGTGCCTGGCGCTCGGCCACTGCGGATAGACCGATGGCCAGCAGCAACAGTACCGGCAGACAGCCCAGGCCCAAGTGCCAGTAACCGACCAGACAGATCCCCAGAGCGGTCAGGCCGAAGCTGAAACAGGGGGCGTAAAGATAACGAAGCAGTGCATCACGCATGGTGTTCTCCTTGATGATCGGAGCCCACAGCCTGCTGCCTGGCAGGCCTTGCGCGCTTGAACAAACCACGCATGCCTGCCTGCAGCCGGACTTATCGAAAGTGGCCAACGCCATCCATAGTCGCGGTGAGCAGCCGCGACAGGAGCCGCCACTGGGGGGCGAGTAAGGCAGAGCAACAACTAGGGCCACGGTCTTGCCCTTGCTCCTCCTTCCTGCCTAGGCTGTGCCCTTCGCTTACTTCGGAGCTTGCCATGGATAACCGGCAGAGCTGGCGCCAGCGCCTGTACATCATCATTTTCGAAACCAGCACGCCGGCGGCGCAACGCTTCGACAACTGGCTGCTGGTGGCCATCCTCGCCAGCCTGGTAGTGGTGATGCTCGACAGCATCGAACACTTTCATAGCCGGTACGCCGAGGTTTTCAGTCTATTGGAATGGTTCTTCACCATCCTTTTCGCAATCGAATACGGCTTGCGTTTGTACATTTCGCCCAAGCCTATGCGCTATGCGTTCAGTTTCTTCGGAATGGTGGATCTGCTGGCGGTACTGCCAGCCATACTGACGCTGATCTTTGCCGATGCGCAGTACTTGATGATCGTTCGCGTCATCCGCCTGATCCGAATTTTCCGTGTCCTCAAGTTGCGTCAGTATCTGTCTCAGGCGAATTTCCTGATTGTGGCGCTGCAAGGAAGCAAGCAGAAGATCATCGTGTTTCTGGTGAGTGTTTCCACGCTTGTAACCGTGTTCGGCGCGCTGATGTACGTCATCGAGGGACCGGCTCACGGTTTCACCAGTATTCCCATGGGCATCTACTGGGCAGTGGTAACACTGACCACCGTAGGCTTTGGCGATATCACCCCGCAGACGCCCGTCGGCCAGATGCTGGCCACCATGGTGATGATCACCGGCTATTCGATCATCGCCGTCCCGACCGGGATCTTCACCGCCGAACTGGCCAACGCCATGCGCCAGGACGGGCTGATGGAACATGACTGCCCGCATTGCCGGAAGAACCGCCACGAATACAGCGCGGCATTCTGCAGCCGCTGCGGCGGGCCGCTGTTCAGCCGGCGGGCCGGGCCCTCAGCCCCGCCGCAGAGCGCGCCTGAAACAGACTGAAGCAAAACCGATTGGCCACCGCGTGGTCATAAAGTCGCCCTGTGGGCTATAAAGCCCGACTTTTTAGCTGAAGGAAGCGCGCCATGGCCGTTACCACCAATGAATCCACGGCACCCGCCAAGGCAGCCTGGATTGGCCTGATCCTGGGTCCATTGCTACTGCTCGTGTGCCTGATCACCGAGCCGCCGGGCGATCTGTCCAGCGCCGCCTGGGCCACTATCGGCCTGACCCTGCTGATGGCCACCTGGTGGTCGACCGAAGCCATTCCGATTCCGGCCACCTCGCTGCTACCAATCCTGCTAATCCCGGCGCTGGGCATCGACAGCCTCAATGCCGCCACCGCGCCCTACGCCAACCCGACCATCTACCTGTTCCTCGGCGGCTTTGTCCTGGGCCTGGCCATGGAGCGCTGGAACCTGCACAAGCGCATCGCCCTGATGACGCTGCTGGCCATGGGCAGCAAGCCAAGCAAACAGATCGCCGGCTTCATGATGGCCACCGCGTTTCTCAGTATGTGGGTGAGCAACACCGCCACCACCATCATGATGCTGCCCATCGGCCTGTCGGTGGTCGGCATGCTCACCGGCGAGAAGAACGAGGGCGACACCGAGCGCGAACGCTTCGCCACCGCCCTGCTGCTGGCGATTGCCTATGCCGCCAGCGTCGGCGGTATCGCCACGCTGATCGGTACACCGCCCAACGCCCTGCTCGCGGCCTTCCTCGCCGACAACTACGACGTGCAGATCGGCTTCGGCCAGTGGATGCTGCTCGGCGTGCCGGTGGCGGTGATCATGCTGGCGTTCATCTGGTGGTGGCTGACCCGTGGCGGCTTCAACCTGGCCGGGCATGACAGCACGCAACTGATCCGCAGCGAACTGGCCGAACTCGGCCCGCTGAGCCGCGGCGAGAAGCTGGTGGCACTGGTATTTCTGGTTACCGCGCTGGCCTGGGTGTTCCAGCCGCTGATCGCCGACTGGGTATCGGGCGTCAACGATACCAGCATCGCCATCGCGGCAGCGCTGGCGCTGTTCATCATTCCGGTGGACACCAAGCAGCGCGTATTCCTGATGGACTGGGAAAGCGCCAGCAAACTGCCGTGGGGCGTGCTGCTGCTATTTGGCGGTGGCCTGTCGCTGGCTGGCGTGATCCGCAGCACCGGTTTGGCCGAGTGGATCGCCCAGAGCCTCGGCGCGCTGGGCGCCCTGCCGGTGATCGCGATGATTGGCGTGGTAGTGCTGGTGATCATTTTCCTCACCGAAGTCACCTCCAACACCGCCACAGCGGCGGCCTTCCTGCCGCTGCTGGGCGCCCTTGCCGTATCGCAGGGCATGCCGGCTGAACTGCTGGCAATTCCAGCCGCCATCGCTGCCAGCTGCGCCTTCATGATGCCCGTGGCGACACCACCCAACGCCATCGTGTTCGGCACCGGGCATATGAAAATACAGTCGATGATCAAGGCGGGCTTCGCCCTCAACCTGTTCGGCGTGGTGCTGGTGACCGTGATCTGCTACCTGCTGGTGGGCATGATCTGGGCGCACTGAACCTGATCACTGCCAGCAAAAACGGCGCCTGCGGGCGCCGTTTTTGTTAGGAATGTAGGGCGGGTGAAACCCGCCAGCTTGGAGATGGCGGGTTTCACCCGCCCTACGCAATCAGCGGTTCTGATACTGGCGAAACAATCCCGGCGGAATGCCCGAGCTGTCGGTTTCCTTCCACGGCCCACCGGCTTGAGGCGACCAGCTCCAGCCACCATCCCAGCGGTAGAAAATGCGCTCGCGGTAGTAGAGGTCCCGCGTTCCTTCGACCACATATACACCCAGTGCCGGGTTCCAGTGGCTTTTCACGCCGGGTGGCGGTGCATAGCGCGGATGCGAAGGCTGCTGCACCGGCGGCAACTGGCCAGCCGGGGTACCGGCTTGCTGCGCTGGTGGCGGCTCGCCGCCCGGCGCACTCGGTTGTTGCAATACGCAACCGCTCAGGCCAAGCCCGAGCGCGCAGACCAGCGCCAGGCGCTTCACTGAGCCTGCCCGTCGCGGCTGTCGATCAGCAACGTCTGCACGTCACGGGCGGTGCTGGCGACCGGGCCGGTCTCGCCGCTCCACTCGCCCTGGGTGGCATTGCCCGCGCGGGAAACCCGCGCCACCAGTTGCACCTGGTCGAATTGTGACATCTTCAGTTCCGGCATCATCGCATCCACATCCGAGAGACTGATCTGCACCGGCAGGTCGGAAACCTTCAGGCGTTTGGCCGCCAGCGGCATCGGTGGGCCGCTGAGTGCGCGGGCGAAGACGAACACGGCATCGTCCGGCTGCACGTTCTGCTGCACCTCGGGCGACAGCGACACGCTGACTTCCAGCGCGTGCACCTTGGCGCTCGGCTCGGCGGCAGCGCTGGGCTGCTCGCCCTCGCCCATCTGCTGCCGGGCGCGTTCGATACCGCCGGCGATGGCCGCGCGGGACGGGTCCTGCTCCGGTAGCACGGCGACCAGACGCTCCCAGTAGCGCACTGCATCAGCATAGCGCTGACTTTCATAGGCCGCGATGCCAAGCAAGCCCAAACTGGTGACTTCTTCCGGATCGGCCTGCAACGCCTCGTCGGTGAGTGCCTGCAGTTGCTCGTTCCACTGCTTGCCTTCGGCGAAATACAGCGCCTGCGCCCATTGGCCGAGCAGTTCCGGGGCACGCCCGGCGATCTCCACGGCGCGCTCGAAAGCCTTGGCGGCGTCGCTGGCACGCTCCTGCGCCATATAGGTACGGCCGAGGAAGTACCAACCTTCGGCGGAATCCGGCTGCTGCTTGACGGTCTGTTCCAGGCGCGCGGTCATTTCCTCGATGCTCTGCGGCTGCATGGCAGCCATCTGACGGGTCTGCTCGACCTGGTCGAGCGCGCCCCAGTGCAGGTACAGGGCCACGCCGAGCACCGGCACCAGCAACGCCGAGACCAGCGGGATCTTGCCGCCGAGCACGCCACTACGACGCTGCACGCCTTCGGTGTCGTCGAGCAGCTCGCGCGCCGCTTCGGCGCGACCGGCCTGCATCTGCGCATCATCGAGCACACCGGCCTGGCGCTGGGCTTCCAGCTCCTGCAGGCGCTCCTGATAGAGGGTAACGTTGAGTGCGGTACGGTCTTCTTCGGCCTGCAGCTTGCGAATGCGCAGCACCGGAATCAGCAGAAACGCCAGGGCAGTCAGCAACAGCAGCCCGGCGGGCAACCAGAAATCGATCATTGGTCTTTCTTGTCCTGAGAGGCTTGGGCGAGCAGCGCGTCGAGGCGCGCCTGCTCATCAAGGGAGAGGCCGGCGGCGGAGCGATCCTTCTGCTGGCCACGGCGGCGCAGGACGATCACCCCGAGCACACCGAAGCCTATCAGCAGCAGGCCGGCCGGGCCGTACCAGAGCAGCAGCGTGCGGCTGGTCAGCGGTGGCTTGTAGAGCACGAAGTCGCCATAGCGGGAGACCAGGAAGTCGATGATCTGCTCGTTGCTCTTGCCCTCTTCGAGCATGCGATAGATTTCGCCGCGCAGGTCCATGGCGATCGGCGCATCGGAGTCGGCGATGTTCTGGTTCTGGCATTTCGGGCAGCGCAACTCCTCGATCAGGTTGCGATAGCGCTGGCGCTCTGCCTCGTTGGCGAACTCGAAGGTATCGATGGCGGCATGCGCGCTGGCCAACAGGCCCAACGCCAGACCGGCGGACATCAGCAAACGCTTCATGGCTGGGCCTCGTCGACCAGTTGCTGGTAGATCGGCGCCAGCTTCTCGCGCCAGACGCGCTCGTCGATGGTACCGACGAACTTGTGACGGATGATGCCCTTGGCGTCGATGAAAAACGTTTCCGGCGCGCCATACACCCCCAGATCCAGCCCCAGGCTGCCCTTGGCGTCCTCGATGTTGAGCTGATAAGGGTTGTGCAGGTCACGCAGCCACTTCTGCGCCGGCTCGCGCTGATCCTTGTAGTTGACCCCGTGGATCACCACGCCGGCCTCGGCCAGCTTGTTCAGCACCGGATGCTCGTGGCGGCAGGCCGGGCACCAGGTGGCCCAGACGTTGACCAGCGCAGGCCGGCCCTTGATGTCAGCCTCGCTGAGGGTGCGTTCGGGATCGTCCAGGGACGGTAGGCTGAAAACCGGAAACGGCTTGCCGATCAGCGCCGAGGGCAGCTCGGACGGGTCGAGGAACAAACCACGGTAGAGGAATACGGCAATCGCCAGGAAGGCCAGCAGCGGCAACAGCAGGAGCAGGCGTCTCATGCGCTGGCCCCCTGCATGCCCAAGGCGTCGCGCACGCGGGTGCGGACCTTGATGCGGTAGCGTTTGTCGGCCGCAGCGAGGAAACCGCCAAAGCCCATCAGCAGCGCGCCGAGCCAGATCCAGCGTACGAAGGGTTTGATGTGCACGCGCACGGCCCAGGCGCCCTGCTCCAGCGGCTCGCCGAGCGCGACGAAGAGGTCACGGGTGAAGCCGGCATCGATGCCCGCCTCGGTCATGGTCGCCTGCTGCACGGTGTACAGGCGCTTCTCCGGGTGCAGCACCTTGATCTGCCGCTCGCCGTCGAACACGCGAATAGTGCCTTTGTCGGAAATGAAGTTGGGGCCTTCGTGATGCACGGCGCCGTCGAACTGGAAGCGATAGCCCGCCAGCTCCACCGACTCGCCCGGTGCCATGCGCAGGTCGCGCTCGTAGCTGCCCAGGCTGGTCAGCACCACGCCGAGGGCGCATACGGCAAACCCCAGGTGCGCCATCTGCATGCCCCAGTAGCTGCGACCGAGAGTCGGCAGGCCCTTGATCAGGCCCTTGTGGCGCGTCTTGTCGAGAACGTCGCGCACGCCGCCGAGTACCACCCAGAACGCCAGCAAGCAGACCGCCAGAACCGACCAGTGGAAATCACCATGCAGGAAGGTCGCGGCTACCGCCAGCACCACACTGGCGACCAGCACCGGCGTCAGCATGCTGCCCAGCCACTTCAGCGGCGTATCTTTCCAGCGCACCAGCACGCCGACGCTGATCACCGCCATCAGCAGCGCCATCAGCGGCAGGAACAAGGCATTGAAGTAAGGCGGACCGACCGACAGCTTGGCGCCGGTCAGCGCATCGAGCACCAGCGGATAGAGGGTGCCGAGCAGGATCATCGCCGCCGACACCACCAGCACTATGTTGTTGACCAGCAGCAGGGTTTCACGCGACCACAGGCCAAAGCCCACCTGGCTCTTGACCACCGGTGCGCGCACGGCGAACAGCGCCAGCGAACCGCCGACCACCACCAGCAGGAAAGCGAGGATGAACACGCCGCGCTCCGGGTCGGTAGCAAAGGCATGCACCGAGGTCAGCACGCCGGAACGCACCAGGAAGGTACCGAGCAAGCTGAGCGAGAACGCGGCGATGGCCAGCAGCACCGTCCAGCTCTTGAACACGCCGCGTTTTTCCGTCACGGCCAGTGAGTGGATCAGCGCCGTACCCACCAGCCAGGGCATGAACGAGGCATTTTCCACCGGGTCCCAGAACCACCAGCCGCCCCAGCCCAGTTCGTAGTAGGCCCACCAGGAACCGAGCGCAATACCGATGCCGAGGAAGGCCCAGGCGACGATGGTCCACGGCCGCGACCAGCGCGCCCAGGCAGCGTCCAGCTTGCCGCCGAGCAGTGCGGCAATGGCGAAGGCGAAGGCCACCGAGAAGCCGACGTAGCCCATGTACAGCATCGGTGGATGGACGATCAGGCCGAAGTCCTGCAGCAGCGGGTTGAGGTCGCGGCCGTCGGCCGGCGAGTTCGGCAGCAGACGCTCGAATGGATTGGAGGTAACGATCAGGAACAGCAGGAAGCCAACGCTGATCATGCCCATCACCGCCAGCACGCGGGCGAGCATCTCTTCCGGCAGGTGGCGCGAGAAGATCGCCACGGCGAAGGTCCAGCCGGCCAGAATCAAGGCCCATAGCAGCAGGGAGCCTTCGTGAGCGCCCCATACCGCGCTGAACTTGTAGTACCAGGGCAACGCGCTGTTGGAGTTGTTGGCCACGTAGGCGACGGAGAAGTCGTCGACCATGAAGGCGTAAGTCAGGCACAGGAAGGAGAACAACAGGAAGGCGAACTGACCCCAGGCGGCCGGCTGCGCCAGGCTCATCCACTGGTGGTCACCACGCCAGGCGCCGACCAGCGGCAGCGTCGCCTGTACCAGACACAGGCACAGCGCCAGGATCATCGCCAGGTGGCCGAGCTCGGGGATCATTGCGCGCTCTCCTGCTGGTAGCCACCTTGCTTGGCGGCTTTGGCCTCATCGTGCTTTTGCATCATCCCGCTCTTTTCCAGCGCCTGCATGACTTCAGGCGGCATGTAGTTCTCGTCGTGCTTGGCCAGTACCTCGTCGGCCACCAGCACGCCCTGTTCATTGACACGGCCCAGGGCAACGATGCCCTGCCCTTCACGGAACAGGTCCGGGAGGATGCCGCTGTAGCGGATGGTCACGCCATGGGCACCGTCGGTGACGACGAAGTCCACTTCCAGCGAATCGGCCGAGCGCTTCACCGACCCCTCCTCCACCAGGCCACCGGCACGAATGCGGGTATCGACCGGCGCCTCGCCATTGGCGATCTGGCTCGGGGTGTAGAACAGGTTGATGTTCTCCTGCAGCGCGGTCAGCGCCAGCGCGACGGCGATGCTGACGCCACAGAGGATGGCCAGAACGATGTACAGGCGTTTCTTGCGAACCGGATTCACTTCGACTTCTCCCGGCGCAAACGGCGCGCCTCGTCTTGCAGGTAACGGCGGCGAGCCAGAATCGGCAGCACCACATTCAACGCCAGAATCGCCAGGCTGATGCCGTAGGCGCTCCAGACGTAGGGGCCATGGGTGCCCATGGCGAGAAATTCGGAAAAGGACGAAAAGCTCATGCCTTGCCCTCCACCAGGTTCTGCACCTCAGCTTTCACCCAGCTGCTGCGCGATTCACGCTTGAGTACTTCCAGGCGCATGCGATAGAGCAGCACGGCGCCGAAGAAGCAGTAGAAACCCAGCACCGCCAGCAGCAGCGGCAGCCACATCTCCACCGGCATTGCCGGTTTTTCGGTGACCTTGAAGGTGGCGGTCTGGTGCAGCGAGTTCCACCACTCCACCGAGTACTTGATGATAGGGATGTTGATCACGCCGACGATGGCCAACACGGCGCAGGCCTTGGCGGCGCTGTCGCGGTTGCTGATGGCGTTGCCCAGGGCGATCACGCCGAAGTAGAGAAACAGCAGAATCAGCATCGAGGTCAGGCGTGCGTCCCAGACCCAGTAGGTGCCCCAGGTCGGCTTGCCCCAGATGGCCCCGGTGAGCAGCGCGATGGCGGTCATCCAGGCGCCGATGGGCGCCGCCTGCTGCAGGGCGACGTCGGCCAGCTTCATTTTCCAGACCAGGCCAACCAGGCCGGCGATGGCCAGCGTCACGTAGATCGATTGGGCCAGGAATGCGGCCGGAACGTGGATGTAGATGATGCGAAAGCTGTTGCCCTGCTGGTAGTCCGGCGGCGCGAAGGCCAGGCCCCAGACCAGGCCGGAGACGGTCAACAACACGGCAGCGATGCTGAGCCAGGGCAGCCAGCGGCCACTCATCTCATAGAACCACTTGGGCGAACCCCATTTGTGAAACCACGTCCAGTTCATGCTCGACTCATCATTCAGGCCTGACTCGACTGTTGTCGGCCAGGTATCACGGTTCTTTTCTTATTCGCCGACACTGATGGTCAGGCCGGCGGCAATCGCAAACGGTGTCAGGGTCACCGCCAGGGCGGTGAGGCTCGCCAGCCACAACAGGTGGCCGGTCGCCGG
The DNA here is from genome assembly GCF_940789645.1 of Pseudomonas sp. Marseille-Q0931. NCBI lineage: Bacteria > Pseudomonadati > Pseudomonadota > Gammaproteobacteria > Pseudomonadales > Pseudomonadaceae > Pseudomonas > Pseudomonas sp. Marseille-Q0931. The sequence goes on along the minus strand of NZ_CALNWT010000001.1, from coordinate 445,881 downwards.
CAATCCTTGCAGGGCCGCCTGCAATGCTCCGCTGCCGAGAATCAGCACCGGGATGTACAGCGGCAGAATCAGCAGTGCCAGCAGCAGGCCGCCACGCTTGAGACCAACGGTAAGCGCCGCGCCTACCGCGCCGAGCAGGCTCAACACCGGGGTGCCGAGCAGCAGGGAAATCAACAGGACCGGCAGGCAACGCCCGGGCAGACCGAGCATCAGCGCCAGCACAGGCGCCAGCAAAACCAGCGCCAGACCGCTGAACAGCCAGTGTGCCAGCACCTTGGCCAACACCAGAAGAGGCAGGGGGTGCGACGAAAGGACCCACTGCTCCAGCGAGCCGTCCTCGAAATCACTGCGGAAAAGCCCGTCCAGCGAGAGCAGCACGGCCAAAAGCGCTGCCACCCAGACCAGGCCTGGGGAAAGGGTTTGCAACAATTGCGTCTCCGGCCCTACCGCCAGTGGGAACAGCGCGATGACGATGGCGAAGAACACCAGCGGGTTGGCCAGATCGGACGGACGGCGGGCGAGCAGACGCATTTCGCGCGAAAGCAGCTGTGTGAAGACGTTGCTCATGCGGCGTACTGCCCCAGATCCAGATCGCGATAGGTCGCCGGCTTATGCTGCAGGCTATGGTGGGTGGTCAGCACCACCACGCCGCCGCGCTCGCAGTGGCCGGCCAGGTGCGCTTCGAGTTGCGCCACGCCATTCTTGTCCAGCGCGGTGAAGGGCTCATCGAGCACCCACAACGGCGGCGTGTCCTCCAGATACAGGCGCGCCAGGGCCACACGCCGCTGCTGGCCGGCCGACAGGGTATGACAGGGAACGTCCTCGAAACCACGCAGGCCGACCGCTTCCAGCGCCTGCCAGATCGCCTCGCGGCCGGCCGGGCGATGCAGTGCGCAGAGCCAGGCCAGGTTCTCTTCGGCGCTCAAAAGGCCCTTGATACCGGCTGCATGGCCGATCCACAGAAGATTGCGCGCCAGCTCGCTGCGCTGCTCGGCCAGAGCCTGGCCCCGCAGGAGAATGTCGCCGGAGGTCGGTTGACGCAGCCCGGCGATCAGACGCAACAGGCTGGTCTTGCCGCTGCCATTGGGACCGCTGATCTGCAGCATGTCGCCTGGTTGCAGGGCGAAATGCAGCTGTTCGAAGAGCATGCGCCAGTCCCGCTCACAGCTGAGCGCCACGGCTTCGAGAAGGGGAACAGGACGGGTCATCGATACCTGACAGGGCTAAAGTCGACGGTGCTCCGGCCGCTATACTGACGCGAGCCGGAAGTGCGATGCGCAGTGGGCCGGCATTATACATGGCGCATCACTGTCCCCGCAGTCAGCATTTTCGACAGGGTGTTAATCGCGTAGGGTGTGCCATACGCACCAGCAGTTGAAACCGATACGCATGGCGCCCCCGACAGCACCTGCAAAGGACGGAGCCTCAGCAAAGCCCATGAGCGAAATCAGCAGTCCACGTCCGCTTCCGCCCTCCGCACCGGTGATTCGCAACACTGCGACCGCTGCCGACATGGCCGTGCGCCTTCTGCAGCCGCTGGAAGGCATGCTGGCAGCCGGCGAGAGCGCCAAGGCCGAAGTGGTCGCGGTTCGCGAGCAGGCGCAGAGCTTCCAGCTGCTGCTGAAACTCACCCTCGAGGGCGGCAAACAGGCGACGCTGCAGGCCGAAAGCTCCAGGCCTCTGGCTCAGGGCAGCGCGCTGATGGTCACCGCACTGTCCGACACTCGCCTGGCGTTGGCCCTGCAGGCAGGCGGCGACAAACCGCTGACCAGTCTCGACCTGCAGCAACTGCCGCCCGGCACTCTGGTCCAGGGCAAAGTCGTCAGCCGCGACGTTTTGCCGCCCCAGGGCGCGCAGACGGTCTATCGCCTGGTGGTGAATCTGCTCAACACCCCGCTTGCCGGTAACCAACTGGCACTCGACAGCCCGCTGCCACTGCCGCTCGGCAGCCTGCTCAGTGCCCAGGTCCAGGGCAGCCAGAGCCTCGCCTTCCTGCCGCTCAGCGGTCGTCTCGATCAGTTGGTACTGGGTCAGCAACTGGCTGCACAGCAAAACCGCCAGGCTTCGCTGGAGGGCTTGTTCAAGGGTCTGCAGAACCTGAGCGGCGGCGATGAAGCACTGCGCGGCAGCATCGACAAGCTACTCGGTGCGCTGCCCGACAGCACCCAGCTGAGCACCGCCAAGGGCCTGGCGCAGGCACTGGAAAGCAGCGGCGTGCTGCTCGAAGCCAAGCTGCTGCAGGGCCAGACCGGCGCCTTGCAACAGGACCTGAAAGCCAACCTGCTGCGCCTGATTGCCCAACTCATGCCGCAACTGCCTGGTGGTGCCAGTACCCTCGCCGGCCTGCAGAATGCGCTCAACCAGAACCTGCCCAACCTCGCCCGGCAACTGCTCGGCGTGAATGCGGCCGGCTCGTCGCGACAGCAGGCACTGACCTTTCCCCTGCCCTCGCGCCTGCTGCAGAACATGGATGGCGAGGCCGACCTGGAAACCCTGCTGAAACTCGCCGCGGCGGCCGTTTCACGACTGCAGACCCACCAGCTGTCGAGCCTGGCGCAAACCCAGGTCGATGCCAACGGCAATCTACTGACCACCTGGCAGCTGGAGCTGCCCATGCGCCACCAGCAGGAAGTGATTCCCCTGCAAGTCAAATTGCAACGCGAGGACAGCGGCAAGCCAGAGAAAACAGAGCAGAAGGAAACGCTCTGGCGCGTGGAGCTGGCCTTCGAACTCGATCATCTCGGCCCGTTGCAGGTGCGCGCGCAACTGCTGCGTGGCAGCCTGTCCAGCCAGTTGTGGGCCGAGCGTGCCGAGACCACCCACCTGATCAATGCCGAACTTGACCACCTGCGTGAACGCCTGCAGGCCGCGGGGCTGGAAGTCGGAGAGCTGGCCTGCAGCCAGGGCATGCCACCGCAGGGACCGAAGACCTCGCTGGAACAACGCTGGGTGGATGAAACCGCATGAGCCGCAAGCAGCAACCCGAAGCCCGACAGGCCATTGCCCTCAATTACGATGGGCAGAATGCGCCAGTGCTCAGTGCCAAGGGTGATGACGAACTGGCCGAAGCCATCCTCGCCATCGCCCGCGAGTACGAAGTGCCGATCTACGAGAATGCCGAACTGGTGCGTTTGTTGGCACGCCTGGAGTTGGGCGACGCGATTCCCGAAGCGCTGTATCGATGCATCGCCGAGATCATTGCCTTCGCCTGGTACCTGCAGGGCAAGACCCCGCCTGGTTTCAAAGCGGATGCGGAACGCGACATCACCCCGCCGCTTCGCCAGCTCAAGGGACCAACGAACTGAGCAGCAACCTCAGCTACTCAACGTCAGCACAGCTATCGACCTCGCAGGAAGATGCTGGGAGATTGTGAGGTGATCGCGCAAGCGGCGGGATTTGTCGGCTATGCGCTAAGCGAACGGGCTGACGGAGCTATTGCGACTGGCCCGCCTTTGGTTTGTGCAGACGACTGATCAGCTCCGCCTCGGCCTTGCTCAGGCCGCAGGACTGGGTCAGGTCCTCGACGCTGGCGCCCATGCCCACCAGGCGCGCCGCCTGAGTGAAGGACAGGCTGCTGGGGTCGCGCTGCTCGATCTGGCTGACCTTATCCGGCAGCGGTGCCACCACGCGGCGCAGCTCGTGTAGCTCCTCGCCCATGCGAATGCTGCCGGTCAGGTAGGTATCGAGGCGCTTGCTCAGCTCCTTGATCCGCGCATCGCGCGCGGCGTCACGCTTGGCCTGCTCGGCCAGCAGGCGCTGCTGGTTGCGATACAGGCCATTGCAGGCGATGCCCAGTGCCACGCATAGCAAGGCCACGAAGGCCAGGGCCGCAGCGAGCATGGCAAACTCGGACATGGCTCAGATGCTCTCCAGCTCCGACCACTCTTCTTCGGACATCATCTTGTCCAGCTCGACCAGGATCAGCAGCTCGCCGTTCTTGTTGCACACGCCCTGGATGAACTTGGCCGACTCGTCGTTACCCACGTTCGGTGCGGTCTCGATCTCGGACTGGCGCAGGTAGACCACTTCGGCCACGCTGTCGACCAGAATGCCGACCACTTGCTTGTCCGCTTCGATGATGACGATACGGGTGTTGTCGGTCACCGGCGCCGACCCCAGGCCGAAACGCTGGCGGGTATCGATCACGGTCACAACATTGCCGCGCAGGTTGATGATGCCCAGCACGTAGCTCGGTGCCCCCGGCACCGGGGCGATCTCGGTGTAGCGCAGAACTTCCTGCACCTGCATCACGTTGATGCCATAGGTCTCGTTGTCCAGGCGAAAGGTCACCCACTGCAGAATCGGATCTTCGGCACCTTGTGCAGAACTTTTCTTCATGTCCCTAGCCTCGTCAAAAACCGCTCAGTGCGGCATGTGCGGGTCGACCCGCTTGTCATCAACTATAGAGCCCGTTGGCACGGGCCCACCAATTCTCAATGCACTTTTCCGCCATTCAGGCGTTTCGCCGCACCGCTGGCGATCAGCTCGGCCAGCGCTGCCACGTCGAGCAGCGCGCACATGTGCTCGATCACCGTACCGGCCAACCAGGGCCGCTGGGTACGCTGACTGCGCCACTTGACCTCGCTGGGGTCCAGGCGAATCGAGCGGCTGACCTGATGCACCGCCAGCCCCCACTCGTAGCCCTGCACGGAAATCACATACTGCAGGCCTTCGCGGAAGTCCTCACGATACCGATCCGGCATCACCCAACGCGCCGTGTCCAGCACCTTCAGGTTACCGGCCTGGCTCGGCAGGATGCCCAGGAACCAATCCGGCTGACCGAACAGCGGCGTCAGCTCCTGGCCCTCGAGCGGATAGATCGAGCCCAGGCAAATCAGCGGCACGGCCAGGGTCAACCCGGCAACGTCGAACAACAGACACTCGAAGGGTTCCTCGGCCCAGGCCGGACGACCATCGGCCAGCAACGCGGCCGGTTGCGGCGCCAGCTCGGCAAGGATGGCAACTTCCGGCGGTGCCTCTTCGATCACCGGCGCCTGCACAGGCGCCAGCAACTCCACCGGCGCGACGGCCACCTTAACCTGCGGCTCGACCACCGCAGCGAGCGCAACCGGCGCAACGACTGGTGCAACCGGCTCGACCAGCCGGGCATCGCGTACCTGCTCCTCGAGCACCGCAGCCTCGAACTCGTCAAGGCTGACGGACATCTCCAGCTCGGCAGCAGCGTCCTGCAGCAACCCATCAAGATAGGACTGCAGGGCCAGCTGGGAACGTGTGGCGGTGGCGAGGTTACGACTCATGACAGGAACCCGGGATACGATCTTGACAGCCTATCGGCCGCAGCCTGCTGCGACTTGAGTGACGCAGTTCAACACAGACGCTCATTTCAAGCCACCTGCGCCGCCGGCTGGTGACTGAGCAGGTGCTTGAGCAGCGCCCGGTAGGCGATCACGCCACGGCTGTTGGCATCGAACTGCGACGGTGTACGCCCCGCCCGGCTGGCATCGCGCAAGCGCGTATCGACCGGAATGTAGGCCTGCCACAGGTGTTCGGGATAGGTGTTGCGCAGCACACGTAGCGTGCTCATCGACGCCTGGGTCCGACGATCGAACAGCGTCGGCACGATGGTGTAAGGCAGCGCCTGCTTGCGCGAGCGGTTGATCATGGCCAGCGTGGTGATCATGCGCTCCAGGCCTTTGACCGCGAGGAACTCGGTCTGCACCGGGATCGCCAACTGCTGGCTGGCCGCCAGGGCATTGACCATCAGGACGCCGAGCAATGGCGGGCTGTCGATGATGGCGTGATCGAAATCCTCCCATAGCTGCGCCAGGCTCTTGGCGATCACCAGCCCCAGGCCGTTCTGTCCCGGCGACTGGCGCTCGAGCGTAGCCAGCGCGGTGCTCGACGGCAGCAGCGAGATATTCTCGTGGCTGGTGCCGTGCAACAGCTGCTTGGGCAGGCCTTGTGGCACATTGCCCTGGTGCAGGAACAGATCGAAGCAACTGTGCTCCAGCGTATCGGGATCATGGCCGAAATAACTGGTCATCGACCCATGCGGGTCGAGATCGACGACGATCACGCGCTTGCCGGCGTCGGCCAACAGGCCCGCCAGCGCGATGGAAGTGGTGGTCTTGCCGACCCCGCCCTTCTGATTGGCTACTGCCCAGACTTTCATCTTCTCTCATCCTCCCGGCAAGAGGCGCTCAGGCCGAGAATGGCTGTCGCACGCACGCAGCAGGCGACTGGGATTTGACGGCTCACGACTGTGGAACCCCCGACGCAGACGCCGGTGCAGGTTGCGTGCCAGCATCGGACTGCTGGGTTGCGGCGCTGCTAGCGCCACGTCGCGTGTCGAGGTTACGGGAAATCACCAGCACGACCCGACGGTTTCGCCCCCTGCCCTCTGCGGTGGCATTGTCGGCCACCGGCTGAAATTCGCCATAACCCACTGCGGCCAGACGCGAAGGATCGACGCCATCCATGGCCAGCATACGCACGATGCTCGACGCACGCGCCGAAGACAGCTCCCAGTTGGTTGGATACTGGGGCGTCTGGATCGGCAGGTTATCGGTGAAACCTTCGACCTTGACCGGGTTCTGGTACGGCGCCAGGATTTTGGCGACCTTCTCGATTATGTCGAATGCCTGGTTGTTCGGAATCGCGTCGCCGCTGGGAAACAGCAGGCTGGAGCTGAGCTCGATCTCGATCCACATCTCGTTGCCGCGTACGGTCAGCTGATCGCTCTGGATCAGATCACCAAAGGCCTCACGCACGCTGGAGGCGATGCTCTGCAAGTTCGAGTCCGAACTCGGGTCGTCCACCGCGGTGTTGTCCGGCTCGCTGGTACGCGGCCGTTCCTCACCGACCGGAATCGGCTTGATCGAGCGATCCGGCTGGTTGAATACGCCAGTCAGCGACTCCGAGAGGATCTTGTACTTGCCTTCGTTGATCGAAGAGATCGAATACATCACCACGAAGAAGGCGAAGAGCAAGGTGATGAAGTCGGCGTAGGACACCAGCCAGCGCTCGTGATTCTCGTGTTCTTCATGTTGCCGCCTGCGCGCCATGCCATGCCTCCATCAGTCCATGAAGCCTTGCAGCTTCAGTTCGATGGAGCGCGGGTTCTCACCCTCGGCGATGGACAGGATGCCTTCGAGGAGCATCTCGCGGTAACGCGACTGGCGCAGCGCGATGGACTTGAGCTTGTTACCAGCCGGCAACAGCAACAGGTTGGCGAAGCCGACGCCGTAGATGGTAGCGACGAACGCCACGGCAATACCGCTGCCGAGCATGCTCGGATCGGCCAGGTTGCCCATCACGTGAATCAGGCCCATCACGGCACCGATGATGCCGATGGTCGGCGCGTAGCCGCCCATGCTCTCGAATACCTTGGCGGCCTGTATATCGCGCGCTTCCTGGGTGTAAAGATCGACCTCCAGAATGCTGCGAATGGACTCGGGCTCGGCGCCATCGACCAGCAACTGCAAGCCTTTGCGCGCATAGGGATCCGGCTCGGCATCGGCCACGGATTCCAGGCCCAGCAGGCCCTCCTTGCGCGCCACCATGCTCCAGCCAACCACGCGGTTGATGCCACCGATCAGGTCGATACGCGGCGGAAAGAAAATCCAGCGCAGGATACCCATGGCACGCTTGAACACCTGCACGGGCGCTTGCAGGAAAGCCGCACCCAGCGTACCGCCAATGACGATTAGCGCGGCCGGGCCGTTGAGCAGAGCACCAGCGTGTCCGCCCTCGAGATAATTGCCGCCCAGAATGGCAACGAACGCCAGGATGACGCCGATCAGGCTCAGTACATCCATACGCATGTTCCCGGCTTAAGCATCGTCACTGGCAGGCCTCGGTCAGATGCCGGCCGATATCGTCCAGACCGTAGACCGCATCGGCCAGATTGGCCTTGACCACCGCCATGGGCATGCCATAGATCACGCAGCTGGCTTCGTCCTGCGCCCACACCTGGCTGCCGCCCTGCTTGAGCAAGCGCGCGCCTTCGCGGCCATCGGCGCCCATGCCGGTCAGCACCACGGCCAGTACCTTGTCGCCATAGGACTTGGCTGCAGAACCGAAGGTGATATCGACACAGGGCTTGTAGTTGAGGCGCTCGTCGCCCGGCAGGATTTTCACCGCGCCGCGCGCATCGACCATCATCTGCTTACCGCCTGGCGCCAGCAGCGCCAGGCCGGGACGCAGGATATCGCCGTCCTCGGCTTCCTTGACCTGGATGCGGCACAGCTTGTCCAGACGCTCGGCGAAGGCCTTGGTGAAGGCGGCCGGCATGTGCTGGATCAGCACCAACGGCGCCGGGAAATTGGCCGGCAACTGGGTCAGTACGCGCTGCAGCGCCACCGGGCCACCTGTGGAGGTGCCGATGGCCACCAGCTTGTAAGCCTTGCGCTTCGGCGCAGACGAAACCGCTGCACCACCAGTACGTGCAGGAGCTGCGGGAGCGGGAGCCGGTGCCGCAGGTCGTGTCGAAACGGCCGGACGGCTAATCGGCGCCGCGCTCGGACTGGCCGCAGTCGGCGCCGGAGCCACCGCAGCCGAGCTGAAACGACGGTTGCTGCGCGCGATGCTGTGCACCTTCTCGCAGAGCATCTGCTTGACCTTCTCGGGGTTACGCGAAATGTCTTCGAAGTTCTTCGGCAGGAAATCCACTGCGCCGGCGTCCAGCGCATCGAGGGTCACCCGCGCGCCTTCATGAGTCAGCGAGGAGAACATCAGTACCGGCGTCGGACAGCGCTGCATGATGTTTCGCACCGCGGTGATGCCGTCCATCATCGGCATCTCGTAATCCATGGTGATCACGTCCGGCTTGAGCGCCAACGCCTGATCGATGGCTTCACGCCCGTTGGTGGCCGTGCCCACGACCTGAATGCTGGGGTCAGCAGACAGGATTTCCGAGACGCGCCGGCGGAAGAAACCGGAGTCGTCCACCACCAGAACCTTAACAGCCATACACACTCCTAGACGGCGCGAAGCAATGGCCCGCGCCGCGAAACATCAGAAACGTCGAGCGTAGCGCTTGAGCATGCTCGGTACGTCGAGAATCAATGCGATGCGTCCGTCGCCGGTGATCGTGGCGCCAGACATCCCGGGCGTGCCTTGCAGCATCTTGCCCAGTGGCTTGATTACCACTTCTTCCTGGCCGACCAATTGATCGACGACAAAGCCGATGCGTTGACTGCCAACCGTGAGGATCACCACGTGGCCTTCGCGCTGACCTTCATGGAAGGCCTGCGGCACCAGCCAGCGCTTGAGATAGAACAGCGGCAGCGCCTTGTCGCGCACGATCACCACTTCCTGGCCGTCGACCACGTTGGTGCGCGACAGATCGAGGTGGAAGATCTCGTTGACGTTGACCAGCGGGAAAGCGAATGCCTGGTTCTCCAGCATCACCATCAGCGTCGGCATGATCGCCAGGGTCAGCGGCACCTTGATGATGATCTTCGAGCCCTGGCCCTTCTGCGAGAACACGTTGACCGTGCCGTTGAGCTGGGAAATCTTGGTCTTGACCACATCCATGCCGACACCACGGCCGGACACGTCGGAAATCTCGGTCTTGGTCGAGAAACCCGGGGCGAAGATCAGGTTGTAGCACTCGAACTCGTTGAGGCGATCGGCCGCGTCCTTGTCCAGCAGGCCCTTCTCCACGGCCTTGGCGCGCAGCACGTCGGCGTCCATGCCCTTGCCGTCATCGGTGATCGACAAGAGGATGTGGTCGCCTTCCTGCTCGGCGGACAGCACCACGCGACCAGCGCGCGCCTTGCCGGCCTTCTCGCGCTCTTCCGGGGTTTCCACGCCATGGTCGACGGCGTTGCGCACCAAGTGCACCAGCGGGTCGGCCAGCGCCTCGACCAGGTTCTTGTCGAGGTCGGTTTCCTCGCCCACCAGTTCGAGGTTGATTTCCTTCTTCAGGTTGCGCGCCAGGTCGCGTACCAGGCGCGGGAAGCGGCCGAAGACCTTCTTGATCGGCTGCATGCGTGTCTTCATCACCGAGGTCTGCAGGTCAGCCGTTACCACGTCGAGGTTCGACACGGCCTTGGACATGGCCTCGTCGCCGCTGTTGAGCCCCAGGCGAACCAGGCGGTTACGCACCAGAACCAGCTCGCCGACCATGTTCATGATCTCGTCGAGGCGCGCGGTATCGACACGCACGGTGGTTTCCGCTTCGCTCGCCGCCGTTGCCTTTTCGGCCGCAGCTGCAGGCGCGGCGCTGGCACGGGCAGCAGCGGGCTCAGCCTTGGCAGGTGCAGGGCTGGCGGGTGCGGCGGCCTTGGGCGCCGCAGCCGGTTTGGCCGCAGGTACCGGGGCCGGCGCCGGCTCGCTGGGCGCTACGAACTTGCCCTTGCCGTGCAGTTGATCGAGCAACGACTCGAACTCGTCGTCGGTGATCTCATCACTGGCCGCAACAGGTGCAGCGGCAACGGCCGCAGCAACCGGCGCCGCGGCTTCGGCTGCGTCAGAGAACTGACCCTTGCCATGCAACTGATCGAGCAGCGCTTCGAATTCGTCGTCGGTTATGTCGTCGCCTGCCGGGGCAGCAGCCGGCGCAGAGGCAACGACAGCGATCGCAGCAGGCGTCTCGACCATGCCGGAGAACTGCCCTTTGCCGTGCAACTGGTCGAGCAGCGATTCGAACTCGTCATCGGTGATCTCATCACCGGCGGCATTCTCCGCACTTGGAGCGGCAGCCGGCGCCTCACCCAGCGCGTCGAGCAGTTGCTCGAATTCGCTGTCAGTGATATCGCCCGAGGCAACGGACGCAGCAACCGCCTGGGGCTCCGGTTCGGGCTCGGGTTGCGGCTGCGCCTGCTGCACCGGTTCAGGGGCCGCTTCGCCGCCACCCGGTTCGGCCAGGCGCGACAGGGCCGCCAGCAGCTCCGGCGACGCGGGCGTCGGCTCACGCCGCTCACGCACTTCGCCGAACATGCCATTGACTGCATCAAGAGCCTCGAGCACTACATCCATCAGCTCCGAATCGACGCGACGCTCACCCTTGCGCAGGATGTCGAAGACGTTTTCGGCGATATGGCAGCACTCCACCAGCTCGTTGAGCTGGAGGAAGCCCGCTCCGCCCTTGACGGTATGGAAACCGCGAAAGATGGCATTGAGCAGGTTCATGTCGTCCGGTCGGCTTTCCAGCTCGACTAACTGTTCGGACAACTGTTCGAGAATCTCGCCGGCCTCTACCAGGAAATCCTGGAGGATCTCTTCATCGGCGCCGAAGCTCATATTGTGTGCTCCTTAGAACCCTAGACTGGACAGCAGGTCGTCGACATCGTCCTGGCTGGAGGCAACGTCATCACGCTTATCGGCATGAATCTGCGGACCTTCACCCCGCGATGGTTCTTTTAATTTTTCCTGTTCGGCGCGCAGCACTTCGTGGTCGTGCTGAATACCGGCGAAACGGTCGACCTGGCTGGCCATGAGCATCAGCTTGAGCAGGTTGCTTTCCACTTCGGTCACCAGTTGGGTGACACGCTTGATCACCTGACCGGTAAGGTCCTGGTAGTCCTGCGCCAGCAGAATGTCGTTGAGATGGCCTGAGAGCTTGGCGCCATCTCGCTCACTGCGGGCGAGGAACAGCTCGACACGCTTGGCCAGCTCGCGAAAACCGTCGGCACCGATTTCACGGCGCATAAAGCGGCCCCATTCGACGTTCAGGCTCTGCGCTTCATCGCTCAGATCATTGACCAGCGGCGCGCTCTGTTCGACCAGATCCATGGTCCGGTTGGCAGCCTTCTCGGTCATGGTCACGACGTAGTTCAGCCGCTCGGTAGCGTCGGCAATCTGCGACAGCTCCTGGGCATGCGGCATACGCGGATCGAGTTGAAAATTGACAATGGCGTTGTGCAGTTCACGGGTCAGTTTGCCGACCTCGTGATACAGCCCGCGATCACGAACCTTGTTGAGCTCGTTGATCAGTTGCACCGCGTTGCCGAAGTTACCTTTTTCGAGGCTATCGACCAGCTCACGGGCATTGGTTTTCAGGGACGATTCAAGGTCACCCAGCGTGGAGTCATCGTGTTCCATAGCACCCTCGCGGCCGGCATCAGCCGTTGACCCGCTCGAAGATCTTCTCGATCTTTTCCTTCAGCACCTGAGCGGTGAAGGGTTTGACTACATAGCCGTTCACGCCGGCCTGGGCCGCCTCGATGATCTGATCGCGCTTGGCTTCAGCGGTCACCATCAGCACCGGCAGGTGCTTGAGGCGCTCGTCGGCGCGTACGGCACGCAGCAGGTCGATGCCGGTCATGCCGGGCATGTTCCAGTCGGTCACCAGAAAGTCGAAACTGCCGCTTTGCAGCATCGGCAGTGCCGAGGTGCCGTCATCGGCTTCCGCGGTGTTGGTGAAACCCAAATCCCGCAAGAGGTTCTTGATGATCCGTCGCATCGTCGAGAAATCGTCAACGATGAGGATTTTCATGTTCTTGTCCAAGTCGACCTCCGTACAGTCCCAAACGTATTGCGCTTGCAACTACGTCCTTTAATCGTGAAACCGTTTGCGCCTGCGAGTACGCCGCCTTCAGCCAGCACGCCATTCACTCAGCCGCGAGCGCAGACGCGCCGCGCACTGGCTGTGCAACTGGCTCACGCGTGACTCGCTAACCCCCAGCACTTCACCGATTTCCTTCAAGTTCAGTTCTTCATCGTAATACAGCGCCAGCACCAGACGTTCGCGCTCCGGCAAACCGGCGATGGCATCGGCCAAGGCCGCCTGGAAGCGTTCGTCTTCGAGGTCCCGCGAAGGTTCGAGGTGAGTGTGTCCGGCGTCTTCGTGCAGCCCGCCATGCTCGCCGTCCTGCAACAGGTCGTCGAAGCTGAACAGGCGGCTGCCCAAAGTGTCGCCAAGAATGCCGTAGTAATCCTCCAGACTCAATTGGAGTTCGGCCGCGACCTCGTGATCTTTAGCGTCGCGCCCAGTTCTTGCTTCAACGACACGAATAGCATCGCTGACCATACGGCTGTTGCGGTGCACCGAACGCGGCGCCCAATCGCCCTTGCGCACCTCGTCGAGCATGGAGCCACGGATACGGATACCCGCGAAGGTCTCGAAACTGGCGCCCTTGCTGGAGTCGTATTTGCGCGAGGCTTCGAGCAGGCCGATCATGCCGGCCTGGATAAGATCATCGACCTGCACGCTGGCCGGCAAGCGGGCCAGCAGGTGGTAGGCGATGCGCTTGACCAGCGGCGCATAGCGCTCGATCAGCTGGTGCTGGGAGTCCTGCGCCTGAGCCTTGTTGTACATACGAAGTCCAGAGGCTGCTGTCATACGGCCGAGTCTGCGGTCGGTTGTTGCACCAGACGCTCGACGAAAAACTCCAGATGACCACGAGGATTGGCCGGTAACGGCCAGGTATCTACCTTCTGAGCTATCGCCTTGAACGCCAGGGCGCACTTGGATCGAGGGAAGGCTTCATAAACGGCGCGCTGCTTCTGCACGGCCTTACGCACACATTCATCGTAGGGCACGGCACCGACATACTGCAGGGCGACATCGAGGAAACGATCCGTCACCTTGGTCAGCTTAGCAAAGAGATTGCGTCCTTCCTGCGGGCTATGGGCCATATTGGCCAATACACGGAAGCGACTGATGCCGTGATCGCGATTGAGCAGCTTGATCAGCGCGTAGGCATCGGTAATCGAGGTGGGCTCATCGCACACCACCACGAGGATCTCCTGCGCAGCACGCACGAAGCTGACGACCGCATCGCCGATGCCGGCAGCGGTGTCGATCACCAGCACGTCAAGATTTTCGCTGATGTCACTGAATGCCTGGATCAAGCCTGCATGCTGCATCGGCGTGAGACTGACCATGCTCTGTGTGCCGGACGCTGCCGGCACGATGCGGATGCCGCCCGGCCCCTGCAGCAGGACGTCACGCAGATCGCATTCACCCGAGATGACATCAGCCAGGGTGCGCTTGGGCGTGAGTCCCAACAGAACGTCGACGTTGGCCAGGCCCAGGTCAGCGTCCATCAGCATCACCCGACGGCCGAGATCGGCCAGGGCCATGGACAGATTGACCGACACATTGGTCTTGCCGACGCCACCCTTGCCGCCAGTAACCGCAATCACCTGTACGGGATGCATAGCCATGTTCTTTCTACACCTTGTCTAACTTCGACTTGGCCCTACAGGCCGTTGAAAACACCCGTTGAGGCCGTTCACTCCCGCGCCACGTGGCGGGAGGGTGCAACATTCTCGCCGCTTCAGCCGGCTCGCTTGGCCGGATTGTGATAGAGGCCGGCGAACATCTGCGCCATGGCGTCTTCACTCGGCTCCTCGGCGGCCTGCAGCCCCACTGCGCGGCTGACCAACTGATGGCTACGCGGCACTTGCAGGTCATCCGGAATCCGCGGCCCGTCCGTCACATAGGCTACCGGCAGTTGCTGGCCTATAGCCAGACCTAAAACCTCACCCAGACTCGCGGCTTCATCCAGCTTCGTCAGTATGCAGCCTGAAAGGCCACAACGCTTGTAACTATGGTAGGCCGCCTTGAGCACTTGGCTCTGACTTGTTGCGGCCAATACCAGATAATTCTTCGCCTTGATGCGTGCCGAGGCCAGGCTCTCCAGCTGCATACGCAGCGCCGGATCGTTGCCTGGCAGGCCAGCGGTATCGACCAGCACCACGCGTTTCTTGGCCAGCGGCGCCAGCGCCTGCAGCAGAGACTGACCAGGATCGACCTGAGTCACCGACACACCGAGAATGCGCCCCAGGGTCTTGAGCTGCTCCTGCGCGCCAATACGGAAGCTGTCCATGCTCACCAGAGCGACCTGTTGCGAGCCGTACTTAAGCACGTAACGTGCGGCCAGCTTGGCCAGGGTGGTGGTCTTGCCCATGCCGGCCGGACCGACCAGAGCGATCACTCCGCCCTCTTCCAGCGGCTCGACCTTGGGCGTACTGATCGCGTGAGCCAGATGCGCCAGCAGCATACGCCAGGCCTGACGCGGCTCGGCAACGCCGGCCACCTTGCTCAGCAGCGCCTGCGACAGCTCGGCAGACAGCCCCATGCGCTGCAGGCGGCGCCACAGATTGGCCTGCTGCGGGCGGCGATTCTGCAACTGCCCCCAGGCGATGGAACCCAGCTGTACTTCGATCAGCTCACGCAAGCCGTGCAGCTCGAAGCGCATGGCTTCCAGTGCGCGCGGGTCGACCGCAGGCGTAGCAGGTACAGCGGCTTCGACCGGGCGCTGCGGCTTGACCAGGGTCGCCGGCAGTTCGGGCGCCAGCAGCGACTCATTGGCGAACAGTTGACGGTCCTTGCCGGCATCCTGCTCGGCACGCGTGGTCAGCTCGGCCTGGGCACTGGCGATGCGCGCCTGGGTCTTGCGCAGCTCGGCTTCCAGCGCCGGGTTCGGGCGCACCGGCGTCGGCGCCTGATAGTCCAGCGCTGCCGTCAGCTCGACACCACCGGCGACACGGCGATTGCCGATGATCGAGGCGTCGGCGCCCAATTCATCACGCACCAGTTTCATGGCGGTCCGCATATCGGCGGCGAAGAAGCGTTTGACCTGCATGACCCTTTACCTCAGTTCTGGCCAACCGTAGCGACTATGGTGACCTGCTTGTTGTCCGGAATTTCCTGGTATGCCAGCACGTGCATGCTGGGTACCGCCAGCCGCGCGAAGCGCGACAACATCGCCCGGACCGGTCCGGCCACCAGCAGAATCACCGGCTTGCCGAGCATTTCCTGGCGCTGCGCCGCTTCCACCAGGGAACGCTGCAGCTTCTCGGCCATGCCCGGTTCGAGGAGGATGCCATCCTCACCGCCCTGACCGGCCTTCTGCAGACTGTTGAGCAAGATCTGTTCCAACCTTGGTTCGAGGGTTATCACAGGCAGCTCCGGCTCTAGTCCCACGATGCCTTGCACGATGGCGCGGGCCAGCGAGACGCGTACCGCGGCGACCATCGCGGCGGGATCTTGACTCTTCGGCGCGACGTTGGCGATGGCCTCGGCGATGGTACGGATGTCACGCACCGGCACCTGCTCCTGGAGCAGCGCCTGCAGCACCTTGAGCAGGGTCGACAGCGATACCAGCCCCGGCACCAATTCTTCGGCTAGCTTCGGCGAACTCTTGGCCAGCAGCTGCATCAGCTGTTGCACTTCCTCGTGTCCCAGCAGCTCGTGGGCATGCTTGTGCAGAATCTGGTTGAGATGAGTGGCCACCACGGTACTGGCATCGACCACGGTGTAGCCCAGCGACTGCGCCTGATCGCGCTGAGTGGGGTCGATCCACACGGCCTCCAGACCGAACGCCGGATCCTTGGCGGCGATGCCATTGAGCGGGCCGAACACCTGGCCGGGGTTGATCGCCAGCTCGCGGTCCGGATAGACCTCCGCCTCGGCGACACTGACCCCCATCAGCGTCAGACGATAGGCGTTGGGCGCCAAATCAAGGTTGTCGCGGATATGCACTGAGGGCATGAGAAAGCCCATCTCCTGCGACAGCTTCTTGCGCACACCCTTGATCCGCGCGAGCAGCTGGCCACCCTGGTTGCGATCGACCAGCGGAATCAGGCGATAACCTACCTCCAGGCCGACCATGTCCACCGGGGTGACATCGTCCCAACCCAGCTCCTTGACCTCCTGGGCCTTCTGCGCCGGCAGCAGTTCCTGCTGACGCTGGACTTCCTTGACCTCCGCCTCCTCGGCCCGACGTTTCTTGTGCGCAATCCAGTAAGCACCGGCGGCAGCCACCAGCCCCAGGCTGATGAAGGAGAAATGTGGCATACCCGGCACCAGGCCCATGGCGATCAGGATCGCAGCGGCCACCGCCAGAGCACGGGGCGATGCAAACATCTGCCGGTTGACCTGCGCCCCCATGTCTTCGGAGGTGGACACCCGGGTCACCATCACGGCGGCGGCCGTGGACAGCAACAGCGAAGGAATCTGCGCCACCAGACCGTCACCTATGGTCAGCAAGGTGTAGACCTTACCGGAGTCGGCGAAAGCCAGGTTGTGCTGCAGCACGCCGATGGCGATGCCGCCGATCAGGTTGATGAACAGGATCAGCAGACCGGCGATGGCGTCGCCGCGAACGAACTTGCTGGCACCGTCCATCGAGCCGTAGAAGTCAGCCTCCTGGGCTACTTCGCTGCGGCGTTTCTTGGCCTCGTTCTGATCGATCAGACCGGCGTTGAGGTCGGCATCGATGGCCATCTGCTTGCCGGGCATGGCATCGAGGGTGAAGCGCGCGCTGACCTCGGAAATCCGTCCGGCACCCTTGGTGACCACCACGAAGTTGATGATCATGAGGATGGCGAACACCACGATACCAACCACGTAGTTGCCGCCGATCACCACCTCACCGAATGCCTGGATCACCTGACCAGCCGCGCCATGCCCTTCGTGACCATTGAGCAGCACCACACGGGTCGAGGCCACGTTAAGCGCCAGACGCAACAGCGTGGCGGCCAGCAGGATAGTGGGGAATACAGCGAAATCCAGCGGCCGCAGCGCGTAGATACTGACCAGCAACACAACGATGGACAACGCGATACTGAAGGTGAACAGGGTATCGAGCAGAAACGGCGGCACCGGCAACATGACCATGCCGAGCATGACCAGCAGCAGCAGCGGAATGCCCAGGTTGCCATGGCGCAAACCTGCAAGGTTGCTGCGTACGTCACCGATTAACTGTGCGCGATCTACTGCCACGTCCCTACCCCAAGCCATTCAATCTTTTGACGCGAAAGTGCGTCCTAGAGAGGTCATGGCAAGAAGCGTTCCAAAAGTGACACGACAGCGCGCTACACGCCCTAAGAGTCGCGGCGTAGATCCGCCGGGATCGGGAAGTCCGGTAGCGGGCCTGGGCGCTTGCCCTTGCCGGCCTGGTACTGACGAAGCTGATAGACGTAGGCCAGCACTTGAGCCACGGCCAGATACAGGCCAGCAGGAATTTCCTGGTCCAGCTCGGTGGAGTAATACACCGCACGAGCCAATGCCGGGGACTCCAGCACCATCACCTTGTGCTCCTGGGCGATCTCGCGAATCTTCAGCGCCAGGAGGTCGCCGCCCTTTGCCAGCAACACCGGTGCGCTCCCCTTCTCCGGGTCGTACTTGAGGGCTACGGCGAAGTGCGTCGGGTTGGTGATGACCACGTCAGCCTGCGGCACGGCTTGCATCATCCGCCGTTCGGCCATCTCACGCTGCAGTTGACGAATACGTCCTTTGACTTCGGGCTTGCCCTCGGTGTCCTTGTATTCGTCGCGCACCTCCTGCTTGGTCATCATCAGCTTCTGCTTGTGACTCCACAGCTGGAACGGCACATCCACGGCAGCAATCAGGATCAGCCCGCAGGACAGCCAGAACGCGCTCCAGCCGACAACCTTCAGGCTGTGCAGGATGGCAGGCTCGACGGGCTCGTTGGCAATGGCCAGCAGATCGTCCTGGTCCACCGAAAGCACCACCAGCGCCACCGCAAGGATTACCAGAAACTTGGCCAGCGCCTTGAGCAACTCGACCAACGCCTGAACCGAGAACATGCGTTTGAGACCCGCCAATGGGTTCATCCGACTGGCTTTCGGTTGCAGCGCCTCGGCAGAAAACAACCACCCCCCGAGCGCGATGGGGCCAGCGATGGAGGCGATCAACAACGCAATGAAAAAGGGTTGAACCGCCAGCAATGCCTGCTTGCCAGAAGCCAGCAGATAAAGCGCCATGCTGCGCTCGCTCATCAGCACATCGCGCGGCAAACTGAAATTGCCGCGCATGACATCCATCAACACATTGCCCATGTAGGCGCCGAAAATGATCAGGGCGACAGTGCCGGTGAGCGTCACCGCCACCGTATTGAGCTCCTTGGACCGAGCGATCTGGCCTTTCTTGCGCGACTCTTCAAGTCGCTTGCCTGTGGGTTCCTCGCTCTTGTCAGCGCCGCTCTCGCTTTCGGCCATCGCTACCTCACAAGAGCGAATTCGCTCAGCTGTTGCAGGGCTTCGCTGGCCAGCGCCTGGAACAGGTTGCCGAAATCGGAAAGCCCCACCCAGAAAATCACCAGGCCCATGGCCAGGGTCAGGGGGAAGCCGATGGAAAAGATGTTCAGTTGCGGCGCGGCGCGCGTCATCACGCCAAACGCCAGGTTGATCACCAGCAGCGCAGTGACCATGGGCAGCGTCAACAACAGGCCGGCGCCGATCACCCAGCCCAGTTTGCCAGCCAGCTCCCAGTAATGATTGACCATCAACCCTTGCCCGGACGGCAGCGTGACGAAGCTCTCCGCCAGAATTTCCAGCACTACCAGATGGCCGTTGATGGCCAGAAACAGCAAGGTCACCAGCATCAGCATGAACTGGCCAAGCACCGGCACCGACACACCATTGGTAGGGTCGACCATGGAGGCGAACCCCAGGCCCATCTGCATGGCGATGATCTGCCCCGCAACGGCGAACAGATGAAAGAACAACTGCAGAATAAAGCCGAACATGGCGCCGATCAGCACCTGCTCGAGGATCAGCAGCAGACTACGCAGGCTCAAGGCATCGACCTGCGGCATCGGTGGTAGCGTCGGTACCAGCACCACACTGATGGCCAGCGCCAGATAGAGGCGTACGCGGTTCGGCACCAGCTGGGTACCGATGATGGGCATCACCATCAACATCGCCGCGATGCGAAACAACGGCAGCAGAAACTGGCCGACCCAGCCGCTGATCTGCTCGTTGCTCAACTCCAGCATCGCGCCCAGCCCCTCAACCGATGAGGTACGGAATGTTCTGGATCAACGTCTGGGTGTACTCCATCAGCTGACTCACCAGCCAGGGGCCGGCCCAGATCAGCGTGATCAGCATCACCATCAGGCGCGGCAAAAAGCTCAGCGTCTGTTCGTTGATCTGCGTGGCAGCCTGGAACATTGCAACCATCAGACCGACAATCAGGCTTGGCACCACCGCCAGACCGACGATCAGCACGATCAGCCAGAGCGCTTCGCGAAACAGGTCAACCGCTACCTCGGGAGTCATCAAAGGCCTCGCTATATGGTGCCGAAACTGGCGGCCAAGGTGCCCATGATCAGCGCCCAGCCGTCAATCAGGACGAACAGCATGATCTTGAATGGCAATGAGATGATCAGTGGCGACAGCATCATCATCCCCATCGCCATGAGGATACTGGCGACCACCATGTCGATGATCAAAAACGGGATGAAGATCATGAAGCCGATCTGGAACGCGGTCTTCAGCTCGGAGGTGACGAAGGCCGGCACCAGAATGGTCAGCGGCACGTCCTCCACGCTGGCCAGGTCGGTGCGTTTGGACAGCCGCACGAACAGGGCCAGGTCGCTCTCACGGGTCTGCGCCAGCATGAAGTCGCGAATCGGCACCTCTGCCCGGCTCAGCGCTTCTTGAGCGATGATTTCCTCGTTCAGGTAGGGCTGCAGGGCATCGGTGTTAATCCGGTCGAAGATCGGCGCCATGATGAACATCGTCAGAAACAGCGCCAAGCCAACGAGAATCTGGTTCGAGGGGGTCTGCTGCAGACCCAGGGCCTGACGCAGGATGGAAAAGACGATGATGATGCGGGTGAAGCTGGTCATCAGCATGACGAACGCCGGAATGAAACTCAGGGCCGTCATGATCAGCAAAATCTGCAGGCTGACCGAATATTCCTGCTGCCCCTCGGCATCCGTCGACAGGGTAATGGCCGGGATCGACAATGGGTTGCTGCCCTGCTGAATCAGCGAACTGGTACCCGGCGGATCTTCGGCGAACGCCAGTGAAGCAGCCAGGCTCAGCAGCACTACCAGCAACAAACGCAACATCAGGATTTGTCCTTCTGATCCTTGCCCAGCAGCTCCATCAGGCGCTGGGCGAACTCCGGCGTAGCGGGCTCGGCATCGGACAGGTGCACGGGCTCCTTGAGCACATGCAGAGGCGCGATACGCCCGGCAGACAATCCCAGCAGAATCTGCTCGTTGCCCACCTGCACCAGCACCAGACGATCGCGCGTGCCAAGCGCCTGAGTGGCCAGCAACTTGATCACCTGTCCGCCCCGTGGCGCGAGCCGCTGCACACGACGCAACAGCCAGGCCAGCAGGAAGATCAAACCGATCACCAGCAACAGGCCGAGCAGCAACTGCCCCAACTGGCCGGCCACATCGCTGCCGGCCATGGGCGTGGCGGCCTTGTCCGCAGGCTCGGCTGCCAGCGCAAACCCGGGCAGCGCAAGCAACAACGCTAAAAGTCGGGCCATGATCAGCGCAGCTTCTTGATACGTTCGCTGGGGCTGATCACGTCCGTCAGGCGGATGCCGAACTTCTCGTTGACCACCACCACCTCGCCGTGAGCGATCAGGGTGCCGTTGACCAGCACATCGAGCGGCTCACCGGCCAGACGATCCAGTTCGATCACCGAGCCCTGATTGAGCTGCAGCAGGTTGCGGATAGTGATATCGGTGTTGCCCACTTCCATGGAGATGGACACTGGAATATCCAGGATCACGTCCAGATTGGGCCCATCCAGAGTGACCGGCAGATTGCTGGGAGACGGCGCGCTGCCGAACTCTTCCATCGGTGCGCGCGGCGCTGCAGGTCGTGCCGCCTGAGCGGAACCGGCCAGCATGGCATCGATGTCGTCCTGACCTGCATCACCTGCTTCGGCCAGCGCGGCAGCCCACTCATCGGCCAGGGCCTGTTCCTCTGGGGAGGTGTTTTCTTCGTCTGCCATCGTGATTCCTCGCCTGGCTTCTGCTATTCGTTCACGTCGGGCTTTGTCAGCCCTGGAGAGTTACCAACGCCTCAGCGTTGGCGTTCGATTGGTTCCAGCACCTGCAGGGCCAGATTGCCCTTGTGCGCTCCCAGCTTGACCTTGAAGGTCGGCACGCCATTGGCGCGCATGACCACGTTGTCCGGCAATTCCACGGGGATCACATCACCCGGCTGCATATGCAGGATGTCGCGCAGCTTCAACTGGCGGCGGGCGACGGTGGCGGCCAGCGGCACGCTGACATCGAGGATGTCCTCGCGCAGGGCCTTGATCCAGCGCTCGTCCTGATCGTCGACATCGGATTGGAAACCGGCATCGAGCATTTCGCGGATCGGCTCGATCATCGAGTACGGCATGGTGATGTGAAGGTCACCACCACCACCGTCGAGCTCGATATGGAAGGTGGACACCACCACCACTTCGCTGGGGCTGACGATGTTGGCCAACGCCGGGTTGACCTCGGAGTTGACGTACTCGAAGTTGATATCCATCACCGCGTGCCAGGCCTCACGCAGGTCGACGAACGCCTGGTCGAGCACCATGCGCACCACGCGCAGCTCGGTGGGGGTGAATTCACGACCTTCGATCTTGGCATGGCGCCCATCGCCACCGAAGAAGTTGTCCACCAGCTTGAACACCAGCCTGGCATCGAGGATGAACAGGCCGGTGCCGCGCAGCGGCTTCATCTTCACCAGGTTGAGACTGGTCGGCACGTACAGCGAATGCACGTATTCGCCGAATTTCATCACCTGCACGCCACCGACGGCAACGTCAGCCGAGCGGCGCAACAGGTTGAACATGCTGATACGAGTGTAGCGGGCGAAGCGCTCGTTGATCATCTCCAGCGTCGGCATGCGCCCACGGACGATGCGATCCTGACTGGTCAGGTCATATTGCTTGACGCTACCCGGCTCGGCAGCGTCCTCGGTTTCCACCAGGCCGTCATCGACGCCATGCAACAGCGCATCGATCTCGTCCTGGGAAAGCAGGTCTTGCACGGCCATCTTCAGCTCCCGCTACTGCAACACGAAATTGGTGAACAGCACCTGCTCGACCACAGTGCTGCCGGTTTCTTTCTGCGCCAGCTCCTGCACGCTGGCCAGCGCCAGCTGCAGGAGCATCTCCTTGCCCAGCGGCGTTTGCAGCGCGGCAAAATCCTGGCCGGACAGCAGCATCACCAGGCGGTTGCGCAATACCGGCATATGCACCTTGAGCTTTTCCATGCCGGCGCTATCGCGGCTCATCAAGGCAATGCTGACCTGCAGGTAGCGGGTACGATTCTGGTGATTGAAATTGACCACGAAGGCCGGCATCAGATCCTGGTAGATGGCCGGCTGGCGCACAGGCGCCGCCGCGGCCTCTGCCGACTTAGCCTCCTCGCTCTTGTAGCCCTTGCTGAAAATGAACCAGGCACTGCCCACGGAAAGGCCAACGGCCAGCAGCAGGCCCACCACGATCAGAATGATGAGTTTGAGCTTGCTCTTGCCGATGGGTTGTCCGTCGGCAGTCGGTGCCGCTTCTTTCTTAGCCATGCCAATAATCCGTCAGTACCTACGTTCTTTCCGCATTCAAAGGGTTAAGAGCAAGTGTTATGCCAGCATATGAGCAGGCTTGTCTAACTCCGGGCCGCGGATTTAACCGCTCCAGCTGCCTGCTGTCACCCAAAATGCATTCGCCCGAGCACCTTTCGGCAACCCGGGCGAGTGCAAGTCTAGCGGAGGAACACCAATAGTCGGCCATTGCCCAGTGTCAATACAGGCTTAACCAGCGCTCATGCGTAGTAGTCGACCAGCCCACGTCCAGCGGTCAAGCGCTCGCTGCGCACGTCCTGACGGACACCAGGCTGCAACTCGTCACTGGCCAGCAGATCATCCCGCGAGCCGGACCCACCGCGCCCGCCCTCGCCCTGCCCCTGCCAGCCACGGTTAAGCGACTGATCGGAGACGTTGGCATCCGCCAGGTTCATGCCTTGCTGCGCGAACAGCTCACGCAGACGATGCATCTGCCCCTCCAGCGCATCACGCACCCCGGCATTGGGGCTGGCAAACGTCACCTGGGCCTGATCCTGAGACAGATTCACCCGCACTTCGAGACGCCCAAGATCGGCAGGGTCCAGCTGAATCTCAGCCGACTTGAGGTTGTGGCTGGAAAGCCACATGACACGATCCACCACCGCCTCGCTCCAGCCGCCCTGTTGCATGGCGACCGGCTGACCGGGTACCAGTGGCAGGCGTTGCGCGGCGCCAGCCTGATGGTTGAGCGCCTGCGTCAGCGCATTGAGCTTGCTGACGAACTGATCCGGGCGATTGGGCTGCACGCTGTCCTTGAGGCTTTCCAATGCTTCCTTGGTCAGGCTTTCCAGCGGCAGCTCAAGCATCGACTCCTCGCTGCTCTCAGCAAGCGGCTCGCCCTTGCCCATGGCTGCCATGGCGGCGGCGAAATCCGTACTGGTCGCCACTCGGGTACTTTTGGCCGCTGCATCCTGTGGTGCCTGGGCCTTGCCTGCCTCCTCCATCGACTGCTTGAGCAGCGCCAGTGGGTCGAGCGCATCATTTTCCAGCACAGGCTCGCCCTGCTCGGCGGCAGCCGGGGCGGCGCCGCTAATGATCAAAGCCGGCACATCCGACGCCACTTCGGCTAACGGAGCCTCCTCCAGCGGAACCTGAATACCACCCAGCGCCATCGCCAGAAGTGGATCGAGCTCTTCTTCCCCCCCTTCCTGGGCCGGCAAGGAGTTGCCGGGCGCGGCAACCACAGGCTGCTCGGCGGCAGCCGGGGCAGCCTCGGTTTCTTCCCTGGCGGTATCAGCGCTCTGCTCCGGGCTGGTTTTATCAGTGCTGCCAGCACCCTCGCCAGGCTTGGCCTGACGCTCCCTTGCATAGACCTCGGCAAAGCTGGAAGCACCGTTATTCCTGGGTTCCGGCGCTTTGGCCGGCTGCTTCGCTTTACTCTTCACCTCAGGCGTGGCCTGCAGGCGTAAATCGGGCAACGCGGACATGGACGCTCTCCGTCTGATTGAATCGTGACGGGATCAGAGCAAGGGACGGGCCAACTTCGGCAAAGGCCTCAGACGCGATAGCGCTGACGCTCGGATTTGAACAGGATGCGGACGATGGCGAACTCACGTTCGATCTGCTCGATCAGGGCCGGAGCCAGTTCCAGCGCCTCGCGCCGACCTGCATCCTCCAGCTCCTTGCACAGGCCGGCCAACAATACCGCACCCATGTTGCTGCAACTGCCCTTGAAGCTGTGCGCAGCCAGGCGCAGCTCCTGTGCGTTACCCTCGTCCAGCGCCTGATGCAACATACGCAAACGCTCTTCGGAGTCAACGACGAAGGTATCGAGCAATGTCGGGTATTCGTCTTCCATGACATCCTGCAAGGCAGCCAGCACAGCATCGTCGAGATGGATATCGGACACCGGGTCACTCCCTGAACATCAAGAGGCCGATTATGCCTCAGTGAGCCAGCAAAACTCCACGCGAACGCCACGGCCGTCAGGGTAAAGCTCGAGGCCATCGCTGAGCTCACGCACCAGTGCCAGCCCTCGCCCACACAGAGCATCGTCGGCCGCACTGGGGAGGCCAGCCGGGTCGAAACCTGGCCCGCTATCCTCCACCTGTACGATCAGGCGGCCGCCCTGCTCCTGCGGCAGCATCTGCAGGTGAAAGCGCACATACCCCTCATCCAGTGAGGCCAGGCGCAGATGCCGCTCCCGGTAGTACTCGGCAAAGCCCCTGGCATCGCGCTTGAGCGAGGAATCCAGGTTCATCACCCCATGCTCCAGGGCATTGGAATAGAGCTCGGCCAGCACGGTATACAGCTCGCCGCCACGCGGGCGCAGCGCCCTGACATCGAGCAGCAGCTGCAACAGAAACGGCAGCGGATTGAAGTGACGCAGACTCAGCGCACGAAACTCAAAGCTGGCTGACCAGTCCATCACACTGACCTGCCCACTGTCGGCAAAGGCCAGCGGGCGGGGACGCTCCTCATCGTCGGCAAGCCCGACCTGAACCATGCTGACGTCGTCTTGCTGCTCGCCTCGAAAGGCCAGTAGTGCCTGCTGGATCTCATCGAACAATGCCTGCGGCTGCCGATTGGCTTGCAGCAACTCGAGCAGGCGCGCCTCACCGAACAACTGACCATGCCGGTCGCTGGCCTCGAGTACGCCGTCGCTGAGCAGAAAGATGCGATCCCCCGGCGCCAGTGGATAGACCTCGCAACGATCACTGAAGGCTGCCTGCTCGAGAATCCCCAATGGCAGATGACGGGACACCAGCGGCTGCTGTGGGCGGCCATCGGCATGCAGCAGGTAGCCATCGGGCAGCCCGCCGTTCCACACCTCGAGCAAACCGCGCTTGCTGCTGATATTGAGCAAGGTGGCGCAGCAGAAAACCCCCACCGGCAGGATACGCTTGAGCTTGGCATTGATCTCGCGGAGGATCTCAGCCAGCGCATGCCCCTTGGCGGTCATGCCATAAAACACCTCGGCCAGCGGCATCGCGCCAATAGCCGCCGGCAAACCATGACCGGTGAAGTCCCCCAGCATCACATGCATACCACCGGACGGCTTGTAGGCCGCCAGTAGCAGGTCGCCATTGAACAGGGCGTAGGGCGACTGCATGTAACTGATGTTCGGTGCATCCAGGCAGCCGGAATGCGCCACCTTGTCGAATACGGCCTTGGCAACGCGCTGCTCACGCAGCAGATGCTCGTTGTGCCGGGCGATCAGGTCGCGCTGTTGCAGTACGGTGTCATGCAGGCGGCGCAAACGATCCATTGCACCGATCTTCGCCTCGAGTATCACCCGGTTGTAGGGCTTGGCGAGAAAGTCGTCGCCACCGGCCTCAAGACAACGCACCAGCGCCTCGCCCTCGGTCAACGACGTGAGGAAGATGATCGGCACCAGCGCTTCACCAGCCTTCTGCTTGATGCGCCGGGCGGCCTCGAAACCATCCATCACCGGCATCAACGCATCCATCAACACCAGTTGTGGACGCGCCTGCTCGAACAGCGCGACGGCTTCCAGGCCATTGCTGGCGGTCAATACGCGGTGGCCCTGACGACTGACGATGGTGGACAACAGCATGCGGTCGGCCGCGTTGTCCTCGGCGATCAGAATGGCAAGTCGCTCAGACATGCTCAGCTGATCTTGAACAACTGCTCGAAGTTGGAGATGGCGAGGATCTTGCGCACGTCACTGCTGCAGTTGAGCAGGCTGATCTGCGCCGAATCGCCGCCAGCATGGTCACGCAACAACAACAGCATGCCCAGTGCCGAACTATCCAGATAGCTGGTGTCACGCAGGTCGACCTGATAACGCCTGGGGGTCAGGTTGACGCGCTCGTAGGCGTCACGAAATTCCTGGTGGGAGGCGAAGTCGAAGCGTCCTCGAATCACAATGGTCAGCTCTTGCCCGTCGGCCGAGGGCTGCGAGGTAATGGCCATGTCTACTCCTTTGTCGAGACTTTGCCAGATAGGGCAATTCACGCTTGAAGGTGTAGCATCTGGTCGGCGACGAAACAACCACTATTCAGGGTTCACCACGGTCGATCAGGCGTTGCGCCAGCTCGTCGAGCAGTTTCTGTTCGCGCTTGTCCTCGGCCAATCGGGCTTCGTCAATGTAGCGCTGGACCAGTTTGCGCAGCCCCTCGAGACGCGCATAGCGTTGCTGCCAAACAGCGCGCACCTTTTCAAGATTGGCGCGATGCCACTCCAGACTTTGCTGCTGTTGGCCGACCGCCGTCTCCAGTTGCGCCAGAAAGCGCTGGTAGTTCATCAGCCACTGGCCGGAAACGCCCTTGCTGCCCTCGCTGATCCACTGCTGCTGGTAGTCGCCACGAAAACGCTCCAGCTCGCCCAGCTTGGCCTCAGCCTGCCCCACCAGCCCTTGGCAATGCCCGAGCTGGCGCGCGGCCTCGCGCTCGGCCTTTTCTGCCATCTCGACGACCGGCTGCAGACGCTTTGCGCGGCTCAGGCTCATCCGCGCCCCGTAGGGCGGGTGTAACCCGCCAGATCGCCCCGGCGGGTTACAACCGCCCTACTGCAACAGGTCACTGTCCCAACACCCCGGCCAGCTGCTCGCGGCTCTGCGCCATTGACACGTTCTCGTCGAGGCCCTGACGCAGGTACTGAGCCATGACCGGCTGACGGGCGATGGCCTGATCGGTATCCGCGTCGCCGCCCGGAACATAGGCACCGACACTGATCAGATCGCGACTCTGTTGATAGCGCGACCACAACTGCTTGAATCGCTGCGCCTGCTTGAGCTGCTCGGGCGGCACCACTTGCGGCATGACCCGACTGATCGAGGATTCGATATCAATCGCGGGATAGTGCCCCTCCTCGGCCAAACGGCGTGACAAAACAAAGTGTCCGTCGAGCACACCACGCGCAGCATCGGCGATGGGGTCCTGCTGGTCGTCGCCCTCACTGAGCACGGTGTAGAACGCGGTGATCGAACCGCCGCCGGCTTCGGCATTGCCGGCACGCTCGACCAGCTTGGGCAACTTGGCGAACACCGATGGCGGGTAGCCCTTGGTCGCTGGCGGCTCACCGATAGCCAGGGCGATCTCGCGCTGGGCCTGGGCATAACGGGTCAGCGAGTCCATCAGCAGCAGAACGTTCTTGCCCTTGTCACGAAAATATTCGGCGATCCGTGTGCAGTACTGCGCCGCACGCAGGCGCATCAGCGGCGCCTCGTCGGCCGGCGAGGCGACCACCACCGAGCGCTTGATGCCCTCCTCGCCGAGGATCTCGTCAATGAACTCCTTGACCTCACGCCCACGTTCGCCGATCAGGCCGACAACGATGATTTCCGCCTCTGTGAAACGGGTCATCATGCCCAAGAGCACCGACTTGCCCACACCGGTACCGGCGAACAGGCCCAAGCGCTGGCCACGCCCGACGGTAAGCAAACCGTTGATCGAACGAATACCAACATCCAGCGGCTGGCTGATCGGGTCGCGGTTGAGCGGGTTGATAGCAGGGCCATCCATCGGTACCCAGTCCTCGGCCTTCATCCCGCCCTTGCCATCGAGCGCACGCCCGGCGCCATCAAGCACTCGCCCGAGCATCGACATGCCCATGGGCAGGCGCCCGGTATCCGGCAACGGCACCACACGCGCACCTGGCGCGATACCGGCCAGGCTGCCGACCGGCATCAGGTAGATCTTGCCGCCGGAGAAGCCCATGACCTCAGCCTCGACCTGCACCGGGTGATAGCTGTCGCTGTTGATCACCAGACAACGGCTGCCGATGGCGGCGCGCAAACCTTCGGCCTCCAGGGTCAGGCCGACCATACGCAGCAGGCGCCCTTCCACCACGGGTTGGCTGGGCAGGTTGATCGCTTCGACATAGCCCGCCAGGCGTCTGGCGAAACTGATCCGCTCAAGGCGCATCGACGGCATCCAGATCCAGGTCGATGTCCGCTTCCGGCGGCTGAGAGACTTGCGCGCGCTGCTGCTCGAACAATTGCTTGAGTGCCTGCGCCATGCGCGTCTCGACGCTGGCGTCGATCTGGCTATGCTCCGACTCGATACGGCAACCGCCCGGCAGCAGACTGTCATCCTCGAGGATGCGCCAGCTTTCCTCATGACGCTCGCGCAGCGCCTT
The DNA here is from genome assembly GCF_940789645.1 of Pseudomonas sp. Marseille-Q0931. Taxonomy (NCBI): domain Bacteria; kingdom Pseudomonadati; phylum Pseudomonadota; class Gammaproteobacteria; order Pseudomonadales; family Pseudomonadaceae; genus Pseudomonas; species Pseudomonas sp. Marseille-Q0931. Next base: position 416,587 of record NZ_CALNWT010000001.1, on the reverse strand, counting down.
GATCACCTCGAAGTCCTGGGGGTTGACCTGAATGCGTACGTTGCCCGCCCCCATCGGCAGCAGCTTGAGCGCTTCACGCAGCACCTGGCGAATCTGACTGGAGTCGGTGCTCAGCTCACGCTGAATCACCTCGCGCACCATATGGCTGACCAGACGCACCATGGCCACTTCCATCTGCTGGTCCTGCTCGGCAATCGGATCGAGCAACTGCATCATGAGCGTTTCCAGGCTGCCGACCTTCAGCGCCAAAGCCGCGTCAGCCTCCTGCTTGGCCTTGATCTGGCCGGCATGGAAGCCATCCTTCTCGCCCGTGGCGAAGCCTTCGTTGTAGGCATCCTGGCGGATGGCCTCGAGTTCATCGAGCGTCAGCGGTTTGACATCTTCGAGTGCGACCTCTTCGACCTGCGCTGTGTCCTGCGCCTCGACCTCAGCGGAAGGCTGCACCTGTTCACCAGCAGCAGCTTCGGCTTCTGCCGGTTCTTCACCCGGCGCATCGAAGCTGGGCAACGCCCAGCGGTCGAACGTGCCGAGATCCTTGGCGCGAATCAGCTCGCTCTCAGGCTCCTTGGCAGCCATGGCTTAAACCATCTCCTCGCCACCCTTGCCGCCAAGCACGATCTCTCCAGCTTCGGCCATGCGCCGGGCGATGGTGAGAATTTCCTTCTGCGCCCCTTCGACATCGCTGACGCGCACCGGCCCCTTGGCCTCCAGGTCGTCGCGCAGCAGCTCGGCCGCACGTTTGGACATGTTCTTGAAGACCTTGTCCTTGATCGCCTCGTCGGCCCCTTTGAGTGCCAGCACCAGCACTTCGGAGGAGACCTCGCGCATCAGCGCCTGGATGCCACGGTCGTCGACATCGGCCAGGTTGTCGAAGACGAACATGAGGTCTTCGATCTGCATCGACAGGTCTTCGTCCAGTTCGCGAATGGAGTCCATCAACTGGCCTTCCACCGAGCTGTCGAGGAAGTTCATGATGTCCGCCGCACGCTTGACGCCGCCCATGGCGGCGCGCGTGGTGTTGGCGCTGCCGGAGAACTGCTTCTCCAAGATCTGGTTGAGTTCCTTGAGCGCGGACGGTTGCACGGTATTGAGCGAGGACACGCGCAGGATGATGTCCAGGCGCACCTTGTGGTCGAAATGGCTGAGCACTTCGCCAGCCTGATCCGGATCGAGATAGGCGACGACGATGGCCTGGATCTGCGGGTGCTCGTAGCGGATCACATCGGCAACGGCACGCGGCTCCATCCATTTCAGGCTGTCCAAACCGCTGGTGCTGCCGCCCAGGAGGATGCGGTCGATCAGATTACCGGCCTTGTCCTCACCCAACGCAGAGGTGAGCATCTTGCGGATGTAGGCATCGGAACCCACACCGAGGCTGGTCTGGTCGCCGACGATGTCGACGAACTCGGCCATCACCTGCTCGACCTGCTCGCGATGAATGTTGCGCATGCCAGCCATGGCCACACCGACGCGCTGCACCTCTTTCGGCCCGAGGTGACGCAACACCTGTGCGGCATCGGTTTCGCCCAGCGAAAGCAGCAGAATCGCGGCCTTGTCGACCTTGTTCAGCTTGGTAGCAGTGCGATTGTCACTCATCGGCGTTGATCCACTCTTTCACGACCTGCGCGACGCGGCCAGGATCATCCGCTACCAGACTCTTGATAGCGTTCAGTTGTGCATCATACCCCTCACTGGGGCTCGGCAACATGATGCTCTGCGGCCCGCCGAGGCTGACGCGGTCGTCGGACAGCTCGCCGTCCAGACCTGCCATTTCGCCAAGCTCCACATCGCCAGAGCCTGCCAGCTCCTTGCCCCTGCCGCCGCCAGTGATGTTGTTGAGTACCGGGCGCAGCACACCGAACACCAGCACCAGGATGAACAGCACGCCGAGCACCTGCTTGACGATGTCCCAGAACCAAGGCTGGGTGTAGAACGGAATATCGGGGATTTCCTCGCCCAGCGAAGCGGTGAAGGCGGTATTGATCACACTGACGCTGTCGCCGCGACTGGCATCGAAGCCCACCGAATCCTGCACCAGACGAGTGAAGCGCGCCAGGTCATCGGCGGTCCAAGGCACCCGGCTGCTTTCGCCGGTGGCCGGGTCGACACGTAACTGGTCGTCCACCACCACCGCCACCGACAGACGACGCAGGCGCCCCTGCTGCTGCCGGGTGTAGCTGATGGACCGGTCCAGCTCGAAGTTGCGGGTCGACTGCTCACGCTTGTCGGCCGGGTATGGCGCCAGCATCGGCTGGCCGGTTACCGGGTCCATGATCTGCTGGCCATTGGCGTCGACCAGCGGCTGACCCGCGGCAACCGGGCCGGCCGGGGCGGCAGCGCCTGCGGCCTGCTCTGGCGCGGCAGCCGGACCAGGTGGCTGATTGGACAGCGCGCCCGGCACGCCCTGTGGCGGCAGGCTGCTCTGACGCTGTTCGTTGACCTGTTGCTCGCTGCGCAGCGCGGGCTGATCCGGATTGAACATTTCGGAAGTGGACTCAACCGAGCTGAAATCCACGTCAGCCGAGACTTCCGCCTTGTAGCGACCAGTGCCCAGCACCGGCTGCAGAATGTTGTGCACGCGCTGGGTGAACAGCGTTTCCATACGGCGGGTGTAGTCGAACTGCTTGCCAGCCATGCTCAGCTCGGACAGCTCCTGCTGATCGGAAAGCAGATTGCCCTTCTGGTCGACCACCGTGACTTGACCCTTGTCCAGCTCAGGCACACTGGTCGCCACCAGGTTGACGATCGCCATGACCTGGCTGGGCTCCAATGCGCGCCCCGGATAGAGTTCGACCAGCACCGAGGCAGACGGCTTGCGTTCATCACGCACGAACACCGAAGCCTTGGGCATGGCCAGGTGCACACGCGCCGCCTTGACGTTGTTGAGGCTGGCCACCGTACGTGCCAGTTCGCCCTCGAGACCACGGCGATACCGGGTCGCCTCCATGAACTGGCTGGTGCCCAGGCCCTGCTCACGGTCGAGAATTTCGAAACCGACGCTGTTGTCGGTGGGCGCCACGCCAGCAGCAGCGAGGCGCATGCGCGCACGCGCCAGATCGTCAGCCTTGACCAGTAGCGCGCCGGAGTTGGGTTCGATGGTGTAATCGATGCCGGAAGTGGTCAGGGTATCGACCACCTGAGAGGCATCCATACCGTTGAGGCTACCGTACAGCGGACGATAGTCCGGTTGCTGCGACCAGAGCACCACGGCAAAACCGATCGCCACGCTGGCAGCCAGACCGACCAACAGGCCGAGCTGACGCAGCACCGACATCTCCGCGAGGTTTTCCAGGAAGCTAAGGCCCAGCAGGGGCTTCTTCGGCTCACCTGGCTCGGCCTTGGCCGGTACGTTTGCTACTGCTGCTTCAGCCATGAATCAATCCTCAGACCGGCATCTGCATGATGTCTTGGTACGCCTGGACCAGCTTGTTACGCACCTGGGTCATGGCCTGGAAGGATACGCTGGCTTTCTGCGAGGCGATCATCACGTCGGTCAGGTCGACCCCGCTCTGCCCCATCTCGAAAGCGGTCGCCAGTTTATTGGAAGCCTGCTGGGTCTCGTTGACCTTGTTCACCGCCTGGCCGAGCATTTCCGAGAAACTCGGCGCCCCTTGCACTGGCTCGCTCACTGCAGGTTTCTGACGCGCCATGGCCTCAGCCTGCATGGAACGCATTTCCAGCATCAAGCGATTGAATTCGACACCTTGGCTCATGACTTCCTCCACTGCCCGCTTTTTGACACTAGCGGCGCTATGCAGGGGTATTTGCAACAAGGGTGCCAACAAAACTGCGACTAGAAGCTTATGGAAATTAGCGGGCCGTTGGAAAACCTAGGCGAGACAGGCAAGACAAGGCAAAAACAGCCGAAAAGCGCAGTTTACGTGCTGTAAATGAGCATTTTTGAAGGGGACACCTAGCCTGGGCTCGCACGCGAGGCTGTTTTTAACGCAGCATTGCCAACGCACGACTGCATGGATGCAGGAGGCCAAAATCGAGGTGGTTTTTCAACGGCCTGTTAGGCGACAGACACCCAGATACATGGAACAACCACCGTCATCCCCGCGAAGGCGGGGATCCAGCGACAAGAGACGAATCACCAACAATCTCCGACCAAAGATCCCGCCATTGCGGGTTTCGCTCTTCGATCAGACGCAGCTTCCAGGCACGATTCCATTTCTTGATCGCCTTTTCCCTGGCTATCGCGCTGCTCATGCTCTCATGCTGTTCGTACCACACCAGCGACTTCACCCCATAGCGGCGTGTAAAGCCCTCAACTGCTCCCTCTCTATGCTGCCAGACACGCTGCAGCAGATCCGCCGTAACCCCGGTATAGAGCGTGCCATTACGCCGGCTGGCCATGATGTAAACGGCTGGCTGTTTCATGCTGCAGTCCTTTGCAGATGGTGCGCCCCCATCAGTATGGAGGCCTACTCAGTGATCGATTTAAACCCGAACGAAAAAAATAGTCGCCCATACAAACCAGGACAACCTGAAAACCGCAGCTGGATCCCCGCCTTCGCGGGGATGACGGCGATAGAAAACCCGAGGTCATCCCCGCGAAGGCGTGGACCCAGACAACCCTATCAGCCGTACCCCTCCCCCCGCTCAGCACAGCAAAACTAACTGGCGTACAGATACGCCTCGACATCCATACCGGCATCACGCATCTGCGCCAGCTTGTAACGCAGCGTACGCGGGCTGATACCCAGGCGCTCGGCAGCCTCCTTGCGACGTCCACGCTCGGCACGCAGGGTGTCGATGATGACCTGAAACTCGCGACGGCGAAGGTCCTCGCCCAGCGCGCCGGCATCGACCGCACTCGGCGACTCGACCGGTTGCGCCATTGGCGGCGCAACACTCGGCACCACGGCCAGGCGCGGTGCCGTACCCTGCACCGATTGGCCGATGGGCGCGTGCAGGCACAGATCCTGCGCCTGAATCACGCCTCCCTGCTGCAGGATCAATGCGCGTTGAATGGCGTTGTCCAGTTCGCGCACATTGCCCGGCCACTGATGCTGTACCAGGCTCTGCGCGGCCGATTCTGACAAGCGCACCGGCGCCTGATTCATTTTTTTGACGTGCTTGGCCAGCAGCCGCTCGGCCAGCGGCAGAATGTCGGCAGGCCGCTCACGCAGTGGCCGCCAGGCCAAGGGGAAGACCGACAGTCGATAATAGAGGTCCTCGCGGAAGCGTCCTGCGGCAACCTCGCTAGCCAAGTCACGGTTGCTGGTGGCCAGCACGCGAATATCCAGGTTGATTGGCTTGCGCGCGCCGACCCGTTCCACCTCACGCTCCTGCAACACACGCAACAATTTGGCCTGCAGCCCCAGCGGCATTTCGGAAATCTCGTCGAGCAGAATGGTGCCGCCGTCAGCCAGCTCGAACTTGCCCGGCTGAGCGGTGACCGCACCGGTGAACGCGCCCTTCTCATGCCCGAACAAAGTCGCCTCAAGCATGTTGTCGGGAATCGCCGCACAGTTGATGGCGATGAAAGGCCCGGAGGCGCGCGGCGACTGCTGATGGATATAACGCGCCAGCACCTCCTTACCGGTCCCCGACTCACCCGTGATCATCACCGTCGAATCACTCTGCGCCACGCGTGACGCCAGCTCCAGCAGCTGCACGCTGGCCGGCTCGAGCGCTACCGGACCATCGCAATCCCCCGCCGTCAATTTACCGAGAGCGTGCTTGGCCACCAGCTCCAGCAGCGTACGCGGCTCGAAGGGCTTGACCAGATAATCAGCGGCGCCCTGGCGAATGGCATCTACCGCCCTCTCTACCGCGCCGAAAGCCGTCATCAGCAATACCGGCAGTTGCGGATAACGACTACGGATCTGCGCCAGCAGTTGATGACCATCCATACCCGGCATGTTGACGTCGCTGACCACCAGCCCGAACGGCTCTTCGGTCAACGCGACCAACGCCGCCTCGGCGCAATCGACCGCCCGATAATCATGCCCGCCCAGGCACAGGGTATCGGCCAGGGCTTCGCGCAGGGCGCGATCGTCTTCAACCAACAGGACTTTGGCAGCCATGGATTACTCCTGATTCGAGTGAGGCGCTGCATCAAGCAGCGGCAAAGAAACGATGGCGCAGGTGCCACGACCTGCACGTGATTGCAGCAGCAACTGGCCCTGATGAGCACGCGCCACCGCCTTGACCACCGCCAGGCCGAGGCCGGTTCCGGTAGTCTTGGTGGTGAAGAAGGGCTCGCCCAGGCGCGCCAGGGTTTCCTGGCTCATACCCGGTCCGTTATCGCTGACGCATAGCCGTAACTGGCCACCGCGGCGATACAGATGAATCTTCAGACGCGCATCGCGCCCGGCAGCCTGAATGGCGTTGTCGATCAGATTGAGGACGGTGCCGACCAGCGTGTCGCGGTTGCACAGCAGCTCGCCGTCGCGCACATCGCACTGCCAGCGCACAGCCATATCGCCCACATGCGCGTCGGCAGCCGCACGCAGCGCATCGAACAGGGCCGACGGCGCCAGACGATCCGGCAATGGCAGCTCGCCCCGGGCGAAGATCAGCATGTCGCGCACCTGGTTTTCCAACTCGTGCAGCCGCTCCTTCAAGCGCCCGGCGAAGCGCTGCTGCTGTTCGGCCGGCAGTACCTGTTCATTGAGGTGGCTTGCATAGAGCAACGCAGCGGAAAGCGGTGTACGGATCTGATGGGCCAGGGAAGCGACCATGCGCCCCAGCGCCGATAGGCGCTCATGACGAGATAGTTGATCCTGCAGGCGACGGGTTTCAGTCAGGTCAGTCAGCAGAACCAACTGCCCCGGTTCCCCATGCAGAGAACGGGTCGCGATGGATAACCGACGTCCATCGCGCATGGATATTTCGTGGCCATCATCTTCGCGCGGTGCAAAATTGCGCGCGATCACCTGGCGCCAGAGCATGCCCACCAGCGGCTGGCCAAGCAAAGCGCGGGCCACGGGGTTGGCCTCTCGCACGACACCCTGACCATCGATGACGATCACGCCACCGGGCAGCAGATCCAGCAGGCTCTGCAGGCGATGCGCCAGACGCTCCTTCTCCGCCAGCTCCTGCATACGCTGAGCGCTGACCAGTGCCAGCTGGCCCTTCAGTTCATTGACTCGCGCCTCGAGCAGGCTGTACGACTCGCTGAGCTGGTTGGACATCTGATTGAACAGGGCAAAGGCCTGCTCCAGTCCTGCACGACTGGCTTGTTCGAGCGGCGCTGCAAGGCTTGGCTCGGCTGACTCGGTAGGACGAAGGTTGGCTTCCATCTGCTTCTCTCGTACGACGCACCGTCAGAAGACGGTCGGATACAAGAGCTTTAGCAATCGCCGTGCCTACTTTTTTATTCTTATTTATCAAGCACTTGAAAAAACAAAGCCGGAGCTTGCGTCAAAGCTCCGGCTTTCTTTGCGGCGTTAGGGATGTTCTGAAAAAGTTACTTACCGTCACTCCCGCGAAGGCGGGAGCCCAGGAGTTTCGCAGGTTCTGGATTCCCGCCTGCGCGGGAATGACGAGTTTTCCAGAGTTTCCTTAGCTTGAGGCTGAGGAATCAATCCTCGTCCTGACCATCCTCTTCGCGGCGGCTCATGCCGTACTTGCGCATTTTCTCGACCAGCGTGGTACGGCGAATACGCAGGCGCTCAGCAGCCCGCGCCACCACGCCGCCGGCATCATCCAGCGCCTGCTGGATCAGCCCCTGCTCCAGATTGCCCAGGTAGTCCTTCAGATCCAGGCCTTCCGGCGGCAGCATGGCCGGCGCATCGAGGCCCGGCAGCCCGGCCAGGATCGCGGCGCGCTCCTCCATCTCGTCGCGCAGGCTGGCGGCCAACTGCTCGTCCTCGTCATCGACGTGGCGGAATTTCTTCGGCAGCTCGCCAACGCCGATCACCCCATAGGGATGCATGATCGCCATGCGCTCCACCAGGTTGGCCAGCTCGCGCACGTTGCCCGCCCAGTCGTGACGGCACAGCGACATGATGGCGGCCGAGTTGAAGCGAATGGAACCGCGCTTCTCGTGCTCCATGCGCGAAATCAGCTCGTTCATCAGCAGCGGGATGTCTTCGATGCGCTCGCGCAGCGGCGCCATCTCGATGGGGAAGACGTTGAGGCGGTAGTACAGATCCTCGCGGAAGCTGCCGTCCTCGATCATCTTCTCCAGGTTCTTGTGCGTGGCCGCGATGATGCGCACGTCGGCGGTCTGCGTCTTGTTACTGCCGACTCGCTCGAAAGTGCGCTCCTGCAACACACGCAGCAGCTTGACCTGCATCGGCAGCGGCATGTCACCGATCTCATCGAGAAACAGCGTGCCGCCGTTGGCCAGTTCGAAGCGCCCTGCCCGGCTGGTGATGGCGCCGGTGAAGGCGCCCTTCTCATGACCGAACAGCTCGCTCTCCAGCAACTCGGCCGGAATGGCGCCGCAGTTGACCGGCACGAAGGGTGCCTCGCGACGCTTGGAGTGATAATGCAGATTGCGCGCTACAACTTCCTTGCCAGTTCCGGACTCACCGAGGATCAGCACGCTGGCCTCGGTATCGGCCACCTGCTGCATCATCTGTCGCACCTGCTGAATGGCGCGACTGGTACCCACCAGGCTACGGAACAGATTGGGCTCACGCTGCCGACCACGATCACGGGCCTGGTCGTACATTTCACGGTAGACCTGGGCGCGATGCAGCGAGTCGAGCAACTTGTTATAACTGAGCGGCGTCTCCAGACTGGCCAGCACGCGCCGACGCAAGTCTTCCGGCCACTCGGCAATACTGACATCACCCACCGTCAGCAAGGGCAGAAACTCATCCCACCCGGCAAGCTGCTTGGTCAGTTCAAGCGCGCCGCCCTTGGCCTCGACATCGCCCAGCAAGACACTCAGCACCTCGCGACTGGACTCAAGCCCAGCCACGGCACTGCGCCAGTCCTGGCTTGTACAGGCCAGATGCTCCTCCCCGAGAAAGCTCAGAATGATCGCCAGTTCGTGGCGGCGCGCAGCATTGTCATCGATCAACAGAATTTTGGTTTCACGCCACATCTTGTGTTTGTCTGACCCGAGGAGTAGAAGAAATTGCGCGCCATATCTTCGGCGCGCACCGGCAATTGGCCACCAGTAAAGTCAAAAAATTGGACTCAGTCAAATTTATGGCGTGATTTCCTGTGGCGTTCCCGTACTCGCTGCGGTTGCACCCGCCCTACCGATGCAGCAGGGCAGCTTTTTCTCCCCTCTCCCCAGCCCTCTCCCGCAAGCGGGAGAGGGGGCAGAAACCTGCGCTAGCCATGACAATCAGCCGAACAACTGATAGACCTTGGCCCCCTGGCGAGCCTGGTTGATCTGCACCAGCTCATCGCCAAGGCGTTTGCGCTCGGCCGTGCACAGCGTAACCAGCTCGCGGTAGAGCAGCAGCAGCTCCTGCATGCTGTCGCGCAGGCGCGCCTCATCGCCCCCCTCGTGCATGGCCGCATCGACCGCCTGGCGGCATTGCAGATCCAACTTGCCGATGGCCACCCAGTCCTGCCTGAGCAGGGCATCGCGCAGTGCGCAGCCGGTTTCTTCCAGACGCTGGACAGACGAACTCATGATTTTCTCCCGGATTGTCCGGCACGGCCCTCAAGCAATGCCATCCCAGCCTTCTTTCAATTCACGCAGCAATTGCGCCACCTGACGCAGGATCGCCTCATCGTTTTTCAGGTTGGCCTGGGCCAACTGCCGAATCATGTATTCATAGAGCCCATCGAGGTGCTGCGCCAACTCGCCCCCCTGGCCCTTGTCCAACCCCTCGCGCAGGCCACCGACGATCCCGATCACCTTGCCGATCAGCAGCCCCTTCTCGGCGACCTGGCCACGGGCAAGCGCGCCCTGGGCCTGCGCCAGGCGATCCAGGGCGCCTTCGAACAACATCTGGATCAAGCGATGGGGGCTGGCCTCGGCAAGCTGGGACTGGGTACTGACCTGCTGATACTGCCTGAGCGCGGACGCTGCATACATGACGACTGCTCCTCGATAACCAAGTCACTGCGTGGACTTGACAGGCTATCGGCCGGCAATCGGGAATCTTTAGGCTGGAAGCCGCACAGCGGCGGCTCTCCCTGACACTCATTTTTTGTTGGAATTGTTCAGCGCCTCGAGCGTGCTCAGAAGGCTCGCGCTGCTTGCATTCAACTGCGCCACCAGGATATCCATGTTGTTGTACTTGGTGTACAGCGAGGTGGTCAGCGAATCGATGCGCCGATCCAGCGCCTGCTGCTGCTCGCTCAATTGCGTCATGGTCTTTTGCAGCGACTCGGTGCGACCGGCCAGCAGCCCTCCGGGTGCCGTGTAAGGCTCGGTGACCGATTTCAGGCGCGGAATCAACCCGTCGTCGCCGACGAAGAACGCCTGAACCTCATCGTAGTGGGTCTCCAGCGCGCTGCTCAGCTTGGCATCGTCGATCGACAGCGTACCGTCCTTGTTGGTGGTCACGCCCAGTTGCGCCAGAACGCTCAGCTCACCGCTGCCGGTCGAGGGCTGTACCAGTTCGTTGCGTATCGAACCGAGCAGCGAGCGAACCAGGGCGTCGCCCACCAGCGCGCCGGCATCGGTACTCGTCTCGTCTTCGCTGGTGGTTACCCGGGTCAAGGCATTGGTGACGGTGATCAGGTTGTTGTAGGCACTGACGAAAGCCTCGATGGAGGTTTTCAAGCCCTCGGTATTGGGCGCCACGGTCAGGGTGGTGGTGCCCTCGGCCGTCAGCTTGATGCTCAGGCCGCTCAGCGCCGTGACGGTGTTGGTGGAGCTGCTCAGCTCCAGGCCGTCGATCTTGTAGGAAGCATTGCTGGCCAGGGTGATGGAGCCAGCCCCGGTGCCCGACTGCTGGGTAAGGTCGTGATTGCCGTCCTCATCGACGTTGATGTTCAGCGCCGCCAGATCCCCCGTGCCCTTCACATACAGGTCGGTGCCCTCCCCGGTGACCTCCGAGGACAGTACCAGGCGCGCGCCACTGGCATCGGTGATGATGTTGGCGCTGATGCCCGCAGTGGCGGAAAGCTGGGAGTTGATCGCATCGCGGATTTCCGTCAGCGAAGCCCCCGGCGCGACCTGAACCTCATAGGAGGCGTTGTCGCCGACGTCGATGGTCAGCGTGCCGCCGGAATCGAAGGTCGTGGAAGCACCGCCCTCCAGGCTGGCACTGGCCACTTTCGACGAACTGGCCAGGCTGATCACCTCCACCTCGTAACTGCCGGGAACCGCGCCCGCGCCAGCAGTGGCGCTGGCCACGCCATCGGCGGAGGACTGCACGCCGAGCCCTTCGAAGCTGCTGGAGGAACTCTCCAGGGCGGTCAGCGAGGCTTCGAACGTCTCGACCGCGCTGGTCAGCGTACCCACGGCCGAGAGGCTGGTTTCCGTCTTGGTCGTCAGCCGGTCGATCTGCGCCTGCTTGGGCGCCTTTTCCGCATCGGCGATGGCGGTCACCATGCCGTCGATATCCAGCCCTGTACCCAGACCGGAAATAGTGGTGCCTGACATGTCGACCTCCTCGCAACGAATTATTGACGCCCTGCCACTGCCCAGCAATTAACGAGCCAGTCACTCAACCTGTGTAGCAGCGAATTTATTCGCGAACCCGTTCACCGCAGGCTCACGCCTGTGAAAATCACGCCTCTTCGCGAAACAGCAGGCTGCGCATGTCCTCCAGGCGCGCCGCCAGACTCAAGGCCACCTCGGAGGGAATCTGCCGAACCACTTCGCCGGAACCGCCATCGACGACCTGCACCACCACCCGGCCGGTGCTGTCGTCGACCTGGAAATTGATGTCGCGGCGAATCGACTGCATGGCGCTCTGCATGCTCGCCACCGCCGACTCCTGTTGCTCGCGCGGTACGTTCGCCACGGCCTCGGCCGCCTGGGGATTCTCGCCCGACTGCCGTGGCCGCTCGACGGCCGCCCCGGCTACCTGGCGCGCCGATGGCGTCAGGCTGCCAATTGGCGTAACGCTTGTAATGGTCATGAGAGCACCTCGCAATGGGCAAAGGGGGAAGGCTTGCGCACTCCCCCCTCCACCGCCTCAGAGATTGGCTTATTGCAGCAGGCTCAGCACCGCGGACGGCAACTGGTTGGCCTGCGCCAGGATCGCGGTGGACGCCTGTTGCAGGGTCTGCTGCTTGGTCAGCTCGGCGGTTTCCGCGGCGAAGTCGGCATCCTGGATCCGGCTGCGGGCGGAAGTGGAGTTCTCCACGATGCTCTGCAGGTTGGCCACGGTGCTGTCGAAGCGGTTCTGCACGGCACCGAGGTCGGCACGCTGGCTGTCGATGTTGGAGATCGCCTTGTCGATCACCGCAATGGCATTTTGCGCGCCATCGGCGGTAGTGATGTCGGTCTGGGTGATGGTGGTCTTCACCGAGGTAGCCGTGGTTCCCGTCGCGGCGAACAACCCAGTGACGCCATCGCCGTTGAGGGTATAGCCCTTGGCCGAGTTCAGCTCGACCGCACCGGTAGCGATCAGACCGTCAGCCAGAGCCACCGCAGAGCCATAGTCACCCGAACCGTCCTTGGTAGCGATCGTGATCGAACCGGCGTCGGTGGAGTCACTGAAGGAGATATTCTCACCAGTATCGGACTTGACCGACAGGGTACCGGCTTCCTCGTTGTAGTTGACGCTGATACCCAGCTTGGAGGCGTTGGAGCTCAGTTGTTCGGCCAGGCTGGCAGTGTCGGTAACCCCGACAAAGTCGACGCTCTGATCGCCCACAGTCATAGTGAAGCTGGCCGGAGTCGTGGCTGCAGCCGCGTCAACCGTGAATTGGGCCTCAGTGCTGGCGGTGGCAGTCAGGCCGCTGATCAGGCCATTGAGCTCCTTGGCAACTTCCTTGGCAGAAGCGCCTTCATCAACGGTTATGTCCTCGCTCTGGCCACTACCAGTCACCGTGATAGCGCCACCCGCAACACCCGTGGTGCTGGGCTCGACGCCTACCGACTTGACCTGCTGGGAGCCGATGCTGTTTGCAGAGATGTTACCCAGCGTGACGTTGATGGTTTCATTGGCGTTGGCGCCGACCTGGAAGCTGGTGGTACCGAAAGAACCGTCCAGCAGGTTACGACCACCGAAGGTGGTGGTATTGGCGATACGAGTCAGCTCGGTGGTGAGCTGGGAATATTCAGACTGCAGGGAGGCACGGTCTTCGGCGCTATTGGAGCCATTGGCCGACTGCAGGGCCAGCTCACGCATACGCTGCAGGATGTTGGTGGACTCCTGCATAGCGCCTTCAGCTGTCTGGGCGATGGAGATACCATCGTTGGCGTTCTTCACTGCCACATTCAGACCGTTGATCTGACTGGTCAGGCGGTTGGAGATTTGCAGACCGGCGGCATCGTCCTTGGCACTGTTGATTTTCAAGCCGCTGGACAGGCGCTGCATGGTGGTGGACAGGGCATCGGAAGCCTTGTTCAGGTTTTTCTGGGTGTTGAGCGATGCAACGTTGGTATTGACGGTAAGAGCCATGACGAGAACCTCGTGGTGTGGGCTTGTACGACTCCCGGCCTTGGCAACCGACCGGGACGGCCTGGAGAGCTTTCACTGGGTTTATCGTCGGGCCCTGCCAATTCTTTAGCGTTTTTTCAATATTTTTTCCTGATTGGCAACGAGCTTCAGCCGTACTGACCACGCGCCGGCAGGGCACAGGCGCAACCCTGTAGCCCGGATGAAATCCGGGGCGGTTTGGCATGCCGCCCGACCTTTCCCGGATTTCATCCGGGCTACCCGCTTGGCTGAGCATCGTCGCCCTTCAGTCTTTGAGCCGGTCGGCCAGTCGTGCCATCAGGTTCATGCGCTCATGGAAAATAGCTACGATCAAGGCAGGCGCGCCCTCACGCAGCAGACAGAATATGTAGTGATGTTCGTACCGCCCCATCCGTAGAGCCGGAAAAAGCACACTCATGTCTTTGAACGCACCCCGACCATCGGCGAGGCTGGCTATACCCTGTTCCAGCGTAGCGATGTAGCGGCGTGCCTGCGCATCGCCCCATTGCTTGCGCGTGTAGCGGACGATGCCACGCAGGTCGGATTCTGCCGCCGCAGTGAGAACGTAGCCGGTCAAGCCTGGCCCTCGGCCAGTTCTTCATCAAGAATTTCGCTGATGCTCTTGGTAGACAGATTGCCAGCAAGCCCCTCGTGGATGCGGGTACCGAGCAGCGCTTGCAACTCGTTCCATGCCTGATTGGCGTCAAGATCACCTGGAAACAGCCTTTCCAGCGCGTATTGTTTGATGGTCTTGCCCTGCAAGGCAGCCAGCGCTTTCAGGCTTTGGTGCTGTTGGTCTGTCATGTCGATGGTTAGGCGGCTCATGGGATGACCTCCGAAATTACAGGTTCCCACATTTACACGGATGTGCTGATGAAACAAGCATTGGCTCAGTTCAAGCACTGTGCTCGCCGATACACCCTCGGCTCTGGCTCCTGCTTCGCTCTACCTCCTGCATCCATGCAGTCGTCGGCTCTGGCTCCTGCTTCGCTCTACCTCCTGCATCCATGCAGTCGTCTCCCATAAATGGGAGAGGGGAGAAAAAGCTTCACCCGATTGCCCTGCGCCAAATCATCTCGGCTTTCTCCACGAGGCCGTTGTATGCCATCGTTAACGCCAGAGAGATGGAGTAATCGCCATGAACATTCGCCCGATCCGTTCAGACAGCGAGTATAGAGAAGCGCTCAAAGAGGTTTCCGCCCTGTTTGACTGCGAACCGGCACCCGGCACCCCGGAAGGCGACGCCTTTGAGGTCATGCTGACCCTGATCGAAGCCTACGAAGCCAAACACTTCCCGGTCGATCTGCCAACCCCGGTTGAAGCGATCAAGTTCCGTATGGAGCAGTCCGTAGCCTAATGCCGGTCAGTTAAGAAAAACGCCGCGATGCCGGTACGGAATCGCGGCGTTTTCTTTACCTGATTGGCAACGAGCTTCAGCCGTACTGACCGCGCGCCGGTAGGGCACTGGCGCAACCCTGTAGCCCGGATGAAATCCGGGGCGGTCTGGCATGCCGCCCGACCTTTCCCGGATTTCATCCGGGCTACCCGCTTGGCTGAGCATCGTTGCTAATCAGGTTTCTTTATGCCTGAACGAATAGAGCCTCCCTGTAGGAGCGAGCGTCGCGAGCGCAGCTTTTTCGCGAGCAGAGCTCGCTCCTACAATCAGGTCGCCACAGCCGCAATACGGAGGCGGGCATGGATCGGCTGATCAACTGGGCTATCGTCCATAGCATCACCAACCGGCACCTCGATGACTTCGACAACTTCGCCAAAAGTATCGCCAGTCTAACCCTGGATCAGTGAAACAATAGTCCGGGGGGATAATGCCGTGCCCCGGATTACGCCTGCGGTTGACCCAAACACCTGCAGGTCGCCCCCGCCCTTCGCTTCCCACGATACGACCGTACGGACATTCACATCTTGTTGAACAGGCTCAACTGCGAAATCCGCACGAACGATGCCTGGGCGGCCTCCAGCTTGGTCATTTGCAGCACCAGTTTGGAGATGGCCTCGGCCATGTCGGTGTCGCGGATCGTGGACTGGCTGCTGGCATTGGCGATCTGCAGGCTTTCGTTCTCGGTGCTGAGGGTGTCGATGACGTTCAGCCGCGCACCGATGGACGCCTGGGTGGCCAGCACCTGGTTCATGCCGTTGTCCAGGTTGCTGATGGCCGAGGCCACGGCCTCGGTCAGCGCCAGTTGCGCGGCAGGGTCGCCGGATACCGGGGTCTTCAGCGCGGCACTGAGGTTGCCGATGGTCTCGAACACGCTCTGGGTTTCCGCCGACTTGCCCTGCACCACGAAGGTATCGCCCGCCGCCGGTGCCGCGCTGATCTGCAGCTCCACGCCGGCGAAGCCGATGGTCTCGGGATAGGTACCCGACAATGAGCCGCTGGCAATCGGCGTGCTGCCCGTCAGCACCGGCTGGGCATAGACCTCGTAATCACTGGCGCTGGTAAAGCGAAGCTGCACGCCGCTGCTGGGAAACTGGGTGGTGTAGGCGGTCGGGTCGACCACGCTGCCGGAAGTCAGTTGCGCGGTGGAGGTGTTGCTGGCGCTGCGCGTGGTGACGATCTCGGTGTCCGCCACGCCGAAGGTGAAGCTGTAGCCGGTCAGCAGGCTGTCCAGGTCACCCTGGCCATCGGCCTCCTGCAGGGCCACATCCAGCTCGAAACTGGCGCCGCGAAAGTTGATGGTGGTGCCGTCGATGGCGGTCGGATCGAATACGCCGCCCGCCAGCGAGGCTTCGCTGGTCACGTCGTTGCCTGAGGCATCGAAGATGCGGAACTCCGTACTGCTGACCAGCTCCAGGGTGTAGGGCTGGCCGTCGCGGAAACTCTTGTCGTACTGGGTGGTGTTGCCGACCTGGCCCTGGGAAAGATAGACGCGCTGGCCGTCGGTGTTGGGATCGTTGTCCAGGTTGGACTGGGTGCGGCTGGCATTGGGCACGTTCTCGAAGATGCTCCAGCCGCTGTCGTTGATGGCCAGCGTGCCGGAACCTGAAACCTGCAGATTGAGGCTGGTCTGGCCGCCCTGGTAGCTCACCGAGCCGTCGGGGTTGCGCACGAAGGGCTGCACACCGCTCTTGGAGCCAGCGAAGATGTAGTTGCCGCTGGCGTCCTGGCTGTTCATCAGGTCCAGCAACTGCTCCATGATCTGATCCAGTTCGCTGGCGATCGAGCTGCGATCCTCGTCGGAGAGCGCGCCATTGCCCGCGTGGACGGCCAGTTCACGCGCGTTCTGCAGTACGTTTATCACGGTGTCGAGCAGGGCCACCTGCTGGGTCAGCGAGTTGGTGGCCGTGGTCATGTTGGCGCTGTACTGTTCGAGCTGGGCCTGCTGCTGTTCCAGTTGCAACAGGCGCGCGGCGCCGACCGGATCGTCCGCGGGGGTCTGGATGCGCACGCCACTGGAGATCTGCTGCTGGGTCTTGACGATCTCGGCGTAACCTTTCTGATAGCCGGAGATGCTGGTCTGAAACATCTGCGAGGTGGAGATGCGCGTGCTCATGGGGTCATGCCTCATACGGGCCGCATCAAGGATGCGGCGTCAAAAACTGTTGATCAGGGTATCGAACGTGGTGCGCGCAACTTGAATGATTTGCGCCGCCGCCGTGTAGTACTGCTCGAACTTGATCAGGTTGGCCGCCTCTTCGTCCAGGTTGACCCCGGACAGCGACGACTGGCTGCTGGTCGCCTGGGCCAGGATGGCTTCCGTGGCGGCGGCGTCGAGCTGGGCTTGACTGGTCTTGGCGCCAATGGTTTCGATCAGCGAACTGTAGGAGGTGGTCAGGCTCATGCCGTTGTTGCCATTGACCGCGACGGTCTTGGCCGTCTGCAGTTCCAGCACCGCCAGGGCGTTGCGGTTGTCACCGGTGCCGTCGCCGTTGAAGGCGATGGTCAGGCTGTCGCCCGCCGCCGGGGAACCGGCCAGGGTCATCTCGAAGGCGTATTCGCTGGGCACGCTGGGCGGGTTGGCGGGAACGCTGACCGTCACGACGTTGCTCTGCCCCGGCACGATGCTGCCGCTGCCGATGCTGTTGCCAGCAACGTCGTACAGGGTGTAGCCCTGGGCGCCGCCGCTGGGCGCGTCGTAGACCAGTTTGATCGGCATGCCGTTTTCCAGGCTGCTCTGCATGTCGGCAACGGCGGCGGCGTCGTAGATGTCGATCAGGGTGATCAGGCTCGGCTGGCTGACGCTGCCGCTGCCGACGTTGCCGGTGGTCAGGGTCGCCGCCAGGGGGGCGGCGAAGGCCAGTTGGTTGGAGTCGGTCATGCTCACTTTGATGTCGCCCGCCGCATGGCGGGTCGGCAGGATGGTGAACCGGTCTCCGGCCGCCACGCTGCCGCTGTCGAGTGCCAGGGTGAAGCCATCGATCACCGGCGGCGGCGAATCGGTCAGGTCGTAGCTGCCCATGTCCTTGCCGTCGGACAGGCGCCTGACGCTGTAGCCGGTAGCGCTGGTGAAGGTCACTTCGTAGTCGCTGGTACTGAGCGCGCTGGTGTCGTCGATGTACACGCGCAGGTTGGCGGAGGTATCGCTGTTGCCGGCTTGCCCCAGGCTTCTCTGCTGCTGCAGGGTCAGCTCATTGATGTCGCTGAACAGCATGGCGCCCAATTGGCCATTGAGGTCGAGCCCCTGGCCGAGCTGGCTGTTGACCTGGTCGGCGAGCACCAGCGCCAGGCGTCCGAGGTCGTTGAGGGTGGTGTCGAGCACTTCTTCGCGGTAGCGCAGCAGGCCACCGATCTGTCCTCCCGTGATCGACGAGGTGACGTCTATCGTGAAATGGCCGTTCTGCGTCAGGAGCAGGGCATAGCGCGACGGGTCGTCGGCGCTCGGCACCGCGCTGAGTTGCGCCGCGCTGCCGCCCACCACCAGCGGCTGGCCATTGCCGATGAACAGGTTGTAGCTGCCATCCTGCTCGACCACGGTGACCCCGATCAGCTCGGAAAGCTCTCGCACCGCCTCGTCGCGCTGGTCCAGCAGGTCGTTGGGCGAGGCGCCGGAAGCGGAGGCATTGACGATGGCCTGGTTGTACTGGGCGACACTGGCCGCCAGGCTGTTGACCTGCTGAACCATGCTCGACAACTGCTGGTTGATGTAGCCGTTCTGTTCCGCCAACTGGCTGTAGATGGAGTTGAAGCGCTCGCCCAGGGTCGATGCCTGGGTCAGCAGCAATTGCCGCGAGGCGGTATCGGTGGGGCTGGCCGCGGCGGTCTGCAGGGCGGCGAAGAAGTTCTCCATCACCGCGGTGATGCCGGTGGTGCTGTCGGCCAGCAGCGAGTTGACCTGGCTGATCTGGGTCAGGTAGGTCTGCGCATCGCTGTCCAGCGCGGTGGCCGTGCGCACCTGGGTGGTCAGGTAGCCGCTGTAGATACGCCGCACGTCGGTGATCGAGGCGCCACTGCCGAGGTAGGTCGCGCCCAGTTGCTGCGAGTTATTGGAAACCTGCATCGCCTGCTGGCGGGTATAGCCGGGAGTATCGGTATTGGTGATGTTGTTGCCGGTCACGGCCAGCGCGGTCTGGCTCACGCGCAGGCCGGAAACCCCGATTGCGAGAAGATCAGCCATGAGTCACCTCAGAGCGTCCGGGTGGAGGCGCCGTCGGCGCGGGCAATGGTCTGGTAGGTCGCGTCGATCTTGCGGGCGATCTGGCTGATCTTGCGGGCGTACTGCGGATCCGTGGCGTAGCCGGCCGACTGCAGCTTGTTGACGAACCGCTCGGAGTTGCCAGTGGCCGCCAGGGCCTCCTGGTAACGTGGGTTGCTCTGCAGGAAATCGACCAGGTCATGGAAGCTCTGGCGATAGGAGTCGTAGGCGCGGAAACTGGCCGCTTCACGTACCGTCTGCCCGTTGCGATATTCACGGGTGATCGCCCGCGCCGACTCCCCCTGCCACTGACCGTGGGTCTTGATGCCGAACAGGTTGTGGCTGCTGCCGCCATCGCCACGCCGCAGGATGGACTTGCCCCAGCCGGTTTCCAGGGCGGCCTGGGCCACCAGGTAACGCGGCTCGACACCAATGCGCTCGGCGGCCTCGCGGGCCAAGGGCAGCATGGTCTCGACAAACTCCTCCGCGGAGGCGAATGCCGGCGTGCCTTTGGCCAGCGGCGGCTGCTGACGTGCCGGCTGGACCGAGGTGTCCAGCGCTTCAGTGGGCTTGGCGGCCGTGGCCTTGGCCGGCAACCAGTCGCTCCCGCTGGGGGGTTGCGCCCCGGTAGTCGGGACAATGCCCGCCAACAGGCGATCTTCCAGGCGCGGCGGCAGGGACAGCCGGCGCTGGTTGAGCAATGCGGCCTGGGACACCGGAGTGGTAGCGCTGTCGGAGTGACGATCCAGGCGGTTGTGCTCGGCCGCGGCCGGCGCGGCAAGGCTGTTCTCAGGCTGCTCCACGCTATGGCCGAATGGGCTGCGGCGCGGCGCCTCACCGCGCAATCCGCTCATCTGCCGCACCAGCACATCGGACAAACCAATACCGCCGCCCTCACGGGAGAGGTGGATGGCCAATTGCTGGTCGTGCATTTCTTGATAATGGCGCGTGGTATCGCTGTCGAACAGGCTGTCCTTGGCGATCGACTCGTTGGACGAGCGCATGGATTTGAAAATCTGGTTGATGAACAGCGCTTCAAACTCTTGGGCAACCTTACGGATATTGCCTTCGCTGTCGCGCTGCTCTCCGGTTTTCATGCCGGCTAGGCGATTCAGGTCGGTATAGGCGGCAGAATCGCTGGTTTTGCGTGCGCCTGCTGACAATGTATTCATGGCTACCTCAAATCACTATCAGGTCGGCTTGCAAGGCGCCTGCTTGTTTGAGCGCCTCGAGGATGGCCATCAGGTCGGAAGGCGCGGCGCCCACCTGATTAACCGCGCGAACAATCTCATCAAGGGTGGTGCCAGGGCCGAATTTGAACATGGGCTTGGCCTCCTCATCGGCATTCACCCGCGAGCGCGGCACCACCGCGGTATCGCCACCGGCCAGGGCGTTGGGCTGACTGACGATAGGGTCTTCGGTAATGGTCACGGTCAGGCTGCCATGGGTCACCGCAGCCGGCTGCACCTTGACGTTCTGGCCGATAACGATGGTCCCGGTGCGCGAGTTGATGATGACCTTGGCCACGGCCTGGCCGGGATTGACTTCGATGTTTTCCAGAATCGACAGGTAATCGACCCGCTGGTTGGGATCGAGCGGCGCGCTGACGCGGATCGAGCCGCCGTCGATGGCCTGGGCCACGCCCGGGCCGAGCAGGTCGTTGATCTGGTCGACGATGTTCTTCGCCGTGGTGAAGTCCGGACGATTGAGGTTCAGCGTCAGGTAGTTGCCCTGGTCGAAACCGCTCGGCACCGGACGCTCCACCGTGGCGCCACCGGGGATACGCCCGGCGGACGGCACGTTGACGGTGATCCGCGAGCCATCGGCGCCGCCGGCATCAAAGCCGCCCACCACCAGGTTGCCCTGGGCAACGGCGTAGACGTTGCCATCGATACCCTTGAGCGGCGTCATCAGCAGGCTGCCGCCGCGCAAGCTCTTGGCGTTACCGATGGACGAAATGGTGATGTCGATGGTCTGCCCAGGCTTGGAGAATGGCGGCAGCTCAGCATGCACCGATACAGCGGCAATGTTTTTCAGTTGCACGTTGCCGCCGGCCGGCACCTTGATGCCGAACTGCGCCAACATGTTGTTGAAGGTCTGCACGGTAAAAGGCGTCTGCGTAGTTTGGTCGCCGCTGCCGTTGAGGCCGACCACCAGGCCGTAGCCGATCAACTGGTTGCTGCGCACCCCTTGAATGGACGCCAGATCCTTGAGCCGTTCGGCCTGGGCCTGCTGGCTGATCAGCAGGCAGGCGAGCATGATCGCCAGCAGCAGCCAGTCGTTGGCACCACGGCGGCGCTGGCCGCGATAGGCGCAGGCGAACTGCTGACGGCAGGAGGCCGACTGCGAATGCACAGGTGTCCGTTGTAGGAGCGAGCTCTGCTCGCGAACCCGCAATTCGGTAAAAGCTTCGCGAGCAGAGCTCGCTCCCACAGGCGATCTGGCGGGTTGCACCCGCCCTACGGCGACAGAGGTCATCCAGGTTTTCATGTTCATGTCCTCAGAACGGCCACAGCGGGCTGAGGAAGAATCGGCTCAGCCAACCTGGCTGGCTGGCGTCGGCGAAGGAACCGGTTCCCGAGTAGGTCAACCTGGCGTCGGCGACCCGAGTGGATGAAACGGTGTTGTCGCTGGCGATGTCGTCGGCCCTGATCAGCCCGGCAATCCGCACCATTTCATTGCCGGTATTGAGCGTCAGCCACTTCTCGCCACGCACCACCAGCACGCCGTTGGGCAGCACTTCGGCCACGGTCACGGTGACCGAGCCGGTGAGGCTGTTGCTCTGCGCCGCGCTGGCATCGCCGGCGCTGTCCCGCGAACCGTTGAACTGGGTTCCCAGATCCATCCGGTTTCGCGTCAGCGGGTTGGTGGCCGACACCCCTCCACCGAACAACGAGGTCAGCCCGATATTGGCGGAACTGTCCTTGCTGATGTCGGAGCGGGCCGCCTTGCTCGCCTGGGTGCGCTCCTCCAGGGTGATGGTGATGATGTCGCCGACGCGAAAAGCCTTTCGATCGTCATACAGATTGCTCTCGAAACCGGCCTGGTAGATCGCGCCACTGGTCGCGTTGGCCGGCAGCGGCGTACGCGGCAACACGGGTGCATAATAGGGATCGTCCGCCTTGGGCGCAGGCGCCACGCACCCCCCCAGCAGCAGACAAACCGACGTCAACACAATCAGACCTTTCATCGCACACCTCACATCCAACACTCTGCCCGCCCTAGCGATCCCGATCAGACTCAAAGCGTCTGCGTGATGAACTGCAACATGGAATCGGCCGTGGAAATGACCTTCGAGTTCATTTCGTAGGCGCGCTGTGTCGTGATCATGTTGACCATTTCCTCGACGACACTGACGTTGGAGTTTTCCAGGGTATTTTGCAAAACGGTGCCCAGGCCATTGAGGCCCGGCGTTCCCACTTGCGGAGCGCCACTGGAAGCGGTCTCCAGAAACAGGTTGTTGCCAATCGCCTGCAGGCCGGCCGGATTGATGAAATCGGCGGTCTGCAGGTTGCCGATGATCTGCACCGCGGCGCTGTTGGCGGTGGTCACGGACACCGTGCCATCCTCCCCGACGGTGAAGGTCTGGGTTTCGGCGGGCACGACGATGGCCGGCTCCAGGGCGAAGCCGTTCGACGTGACGATCTGGCCGTCGGAATCGAGGTGATACGTGCCGTCGCGCGAATAGCCGATGGTGCCATCGGGCAGCAGAATCTGGAAAAAACCGCGCCCGTTGATCGCCATGTCCAGTGGCTGGTCGGTGGTCTGCAGGCTGCCCGTGGTGAAGTTCTTCTGGGTACCGACGATCCGTACCCCCGTACCCAGTTGCAGGCCGGACGGCAGCTCGCTGTCCTGGGTCGATTGAGCGCCTGGCTGACGGCGGATCTGGTACAGCAGATCCTGGAACTCGGCCCGGTCGCGCTTGAAGCCGGTGGTCGAAACGTTGGCCAGGTTGTTGGATATCACCGACAGATTCATGTCCTGGGCGGACAAACCGGTCTTGCTGACCCAAAGCGCTGGAAGCATGTCTATCTCCTCGCCCTGCGCGGGCGCTACTCGTTAGCTGATCTGCATGACACGGGCCATGGACTCGGAGCCCTCCTTGGCCGTGTTCATCATCTTGACGTGCAGTTCGAATTGTCTGGACAGGGCGAGAATGGCCGTCATCTCTCCGACGGCGCTCACGTTGCTGCTCTCCAGGAAGCCAGAATGCAGGCGTACGTTGGCATCCGCTTCGAGCAACTGGCCGTCTCTCATATGGATGAGGCCGTCGCGCCCCTTGCGCATCTGCGCGGTATCGGGGTTGACCAGCTTGATGCGGTCGACCTCGGCCAGGACATTCGGCGCTTCGCCCAGGGCGCGAATGCTGATCGTGCCGTCCTGACCGATCTCGACTTTCTCCTCGGGCGGCACGGCGATGGGCCCGGCATTGCCCATGACCGGCAACCCATTGCCGGTGCGCAGCATGCCTAGGGCATCGATCGACAGGCTGGCGGTGCGTACATAAGCCTCGGAGCCATCCGGGGCCTGCACGGCAATCCAGCCATCACCCTCTATCGAAACATCCATATCCCGCCCGGTTTCCTGCAGTACGCCGGGCGTGAAATCCGTAGCGGGCCGCTCGGACATGGCGTAGACCCGCGCCGGATAGCTGTCACCGAAAACCGGCATGGCCCGCGCCTGTTCCAGATCGGCGCGAAACCCGCTGGTGGAAATGTTCGCCAGATTATTGGCATGCGCCTTTTGCGCATAGGTGTTCTGGCTCGCGCCCGACATGGCGACATAAAGCAATTTGTCCACTTCGACCTCCGCCGTGAAAACGACTCTCGGACAGATCAAAGCAAGGCACGTGCCAGGCTAATAATTTTAAGTAAGTTATTGTTTTTAAAAAACAAAAAAGCCCTCCATCACGGAAGGCCCTTTTGACGGCGGCAAGAATATGCCGCCCGCCGCCGTCAGCGGATGTTGATGATCGTCTGGGCGATCGCATTCTCCGTTTCGATGGTCTTGGCATTCGCCTGGTAGTTGCGCTGCGCGATGATCAGGTCGACCAGTTGCGCGGTCAGGTCGACGTTCGAATCCTCCAGCGCACCGGAGACGATCGAGCCCAGCGTACCGGAGCCCGGCGTACCTATCACCGGCTCGCCCGAGGCCAGCGACTGCTTCCAGGCCGTTCCGCCCACCGGCGTCAACCCCTGCATGTTGGCGAAGGTGGCCAGCGCCACCTGGCCAATCAAATTGGCCTGGCCATTGGTATAGGTGGCGAACAGTTGCCCGGTCTCGTCCACCGACAGCCCGGACAACTGACCGGTGGTATAGCCATCCTGCGACAGGCTGTTGACCGCGAAGCGGGTATTGGTCTGGGTCATGTTGCGTAGATCCAGAGTCACCCCCGATGTGCTCGCCGCGGCACCGTTGTCGCCCCAGGTGACCGGATCGGTGGTGGCGTCGGTGATGGTCGCCGGCACCCAGTCGGCCAGCGTGATGGTGCCATCGGCATTGACCGTGAAGTCGCTGGAGGCCGATGCCTGCAGCCTGCCGGAGGTGTCGAACGACAGCGACGCCTGATACGGATCGGTGCTGGCGGGATCACCGGGATTGCGCCCGTCGATCAGCACGTGCATGCTCCACTCGTTGCTCGCCTCCTTGACGAAGTACTGGGTCATGGTGTGCTCATTGCCCTGGGAGTCGTACAGGCTCACCGAGGTCGACCAGTTGAAGGAACCGGAGACCGTGGGGTCGAAGGCGATGGTGGGCACCGTCTCGGACGAGTTGAGCGCCACCCCCTGGGTAACGGTCGAGGTGGCATTCGGCGCCTGGTTGCTGGTGTCGACGGTCAGATTGGTCAGCACGCCATTGACCAGGTTGCCATCGGCGTCCACCCCGTAGCCCATCAGGTTGTTGCCCGAGTTGTCGATGACGTTGCCCTGATTGTCCACCTTGAACGCGCCGGAGCGGGTGTAGAGCTGGGTGCCGCCATCGTTGACGATGAAATAGCCACTGCCATTGACGGCCAGATCCAGGCTGTTGTCGGTGTAGCTGATGTTGCCCTGGGTGTGCTGCTGGGCGATATCCGCCGTAATCACCCCACTGCCGACCGCGTTGCTGCCGGTGCCGAACATGCTGCTGGCATAGAGGTCCGCGAACTCCGCACGCGAATACTTGAAGCCCGTCGTCCCGGTGTTGGCGATGTTGTTGCCCGTTACATCCAGGTGGGTGCTGGCCGCCTTCAACCCACTGAGCGCCGTATTGAACGTCATGTCTTATCTCCCGATGCCTGTTGATTACTGGCCGACGCTGATGACTTTGGATAGCGCGACATTTCCGGCACCCGCCAGGTTCAGCGTCATGTCGCCGCCCCCGATGCCGAGCGTCACGCTGTTGACCGTTGCCGGCAGATAGGTTTCCAGCGCGGTGGACGTGCCACCCAGCGACGCGGAGGCCGAGAATTTGTAGGTGCCCGCGGGCAGCAGTTGGCCGCTCTCATCGGTGCCGTCCCAGGTGAAGTCCACCAGGCCAGCGCTGCTTTGATTATCCAGCGGTATGCTTTTGACCAGGCTGCCCGCCTCGTCGTAAACCCTCACCGAGACGTTGTCGGCCGCCGTTGGAACCACCAGCGTGCCGGTCAGCCCCGAAACACCATCCACCTGGGTGCTGCTGGCGGAAACCATCACGCTGCGCCCCACCAGGGAAGAGGCTTGCAAAGCCTGCGACGATTGATAGCTGCCCAGCAGCGAGTCCATCGAAGCGGAGATATTGGTCAGACTTTCCAGGCTGCTGAACTGCGCAAGCTGAGCCACGAACTCGCTGTTGTCCTGCGGATCCAGCGGGTTCTGGTTGTTCAACTGGGTCACCAGCAGCATCAGAAAGTCATCCTTGCCCAGGCTGGAGTAGCTGGATTCGTTGGTGTTGCTGGTCGAGGTGCCGGAGTATGTCGACAGCACGCTGCTGGAAACAGTCTCTGTGGTGCTCATGGCTATGTCCTTACTGACCCAGGGTCAGAACCTTCTGCAGCATGGTCTTGGCGGTATTCATCATTTCCGCATTGGTTTGAAAGGCTCTACTGGCCGAAATCATGTCCGCCATTTCCTCGACCACATTGACGTTCGGATAGAACACGTACCCATCCGCATTCGCTGCCGGATGACTGGGCTCGTAGCGCATGTCGAGATTGCTCTGATCCTCGACGATGCCGAGCACCTGCACCCCACTCCCCGCCTCGTCCTGCTCGGCGAACAGCGAACCACTACCACTGTTCTGCGACTGCTGGAACACGGTGGCGAACACCGGATGACGGGCACGGTAGGTCTGCTCGATACTCGAAGAGACAGACTCCGCGTTGGCGATATTGCTGGCCACGGTATTGAGGCGAGTGCTCTGCGCGCTCATGCCGGTTCCGGCGATGCTGAAAACACTGGCAAGGGACATGGTCGCGCTCCTTATTCGCCGCGCAGGGCGGCGGTGAGACCTTTGAACTTGCTATTGAGGAAGGTGAAACTGGCCTGGAAATGCACGGCATTCTCGGCATAGTTGGACTGCTCGATCTGCAGATCCACGGTGTTCTGATCCAGCGACGGCTGCATCGGAATACGGTAGGGCATCTCAGCCTCACCAGTGATCACACCATCGGCAGGAATATGGCGGCTATCGGTGCGGTTCAGGGAAACGCCACCGCGCTGCATGCGATTGCTTTGCTCAGCCAGGACACTGGCGAAGTCCAGATCACGAGCCTTGTAATTCGGCGTATCGGCGTTGGCGATGTTGTTGGCCAGCACCTCAGCGCGCTGGGCGCGGAAACCGAGTGCCTGTTCGTGGATGCCGAGTGCCCTGCCGAAGTTGATGCTCATGTCTGCAACCTTTGCCGCTGGGGCTGTCTGGTCTTTCCTGGCAGACATTCAGCAAAGGCTGTGCCAACTTATTTAAGTCAACAAAATCAATAGCTTAAAGCATGACGAACAGGGAAATAGCGGCAAAGCGGCAAGGCTTTACCGCCTATTGGCAAGCAAGCGGCAAAGCCAACCGGACAGATTGCCGCCCCGCCGAACCCTGGGGCGCGCGATGCGCATCGGTTCTTCTGCACCAGGCCAAACCGCTGGTGCCTACGGCGAAACCTATCCGATCGGGCCCATGGTTTTCAGAGTCCAGAAACGCAAACGGGAGGCCAAAGGCTAATGCTGATCAGATAAGTTCGTCACCACCCCCTCCTACTTGCAGTAGAGGGGCGTTTTTCGTAGGAGCCAGCTTGCTGGCGATGCTTTTTATGGCGGATCGCCGGCAAGCCGGCTCCTACAAAGATCGAGTGCAACGGCTTAACTGACTGGCATTAGGCCAAAGGCCTCCCGCTGCTGATACCAAACATGCCTTGCGCCTATTTGGCCTTGTAGATGATCCCCGGGCTGCACTGCACCATCTGGTACTTCTCGGGCAACCCGTTGAGCGCCTCGGAGGCCCCCAGGAACAGATAGCCGCCTGGCTTGAGGGTGGCATGGATACGCGTGAGGATGTCCTTCTTCACCTCGGCCGAGAAGTAGATCAGCACGTTGCGGCAGAACACGATGTCGAACTTGCCCAGCGCCGCATAACTGTCGAGCAGGTTCAGTGGCCGAAACTCGACGCGGCTCTTGATCGGCGCCTTGACCTGCCAGCGCCCCGGCCCCCTGGAATCGAAATAACGCTGCAGACGCTCCTGCGACAGACCGCGGCCCATGGCCAGGCTGTCGTACTCGCCGGACTTGCAGTTGCTCAGCATCGACGGAGACAGATCGGTGGCGACGATCTGCACACCCGCCTTGAGCTGGCCGAGGTTGGTACGCTCGAACTCGTCGATGGTCATCGACAGCGAATAGGGCTCCTGCCCGGACGAACAGGCCGCCGACCAGATGCGCAGACGCTGGGCCGGGTAGGCCTTGATCAGCTCCGGCAGCACCCGGCTCTTGAGCACCTCGAACGGATAGGTGTCGCGAAACCACAGGGTCTCGTTGGTGGTCATGGCATCCACCACCTGCTCGCGCAGCCCTCCGCGCGGCTGGCTTTGCATGCGCTGCACCAGTTCGCCCAGGGTCTTGATGCCATTCTGCTCCATCAGTTTGTTCAGACGACTGGAGACCAGATACTGCTTGTTGCTACCCAGCAGAATACCGCAGGCCTTTTCCAGGAAAGTCCGGAACTGCTCGAAATCCAAATTACCTGAAGACACTAGTGCCGCCTCACCAACCATAACGTTCACCAAGGTTTGTCCCTCAGCCCCCATCCGCTACCCGAATGCGCTCGACCACCCGCGCCGCCAGATCATCCGGCTTGAACTTGGCGAGGAAATCGTCGGCGCCGACCTTCTTCACCATCGCCTGGTTGAACACCCCGGACAGTGAAGTATGCAGGAGGATGTGCAGCTTCTGCATGCGCGGATCGCTACGAATCTCCGTGGTCAGCGTATATCCGTCCATCTCGGGCATCTCGATGTCGGAAATCAGCATCAGCAGTTCCTCGTCGGGACGCCGCCCCTCCTCGGCCATCTGTTTGAGGTAATCGAGCGCTTCACGGCCGTCGTTCAGTGCCGTGACTTCCACGCCTACGGTCTGCAGACAGCGCAGCACCTGCTTACGCGCCACCGAAGAGTCGTCGACGATCAGCACGTGCTTGGTCAGCGCCTGACTCTGTACCTGATCGTCGATAACGCCCGCGGAGATCACTTCGGAGGTAGGCGCCACCTCGGCGAGAATCTTCTCGACATCGATGATCTCGACCAACTGCTGGTCGAGCCGCGTGACTGCTGTCAGGTAGTGATCGCGTCCGGTGCCCTTGGGTGGCGGATGGATCTCCTCCCAGTTCATGTTGACGATACGTTCGACCGAGCGCACCAGAAAACCCTGAACCTTGGTGTTGTACTCGGTGATGATCACGAAGCTGGTCTTCAGATCTTCCAGCGCGGCACGGCCGGTAGCGATGGAAAGATCGAGAATCGGGATGGTGCCCCCGCGAATGTTGGCCACCCCCCGCACCACCGGACTTGATTTGGGCATGATGGTGAGTTTCGGGCATTGCAGCACCTCTTTCACCTTGAATACGTTGATACCGTAAAGCTGTGGGCCTTCCAGGCGAAACAGCAACAACTCCAAGCGGTTCTGTCCCACCAACTGAGTGCGCTGGTTAACCGAATCCATCAACCCGGCCATGCCCGGACTCCTTCTTATCCAGTAACGCCTACCCCGTTGAGCCTAGCAGGCGGCACGGGGCTTGCTTTGCATTGCTTATGAAGCAGAGAACGTCATCATTCCGTCAGCTACTAGCAAAGTGCCTTGCCCCTTTGCCCGTTTTACTCGCTTTGCCGACACTCGGCTACA
This sequence comes from Pseudomonas sp. Marseille-Q0931, assembly GCF_940789645.1. Lineage (NCBI taxonomy): Bacteria > Pseudomonadati > Pseudomonadota > Gammaproteobacteria > Pseudomonadales > Pseudomonadaceae > Pseudomonas > Pseudomonas sp. Marseille-Q0931. The sequence continues at coordinate 387,190 of NZ_CALNWT010000001.1, read as the reverse complement.
GCGCTACGGCGGCTGCCACCTTCACCAGCACTGAACAACTTATCGGCGCCACCGAGGCCTTTCTTGAGCAGGCGACCACTGAATATCTACAGCGTAGCGAAATTCAGGGCCGCCATGAGATTCGCGTCAACCGTCTCGACCCACGGTTACGCCTGCCTCTGTGCGATCAGCCGCTGACCACCACGCTGGAAAGCCCGGCGCAGCCGCTGGGCCGTGTCACTACGCGCGTGCGCTGTGACGGCAGCGCTCCGTGGACAGTATTCGTGCCCGCTGAAGTGCGCTTGTATCGCCCCATTGTCGTACTGACTCGCCCGCTCAAGCGCATGAGCGTAGTCAAAGCTACGGATTTGAGCCTGGTTGAACGCGATGTCGGTCAATTGGGTCAGAACTTTCTCACCGACCTGAATCAGGCGATCGGCAAAAAATTGACGCGCCAGCTCGGTAGTGACCAGATTCTTCTTTCGACTCATCTGCAAATAGCCGAGGTCATTCGGCGCGGCGACCAGGTGGTGATCAGCGCTCGCGGCGCTAGCGTGAGTGTCCGTATGCCCGGCGAAGCTCTGACCGATGGTGCTCCAGGCGAACAGATCAACGTGCGTAACCTGCGTTCGCAGCGAGTCGTTCGAGCCCGCGTTGTCGGGCCTGGGCAAGTGGAAGTACCCATGTAGGCATGTTTCTTGTAGCGCAAAGACGTGGCGATTCCCTACACTGTTAAACGACGCGATGAAATTAATCCTAAAGTTTTCCCGGCAGCAGCCGAGAAGCATGGCAAGCGTCCACCATATCGTCCGAGGTTCTGCATCATGGTCATCGACTTCAACCGGCTGAACAATGCCAATACGCCCGCCAATGCGGGACGTACCGGCGCGACTCAGGCTGGCAATCGCAATGAGTCGGCACAGCCGAACAAAGCGCCTGTCACCGGTACTGATGAACAGACCAACACCAAGAGCGGTGAATCGGTACAACTGAGCCGTGAGGCACAGCAGTTGCAAACAATCGGCGAGAAGCTGCGTGATCAGCCCATCGTCAACAAGGAGCGTGTGGCCCAGCTGAAACAGGCCATTGCTGATGGCAGCTATCAGGTCGACAGCAAACGCGTCGCCCAGAAACTGCTCGACTTCGAATCCCAGCGCTAGTCTCAGGGCTGCGCTGGGGGTGTTGGACGCCCGACCCCCAAGAGCCCGCCATGAACGACACAGCCTTGCTTGACCTCTTCACCAACGATATCGGCACCGCCGAGCAATTGCTTGAGCTGATCGATAACGAATTCCAGGCCCTCACCGAACGCGACCTGCCGCGCCTCGACAGCCTGCTCAGTGAAAAACAACCTCTGCTTGCCCTGCTTCAACAGCACGGCAACGAGCGCAGCCGTCTGCTGCAAAACGCCGGTCTGAGTGCAGATCGCGAAGGGCTCACTGCGCTGGCGAGCAAGTCCTCCGTAGGTGATCAGTTGCTGGTACGCAGTGAGGAGCTGTCCGCTCTCCTGCAGCGCTGCCAGGAGGCCAATCTACGCAATGGGCGTTTGATTCGCGCCAACCAGGCCTCGGTCGGCAGCGTCCTTGGTATTCTGCGCGGCGCAGAGACACCCGGCCTCTATGACAGCCGCGGCGGTGCCGCTAGAATCGCGCAGCAAAGACCGCTCAGCCAGGCCTGAGCCATCCCCCAACAAAAAGCACAGGGACATGCAGGCACTCTGCCAGTATGCTAGTGCCGTTATAGCTCATGAACCGGAGAGTTCCGTCCTGTGTCCAGCGCGTTCAACGACGAGAGCGGTCCTCAGCCGCCCAAGGTGCTCAAGACATCCGTCGAGATCATTGCCATCCTGCGTCAACTGCAACAGAACCATGACCCCCTGATCATTCAGTTCAAGGGGCGCGACCTGCGCTTCCAAAGCTACCTGGTTGAAATCGATAAAGACCGTGCTCGCGTGGCACTGGACGAAATCATCCCCAACGATGGTGAGCGTTTTCTCAAGCAGGGTGAAACCTTCAACATAGAAGCGTTTCGCGACGGGGTACGCGTCGCCTGGACCTGTGATCATGACGTGCAGCTCGGCGAGCTCGAGGGAGCCCCCTGCTACTGGGCGCCGCTACCCAGTGAGGTAATCTATCACCAGCGCCGCAGCGCCTTTCGCGCACAATTGAAACAAAGCGATCTGGTCAAGGTTGTACTCAATGGTGACAAACTGCGCGAGTCGCTGCCAGGCCATCTGCTGGACATCTCGGCCACCGGCTGCAAACTGCGTTTCGCCGGTAATCTCAGCCAGCAATTAAGCAATGGCCAGGTGCACGAGCGACTCACAGCTTACCTGCCCTTCGGCAACCTGACCTGCGCAGTGGAAATACGTCATGTGCAATACGAGGACAAGGTCGACATGACCTTCGTCGGCACTCGTTTTCATCGCATGACCGGTCTGGAGCAACGCCAGGTCGAGCGCTTCGTCTATCAACTGCAACGCGAGGCCCGTCGCACCGAGAGCGACGGCCCCTTCTGAGCCCACCCCCTCCATTCGCGCAAAGCCCGTAGGGTGGGCTTCAGCCCACCAAGGGAGGCCGCCGTGGGCTAAAGCCCACCCTACAAAGTCTGGCGGCGGACTACCCCCGCTTCACGTCCGGCTCAACCTCCTCCTCGCCCGCCGCAGCTGGCTCCTGCATCTGCTCCTGTACCGTCTGCTCATCGACCCGCGGGTCGAGAGCGGCGACCAGTGGCGAGCTGGTTACGTTGCCGGGCATGGCCATATGCTGCAGCGGCGCATCATCGACCTGATGCAGGTGGGTCACCACTTCAGGACGAATGCGCCAGACCAGAATCAACGCGCAAACGCTGACGAACACATAGAGCATGTTGGCGCCGTAGAAACGCATCAGCACACCGGCCAGCAGCGGGCCGATGCAGGCGCCCACGCCGAAGGTGACCAGCAGCATGGCCGTCAGTGATACCCGCCGCTCCGGCTCGACATGGTCATTGGCCAGGGCCACGGCCAGTGGGTAGAGGCTGAATTGCATCATGCTGACCAAAAAACCGACACCGAACAGCAGGCCGAGAAATACCTGTGGCAGTGCCGCCAACGGCAAGGCAGCCAGCAGCAGCAAGACCGAACAGCCACGAATCAGGCGCACGCGGTCATGTCGATCGGAAAGCCAGCCCAGCGGCCACTGCACCAGGAGACCCGCCAGGATGCAGCTGCCCATGAACAGCCCCACCTGCTCGGTCGATAGCCCCATCCGAGTGGCGTACAAAGGCGCCAGGCCATAAAAAGAACCGATCAACAGGCCAGCCACGGCGATAGCGGTCAGCGACAGCGGCACGCGACTGAGGAAGAAGCGCAGCTCCAGCGGTGCCGGATGCAAGGGCGCCGGGTGTAAACGCCGGGTCAGCGCCACCGGCACCAGGCACAGCGCGAAGCACAGCGCCACCAGCATCAGCAGCTCCAGCCCCAGGGTCGGGTGTACGACCAGAGCCAGCTGGCCAAGGATCAGTCCCAGATAAGAGGCCGCCATGTAGCCACTGAACACCAGGCCACGCTGCTTGGCTTCGGCCTGCTCGTTGAGCCAGCTCTCGATCACCATGTACTGGCACATCATGCCCAGGCCCACCAGCATACGCAGGAACAGCCAGAATGGCAGCCACTCGATCAGCCCATGGCCGAGCACAGCAGCCGTGACTACGCCAGCACAGGCCACATAAGCACGGATATGCCCCACCCGGCCGATCAGCCGATGCCCCAGCTTGCCGCCGAGCACAAGGCCAAAGTAATTGGCCGCCATCAGCGCACCGACCCAGAGACCATCCACAGTATCGGCCAGGCGCAGTGCCAGGTAGGTACTGAGCAGACCGGAGCCAAGCAACATCAGCAGGGTGGCGAAATAAAGCGAGCGGAATGACTTCCAGATCAGTCGCATTGGCGGGTAAAGCTCCTTGTACGGTAACCGGGTGAGCGTCACGCCTGTGCGGCGAGAACACGACGCTCCCAGGGCGTAATTTCATCGTAGAAGCTGGTCAGCTCCAGGGTCTTGCTGGCGATGTAACCTTCGATGAATTCCGCACCGAACAGTTCGATTGCCAGCTCGCTGCGTTTCAGACGCTCGATCGCGGCGTGCATGGTACAGGGTAGCGCCAATTCTTCCGGCACCTCGAACTCACCCTGGATCGGCGCGCTGGGCTGCAGCTCACGCTCCAGACCATGCAGACCAGCCGCCAGGCTGGCAGCGAGGGCCAGATAAGGGTTGGCATCGGCACCCGGCAGACGATTTTCCACCCGCCGCGCCACCGGGGCACTGGCCGGAATACGCAGGCCGGCGGCGCGATTGTCCACCGACCAGCAGGCGTTGTTCGGCGACGCATAGGGATGACACAGGCGCTGATAGGAATTCACGTGCGGTGCGAACAGCAGGGTGAAATCGGCCATTGCAGCCTGCTGACCGCCGATGAAGTGATAAAAAGCCGCTGTCGCCTCGCCATTGTCAGCGCTGAAGATATTGCGGCCACTACCCCGCTCCACCACGCTCTGGTGGATATGCATGGAGCTACCCGGCGTATGCGCCAGCGGCTTGGCCATGCAGACCACGGACAGTCCATGCTTGAAGCCGACCTCCTTGAGCAGGTGCTTGAACAGGAAGGTCTGATCGGCCAGCTGCAACGCGTCGCCATGCAACAGGTTGATCTCGAACTGGCTGACGCCCATCTCGTGCATGAAGGTGTCGCGCGGCAGCCCCAATGCCTCCATGCAGCGATAGACCTCGGCGAAGAACGGCCGCAGGCCATTGCCGGAGCTGACGCTGAATGCCGAGCCACCGTCTTCACGACGGCCATCCAAGCCCACCGGCGGCTGGAACGGCTGCTGCGGGTCGGGGTTGGCGGCGAACACGAAGAACTCCAGCTCGGTCGCCACGACAGGCTGCCAGCCATGCTCGGCGTAGCGCGCCAATACCCGTTTGAGCAGACCGCGCGTGGAAAGCCCGGAGCTGCGCCCGTCCAGTTCGTCTGCGTCGCAGATGGCCAGTGCGCGCGGCGACTCGCTCCAGGGCAGAGGGTGAATCTGGCAAGGGTCGGCGTTAAGCACCAGATCGCCATCGTCACCGCCGTAGAAACGTGCCGGCGGGTAGCCGCCCATGATGCATTGCAACAGTACGCCGCGAGCGAGCTGCAGGCGCCGCCCCTCAAGAAAACCGCTGGCCGTCATCACCTTACCTCGGGGAACTCCATTGAGGTCCGGAGTTACGCAATCGATCTCATCGATGCCCTGCAGCAGGGTTTCCAGTGCGTGACGGCTGGCAGTGCTCATCTTTTGTTGTCCTTGAATGACGCGGATACCGCCTGATGGCGAGGATGCGTACAAAATACGCACCAGTCGTTCGATATTTCAAGCAGGCAAAGCTTGCCGAGATGCGACACCGGCTTGCACCCTGTCGTCCAGATGCCCATGGCTGGCTCGAAGCAGCGTGAGGCTGTGCTAGAGTCGCGCGCTATTTTTTCGGCCGAGCCTCCACAGGCTGCGCTGAAAGCCCTCTCGACCCAGGCGCGACGGCCCTTGCCACACGCCCAGCAACCAGAGAACCACGCGATGTCCCAAGCCATCCACCCTGCCCTGCAGCTTCTCAACCGTACCAGCCTGGTGACGCAGATCATCATCGGCCTGCTCGCGGGTATCGCCCTTGCCGTTATCGCCCCGCAGGCAGCGCTGTCTGTCGGCTTCATCGGCAACGTGTTCGTCTCGGCGTTGAAGGCGGTGGCCCCGGTACTGGTGTTCATCCTGGTGATGTCGTCCATCGCCAACCACCAGCAAGGCCAACAGACCCACATTCGCCCGATCCTGGCGATGTACCTGATCGGCACCTTCAGCGCCGCCCTGGTGGCGGTGATTGCCAGCTTCGCCTTCCCGTCGTCGCTGGTGCTGAGCAGCCAGGCCGCCGAACTGTCGCCCCCCGGCGGCATCGGCGAAGTGCTCAGGACCCTGCTGATGAACGTGGTCGACAATCCGGTCAATGCACTGCTGCGCGGCAATTTCATCGGCATCCTGGCCTGGGCCATCGGCCTCGGCTTCGCCTTCCGTCATGCCAGTGCCAGCAGCAAGCAGCTGCTGGGCGACCTGTCCAATGGCGTTACGGCCATCGTCAAGCTGGTGATCCGCCTGGCACCGCTGGGTATCTTCGGCCTGGTCGCCGCGACCCTGGCCGAGTCCGGTTTCGAGGCCCTGCTCGGCTACCTGCACCTGCTGGTGGTGCTGGTCGGCTGCATGTTGCTGGTGGCCCTGCTGATCAACCCGGCGCTGGTGTACTGGAAGATTCGTCGCAATCCCTACCCGCTGGTGCTGACCTGCCTGCGTGGCAGTGCGATCACCGCTTTCTTCACACGCAGTTCGGCTGCCAACATCCCGGTCAACCTGCAACTGTGCAAGGATCTGAACCTGCACGAAGAGACCTACTCCGTCTCCATCCCGCTCGGCGCCACCATCAACATGGCCGGTGCGGCCATCACCATCACCGTCCTGACCCTGGCTGCGGTGCATACCCTGGGCATCCCCGTCGATCTGCCGACCGCACTGCTGCTCAGTGTGCTGGCCGCGATCAGCGCCTGCGGCGCGTCCGGTGTGGCCGGCGGCTCGCTGCTGCTGATCCCGCTGGCCTGCAGCCTGTTCGGTATCCCTAACGAAGTGGCCATGCAGATCGTCGCCATCGGCTTCATCATCGGCATCGTTCAGGACTCGGCGGAAACCGCACTGAACTCCTCCACGGACGTGCTGTTCACCGCCGCCGCATGCATGGCACAAGAGCGTCAGGACAGCTGAAGCTCGGCGCTTTGATAGCAAGGCCCACTTCGCGTGGGCCTTTTTTGTGGCTGAAACACCCAGATACGCAAATGATAATTTGTATTATTAGCGTTTGATTGCTAGATTGCCCCGGTCGCTTCTGCCGACGCGTTCTATTCGCGAAGCTTCCGGGTTCAATCGCCATGCATCCTGCTACCGACCTCGACGCCCTGCTCAAGTCCGTCTCCCTCTGCCTGCCAGGCCTGAATGGCAACGTGGCGCCAGTACGCAGCGACCAGTTGCTGTGTGGCGGCCAAGGCAATCAGGAGCGCATCGCCGCGCTGCACAAGTATTGGCAGCAAGCCCACCCCGAGGCCGGGCGACACTACTGGTCCACCCGTTGCTGGACCTTGTTGATCTGGCAACCCATCTACCTCAGCCTGTTGGCCGCTCACCTGGAACACCGCGTACCCTGCCTGAAACGCATGGGGCAATCGATCCGACAGGGCTTCGTCGGAGGCTTCAACCTGCCGCCCGATTGCCCACTGCGTAGCGGTGACAGAAATCTTGTCGAGAACGCCGCTGAGCGACTGATGAACCTGCTGGAACGTCAGCTGGAGGAGTTCAACGGTGTCTCCAACATCTACCCCAAGCTGGCGCGCCTGCTGATTGCCGACTGCGCCCGTGCTGCCTTGCTTTTGCTGCAACGCCACCAGGGCCTGAGCAATGGCCAGCTGCGCGAGCTGGAAGACCGCTGGCTGCAGGCGCTGGGCTTCCCTGGCAAGAGTCCACTGATCGAGGTAAGTCTCGAAAATGGCAGCCAGTGCCTGGCGCTGGGACGCAACGCCTGCTGCCAACATTTTCGCCGCGCCGACGGCGAGCCCTGTGCCGGCTGCCCGAGGTTGAAACCTGCCGAGCGCTTGCAGCGCTTTCGCGAGGAGCTGGTCTGCTGATGTGCGCGTGCTACGCAACGCACAATCCACTTCGAATCAACGGGTCGCCCGGATTTGGCTGAGATGCACAGCGCACCGAGCCTGGTCGACAGTTGGCGTCCACTGAAAGCAGGCGCTTGCCGCTACGGCCTGGCGTTGCTCGGCCTGCTGATCATTGCCTTGCTGCACCTCAATATCAGCCTGGACCACTGGACGCTGACTGTCCCCGAAGGCGACAGCTTCGCCGCTCTGCAATTTCACCTGGCCAGCCTGCCGCGCCTGGTGATGACGCTGCTGGTGGGCGCGGCGCTGGGGCTATCCGGCAGCCTGTTGCAACAACTGACGCAGAACCGCCTGGTATCACCCATGACCCTCGGCGCTGCCTCCGGCGCCTGGCTCGGCTTGTTGGCCGCCAGCCTGGTCCTCCCTATTTTTGCTGCCGAATATGGCCATTGGGCGGCGCTGGCCGGCGCACTGCTGAGCGTCGGGCTGGTGTTGCTGATTGCCGGACGCGACGGTATCGCCGGCTTGCCAGTGATACTCGCCGGCATGGCGATGAACCTGCTACTGGGCGCACTGGCCATCGCTGTGCTGATACTCAACCAGCAACAGACACGCGGCCTGTTCATCTGGGGCGCAGGCGATATGGGACAGATCGACTGGTCCTGGGTTCATTGGCTCTGGCCCAAGTTGTTGCCGGGGCTGCTGCTCCTGTGGCTCGCCCCGCGCGTGCTGACCTTGCTCAAGCTGGGCGGCACCGCCGCTCGGGGGCGCGGGCTGAACCTGTGGCCGGCGCTGCTGATGCTGTTTCTTGCCTCGTTGTGGATGACCGCTGCAGCCATTACCGCCGTGGGTCTGATCGGCTTCATCGGCCTGGTGGCGCCCAACCTGGCGCGTCTGTGTGGCGCCCGCACGGCCCGTGACGAGCTAGTCTACAGCGTACTGCTGGGCATGTTGGTGCTGTTGGCCAGCGATGCCGTGGCGCTGCTACTCAGCCACTGGTTGAGTGAGCAGATACCAACGGGCGCCGTCGCCGCCCTGATCGGCGCACCAGCTCTGCTCTGGCTTGCCTGTCGCCAGGGCGCTGCGCAAGATCGGCAAGCGCTGGCCCTGCCCCGAGGCCGCGACAGCTGCAAGGTTCGCACATGGTGGCTGCTGACGTTGGCCACGGTGCTCACCGCGCTGTTTGGCCTGTGCCTGCAATACGCGCCACAGGGTTGGCAACTGGCCTGGCCAGCGGACGTCCTGTGGTCGCTGCGTTGGCCGCGACTGCTCAGTGCGGCAGCCGCTGGCACTGGGCTGGCCGTTGCCGGTGTACTGCTGCAACGCCTGCTGCACAATCCGCTGGCCAGCCCCGACATTCTCGGCCTCAGCGCCGGTGCAGCACTGGCGGTGATGATCAGCCTGCTGCTGTTCGGTCAGGCGCTGTTCTGGCTGCTGGCACCGATTGCCGCCTTCATCGGCTGCCTGCTGGTGCTGGCGACGTTATTGCTGCTAGGGCGCAAACAGAAGTACTCGCCAGCGCTCATGGTACTGGTCGGCATGGCCCTGGCGGCTCTGCTCAATACCGCTCTGCAACTGGCCCTTAGTCAGGGCTCTTCGGATTCCCTGGCCTTGCTCGGCTGGCTAGCCGGCTCAACCTATAGGGTCAGCGGCCTGCAAGCCATCGCGCTGGGTTCGGGGGTAAGCCTGCTGATCGGCCTCAGCCTGTTCTGGCAACGCGCGCTGGATCTGCTCTCGGCAGGCGACGGCATCGCCCATGGACGCGGCCTGGATGTACCGGCAACGCGCTTGGTCCTGCTGTTGCTGGTGTCGCTGCTCTGCGCCCTGGTGACCAGCCTGGTCGGCCCGGTGAGCTTTCTCGGTCTGCTCGCTCCGCACATGGCCGTCACCCTCGGTGCTCGGCGCATCCAGCAGCAACTGCCGCTGGCGGCGCTACTTGGCTGCCTGCTGATGCTGCTGGCCGACCTCATCGGCCGCAACCTGATCTTTCCCCTGCAGATCCCGCTGGGCATCGTCGCCTCGATCCTCTGCGGCAGCTACTTCATCTTCTTGTTGCTGCGCAGGCGCCTGGCATGAAGCGCTGCACGATGCTGCTCTGCCTGCCCCTGTTCTGCTGGCTGCCAATGGCCGAGCCGGGCGAACCGCGTATTGCCGCGCTGAGCTGGGAGCCTGCCGAGCACCTGCTGCAACTGGGCATCACCCCGCTCACCGTGGCCGACGCCGCGGATTACCGTGATTGGGTGGTGCATCCGACGCTACCCGCCGAGGTTCTCAACGCCGGCAGTCGTACCGAACCGAACCTGGAGCGTCTGGCACAGCTGCACCCCGAGCTGATCCTGATCACGCCCCTGCTGGAGGACATGCGCCAACCGCTGGAGCGCATTGCGCCGGTGCTCAGCTACGGTGACTTCACCCAGCAGCAGGACAACCTGCAACTGCAGCGCGACAACTACCTGGACCTGGCCGCACGCCTGCAGCGCAGTGATCTGGCGCACGAGCGCCTGCAGCAGATGGAACAGCGCATCGACGAGTTGCGCCAACACCTGCTGGAACACTTCGGCGGTGAGTTGCCCAAGGTCACTCTTATCCGTTTCGCATCGGCCACCCAGGTGTACATCTTCGGCCCCAATTCACTGCCGCAGCACGCCATGTCCTTGCTCGGCCTGCAGCCGGCACAAGCAGTGCCAGTCAGCCGCTGGGGCAATATCCAGGCGCCGGTCACCCAGCTCGGCACGATCGAGGATGGCGTGGTGATCTATATCGAGCCCTTCGCCCAGCAGGAGCGCCTGTTCACCACCCGTCTGTGGCAGGCCATGCCGTTCGTGCGCCAGCAGCGCCTGACCAGCATGCGTTCGACCTGGACTCACGGCGGCGTGTTCAGCGTTGAGTATCTGGCCGAAGCGATCAGCGAAGCGCTGCTGAAACTGCCGGCGCAATAGAAAGCCCCGCCTGTGATCAGGCGGGGCTGGGGGGGCGGGATCAGTACTTCCAGCTCAGACTCAGCATCGCATTGCGCGACGGCGCATAGTAGGACTGCGCCCAGTACAGGCTGGTCAGGTACTTGCGGTCGAACAGGTTGTTGACGTTGAGCGAGACATTGAAGTGCGGGTCGATGTCGTAGCTGGCCAGCGCATTGACCACGGCGTAGGAGCCCTGACGACTGACGATGGTCTCGCCGGTGGTCGAAGTGCCCTGCTCACGGAAGATCTCACTCTGCCAGTTGACGCTGCCGCCCACCTTCAAGCCCTGTACCTGCGGCACCTGATAGGTGGTGGCCAGGTAAAGGGTGTTCTGCGGAATGAAGGTGCGCGTGCTGCTGCCGTCACCATCGCGAATCGAGAACAGATGAGTCAGGCCAGCACTGGCTTCCCAGCCTGGCGTCAGCTGCCCGGCCAGAGTCATTTCATAGCCTTCGACCTTGGTGTCCACGCCCTGGTAATAGGAGAAACCCTCAACGCTATCGAAGCCGGCGTACTCGGGGGTGTTGTCCTGCTTGGTACGGAACAGGGCGAAGCTGGCATTGAGGCGGCGGTCGAACCACTCGCCCTTGATTCCGCCCTCGATGTTGTTGCCCTCGATCGGCTCGAGCAAGGCATGGTTGCGATCGACCTGGTGCTGCGGGCTGAAGATCTCGGTGTAGCTGGTATACAGCGAGTAGTTGTCGTTGAGGTCGTAGGTCAGGCCGACATAGGGCGTGGACTTGCTCTTGTCGTACTGATGGCCTTCACCGACACGTTCGCCGCTGCTCTTGAGGTTGCTGTGGTTGACCCCGGTGATCAGCTTGAGCTGGTCGCTCAGCGCAAAATGCCCGGCCGCGTAATAGCTGCGGCGGTAGGTGGTGTAGTCGGCCCAGCTGGTGACACTGGCGAAATCCGGGCGCGGATAGTTGCCGTCGTAATCCCATACCGGTGGCAGCGCCACCCCCGCGGCATCGTCGCTGGAGGTCCAGTGCGCGCGGGTGCGCGACCAGTTGCTGCCCAGCACCACCTCATGGGTACGACCGAACAGCTCGAACGGCCCCTTGACCGAGGCATCGCCCAGCAGTTGGCGCTCGGTACGGTCGAACTTCGACGCATAGGTGGTCAGTCCCAGTCCCGTGCTTGCATCCGGCACGCCGCCGGCCATGAGCATTTCGGCGTCGGAGCCAATCTCGCGGTAGTTGAGGGTCACCTGGGTCTGCCAGCCGCCACCCCAGTCGGTTTTCAGCTCGGCGAAGGTCTGCTCGTCGTCGGTATCCCAGTAGGTCCAGTCCGGCGCGGTATTGTGCGAGCGGTCGTAATGCACCTTGGAACCGTTGGTGTAGTACAGCGTCAGCGCGCTCCACATGATGCCTTCCGGGCGGTTGCGCTGTTTGGAGTAGCCGATGGTCGCGGTGCTGCTGTCGGTCAGGTCGGCCTCCAGAATGCCGGAGAACAGCGTCTTGCTCGGCTGGTAGCGATCCAGATAGGAATTTCCCTCCTGCCCGGCGACCAGGGCGCGCCCGCGCAGCGTGCCGCTGTCGTTGAGCGAGCCGGACACGTCGGCCTCCAGGCGCCGGGTCTGCCAGGAGCCATAGCTGAAGCCCAGCTGCGCCTGGGTTTCGCGGGTCGGGCGCTTGCGCACGAAGTTGATCGTCGCCGACGGGTTGCCGGGGTTGGAGGTCAGGCCGTTGGCACCCTTGAGAATCTCGATACGGTCGTAGAGGAAGGTATCGATGTCGCCCATCTGCTCTTCAGAAGAGAACGGCACACCGATGCCATCGATCTGGAAGTTGTTCACATCCAGGCCACGCGCGGTGAAGTAGGTGCGATCGGTCTCTACCCGCTGCACGCCAATACCCGCCGCCTGCAGGGCATCGTTGGCGTTGCCGAGCTTGAAGTCATCGAGTTGCTGACGGTTCACGCTGGTGATGGTTTGCGGCGTTTGCCGCGGCGTCAGGTCGAGTTTGGTCGCCGTGCCGCTGCGACCCAGGGTGTAGGAGTCGCTCTGCTCGGTGACGACCGGCGGCGCCTGGTTGACGCCGGTAACGCTGACCGGCTGCAGCACCACCGCCTCGCCTTCTTCCTCGGCTTCGGCGGCCACCACCGGCCAGGCCAGTGGCGCCAGGCACAGGGCCATGGCCAGTACGCGAGAGCTGCAGGTCGCGCGCAAGCGCGCCGGGTGTTGTGAGTGATACATCGATTTCATGGGCAGACACTTTTCTTGGTTGAGTTGGATAAGGCGTGGGCACAGCGCAAGGGGACATCAACTCATTACGGCAACCTCCATGTCGGGCCGATACGCGCCTTAGCGGCGCTCGGCAGCCAAGGTCTGGCCCATCACCTGGCGATACCAGCCGTGGAAGTGCTGCATGCCCTCCTCCAGCGGTATCTGGTACGGGCCGCTGTCATCGACGCCGCGCTGATACAGTGCACGCCGGCCGGCGTCGGTTCGCTCGGCGATCTCGTCGTCCTCGATGGCGGTTTCCATGTAGGCAGCGCGGTGCGCCTCGACCAGATCGCGATTGCCTTCACACAGCGCCTGCGGGTAATAGAACTCGACGACATTGAGGCACTCGTGCACGCCCTTGGGGTAAACGGTGGAAAGCACCAGGGCGTGGGGAAATACCTCGATCATGTGGGTCGGGTAGTAGCTGGCCCAGATCGCACCGAAATCCGGCGCGGCATTGCCATGCACGGCCATCAGGCCTTCATGCCAGGCGCGGTAGGTATCGGTGCCGGCACGTGCCAGGTTGGGGTTCACGTTGATGCGCTGCAGGCTGTACCAGTCGCCGTAATCCCACTGCAGCCCTTCGCTGCGCACGTAACGGCGCAGACCGGGATGGAACGAAGCGATGTGGTAGTCGTCGTTGTAGATCTCGATGAAGGTCTTCCAGTTGCACTTGCACGGGTGCATCTCGACGTGGTCGAGCTGGTAGTCGGAGAAGTCCATGTCCGGGCGGCGGAACAACGCGCCGATGTCGGCGACCGGGTCACGTGGCCCTTCGAAAAGAAAGCCGGCAACGTTATGCAGGGGGTAGCGCGGCAAGTTACGGCAGGGTTTCTCCGGAAACTTCGGCGCCCCCACGATCAGCCCGCTGGTGTCGTACGTCCAGGCGTGCAACGGACACATGATGCGACCACCTGTGGTACGCAGGTTGCCACGGCGTACCGTGTCGGCATCACTGCCGGGGCTGAAGTCGCCAAGCATCAGCGCCTGACGGTGACGGCAAACATTGGACAGCAGCTCCACGCCATGCTCGTTGCGCACCAGAATGCGGCTGTGCTCCTCGTGCGGCAGCGCGTACCAGTCACCCAGCTCGGGCACCATCTTCTCGTGACCGATGTAGTTGGCGCAGTGCCGGAAGATCCGCTCCTGTTCGCATTCGTAGATCGCCGGATCGCAGTAGCTATGAATCGGCAACTGCGGCTCGGTGGCGCGAAAATCGTAGGGCGTGGCGGCAAACTGAGCGGTACGACTGGGGTTGTACATGCGTGGCTCCTTGCTGCGGACTCGAGACTGGCAGGCAGCCGCGAGCTGAAACCGGCCGGCACCGATCCCGCCCGCGTCGGCGCGCCAACGCCTCAGGCTTTGGGCTATGGCCCAATCCGGACCATGGAAATCGTGCACCGTCGGCGTTGCCTGACGGGGCGAGCAGCTAGCGCTGCAACTCGGCGATACGCCGTGGTGCCGTTTCGTGCTCTTTACAGGGTGCAAACGCAGCGACCGGGTTGTTCAGCGGCTCGGCCATGATCAGGCTGCCTGCCGGGTTGGCCAGGTCGACCATTTGCAGGTTGTTCTTCAGTTGCAGACGGTTCAGGCATGAATGCAGGAAGTTCGGCGCAAAGAAGTTGTAGCGCGCGAAGCGCTCGGCCAGTTCCGGGTGCGCACGCTGATAGTCGATCACCGACTCGGCGACACCGCGCCAGAACTCGGTTTCGCTCATGCACTGGTTCTCTTCGAGAATCTGGCTCATGTGGCGGAACACGCCATCGAACACATCGATGAAGATGCCGAGGATCTTGTAGTCCTCCGGCACGTCCACGGCCAGACGTTCCAGGCCCGGTGGCATCTGCGCATCCTTGTCGAGAATCGCCGACTCTTCGGCGATGTCCTTCATGATCGCGCGCACCGGCACGTGGCCGTCGAGTACCAGAATCAGGTTCTCGCCATGCGGCATGAACACCAGGTGGTGCGCATAGAAGCAGTGCATCAGCGGGCGCAGGAAGGCATCCATATAGCGGCGCATCCAGGCCTGAGCGGTGAGCCCCGAGCGGCGGATCAGCTCGGGCAGCAGTGCCTGGCCGTGCGGGTCGACGTGCAACAGCGCGGCCATGGTCATCAGCCGTTCGCCGCTTTTCAGGCGGCTACCGGGGCTCTCCCGCCACAGCGCCGAGAGCATCTTCTTGTACGGGCTGTCGGTCTCCAGCGCCGACTCGTAGTAGCGGTTGCGATAACCCACGGAGGCGACTTCGCGCAGGATGCTGAAACCGTATTCACGCAGCACCGGGTCGCTGCTAATCAACTGGTCCAGATAGGCGTTGATCGCCGGCGTGCCGGCCATGTAGTAAGGCGACAGGCCGCGCATGAACCCCATGTTGAGGATCGACAACGAGGTCTTCACGTAGCAGCGTTGCGGCTGCGACATGTTGTAGTAGGTACGCAGCGACTGCTGAGCGACGTATTCGTCGCTGCTACGCCCCAACGGCACGATTTTGCGCTGGGCGATGTCGGCGGCGAACATCAGGCTCAGCTTGCTGAACCACTGCCAGGGGTGCGTCGGCATCAGCAGGTAGTCATCGGCATTCAGCCCCTGCTCCTGCAGTTGCTTGCGATAGGCCAGCAACTGCGCCTCGCCCAGCTCGTCGCGCAGCAGTTGCTCGTGACCCAGCCCCGGCACGGCGGCGAAATGTGCGTTGTCGCGGTGTACCGCGAGCCAGATGATGGCGAAGCGCGAGCCGCTTTCCGGTGCGTAGGCGTGATAGTCGAAAGCGTTGAAACCCAGGCGGCCATTGTTGGCAACGAAGCCGGGATGGCCCTCGATCATCGCCGCCTCGATGGTCTGGTAGTCAGCATCCGCCAACTCGGCACTGCTCAGCGCCCGTTCGCCGTGCTTGAAGGCCGCACCGTAGAGGGTGCTGCTGATCTCATCCAGATACACCGGCAGCTTGTCCGCCGGGATGCCCAGCGTCCGCTTGAAGTCGATGACGAAGGTCAGCGCATCGAGCGTCTGCTGCTGGCCATCGAGCACGCGCTCGATGCTGGCCGGCTCGATGTGCCAATGGCGCAAGGCCATGGTGCGCGCTTCGAAGTGGTACTCACAGCCTTCGGTATCCGCCTGCAGCTCGTAGCGCTGCCAGCCTTCACGCTCGGCTGCGCCCAGCACCTGCGGGCTGAACAACTGCTCATGGGCGTATTCGGCGATGGCCTTGCGCACTAGCAGGCGATTGACCCTGTGCCACAGCTCGGGACTGAGGTGGGCGACGGCGTCGGCAGGATGATCCAGACGAGGAGAAGTCATAGCGGGCTTGATCCTTCAAGTGATTGGAAAAAGTCGTCGGGCGTGCAGAACGCCAGCAGCGCGGTCTTGGCAGGTAGATCGACAGGGCCTTGCTCAACGAAGCCGACCAGACGGTTCAGGCGATGCACCTTGTGATTGCGAATGTCCGGTTCCACAACCACGCGGCGGGCACCGAGTTCGTCGAAGAGGAAGGCCATCACCGCGCGCAGCACGTCACGGGTGAAGTGGCGAATCGGCTCCTTGCTCGGGCCGACGAAAAAGTGCATGCCGAGGTCGCCAGGCTGCACCGCATAGAGTTCGCCGAGCGGGTCGTGCCGAGGGTCGTAGCACTCCATGACGAACGCTGGCGTACCTCGATAGCAGCCCATGAAGGCACGCATGTGGCCGCTCCCCATGGCGTCGGCGTAGAAGTCGCGGGTCGCCTCCAGGGTCATGTCCTGCATGTTCCAGTAATGGGCGTAGTCCATCTGGTACCAGGGGTGGATCACCGCGACATCCTCGTCGAGACGCAACGGACGCAGGCTGAATTGCGGGTCTAGCGATGCACACGGATGGCGCGACACTGCGGCCTCAGTTGGCATGGCAAAGTTCTCCCTGAGCGGCATGCCGGCGATCGACGCCGAACCAGCCGCGGTCGATGATCGCCGTGAGCAGCAGGCCTGCCGCAGCGATGACGAAGGTCAGCGGAATACCGACCAGGTTGACCAGAAACCCGGCGCCGAACGAGGACAGCAGCACGCCAAGGTTCTGGAAGAAGTTGGTGACGCCGAAATCGCGGGCATAGGCATCCGGCGTACTGACCTTGAACAGAGTGACCTCGAGCTTGACTATCACCTGATACAGCGCCCACCCGTACAGACAGCGACCGATGATGATCAGCTCCAGCGACTCGCTGGCCTGCAGTGCCAGGCCCGATGCCCCGAGCAGCAGATTGAACAGGGTGTGATCGACCCAGCGCGGTGGCTGCGCGAGCAGATGCTTGAGCAGCAGCGCCAGCAAGGCGACGATGCCGGGGATGGCGAACACCAGGCCGGTCAGCAGTGGCTCGTGCAGCCCCGTACGTGCCTCCCAGTACAGGGTGAAGAAAGGCCGTACCAGGTAGGCGCTGAAGTCGAAGAGAAACATCAGCAGGCACAGCTTGAGCAGCGCCGACAGCGCCTGCGGGCTACGCCGCGGCACCGGTGCCTGGCCGCTCTTCTCCTCGCGACTGAGCACCTTGACCACTTTCCCGCTGCGGATCAGGTACAGGCACAGGGCCATCTGCGCCAGGTCACCAGCTGCCATAAGGGTGATGCAGAAACTGGGCCCGTACTGCTCCAGCGCCATGCCGCCGACAGCCGCACCGAAGATCGCGCCGATGTGGATGACCACCGACAGCAGACCGATCACCAGGCTGTGATTCTCTGGCGCCTCCAGACGCATCAGGTACGGGAACATCAGCAGGTAACTGGCCTTGGTCATGAACATCATCAGACTGAGCAGCCAGTAGCTCTCGACGTTCGGCGCCCAGATCGAAGCCAGACAGAACAGTGCAGCCACTCCCTGGGTGTAGAACAGCAGGTGCATGGTCTCCATACGCCTGGCGACACGCGCCCAGACGGGGAGCATGCACATCACCGCAATCGAGATGGCGGCGATGTAGGCACCCACATGCACCGGGCTGGTCACGCCGTAACGGGTCTCGAAGAATTGCGGGTAGAACGCGATCAGAATCGAATCGCTGATCACGCCGAAGCCCGACATGATCAGAATGGTGGTGCGCAGGTTCATGCAGAGGCGCTCCCCTGCCCGAGCGCGACGAAGCCGCAGTCAGCCGGCGGCTGGAAATCCTGGTAGGTGGTGCGCGCCTCGCAGGGATACGCATCACGCCCGGTCAGCTCATTGAGCAAGCGACCATTGCGCCAGCAAGCCAGACCAAGATCGGGGTTGGTCAGGCCGTGGCTGTGCAAGCCAACGTTCTGCACATAGATCTCACTATCCTGATGATCCACCGCCCAGTTCGGCGATGGCGTGTAACGTCCTTGTGCATCCCAGCGAATCCGCTCGCGAATGCCCTCGATGAAACTTGGCAGTTGGTAGCGATAGCCGGTGGCGAACACCAGCCCGTCGGTCGCGTGGCCATAACGCGAGCCCGTCTGAGCGTGCTGAAACTCCAGTTGCCATTGCCCGCTGATAGCGTCTCGCTGGCATTGCTGCAACGCCAGGTTGGGCAGCAGCCTGACACCGGTAAGGCCCTGCTGCTGACGCTC
Organism: Pseudomonas sp. Marseille-Q0931; assembly: GCF_940789645.1. Taxonomy (NCBI): domain Bacteria; kingdom Pseudomonadati; phylum Pseudomonadota; class Gammaproteobacteria; order Pseudomonadales; family Pseudomonadaceae; genus Pseudomonas; species Pseudomonas sp. Marseille-Q0931. The sequence continues at coordinate 368,776 of NZ_CALNWT010000001.1, read as the reverse complement.
GTCCAGGGTCTGGTAGATACGCTCGATCAGCGATTGATTGATGCCGTTGTAGATACTGCGTTGGTCATCGAGGATTTGCCGCTTGACCCCGTCGTCCAGGCCGTAGAAATAGCGGCCATAGTCCGGCGTGATCAACTCGAGGGTGAGCTTGGCGTTCTCCATCTGGAAAAAGCGCGGCGCACGGGTCACCCAGTTCAACTGGTATCCACGTTGCGGGGCTTGCTCCAGCAAGTCCTGAAACACCTCCGCACCGCTCTGCCCACTGCCGATCACGGTAATGCTACGACAACGCTGCAGTGCCTCCCTGCTGTCCAGGTAACCCGAGGTATGCACCGCCTGGCGAGCGTCGCCAGGGCTGCAGCAGGCAGGAATGTGCGGCACACCACCGATACCGATCACCAGTTTGCGACAGCTGTACTGGAAACCCTCGCCGGTATCGCCGCGCACACCGGCCAGCACATAGCCAGGCAGCGAATCGTCGTACCAGACCTCCTGCACTTCGTGCTGATAGCGCAGGTTGTCGAGCTGCGCCGCCGCCCACTTGCAGTAGCGATCGAACTCCTGACGTGACAGGTACCAGTTCTCGCGGATGTAGTAGTTGTACAAGCGGCCTTGCTGCTTGCAGTAGTTGAGGTAGCTGAAACGACTGGTGGGATCGGCCATCGAGACCAGATCGGCAAGGAAGGGATTCTGTAGCGTGGTGCCATCTAGCAGCATGCCGGGGTGCCAGCTGAATTCGGCCTTCCTGTCGAGGAACAGGCTGCGGGCTCCCAGAGGCTCCGCGAGGCATGCCAATCCGAGATTGAAAGGCCCGATGCCAATTGCGATGAAATCGTAGGGCAATTCCGTGGTCACGTCGCACCTCATCGGTCCGGATGAAAGTGGGCCGATACTAAAACCACATGATAATGATTTGCAACCGCGCTTAAGAACAAATACTTATATCGAGCCCTCGCGTTAGCACGGCACCCGAGACGGCTATCTGAGCAGCCAAGCAGGGAACAAAAGGTGCGATCTAGAGGTCTTGCGCGCCTGAAATGAAGACCAAACACCACATCCAGAGACCGCATGCTCTGGATCCGCGAAGCGACAGCGAAGAGGGGAAACAGCGAGGCGACTGGGCGGCATGGCGAGCGAAGGTCGCTCATGCAGAATCAGAGAACAAGGCGGAGAAGCACGCCAGATCGGCGAGAAAGAAGATGGCGTCCCCTGCTGGAATCGAACCAGCATCTAGCCCTTAGGAGGGGCTTATTCTATCCGTTGAACTAAGGGGACACGGCCGTATTCGCTACGGCCGGGCCGCATCTTAGCGGCGGCGCGCGCATTTGTCATGTCGCCACCGCTCCCTGCCTAACGTTGCCAGCCCTGGGATACCTCCTTGGCAGCCGCTGCTGCACGCACCGGTTGCAGGCCACCGCGCAAACGCTCCAGCGCCATGCGGTCGGCTATCGCGGTGGTGGTCGCGCCTTCACGTTCGGCGCGCTGGAAGATTTCCGCCAGGGTCGGGCCGATGCCCTCTATATGCGCCTTGAGTTGAGCAGCGCTGCCACCGGTGCGCTCATAGCAGACATCGATGATGCCGCCGGCATTGATCGCGTAGTCCGGCGCATACAGGCATTCACGACGACGCAGCAGCTCGGCCAGGCTGGCGTCGGCCAGCTGATTGTTGGCCGCGCCGGCGATGATTGGCGCGCGCAGGGCTTCCAGCGTCTGCAGGTTGACGATGGCGCCCAGCGCGCACGGCGCGAACACGTCCACATCGAGGCGGTAGATATCGTGCTGGCCGACCGCGGTGGCGCCGAGCTGGGCGACCGCGCGCTGCACGTTGGTCTCATGAATGTCGGTCACCCACAGCTGGGCGCCGGCGTCCTTGAACAGCTTGGCCAGGCCGAAGCCGACCTGGCCGACGCCCTGGATGGCCACACGGATACCGGAAAGGTCCTGGCGACCGAGGCGATGGGCCACTGCAGCCTGGATACCGATGAACACGCCATAGGCGGTGGACGGCGATGGATCGCCGTCACGGCTGCCGCCACCGAAGGCCTCACGCTGCCCGGCGCCAGCCACATGGCGAGTGCGCTCGGCCATGATGCGCATCTCGGCCACGCCGGTACCGGAGTCCGCCGCCGTGACATAACGCCCGCCCAGGCTGTCGACGAAATCACCCATGGCCTGGAACAGCGCCTCGCTCTTGCCGGTGTGCGGGTCGCCGATGATCACCGCCTTGCCGCCACCGAGCGGCAAGCGGGCCAACGCCGATTTATAGGTCATGCCGCGCGACAGGCGCAGCACATCGCGCAGCGCCTCTTCGTCCGTGGCGTAGTTCCACATGCGGCAGCCGCCCAGTGCCGGGCCAAGGGTGCTGTCATGAATGGCGATGATGGCTTTCAGGCCGCTGGCCTTGTCGTGGCCATAGACCACCTGTTCGTGCTGATCGAAGTCGACGTGAGTGAAGACGGACATCGGGTTACCTCGGATGTAAAAGGCCGCCCCTCTCCCGCGTGGGAGAGGGTGGCAAAGGGGATGGGTCTGAGGCTCAGGCAGCCGGTTCGAACAACTGCACGGCGGCGATTTCGCTGACGGTCAGGCGTGCCTTGAGCTGCGTCGCCTGCTCGCGCGCCTTGGCCAGCGCCGCTTCCTTCACATGACCGTAGCCGCGGATCTGCTCAGGAATCTCGGCCAGCGCCACTGCCGTGCGGTAGTTGCTGCCATTGAGCTCGGCGAGCAGATAAGCCACGTTGGCTTCGTATTCCTCGATCAGTTCGCGTTCCAGGCGACGTTCGGCGCTGTGGCCGAACGGATCGAGCGCGCTGCCACGCAGGAACTTGAAGCGCGCCAGCACGCCGAATGCCTTGAGCATCCAGGGACCGAAGCTGCGCTTGCGCGGCTCGCCGGTAACGGCATCCGGCTTGCTCAGCCAGCTCGGCGCCAAGTGGAACTGCAGCTGGTAGTCACCTTCGAACTGCGCTTCGAGCTGCTTGCGGAAGGTCGCATCGCTGTAAAGCCGCGCCACTTCATACTCGTCCTTGTAGGCCAGGAGTTTGAAGTAGTAACGCGCCACGGCCTTGCTCAGGCGCTGCTCGGCATCGGTGTCGGCCTTGCGCACGCGCTCGACCAGTTCGCGATAGCGCTCGGCATAGGCAGCGTTCTGGTAGGCGGTCAGACGCTGCACGCGGTCGGCGACGATTTCCTCCAGCGTGCTGCAATGTGGCGCCTCGACCACCTTGGGTGCAGCGACTTTCTCCACTGCAGCCAAGTCATGCGCAGCCCGACGCCCCCAGAGAAACGCCTGCTGGTTTAGCTCGATGGCCACGCCATTGAGTTCGATGGCCTTGTTGATCGCCTCGGCCGTTACCGGCACCAGTCCCTTTTGATATGCATAGCCGAGCATGAACAGGTTGGTGGCGATGCTGTCGCCGAGCAGGCGAGTGGCCAGGCGCGTGGCATCGACAAAACGGGTCTTGCCCTCGCCCACCGCTTCGCTGATCGCTTCGCGCATGGCCGCGCCGGGCACCTGGGCGTCCGGGTTGCGGGTGAACTCGGCAGTGGCCGCTTCATGGCTGTTGATCAGCGCATGGGCGATCTTGTCGTTGAGCTTGGCCAGTGCCTCTTCACTGGACGACACCACCAGGTCGCAGCCCAGCAGCAGATCGGTTTCCCCGGCGGCGATACGCACGGCGTAGATGTCGCTCTGCCGCGCGGCGATGCGGATGTGGGTGATCACCGGGCCGAACTTCTGCGCCAGCCCAGCCTGATCGAGCACGGTACAGCCCTTGCCTTCGATGTGCGCGGCCATACCCAGCAGGGCACCGACGGTGGTCACGCCACTACCGCCGACACCCGGCAGGAGGATGTTCCAGGGCCGGCTCAGAGCCGGTTGCTTCGGCTCCGGCAAGGCGATGAATAGCGCGCCCAGGCCAACGGCCTCTGGCTTGCGCAGGCCGCCGCCGTGCACGGTAACGAAGCTCGGGCAGAAGCCTTCCAGGCAACTGAAATCCTTGTTGCAGGCGCTCTGATCGATCTCGCGCTTGCGCCCCAGTTCGGTTTCCAGCGGCAGCACAGACAGGCAGTTGGATTTCACGCTGCAATCGCCGCAGCCCTCGCACACCGCCGGGTTGATGAAGGCGCGTTTGGCCGGGTCGACCATCTTGCCGCGCTTGCGCCGACGCCGTTTCTCAGTGGCGCAGGTCTGGTCGTAGAGGATCACCGAAACGCCCTTGAACTCGCGTAGCTCGCGCTGCACGGCGTCCAGCTCGCGGCGGTGATGGAAGGTCACGCCCGGAGCGAAGGTGGCGCGGGTCGGGTACTTGTCCGGCTCGTCGCTGACCAGGGCGATACGTTTGACGCCCTCGGCATGTACCTGCTGGCTGAGCTGGTCGATGCGCAGCTCGCCGTCGATGGGCTGGCCGCCGGTCATGGCCACCGCATCGTTGTAGAGAATCTTGTAGGTGATATTGACCCCGGCGGCCACGGCCGCACGCAGGGCCAGATGGCCGGAATGGAAGTAGGTGCCGTCGCCGAGGTTCTGGAACACATGCGGGGTGTCGGTGAACGGCGCCTGGCCGATCCAGGTCGCGCCCTCGCCGCCCATCTGGGTGAAGGTATCAGTGCTGCGATCCATCCACTGGGTCATGTAGTGGCAACCGATACCGCCGAGAGCGCGGCTGCCTTCCGGCACCTTGGTCGAGCTGTTATGCGGGCAACCCGAGCAGAAATGCGGGGTACGCGCAGTCTTGTGTTTGGGGGCAGCCAGAGCCTTTTCCTTGGCATCGAGAAAGGCCAGGCGCTCTTCGATGGTCGGGCTGCTATAGATCGGCGCCAGGCGCTTGGCGATCACCCGGGCGATCATTGCCGGGGTCAACTCGCCCAGGTTCGGAAACAGCGAATTGCCCTGCTCGTCGAACTCACCGACCACACGCGGACGCTTGCCCACCGGCCAGTTGTAGAGCTGACCGGTGAGCTGGTCTTCAATGATGCTGCGTTTCTCTTCCACCACCAGGATTTCATCCAGGCCTTCGGCGAACTGGTGCACCGAGACCGGCTCCAGCGGCCAGCTCATGCCGACCTTGAGCACGCGCAAACCGACCTTGGCGCACAGCGCCTCGTCCAGGCCGAGGTCGTCCAGCGCCTGGCGCACGTCGAGGTAGGACTTGCCGGTGGTGATGATGCCCAGGCGAGGGTTGGGCGAGTCGAGCTTGACCTGGTTGAGGTTGTTGGCCAGGGCGAAGGCCCGCGCAGCGTAGATCTTGTACACGTTGAGGCGCTTTTCCTGCGCCAGGGGTGGATCGGGCCAGCGGATGTGAACGCCGTCTTCCGGCAGCTGGAAATCCTCGGGAATCTTAATCTGGATGCGTAGCGGGTCAACGTCCACCACGGCCGAGGAATCGACGTTCTCGGCGATGGTCTTCAGCGCCACCCAGCAACCGCTGTAGCGCGACAGCTCCCAGCCGATAATGCCGTAGTCCAGCACTTCCTGGACGTTGGCCGGGTTGAGCACCGGGATCGAGGCGGCGATAAAGGCATGCTCGCTCTGGTGCGCGATGGTCGAGGACTTGCAGCCGTGGTCATCGCCAGCCAGCACCAACACACCGCCATGCTTGGAGACGCCGGCCGAGTTGCCGTGCTTGAACACGTCTCCACTGCGGTCGACGCCCGGCCCCTTGCCGTACCACATGGCGAACACGCCGTCGTAGCGGGCGCCGGGGAACAGGTTGGCCTGCTGGCTACCCCACACCGCGGTGGCGCCCAGCTCTTCGTTGACGCCGGGCTGGAAGTGGATATGGTTTTGCTTGAGGTACTCGCGCGCGTCCCACAGGCTCTTGTCCAGGCCGCCCAAGGGCGAGCCGCGATAGCCGGATATGAAGCAGGCGGTATTGAGTCCGAAGGCGGCATCACGCTGCTTCTGCAGCATGGGCAGGCGGGTGAGCGCCTGAGTGCCGGTCAGGTAGAGATGACCAGTCGCGAGGCGGTATTTGTCATCCAGGCGGATTTCGGCCAATGACATGGGGCGCTCCTTTTATTCTTATGGCGAGCACAGGGAGCGCGACGGTAGACACGCTCCGTTGAGTCCGGTCGCAGGATCGCTGCGACGGATTTGCTTAAAGCATGACCGGAGGGTTCCGCTTTTTTCTTTCTATTTTCGAGTAGCAGAGACAATACTTCGCATGATCCTTCCAACAATCTCAAGAAAATGGAAAAAATCATGCAGGACAAGCTCAGCCCCATCGACCGGCGGATTCTCCGCCTGCTGCAGCACAACGCCGATCTTTCTGCAGCCGAAGTGGCGGAAAAGGTCGAACTGTCGCAATCGCCCTGCTGGCGACGTATCAATCGCATGCAGGAAGAGGGGCTGATCGACCGTAAGGTCGCCCTACTCAATCACAAGCGCCTGGGATTCGGCATCACGGTGTTCGTCGACATCAAGCTGTCGGCCCATGGTCGCGGCAATCTGGACGAGTTCGAACAGGCCGTGGTCGGCTATCCGCAGGTGCTGGAGTGCTACAGCATGGCCGGCGGCTCGGACTACCTGCTCAAGGTAGTGGCCAAGGACATCGCCGATTACGAGCGCTTCCTGCGTGACCACCTGCTGCAACGCCCGCACGTACACGAAGCGCATTCGCACATCGCCATGAGCGAAGTGAAGCGGACAACGGAATTGCCGCTGGATTGACCGGCAGCGCAAGCCAATCCGTCGCCCCGATGCAATCCAAAAATGACTGTCGGGCGGCCCCGGATTACATCCGGGCTACAGCACCAGACCATCACTGGCCAGGCTGACTCCTGGCGGCAAGGCGGCCGGATGATCGAGCAGCCAGGCGTCGAAGCTGTGGCCGATATGGGTGAGTACGGACTTCGCGGGCCGCAAGCGCTCGATCACCTCCAACGCCCGCGTCAGGTCATTGTGATTACGCGGCGCGATGGGGTGCGGTGCGGTAGAACAATCCAGTACCAGCAGATCCAGTGGCGCTCGCTGCAGTTCGGCGCAACTGGCCTCGGGTACGCCGATGGTATCGGTGAGGTAGGCAATTCGCCTGACCTGCCCCTCAAGCCCCGGCCCTTCAAACAAGTACCCAAAGGTTGGCTTGGAGTGAGTCAGCGGTAGCGCGGTGACCTGCAGTTCGCCCAGTTGGCGACGCTCGAAGGCCACGAAAGGCTGGCTGAAATCGAGAATGCCGGGGTGCTTGTACAGATCGGCCAGGCCAGCCGGGTCATCCGGGCCATGCACCGGAATCACCAAACCCTGCCCCCAACGCAGATGCAGCAGACCCTGGGCATGGTCGGCGTGGTAGTGGGTCTGCAGAATTCCACTGAGGCTATGCGGCGCAAAGCGTTCGGCAAGATCGGTCAGGCCGCTGTCGATCAGCCAGCGCTGCGCGCCGCATTCGATCAGCGCGCAACAGGGGCCACGGCGCCGCGCTGGATAGACCCGCGCCGCATCGCAGGCCGGACAGCTGCAGTTGTACACCGGTACCTGGCGGGCATCGCCGGTGCCAAGCAAGGTCAGGCGCATCGGCGCATCTCGTCGAGCAGGTACAGCAGGCGGCTGACGGTGTGCGGCAGGGGGCCGGAGTTGTCGAGGATGACGACACTCTCCGCAGATACCATTGTGGGAGCGGCTTTAGCCGCGACAGTCGCCGCTGAAGCGCCTCCCACTGGGGCAAAGCTGCGGCTGCGCGCCAGGCGCTGCTCGATCTGCTCCAGCGTCTCGCGGCCACGAGCCAGCAAGCGCTGGCGCAGCACCGCCTCGTCGACCTGCAGAAGAATCGCCAGCAGATCCGGATAGCGCTGGCGCGTAGCCTCGAGATGGCCGCGTGAACCGTTAATCAACACATCCTGGCCGGCGCTCAGCCAATCATCGATCTCGCGCGGGATGCCGTAGGCCAGGCCATTGGCGCGCCAGCTCAGGGCGAAGGCGCCCTCGCCTTCCAGGCGCTCGAATTCGCCCGGGGTGACGCCCAGCGCATCCTCGCCGACGGACTCGGCACTACGGGTGATCACCCGTCGGGCGAAACGGCAGCCGTGCGCCTCAAGCGGCGCACGTGCGGCTTGCAACAGGCTGTCCTTGCCCGAGCCCGAAGGCCCCATCAGATAGATCAACCTGCCCTGCATCAGAATACCCTTCGCGCTTGGCGCCACACCTGCTGGATCACCGGCTGCTCGCCATGCGCCCTGGCCTGCACCAGGTCGGCGCGCAGACCGACTCGGATCTCGCCGCGATCATCCAGTCCGGCCGCCCTGGCCGGCGCGCGGCTCACGGTGGCTATGGCCGCTGGTAGATCATAGTCGTTGTCCTGCCCGACTAGCAGCCAGGCCGCATGCAACAGGCTGGCCGGATAATAGTCGCTGGAGAGGATATCCAGCACACCGTGGCGCGCCAGTTCGGCGGCAGCGATATTGCCCGAGTGCGAGCCGCCGCGCACCAGGTTCGGTGCGCCCATCAGTACTTTCAGTCCCAGTTCGTGGCTGGCGCGTGCGGCCTCCAGGGTGGTAGGAAACTCGGCGATGGCCATGCCGAAACCAGCTGACTCCTGCACGTGAGCCAGGGTCGCGTCGTCATGGCTGGCCACCGAGATACCACGGGAATGGCAGTCCTCGACGATGGCGCGACGCTGGCGGTCGCTGTACTGGCGCGAGTTGGCGATCTGTTCCTGAAGAAACTCCTCCATCTCCGCCGGGCTCAGGTGGTACTTGCCCATGTAGTACTCGCGGTACTTCTCCACCTTGGCGAACTGGCGCTGGCCGGGCGAGTGATCCATCACCGACACCAGCGCCACCAGCGGGTGCTCGACCAAGTCGCGATAGATCGTCAGCGCATCGGGATGGCACAGCTCGCAGCGCAGGTGCAGGCGGTGCTCGGCGCGGGTCTGCCCCGCCGCCTCGCTGGCGGCGATGGCCTCGATCATCGCCGGCAATTGCTGCATGCGCCGACCACGCGGGTTGATATCGCCGATGGACAGCGCATCGAACACCGTGGTGATGCCGGCGGCGACGATCTGCGCATCATGAGTCAGCACCGCCGAAGCCGACGGCCAATCCACCCCAGGACGCGGGCTCATATGCTTTTCCAGATTGTCGGTGTGCAGCTCCACCAGCCCCGGCAGCAGGTAATCGCCGCCCAGGTCCTGGGCCTGCGGCAGGTAGCTGGCGCCCTCGTCCACCGCGGCGATCAGCCCGTCGCGAAGCAGCAGGGTGCCGAGGAACTCGCGCTCGGCGGTAACGATACGAGCGTTGCTGAGAATCTGTTCAGACGACATAGACGTACTCCGGTTGCGCCGCAGCGGCGCTCATGTCGAGGTAACGGTCGGCCACCGCCTCGCGGGCGATGCGGTCGTGGAAGATGCCGATCAGCGCGCTGCCAGCCGCCTTGGCCTCCAGAATCAGCTCCAGCACCACCTGGCGGTTGGCGTCATCCAGCGAGGCGGTGGGCTCGTCGAGCAGCAGCACCGGCCACTCGACCATGAAGCCGCGGGCGATGTTGACGCGCTGCTGCTCGCCGCCGGAAAAGGTGCCTGGTGCCAGTTGCCACAGCGCCTCGGGGATATTCAGCCGGCTCAGCAGGCTCTTGGCTCGCGCCTCGGCATCGCTGCGCGTCCAGCCGCGGGCCAGCGCCGGCTCCATCACCACGTCCAGGGTCGATACGCGCGGGATCACCCGCAAAAACTGGCTGACGTAGCCCAGGCTCTGCCGGCGCACCGCCAGCACCTGGCGCGGTTCTGCGCCGACCAGCTCCACCGGCTTGTTCTGGTGACGGATGCGGATGCTGCCGCCAGCGGCCAGGTAGTTGCCGTACAGCGTGCGCAGCAGGGTCGACTTGCCGGCGCCGGACTGCCCATGCAGCACCAGGCACTCGCCGCCGCGCACGGCGAAATTCAGGTCACGCAGCACCTGCAGGACAACGCCGTTCTGCTGGTGCAGGGTGAAGGTTTTGCTGAGGCCGCTGACCTCGATCAGGTTGTTCATACACACCTCGGTTACCGTCGTAGCCCTGATTTCCTCGGGGCTACGGGTGGTCGGTTGTAGGGTGGATGGCGCTTTATCCATCCACCGATGGCGACTCGCTGGTGGATGAGAAGAGCGTCATCCACCCTACGCAGCGCCAGCTCGCGGTACGCTCATGGCTGCAAGACGGACGACACCAGCAGCTGCGAATAGGGATGCTGCGGATCGTCGAGAATCTGGTCGGTGAGCCCCGCCTCCACCACCCTCGAGCGGCGCATCACCATCAGGCGGTCGGCCAACAGGCGCGCCACCGCCAGGTCGTGGGTGACGATCACCACCGCCAGGTCCAGCTCGCGCACCAAGCCACGCAGCAGGTCGAGCAGGCGCGCCTGCACCGATACGTCCAACCCGCCCGTGGGTTCGTCCATAAAAACCAGGCGCGGCGCTGAAACCAGGTTGCGGGCGATCTGCAGGCGCTGCTGCATGCCGCCGGAGAAGGTGCGCGGTAGATCGTCGATACGCGCCGGGTCGATCTCCACCTGGCTCAGCCAGTCGAGCCCGGCGGCGCGCAGCTCGCCGTAATGGCGCACGCCCTGGGCCATCAGTCGCTCGCCGATGTTGGCGCCAGCCGATACCGCCATGCGCAGGCCGTCACGCGGGTTCTGCTCGACAAAGCCCCACTCGGTGCGCAGCAGCGTGCGCCGCTCGGCCTCACTGGCGCTGTAAAGGTCGAGCCACTGGCCGTCGCGACCGCGATAACTCACGCTGCCGCGATCTGGCGGGCAGCGCCCGGAGAGCAGGCTGAGCAAGGTGGACTTGCCCGACCCGGACTCACCGACAATGCCCAACACCTCGCCGGGATAAAGGTCGAAACTCACCCCCTGGCAGCCCTTGTCCGGTCCGTAAAGGCGGGTCAGATCTCGCGCCGAGAACAACGGCTCGGCCACTGCCATGGCAGGTTGCAGACGTTCGGCGGCGCTCATTGCAGGTTCTCCTCAGTGCGCTGGCGGCAGTAGTCGGTGTCGGAGCAGACGTAGCGCTTGTTGCCGGCATCGTCGACGATCAACTCGTCGAGGAAGGATTCCGTGCTGCCACAGAAGGCGCAGCACTCATCCCACTGCTGCACGGCGAAGGGGTGATCCTCGAAGTCCAAGCTGACCACTTTGGTAAAGGGCGGCACCGCGTACAGGCGCTTTTCACGACCGGCACCGAACAGCATCAGCGCCGGGCTCATGTCCAGTTTCGGGTTGTCGAATTTGGGGATCGGCGACGGGTCCATCACATAGCGCTCGTCCACCGTCACCGGATAGGCGTAGGCGGTGGCGATATGGCCGAAGGTGGCGATGTCCTCGTACAGCTTCACGTGCATCACGCCGTAGTCCTCAAGCGCATGCATGGTCCGCGTCTCCTGCTCGCTGGGCTCGATAAAGCGCAGCGGCTCGGGGATAGGCACCTGATAGACCATGATCTGCCCGGCCGACAGCGGAGTTTCCGGAATGCGGTGACGGGTCTGGATCACGCTGGCCTCCAGCGTGCGCTCGGTGGTGGCGACGCCGGCGGTGCGGGCGAAGAAACGGCGGATCGACACCGCATTGGTGGTGTCGTCGGCGCCCTGGTCAATGACCTTGAGCACGTCGTCCGCACCGAGAATGGCGGCGGTCAGTTGCATGCCACCGGTGCCCCAGCCGTAGGGCAGCGGCATCTCGCGACCGCCAAAGGGCACCTGATAGCCGGGAATTGCCACTGCCTTGAGCAGGCCACGGCGGATCATGCGTTTGGTCTGCTCATCGAGATAGGCGAAGTTATAGGCCGACGCCTCGCGGGCGCCGCTTGCAATGGAAAGGTTCATCAGCGGTTCTCCTCTGCCGACGCTTGGCGGCGCAGCTTGCGGATCAGTTCCAGTTCGGCCTGGAAGTCGACGTAGTGCGGCAACTTCAGGTGCGAGACGAAGCCGGCAGCCTCGACGTTGTCGCAGTGCATCAGCACGAACTCCTCCTCCTGCGCCGGGCCCTGCACTTCCTCGCCGTACTCGCCGGCACGCAGCGCGCGGTCGACCAGGGCCATGCCCATGGCCTTGCGCTCGGCGTAACCGAAGGCCAGGCCATAGCCACGGGTGAACTGCGCCTGCTCGGCACTTTCACCAACGAACTGATTGACCATCTCGCACTCGGTGATTTCGATGTCACCCAGCGGCACGGCGAAGCCCAGTTCGGCGGGCGTCATCCACACCTCGACGTCGCCGATACGGATCTCCCCGGCGAAGGGGTGGTTGCGTCCGTAACCACGCTGGGTGGAATAACCCAGCGCCAGGAGGAAGCCCTCGTCGCCACGGGCCAGCGCCTGCAGGCGCTCAGCGCGGCTGGCGGGAAAGGCCAGCGGCTCGCGGGTGATGTCGGGCACCGGCGCGCCGTCGTCTGTCTCGCGGGCCATCAGCCCTTCGCCTGCGAGAAAATCCAGCACCCGCGGACAAGGCTTGGGCTCATCGGTAACGATCGCTTCTGGCGCTGGATAGTCGCCCTCGGCCAGCAAGGTGAAATCCAGCAGACGGTGGGTGTAGTCGAAGGTCGGGCCGAGCAGCTGACCGCCGGGCAGATCCTTGAAGGTGGCGGAGATGCGCCGCTCCAGCTGCATCTTCGTGGTATCCAGCGGCTCGCTGGCGCCGAAGCGCGGCAGCGTGGTGCGGTAGGCGCGCAGCAGGAAGATGGCTTCCATCAGGTCACCTGCGGCCTGCTTGATCGCCAGCGCAGCCAGTTCCTCGTCGTACAGCGAGCCTTCGCTCATGACGCGGGCCACGGCCAGCGGCAGTTGCTGACGCACCTGCTGCACGCCCAGTTCGGCGACGGCGGTATCACCACGGCGACGGTTGGCCAGCAGTTGATGGGCATTGTCGATGGCGCGTTCGCCACCCTTGACGGCGACATACATCAGGCGGCCTCCTCGGTTTCGATCAGCACGCGGGTGCTGCGTGGCAGGCCGATGACCTCCCCGCCCGCGGCGAAGAAGCAGTCCAGGCCACGGGGGAAAGCACTGCGCGCCTGGCGCTGCTGCCAGAACGAGGCCGGCAGCGGCAGGCTGACGCTGCGCACGTCCTTGATGCCCGGGCCGCGCCAGCGCAGGGACCGGCCGGCGTGCAGATCACCCAACTGGATCAGCAGCGTGCAGGACTGATCCGGGTAGCGCTCGCTGCCATTATCGAAGTCCGACAAATCATCCAGTTCGCTCTCATCGAGCAGGGCGAACAGGGCGATCTCGCGCTCGGCGACGATCGGGCAGCCGCAATGGAAGGCCAGGTTGGCGCGGATCAGCGGCGTATCGAAGCGCGGCGCCAGCCACAGGGGCGTGTCGCTGTCGAGAAAGGCCAGGCACAGGCCATAGGTGGCCGGGGCCAGGTCGCCCAGGACGTGAGCGCGGTCCATGGCGCGCGGCAGGCCCGGTTCGGCCAGGGCGCCGAGGGCAGCGCGAAAGCTGACCTGGGCATCGAGCACCGGGTTGTCGAAAGCCGGTTGCAGCCAATGCGAGCTGTGCGGCGTAGTCATTAGTCCTCTCCTCTGACCAGGGTGAAGAATTCCACCTGGGTGGCGGCGCTGCGGGCGGCCCGGGCCAGGCGCTGCTCGCGCTGCTGGTGAGCCATCGGTTCGATCAGGGCGGCGAGCCAGCGTGCCTGGTCGCAGCCCTGCAGATGGGCGTCGGCCAGGGCGGCCAGTTCGGCGCGGCGCTTGTCACGGCCGGCCAGGTAGCTGTAGCCGGTGCGGCCGTCGGCCAGGCGCACCACGCAGCGGGTCACGGTCATCTCGCCCAGGTTGAAGGCACTGCCGGTGCCGCCCATGCGCCCGCGCACTAGGGTCATGCCCACCTCGGGGGCGCGGATCAGCTGGTAGGCGCTGTCCTTCAGCGCCGCCTCGTGGGCATCGAGGGCGCTGCCGGCACGGGCCAGCACGCCCATCCAGCGCTGGCGCGCGGCAATGTTCTGGTCGATTTCGTTCATGCGGGTCTCCATCAGGTCGCTACCTGGTACTGGAAGCGGTCGGCGCGGCTGCTGGACTGCGCCAACTCCACCGCCCGACCAGCGGGATCGTGGGACAAAGTGAGCACGCTGAGCAGTGGCGCGTGGCGCGGCATCAGCAGATGCGCCGCCTCTTCGCGGCTGGGCAGGCGCGCGCCGATCAGGCTGAAGGTGCGCGTCAGCGGCAGGTCGCGCTCAGCCAGGTACTGGCGCAGCGAACCGCCCTGGTAGTCAGCCAACTGTGGTGCCAGGCTGGCGCAGAAGCGGTGGCGGATCAGGCTCAGCGGCTGCCCCTCGAGCAGACGCAGGGTGGTCAGCTCGATCAGCTCGCTGCCGTCGGACAATTGCAGATGCCGACATTCCTCACTGCTGCCAGTACGGCGCAGGCGCTCGATCAGCTTCGCCTCGACATGGTGGCCGAGCGCCGACAGCGACTGGCTGAAGGCACTGCCCGCCTCCACCGGGTACACCAGTGGCTTGGCCAGCACCTGGGTGCCCTTGCCCTGACGGCGCAGCAGGCGGCCTTCGAGCACCAGCTCGTCCACCGCGCGGCGCAGAGTGTGACGGTTGACCGAGAAGCGCGCGGCCAGTTGCATCTCGCCCGGCAGGTAATCGCCCGGGCTCATGCGCTGCACGTCTTCGCGCAGCACGGCGGCCAGCTCGCGGTACAGCGGTTCGCTTTGTCTAGACAAGTTCATCGTTTGAAAAGGGCGCACGCAGGCGCCCTCCTCCTCCTTCAGATAAAGAGCTTGCGCAGGCGCTGGGACAGGATGTCGATGGCGCTCACTACCAGGATGATCACGATCAGCAGCGCGCAGGTCTGGGCGAACTGGAAGCCGCGGATGGCCTCCCAGAGGATCACCCCGATGCCGCCGGCGCCGACCATGCCGACCACAGTGGCCGAGCGCACGTTGGACTCGAAGCGGTACAGCGAATAGGAAATCCACAGCGGCAGTACCTGCGGGATGACGCCGAAGATCACCTCCTGCAAGGCACTGGCACCGGTGGCACGCACGCCATCGACCGGGCCCGGATCGATGGCCTCGACCGCCTCGGCGAACAGCTTGGCCAGCACCCCCGTGGTGCTGATGAAAAGCGCCAGCACGCCGGCGAAGGGGCCGAGGCCAACCGCGACGACGAAGAGCATGGCGAAGACCATTTCATTTATCGAACGGCAGGCATCCATCACCCGGCGCACCGGCTGATACACCCACCAGGGCACGATGTTCTCGGAACAGAGGATGCCCAGCGGAATGGCGCAGAGAATGGCCAGCACCGTGCCCCAGAGGGCGATCTGCAAGGTGACCACCATCTCCTTGACGTAGTGCTGCCAGTTACTGAAGTCCGGCGGGAAGAAATCGGCGGCGAAGGTAGCCATGTTGCCGGCATCGCGCACCAGTGCCAGCGGGTTCATTTCCGCACCCTGCCAGGACCAGGCGAGCACGGCAAAGAACAGGCCCCAGCCGATCAACTGCAGCCAGCTGCGCTTGCCATCGGCTATGGGGGTGGCGGTGGTCAATGTCGTCATGGGTAACTCTCAATCTAGTGGGAGGCGCTTCAGCGGCGAGCTTTTCAAGAGCCGCCCCACTCTCGCGGGACGGCTCTCGGGGTCAGCCGGCGCTGGCGCCGCCCTGCTTCTCACGCTCGGCCATGCGCTGCTCCAGCTTGGCCAGCTCGGCGTCCAGCTCCTTGAGCTGAGCCTGCTTGTCGGCGTCCTTGAGCTTGTCGTTGTTGGCCACTTCGGTACGCTTCTTGAACAGCTCGAGCTGACGAATCGGCAGCAGCTGATCGTTATCCGAAGGCTTGAACTGACCCCACTGCAGGCCCTCGAGCACCTTCTTCTCTTCCGGCTTGGCACCGTAGGTCATGAAGAAGTTGCGCAGCTTGTCGCGGGTTTCCTGCGGCAGGTTCTTGCGCCAGACGATGGGGTCCGACGGGATCAGCGGTGACGTCCAGATCACCTTGAGCTGCGCCGCTTTGTCCGGCGCAGTCACTTCCAGGCGCTCCATGCCCTCGCTGTTGAAGGTGCCGACATCGACCTGCTTGTTGGCCACCGACAGCGCGTTGACCTCGTGGCTGCCGTTGAGCGAGCGCTTGAAAATCTTGCTGGCGTCGGCGTTGTTCTGGGCGAATACGTAGTAGCCAGGCACCAGATAGCCGGAGGTGGAGTTCGGATCACCGTTGGCGAAGGTCAGGCTCTTGGCGTTCTTGAGCATGTCCTCGGCCGAGTTGATCGAACTGTCCTTGTGCGCCACCAGCAAGCTGTAGTAGCCCTGCGCACCGTTGGCTGCCACGGTCTGGGCGAAGATTTCACCACCGGCGCGATCGACTGCTTCCATCGCCGACTTGTTGCCGTACCAGGCCACGTCGACCTTGTCGAAGCGCATGCCCTGGATGATCCCGGCGTAATCAGGCGCGAAGAACGCGTTGATCTTTACCCCGGTCTGCTTGCTCATGTCGGCCAGGAAGGGATCCCACATGGCCTTGAGGTTCTGCGAGGACTCGGTGGAAATGATGCCGAAGTTGAGTTCCTCGGCGGCCTGGGCCGAGCCCAGCAGGGAACCGGTGACGAGCGCAGAGGCAGCCAGCACCTGGCCGATGCGTTTGAACATGGAGCACACTCCTGTTGCGGGTTGGCGTTGTTTTTTCGAATGAGGAAACTGACGTCAGGCCTTGGCCAGCGTCAGCGGACGTTCCACGGCACGCGGGCGCTGCCCTTGCGGCAACAGCAGGCTGATATCGAGATCGCCGCCGTAGAGGTCGTTGAGGAAATCGGGGTTGAAGCTGTCGGTGGGGCCGTCGAAATGAATGCGCCCGCCCTTGAGCGCCACGGCGCGCTGGCAATAGCGCACCGCGTAGTCGACCTGATGCAGGGTCACCACCACCGTCTTGCCGTCGCGGCGGTTGATGTCAGCGAGAATTTCCATCACCTTGCGCGCCGACTCCGGATCAAGCGAGGCGATCGGCTCGTCGGCAAGGATTACCTCGGCCTGCTGGCACAGCGCGCGTGCAATGGCCACACGCTGCTGCTGGCCGCCGGACAGGGTCGAGGCGCGCTGCGTGGCAAACTCGGCCAGACCGACGCGCTCCAGCGCCTGCATGGCGCGCTGTTTCTCCTCAGCGTTGAACAGGCTGAGGCTGCCACGCCAGCGCGGCATGCGACCGAGGCCGCCGAGCAGCACGTTCTGCAGCACGCTGAGGCGGCCGACCAGATTGAACTGCTGAAAGATGTAGCCGATATCGGCGCGCTGGCGACGCACGTCACCATTGAGGCGACCATCGGCCTGCACCTGGCGCCCGAGCACTTCGATGCTGCCGGCATCGCCGCGGGCCAGGCCGGCCAGATGGCGCAGCAGGGTCGACTTGCCAGAGCCAGACGCGCCGATCAGCGCGACCATCTCACCCGGCTGCACCGACAGCGCCAGATCGAACAGCGCCTGTTTACGGCCGAAACTCTTGTTCAGGCGGTCGACTAAAATCGCTGCGCTCATGTGCCGGCCCTCTACTATCATCAATGATCAGAAGGCGAGGAAGTCGCCATCTGGTGTAGACCAACCTAGGCAGATTCCATGTCAGAACTGTGAAATGCGGGTGACGATTGAATGAACACGCCGGAGTTTTTCGGATGGAAACCCTCGAAGTGCACGCTTGTGCCAATTGCTACTCATTTCTGACGACTGGTGCTGGCACAACGCCGTTACATCGATCACAATGTGCCACGTATTTGGCGTCAAGGAACTGTTCAGATGGCCTTCGGGTCGTAATGACGCAGAACGCGATATCGGTTGAACGGCTAGTGCGAAAGACGGTCAAACCGGTGACAATCTCGACACTGATTACCAGTATCGCTCCCTGAACTAACCGGTAATGTATGCGCCCTATGAAACAGGCTATTTATTCCAGCCGCACGGCTGACAAGTTTGTCGTTCGCTTGCCAGATGGCATGCGTGAGCGTATTGCTGACGTAGCACGCAACCATCACCGCAGCATGAACTCCGAAATCATCGCCCGCCTGGAGCAGAGCATGCTGCAGGAAGGCGCTCTGGATGACGATCTCAGCCTGCGTCTCGACAGCCCCGAACTGAGCCTCCATGAGCGTGAATTGCTGCAGCGTTTTCGTCAGTTGTCGCGCCGTCAGCAGAACGCGCTGGTCGCTCTGATTGCCCATGACGTGGAAATGGCCGCTGAAGCTGAAGAAGCCTGAAGCGAAGCCATAAAAAAACCGGCCTAGGCCGGTTTTTTTATGGCTGGAGGAAAAACGCGGAGCGAACCCCGCGTTCTCTTTACCCGACAAAGCTGAGCAATACCCCCGCCGCCACTGCAGAGCCGATCACCCCCGCCACGTTCGGCCCCATGGCATGCATCAGCAGGAAGTTCTGCGGGTTGGCCTCCAGGCCGACCTTGTTCGATACCCGTGCCGCCATCGGCACCGCCGATACGCCTGCAGAGCCGATCAGCGGATTGACCTTGTTGCTGCTGAACAGGTTCATCAGCTTGGCCATCAGCACACCAGCCGCAGTGCCGGCGCAGAACGCCACCATGCCCAGCAACAGGATGCCCAGGGTCTTGAGCTGCAGGAAGGCTTCTGCCGACAGCTTCGAGCCCACGGTCAGACCGAGGAAGATGGTGACGATATTGATCAGCGCGTTGCGCGAGGTGTCGGCCAGACGCTCGACCACACCACATTCACGCAGCAGATTGCCGAGGGCGAACATACCGATCAGCGGCGCCGCGTCCGGCAACAACATACCCACCAAAAGGCACAGCACGATGGGGAAGACGATCTTCTCGGTCTGCCCCACCGGCCGCAGTTGCTGCATGACGATGGCGCGCTCTTCCTTGCTGGTCAACGCACGCATGATCGGCGGCTGCAACAGCGGCACCAATGCCATGTAGGCATAGGCCGCCACGGCGATGGGGCCAAGCAGGTCAGGCGCCAGCTTGGAGGTGACGAAGATCGAGGTCGGCCCATCCGCCCCGCCGATAATGGCGATGGAAGCCGCCTCCTTGAGGGTGAACTCCATGCCGGGAATGCCCAGTGCGGTGATCGCCAGCGCGCCCATAAGGGTGCCGAAGATGCCGAACTGCGCGGCGGCGCCCAGCAACAAGGTTTTCGGGTTGGCCAGCATCGGTCCGAAGTCGGTCATGGCGCCAACACCGAGGAAGATCAGCAACGGGAAGATGCTGGTCGGCAATCCCACTTCGTAGATCAGGTGCAGGAAGCCGGCACCTTCGGCCATGTTGGCCACCGGGATGTTCGACAGCAGGCCGCCGAAACCGATGGGCACCAGCAGCAGAGGCTCGAAGCCCTTCTTGATGGCCAAGTAGATCAGCAGCAGGCACACCGCGATCATGAAGGCCTGACCAGGCTCCAGGTGATACAGGCCGGTGCTCTGCCAGAGCTTGAGCAGCTTTTCCATGATGCGCTCCTCAGCCGATGGTCAGCAGGCTGTCGCCCACCGCCACAGCATCACCCACCTTGACGTTGACGACGCCGACGGTGCCGGCCTTGAACGCACGGATCTCGGTTTCCATCTTCATCGCTTCGAGGATGATCACCAGTTGCCCCTCCTCGACAGCCTGGCCTGGCTGCACCAACACCTTGAAGATATTGCCGGCTAGCGGTGCGACCTGCGGCTCGCCACCACTCGCTGCGACCGGGGCTGGCGCCACGGCGACGTTCGCTGCGCCACCGATGGGCTTGATACCCTCGATATCGCCGCCCTCGTTGACCTGTACGACGAAAGATTTGCCATTGACCTCGACGGTATAGACCTCAGGCTTGCCGGCCTCACGGGCGGGAGCTTCCTTACCGGTCGGCAGCGGCTCGAAGGCCGCCGGGTTGTCGCGGTTCTCGAGAAACTTCAGGCCGATCTGCGGGAACAGCGCATAAGTCAGCACGTCGTCGATCTCGTCGGCGGCAAGCTGGATGCCCTTGTCCTTGGCGATGCCCTTGAGTTCGGCGATCAGCTTGTCCATTTCCGCGTCGAGCAGGTCGGCCGGACGGCAGGTGATGGCCTGCGCGCCATCGAGCACGCGCGCCTGCAGCTCGGCATTGAACGGTGCGGGCGCCGCGCCGTACTCGCCCTTGAGCACGCCGGCGGTTTCCTTGGTAATCGACTTGTAGCGCTCGCCGGTGAGCACGTTGATCACCGCCTGGGTGCCAACGATCTGCGAGGTTGGGGTCACCAGCGGGATGAAGCCCAAGTCTTCGCGCACACGCGGAATCTCGGCCAGCACCTGGTCGAACTTGTCCTGGGCGCCCTGCTCTTTCAGCTGGCTTTCCATGTTGGTGAGCATACCGCCCGGCACCTGAGCGACCAGGATGCGCGAATCGACGCCCTTGAGGTTGCCCTCGAATTTTGCGTATTTCTTGCGCACTTCGCGGAAGTACGCGGCGATCTCCTCCAGCAGCTCCAGGTTCAGCCCGGTATCGCGCTCGGTGCCCTGGAACATCGCCACCACCGATTCGGTCGGCGAGTGACCGTAGGTCATCGACAGCGAGGAGATGGCAGTGTCGACGTTGTCGATACCAGCTTCCACCGCCTTGAGAATGGCCACGGATGACAGCCCCGCGGTGGCGTGGCACTGCATGTGGATCGGGATCGCCAGGCTGGCCTTCAGGCGCGACACCAGCTCGAATGCGGTATACGGCGTGAGGATGCCGGCCATGTCCTTGATGGCCACCGAGTCGGCGCCCATGTCCTCGATCTGCTTGGCCAGATCGACCCACATCTCAAGGGTATGCACCGGGCTGGTGGTGTAGGAGATGGTGCCCTGGGCGTGCTTGCCCTGCTGCTTGACGGCCTTGAGCGCGGTCTCGAGGTTGCGCTGGTCGTTCATCGCGTCGAACACGCGGAACACATCGACACCATTGATGGCGGCGCGCTCGACGAACTTCTCCACCACGTCATCGGCGTAGTGGCGATAGCCCAACAGGTTCTGCCCGCGCAGGAGCATCTGCTGGCGAGTGTTGGGCATCGCCTTTTTCAGCTCGCGAATACGTTCCCACGGGTCTTCACCGAGGTAGCGAATACAGGCGTCGAAGGTCGCCCCGCCCCAGGATTCCACCGACCAGAAGCCGACCTGATCGAGCTTGGGTGCGATCGGCAACATGTCTTGCAGGCGTACGCGAGTGGCCAGGATGGATTGATGGGCGTCACGCAGCACCACATCGGTGATTCCGAGTGCTTGTTTAACGGCAGTCATACA
Source organism: Pseudomonas sp. Marseille-Q0931 (assembly GCF_940789645.1). NCBI lineage: Bacteria > Pseudomonadati > Pseudomonadota > Gammaproteobacteria > Pseudomonadales > Pseudomonadaceae > Pseudomonas > Pseudomonas sp. Marseille-Q0931. The sequence continues at coordinate 347,622 of NZ_CALNWT010000001.1, read as the reverse complement.
GGTACTCCCTCTGAACCTGATCAACCGCGACGCGCGCGGTGCTGGGCAATAGCGGATTGAATGGCGGCCAGCGTTTCTGCATCCGGCTCATGGCTGGCCGACTTGGCGCTGTGCGCTGGGGAAGAAGCGGCGGGGGTTGGCGCGGGTGGAGCGAAAGTCGCGATCAGGCGCGACATCAGACTGACCACACCCACCAGCAACACCAGAAAGACAAACACGAAACCCATACCGAACAGCATGAGTTCGACACCCTCGAGCAGTAGTTCACTGGGGGTCATCTTGGCTCCTTTTGGCCAGCAGCTCGCGGGCTGCATTCATTATTGATCAGGAGCGCCCAGGGTCAGCGCCCGGGCAAAGCTGCCGAACCTTAGCCTGAAACAAGCGTTTGAAGCAAACGCCAAAAGGCCTGGATTGGTCATTTATGTAGTGGCTTTTGCCCATCCACTACCAAAGAATGAGAAAAGCGCTGCGAGCAAGGTTCTCAGCAGGCCGACCGCACGCCAGTATCAACGGCAGGCGCCAGCGCCAGAAGCTGCTTGAAGTGGCGCGTCTCGTCGCCAGGAGTACGCCCGAAGAGCCGCTTGAACTCGCGACTGAACTGCGACGGGCTTTCGTAGCCGACGCGCTGCGCCGCGCTGATCGCACTCATGTCGCTGCGAATCATTAGTAGCCGGGCCTGGTGCAGGCGGATGGCCTTGAGGTACTGCAACGGCGAGCGGCTAGTCATGGCCTTGAAGTGCACATGGAAGGCCGGCACGCTCATGCTGGCGATCTCAGCCAACGAAGGCACATCGAGCGACGCCTGGTAATCGCGATGTATGCGCTGCAGCACGCGTGCGATGCGGCCAAAATGGTTGTTCTGCGCCAGGGTCGCGCGCAGACCACTGCCCTGCTCGCCCTGCAGCACGCGAAAGACGATCTCACGCATGATCGACGGGCCTAGCAGGCGCACCTCGTCGGGGTCGGCCAGGGCTTCCAGCAGGCGCAACGTCGCATCGCTCAGACGCGCATCCATCGGGCTGGAATAAAGCGTCGCCGGCGCGCGGGTCGGGGGCTCGTCCAGCCCCATCGCCAGTTCGGCCACCAACAGCGGATCGACCCGCAGTGCCACACCGAGCATGGGCTCATCGGCCGTCGCCTCGGTTTCGATGGCAAACGGCAAGGGCAGCGCCAGCACCAGATAGTGCTGCGCATCGTAAACGTACAGATTGCCGTCGTGCAGCCCACTCTTGCGCCCCTGGATGACGATCACGATGCTCGGCTCGTACAGCGCCGGCGTCACCGGAAGCGGCCGGTTGGAGCGCATGAAGGTGACGCCATCCAGTTGCGCCGCGGTATACCCCTCTTCGGGAGCCAGGCGCAGCATCAGCTCGACCATGCGCCGCTTCATGCTCTCGGAATTCGCACTCATGCTCTGCCACCCGCTCTGGAGGAAGACCGGCATATTGTAGGAAGCAGTCAATAGAAACAGGCAATATCGAAAGAGTAACGAGACTTAGCAGACGGCGCCCACGTGCCTAGCATGGAATCTCCATAACCCAAGTGGAGACCGACATGAGCAAAGTCATCCTCATTACCGGAGCCAGCAGCGGCATCGGCGAAGCCATCGCCAGACACCTCGCCAGCCAGGGCCACCAGGTGGTCCTCGGTGCTCGCCGCATCGAACGCCTGCAGGCACTGGTAGAAGAACTGCAGGCCCAGGGTCAACAGGCCTCGCGCCGTACCCTCGATGTCAGCCAACTGCATGACATGCAGGCCTTCGTGGAGCACGCAGAGGCACACCACGGCCCCGTTGACGTGATCATCAACAACGCCGGGGTCATGCCACTGTCACCGCTCAACGCCCTGAAGGTGGACGAGTGGAACCGCATGATCGATGTCAACGTACGCGGCGTGCTGCATGGCATCGCCGCCGTGCTGCCGGGCATGGAACAACGCGGGCGTGGCCAAGTGATCAATATCGCCTCCATCGGCGCCCATGCCGTATCACCGACCGCCGCGGTGTATTGCGCTACCAAATACGCGGTCTGGGCCATTTCCGAGGGCCTGCGCCAGGAAAACGAGCGCATCCGCGTCACCACCATCTGCCCGGGCGTGGTCGAGTCCGAGCTAGCCGACAGCATCACCGACGCCAGCGCCCGCGATGCGATGAGGGCGTTCCGCCGTATCGCCATCACACCGGACGCCATTGCCCGCGCCGTGGCCTATGCGGTCGAGCAGCCCGACGATGTCGATGTCAGTGAAGTCATCGTGCGCCCGACCGCCAGCCCTTATTGATGGAGGTGAATATGCCAGCGAAGAACAGCCTTGCGGCGCTGCTGATCAGCGGCGCCCTGCTACCCGGCGCGGCAAGCGCGGAAGCGGAAAGCCCACATCCCTACGTGGGCATGTGGGTAACGGACGATGGCCATGTCCGTCATGAGCTATTGGCCAACGGCCGTTATGACGAGGCACGCGGGAACCGCGAAAGCGCCTACCAGGGCAGCTACCGAGTCACTGGCAACCACATCGATTATGTCGACGACACCGGCTTTACCGCTGACGGTGAGTTCATCGACGACGTGCTCTACCACGGCGGCATGGTGCTGCGCCGCAAGAGCACTCCAACTGACGAGTAAGACAACCCACCAGCCAAGGAAAAGAAGCTTATGAACATGCAAAAAGCTGTCGCCGCGCTACTGCTCAGCGTATCGCTCTGCCTGCCGACCTGGGCAACTGACAACACCGCGGCCAATCAGGCCCTGATTCAGAAAGCCTTCGATGATTGGCGCGCCGGAAAAGGCGGCATCTTCCAGTTGCTGGCCGATGATGCCGTCTGGGTCGTGGCCGGCAGCAGCCCGTACTCCGGGACTTACCGCACGCGCGAGGCGTTCATGGAAGATGCAGTCAAACCCATCACCGACAAACTGGCCACGCCCATCGTCCCCACCGTGCGCCAGATCGTGGCGCAGGGGCCTTACGTGGTCGTGCATTGGGATGGTCAGGCGACCGCCAGGGACGGCGGTCGCTACGAAAACAGCTACTCCTGGCACATGCAACTGGAGAATGGCCGGATCACCCGGGTCACGGCCTTTCTCGATACCTGGCGGCTGGTCGAGCTGATGAACTGATTACATCAGGAAGATCGACGCCAGCCCCAGGAAGATGAAAAAGCCGCCGCTGTCGGTCATGGCGGTGATCATCACACTGGCCCCCATGGCTGGGTCGCGCCCCAGGCGCGCCAGGGTCATGGGGATCAGCACCCCCATCAGCGCTGCCAGCAACAGGTTGAGGGTCATCGCTGCAGTCATCACCACGCCCAGCGACCAGCTGCCGTAAAGTCCATAGGCGACGGCCCCGATCACCCCGCCCCAGAGGATGCCGTTGATCAACGAAACCCCTAGCTCCTTGCGCAGCAGGCGCTTGGTATTGCCGGTGCTGACCTGATCCAGCGCCATGGCGCGCACGATCATGGTGATGGTCTGGTTGCCGGAATTGCCGCCGATACCGGCAACGATAGGCATCAGCGCCGCCAGCGCCACGAGTTTTTCGATCGAGTCTTCGAACAGGCCGATCACCCGCGAGGCGAGGAACGCCGTGACCAGATTGATCGCCAGCCAGGCCCAGCGGTTGCGTACCGACTTCCACACCGAGGCGAAGATATCTTCCTCCTCGCGCAGACCGGCCATGTTCAGCACTTCGCTTTCGCTTTCCTCACGGATCAGGTCGACCATCTCGTCGATGGTCAGACGGCCGATCAGCTTGCCGTTCTTGTCCACCACCGGCGCCGAGATAAGGTCGTAACGCTCGAACGCCTGCGCAGCGTCGTAGCCGTCCTCGTCGGGGTGGAAGCTTACCGGATCGTCGGCCATGACCTCGCCGACCTGCTTATCCGGATCGTTGACCAGCAAGCGCTTGATCGGCAGCACGCCCTTTAGCACGCCGTCATAATCGACCACGAACAGCTTGTCGGTGTGCCCCGGCAATTCCTTGAGACGGCGCAGGTAACGCAACACCACTTCCAGGCTGACGTCTTCGCGGATGGTGACCATCTCGAAGTCCATCAGCGCACCGACCTGATCCTCCTCGTAGGACAGCGCCGAACGCACGCGCTCGCGCTGCTGCGCGTCGAGCGATTCCATCAGCTCATGAACGACGTCGCGCGGCAGCTCCGGCGCCAGGTCGGCGAGTTCGTCGGCGTCCAGATCCTTGGCTGCGGCAAGAATCTCGTGATCGTCCATGTCGGCGATCAGCGTTTCCCGTACCGCGTCAGAGACTTCCAGCAGGATGTCGCCGTCGCGCTCGGCCTTGACCAGTTGCCAGACGGTCAGACGCTCATCCAGCGGCAGGGCTTCGAGGATGTGGGCGATATCCGCGGGGTGCAGATCATCGAGCTTGCGCTGCAGCTCGGCGAGATTCTGCCGGTGGACCAGGTTTTCGACACGGTCGTGATGCTGGCCTTCCTGACGATGGGTCAGGTCTTCGACCAGCTTGTGCCGATGCAGCAGTTCGATCACCTGGGCCAGGCGATCCTGCAGGCTCTCTTGCGGCTTTTTGGCTTCTACTTCAGTCATAGCGCGCTCCACCCCCAGCTGGCGGGCACGCCAAAGGGGATCAATCAGGTCTTACACGATTGTGCGAGGGGAGTATTGAGTAACTACTGGGTAAGTCCATGGTGGTATTCCACAAGCCCCGGCGGGGCTGACGCGGCGAATGATAACACCGCGAAACAGCTTTGTACGTGACAAAAGCGCGGCAAGAACAATCGCTTGCATCGCAAACTTCAATCCCGCATGAAAACCTGGCTATGCGACGCCAGCCTTCAATGCCAAGACACTCTGGCGTGAGCGAAAAAACGATCTAACCTGAAATGTGTAACGTCATGGAGGACGACCTATGCGAGGACGGCACTTGGCAGCGCTATTCGCCGCTGCGCTACTCTCCCCTATTGAAGACAGCTCGGCCGCCAGCGTGTTCCGCTGCGTGGATGCTGACGGCCATGTCACCTTCACCCGGCACGGCTGCACCAGCGATCAGGAACAGCATCTGCAGGATGCGCGCAACTATACGCCCAGCAGCGGCAAACCCATCCCGCTGGCCAACCCCGGCAAGCGTCAGGCGACGACGAACGCAAACTCCGGCGAACTGGTGATCGTCGGCCAGCAGGACGATGGCTGCGGCAACCTGCTGAGCAGCAGCGAGAGGCGCCAGGCGATCATTCGCAAGGAAATTCGTGTAGGCATGAGCCGCAGCGACGTGGAAAGCAGCCTGGGCAAACCGGACAGAGTCACCGCCAGCAATGGGCAGGAGCGTTATCACTATCGCGAAAAGCGCAAGGGCGGCAACAGCCGGCAGGTCAGCTTCGACGAAGCCGGCTGCGTGAAGAAATGACACGCAAAGAAAAAGGGCCTGCATTGCTGCAGGCCCTTTCGGTATGGCGGACTCAGGAGGATTCGAACCTCCGACCGCTCGGTTCGTAGCCGAGTACTCTATCCAGCTGAGCTATGAGTCCGTTGCAGACCGCTCGAGGCCATCAAGCCCTTCGCGACCCTTGGTGCTTTTAGACCAGATCACCGCTGGTTGAAACATGACCTTGCATCGCTGCAGTGCCATTGAATATGGCGGACTCAGGAGGATTCGAACCTCCGACCGCTCGGTTCGTAGCCGAGTACTCTATCCAGCTGAGCTATGAGTCCGTTGCAGACCGCTCGAGGCCATCAAGCCTTTCGCGACCCTTGGTGCTTTTAGACCAGATCACCGCTGGTTGAAACAAAATGGCTTGCAGCGATGCAAGCCATTTGAATATGGCGGACTCAGGAGGATTCGAACCTCCGACCGCTCGGTTCGTAGCCGAGTACTCTATCCAGCTGAGCTATGAGTCCGCTTAGTGGTGCTTTTATACCAGATCACCTCTGGTTGATTCGCCAGCCCGACTTACGCCCGACTCGCTGAATAATGGCGGAGAAGGGGGGATTCGAACCCCCGACACCCTTTTGAGGTGTACTCCCTTAGCAGGGGAGCGCCTTCGGCCACTCGGCCACCTCTCCGCAACACGGGGCGCATGATAAACATGTTTTCCCCGTTTGCAAACAAAAATTTGTAGAAAAATTAGTGGCTTGGTTCGTCACCCTTCTCTTTCTGGATGCGCTGGTAGATTTCCTCACGGTGTACGGCAACCTCTTTCGGCGCATTGACGCCAATACGCACCTGGTTACCTTTCACGCCCAACACGGTGACAGTCACATCATCACCGACCATCAGGGTCTCTCCGACCCGGCGAGTCAGAATCAGCATTCCTTTCTCCTTCACGGATTACATTTTTTCAGGACAACAGTCTGCAAAAAGAAAATGGTGCCGGCTTCCTGCTAAAATAAGCCTGAAAGCCTCCACCCAAGTATTGACCAGCCCGCGCAGAAAGAAAGTTCCCGCGAATCGGTCAAAAAAACGAAAGGCGCGGAACCAGCCGCGCCTTTCGGATCAGATCAATCACTCACCCTGTCGGGCCGGAGCATCGAGCTCGAAAGCAGTATGCAGAGCGCGCACCGCCAGCTCCAGGTACTTCTCCTCGATCACCACCGACACCTTGATCTCGGAGGTGGAGATCATCTGGATGTTGATGGTCTCCTTGGCCAGAGCTTCGAACATACGGCTGGCAACACCGGCATGGGAACGCATGCCGACACCGACGATCGAAACCTTGGCGATGTCGGTATCACCTACCACCTCACGGGCGCCGAGTTCGTCCGCGGTCTTCTGCAACACGCCCAGGGCGTTGTTGTAGTCGTTGCGGTGCACGGTGAAGGTGAAATCGGTGGTGTTATCGTGCGAGACGTTCTGCACGATCATGTCCACTTCGATGTTGGCAGCGCTGATCGGACCAAGAATCTTGAAGGCGATGCCGGGGATATCCGGCACCCCACGGATGGTCAGCTTGGCTTCGTCGCGGTTGAAAGCGATGCCGGAAATGATCGGCTGTTCCATGGATTCCTCTTCATCAAGGGTAATGAGGGTGCCCGGCCCCTCCTGGAAGCTGTGCAGAACGCGCAGCGGGACGTTGTACTTGCCGGCGAATTCCACCGAGCGAATCTGCAGCACCTTGGAACCGAGGCTGGCCATTTCCAGCATCTCTTCGAAGGTGATTTTCTCCAGACGCTGGGCCTTGGGCACCACGCGCGGGTCGGTGGTGTAGACGCCGTCGACATCGGTATAGATCTGGCATTCGTCGGCTTTCAGCGCCGCAGCCAGGGCCACGCCGGTGGTATCGGAACCGCCACGACCGAGGGTGGTGATGCTGCCGTGCTCGTCGACGCCCTGGAAGCCGGCGACGACGACGACACGACCAGCCTTGAGGTCGGCACGAATCTTCTGGTCATCGATCTGCAGAATGCGCGCCTTGTTGAAGGCGCTGTCGGTGAGGATGCGCACCTGGTTGCCGGTGTAGGAAACCGCCGGCACACCACGTTTGATCAGTGCCATGGCCAACAGGGCGATGGTCACCTGCTCACCGGTGGACACCATCACGTCCAGCTCACGCGGAACCGGCTCGCCGTCGGTGATCTGTTTGGCCAGATCGATCAGGCGGTTGGTTTCGCCACTCATGGCGGAAACCACGACAACGATGTCGTCACCCTTCTCGCGGAACTTCTTAACCTTCTCGGCTACCTGCGCGATACGCTCGACGGTGCCGACGGAGGTGCCCCCAAACTTCTGTACGATCAAAGCCATTTCAAAAAGCCACCTGATTCCTCAAGGGCGCCCATTAAACCCGCATCGGGTCACACTGCCAAGGCCCGCTGGACGCACTGCGGGCCCCGCTTTCACGCTATCTACGAAGCCTGTTCGACCAGAGTCGCGGCCAGGGCCAGGGCCTCATCCAGTTTGCCGGCATCGACGCCGCCACCCTGGGCCATGTCCGGGCGACCACCGCCCTTGCCGCCCACGGTCGCCGCGGCCTGACGCATCAGGTCACCCGCCTTGAGCTTGGCGGTCAGGTCCTGAGTCACGCCAGCGACCAGCACGACCTTCTCTTCGAACACGCCGCCGAGCAGGATCACCGCACTGCCCAGCTTGTTCTTCAACTGGTCGACCAGCGCCAGCAGTGCCTTGCCGTCCAGGCCATCGAGACGTGCAGCCAGCACCTTGGTGCCCTTCACGTCCACCGCCGAGCCGGCCAGATCGTTACCCGCGGCGCTGGCGGCCTTGGCCTTGAGCTGCTCCAACTCTTTTTCCAGCTGGCGGTTACGCTCGATCAGCGCCGACAGCTTGTCGAGTACGTTGTCACGGCTGCCCTTGACCAGAGAGGCGGCTTCCTTGAGCTGCTCTTCTGCACCATTGAGGTACGCCAGCGCAGCAGCACCGGTGACTGCCTCGATACGACGCACACCTGCCGCGACGCCGCCCTCGCTGACGATCTTGAAAAGGCCGATGTCGCCGGTACGGGCCACGTGGGTACCGCCGCAAAGCTCGACGGAGAAGTCGCCGCCCATGCTCAGCACACGCACCTCATCGCCATACTTTTCGCCGAACAGCGCCATGGCGCCTTTGGCCTTGGCGGTTTCGATATCGGTAAGCTCGGTCTCGACCGCCGTGTTCTCGCGCACTACGCGGTTGACGATGTCCTCGAGCTGCTTGATCTGCTCGGGCTTGATCGCCTCGAAGTGGCTGAAGTCGAAACGCAGGCGCTGGCTGTTGACCAGCGAGCCCTTCTGCTGCACGTGGTCACCGAGCACGATGCGCAGGGCTTCGTGCAGCAGGTGGGTCGCCGAGTGGTTAAGCGCAGTGGCCTGGCGCACTTCGGCATCGACCTCGGCCTTAACACTGGTGCCGACACTGAGACCGCCCTTGGCCACCACGCCATGGTGCAGGAAGGCGCCGCCAGCCTTGGTGGTGTCACGCACGTCAAAGCGCACGCCAGCGCCTTCGAGGTAACCGCAGTCACCGATCTGGCCACCGGACTCGGCGTAGAACGGGGTCTGATCCAGCACCACCACGCCCTCTTCGCCTTCAGCAAGGCTGTCGACCGCGGCGCCGGCCTTGAACAGGGCGATGATCTTGCCGCTGCCGCTGGTGCCCTCGTAGCCGAGGAAGTGGGTGTCGGCGTCGACCTTGACCAGGGCGTTGTAATCCATGCCGAAGGCGCTGGCGGAACGGGCGCGCTCGCGCTGCGCCTCCATTTCACGCTCGAAGCCCTCTTCGTCCACCGACAGCTCACGCTCGCGGGCAATATCGGCGGTCAGGTCGACCGGGAAGCCATAGGTGTCGTACAGCTTGAACACCACATCGCCCGGGATGACCTTGCCCTGCAGGCCAGCCAGATCCTGCTCGAGAATCTTCAGGCCCTGCTCCAGGGTCTTGGCGAACTGCTCTTCCTCGGTCTTCAGCACGCGCTCGATGTGCGCCTGCTGTTGCTTGAGTTCGGGAAAGGCTTCGCCCATTTCGGCCACCAGGGCGGCGACGATCTGGTAGAAGAAGCTGCCCTTGGCGCCCAGCTTGTTGCCGTGACGGCAGGCACGGCGCACGATGCGGCGCAGCACGTAGCCACGGCCTTCGTTGGACGGGGTCACGCCGTCGGCGATCAGGAAGCTGCACGAGCGAATATGGTCGGCCACCACCTTCAGCGAAGCCTGGCCTTCGTTGCTGCAGCCAATGGCCTTGGCCGCGGCGTTCAGCAGGTTCTGGAACAGGTCGATCTCGTAGTTCGAGTTAACGTGCTGCAGCACGGCGCTGATGCGCTCCAGACCCATGCCGGTATCCACGCTCGGCGCCGGCAGCGGGTGCATGACGCCATCCGCGGTGCGGTTGAACTGCATGAACACATTGTTCCAGATCTCGATGTAGCGATCGCCGTCCTCTTCCGGGCTGCCGGGTGGGCCGCCCCAGATGTGCTCGCCGTGATCGAAGAAGATCTCGGTGCACGGGCCGCACGGGCCGGTATCGCCCATTGCCCAGAAGTTGTCGGAGGCGTACGGCGCACCCTTGTTGTCGTCGATGCGGATCATGCGCTCGCTGGGGATTCCGACTTCCTTGGTCCAGATGTCGTAAGCCTCGTCATCGGTGGCGTAGACGGTGACCCAAAGCTTTTCCTTGGGCAGGTTCAGCCACTTGTCGGAGGTCAGAAACTCCCAGGCGTAATGGATGGCATCACGCTTGAAATAGTCGCCGAAGCTGAAGTTGCCCAGCATTTCGAAGAAGGTATGGTGGCGCGCGGTGTAGCCGACGTTTTCCAGGTCGTTGTGCTTGCCGCCGGCACGCACGCACTTCTGGCTGGTGGTGGCGCGGGTATAGGCGCGCTTTTCCAGGCCCAGGAAGCAGTCCTTGAACTGGTTCATGCCTGCGTTGGTGAACAGCAGGGTCGGGTCGTTCGCCGGGATCAGCGAGCTGGAAGCGACACGGGTGTGCCCTTTTTCTTCGAAGAAGCTCAGGAAGGCTTCACGGATTTCTGCGCTTTTCATAGGGATATCCACGGAATCAGGCGGCCACGGCAAAGCCGGCGAAGCAGACAAAGTGAAAACGTAGCGAGCGAAGGTCAGGCAAGGCAAAAATCGGAGAAGAACGCACTGGGCTCGCAAACGAGTTTACGAGTTGTAAATGAGCATTCTGAGCCGGTTTTAACGCAGCATGACCGAGCGCAGCAGTTTTCACGCAGTCTGCAAAGGGCCGCATTATATCGGCCCCACCGCGCGCGGCTAGTGCCTTGTTGATAGCAAGCGCCTATCGGGCGCTGCGGTTACGACTCAAAGCGAGCGAAAAGCGGCAAAGGCCTCGATCACCTGCTCGATTTGCTTGGCGCTGACGTCCAGATGGGTGACCAGACGCAGACGTGGCGCGGCGCTGACGGCGATGCCGCGCTCGGCCATGAAGGCCTTGATCTGCCCGGCACGCTCGCCAAGCTGCACATAGACCATATTGGTCTGTACCGGCTCGACGCTGTAGCCCAGTTCGGTCAATGCTGCGCCCAGGCGCTCCGCGTTGGCGTGATCCTCGGCCAGGCGTTCTACCTGATGCTGCAGTGCATGCAACCCCGCCGCCGCCAGTACGCCGGCCTGGCGCATGCCACCGCCGACCATCTTGCGCAGACGCCGCGCCTTGGCGATCAATTCCGCACTGCCACAGAGTACCGAACCGACCGGTGCACCAAGCCCTTTGGACAGGCATACCGAGACCGAATCGAAATGCCGGGTGATCTCGCGTGCCGGCACACCCAGCTTGACCGCTGCGTTGTACAGGCGTGCACCATCGAGATGCAGGCTAAGGCCGCGGCGGCGGGTAAATTCCCGTGCAGCCGCCAGATACTCGAGGGGCAGCACTTTGCCCTGCATGGTGTTTTCCAGTGCCAGCAGACGGGTGCGAGCGAAGTGGAAGTCGTCCTGCTTGATCGCCGCCTCGACCTTGGCCAGGTCCAGCGAACCATCGGCCTCGCCGTCGATCGGCTGCGGCTGGATGGAGCCGAGCACGGCGGCGCCGCCACCCTCGTATTTGTAGGTGTGCGCCTGCTGCCCGACGATATATTCGTCACCGCGCTCGCAATGCGCCATCAGACCGAGCAGATTGCTCATGGTACCGGTGGGCACGAACAGCGCCGCCTCGAAGCCTAGCTCGGCCGCCAGCCAGGACTCCAAACGGTTCACTGTGGGGTCTTCGCCGTACACATCGTCGCCCAGCTCGGCGGCCATCATGGCTTCGCGCATGGCGGCGGTAGGTTGGGTGACGGTGTCGCTACGCAGGTCGATCAGGGGCATGGCTGGCTTTCCGTTTTTTTGGCGAAAGGTCCATGCTAAAGCGCTCGTTCGGGCGGTGAAAGGTACAGTTGAAGGTGAAAAAGCGGATTAGCCTGGGAGGCGCTTCAGCGGGTAGCCCGGATGCAATCCGGGGCAAGGGGCCGGGAACCCTCGGTTTGATCCGAGCGACGAAACTGTGGGAGCGGCCTTGGCCGCGATGTTTCTACTCCGCGCCATTCGCGGACAAGTCCGCTCCCACAAGCGCCCCGTCGTTACTTGGCCGGATGGAAAACCGGCCGAGGATTGCGTCCAGGGCAAGGGGCGGGAACCCCCGGTTTGATCCGAGCGATGAAGCTGTGGGAGCGGCCTTGGCCGCGATGTTTCTTCTACATCCATTCGCGGACAAGTCGGCTCCCACAAGCGCCCCGTCGTTACTTGGGCAGATGGAAAACCGGCCGAGGATTGCGTCCGGGGCAAGGGGCCGGGAACCCTCGGTTTGATCCGAGCGACGAAACCGTGGGAGCGGCCTTGGCCGCGATGTTTTTCTCCACCCCATTCGCGGACAAGTCCGCTCCCACAAGCGCCCCGTCGTTACTTGGCCGGATGGAAAAACCGGGAGGATTGCGTCCGGGGCAAGGGGCAGGGAACCCCCGGTTTGATCCGAGCGACGAAACTGTGGGAGCGGCCTTGGCCGCGATGTTTCTTCTCCACCCCATTCGCGGACAAGTCCGCTCCCACACGAGCCCCGTCGTTACTCGGCCGGCAGGAAAAATCGGCCACGGATTACATCCGGGCTACGCCAGGCCGGCACCGTCGGCGGGGACGATCAGGATGGCGGCGCGCAGGCCGTTCTTGACCTTGGGGTTGGGAAAGATGATACGCGCGCCCTGCTCTTCGACGATCCAGCGGGTATCGGCGATATCCTCGGCGAGCAGATAGCCAGGCTCCAGCTCAGTGAAGTTTTCGATATCCGTCGGCAGGTGCAGCTGAAAACTGTCGCTGTGCTTGATGACCTCGCGCGATACCGCGAACAGTTGCATACCATCGAGCGTCGGCTCGCCGCTGATCACCTCGCGACCTTCGATCAGCGCATGCAGGGCGTTCTCCAGCAGGTCGAGGTTGACCAGCTCGTTCTGTCCGAAGGCACGGGCCTTGCCCAGCTCCAGGGTAAAGGCTTCGGCACCGAGCTGCGCGTAGGTGTAGGCACTGAATGTGGTCGACGCCTTGTTCTGCAGCAACACCGCCTCAATACCGGCAGCGCGCAGGCGCTCCAGTTCACGACGAGAATGCGCGCGTGCCTCTTGCCACGGATAGAGAGCGAACTGCTCGATCCTGGAGGCGCGGATTGCGGTATGCAGGTCGTAGTGCAGACGCGTGCGGCCGGTGTCCTTGCCGAAGAAATTGACGGCTAGGTGCTCCAGATCGCAGGCGCGGATGGCCTCGAAGCCGCTGGACTGCTCGTGACGCCCGCTGAACAGGCGATTGAGGTCCTGCTCGAGGTAACGCTCGCCACGGCGCATGGCCTCGGGGTTGCCAAACAGAAAGAGGATGCGCGCCGCAGGATGCAGCTCGCCCCGCGCGATGCCGCGCAGCAGACGGTCGAGCAATTCGATCGGCGCGGTTTCGTTGCCGTGGATGCCGGCCGACAGCAGCAGGTCAAGGCCATTGTCGCGCGCCGCAGGCGGGGTCACCTCCAGCGCGCCTTCGTCCAGCCAGCGCAGACGCGTACCATCGGGCGTCAGTTGAATCTTCGCCGACGGCTCATGGCCGGCCAGGGTCAGTTCAAGCAGTTTGCCGAGGGCAAGCATCGGATACTCCTCAGGGCTTAATGATTGCAGTCCGGGCCATGGACATGATCATCGTCGTCATCGGCGAGCGCCGATTCCATCTCCAGTTGCAGGCTGACCAGGTTGGTGGCCTGCGGACGCAGCAGCAGGTTGGCGTACTCGGTATCGCCCTCCTCCACGTCGACACCGATCAGCAACTGATCGCCAACGGCCTGGACCCACAACTCCTTGCCCTGCCATACCACGGCGAAGCGGCTGCAGGAGGTTTCCAGTTGGGTGCCGTCGTTATCTTCAAGAATCAGTTGCAGCGCATCGCTCATAAAATCTCCGGGAGAGTTCTGAGGTGGATGTAACAAGCGACATCCACCCTGTGGGTCAGTTCAGTTGGAAAGGATAGACCGAGCCCAGTATAAGGATCTGCGTCAGTTCATCCAATGCCGTGCGCGATTCGATCAGCAATTGCGGATCGGCCAGGTCGGCTTCGCTCAGGCGGTCGCGGTAGTGCTTGTCGACCCAGGCCACCAGGGTATCGTGCAACGCATCGCTCATCACCACGCCCGGATTGACCGCCGCCAGTTCCTGTTCGTTGAGCGCCACGCGCAGGCGCAGACAGGCCGGGCCGCCACCGTTCTGCATGCTCTGCTTGAGGTCGAATACACGCACCTCGCGGATCGGCCCGCCGCTGGCAGTCAGTTGCTGCAGGTAGCGCCAGACGCTGGCGTTGTTGCGGCACTCTTCCGGCACGATCAGCAGCATGCTGCCGTCGGCTCGGGTCAGCAGCTGGCTGTTGAACAGGTAGGAACGCACCGCATCCTGCACGCTGACGGCAGCACTGGGCACGCACACGGCCTGGAAGTTGCCGCCACGCCGCGCCAGCTTGTCGCCCAGCTCCGCCAGGACCTTGCCGGTATCGAGGAAGGCGTCCTGGTGATAGAACAGCACCTCGCCGTTGCCCACGGCGATCACGTCGTTGTGGAACACACCCTGATCGATCACCGCCGGATTCTGCTGGGCATAGACCACGCCGGCCTCGCTCAGCCCATGCAGGCGCGCCACGGCCTGGCTGGCCTCCAGAGTCTGCCGCGCGGGATAGCGTGCCGGCGCCGGGTAACGGGTATCGAAGGCGCTGCGCCCATAGACGAAGAACTCGACCCCCGCATCGCCATAACCCTTGCAGAAGCGCGTGTGATTGGCCGCGCCCTCGTCGCCGAACTGCGCCACGGCCGGTAGCGCCGGGTGATGGGCAAAATGTGCCTGGTTGGCGAACATCGCCTGCAATACGCGGCTGGTGGTCGGGTGCTCGATGCTGCGGTGGAATTTGCAGTTGAGGTTGGCGGCGGTGAAGTGCACGCGCCCGTCCGCCGTGTCGGCACTGGGGCTGACAGTGCAGGAATTGGCCGTCCACATGCTCGATGCCGAGCAGCTCGCCACCAAAAGGGGCATGGCCTCATGCGCAGCGCGCTGGATCACCTCGACATCGCAGCCGGTGAAGCCCAAACGGCGCAACGCAGCGACATCCGGGCGCTCCTGCGGGGCCAGTACGCCCTGCTTGAAGCCCATGTCCATCAGCGCCTTCATCTTCGCCAGGCCCTGCTTGGCTGCTTCTTGAGGGCTGGACACGACCTGGCTGTTGCTCTGCGAGGCGACGTTGCCGTAGGACAACCCACCGTAGTTGTGCGTCGGCCCGACCAGGCCGTCAAAGTTCATTTCATAGGCGGCCATCACAGGGTCACTCCCGGGGTCAGGGTCGCGGGGAGGGCCAGGCTTTCGCTCTCCAGCCCGGCCACCGGGTAGGCACAATAATCCGCCGCGTAGTAGGCACTGGCGCGATGGTTGCCCGAGGCGCCGATACCGCCGAAGGGTGCAGTGCTGGCGGCCCCGGTGAGCTGCTTGTTCCAGTTGACGATGCCGGCGCGGCTATGCAGCCAGAATTGCTCGAAGCGCGCGCGTGAGTCGGACAGCAGCCCCGCGGCAAGGCCGTAAGCGGTGGCATTGGCTTCGGCGATGGCGGACTCGAAGCTTTCGTAGCGGATCACCTGCAGCAGCGGCCCGAAGAGCTCCTCGTCAGCACGCTCGGCAACCGCCGTGACATCGAGGATGCCGGGCGTAAGCAACGCGGCGCCCGATTGCGGTTGGGTCATCGCCAGCAGCGCCGTGGCGCCACCAGCCAGCAGGTTCTGCTGCGCCTGCATCAGCTGCGCGGCGGCCTGCAGGGAAATCACCGAGCCCATGAACGGCGCTGGCTGCTCGTCGAAGCGACCCACCTTGATCTGCGCGGCAACCTGCACCAGGCGCGCCAGCAGGGCGTCACCCCACTCGCCTTGCGGCACCAGCAGACGACGCGCGCAGGTGCAGCGTTGGCCGGCAGAAATGAATGCAGACTGCACGATGGTGTAGACCGCGGCGTCGACATCGGCCACCTCATCGACGATCAGCGGGTTGTTGCCGCCCATCTCCAACGCCAGGATCTTGTCCGGACGGCCGGCGAACTGCGCATGCAGCAGGTTGCCGGTGCGGCTGGAGCCGGTGAAGAACAGCCCGTCGATACCGGAGTGACCGGCCAGGGCCACGCCGGTATCGCGGCCACCCTGCAGCAGGCTGAGCACGCCTTCGGGCAGCCCGGCCTCGATCCAGCATTGCACGGTCAGCTCGGCCACCTTGGGCGTCAGCTCGCTGGGTTTGAACAGCACGCAGTTACCGGCCAGCAGGGCCGGTACGATATGCCCGTTGGGCAGGTGACCGGGGAAGTTGTAGGGACCGAACACCGCCACCACGCCATGTGGTTTATGCCGCAGCACGGCGGTGGCGTCGCCCAGCGGGCCGCTCTTCTCGCCGGTGCGCTCGCGGTAGCTCTGGATGGAAATGGCGACCTTGCCCACCATGCTGTTCACTTCGGTGGCAGCTTCCCACAGTGGTTTGCCGGTCTCTTCACCGATCGCCCGCGCCACTTCGTCGGCACGCGTTTTCAGGCAGGCGGCGAAGCGCTCCAGCACGGCGATGCGGCCGTCCAGCGAATGCGCTGCCCACAGCGAGAACGCGCCGCGCGCAGCAGCAACGGCAGCGTCGACCTGCGCAGCAGTGGCGCCCTGGCCCTGCCAGAGCACGGCTTGGCTGACCGGATCGAGCGATTGCAGCGGCTCGCCCTGACCGGACTGCCACTGACCTGCGATGTAATGAGTGTTCATCTTGTTCTACCACTCCCAGCATTTTCCAGCGGCCTGCGTGGGCCGCCGCACAAACCCATAACTCAGCCGTGTGCCGCCAGCGGCACCGCGCGCACCTGATCACCTGCCCAAAGGCGCAGACGCTTGGCGGTCAGCGGATCGACCACCAGGGTGCCGGCCGCCAGGCGCGCCGGCGCGGCGGTAATGCGGCAGTCCTGACGCTTGCGGTTGTGCACCAGGAACTGCTCGGCGTCGTCGCCTGGCGTGCCGATGGCCAGGACCAGGTTCTGGCTGTCACGCACGGCACGGATCTTCGCGGTTTGCGCCTCGATGGCCGGGCCCGCGTCGAAGATATCGACGTAGCCCTGATAACTGAAACCCTCGGCCTTGAGCATGGCCAGTGCTGGCTCGGTATCCGGGTGCACACGACCGATCACGGCCCGCGCATCTTCGGAGAGAAAGCAGGTGTAAAGCGGAAACTTGGGCATCAGCTCGGCGATGAAGGCCTTGTTGCCAACACCAGTGAGGTAGTCGGCCTGAGAGAATTCCATCTTGAAGAAATGCCGGCCGAGGCTCTCCCAGAACGGCGAACTCCCACGCTCGTCCGACATGCCGCGCATCTCGGCGATGACCTTGTCGCCGAACAGCTCGCGAAACTCGGCGATGAACAGAAGGCGCGCCTTCGACAGCAATCGACCATTGAGGCCGCTGCGGTGATCGGCGTGCAGGAACAGCGAGCACAACTCGGAATTGCCGGTCAGGTCGTTGGCCATGAACAGCGTCGGCACCTGGCGATGGATGTTCAGTTCCTGCGAAGCACTGACGGTCAGGCCGACGCGGTAGTTGTACCAGGGCTCACGCAGACCGACGGCACCGGCCACCGCAGAAATGCCCACTACCTTGCCGGCATCGTCCTCGAGTACGAACAGGTAGTCGGCATCGGCACGCTCGGCCTCGCCGCGAAAGGCCTTTTCCGCCCAGCCGACCCGATGCGCCAGGCGCTCCTCGTTGGCCGGCAGCGTGGTCAGGCCGGCGCCGGTACTGCGAGCCAGGTCGATCAGGGCCGGCAAGTCGGCGCTGCGCACGGGACGAACAATCATTGGATCCTCCGGATCAGCTATTGGCTTCAAGCGCCAAGCTACAAGTCAGAAGCCAGGCTGGCTTACAGCCTGGGACTGCCGCTTCGATTCAAACCGCCACCAGGCGAACACTGCCGCCCTCGCCCACGCCGAGCACTTCGGCGGTCGCTGCGTTCAGGGTGACAGGCTTGCCCGGCACCCAGTCGAGGTCGACGACGACGGCGCGGAAGTCCTGCAGCTGGCCGTTGCTGACCAGATACTGGCGACCACCGGCCTCGGCCTCGCCGATTTTCACCGGCACCAGGCGGCTCTGCGCAATGCTGCGAATGCCCGAGGTGCGCGCATGCAGGGTCGGGCCACCGTCGAAGATATCGATGTAGTGATCGGTCTCGAAGCCTTCGCGCATGAGGATGTCGAAGGTGATCTGCGCCCGCGGATGCACCTGCCCCATGGCCTCCTGCGCCTCGTCGGAGAGCAGCGGCACGTAGATCGGGTAATGCGGCATCAGCTCGGCAAGGAAGGTGCGGCTCTTGAGGCCGCACAGGCGCTCTGCCTCGGCGTAGGTCATGTCGAAGAAGTTGCGCCCCACCGAATCCCAGAATGGTGAATCGCCGCTCTCGTCGCTGTGGCCGACGATCTCCACCACCACCGCATCGGCAAAACGCTCCGGATGCCCGGCCATGAACAGCAGGCGTCCGCGAGAATTGAGTTCGGCGAATACGCTGCTGACCAGCGGGCGCTCGACGTAAAAACTGGTGAGCAGGCTGTTGCCGGTCAGGTCGTGACATAGCGACAGCACGTGAATCTTGTTGTGGATCTTCAGCTCGCGCGAGTTGTGCACGAAGGTTTCGTTGCGAAAGCTGTAGAAGGGCTCGGAATAGCCAGCCGAGGCGACGATGCCGGAACAGCCGACCAGTCGACCGCTGTCGGTGTCCTCGAGGACGAAGAAGTAGCTTTCCTCACCATTGAAACTGACTTCGGCGGCGAAGGATGCCTCCGATGCGGCGATCTTGTCGCCCAACCGGCCTGCATCGTCCGGCAATGAAGTGACCCCCACCGGACTGTCGGCAGCCAGTCGCTGCACATCCGCCAGGTCCGCCATTTGCGCAGGGCGCATCACCAGCATGGGTCACTCCTTCTAAACACGGAAGCTGCAAGATTCGTAGTCAGGGTCGGGCGGACAGCCGCGGGAAACGCTTCAGCGGCGATTGTCGCGGCTAAAGCCCCTCCCAAAGCATGTCAACGAAGACTCAGGCCGTCGTCAGTTTGCCCAGCGCACGCTCGAAACGGGCCAGGCCCTCTTCGATATCGGCCTCGTCGACCACCAGGCTCGGGGCGAAACGCACCACGTCCGGGCCGGCCTGCAGAATCATCAGGCCTTCGGCCGTGGCCGCATCGAGCACCTGCTTGGCCTTGCCCACCCACTCGGCATTGAGCACGCAGCCGAGCAGCAGGCCCATGCCACGCACCTGCTCGAACAGGCCGTACTGCTTGCCCAGCGCCAGCAGACGTGTCTTGAACTGTTCGCTCCTGGCCTTGACGCCATCCAGCGTCTGACGGGTGTTGACGATGTCCAGCACCGCCTCACCGACCGCGCAGGCCAGCGGGTTGCCGCCATAAGTGGTGCCGTGGGTGCCCGGCGCGAAATGCTTGGCCAGCTCGGTGGTGGTGAGCATCGCCGCGATGGGGAAACCGCCGCCCAGGCTCTTGGCGCTGGAGAGAATGTCCGGCACCACGCCGTAGTTCATATAGGCGAACAGCTCGCCGGTACGGCCCATGCCGCTCTGCACCTCGTCGAACACCAGCAGCGCGTTGTGCGCATTGCACAGCTCGCGAGCGCCTTCCAGGTAGGCCTTGTCCGCCGGCAGCACACCGCCCTCGCCCTGAATCGGCTCCAGCACCACGGCGCAGGTCTTGTCGGAAATGGCCGCTTTCAGCGCTTCCAGATCGTTGTACGGCACGTGGGTGATGCCCTGGATCTTCGGCCCGAAACCGTCGGAGTACTTCGGCTGGCCACCGACGCTGACGGTGAACAGGGTGCGACCGTGGAAGCTGTTGGTGGCTGCGATGATCTCATGCTTCTCCGCGCCGAAACGGTCATGGGCGACGCGACGCGCCAGCTTGAACGCGGCCTCGTTGGCCTCGGCGCCAGAGTTGCAGAAGAACACGCGCTCGGCGAAGGTCGCCTCGACCAGCTTCTTGCCCAGGCGCAGGGTCGGCTCGTTGGTGAAGACGTTGGAGATGTGCCACAGGGTATTGGCCTGCTCGGTCAGCGCCGCAACCAGCGCCGGGTGGCAGTGGCCCAGCACGTTGACGGCGATGCCGCCGGCGAAGTCGATCAGCTCTCGGCCGCTCTGATCCCAGACTCGCGAACCCAGGCCGCGCACAGGGACGAAGGCAGCAGGGGCGTAGTTGGGGACCATGAACTGGTCGAAGTCGGCGCGTTGCACCGCATCGTGCTGAACGGACATCAAAGCTCTCCTGATGAGAAATACCGGTCGCAGGCAGGCGGCGAAACGCCCGAAACGACTGGGAATGCAAGGATTGTAGGGACTGAATCAGGGCCGGCATTGTCGCCATGCGACAACTTCTTACAGCGCCACCCCAGGTTTTCCGCGGGTTTTCGTCCAAGCGACAGAAAGCGTCGGAAAGGCGCAGTTTAATCGCAGATCAGCGCCCGGAACACGCCGCAGGGAAAAATCTCCGCAGCTTGACCGGTCGGTATCGAAACGCTCGCTTGCGTAGCCCGGATGAAATCCGGGATCGACGTCAGATATCCCGGATTTCATCCGGGCTACAGCTCGCTCCTACGAGACGAATCAACCGCGCTCGACGGGGCTGGAGGTCAGCTCGAAGGGGCTGTTGCTGCGGCGCTGATTGCGGTCATCGCGCGGCGTGGCGCCGAAGAAGTTGCGGTAGGCGCTGGAGAAGTGCGGCCCCGAGGAGAACCCGCAGGACAGGCCAATCTGGATGATCGACTTGCTGGTCTGCATCAGCAATTGGCGCGCCTTGTTCAGGCGCAGCTCTAGGTAGTACTGGCTGGGCACACGATTGAGATACTGCTTGAAGATGCGCTCCAGCTGCCGACGCGACACGCACACGTGCTGGGCGATCTCGTCGGTGGTCAGCGGCTCCTCGATATTGGCCTCCATCAGCAGCACGGCCTGGGTCAGCTTCGGGTGGCTGGAGCCCAGGCGATTCTGCAACGGAATGCGCTGACGCTCACCGCCCTCGCGAATGCGTTCGACCACCAGTTCCTCGCTCACCGCACCAGCCAGTTCGGCACCGTGGTCGCGCGCCAGCAGCGCCAGCAGCAGATCGAGCACGGCCATGCCGCCGCAGGCGGTCAGGCGATCACGATCCCAGTCGAACAGATGGCTGGTGGCGATGACCTTGGGGAAGCGCTCGGAGAAATCATCCTGCCAACGCCAGTGCACCGCGGCGCGATAGCCATCGAGCAAACCAAGCTGGGCCAGCGGATAGACCCCGGCAGACAGCCCGCCAATCACGCAACCGCTACGCACCTGCTGCTTGAGTGCAGCCGCGAGGCCGGCGGACACCTGCGCTGGTGGCGCATCGGCAAGCAGGAACAGCTTGTCCAGCCCGTCCAGATGCCCGGCCCAGGGCTCGCCCGGCAGACGCCAGTCACCGGCCGCCAGCGGCTCGGCCTGAAGAAACACCAGCTCGTACACCACTTCCGGATGCACCCGCTGGGCGACGCGCAGGGCCTCCTCCGCCAGAGACAGAGTCAAAGCCTTGGTGCCAGGCCAGTACAAAAAGCCAATTCGATGGGGGGTCATTAGTGTCTGTTCAAGGTCCGCTGTGCACCGGTTCAGTGCGCAGTCTAGCTTCTTATTATTTGAGACTACCGGAAAGGAACTGCTTGAGCCGCTCGGATTGCGGATTGGCCAGCACTTCCTTCGGGCAACCGCGCTCTTCCACCAACCCCTTGTGCAGGAACACCAGCTGATTCGACACCTCGCGGGCAAACCCCATCTCGTGGGTCACCACCACCATGGTGCGGCCTTCGGTGGCCAGGTCCTGCATCACCTTGAGCACTTCTCCGACCAACTCCGGGTCGAGTGCCGAAGTCGGCTCGTCGAACAGCATCACCTCCGGCTCCATCGCCAGAGCACGGGCAATGGCCACGCGCTGCTGCTCGCCACCGCTCATGTGCGCCGGGTAGGCATCCTTGCGATGCGCCACGCCAACCTTGGCCAGGTAGTGCTCGGCCTTGTCGCGGGCCTCGGCCTTGCTCACGCCGAGCACATGCACCGGCGCCTCCATGACATTCTCCAGAGCGCTCATGTGCGACCACAGGTTGAAGTGCTGGAACACCATGGCCAGGCGCGAGCGCATGCGCTGCAACTGCCTGGCATCGGCGGCGCGCAACGAATCGTCCTTGGCCGGCACCAGCTTCAGCTCTTCACCGTTGAGCAGAATCTTGCCCGCATGCGGCTGCTCCAGCAGGTTCAGGCAGCGCAGGAAGGTGCTCTTGCCCGAGCCACTGGAGCCGATGATGCTGATCACGTCGCCGGCCTTGGCCGCCATCGACACGCCCTTGATCACCTCATGGCTGCCGTAGCGCTTGTGCAGGTCCTGAACTTCGAGTTTGTACATGTTCGGGTTCTCTTGAATCGTCATGGCGTCAGGCCTTGCGCGGCGCCAGGTAGGCCAGCCAGCGGCGTTCGGCCAGCTTGAACAGGCGCACCAGGATGAAGGTCAGCGCCAGGTAGAACAGGCCGGCAGTGAGGTAGGCTTCGAATGGCAGGTAGTACTGCGAGCTGACGGTCTTGGCAGCGCCGGTGATGTCGATGAGGGTCACCACCGAGGCCAGACTCGTGGTGTGCAGCATCATGATCACCTCGTTGCTGTATTGCGGCAGCGCACGGCGCAACGCCGACGGCAGCAGGATGCGCCGATACAGCTTGCTGCGCGACATGCCCATGGCCTTGGCCGCCTCGATCTCGCCGTGCGGCGTGGACTTGAGACTGCCCGCTAGGATCTCAGCCGTGTAGGCACTGGTATTGATGGCGAAGGCCAGACAGGCGCAGAAGGTGGCGCTGGACAGGTAAGGCCACATGAAACTCTCGCGCACGCTTTCGAACTGGGCCAGGCCGTAGTACAGCAGGTACAACTGCACCAGCATCGGCGTGCCACGGATCACATAGGTGTAGAGCCACGCCGGGAAGTTGATCAGTTTCTGCGTGGACACCCGCATGATCGCCAGCGGCACTGCCAGCAACAGGCCCACGGCCAGCGCAATGAGCAACAGCTTGAGGGTCACCAGCACGCCACCGAAATACAGCGGCAGGCTGTCGAGTACCACGTTGTAATCGAAAAGCATGGTCACTCCCTCAGAGCTCGGCGGCTTTCACGCCGACCGAATAGCGGCGCTCGAGATAGCGCAACACCAGTAGCGACACACTGGTGATCGCCAGGTACACGGCCGCCGCCAGGAGGATGTAGGTGAATGGCTCGCGCGTCGCATCGCCTGCACTCTTGGCGCGGGCCATCATGTCCTGCAGGCCGACCAGGGAGATCAGCGCGGTGGCCTTGACCAGCACCAGCCAGTTGTTGGTCAGGCCGGGAATCGCCAGGCGGATCATCTGCGGCACGAGGATGCGCAAGAACACCCGCAGCGGGCTCATGCCATACGCCATGCCTGCCTCGCCCTGCCCCTTGGGGATGGCCATGAAGGCGCCGCGGAAGGTTTCCGACAGATAGGCACCGTAGATGAAGCCCAACGTGCCAACGCCTGCAACGAATGGATTGATATCGATGTAATCCTCATGCCCCAGCAACGGGGCGATGCGGTTCACCAGGTCCTGACCGCCGAAGAAAATCAGCAGAATCAGCACCAGTTCGGGAATACCGCGAATCACCGTGGCGTAGGTCTCGCCCATCAGGGCCAGCCATTTCACCGGTGACAGACGAAAAGCCGCACCGAGCAGGCCAAGCGCGACGGCGACCGCCATCGACAGCAGCGCCAACTGCACGGTAAGCCAGGCACCATCGAGAATGGTCGAGCCGTAGCCTTGAAGCATGCGCCAATACCTCTCAGGCACCAGGATGGCGCCGTATCGCACAAAGAAAATGGATGTCGCCGGGGCGACGACACACCTGAATGCCAGCACAGGCGAACAGGCAGCGATCGAGAATGAACCAAGAAAAAAGTGGCACAACCTCGGCAAAGGTTAGTGCCACTTCAATCTGCCTCGGAGCGTTTACTCGCCGTAAACGTCGAAGTCGAAGTACTTGTCCTGCACTTCCTTGTACTTGCCGTTGGCGCGAATGGCCAGGATGGCGGCGCTAATCTTGTCGGCCAGTGCCTTGTCGCCCTTGCGCACGGCAATGCCCTGGCCTTCGCCGAAGTACTTCACGTCGGTGAAGTCCGGACCTACGAAGGCGAAGCCCTTGCCACCGTCGGTCTTGAGGAAACCGTCATCGATGTTCACCGAGTCGGCCAGGGTGGCGTCGAGGCGGCCGGACTGCATGTCCAGGAACACTTCGTTCTGCGAGCTGTAGCGCACGATTTCGGCACCGGCCGGAGCGAAAATGTCGGTGGCGTAACGGTCATACACGGACGAGCGCTGCACACCGATCTTCTTGCCTTTCAGGTCGACCAGCGGGTCCTTGAGCTCGGTACCGGCTTTCATCGCCAGCTTGGCCGGGGTGGCGTAGTACTTGCCGGTGAAGTCCACGGACTTCTTGCGATCTTCGGTGATCGACATGGACGACAGCACGGCGTCGAACTTGCGCACCTTCAGCGCCGGGATCAGACCGTCGAACTCCTGCTCGATCCACTTGCACTCGACCTTCATTTCTTCGCACAGGGCGTTGCCGATGTCGTAGTCGAAGCCGGCGATCTGACCATCGGGAGTCTTGAATGCGAAGGGTGGATAGGCCGCCTCGATGCCAATGCGCAGCGGCTTCTCGGCCAGCGCCAGGGGCGACATCAGGGACAGCGCCAGGGCGCCGAGCAGTGCGATCTTCTTCATTCTTTGCTCCTTCGAATTGGGTATGACATCGATGGCAGTGAGGGGCCCGGGCCTTTTATGGATTGTAGAAGGCGGTGCTGCGCTGTCGTGGTGGACAAGCGGCAAAGGGCCTTGGCTGGGTGAGCGGCATTCTAGCGGCAGGCAATGAGGCGATATTTCCTCAATGCGACAACTAATTACAGAAGCGCTGGCTGCGCCGAGGGCAGATATTGACAGCTAGCAAAAGGAGTGATCAAGCAGAAAAAGTTAAACGGATATCTACAGCAATACTCAGGCCATAAATTACGAAACCGCCACAGCATGGGCGCTAGGGCCGTTTCGCAGTTTCATTGAAAGTCATCATTGGCATCTTATCGGGGCGTCGACGTTCCCTAACCGCCCAATCGGGTGCGCGTTGTTACCGCCTAGGCCGTCGGCTGTAGGGTGAGCCATGCGCAGAGAACAGGCCGTGCAACAGCCGTCGTCATTCCACGACAACCCTCATTCCCGCGCAGGTGGGAACCCAAGTGGCCCACACTTGGACTCCCGCCTTTGCAAGAGTGGCGGGAATGCTTGCCAACAGATGTACCGGATCACTCGCCAGCACGCAGGCTCAGGCGCGCGATGACGCGGTTCTCCTCGGCGCGATCCAGCCCGGCTTCCTCGACGCGTATGCCCTGCCCCTCCAGCGCCTCGATCCAGCGCAACAACTGGGCGAACGCCACCGGCTGCAGGTTGACCTGCACGGCGCCAAAGCCTTCGGTATCCAGGCGCTCGATTACCAGCCCCTGCTCGGCCGCGGTGGCTGTGACCACACCCTGCAGGCGCGCGGGGTCAAGGCTGGGGCGTGGCTGCAGGTCACGGCCCTGTACCTGCGGCGCACGGCTTTGCAGGTACGCATACAGGGCGCGCTGCTCCTCGAACGCGGCGCGTGCCTCATCTGCGTGGCGCTGCGCCGGTTGCCACAACGCCAGATAGAACAGCACCAGCAGCAGAAAGACGCTCAGCGCCATCAGCGCCAGACGATCACGAGCCGGCAGCCCCTGCCAGCGCAGCGCCAATGGTGAGCGCTGCCATTGCTGTTGCAGGCTTTCGCTCAGGCCCATCTTCGACATGCCGGTCATCCTCCTATCACCACGCGCGCGCTGACACCCTCGGCATCGCGGCTGGCCGAGCCCATCTGCACGGACAGCCCTGCATCCTCCAGGCGCTCGCGCAAGCGTTCCAACTCGGCGAACCCAGGCGCCTGCAACTGCAGCGACAGATCAGCGCGAATCGCGCTGTAGTCGAGCTGGTTGACCTGCACCTGTGCAGCGCCATCGGCATTCAAAGCGGCAGCCACTTCGGCAAGCAATCCGAGTAGCGGGCTGTCGCTGCCGGCAGACTGCGCCAGGTGCTGATCGAACTGCGCACGCAGGTTGATCAGCTTGTTGTCCTGCGGAAACAGCTCGCGATACAGCGCCTCACTGGAGGCAGCGTAGGCATCGGCTTCGCGCTGCAGATACCAGCCCTGCGCCAGATTGAAGCCCCACTGCAAGACCAGACACAGCGCCAGCACCCCGCCCAGCGGGCGCCAGCGCAGCCAACCCTCGCCGCTCTGGCGCAGGGCGAACGCGCCCTGTGCCAGGTCGACGCCACCGCCCTGTTGCACCAGCCATTGATGCGCATCCGCCACTTGTAGCCGTTCATCGACCGGCTCGGGCAGCGCCTGGCTGGCCGGCGCTCGCGCGACGCAGGGTGGCGTGCAACGTCCTGCCAGCGCCGGCCAGTCCTCACCTTGCAGGGCCAGACGCCAGGGCGCCTCGCCCCCCAGCAACCAACGCGAGTGCAGCCAGAGCAGTTGGCTGCCGTGGCGCGGCAGCAGGTCAGCGTCGACGCGGATGGCCTGAGGTGGCTGCGCGGCGAACAGCGCCAGGCATTCACGTAGCCAGGCGACGCGCATGGCATAGACCCGATGCCGGCCATCGCCCAGGCGCTCGCCCAGGGCCAAATGCATCAGTTCGACATCCTCGGCCAGCAGTTCCTCCACCGCGAACGGCAGCGCCTGGCGCATCCAGCGCGCCTTCTGCGTCGGCAAGTGCACGGCGCATGCAGTCACGGCCTCCACCGGTAGCACCAGTTCCCAGTGCACGGGCAAATCCGCCAGGGCATCGGACAGGCTCAAGGAGCGGCTGCCGTCTGCCGTGACCCACTGCACGGGAAGATTCGCGGACAGTTCGTGGCACGCCTCGGGCGGCAGGAAAATCCATAGGGGTGTCATTCTTGTTCTTCCTCAATCGGCGCTGGCGGCAGCCCGCCCTGCCCCAGGTCACGCGCCAGGACACTGACCCGGCCATCATTGCTGCGCTGCAACAGGCTGCGCAATACCACCCGGCGTTCACCCAGGCTCACTTCGCTGAACACCTCGAAATACTGGCTGCCAACCGCCAGCCCCTGCACCACCTGTTCCCCCAACCCGGCCAGCGCAGGCTGCGCGGCAAAGGCTGCCGGGCTGGCGTAGCCATCGGCGCCACGCGCGGCGATCAGCGCCAGCGCCGCATCCGGCGTCAAACCATCGGACAAGCTGGAGAGCACCATGGCGCTGGCCGTATTGACGTTGAGCAACGCCTCGCCGGGCAACGCACTGACGAAGGGCAGCAAACGTCGATAGTCGGCCTCCTCCATCTCCAGCAACAGGCGCAACTCGGAAACATCGGTGATCTCACGGTTAGCCGTACGATAAGGCGGCGTCGCCAGCAGGTACTGGCTGTCCTCGGCGCCCCTGCCACCCTGCGGCTCGCTGTCGTTGTCCAGCCAGTCCAGCAGACGCTCGGCGTAGGGTTTATCCATGCCCAGGCGCTGCAACAGACGGCGCAGACGCAATACCGCCAACTCGTTAGGCCGGCCCTGGCGCACCAGGCTGTTGAGATTGAAGCGCCCGCTGGGGTCGACGATACGCACGCGCAGCTCGCCGCCCTCATCCAGCGGGAACTTCAACGGCCTGGCCCAGGCTTCCAGTGGATGGTCCACGGGCTGGCGCGGATCGCCCTGGCGCAGATCACGTTGTAGAACCGCCTTGGCCAAGGTCTCGCCACCCAGCGCGTATTGCCAGGCCTGCGTCACGTGCAACTGGTTGGCACTGCTGCGTATCGACAGCTGCTGCCGGGCGATCAGCCCGGCGCAGACCACCGTGACCACGGCAACCACCAGCAATACGGTGATCAGGGCCACCCCGTTCTGGCGCCTCATGACTGTGGCGCCTCGGCCGGATCGCCCGCACCGCTACGGTTCTGCACCGGCAGATCAGGCAGGCGGAGTAGGCGACGCAGCTCGCCATAGCGACGATGCTGCAGGCGCAGCTCCACCGCACGCGGCAGTTCGGTAAGCAGGCCATCGCCGGTCGCATTGGCCGGGGGCCAGTCGGGCTGCCACTGCCCGTCCTTGTCCAGGTAGCTCAGGCTCAGCGACTCGACGCCATCAAGCGCCTGCTGGATTTGCGGTGCGCTGTCCTGCGCGCGGTCCAGCACACGCCAATAACGCCGCTGCCATTGCTCGCCACTGAGCTGCCAGCGCACACGCTGCACCTCGGCTCGCGACTGGCCGAGCGGGTTGCGCCAGCCAGCACGGCTCAGCTCCAACGCCGTGGCATCGGCCAGATCGCTGTGCAATGCCGGCTGGGCATCGCCGAAACCATCGCGAATCGGCCGCACCGTCACCTGGCGCAGATCGCGCTCGAAAGCGGACAACGCACGAGTCAGCTCACGCAACTGGCGCTCGTGCTCACGGGTAACGGCATCAGCGCTGAGCACGCTGTCGAGCATGCGGTAGGTGGCCAGCCCAAGCAGGGCGAAGATGGCGATAGCGATCAGCAGCTCCAGCAGGGTGAAGCCGCGCTGACGTGATTTTGTAGGAGCGAGCTCTGCTCGCGAACCCGCATCCATGCCTTTTCGCGAGCAGAGCTCGCTCCAACAGGGCAGACGAATCACTGCGGCGCCCCCAGAAACCCGCTGAGGCTGACCAGTGCCCGCTCACGCAGATCGCCGCTAGCGCCGCGCGCCTCAGCGGCGACCCAAAGCGTCACCCGACGCATGGCCGGCTCGCTGGTCGCCTGGATCTCGCTCTGCCAGAGCCAGCGACGCCCGGCGAATTCCACCTGCCCTTGGTCGCGGCCATCGGCTGGCGGCGTGTCGGCCAGTTGCAACTCGGTCAGACGATTGTCGGCCACCCACATGGCCAGGGTCTTGTCCTCCAGCTGACTGGCGGTACGCACGCTACGCGCACTGGCGGTCAGCACGCTGGCGGCGACCAGGGCGAAGATGGCCAGGGCCACCAGCACTTCGAGCAGCGTAAAACCGCGCGCGCCCTTCATCCAGCGCGCCCCGCACCCAGCTCCTCGACACGCGGCAGGCCAAAGCCGTCGCTGGACAATTGCAGGCGCAAGCCATCGCGCCGCCGTTCGCCCAGACGCAGGCGAAACGGGGTCACCTCGCCGCTGGAGAGAATCAGCAGCTGCGGCGCGCCCGTACTGCTCGTTGCCGGCAGGGCGAGCGCCTCGCCCTCGACCTCGAACGACAACTCGGCCCACTCCGGCAAACGGTGTGTCTGCCGATCCAGCGCCTGCCACTCGGCGCGCAGCGGGTCGTAACGCATCACCCGGTAGCCCTCACGGGTGAAGCTCAGCCCGTATTCGCGGTTGTCCAGCACC
Organism: Pseudomonas sp. Marseille-Q0931; assembly: GCF_940789645.1. Classification (NCBI taxonomy): domain Bacteria; kingdom Pseudomonadati; phylum Pseudomonadota; class Gammaproteobacteria; order Pseudomonadales; family Pseudomonadaceae; genus Pseudomonas; species Pseudomonas sp. Marseille-Q0931. The sequence continues at coordinate 318,232 of NZ_CALNWT010000001.1, read as the reverse complement.
GCTTCGTCGACCAGCACGCCGATCAGCCCGCTGAGCCGCTCGGCCTCGCTACGCAACTCGCGCGACGGCCCGGCGATGCCGGTGCTGAACACCGCCAGGCCGATCAGGCTGCCGAGGATGACCAGCACCACCAGCAGCTCGATCAGGGTAAAGCCGCGCTGACCAGGGTTTGTAGGAGCGAGCTCTGCTCGCGAACATGGGCGTTGTCGAACGCTTCGCTCGCAACACTCGCTCCTACGGGCGAACGACGGCATGGTCGGGTCAGAGATCCCAGTTGCCGATATCGGCGTTCAGGTCGCTGCCGCCCTGCTTGCCATCGGCGCCGAGCGAATAGAGATCGAAGGCACCCTTGGTGCCAGGCGCCAGGTATTGATAGGGATTGCCCCAGGGGTCGATCGGTAGGCGCTTGAGGTAGCCGTCCTTGTTCCAGTTCTTCGCCGGCGGGTTGCCGCTCGGCCTGTTCACCAGCGCCTCCAGCCCCTGCTGGGTGCTGGGGTAGTTGTGGTTGTCGAGCTTGTACATGTCCAGCGCCGCACCGATGGCGCGGATGTCGTTCTGCGCGGCGGTGACCTTGGCTTGATCCGGCCGGCTCATCACCTGTGGCACCACCAGTGCGGCGAGAATCCCGAGAATGACGACAACCACCATGATTTCGATAAGCGTGAAACCTGTCTGAGCTTTTCTCACCTGCTACCCCACCATTTGGTTCAACGAAAGAATCGGCAGCAGGATGGCCAGCACGATCACCAGCACCACTGCCCCCATGAAAACCAGCATGAACGGCTCGAACAATCCGACCAGCAAGGCGATCTGCGCGCTGAGGTCGTTTTCCTGGTTCTTCGCCGTGCGCGCCAACATCTGATCCAGCTCGCCGGAGCGTTCTCCGCTGGCGATCATGTGCAGCATCATCGGCGGGAACTGCCCGGTGGCCTCCAGCGACCGAGTCAGGCTGCCGCCCTCGCGCACTTTCTGCGCGGCCACCAGCACCTCGCCACGAATCACCCGGTTGCCGATCACCTCGCCGGCGATTGCCAACGCCTCGACCAGCGGCACGCCACTGCGGGTAAGGATCGCCAGGGTCGAGGCGAAGCGCGCGCAATCGGTGGCGCGCCCCAGCCGGCCGATCAGCGGCAGGCGCAGCAGCAAGCGGTGCCAGCGCAGGCGGAAGCCCTCATCACGCAGCGCGGCACGCAAGGCGACCACCGCCAATATCAGCACGACCAGCGCAGCCAGCCCCCAGGCCTTGACCCAATCACTCAGGGCGATCAAGCCACGCGTCAGCGCTGGTAATGTCTGCCCGGAATCGACGAACACCTTGACCACATCCGGCACCACATAACCCAGCAGGAAGCCGACGATCAGCAACGAGGCGCACATCAGAATCACCGGATAAAGCAGCGCCAGTTGCACCTTCTGCCTCGATTGCTGACGCTGCTCGGTGTAATCGGCCAACTGCTCCAGCACCGGGCCGAGATGCCCGGCGTGCTCACCAGCCGCCACGGTGGCGCGGTACAGCTCGGGGAAGGCGGCCGGAAATTCCTTGAGGCTGCCGGCCAGGCTATGGCCTTCCAGCACGCGAGCGCGCACCGCCAGCAACATGCCCTGGATACGCGAACTGGTGGATTGCGCCGCTGCTGCGCGCAGTGCTTCCTCGATGGGCAGCGCCGCCTGGATCAGCGTCGCCAATTGGCGGGTGACCAGCGCCAGATCAGGTGCCGACAGACCCCGGGCAAAGCCCAGGCGCGCCCCGCCACTGTTCTGCTCGCGGCTGCGCGTGGCCTTGACCTCCAGCGGTGCCAACTGCCGCTCGCGCAACAGTTGGCGCACCTGACGCGCGCTGTCGGCTTCCAGCACGCCCTTCTGCTGGCGGCCGCGCCCATCCAGGGCGATGTATTCAAAGGCGGCCATGGCTAGCTCGTATATCCGTTGAACGTGACCAAATCGACCGTGGGTCGACAATTCGCGGTCAAGACCGCTCCCACAGAGGGCACTGCAGACGCAAAACCGGTGATCCTCATCATTCTTCCCGCGTCACGCGCAGCACTTCCTCGACCGTGGTCACCCCTTCCAGCACCTTGCGCCGGCCATCGTCACGGATGCTCGGCCCCAAAGTGCGGGCATGACGAGTCATGTCCTGCTCGGAAGCGCGGCTGTGCACCAGAGTGCGCATGGTCTCGTCGAACACCACCAGCTCGTAGATGCCGGTACGCCCGCGATAGCCCTGTTGATGGCAATGGGCGCAGCCGCGGGCGTGATACAGGGTCGGCGGCGGGCTGGCCGGCACGCCGAGCAACGCGCATTCGGCCGCATCGGCCGGGTAAGGTTCCTTGCATGCTGGGCACAGCACGCGCACCAGACGCTGGGCCAGTACGCCGAGCAAGGAGGACGACAGTAGGAAGGGCTCCACGCCCATGTCCACCAGTCGGGTAATGGCGCCGATGGCGCTGTTGGTATGCAGGGTCGACAGCACCAGATGGCCGGTCAGCGAGGCCTGCACGGCGATCTCGGCGGTTTCCTTATCGCGGATCTCTCCGACCATCACCACGTCCGGGTCCTGGCGCAGGATGGCGCGCAGGCCACGGGCAAAGGTCATATCCACCTTGGTGTTGACCTGAGTCTGGCCGATGCCTTCGAGGTGATATTCGATCGGGTCTTCAACGGTGAGGATATTGCGCGTGTGGTCGTTGAGGCTGACCAGGCTGGCATACAGCGTGGTGGTCTTGCCCGAACCGGTGGGCCCGGTGACCAACAGGATGCCGTGCGGCTTGCGCACGGTCTGCTCCATTAGCGCGCGATCCTCGCCGCGCATGCCCAGATGCTGCAACGACAGGCGCCCGGCCTGCTTGTCGAGCAGGCGCAACACCACCCGCTCGCCATTGGCCGACGGCAGCGTGGAGACGCGAATATCCACCTCGCGTCCGCCGACCTTGAGCGAGATGCGCCCGTCCTGCGGCACGCGCTTCTCGGCGATATCCAGGCGCGCCATGACCTTGACCCGCGACACCAGCAACGCGGCCAGCTCGCGCTTGGGTTCGAGCACCTCGCGCAGGATGCCGTCGACGCGAAAGCGCACCACTAGGCGCTTCTCGAAAGTTTCCAGATGAATATCTGAGGCGTTTTCCTTGATCGCCTCGCCAAGGATGGCGTTGATCAGACGGATGATCGGCGCGTCGTCTTCCTGCTCCAGCAGGTCTTCGGTTTCCGGCACCTGATCGGCCAGCGAGGCCAGGTCGAGGCTGCCGCCGATATCCTCGGCCAGCTGCATGGAAGCGGAATCGTGCTGATAGGCCGCGCCCAGCGCCTGGGCGAATTCGTGAGTGCCGAGCACCTGCAGCGGTAGACAGCGCCCGGCAAAACGCTGGGCTTCGGCCAACGCGACCAGGTCGCAGTCGGCGCGATGAGTCAGGCTGGCGCGGCCGTCATGCATGACGAACACCACGCCATGACGCTTGGCGAAGCTGAAGGGCAGGCGGCGCAGCGGAGTTTCGAGCAACGAAGCGTTCATGCGTGACCTTAGAGCAGAACCTTGTCCCGGTAGTACAGCCTAATCTGACTGCCTGGCCCAATGGGCCACCTCTGAGACGGTCTTGTATGTTTTATTCGATTATCTTTAGCACATTGCCTGGAACTGCACACCCAACCTATTCTGAGGATGCCAAGCTTGCCCAGGCTGCTATGATCAGCGCGCGACGCCCCGGACCATAAGAAGAATTAAATCGTCGTTTGCGGAGTAACGCCTTTGCCCATCCCGGCCCTTTCCCAGCGCCTCAAGGACAATGCCCCAAGCCTGATCGGCATGCTCGTGCTGATCGCCCTGAGCGTCAGCCTGGCCTGGCAGAGCGCCGAATTGCTGCGCCTGGTGCGCGCCCCCGATCAGCCGCCCACCGCTCAGAGCGCACCCACACCCGAACAACGCGCCCAGGCGCCCATCGCCCAGTTGTTCGGCACCCCACGCCAGGCCGACAGCGGCCCGCCACCGGCCACCAACCTGCAACTGACCCTGCTCGGCAGCTTCGTTCACAGTGACCCGCAGCGCTCCAGCGCGCTGATCCAGCGCCACGGCCAGAGCGCGCAGCGCTATAGCGTCGGCATGGATGTGGACAGCGGCGTGCGCCTGGACGCCGTGTATGCCGATCGCGTCGAGTTGCTGCGCAACGGCCGCCGTGAAAGCCTCACCTTCCCGCGCCAGCAAAGCGGCCAGTACAGCTATACGCCACCGGTCGAAACCAGCCCCGACGACTCGCTGCAACAGCTCGATCAACTCGACCAGGACAACCTCGAACAACTGCGCCAGCGCATGCAAGAGCTGCGCGAACAGATGGAAGCCTCTGGCACCGCGCCTGAGGAAACGCCCGCCGAACAGCCCATGGAAAGCGACTGACCCGATGCATGTTCTCCGAAGCCGACTGACCCTTGCCCTCCTCGCCACCGGCCTGGCCACTGCTCCCCTGCCCCTGCTCGCGCAGATCGAACAGGTTCCGGCCAGTGCCAATCAGCAGGAGGAAAGCTGGACCATCAACCTCAAAGGCGCCGACATTCGCGAATTCATCGACCAGATCGCCAGCATCACCGGGCAGACCTTCGTCGTCGATCCGCGCGTGAAGGGCCAGGTCAATGTGGTATCGAGCACGCCGCTGGGGCTGTCCGAGGTCTATCAGCTGTTCCTCTCGGTGATGGCCACCCATGGCTTCAGCGTGCTGACCCAGGGCGACCAGGCGCGCATCGTGCCCAACGCCGAAGCCAAGGCCGAAGCCGATGCCGGCCGCCCGGCGCCGGATCGCCTGGAAACCCGGCTGATTCAGGTGCAGCACGCACCGGTGGCCGAGCTGATCCCGCTGATCCGCCCGCTGGTGCCGCAGTATGGCCACCTGGCCGCCGTCACCTCGTCCAATGCGCTGATCATCAGCGACCGCAGCGCCAACATCGCACGCATCGAAGACCTGATGCGCCAGCTCGACCAAAGCGGCGCACAGGACTTCAGCGTGGTTACCCTGCAGCACGCCTGGGTGATGGACGCCGCCGAGGTGCTAAACGCCTCCATCGCCCGCGGCCAGGCCAAGGGCACCAGCGCCACGCAGGTGGTGGCCGATGCCCGCACCAACCGCCTGATTCTGCTCGGCCCACCGGAGGCCCGCAGCAAACTGGCCGACCTCGCCCGTTCGCTGGACAGCCCCAGCAGCCGCTCGGCCAATACGCGAGTGATTCGCCTGCGCCACAACGACGCCAAATCCCTGGCCGAAACCCTCGGGGAGATTTCCGAAGGGCTCAAGACTCAGGAAGGCAGCGAAACTACGGGTCGACAGTCGAATATCCTCATCCGCGCCGACGAGAGCCTCAACGCCCTGGTGCTGCTGGCCGAGCCCGACCTGGTCGCCACCCTCGAAGACATCGTGCGTCAGCTTGACGTGCCGCGCGCGCAGGTAATGGTCGAGGCCGCCATCGTCGAGGTCTCCGGCGACATCACCGATGCCCTCGGCGTGCAGTGGGCGGTGGACGCCCGCGGCCGGACAGGTGGCCTGGGCGGGGTGAATTTCGGCGGTACCGGCCTGTCGGTCGGCACCGTGCTGCAGATTCTGCAGAGCGGCGAGATACCGGAAAACACCACCCTTCCCGACGGTGCCATTATCGGTATCGGCAGTGACAGTTTCGGCGCACTGATCACAGCGCTGTCGGCCAACAGCAAGAGCAACCTGCTGTCCACGCCTAGCCTGCTGACCCTGGACAACCAGAAGGCAGAGATTCTGGTGGGGCAAAACGTACCCTTCCAGACCGGCTCCTACACCACCGATGCCTCGGGCGCCGGCAACCCCTTCACCACCATCGAACGCAAGGACATCGGCGTGACCCTCAAGGTCACCCCGCATATCAACGAGGGCGCCACCCTGCGCCTGGAGATCGAGCAGGAAATCTCCTCCATCGCCCCCAGCACCGGGCTCAACGCCCAGGCGGTCGACCTGGTGACCAACAAGCGCTCGATCAAGAGCACCATCCTCGCCGACGACGGCCAGGTGATCGTGCTTGGCGGCCTGATTCAGGACGACGTCACCCAGGCCATCTCCAAGGTGCCGCTACTGGGCGATATCCCTCTGCTCGGCGGTCTGTTCCGCTCGACTCGCGACTCGCATATCAAGCGCAACCTGATGGTCTTCCTGCGGCCCACGGTAGTGCGTGATGGCGCCGGCCTGGCGGCGCTTTCCGGCAAGAAGTACAGCGATCTCCGCATCATCGGCAATGGCGGCACCAACGACGGCCGCCCAAGCATCCTGCCCAGTCAGCCGAGCCAGCTGTTCGACGGCCAGGGCGTCCCGGCGGTGGATTTGCGGCGGTAGGGAACGAGTGAATCGTAGGGCGGGTGTAACCCGCCATTGCTGCCGTGGCGGGTTGCACCCGCCCTACGTATCGGATCGTGGAACGCCACGGACCGTGGGAGGCGCTTTAGCGGCGACAAGCTCTACAACAGTCGCGGCTAAAGCCGCTCCTACAAGGCAGTCAGCGGCTGGTCGCTGTTCTTCTGTAGGGCGGGTGAAACCCGCCAGAATGGCGCGTTGCGCACGCCCTACGTATCGGATCTTGGAGCGCCACGGAGCGTGGGAGGCGCTTTAGCGGCGACAAGCTCTACAGCAATCGCGGCTAAAGCCCCTCCCATAAGGTAGTCAGCGGCTGGTCGCTGTTTTTCTGTAGGAGCGAGCTCTGCTCGCGAAAAGCGCTTCGCGAGCAAAGCTCGCTCCTACACGACAGAGGTTTGATCAACCCAACGGAGGCGTACGCGGCGGCACCTGGCGCTTGTTGCCGGTCGACTCATAAGCCGCCGCCAGTTGCAGCAGCGCATTGTCGTCGTAGGCTCGACCGGCGAAGGTCAGGCCCACCGGCATGCCGATATCGGCCATCACGCCCATCGGCACGGTGACGGTCGGTACGCCCTGGTGACGGATCGCCAGGTTGCCATTGGCGACCCACACGCCATTGCTCCAGGCAATATCGGCGGAAGCCGGGTTGACGTCGGCATCGGCCGGGCCCACATCGGCCACAGTGGGAAACAGCACCGCATCCAGCCCCAGTTGATCCATCCAGTCCTCCAGATCGACCTTGCGAATCTGCTCCAGGCCGCGCAGGCCATCGGGCAGCGTGGCGATCTGATCCCAGGGCTTGATGCCGCGCTTGGCCATGTTGACGTACTCGTCCATGCCCGCCGCCAGGTCGCCCTCGCGGTTCGGCAGCGTACCGGGGTCATGGGGGAAGATCTGCGGGCCATCCACATCGGCCAGGCGGTTGAGTTTCGGATCGCCATTGGCGCGCAGGAAATCGTCGAAGGCCCAGCCGCTCAGCTCCCACAGCTCGTCATGCAGAAACTCCGGGGTGACGATGCCGCGATTGAACACGGTCGGCGCGCCGGGGCGGTCGCCCTCGCAGTTGGATACCAGCGGGAAATCCACCTCCACCACCTCGGCGCCCGCCGCTTCCAGTGCCTGACGCGCGGCTTCCCACAGGGCGATCACCGTCGGCCGGGTGTGGATACGCTGGCCAGTCGGCCCGCCGATACCGGGCGACTCGCTGGTGCCGGCCAACTCGTCCTTGTTGATGAACATCTTCGGCACGCCCAGGCGTTTGCCCTTGAGCGCGTCGGCCTTGGCGGCAAGCGCCAGGTAGGAATCGGGGCGCACATCGGAAGCCTTGGGGATCGGCACCCAGGGCTGCAGACGCCAGAGGTCGCCGCGCGTATCCGGGTCATCAGCCACCACCACGTCGAGCACCTCGAGCAGATCGGCCATGGTGCGGGCATAGGGCACCACCACGTCCATGGTCGGCGTCAGCGGCCAGTTGCCGCGCACCGAGATCACCCCACGCGACGGCGTATAGGCACACAGGCCGTTGTTCGAGGCCGGCCCGCGCCCGCTGGACCAGGTTTCCTCGGCGAGGCCGAAGGCCGAAAAACTGGCCGCGGTGGCCGTGCCGGCGCCGTTGGACGAGCCGGAGGCGAAGGGGGCAGTCAGGTAATCGGCGCTGTAAGGGCTTTCAGCGCGGCCATACACGCCACGCTGCATGCCGCCATTGGCCATCGGCGGCATGTTGGTCTTGCCCAGGCAGATGGCGCCAGCGGCGCGCAGGCGCTCGATGGTGAAGGCGTCGCGCTGGGCCACCAGATCCTTGAATGCCGGGCTGCCGGAAGCCGCTGTCAGGCCCTTGACCAGGTAGCTGTCCTTGGCGGTGTAAGGGATGCCATCGAGCGGACCGAGGGTTTCGCCACGGGCGCGGCGTGCATCGGAAGCCTCGGCTTCCTTCAGTGCCTCGGGATTGCGCACCACCACCGCATTGAGTTTGGTTGGCGTGTCCGGGCCATCGTAGGCATCGATACGCGCCAGGTAGGCCTTGACCAACTCGACCGCCGTGGTGCGGCCGGACTCCAGCGCGGCACGCAGCTCGGCGATGGAAACTTCGGTTACCTCGATCATGGTGTCATCACTCGCAGAGGACGGGCCGGCCTTCACCGGCCCCAAATACAAAAGCTGTACGTTTGCGCCCGACGCCCACAGGCAGATCGAGCCGCGCAACTATGCGCCCGATGATACATGCCGCCGCGCCTTAGCAGCAGCCCGCCGCCGATGGTTAGGCGGCGCACGACCCTATACAGTCTCGGCACAGCGCTACAGGTACTCGAAGGCTCATGACTCGCGAAGAACGCATCCAGCTGTGGGCGGTGTTGTCGGAGGTATTCGTCGACAGCGAAATCGACTACGCCTGGATCGCTCGTCAGTTGCAAGGCTATGACCGCGCCATAGCGCAAGCGGCCTTCTACGAGGATGTCGCGCCCGCGTGCTACTCCAACCTGCTTGCGCCCATCCCACCGATCTGGACCGGCTTCGACAGTACCTGGCTCAGCGAAACCATCGACAGCGCCCGCGCCGCTCGCGATAACTCGGCGCTGCGCCATCTGCGTGACCGGCTCTTTGTCGCTTACTTGCGCCTGGCACTGAAGTCGGAATGGACGAACATCGAGCAAGAGCTGGATCGCCTCTAGCCCTCCCGCCATCGCCTGCTATGTTTTCAGCTCCTGCATGCCAACCTCAGGAGGACGAGCATATGGATCGTTTCAGCGGCGGCTGCCTTTGCGGCCAGGTACGTTTCGAAACCAGAGGCCAGCCTTATCGGGTCGGCGTCTGTCACTGCATGGATTGCCGCAAGCACCATGGCGCCCTCTTCCATACCTCGGCGATATTCCCGCAGGACGCGGTGAAGATAGAGGGCGAAACCGGCCAGTACGCTGGCCGCCACTTCTGTCCGCGCTGCGGCTCATCGGTGTTCGGGCGCTCGGCGGGTGAAATCGAAGTGAATGTAGGCTCGCTGGATGAGCCGGACCGCTTCACCCCCACCTACGAACTCTGGACCATCCGCCGCGAGGCCTGGCTACCGCCCTTCCCCTTCGACCGCCGCTACCCGCGCGACCGCGAGGGCAGCACGCGCCATGAATGACCGCGCAGGCCTTATGCGTTCGCCGCGCGCCGGCAAATCCAGCCGTGCATCAGCCCGGCTTGGAAGAACGGCGTCGGCGCCGTAAAACCGCCTGCCTGGATGATGCCGGCCACCTGCGGCGCCGGCAGCACCGCCACGTCGCGCGCATAGGCCGCACGCGCCCGCTCCAGCATCTGCGCGTCGACGCCGGCCGATGACATCAGCGTCATCCAGCCAGGCAGCAGCACCTCGTAGGCTGCTGAGTGGATGTCCGATGCCAGGTCGGCGTTGGCCAGCAGCCCGCCCGGCTTCAGGCGCTGGGCGATCTGGCCGAAGAAACCGGTACGCGCCTGCGCGTCGGTGAAGAACTGCGACACCAGAAAGCAGGTGGCAGCATCATAGGCCTGACCTGCCGCCAGGGTTTCCAGATACCCCTCGTGAAAGTCGCAACGATGGGCAAAGCCGCCGCGCTCCGCACGCTGACGGCACACCTGCAGCATCGCCCCGGACGGGTCGAGCGCGGTGAAGCGCCAACCGGGAAAACGCTCGGCCAGATGAGCGATCTCCGCACCGGTGCCGGTGCCCACGCAGAGAATCCGTGCGTCGGCCGGCAGAGCAACGAACAACGCATCGAGCAGCAAGTACAGCGCTTCGCGAATCGGCACCATTCCTGCCCATTGCTGGTCGTAACCTGCCGCCTGCAGGTCGAACAGTGCCTTGATTTCCTCATCACGCATGGCAAACCCTCCGTCGAATGATCGTCCTTACGCTCTCCAGTATCCCAGAGCTGTCAAGCCCTCCCCAACGGCCTGAAATGGAATCAGCCACAACGCGGGAATGAGCGATCTGCCAATGACGAATTCGTGGGCACTTTGCCAGAGCTTCGGGGGACTAACGGGCATGCCCACTCCCAGCGGACCCGATATGCAGAACCCGACCTTCGAACAGAAAGCTTTCATCCTGCTGCTCGTGCTGGTGACCGTCGCCTTCTTCTGGATCCTGCTGCCCTTCTATGGCGCGGTGTTCTGGGGCATGGTCCTGGCCGTGGTGTTCGCCCCGCTGCAGGAGCGCCTGATCCGCCGCACGGGTGGGCGCAGCAACCTGGCTGCCCTGCTGACATCGATCATCTGCCTGCTGGTGGCGATTCTGCCGGTGATCTTCATCACCTCAGCCGTGGTCGCCGAAGGCGCGTCTCTCTATCAAAAGCTGGAGTCCGGCGAACTGGACATCGGCAGCTACGTCACCAGCGCCATCCAGATGTTGCCGCCGTCGATACAGGAACAGCTCGACCGCGTCGGGGTGAGCGACCTGGACGGCCTGCGCGAAAAGATCTCCGATGGCGCCTTGGTCGGCAGCCAGTATCTGGCGACCAAGGTTTTCGCGATCGGCCAGGGCACGTTCGAGTTCTTCATCGACTTCTTCGTCATGCTGTACCTGCTGTTCTTCCTGCTGCGCGACGGCAAGCAGTTGGTCCGCAAAATTCGCACCGCTATTCCTTTAGCTGATACGACCAAACGCCGCCTGCAGATCAAATTCACCCGCGTGGTGCGTGCCACGGTCAAGGGCAACGTGGTGGTCGCCGCGATACAGGGCGCACTCGGTGGCTTGATCTTCTGGGTGCTGGGCATCTACAGCCCGCTGCTGTGGGGCGTGCTGATGGCCTTCCTGTCGCTGCTGCCGGCAGCCGGGGCCGGCATCATCTGGGCGCCGGTGGCCATTTACCTGATGTTCAGCGGCAGCCTGTTGCAAGGCGTTGTCCTTACCCTATTCGGCGTGCTGGTAATCGGCCTGGTGGACAACATCCTTCGCCCCATCCTGGTCGGCAAGGACACCCGTATGCCCGACTACCTGATCCTTATTTCCACCCTCGGTGGCCTGGCCCTGCTGGGCCTCAACGGCTTCGTGATCGGTCCGCTGGTGGCGGCTTTGTTCGTGTCGAGCTGGAATCTGTTCAGCGCGAAGAAAAAGGTCAGGTTGCCGGACTGAGGCAAACTGAAACCACCGAGGAACAGCCCTGCGCACGATCTTCCGAGGGGCGTGCGCTGCGCCAGCAGGAGAGCAGGCGCAGCGCATGCCCGCTGGCTGGTCAGCCAGCCGTCACGGTCATGCCGCCATCGACCATGACCACGGCGCCAACCATGAAACTCGCCCGTTCTGACGCCAGGAAGGCAACCACTTCGGCAATTTCCTGCGGCTGAGCCGCACGACCGATCGGCGCGTTCTCGCCGTGCTGGGCCAGAAACGCCGGACCGTCTTCCACCACATCGTTGAGGATGTTGGTCACAACGTCCCCCGAGCCGACGGCATTCACCCGAATGCCATGCTCAATGGCCTCGAGCGCCAGCGTGCGAGTCAGCTGGGCCAGCGCCCCCTTCGAAGCGGCATAGGCAGCGATGGTGGGAAAGGCGAAGTAAGAGGCATAGGAGGCGATATTGACGATGGCGCCTGCCTTGTTCGGCATCATCACTTTCATCGCCTCGCGGCAATGCAGAAAGGCGGCGGTGGCGTTGACGGCCTGAATGCGCTCCCAATCCTGTCGGGTCATTTCCACCAGCGCCTTGTTGATGATGATGCCCGCATTGTTCACCAGGATATCGAGCCGACCGAAGCGCTCGACCGCCAGCGTCACCGCACGCTCGGCGGCGCCGTCCTCGGTGATGTCCGCCACCAGCGGCACCAGCCCCGGCTGGGCCAGTTCTTCCACGGCAGGATCGATATCCTCCGCGATGACCCTGGCTCCGCGAGCATGCAGCAAAAGCGCGGTAACCCTGCCGATACCGCTGGCAGCGCCTGTGATCAGGGCGACTTTACCCTCGACTTCCTGGGTGGTGATGTTCTTGATGTCAGCCATGGTGATTCCTCCTCATTCGGCGAAACGAGAGTTTCGCCAGCGAGCACACAGGGTGCGTTAGAAGACGGTTTCATCCTCTCCCGATTGGCCATGGCAGGCTTTTGCCGCTTTGCGCGGGCTGTCGCGATCTTGCGCGCAATCCGTATGAGTAGCCGCTGAGGCATACACGGCTGGCAGCCCGGCGCCCGTGCGCTAACCTGTCCAGCGCCGCCCTGACATCGGGCCCCATCGATGGACGCGTTACTGGTGAGCCAATCCGAACCTGCCGCCTCCTGTTCCGACGCCCTGCGGATCACGGCCGAGACCATGTGGGAATACCTGCCGAGCGACGCCCCCGCGCCGCCACAGCCACATGCCCTGCAGGACGTGGTGTTGCACCTGTTCACCCACCGCAGCATCGCCGAACCGATCATGGTACCTGCGGTGGCCGAACCGCTGCTGGTGATGGTGCTGGCGGGATCGGCGATCGTCGAAGAACGTGCAGCGGGCAGCGAATGGGAAAAGAGCGAGGTACGCATCGGCGACTTCTTTCTGACCAACACCACGCAGCCCTACGAAATGCGCTGGCAGACCATGGGCGGCGACAGTTTCGAAGTGATGCATCTTTATCTCGCCCCCGCGCTGATCGAGCAGGCTGCGCGCGACCTTGGGCTCCGAGCGGCCGGCCCGGTAAATTTCGTCGACGTATCCGGCGGTCGTGACGACTGGGTTCGCCTGCTGCTCGAACAGCTGCGCTCGGAGCTTGTCGACAGCCGTATGCCCAGCCGCCTGCTGGTGCACAGCCTGGCACAAGCCCTGGCGATTCACCTCGTGCGTACCTATCGCGCCCCGCTGCCCACCGGCAGGCGCAGCAATGCCTTGCAAGCCTACAAATTAAGACGCGTCCTCGACCTGATGAACCAGCGCCTGGCGCAAGACCTCTCCCTGGCCACCCTGGCGCAGGCCGCGCAACTGAGCGAGTACCACTTCAGCCGCCTGTTCAAACGCGCTACCGGCTTATCGCCGTCGCACTATTTCATTGGCCTGCGCATGGCTCGCGCCCGGCAACTGCTGCTGGAAACCGAGCGCAGCGTGATCGATATTGGGCTGGAAGTGGGTTACTCGAGCGCCAGCCATTTCTCGCAAGTCTTTCGCCGGGAAGTGGGCGTAACGCCGAGCGCCTACCGCAATCCGGGATAGGATTGGAGGAGTAATCGTTCCAATACCTTCGGCTTCTCGCAAAGGATGGTCAGATAGGCGATTTGAATACGCCTGCACCCGTCAGCAACTGCACGAGGTTTTCTGGCCATAGCGCCTTCGCCTGCGAGGCACATGTCTGCCTGTGGCACGGCACAGAGGATAACTGGTCGCCTTTCGCCATGTCGGAACATCTGGCCGAACGCTTCCCACAGGACGCTCGCATCGAGCTACTGGATCAGCTTTCTCACTATTCATGCCTATACGCTGCGGCCCCTCGGATCTGTACGCAGCTCGCCAGCGACCGATATTGAGCCCCGAGCTCTACGAGAAAAACCCCGCCCCCTGCGCCTCTACAGTTGCTGATCGGGCTTTTTTCGGCCATTTCAGGCTACCGCACGCGCGGCCCCTCGCTACTCGAGCGTGCCTGGGTCGGAGGACGGGTCGGTAGGGCCGCCGGGTGAGGAATGCTCGCCGGAATCATCGCGATCGCCATCATTCTGCATATTGCCGTCGCGCGTGTTCACCTTATGCCCCTCTTCTGTCCGTAACTGGCCATTCTCGCGATGAACGTCCAGCTCATGTTGAGGCGCCGGCGTGCCGCTCGGGCTTGGCGCCGAGCCTCGGCCGGCGTCGGGGCTTCCTGCCGGCGCCTGGGCCAGAGCGGTGGTGGCGAATAGTAAAGTTGCGGTAGCAATGATGCCGGACATGGATTTCATGGGTGCGCTCTCAAGTTCGTGCATGACTCCTGTTTGGGTCACGAGGCCCATGCGCAGGTTCGCCTCGCACGATCAACGGTAGCCAAACCGAGTCGGCGAGCCCTGGCGCCAGCGTTGCGCAGGCGGCGGAGCAAGCAGCGGATCACCGAGGAAAAATCCGGACGCAGCAAAACCGGAGCCTTTGCGAGCTCCGGTTCGGTTTCAGGCTTGGATCACTTGCCAGCGGTCAGCGCGTTGTAGCTGGTCATCAGGTTGCGGTAGTCCGGGATGTGATCGGTGCAGATCTTGGCCAGGCCTTCCACGTCGTTGCGCCAGTCGCGGTGCAGCTCGCAGGCAACGGCGAACCAGTTCATCAGTTGCGCGCCGGCCTGGGTCATACGCTGCCACGCCGAGTCACGGGTGATCTGGTTGAAGGTGCCGGAAGCATCGGTGACCACGAACACGTCGAAGCCTTCCTCGATGGCTGACAGCGCCGGGAACGCCACGCAGACTTCGGTCACCACACCGGCGATGATCAGCTGCTTCTTGCCGGTGGCCTTGATCGCCTTGACGAAATCTTCGTTGTCCCAGGCGTTGATCTGGCCAGGGCGGGCGATGTACGGCGCGTCCGGGAACATTTCCTTCAGCTCGGGAACCAGCGGGCCGTTGGGGCCGGTTTCAAAGCTGGTGGTGAGGATGGTCGGCAGGTTGAAGAACTTGGCCAGATCAGCCAGCGCCAGCACGTTGTTCTTGAATTTGTCCGGCTCGATGTCACGAACCAGCGAGAGCAGACCGGCCTGGTGATCGACCAGCAGTACGACGGCGTTGTCTTTGTCCAGGCGATTATAGGTGGCGTTGGTCATGATGAAGTCCTCGAATTGTTTTCAATGTGCCGGCTGCGCCGGTGAGTGGGTTTTCGTTCAGCAGTGCGTCACTGCATGGAAGAAAGATTAAATTCGAGACCCTTTTCCGACTAGACTGCGAAAATTGCCTCTAGCGTTCCATTTTGTGAACGATCAACAAGAACCCAGCTGCAATGACTTCACCCAAGTGATGGGGCGAGGCGGTTTCATCGCGGCGGCGCGCTGAATAAATCCTGCCAGGGCTCGGCCCGTGCCCCACTACTACGCATGGGCTTGCACCATGGGTGCTCCGCCGCGGACCACCGTGAGCACTGCTTATGGCTGGGCCGCAAGGTCGCCCAGCTGCTGCGCGAGAAAATCCAGGAACGCCCGGGTTTTGAGCGGCACACGCCGTGCGGATGGGTACACCGCGTTGATGGAGATGGGGGGCGCCTGCCAGTCGCACATCACCGCGACCAAGCGATCTTCCCGAAGCGCTTTTTCCACGATGAATGTCGGCAGTAGGGCAATGCCCATCCCCGCTTCGGCAGCCTGGGCCAGCAGGTCACCGTTATTGGCATGCAAGGGCCCCGTTACCAGAACGCTCTGCGTCTCTCGACCATTGCTCAGCTGCAGGCTGACGCCGCCCTGCAGATAGCCGTAGTTCAAGCACTGGTGAGCGGCCAGGTCGCGCGGCACCTGGGGCGTGCCATGAGCTTCGAGATAATCCGCTGAGGCGACCAGCACGCGCGGTGCGGGAGCCAGGTGCCGGGCCACGAGCGACGAGTCCGCCAGACTGGCGATGCGGATAGTCACGTCGAAGCCGCCCTTCACCGGATCGACCTGTTCATCACTGAACACCAATTGCAGTTCCACTTTCGGATGCAGCTGGTGGAACTTGGGAATCAATGGTCCCAGCCGGCATAAACCGAACGACATGGGCGCGTTGATCCTCAATACGCCCTGGATTTCAGCCATTCCGCTACGCGCCCGCTGCTCGGCTTCGTCCAGCGAGGCGAGCAACTCGCGGCATGCCTCGTAGTAATCACTGCCGGCTTCGGTCAGGTGCAGGCTGCGGGTGGTACGTAGCAATAATTGCACACCGAGGCTTTCCTCAAGCGCCTGGATCTGCTTGCTGACTTTCGAACGCGGCACCGCCAGCACTCGCGCGGCGGCGGCAAAGCCATTGGCATTGACCGTGGCAACAAAGGTGCGCATGCACTCTATACGATCCAATACTGTCCCCAATTTGGAATCAATGAATCCCTATTCTAGGTAATTGTCCCCGCTCAAGGCCATATCTAAAGTAGCGTCCATACCGCCGATACGGACCGAAAGCCAGGCGGCAACTTTGCACTTCCAACTAAAAACATAAGGATCTTGCTATGAACGCCTTGAAAAACACCCTCACCGCCCTGGCACTCGCCGTTTCCGTTGGCGGCGCGTACGCTGCCGAACCGGTCGCAGAGCACCGCACTCAGAATTTCCTGAATGCGCTGAACAGTGGCGGCGGCAAGCCAATCGAGCAGATGAGCCCCAGCGAGGCGCGCGCCGTTCTGACCGGCGCACAGGCGTCGGTCAAGGTAGACCTGTCCGGGACCGAGGTCAGCGAGCGCACCATCACTGCCGACGGCCAGACGATCAAACTGACCATCGTGCGCCCGGAAAAACAGGCCGGCGATCTGCCTGTCTTCATGTACTTCCACGGCGGTGGCTGGGTACTGGGTGACTACCCGACCCATGCGCGCCTGATTCGTGACCTGGTAGTTGGCTCGGGCGCAGTGGCGGTTTACGTCGACTACACGCCGTCGCCAGAAGCGCAGTACCCGACGGCCATCAACCAGGCCTACGCAGCGACTCGCTGGGTCGCGGAAAACGGCAAGAGCATCGGTGTCGATGGCAGCCGCCTGGCAGTTGCAGGCAACAGCGTGGGCGGCAACATGGCCGCGGTGGTCAGCCTGATGGCCAAGGAGCGCAAAGCTCCCGCGCTGCGCTTCCAACTGCTGCTGTGGCCGGTGACGGACGCCAACTTCGAGACGGCCTCGTATCGCCAGTACAGTGAGGGACACTTCCTCACCACGGGCATGATGAAGTGGTTCTGGGATAACTACACCACCGATCCCAAGCAACGCGCCGACATCCATGCCTCACCGCTGCGTGCGACCGCCGAACAGTTGAAAGGTCTGCCACCCGCCCTGATTCAGACCGCCGGCCTCGACGTGCTGCGCGACGAAGGCGAAGCCTATGCGCAAAAGCTGGATGCGGCAGGCGTCGATGTAACCGCCGTACGCTACAACGGCATGATTCATGACTACGGGCTGCTCAACCCCTTGCACGACATACCCGAGGTCAAGGCGGCGATGCGCCAGGCTGCCGGCGAATTGAAAGCTCACCTGAACTGACGGGCCGGCAACGTCCCCATCAGCGGCCTCGCCCGCTGATGGGGAGCGACGCAGTATCGACACCGCCAACCCGGCATCGCCTGGGTTGGCGTTTTTTTGCACATTTGACCTCCCCCCAGTCGACCTCCCGCTCGACAAAAACACTGAATGACTGCAGCCCCCGCAGTCTAACGTCCAGTTGCCCAGCTATATCTCGCCACGCGGCGAAGCCCAACCGACAATCGAGCCATGTCGATGAAAACCTCAAGAATCATTACCTCCGACACCCATGACACGCAGCGTGAGAAACAGGCGGAATTGCTGATTTTCGGCACGCCAAAGGAGCGGCTCGATTTCTATCGGCGGGAGATTCAGTACGAAACCAGCCTGCTCGCCGGGCGCACCAATTCCTATCTGACGGCGCAGTCGTTTCTGGTGATCGCCTACGCCTCGTCCATGGCCAACCTGAACGAGAACTGGGGTGCGGTGTTCACCCTGGTGGTTCCGGCACTGTTCACCTTGCTGGGCATCATCAGCTCACTGCACGCCTGGCCGGGAATCAGGGCCTCCGCGACGATCATCGAGCACTGGCACTACAAGCAGGAGCAGTTGCTGCGCAGCGAGCCCGAGTTCGGCCATGCCTATGACGACTCACCACTGTTCAGCGAACAGGAGGCAAGCCGGGAGAGCACCTACAAGTCATTGCTGTTCTTTCTGCGCTCGCCCTGGCTGTTCATCGTTTTCTGGAGTGTGCTGGGTGCCTTCTCCCTCTGGCTGCAGTTGCCCTCGGCGAATCTTTGAGCGGCTCTTCGCTGCCGCCAATGCAGGGTGAAAATAGACTGAACATAAGCGGCGGTATTTTCTCCATTGTTTAACCAGGCAGCCCGGGAAGGCTGCCTCAACACGATTCACCCGACTCGCCCTTCGCTGCTCGCGGGACGACGTGACGTGTGCAGTCACGCAGACAATTTTCGAGAATCACCGATGGGTAAAGCTAACAAGGTACGCGCTACTGTCATTTGCCGACGTGGCGACAAGTTTCTGTTGGTGCGCAAGGCCGAGGCGAAGTGGAACCTGCCCGGTGGCAGGATCGAAGCAAACGAGAGCGCCGACGCCGCCGCGCTGCGCGAACTCGACGAGGAAACCGGGCTGTCCTTCGCCAGCCTCAACTACCTGGCAAGCCATGAGTTTGGCGCGGGCATCCATCACGTCTTTCATCAATCGGTCACCGACACGCAGACGCCACGACCGCAGAACGAGATAGCGGATTGCGGCTGGTTCGCCCTGGAAGAGCTGGGCGAAATGCCGGTCAAGCGTCCGAGCAAGAAGCTGCTACGCCGCTATTGCCAAGCGGGCTGAGCCACTGCGAGCGTGCTGGGTGAAGGCCCTGTCGAGGCATCCGAGAACGGCCACAAGACGGGCCAGCGCCGCTGCCTTCATCGGAACCGGCAGGATCTTCGAGGAAACCGGCATGAACCCGACTACTCGGGGCAAGCCAACTCGCATCAACCGCACTGATCGGGGGGGCGGGAAGTGAGCGTCTGCTGTTGGCCGTACCGGTGGCATCAGCGGTCAGCCGTCAAACCAGCGATCAGGAAGTGGTCGAGCTGCTGAAAAAGGCTCGCGGGCAGTTCGGCCGCTCATGAGACACACGCTGAGCGGTAAAACAGCATGAACTCCCTCTGATACGCGCCAGTCCCCTTCTTAGGGGCGACGACATTGCCACAGGACAGATGAAACGCTTAGGCAACAGTCGCCATAAATCGTCCGATTCACGGCAGGAGAGAACGATGACTAAAGCTCGATTGAATAACGCGCTGGTGGTGATCACAGGCGCGTCGAGCGGCATTGGCCGCTGCGCCGCCCATGAGTTCGCCCGACATGGGGCGCGCCTGGTGCTTGCCGCACGCGACGACGAGGCGCTGGCTTGCGTTGTCGATGAATGCCAGCGACTCGGGGCACGCGCCTTGGCCGTGCCCACCGACGTCACCCGCAACGAGGCGATGGAGAACCTGGCCGAACAAGCCGCGGCTTTCGGCAATGGACGCATCGACATCTGGGTGAACAACGCAGGCGTTGGTGCGGTGGGCTGCTTCGAGGACACCCCGCTGGCCGCGCATGAGCAAGTGGTGCAGACCGACCTGCTCGGTTACCTGCGTGGCGCCTACGTGGTGATGCCTTATTTCAAGGCCCAGTCCTCGGGCGTGCTGATCAACACGCTGTCGCTCGGCAGCTGGGTCGCCCAGCCCTACGCAGCAGCCTACTCCGCTGCCAAGTATGGTCTGCGTGGTCTCACCGAGGCGCTGCGTGGCGAGTTGGTGCAATGGCCGGACATTCATGTCTGTGACATCTATCCGGCGGTAATGGACACGCCCGGTTTCCGTGACGGAGGCAACTTTACCGGCCATCAACTCAGCCCGCCGCCACCCCGCTACGATCCACGTCGTGTCGCCGAAGCCATGGTCGAGATGGCACTGGCGCCACGTGCAACCCGGACAGTCGGTAGCGCGGCCACCCTGCTGCGCCTCGGTCATTTTCTGCTACCTGGCTTCGCCCAGATTTCCGGCCTCGTGGTCGGCCGTGCGCTCAAGCGCGGGCAACCCACGCAACGCTCCACTGGCAACCTGTTCCAACCGCCATCAGGAGAACGGCGGATCGACGGCGGCTGGCGCACCCCAGCTGAGGGCGTAAGGCGGCCCGTCGTGCTGGTGGGTACGGCAGCTATCGTGCTGCTCGGCTGGGGCTTGCTACGTCTGCGTAACGGCTCGCGCTGACCGATCCGGATATTTCCTTAGCGGGGCGACTGGCAATCTCGTGCCGCGTTCTCACGCGGCGCGGGTCATGGCACAAGGCGCCACCGGGTCATTCGTGCATGCCTGTCCGCGCAGGCTCGCCATCGAGCAATCAGTTCGAACTTCTGCTGCTAACGCCTTTCAATCCTGATACATGCCGCGTTGACCAACGCGACCACTCACTGCGCCGTATGCGGCGCATCAGCGGAGGTATCGATCATGAGTTCGAATCTGCAAGGCAAGAAGGTACTGTTCATCACCGCCAACACGGGCATCGAGCGCGACGAGTTGCTCAAACCAATGCAGGCACTGAAGGATCAGGGCGCGAGCGTCACCCATGCCAGCGTCAAGGGTGGCGAGGCCGAGACCTGGCTGAAGGACAGCGAGAAGGACGTCAGCGTGCAGTCCGACACTCAGCTCAAGGGGCTGAGCGCCACGGAGTACGACCTGCTGGTAATTCCTGGCGGTACGGTGAATGCCGACACCCTGCGCCAGGACGAAGACGCGCAGCGCCTGGTGCAGGAGTTTCGCGATGCCGGCAAGACGGTCGCGGCGATCTGCCACGGCCCCTGGCTGCTGATCGATGCCGGCGTGGTGCCGGGCAAGGTGATGACGTCGTATTCCAGCGTGCGCCTGGACCTGGCCAACGCCGGCGCCAGCTGGGTGGACGCCGAAGTGCAGGTATGTCCGGGGCAGAACTGGACGCTGATCACCTCTCGCAACCCGGACGACATTCCCGCGTTCAACGATGCGATCAGCCACGCACTGCGGGCCGCCTGAGCGAACCTGCAATCAATGTTGCTGGATGCGATTTCGCCCGCCGCGCTTGGCGCAGTAAAGGGCGATATCGCTGCGCGACAAGGCGGCCCTGACGCTGGCATCGCCGGCATTGAGCGTTGAGATGCCGACGCTGACGTAGGTGAAGGTCGACTCGCCGTCCGCTTGCCTGCGCAACTGGAAGACCATGCCGGGAATTTCGTTGGTCAAATCGGTCATCACCGCCGCCGTTTGCTGCACCTGCTCGGACAGCCGGCGCATGGCGGTGATGTCGATGGTGGTGCCGATCATCCGTAGCGGCTTGCCATGCTCGTCGCGCTCGACCACCTTGCCGCGGCTGCACACCCATTTGTACTGGCCATCGCGGCAACGCAGGCGGTACTCGACTTCATAGGTCGTGCTGCGCTGATCCCGATGCGCCTGAATAGTGGCACGAACCTAGTCGAGGTCGGCCGGGTGCACGCGGGTGTAACTCTCTTCGATGCGATTGCCGACTTCATGCTCGGCATAACCGAGCAATGCCTTCCAGCTGCTGGAGTAGTGAATCTCCCCAATGGCGACGTTGCGGTCCCAGATACCGGCGCCACTGCCGGCGATGGCCAGCGCAATGCGCCGCGCACCTTCAACGACGCAGGTGAGCACGGCGACCACGCCGAAGAGCCGGCCAAGCAGGCGCACCAAACGGTCCAGACGCTCATCGCTGGCACTGCCAGGCACGCTGATCGAATCCAGGGACTGTATGGTGATCTTGCCTGGGGAAAGATGCGAAAGACGCTTGATGTTGATACGCCATTAGCAGGCTGGCGTCTAATCGTTCCTGGCACCGCAGCCAGTGTTGACGGGCCTTTGCACAGGCTGCAAGGCCACCAACCGCTCTAGACAGGGCGCTCATGGGCACCAATCCGCTGTCTTCGGGCTGACCGAACAGCACAAAATTGTTATGATATAACGTCTTTATCGAATACCTGGATTTTCAGCACGCCGGTCACAACCGCACAGCTCGCTATGGACCGCCACCAATCCGAGCTGTTGCAGGCCTACGCAACGACCTCCCAATACATAGAAAACGCAACGCTAGGAATACCCATGAAAGCCACTTCGGCCTCACTCGCCGTCATGACCGCATTGGTCACGTCTCAGCTTCACGCAGCCTCATCCGGCAACTCCACCGTTTCGCTCGGCGAGGTCTATGTCACGCCCGAGGCCAGCAGCACGCTGCGCACTGACAGCATTCTGACCTCGGTCGACATCATGGGCAGCGACATGATCGAGGACAAGAACGTGATGAACAGCTGGCAATTGCTGGGACAGATGCCCGGCATCCAGCTCACCGAAACCGGCATGGGTGCCGAGTCCGGCAAGGCCACCTTCCGTGCCTTCAACGGCGAGGGTTATATCAACGGCATCAAGGTGCTGATCGACGGTATTCCGAGCAACGTCAACAGCGGCAACCAGCGCTTCGTCGACATGATCTTTCCGCTGGACATCGACTACATCGAGGTGGTCCGCGGCACCAACGATCCGCGCTACGGCCTGCATAACATCGGCGGCAACATCAACTACGCAACCCGCCAAGGCGGCAACTATGCCGATAGCCGCCTGACCTACGGCAGCTTCAATACCCGTGAGATGCAGTTGGCGATCGGCCATGAAGAAGGCAATTTCGCGCAGAACTACTTGCTGGCCAAACAGGACTCCGACGGTTTCCGTGACCATAGCAACTCCAACAAATACTCACTGGGCGGCAAGTGGTTCCTCAGCAATGACGAACAGACCTTGCGCGTCGGCGCAATCGCCCGCCTGTACCATCACCAGGCGGACGAAGGCGGCTTCTTGACCCGTGAAGAGTTGCGCGCCAGCCGTACCGATTCGCCGGCCAAGAATGGCAACGACCGCAGTGACCGCGACATGAAGCACCTGAGCCTGCACATGGACTGGCAGCTCAACGACGACCTGAACCTGAGCAACAAGCTGTACTACAACAGCTACAACGATGACCGCTCAATCACCTTCACCAGCTACGAACCCGGCAACGGGCCGCGTCAGCGCCGCTTCTGGGACGAACAGCAGCGCGGCATGCTGAGCAATCTGACCTGGCGAGCCAACGATCTCCTGACCCTCGATGGCGGCATCAACTATGAAGAACAGCACAACGCCTACGAGCGTCGGCGCTTTACATTCAGCGTTCCCACTGATTTCGATGTCGCCCCGGCGCGCATTCAGAACAACGATCACTACACCCTGCGCAACCTGGGCGGGTATGTTCAAGCCGTCATCCAACCCACCGAGTCACTGAAGATCATCCCCGCCATACGCGTGGACAAATTCACCGGCAACACCAACATATCCAGTACCAACAACGGCGTCACGACGACCGGCAAAGGTCCGCTGCAGGACTATGGCTGGATCGAGCAGCCCAAGCTCAGCGTGGTCTACAGCGTCAATGACGATATCGATGTCTACGCCAACTGGGGCCGCACTTTCCAGATACTGACCGGTAACGCCAACCCGGGCTACCTCGTCAATGGAGCAGGCAGCTACGACCCGTCGATCAACACCGGCAAGGAAGTGGGGATGAAATTCCGGCCCTTCGCTGGCACCGAAACCCGTATTGCCGTGTGGCAGCAGGATGCCACCGATGAAGTCGCGAACATGCCGGCCATCGACGCCACCGTGGGCCTGGGAGAAACCCGTCGTCGCGGCATCGACATGCAGTTCACCTCTCAACTGAACCAGCAATGGACGGTATGGGGCTCCCACGCCATCCAGGAAGCCAAGGTCGTCAAAGGCCTCGATGGCGACAACAACTCGCTCAAAGGCAAGGAGGTGTTCTCCACCCCGCGCTACATCAGCAACCTGGGGCTGGATTATCGCTACAACGATGACTGGCGCTTCGGCCTGCAGGCCCGCGCCCAGGGCGACTACTACATCGAAGAGAAGAACGAAGCCGGCAAATACGGCGGCTTCGCGGTATTGGATGCCAGTGTCAGCTACCAGTTGAGCGCCTCTACCAGCGTCGATCTGCAGGTCAAGAACCTGACTGACCGCGAATACGAATACGTCTGGTACGACAACGTCTGGTGGGGCCCAGGCCAGGAACAGCCCATGTACTCCCCGGCACCCGGCCGCTCGGCCTACCTGTCGATGAACATAAAGCTGTAATACCGGATTACTCGGCCGCGTAAACCCAACGGGCTCTACGCGCAAAGGAAACGGCCAGGGTTTGACCCTGGCCTTTTTTCATCTGCTGATCAGAAGTACTTCAACCAGCGAATGTCCCGCCGCCGCGCCTTGAGCCTCGCGAACCATTGGGTTGGCGGGAACAGCAACATGGCCAGCACCACTGTCGCGGCCCAGACCCAGGCCATCGAGGCGAAGCCGAAGTAATGCCCCTGGTTTGCACCCCAGACGGCGAACGCGGCGATGTAGAGGAGCTTCAGTACATACAGGTGCAATAGATAAAAGAACATCGGCGCACTGCCGAATACCGCCAGCACGCGTACCACGCGCCCCTCGTTGCGGCGCTCGAAGGCAGCCAGCAGTAGCAGGCCAATACCCAGCGTCAGCGCCAGGAACAGCAGCGACGGCGGGTATTTGGTGATGTTGAGCAGGCTCATCAACGTCTGCAGCCCGCTCTCCCCGACCGCCCAGGGTTTCTCGCCATAGCCGTTGACCAGGCGCAGCGCCACGAACAGCGCCAGCGCGCCGCAACCGCCCCATTGCAGCGCCCGCATGCGCTGCGTTGGCTCGCTCGCTCCGCGGAACCAGGGGCCGATCACATAGCCCAGGGCGATCACACCGATCCACGGCAGCAGCGGATAGGAGGTGCGCAGACGCAGGTTATCGGAGAGCTCGATCCAGCCGCGGTCATGCAGCACCGCCCAGGGGATATGCATGGCTGACTCCACGCCGAAGTGCAGCCCGTCGAGCAGGTTGTGCCCGGTCACCAGCAGCAGGCCCAGCACGGCCAGCAATGCGCGCGGCAGCCATAGCAGCAGGGACAGCGCCAGCATGCTCAGGCCGATGGCCCAGATCACCTGCAGGTAGATCACCGCAGGCGGAAATTGGAAGGTCCAGGCGAAGTTGACCAGGGTGAACTCCAGCACCACGAGAAACAGCCCGCGCTTGAACAGAAACGCACTGGTCGCCGCCCGGCTCATCTGTTTTTCCCCGAAGAGAAAGGCCGAAAGCCCGGTTAGCAGGATGAATACCGGCGCGCACAGATGGGCCAGGGTGCGGCTGAAGAACAGTGCCGGCTCGGTGGTGGTCACGTCCATCGGATCACCGACCTGCTGATGCAGGTAGAAGGTTTCGCGAACGTGATCGAGCAGCATGAAGAGGATGACCAAGCCGCGCAGGGCATCGATCGAAAGCAGACGATTGGAGGGCATGGAAGGCTTCGAGTAAGGCGTGAAGGAAACGTAATACTATAACCAATCGAGGCGGCGGTGACGCCACTGTCATGCGTGCTCACAATGACCGCAGCTCACACCCAAGCTGAACGAAGCCTGCCAAACAAAGTCGGAAAAGCACCACATCCGCCACGGAGGCCCATCCCATGTTGCCCACCCGCGCTCTGCTGTCAGCCTTGGTCATGGTCGTGATAAGCCCGCTTGCCGATGCGCAGGAGGCCTTGCGCATCCAGAGTCTGCAACGCTGTGGCGACCTGCTTGGCGGCGAGAAGCAGGAATGGTGCATGCAGGTACGCGGCCTTGGCGAAGCGATACCCGAGCTGCACCTCGGCGACGACACCCTGCCCGCCTCGGCGGTGCAGCGCAGTGGCGACAGTCTGCGCCTGCAGCTCGACAGCAACGAACATCGCAGCGCGCCGTTGTGGCTGGAAGACGGCTCGCGCGAGAGCAACCCGGTATGGCTGTCATTGCATCGCAGCCATGTGCTGGCCGCCGGCCCGGATGAAGTGGCGAAGAACATGGACGGCCTGACCACCTACGTCGATCTGGTCAGCCTGTTGATCGAGGAGAGCCACGACGGCCTCGATGAGGCCAAGCGTCTGGCGAAGAAATACGATGCCAAGGTGGTCGGTGCCATCCCACCGCTGAACGTCTACCAGCTGCGCCTGCCAGTGAAAGATCTTACCGAGCGCGATGCGCTGGTACTGCGTATCGGCAGCGAAACCAGCGTTGATGCGGTGGTCGTGGAGGAAAGCGCTCCCGAGCGCGGCGAAGAGAGCGAAGCCGCGCGCAAGCCGGCGCATAAACCGAAGAAGAATTCCGAGGAATGGGCCGCCAACCGTTTCATGGATGCGGTGAACTACTACCAGCGGCGCATTCCCGCGGGCGACTCGCCCATCGACGCCGAGCGCATCCGCGTGGGTGTGATCGAGCGTAACGTCGACTTCGACGCGCCTGATTTTGCCGACTACCTGGGCGCCTGCCCTGACGGCAAGTCACGCACATGCGTCTACGCGCGCGACGCCGACGAGCCGGACAACCATGGCAGTACCGTCGCCGGCATTCTCGCCGCGCATTGGGACAAGGGTGGCAACACCGGCTTCCTGCGCGGGATGGACAAGGCCAGCAACGGCTTCGATGTCATAGTCGAGCGCAATTCGGATGCCGGCATCACGGCCAATATCGCCGCGTCGGTCAATCTGGTGGAAGACGGCGTGCGCGTGCTCAACTGGAGCTGGGGTATTCACCGCGTCGGTACACGCAACGTCGAAGGCGACCAGATCGACTCGCTGGTGCGTTCGGGCATCGCCATGAGCGGCTACGAAGAGTTGCTCGAGGAATTCTTCCTGTGGCTGCGCGAAGAACACCCGGACGTGCTGGTGATCAACTCTGCCGGCAACGGCTCTTCCTATTCCGGCCGGGACGAGTACCGTCTGCCCTCCTCCTTCATCACCGAACAACTGCTGGTGGTCGGCGGGCACCAGCGCAGCAAGAAGGACGAGGTTGAAATCGACGACCCGAGCTACGTGGTCAAACGCAACTCGTCGAACGTCGACATGCGCGTCGACATCACCGCGGCTGCCTGTACCCAGGCTTCGACCCACGAAGTCGACGCCACCGGCGACGTGCATTGCGGCACGTCCTACGCAACGCCGCTGGTGACCGGCGTGGTCGCGGCCATGCTGTCGATCAACCCGGATCTGCAACCGGAACAGGTACGCATGCTGCTGAGGCGCAGCGCCATGACCATCGGCGGCGAGTACGACTTCGAACCGGTGGACGCCGAGGACCTGACCGCGCCCATCCTGCCGTCCGAGCGCAACTATCAGCTGAGCGACAAGGACGTCGGCCGCTCCGCACGGCTGGATATGCAAAAGGCGCTGGACCTGGCGGTACAGAGTCGCGACCGGGTGCGCTGACGAGCGTGCCGCTCACTCGCTGCAAACGCGCTCGTACAACTCGACCGGCTCGACCTTGCCCTGGCTGCCACACGCGCTGTGCCCCAGCCCCAGATGGCGAAATCCGGCCTTGAACAACACACGCCCGGACTGCGGATTGCGCGCCAGGTGGCTGGCGTGCAGACGACGCAAGTGCAACTGGCGGAAGGAAAACTCCACCAGCGCATTGCAGGCCTCGCTGGCGTAGCCACGGTTCCAGTACGGCACGCCGATCCAGTAGCCCACCTCGGCCTCGCCGCGGCCGATATCCTTCAGCGCAATGCTGCCGACCAATTGGCCGCTGCCGGACTCGGTGATGATGAAGTTGGCCGCAGCGCCACCGGCCCACTCCTGCATGCAGCGTTCGATCCACCGCTGCGCCAGTTCTGGCGGATAAGGGTGGGGAATGCTGCTGGTGACATCGGCGATACGGAAGTCGCCGGCCAGGCGCTGCACCTGATCGGCATCCTGCAGCTGCGGCGGGCGCAGCCGCAGCCGTTCGGTTTCAATGTATTGCTGGTCCATTTGCGTCTCCCTCGCTACCTCAGTTTGCGTCGCGCACACCGCGCCTGGACCAATCGACTCAGGCCGGAGACGGCCCGATGGGATAGAACTGCCCGCTGCCCCAAACGCCCAGCCAGGTTTCTCCGTCGATCTCGCGCTCTACCGCCAGCTCTACCAGTTGGTAGAACACGTTGCGGTGAATCAGCGCCTCGAGGTTACGCCGCACCAGAATGTAGGGCGAGGGTTCGAGTGTCGCAGGATCGATGTGCACACGGATCGGGTGCTCGGCGCCGGCCACGACTTCGTCCTCGACGTTGGTGGTGAAGCGCAGGACCTGCGCCTCGCCCTCGCCTTCCACCTGTAGGGTCACGGCCACGAAAGGGGCATCTTCGACCTGAATGCCGACCTTCTCTACCGGTGTGATCAGGAAGTAGTCGTCGCCGTCGCGGCGGATGATGGTGGAAAACAGCCGCACCATGGGTTTGCGGCCGATGGGCGTACCCAGGTAATACCAGGTGCCGTCGCGGGCGATACGCATGTCGATATCGCCACAAAAATCGGGATTCCACAGGTGTACGGGTGGCAGGCTCTTGCCTTCACCCTTGGGAATCTGCGCCAGCAGGTCACCTGCCTTGCCTGGATCGCTCATCGTCTTTCCTCGTCCGTAGTGTCGCGAACTGACGAGGATACACCGTGCCACCTGTCGCGGCTAAAGCCCCTCCCACAAGTTCGGCGCGCCGATTGCCCCTATTCTTAGCGCCCAACGCCCATCAGGCTGCGCGCATAGTCATGCAGCGGCGGGCCGATCAGGTCCTGGGGTTTGGCATCGTAAAACGTCAGGAATCCGCCACGGCTGCGAATGCGCGCCGTGTCTACCAGATAGCGGGTATTGGTCTCGATCAGCATCAACTGGATCGAGGCGCGGTCGGTGCCGAGGCGATCCACTGCTTCCTGATCCTCCCACTCCTCCATCGTGCCGATGCGGTCATCGCTGTAGGCGAAACGCGCGTACAGCAGGTAGTGCGCGCCGGCACTACGCGCTTCAGCCATGGCTTCATCCAGGCCTGCAGGTTGACGTGCCCGGCGCACCAACGGGAAGTATTCGACGAAGCCCTTGAAAGCTTCCTCGGCCACCACGTTGGGCCGCGGATAACCGTGGCCAGGCGGCACGAAATGACCCTGGGCGATGTAGATGAACGAGTCCTGCTGCAGGCGCCGCGACGCCATGCGCTCGGTGCGGCCGTGGTCGAGAAAACCGGCATCACGCAGGTGGTACTCGGCGCCACTGGCCAGATCGCTGACCTTCATGCAGCCAGCCAGCCCCAGCAGCGCCACCAGTAGAAGCAGGTTACGCATGAATCAATCCTCCTCGTGCCGGCGACGGAAAACCGGCGAATGAGGCGTAGATGCAGATTTTGCGCCAGCCTTGTTAAAGCCCGCGCTGCCACTCCTGACGCAGGTTCGCCTGCTGCGGTCGCTCGATGGCGCTGCGCACCTGGGCCAAAAGACGTTCCTTATCGCGCCCCAGGTTGCCCTTGAGCACCAGATAGTTGGAGGCATGGTCGCTGCGAAACACCGTCTGTTGCAGATCGAGCCCCTGCAGCAGGCGCTCGACTTCAGTGAACAGCTGCAACTGCGTCAGCGGCTGATAATCGGCGAACTGTTGGCGAAAACGCGCCTCGCCCATGGGGAAACTGACCACCAGTGTAGATAGATATTCCGGCTGGCCTCATTCATCAGTCGCGCCGAATTGTCCGCATGCTGAGCGCTAAGTGCCTGGCCCCCAAGCCCGTTGAGAATCATCACCGAACGGGTGATACCGGCCTGGCCGAGCTTTTCCAGGGCACTGAGGCTGGAGGCATAGGTTTCCCCCTTGCTGACCGCGCCAGCACCTCGTCATCGCCCGACTCGCAGCCGACATAGGCCATTTTCAAGCCGGCATCGGCCAGCTCCCTGAGCTCCTCCACTGATTTCTTGCGCAGATTGCGTGGCAGGCAGTAACTGGAAACTCGGCGGACCTCGGGCATGTGCTCGCGGATGGCTTGCAGGATGGCCAGCAAACGTCGAGTCGGCAGCACCAGGGCATCGCCATCGGCGAGAAACACCCGATTGACGATCAGTTGCTCGCCAGCACGACGAATCTCCTCCAGCACCTGCGCTTCTTCACGGGCACGGAATTTCTTCTGTGGGGCGGTGTACATCTCGCAGAAGGTGCACTGGTTCCAGGAGCAACCATTGGTGACCGGCAGAATCAGCGATTGGGCTTCGCTCGGCGGGCGAAACACCGGTTCGATGTAGTCGATGGGAAAACGGGCAGACATTCGCAGCACTCGCAAAGAGAAAGCCCGCACAGTCTATCCGGCCGTGGTGTGACTGCCGAGCCACACGGCGATGACTCAGCCGCCGATGATCTTCATCACCGTCACACCACCGGAGAATGCCAGGTCCTGCTTGTCGCCCAGTGCCTTGATCAGCAGACGCTGCAGCGCCGGCAAGGCCTGGTGGCGCGGCTTGTCCAGCAGGTCGCCGATGAAGTGGCGATTGCTCGACGACAGGCAACCATGCAGCCAACCGGTGGAGGACAGGCGCAGGCGCGAGCAGGTACGACAGAACGGCACGCTTTCATTGGCAATCACGCCGAAATGCCCGACACCCGGGATGGCGTAGCGCATCGCAGTGGCATCTACAGGGGCGCTGGCCTGTGCGTACTGGTGCCGAGTGCCGATCAATTCGAGCAGCTCCGGCAGACCGACGAACTGCTGGTTGAAGGCATTGGGTTCACGCGCCAGATGGCCCATGCGCATCAGCTCGATGAAGCGCAGCTCGAAGCCACGCTCCAGACAATAGTCCAGTAGTGGCAGCACCTGATCGAGATTCTGCCCGCGCAGCGGCACCATGTTGACCTTGATTTTCATCCCGGCTTCACGCGCCGCTTCCATCCCGGCCAGCACGGTGGCCAGGTCGCCACCACGGGCGATGCCGCGAAAAGCCTCGGCATCGAGGGTATCGAGGGAAACGTTCAAACGGCGGATACCGCATTCAACCAGCAGCGCCAGCTTACGTTCGAGCAACTGGCCGTTGGTGGTAAGGCTGATGTCATCGAGGCCGAGCTGGCTGACCTGATGCAGGAAAGGCTCCAGACGCGTACTGAGCAGCGGCTCGCCACCGGTGATGCGCAGGCGTTCGATGCCGGCCGCTTCGATCAGGTAGGCAACACCGCGTGCCATGGCGTCGGCGGAGAGCTCGTCCTGAGCGGCGACCAGGCGCTTGCCGTTCGGCACGCAGTAGGTGCAGGCGTAGTTGCAGGCGGCGGTCAGGCTGACGCGAAGGTTGCGAAAGCGTCTGCCCTGGCGATCAACGATCATGGCGTACTCCGTGATGGATGACCGGAGTATATCGCCGTAACCGGCCAGGACGCATGGACCATCGGCCAGCTGAATGAGCGGGGTCGCATTTGCCGCGGGTGGGTGTCGCCCCGGCAACGAACCCGCCGGGGGTCAGTCGCGCTTGCGCTTGTTGCCCATGCGCACGCCAATGTCCATGAGGAACTGGAAGAACCCTTCCTGATCCTCGAGCACATTGCTCCAGAACGGCGAGTGGTAAAGCGCCACGGCACCATGCACCAGCGCCCAGGCGGCGGAGTAATGGAAGTATGGCGGCACGTCTTCCAGCTTGCCTTCGGCGATACGGTCCTTGATCAGCTGGGTCAGGCGCTCGAAATTGGACGCACGGATCTTGTGCAGCTGCTCGACCATTTCCGGCACCTGGTTGCCCTTGACCACCTTCTCTTCCAGGCGGTCGAACAGGCGATAGCGCTGCGGATCGCGCATGCGGAATTCGAAGTAGGCACGCGACAGCGCTTCCTTGTCCCGGTCCACATCGGCCGAATGCAGCAGCTCGTTGAGATCGCGCTCGTAGTCGAGCATCAGGCGCAAATAGATTTCCGCCTTGGACTTGAAGTGCTTGTAGATGGTGCCTTTGCCGATACCGACCGCATCAGCGATCATTTCGACGGTGACGCTGTCTTCTCCTTGTTCGAGGAAGAGTTTCAGCGCGGTGTCGAGAATCTCTTGCTCGCGGCGACGGAATTCGCGGACCTTACGGGGTTCTTTCTGCATAAAGGGACTGCGGGGTCAAAAATCGAAGCCGACTATTATGCCCAAATGCGGCCAAATTGCACGGATCATCCGACCATGTACGTGTTTCATGATGAGTTTCCCCTGGAAAATGGACTGCGTTATCTGAACCACGCAGCGGTCGCTCCCTGGCCGAAACGCAGTGCTGAAGCGGTGCGGAGGTTCTCGGAAGCGAACATGACCAGCGGCGCACGTGACTATCCCGACTGGCTGAAACTGGAGCGTAGCCTACGTGAACGCCTGGTGCGCCTGATGAACGCACCGAGCACCGGCGATATCGCACTGGTCAAGAACACCTCCGAAGCGCTCTCCTTCGTGGCCTTCGGCCTGGACTGGCGGGCAGGTGACCAGGTGATCATCAGCGACGAGGAATTTCCCTCCAACCGCATCGTCTGGCTGGCGCTGGCAGCCCAGGGCGTGGAGGTGATCGAAGTCAGTCTCAAGGGTGATGACCCGGAAGCAGCCCTGCTCGCAGCCTTCACCCCGCGCACTCGCCTACTGTCGGTCAGCGCCGTGCAATTTGCCAGCGGCCTGCGCCTGGATCTGCCGCGCCTCGGTCGCAGCTGCCGCCAGCATGGCGTGTTGTACTGCATCGACGCCATCCAGCAGTTGGGCGCCCTGCCCTTCGACGTGCAGGCCTACAACTGCGACTTCGCGATGGCCGACGGTCACAAATGGATGCTCGGCCCGGAGGGGCTAGGGGTCTTCTATTGCCGCACGGCGGTGCGTGATCAGCTGCAGCTGCACGAGTACGGCTGGCACATGCTGGAGCATGCCGGCGACTACACGCGCCAGGACTGGCAACCGGCACGCAGTGCCCGGCGCTTCGAATGCGGCAGCCCGAACATGCTTGGCGCCTTCGCCCTGGAGGCGAGCCTGTCGTTGCTGGAGGAAGTCGGCATGGAAACCGTCGGCGCATTGCTGGCAGAACGGGTGCAGCGCCTGAACGACGGCATTCGTGGATTGCCCGGTGCGGTCATCCATAGCCCACTCGCGCCTGCGCGCCGCGCCGGCATCTTCAACTTCAGCCTGGCGGGCTGGGACAACGCGGCGTTGTACCAGCGCCTGCGCGATGAACAGGTGATCTGCGTGCAGCGTGGCCCGGGGGTGCGCCTGTCGCCGCATTTCTACACCAGCGAGCAGGTGATCGAAGAAACCTTGAGCCTCCTAACCCAGTTGGCAAGAGGGTGAGGACTCAGCAGCAGCCGCGGTATTCCAAATCTGTTTAAAAAACGTTCAATCCGGCCTGGACGCTGGCCACCGATGGCCAATACTGGAACTACTGGTGTGCGGCATCTCCCCCCAAGTGCCCCGCCAGCCAAGGTACCGTGGACCGCGTACCTTGATTTACTCCTAATGGTCTTGACCCGGATTCATCCCCCAGAATCCGGGTTTTTTTTGCCTGGCCTACGACCAGAAGCGCGAACCGTAACCCGGATTCAGGCGACGCTGGCCAACGGGAACAGGCGCTTGAAGTTGCTCGAGGTCTGCTCGGCCAGCGCCTCGTAACTGACGCCGCGCAGTACCGCCAGGTACTCGGCCACTTCGCGGACGTATTGCGGCAGGTTGGGCTTGCCGCGATGCGGCACGGGCGCCAGGTAAGGCGAGTCGGTTTCCACCAGCAGGCGGTCGGCCGGCACTTGGCGGGCAACCTCGCGCAGCGCCTCGGCGTTGCGGAAGGTGACGATGCCCGACAGTGAGATATAAAAACCGATATCCAGCGCCGCCTTGGCCATCTCCCAATCTTCCGTGAAGCAATGCAGCACACCGGCTTGCGGTAGCGCCGCCTCGCGCAGCAGCGCCAGGGTATCGGCGCGAGCCTCGCGGGTATGCACGATCACCGGCTTGCCGGTGATGCGTGCCGCTTCCAGATGCAGGCGGAAGGACGCCTGCTGCAGCGCAGCAGACTCCGGCTCGTAGTGGTAATCCAGGCCGGTTTCACCAATGGCGACCACCTTAGGATGCGCCAGCTCCCCCAGTAACCAGTCCAGCGCCGGCTCCGCGCCAGGCTCGAGATCCAGCGGATGCACGCCCACCGAGCAGTCGACATCGGCGTAGCGCTCAGCCAGGCCCTTGACCGTAGCAGCGTTGTCAGCGCTTACGCCGATGCACAGGAAGTGGCCAACGCTAGCGGTACGCGCTGCCTCCAAGGCAGCATCCAGCGAACCGCCATGGGCAGCGAGGTCGAGACGATCAAGGTGGCAATGGGAGTCGATCAGCACAGCGGGAGAACTCGGGCAAAAGGAAAGCCCGAATTGTAATCGAAAGCGGCAGGTGCCTGGTCGTGGGAGGGGCTTTAGCCGCGACGATTGGAGTTCGCGGCCAAAAAGTTACATCGTATGGGTCGGGCGGTCGGATTTCAGCGCGCCGGCCAGATAGGTCTCGATCTTGTTGCGCGCGGTGTTGTCACCGTCGTTGAACTGCACGCCAACACCGGCGGCGCGGTTGCCCTGGGCACCCTTTGGGGTGATCCACACTACCTTGCCGGCTACCGGAATCTTCTCCGGCTCGTCCATCAGGTTGAGCAGCATGAACACTTCGTCGCCGAGCTTGTAGCTCTTGTTGGTGGGAATGAACAGCCCGCCGTTCTTGATGAAAGGCATGTAGGCCGCGTACAGCACGGACTTGTCCTTGATGGTCAGGGACAGAATTCCGTTACGGGGCCCCAGATTGGGTGGCAGGCTCATCAGCACATTCCTGGCGTTTATTGCTTAATGCTTGATTCTAGGGCCTGTTCATACTCCGGCGCAAACCACCGGGTGGCGCGCAGCCAGCAGAATGTGACGCCCTGCCGAATCCGGTCAGCCGAGGTTCAGCTGCGCTGCTGCGCAGGCAGAGCAACCCATTGCCCCAGCAAGGTTTCCAGCAGCAGCACACGGTTGAGGTTGGCCTTGCCGATCACCTTCTGCCTTTGGCCAAGCAGCCATTCCTGAATTGCCAGCACCTTGGCCTGCGGCGTTTTGTCTGCCAGATACTGCACTACCTTGCGCATATCGGCCTGGCCCAGGCCCTCCTCGTCCCTGGTCAGCTGATAACGCAGAATCAGCTGCGCCCAATCGCAGAACCAGTCGAACAGCAGATTCAGCGGCAGTGCGTTCCAGCTTTCCGCCAACTGGCTCGGCGAAACCTGCTGCTTGAGCAGCTTCTTCACCCCCTCCACGGCCTGCGCACGCTGCTCGCGCACACCTTGCGCCTGCAGGCGCACGGCCGCCAGTGGCGAACCCGCCGCGAGTGTCAGCAGATCGCGGCGCTCATCGTCTCCCAGCTCAGGCAGCGCCTGGGCCAGCCAGGCCAGGCTCATCGCCTCGTTCGGCAATGGGCAGGCCTGCTGCACGCAGCGGCTCTTGATGGTCGGCAACAGGCGGCTGGGCTGGTGGCTGATAAGCAGCAGCACGGTATTGCCAGACGGCTCCTCCAGACTTTTCAGCAGCGCGTTGGCGGCATTGAGATTCATCGCCTCGGCCGGCTCCAGCAGCACCACCTTGCGTCCACCGAGCTGAGCGGTCTGCACCACGAAATCGACCAGCTCACGCACCTGATCGACCTTGATCGGCTTTTCTACCTCCTCGGGTTCGAGGACGAAATTGTCCGGATGGGTACCGGCGGCCAGCAAGTGACAGGATTTGCAGCTGCCGCAGGCGTCCAGGCCGCTCGGGCTCTGGCAGAGAAGATACGCCATCAGGCGCTCGGCCAGCGCGCGCTTACCGATCCCGGCCGGGCCATGCAGCAGGTAAGCATGGGCATGCTGGCTGCGGCCGGCCAGTTGCTGCCAGAGCGTTTGTTGCCAGGGATAGACCTCAGCCACGGCAGGCCTCCAACAGGCTCGGCAGCAAGGCGTCGATATCGGCCTGCACCTGCGCCAGGGCCTGTCCGGCGTCCAGCACGCGATAGCGCTGCGGCGCCTGCGCGGCGCGCTGCAGGTAGGCCTGGCGTACGGCCTCGAAGAAACCACGGCCTTCCTGCTCGAAGCGATCCAGACGCCCGCGAGCCGCGGCGCGCGCCAGACCGATCTCAACCGGCAGATCGAAAATCAGCGTCAGGTCGGGGCGCAGCTCGGCCTGGACGAACTGCTCCAGCTGCGCAATGCGCTCGATCGACAGTCCGCGCCCGCCACCCTGATAGGCATAGGTGGCGTCGGTGAAGCGGTCGCACAGCACCACGCTGCCCCTGGCCAAGGCCGGGCGAATGACCTGTTGCAGGTGCTGGGCACGGGCAGCGAATACCAGCAGCAGCTCGGTATCGGCCGCCATCGGTTCGTCGCTGGGTTCCAGCAGCAGCTCGCGAATCCGCTCGGCAAGCGGCGTGCCGCCGGGTTCGCGGGTCAACAGTACGTCGATGCCCCGCTCGCGCAGGCGCTCGGCCAGATACTCGCGATTGGTGCTTTTGCCAGCGCCTTCCGGGCCTTCCAGGGTAATAAACAGACCGGTCACGGATTGCCCTTATTCAGTTTCGGCCGCCGCGCGGGGCGCGGGGCTGGAGCGATAGTCGGCGCGACGCTTGAGCTGGTATTCGCGCACGGCGCGATTGTGCTCGGCCAGGGTGTTGGAGAACACGTGGCTGCCGTCGCCTCGCGCGACGAAATACAAGGTGGTGCCATCGAGCGGGTTGAGCGCGGCATTGATCGCCTCGCGGCCGACCATGGCGATCGGCGTCGGCGGCATGCCGTCGATGGTGTAGGTGTTATAGGGGGTAGGAGTGCGCAGGTCTGCACGGGTGATACGACCGTTATAGCGCTCGCCCATGCCGTAGATCACCGTAGGGTCGGTCTGCAGACGCATGCCCATGCGCAACCGACGGACGAACACGCCGGCGATCTCGCCGCGCTCTTCGGGCACACCGGTTTCCTTCTCGATCATCGAGGCCATGATCAGCGCGTCATAGGGCTCGCGGTAGGGCAAACCCTCGGCACGCTTCTGCCACTCTTCGGCCAGCACGGCTTCAAGGCGTGCATTGGCCTGCTTGAGCAGGTCTTCGTCGCTCATGCCGCGCACGTAGCGATAGGTATCGGGAAAGAAGCGCCCTTCGGGGTTCTGCCCGGCCAGGCCCAGACGCTCCATCAACTGGGCATCGCTAAGATCGGCCAGGCGCTGCTCCAGGCGCTCCTGACGCCCCAGGGCGGCACGCACCTGGCGGAAGTTCCAGCCTTCAACCAGGGTCAGGCTGTACTGCACCACTTCGCCGCGCTGCCACAGGCCGAGCATGTCCCGCGCGCTGTGCTCGGGCAGCAGGCGGTATTCGCCGCTGTGCATGGCCGGAGCACGCAGATTGAAACGCCAGTAAAGGCGCAGCCAGAGCGCGTTGTCGATCACACCCTCGGCTTCCAGACGGTTGAGCAGGCCGCTCGGGGTGGCGCCGGATGGCACCTCCAGGAGCATTTCTTCAGTCAGATGCAGAGGCTGTTCCAGCGCTCTGTGCTGCTGCCAGGCGGCACCGACAACCAGCAGCGCAGCCAGCAACACGCCGCACTCCAGCAGCACCAAGATCTTGCGTAGCACCAGTTATTTACTCAGTAGGTCGCAGACGATGGCCTGCAGTTTACGGGTGAGCGGCCCGACCGACCAGTGTCGCTCTTGCAGCGCCCGTACAGGCCAGATGCCGTAAAGGCTGTTGCAGAGAAAGACTTCATCGGCACTCAGCAGTTCTTCGAAGGAAATATCGCGTAACTCGATGGCCAGTCCGAGCATTTGCGCCTGCTGCAGGAGCTCTGCGCGCATCACCCCGGCCACGCCGCAGCGCGACAGATCGGCCGTCACCAGCCCGCCTTCGATGACCAGAAACAGGTTGCTGTAAACGCCTTCGATGACCCGGCCATGGCTGTCGCGCATCAGACCCTCGGCGCACTCGGCGTCCTGCCATTCGGCACGCGCCAGCACCTGCTCCAGGCGATTGAGATGTTTGAGACCGGCCAGCAAGGGTTGCTCGGCCAGACGCGTCTCGCAGGGAAACAGACGCACGCCCTGCTCGGCATGCACAGCGGGATACTGCGGCAGCGGCGCCGCCTGCAGGATGCGCAGCGGCTGACAGGGTTGTGGCGGCGCATAACCGCGCTGCCCCTCGCCACGGGTGACGACGAGCTTAGCAACACCATCGCCCAGTTGCCCGGCAAAGGCCTGCAACTCGCTTTCCATCTGCGGCAGATCGAGAGGAATGGACAGACGCCGACAGCCATCGGCCAGGCGCGCCATATGCCGCGCCAGCAACGGGATACGCCCGCCACGCACGGCGATG
Source organism: Pseudomonas sp. Marseille-Q0931 (assembly GCF_940789645.1). Classification (NCBI taxonomy): domain Bacteria; kingdom Pseudomonadati; phylum Pseudomonadota; class Gammaproteobacteria; order Pseudomonadales; family Pseudomonadaceae; genus Pseudomonas; species Pseudomonas sp. Marseille-Q0931. Next base: position 280,051 of record NZ_CALNWT010000001.1, on the reverse strand, counting down.
GTCTCGAACAGACCATCGCCGTAAGCCAGGCCACGGTCGCGAACCGACAACTGCTCGCCGGGCGCGCCGTTGACCCAGCCCTGCATCAGCCGTGGTACCGGCGGAACAGCAGCGAGCCGTTGGTGCCGCCGAAGCCGAAGGAGTTCGACAGGGCGATCTCGATTGGCATGGCCTTGGCCTGGTGCGCGACGAAGTCCAGGTCGCAGCCTTCGTCCGGCTCGTCCAGGTTGATGGTCGGCGGCGCGACCTGGTCGCGAATCGCCAACACGCTGAAGATCGCCTCGACCGCGCCCGCAGCGCCGAGCAGGTGACCGGTCATGGACTTGGTCGAACTGACCGCCAGCTTGTAGGCGTGATCGCCGAACACGTTCTTCACCGCCGCGGCTTCGGCGATGTCGCCAGCCGGGGTCGAAGTGCCGTGCGCGTTGATGTACTGCACCTGGTCGGCGTTGATGCCGGCATCACGCAGAGCTGCCGCCATGCAGCGCGCCGCACCGGCGCCATCCTCGGGCGGCGAAGTCATGTGGAAGGCGTCGCCGCTCATGCCGAAGCCGATCAGCTCGGCATAGATGGTGGCGCCACGCGCCTTGGCGTGTTCCAGCTCTTCCAGCACCAGGGCGCCGGAGCCGTCGGACAGGACGAAACCGTCACGGCCCTTGTCCCACGGACGGCTGGCCTTGGTCGGCTCGTCGTTGCGCGTCGACAGCGCGCGCGCCGCGCCGAAGCCGCCCATGCCCAGGCCGCAGGCTGCCATCTCGGCGCCGCCGGCTACCATGACGTCAGCTTCGCCATAGGCGATATTGCGCGCGGCCATGCCGATACAATGGGTGCCGGTGGTGCACGCCGTGGCGATGGCGTAGTTCGGCCCCTGCAGCCCCAGGTGGATCGACAGGAAGCCGGAAATCATGTTGATGATCGAGCCCGGGACGAAGAACGGCGAAATGCGCCGCGGCCCCTGCTCGTGCAGCGATTTGCAGTTGTTCTCGATATTGGTCAGGCCGCCAATACCGGAGCCCATGGCCACACCGATACGCTCACGATTGGCGTCGGTGATTTCCAGCCCGGAATCACGCACGGCCTGGAAGCAGGCAGCGAGACCGTACTGGATGAACAGGTCGAGCTTGCGCGCCTCCTTGGCGGACAGGTACTCCTCGACGTTGAAGCCCTTGAGCGACCCGCCAAAACGGGTGGAGTAGGCCGACAGGTCCATATGCTCGATCAGACCGATGCCACTGCGCCCGGCCAATATGCCCTGCCAGCTGCTCGGCACATCGTTACCCAGCGGCGACAGCATGCCCATACCGGTAACCACGACGCGTCTACGCGACACAGCAATCTCCTCTTGTTCTACTCAGGCGCCACATGCGCCTTGCACGTAAATAAAGGCCATGTCCACGTCATGCCGCTTTTGCAGGAGAGGATTTAACCGCGAAATCGCGAATAAATTCGCTCCAACAGAAGCCGGATCAGGGCATAAAGGTAGCTTCGACATAGCCTAAAGAAAAGCCGCACGCCTGATTAGGGCAGTGCGGCTTTTCTCGGTCAGAAAGCTGACTGTGACTTATTGCGCGTGGGCAGTCACGTAGTCGATGGCTTCCTGAACGGTGGTGATCTTCTCAGCTTGCTCGTCCGGGATCTCGGTCTCGAATTCTTCCTCGAGAGCCATCACCAGCTCAACGGTGTCAAGAGAGTCGGCACCCAGGTCTTCAACGAAGGAAGCGCTGTTGGTTACTTCCTCTTCCTTGACGCCAAGTTGCTCAGCAACGATTTTCTTGACGCGTTCTTCGATGGTGCTCATACCTTGTTTTCACTCCTATTGGACAAATCCAGGCAGCTGGTAGCGGCCAAGTGTATAGAAAGGGTTTTTAGCATTTCAAGCTGAATGCCGGGGAGCCCCCAGGAACACTTCAACGATCTGTCTATAAACCTGTTGCAGCTTTATAACGGATTTTAGACAGCCACTATGACAGTTTTCTGATGGCTCGCGTCACATTCGAGAGCCTCCGGACATTCGGAGGCGCCCTTTTTAGCTCATGTACATCCCGCCGTTCACCGGAATAGTAGCCCCAGTGACGTAACCTGCGCCATCGGAAGCCAGGAAACCGACGACCTTGGCGATCTCTTCGGCCTGACCCAGACGGCCCAGTGGAATCTGCGTCAGCAGCGCGTCGCGCTGCGCTTCCGGCAGCTCGCGGGTCATGTCGGTATCGATGAAACCGGGAGCGACCGAGTTGACGGTAATGCCGCGCGAACCGACTTCACGCGCCAGGGCGCGGCTGAAACCTTCCAGACCGGCCTTGGCGGCAGCGTAGTTGGCCTGTCCGGCGTTGCCCATGGCGCCCACCACGGAACCAATGTTGATGATCCGGCCGAAGCGCGCCTTGGTCATGCCGCGCAGCACGCCCTTGGACAGGCGATAGAGGCTGTTCAGGTTGGTGTCGATGACGTCGAACCACTCGTCGTCTTTCATGCGCAGCATCAGGTTGTCGCGGGTGATACCGGCGTTGTTGACCAGAATCGCCGGCGCACCGAACTGCTCGGCGATGGCGCCCAGCACGGCCTCGACGGACTCGGCACTGGTCACGTTCAGCTCCATACCGGTACCGTTGATGCCGTGTTCTTTCAGCGTGGCAGCGATGCGCTCGGCGCCGGATGCCGAAGTGGCAGTGCCGATGACGATGGCGCCCTGACGGCCCAGCTCCAGGGCGATTGCCTGGCCGATACCACGGCTGGCGCCAGTGACCAGCGCGACCTTACCTTGCAGACTCATGTTCGTTCTCCTTTCTCAAGCCAACGCAGCACGAGCAGCGGCGAAAGCATCGGGGGTATCCAGGTTGTAAGTGTTGATGCCTTTGACGCAGCGCTTGTTCAGGCCGCTGAGCACCTTGCCCGGGCCGCACTCGACCAGATCGGTCACGCCCTGCTCGGACAGACGCACCATCGACTCTACCCAGCGAACCGGGCTGTATAGCTGCGCCAACAGGTCGGCCTTCAGGGTGGCCAGGTCGGATACCACGGCCGCACTGACATTCTGTACCAGCGGGATTTGCGGCGCCTGCCAGTTCAGCGCCTCGACCGATTCGGCGAAACGCTCGGCGGCCGGCTTCATCAGCGCGCAGTGCGACGGCACGCTGACCGGCAGCGCCATGGCGCGCTTGGCACCACGGGCCTTGCACGCCTCGATGGCACGCTCGACGGCAGCGGCGCTACCAGCGATCACCACCTGGCCGGGGGCATTGAAGTTCACTGCACTGACCACATCACCTTGCGCCGCTTCGGCGCAGGCGGCCAGCACGTCGGCATCTTCAAGGCCGAGGATAGCGGCCATACCGCCCTGCCCGGCCGGGACAGCTTGCTGCATCAGCTGACCACGACGCTCCACCAGCTTCACGGCGTCAGCAAAGCCGATACTGCCAGCAGCGACCAAAGCGGAGTACTCACCCAGGCTGTGGCCGGCGACGAACGCCGGCTTGGCGCCGCCCTCGGCCTGCCACAGGCGCCATAGGGCGATGGAAGCGGTGAGGATGGCCGGCTGAGTCTTGTCGGTCTGGTTCAGTTGCTCTTCCGGGCCTTGCTGGGTCAGTGCCCAGAGGTCGTAGCCGAGTGCTTCAGAGGCTTCACCGAAGGTATCGAGCACCAGCTTCTGCTGGGCACCGTGATCGGCGAGCATGGCCAGGGCTTGCGAACCCTGACCGGGAAAGACGAATGCGAGGGATGCAGACATGAATAAGTCCCTTGAGTCGAAAAACCAGCGCCAGGCGAGCCTGGCGCAGCAAACTGACAGTTGGATGACAGGCTGCGTGCCGCGGTCACATTCCGCCGCAGCCCATACCCTGAAGGGCGCCTCTAAAAACGTAGGCGAGGCTGCCAGCGCAAGGCAAAAAACAGGCGAAAAAGCGCAGTTTACGCGCTGTAAATGAGCATTTTGAGCCTGTTTTTAACGCCGCGATGGCAACGCAGGTAGTTTTTAGAGGCGCCCTGAAAACGCGACGAGTCTACAGCAACAAGTTCTCAAGTCGACCATGCAGTCGCTGCGGCAAATTTTCCTGCACCTCACGCAGCGCACAGCGGATCGCGCTCTGAAAGCTCTCCAGCCCCGCCGCGCCGTGACTCTTGACCACGATGCCCTGCAGCCCGAGAAAGCTCGCGCCGTTATGCCGGGCCGGCGCCAGGTCGGCCTTGAGACGGCGCAACAAAGGCATCGCCAACGCACCGATGGCCTGAGCGAACAGGCCATCATTGAACAGCGTCTCGACCCGCCCGGTGATCATCTTCGCCAGACCTTCGCTGGACTTGAGCAGGATGTTGCCGACGAAGCCGTCGCACACCACCACGTCGGCTTCGCCACGGTACACCCCGTCGCCTTCTATATAGCCGATGAAATTCAGCCCGCTCGCCTGCTGCAACAGACTGGCCGCCAGCTTGACCTGCTGATTGCCCTTGATGTCCTCGGTACCGACATTGAGCAAGGCGACCCGAGGTCGATTGATGCCCAGCGTTTCCGCGGCAACGGCGCCCATAATCGCGAACTGGTAAAGGTGCTCGGCACTGCAGTCGACGTTGGCACCCAGATCCAGCAGGTAGCAGTGACTACGCTCGGTCGGAATCGGGCTGACCATCGCCGGTCGATCAATCCCCGGCAGGGTCTTGAGCACATAACGCGACAACGCCATCAGCGCACCGGTATTGCCGGCACTGACGCAGGCATGTGCCTGACGCTGGCGCACCAGCTCAAGCGCCACACGCATTGAGGCATCCGGCTTGCCGCGCAAGGCCTGGGCCGGACGCTCGTCCATGGCGATCACTTCACTGGCGTGATGAACCTGCAGGCGCGAGCGATCGACGCCGGACTGGCGAGCGAGCTGTTCTTCGATGAGGGGAGCTTGGCCGACGAGGGCCAGGTGCAGCGAGGGGAATTCGGCCAGCGCAGAAATGCAGGCCGGAACAATGCAGTGGGGACCGAAGTCCCCACCCATTGCATCAATCGCGATGATCGAGGCGGACAAGGATTACTCGTCAGCGCCCTTGTCGATCACTTTGCGACCGCGGTACACGCCTTCCGGAGAAACGTGGTGGCGCAGGTGAACTTCACCGGTGCTCTTCTCTACGGACAGGGTGCTGGCCTCGAGAGCGTCGTGCGAACGACGCATGTCGCGGGCGGAACGGGATTTTTTGTTCTGCTGAACAGCCATAACTCATTAACTCCTAAACGTTTGGGTCACGCTTTAACTGCGCCAATACACTGAACGGGTTGGACCGCGATACCTCGTCCTCGCCCGGCTCGGGCTCATCGAGACCGTCCGGCTGCTGGCAATCACCTGGGGCATGAGCAGGAACGATCGGCAGGGCGAGAAGCAATTCATCCTCGACCAGACCAAGCAGTTCCAGCGGCTCTTCACCCACTTCCAGCACGTCGTAGCCCTTCGGCAAGGACTGAGTGTTCGCTCCAACCCGAACCACCGCGTATTCACATTCGCTGCGGATGGGTAGCGCGACCAGCTCCAGACAACGCTGGCAGACCATTTTGACCTCAACCTCGAGCTCACTGCGGATCACCACAGTTTTCTGCTCGTCACGCGCGAAATGAAATTTCGCCTGCACCGTGCCCGCCGTATCGGCAAGCGGGTCGCAGAGACGCGGCAGGCTGGCCAGCTCGAGCTGCCCTTCGAGGGTAGCTTCGCGGTCGGCGAGCTTGCGCGGATCAACGTGAGGTGGAATCGGCCCATTCAACATAGGCGCAGCATTCTAGGGATGCGCCCTGCCCATGTCAAAGGAAATTCGGCCTGTCTTCAGGGGCACCTCTAAAAACTACCTGCGTTGTTATCGCGGCGTTAAAAACAGGCTCAAAATGCTCATTTACAGCGCGTAAACTGCGCTTTTTCGCCTGCTTTTTGCCTTGCGCCGACTGCCTCGCCTACGTTTTTAGAGGCACCCACAAGTAGCGGATCAGTAGAATTTCCCACCCACCTATATAAAGGAAGAGAACATGCCCGCGCTGCTGCTCGCCTCCAGCTCACCCTATCGCCGCGAGCTGCTCGAACGCCTGCAACTGCCCTTTAGCTGGCAGTCGCCTAGCATTGATGAAAGCCGACGAAAGGACGAAGCGGCCATCGATCTGGTCAAACGCCTGGCCGAAGAAAAGGCCCGCGCTCTCGCCGATAGCCACCCAGACCATTTGATCATCGGCTCGGACCAGGTCGCCGTGCTCGGCAGCGGCGAAATACTCGGTAAACCCCACGACCTGCCAAGAGCCCAGCAGCAACTGCGCGCCGCCAGCGGCAGCAGTGTCACCTTCCTGACCGGCCTGGCATTACTCAACGCCAGCAGCGGCGAGTGCCAGGTCGACTGCGTGCCTTTTACCGTACATTTCCGCTCAATGAGCGACGAGCAGATCCTGCGCTACCTGCAGCGCGAGCAGCCATTCGATTGCGCTGGCAGTTTCAAGTCAGAAGGTCTGGGCATCACCCTGTTCCGCAGCACCGAAGGGGAAGATTCCACCAGCCTGATCGGCCTGCCACTGATCCGCCTGGTGAATATGCTGCTGAACGAAGGCGTGGAGATTCCGTAGGGCGGGTGCAACCCGCCAATATCTGCCAGGAGCGATTTTATTCGTGAATAAATTCGCTCCTACAGAATCAGCGCAGCGTCGGCCCCTGGAAGCCCATCCACAACGCAATGCGATCGGCCACGCTGGTGCCCAGACGTTTGGCGAAGCGGTCGAACGGCGTGTCACGCTGGGTGAAATCGACCATTTCCTTCTCGCCGATCACTTCACGCGCCACGTAGCTGGCACTGCCCAGCGCGTCGACCAATCCAAGCTGCAGCGCCTGCTCGCCAGACCAGACCAACCCCGAGAACAACTCGGGATGCTCGTCTACCTTGAGACGATCACCACGCCCCTTCTTCACACTGTCGATGAACTGACGATGAGTGGTATCGAGCACGGTTTTCCAGAAGCGGGTTTCCTCTTCCTTCTGCGGCTGGAACGGATCGAGGAATGCCTTGTGCTCACCCGAGGTGTAGACGCGACGCTCGACACCCAGCTTCTCCATGGTCTCGACGAAGCCGAAACTGGCCGCAGTAACACCAATGGAACCGACCAAGCTGGCCTTGTCGGCATAGATCTCATCGGCCGCACTGGCGATGTAGTAAGCCCCGGAAGCACCGAGGTCACTGATCACCGCATAGACCTTGGTCTGCGGGTGCTCGCCGCGCAGGCGGCGAATCTCGTCATAGATATAGCCGGACTGCACCGGACTACCGCCCGGGCTGTTGATGCGCAGGATCACGCCCTTAGTATTGGCATCTTCGAAAGCCGCACGCAGGCTACCCACGACCTTGTCGGCACTGGCCTCCTCGCGATCAGCGATCATGCCGCGAATTTCGATCAGCGCCGTATGGGCGGTGGTGGTCGAGGCCGATTTCAGATCAAGCGCCGGCAACACCAGTGCCAATGCACCGAACAGATAGATAAAGGTCAGCAGCTTGAAAAAAATGCCCCAGCGACGCGAGCGGCGCTGCTCCTGAACACTGGACAGCAGGGCTTTTTCCAGCAGCTTCCAGCTCTTGGCATCCTCGCCCGAAGAAGACGATGACTTCCACTCATCCGACATGCTCACTCACCTCTGCAGAACGCTGCGCGCGATGGCCATCCAGCCATGTACGCAGCTCATTGAATTCGTTGATCGCCAGGCGCGGCGAACAGTCACGCAACAGTGACAGCGGCTGCGCACCAAAACCCACCGCAACCGCGTCCATCCCCGCATTGCGCGCCATCAAGAGATCGAAGGTCGAATCTCCGACCATCAGCGCGTGCTCAGGCTGCACCCGGCAATGCGCAAGAATCTCGTGCAGCATCAGCGGATCGGGCTTGCTCGCCGTCTCGTCAGCGCAACGGGTGATATCGAAATAATCCAGCCAACCCTTGTCGGCCAGCACCCGATGCAGCCCCTTGCGCCCCTTGCCAGTCGCGACAGCCAATTGATAACCCTGCTCGCGAAAGGCTTCGAGCGACTCGCTCACACCATCGAACAACGGCGACGGCTCGGTTTCCAGAGCCAGATACTGCTCACTGTAGGCGCTACGGATGGCTTCGATACGCAACGATTCATCGAGTTCCGGATAGAGCGTGCGAATCGCCACGCCCAGCTCCAGCCCGATAATGCCGCGCACCGCGACATCGGTGCAGCGTGGCACACCCACCACATCAGCAGCACGGTGCATGGCCTCGACGATACGGCCGATGGAATCCACCAGCGTGCCGTCCCAGTCGAAGATCAGCAGTTGATAGTCAGGCACTGAGCCGCTCCAGGGTCTTGGCCCACACTTCGTCCACTGGCGCCTCGAGCTTCAGCACCCCACCTTCAGGCAGCGGCACATGCAATTCGTAGGCATGCAGAAACAGGCGCTTGCCGCCCAGCTCGCGAATCTCACGGGTGAAGTCGTCATCACCGTACTTGGAGTCGCCAGCGATGGAGTGCCCGGCATGCTTGGCATGCACACGAATCTGGTGGGTGCGACCGGTTACCGGCTTGGCCTCGACCAGCGTGGCGAAATCACCGAAGCGGCGCAGCACGCGGAACAGCGTCAGTGCCTCCTTGCCCTCGCCATCGACCTCGACCATGCGCTCACCGGAGCGCAGGTTGCTCTTCTGCAGCGGCGCATTGACCTGCTTCTTGGCTGTCGCCCAGTGGCCGCGCACCAGCGCCATGTAGCGCTTGTCGACGCCATCGCCTCGCAGCTGCTCATGCAGATGACGCAACATGCTGCGCTTCTTGGCGATCATCAGAAGACCGGACGTATCGCGATCCAGGCGATGAACAAGCTCCAGATCCTTGGCATCAGGGCGCAGCTGACGGAAGGCCTCGATCACCCCGTAATTCAAGCCACTGCCACCATGCACGGCGATGCCGGCCGGTTTGTTCAGCACGATCAGTGCTTTGTCCTCGTAAACGATGGCCGCCTCGAGACGCTCGAGCAGCCCCTGCGCCAGCGGCTCGGGCTCGTCGCGCTCAGCAAGGCGCAACGGCGGCACACGCACCACATCGCCAGCCTGGAGTTTGTATTCGGGCTTGATCCGCCCCTTGTTGACACGCACTTCGCCCTTGCGCAGGATGCGGTAGATCAGAGTCTTGGGCACGCCCTTGAGCTGCGCCCGGAGGAAATTGTCGATGCGTTGGCCGGCGAGTTCCGGTGCAACCTCGATCAGCTGGACGCCGGAGGTTGGAGAGGCAGGAGTAGTCATCGCGCAATCATAACAATTTTTTATGGAATTGAAGCACTTAATCATTGCTGCTATAGTCGCGAACGCCGCCAAAAGCGGCCTGGCTTGCGGATGATCGCCAAACTTGCCATCCCCTGCCCGCGCAAACCTTACTTGGACGTGAGGCCGTCCCACGGATTCTTCAGGTTAGAAAGGCCGCAAAAGGCCACGAAGACTTCGGAAATAAAGCCTTGAGTATGATGCGCGATTCGCCCGCAGGGCGGTCGCGGTAAATGACAACCGCTGCGGAATCCGCGCGCGGCACCCGATTTTCAGCGATACGTGTAGGGTGGAGATGTACAACTGTCGGACTGCGTAGCACATCGCTTGATCAAAGACGCCTCATCTCGTCCGCTACCGCCAGTTGATTCCTCTTCCTGACTGAGTGCTTCTGTCACCACAGCAAGCAGGAGACGTCCGTCGCGACCGCGGCCTGATATGGCTGGCCGTCGCTAGACAGTGGAACGATTTACGACCGTTTCTGACGCGCCTGACACCGACCCTGAGAGTCGTGTGTGCCTAACGTGGCTTCCGGCAGCCCCGGAACCCATTGGTACCACATGAAAAGAATGCTGATTAACGCAACTCAGCCCGAAGAGTTGCGTGTTGCCCTGGTAGATGGCCAAAAACTCTACGATCTGGACATCGAGTCCGGCGCCCGCGAACAGAAGAAGGCCAATATCTACAAAGGCCGCATCACCCGCGTCGAACCCAGCCTTGAAGCAGCCTTCGTCGACTTCGGCTCCGAACGTCACGGTTTCCTCCCCCTCAAAGAAATCTCCCGCGAATACTTCTCCAAGGCCCCCGAAGGCGGCCGCGTCAACATCAAGGACGTGCTCAAGGAAGGCCAGGAAGTCATCGTCCAGGTCGAGAAGGAAGAGCGCGGCAACAAGGGCGCAGCCCTGACCACCTTCATCAGCCTGGCCGGTCGTTACCTGGTGCTGATGCCGAACAACCCGCGCGCCGGTGGCATCTCCCGTCGCATTGAAGGCGAAGAGCGCAACGAACTGCGCGAAGCGCTGAACGGCCTCAACGCTCCGGCCGACATGGGCCTGATCGTCCGCACCGCCGGCCTCGGTCGCTCCAGCGAAGAAATGCAGTGGGACCTCGATTACCTGCTGCAACTGTGGAGCGCCATCAAGGAAGCCTCCACCAGCCGCCCTGCCCCCTTCCTGATCTACCAAGAATCCAATGTCATCATCCGCGCCATCCGCGACTACCTGCGCCAGGACATCGGCGAAGTGCTGGTCGACAGCGTCGAAGCCCAGGAAGAAGCCCTGAGCTTCATCCAGCAGGTGATGCCGCAGTACGCCAGCAAGATCAAGCTGTACGAAGACAGCGTGCCGCTGTTCAACCGCTTCCAGATCGAAAGCCAGATCGAAACCGCCTTCCAGCGTGAAGTGAAGCTGCCGTCCGGCGGCTCCATCGTCATCGACCCGACCGAAGCCCTGGTTTCCATCGACATTAACTCGGCGCGTGCCACCAAGGGCAGCGACATCGAGGAAACCGCGCTGCAGACCAACCTGGAAGCAGCCGAGGAAATCGCCCGCCAACTGCGCCTGCGCGACATCGGCGGCCTGATAGTCATCGACTTCATCGACATGACCCCGGCCAAGAACCAGCGCGCCGTCGAAGAGAAGGTGCGTGAAGCCCTGGAAGCCGACCGTGCCCGCGTTCAGGTCGGTCGCATCTCGCGCTTCGGCCTGCTGGAAATGTCCCGTCAGCGTCTGCGTCCGTCCCTGGGCGAGACCAGCGGCATCGTCTGCCCGCGCTGCAACGGTCAAGGCATCATCCGCGACGTCGAATCCCTGTCGCTGGCCATCCTGCGCCTGATCGAAGAAGAAGCGCTGAAGGACCGCACCGCCGAAGTTCGTGCCCAGGTGCCGATCCCGGTCGCCGCCTTCCTGCTCAACGAGAAGCGCAACTCGATCACCAAGATCGAACTGCGCACCCGTGCGCGCATCGTGATCCTGCCGAACGATCACCTGGAAACCCCGCACTTCGAAGTGCAGCGCCTGCGTGACGACAGCCCGGAAGCGCTGAGCGGCCAGACCAGCTACGAAATCGCCGCCACCGCAGAAAACGAAGAAGCTGCCGCTCACCCGGCCGCCGCCACGCGCACCCTGGTTCGCCAGGAAGCCGCGATCAAGGCCGCCCCGCGCAGCAGCGCTCCGGTCGCCGCCGAGCCGCAACCGGCTCCACTGGCTCCGACCAAGGCACCTGAGCCGAGCCTGTTCAAAGGCCTGGTGAAGTCCCTGGTCAGCCTGTTTGCCGGCAAGGAAGAAGAAGCTCAGCCAGCCGTGGCCGAGAAAAAGAGCAGCGAGCGCCCGCCGCGCGAAGAACGCCGCAACGGTCGTCAGCAGAGCCGCAACCGTGGCGGTCGCCGCGATGACGAGCGCAAGTCCCGCGAAGAGCGCGCCCCGCGCGAAGAGCGCCAGACTCGCGAGCCACGCGAAGAACGCCAGCCGCGTGAAGAGCGTCAGCCGCGTGAAGAACGTGCCCCGCGCGAGCCGCGTGAAGGCCAGGAGAACCGCCGCGAGCGCAAGCCACGCGAAGAGCGTGCTCCGCGTGAAGAGCGCGTGCGCGAGCTGCGTGAGCCGCTGGACGCCGCCGGTAACGAGCAACGCGAAGAGCGCGCCGAGCGTCAGCCCCGTGGCGAGCGCCAGGAGCGTCAACGCCCGCCGCGCGAAGAGCGTCAGCCGCGTGCCGAGCAGGCCGAGGCTCTGCAGGACGAAGCCCTGCCAAACGAAGAACAGCTGCAGGATGACGAGCAGGACAACAACGACGGTGAACGTCCGCGTCGCCGTTCCCGTGGTCAGCGTCGCCGCAGCAACCGTCGCGAGCGTCAGCGTGATGCCGATGGCAACCTGATCGAAAGCGCCGAGAACAGCGAAGCCGCAGGTAACGAAGCTCAAGCAGCCGCTCCAGCTGCCGTAGCGACTGCTGCCGCCGTGGTCGCAGAAAGCGTCGACAGCAGCGAAGCCGTTGCCAGCGAAGCTCCGATCAGCGAAGTCCCGGCCGTTGCAGCACCGACTGCCCAGGCTGAAGAGACCCCTGCCGCTCAAGCGGTCGAGGCGCAAGCCGAGGCTAGCGTAAGCGAAGTGATCGAAACCGCTCCGGTCGTAGAGAAGCAAGCTGAAGCAGCCCCGGCCGCAGTCGCAACCCCTGCTGCCGTTGAAGTGCCACTCGCCGAGCCGGCCACTCAAGCTGAGCCGACGGTCGAAGTCGCCCAGGAGCCTGCTCCGGCGCCGGTCGAGCAAGCGCCTGCTGCCGCACCGGTTCCGGCAAATGCCACTGGCCGTGCACCGAACGATCCGCGTGAAGTGCGTCGTCGTCAGCGTGAAGCCGAGCGCCTGGCTCGCGAAGCTGCCCAGGCCGCTGCTGCAGCCCCGGCTGTAGAGGCTGCTCCGGTAGTCGAAGCCGCTCCGGCCGCTGAAGCGAGCCCCCTGGCAGAAACCGAAGCCACTGCAGTCGAAACCGCTCCTGCGGTCGAGCCAGTCGCCGAAGCCGAAGCCACTCCTATCGTCCGCGAGCAAAACGTGAGCGAAGCGGTAGAGCAAGCGCAGCCGGAAGAAGAGACGCCAGCCGACAAGGAAGAGGTCAAGCCTCAGGCTTGATCCTCCTGCGGTAACTAAAAAGGGGATGCCTAGGCATCCCCTTTTTCATGTCCGTCACTGATAGCCCGGATGCAATCCGGGAATGGCGGTCGTCGGATCACGTCCGCCCCGCAGATCAAAGCACGTTCGGTTCGATTTCCAGCGTAACGCCGAAACGCTGCAAGATATCGCTCTGGATGCGCTGCGCCAGCTGCAGCAGCTGCGCACCCGTCGCTTGGCCGTAGTTGACCAGCACCAACGCCTGCAGGCGGTGAACGCCGGCATCACCCTCGCGTACCCCCTTCCACCCTGCCCGCTCGATCAGCCAGCCGGCTGCCAGCTTCACCAGGCCATCGCCCGCCGGATAGCTGACCAGGTCAGCATGCTCGGCGCGGATGTGCTCGGCCAGCTCGAACGACACCACCGGATTCTTGAAGAAACTGCCGGCATTACCCAGCTCGACGGGATTCGGCAGCTTTTCGCTGCGAATGGCACAGATAGCCTGGCTGACGTCGCTGGCGGTCGGCGCTTCCACACCCATCTCGGCGAGGCGCTGGCGCACCGGACCGTAATCCAGTCGCAGCGAAGCCAGGCGGCTCAAGCGAAAGCGCACTCGCAGGATCAACCAACGTCCGGCTTCACGCTTGAACAGGCTGTCGCGATAGGCGAAGGCGCACTCCTCTAGCGCGAAATCGCGCAGCTCACCGGTATGCCGATCCAGTGCGGTCAGGCCGGCGAACAGGTCCTTGATCTCCACGCCATAGGCACCGATGTTCTGCATCGGCGCCGCGCCGACGGTGCCGGGGATCAGGCTGAGGTTTTCCAGGCCGCTCAGGCCCTGCGCCAGACTCCACTGCACGAAGGGATGCCAGGGTTCACCTGCCTCCGCCTCGACCAGTACCTGATCGCCATCCTCTTCGAGAATGCGAATACCACGGCTGGCCATGCGTAGCACCAGCGCCTCGACATCGCGAGTCAGCAACAGGTTGCTGCCACCGCCGATCACCAGCAGCGGCAAGCTCTGCTGCCCAGCCAGACGCAGCGCCTCGCGCACATCGTCATCGTTGTAGGCTTCGGCGAAACGCCGTGCACGCACGTCGACACCAAAGCTGTTGAAGGCCTTGAGCGAAACGTCGCTCTGCAGATTCAGGCTCACAGGCGCCCCTTGATTTCGCTCAGCAGCGCATCGCTGGCCTGCTCGATCAGGTCCAGCACCTGCTCGAAGCCCTCTTCGCCGCCGTAGTACGGGTCGGGCACCTCATCCAGTGCCAGGTCATAGCGACGCAGGTACAGATCCAGATCGGCGCGGGCATCGGCTGGGCGCAGCGCCTTGAGGTTGAGCAAGTTGCTCTGATCCATGGCCAGGATCAGGTCGAAGCGCTGGAAATCGGCGGCTTCCACCTGACGCGCACGCTGCGCGGACAGGTCATAACCACGGCTCAGGGCAGCCTGACGCGTGCGGCTGTCCGGCGTTTTGCCGACATGCCAGTCGCCGGTGCCGGCGGAATCCACCTGCACGCGATCCTCCAGCCCCGCCGCGCGCAGCTTGTGGCGAAACACGCCTTCAGCCGTGGGCGAACGGCAGATGTTGCCCAGACAAACGAACAGGACCTTCATCAGCCACCCAGCAGGCGGCGCACCCGCTCCAGGTCTTCGGCGGTATCCACGCCAGCAGCCGGCGCTTCGAGCGCATCGGCAACATGGATGCGCACACCGTTATACAGCGCACGCAATTGCTCCAGGCACTCGGTATCTTCCAGCCAGCATGGGCCCCAGGCCACGAAGTCATGCAGGAAGCCCGCGCGGTAGGCGTAGATGCCGATATGGCGGCGGTACGGCACACCTTGCGGTAACACATCGCGGCTCTTGGCGAAGGCATCGCGCGCCCAAGCCAGCGGCGCACGGCTGAAGGTCAGGGCCAAGCCGTTCTTGTCGGCGACCACCTTGACCACGTTGGGGTTGAACAACGCGGTGACGTCTTCGATGGGCTCGGCCAGGGTGGCGATACCCGCCTGCGGATTGGCCGCCAGGTTAGCCGCCACCTGATCGATGATCATCGGCGGAATCAATGGCTCGTCGCCCTGCACGTTGACCACGATGGCATCGGCCGGCAGACCAAGCTGGGTGGCAACTTCGGCCAGGCGGTCGGTGCCGGAGTTGTGATCCTCGCGAGTCAGCAGCACCTCGGCGCCGAACGCCTGACAGGCGTCGACGATGCGCGCATCGTCGGTGGCGATCACGACCTGGCTGGCCGAACTCTTCTTCGCCTGCTCCCAGACATGCTGCACCATCGGCTTGCCGGCGATGTCCTGCAGCGGCTTGCCGGGCAGACGAGTGGAGGCGTAACGGGCGGGAATGACGACGGTGAAGGCTGCACTCATTTACTTGTCCAGGCGCTCGTCGGTGTTCAGGGTGCGTGCTTCGCTTTCCAGCATCACCGGGATGCCATCGCGGATCGGGTAGGCCACGCCGGCGCCCTTGCTGATCAGTTCGGTCTTGTCTTCGGAAAGCTGCAGCGGGCCCTTGCAGATCGGGCAGGCGAGAATGTCGAGCAGTTTAAGGTCCATGGCGCAGTCCTTGATGGGGTCATCAAGACCCCGGTATGAGGCGAGCCAGCTCCTTGTCCAGCCAGTCGACGAAAGCCGGCGTAGGCACGGCGTCGACGGCCAGGTACCACCAGTCGGCGGCGGCGAAGGCCCGGCATTTCACCGCATCCTTTTCCGTCATCAGCAGCGGCAGCGCCGGCTCGAAACTGAGCTGCGCGGCATCGTACTGGGCATGGTCGGCAAAGGGGTGCGGAACCGGCCGCCAGTTTAGCGCTTCGAGGGTATTGAAGAAACGTTGCGGGTTGCCGATGCCGGCGACCGCATGCACGGGTTGGCCCGAGGGGAAATGCTCCAGCCCTACCCGCTCGCCAGTGGCCAGGTTGACCAGTGCGGTCGGCTGCAGGCCAAAAGCGTAACCGTCGCCGCGGTCGACTTCGGCGCCGTTGAACAGCACCGCATCCACCTCACGTAGACGCTCGGCCGGCTCACGCAGCGGCCCGGCGGGCAGGCAGCGGCGATTGCCCAGGCCGCGCGCGGCATCGATCAGCACCAGCTCCAGGTCGCGCGCCAGACGGTAGTGCTGCAGGCCGTCGTCGCAGAGGATCAGATCCAATGGCTCCTCGGCCAGCAGTGCACGCACCGCGCGGCTGCGGTCCGGATCGATCATCAGCGGCACGCCCGTGCGCTGGACGATCAGCAGCGGCTCGTCACCGGCCTGGCTCGCGGGCTGCTCGGCACGCACGCGCCAAGGCAGGCTCGGCGGCGTGGCGCCATAGCCGCGACTGACCACGCCGACCTTGAGGCCACGAGCCCGGCAGTGTTCGATCAGAAAGAGGATCAGCGGCGTCTTGCCGGTGCCGCCGATGGTGATGTTGCCCACCACCAGCACCGGCACCGGCGCACGGTAGATGTCACCCTGGCCGGCGAGAAAACGCTTGCGCTTGCCCTGTACCACGCGGCGATACAGCCACTCCAGCGGACGCAGCAGCGCCAGCGCCGGGTGGCCGCGATACCAGGCCTCGAGCAGGCGATCAGCAGCGCTCACTTAAGGATTTTCCTGTGCTTCCACCGTGGTGATGCGCAGGTGCGAGAAGCCCAACTTGCCAGCGGCGTCCATGGCAGTGATCACCGCCTGATGCGGCGTCTTGCCATCGGCGCTGATGATCAGCGGCAGGCTGTTGTCGCCCTCGGACTCCTTCTGCAGCGCAGCCATGAGATTGCTCAGGTTGCTCTCCAGCAGCGCCTTGCCGTTGACCGAAAACGCGCCATCGGCACCGATCAGCACCTCGACCTGCTTCAGCTCGGTCTGCTCCGGCGGCGTGCCGCTGGCCGCCTCGGGCAGGTCGACCTTGAGCTGGGTTTCGCGGGTGAAGGTGGTGGTGACCACGAAGAACAGCAGCAGGATGAATACCACGTCGATCAACGAGGCCAGGTTGATCTCGACGTTCTCCCGCGGTTTACGCCGGAATTTCACGCCTTGCCCTCGCCCAGGTCGACGTCGCGATCACCCTGGACCATTTCCACCAGTTTGATCGCTTCCTGCTCCATGCCCACCACCAGCTCGTCGACGCGACGCTGCAGGTAGCGATGGAAGAACAGTGCCGGAATCGCCACCATCAGGCCGGCTGCGGTGGTGATCAGCGCCTTGGAGATGCCTCCGGCGAGCATCGGCGCGTTGGCCATGCCCGAGCCCATGAAGGAGCTGAAGATCTCGATCATACCCAGCACGGTGCCAAGCAGGCCGAGCAGCGGTGCGATGCCGGCGATGGTACCGAGGGCGTTGAGGTAGCGCTCCAGATCATGGATGACGCGCGCGGCAGCCTCCTCGATGCACTCTTTCATGATCTCGCGACCATGCTTGGAGTTGGCCAGGCCGGCGGCGAGAATCTGCCCCAGCGGCGAATCCTCACGCAGCTCCTTGAGCTTCTGGTTGTTGAGTTTCTTGTCCTTGATCCAGCGCCATACCTGGGCCAGCAGATTGGCCGGGGTGACGCGGGCGGGCCGCAGGGTCCACAGGCGCTCGGCAACGATACCGGCAGCAGCGATGGAACAGAGAATGATCGGCAGCATCATCCAGCCGCCAGCTTTGACCAGTTCCCACACGGTAGAGAATCCCCCTCGAAAAAGTGGCGCCACTCTAGCACAGGGGGCAACGCCCGCCGACCGCCGCCGTTCTCATTTTTCCCGCCAGAAACGTGCCTCGCGTCGCAATGCCTGCGCTGCGCCATGCTCACCCAGGCGCAGATGCAGCGCGCCATCGAGCGCGGTGTCGTGCACCTGAACGCCCGCTGCCCGATAACGCTCTAGCACCTGCGGATGAGGATGACCGAAGGCATTGTGGCGGCTGCGGGTGATCAGCACATGCTGCGCCCCGACCGCGTCGATGAACGCCTGGCTGGACGAGGTGCGACTGCCATGATGAGGCGCCAGCAGCCACTGAGAAGCCAGGGGAAAGTCGGCCTGCATCAGCGCCCGTTCGGCCTGTACGTCGATATCGCCGGTCAACAGCAGGCGCTCGCCCGCAGCCTCTATCTGCAGAACACAAGACAGCTGGTTGCCGGAACTGGCCCGCTCCCACTGCCACAACCTAAAGGTCACCGCGTTCCATTGCCAGCTTTGTCCTGACTCGCACGCTTCGGCGCCAAGCGCATCGGCCAGCCTTTGCGGTTCACCGCTGACCACCCTCGACACCGGCATCCCGGCCTTGATCGCGGCCGCGCCGCCGGCATGATCGTTATCGGCATGGCTGAGCAGCATCAAGTCGAGCTGCCTGAGGTTCAGCGCCCGCAACGAGGGCAGGACGATTCGCTCACCGGTATCGAAATCACCGAAGCGCGGCCCGGCGTCATACAGCAGAGCGTGCTCTCGGGTACGCACCAGCACCGCCAGCCCCTGCCCCACATCCAGCACCCAGATGTCGGCGCGACCATCATCCAGATGCGGCGCTGGCAACAGCAATGCGGGCAACAACAGCGCAAGACCGGGCAGACGCAGCGGCACTCCGGCCGGTAAAAGGAGCAGCAGAGCACCGGCTGCCGCCAGCAACCATGCCCACAGCGGCATAACGCTCGGCAGCCAGGCGGGTAGCCAGCCGGCGATGATGCCGAGCAACTCGAACAGGAGGTGCAGCGCACCACCGGCCAGCCACAACAGCCCTTCGCCCAGCATCGGTATAGGCAACAGCAAGGTGCCCAGCAAGGCCAGAGGCACGACTACCAACCCGACCCAGGGCACGGCGATCAGATTGGCCAACGGCCCGCTGCTGCTGACCGGCAGGCCGAGGATCAACATCATCGGCAACAGGCCGATGGCCATGGTCCATTGCGCACGCGTGAGCCCGCGCCACCAACCCCAGACGCCGAGCCGACCGCCAAACACCAGAGCCAGAATCGCCACCGCCGAAAACGACAACCAGAAACCCGGCTGCAAGGACGCCAGCGGCTCCAGCAGCAGAACCACGATCAAGGCCAGCAACAATGGCCACCACGCGCCCAGATGGCGAAAGCGCATGCGCCACAGCAGCACCAACGCGACCATCACGCAGGCCCTGCGCACCGGCACCTCAAAGCCCGCCAGCAAGCCATAGGTCAAGGCCCCGCCCAGGGCCAGCGCACAGGCGCAAGGTAACCATGGCCAGCGCGCCGGCCATGCGCCGAGCTTCGCCAGCAAGGCCACCAAACCGTAGAGAAAGCCGGCCAGCAGTCCGATGTGCTGCCCGGAAATGACCATCAGGTGCACCGTGCCGGTGTGTTGCAACAGGCGCCAATCTTCGCTGCTCAAGCCAGAACCGTCGCCCAGAACCAAAGCGGCGATGGCGCCTTCGCGCTCAACAGCTGGCGCCGCCAACAAGCGTTGGCGCAGGCTGTCGCGCCAACTACCCAGGCCCGAAGCTGGAGCAAGGCGCTGACCGGACTTGATCGTGCCCGTGGCGCCGATACGCTGCGCCAGCAACCAGGCTTCGTAGTCGAAGCTCTGCGGATTGACCAGGCCATGCGGCCGCTTCAGGTTGACCGCCAGACGCCAGCGCTCGCCGCCCTGCACAGTCGGCCCGCCATACCAGGCCACCCGCAACCTTTTTGGCAGCTCGGCGCGACGCGATTGCGCATCCTCCAGCAGGAAGCGCACCACACCATCGGATACCTCGGGCAATCCGACCACCCGTCCTTCCAGCCATAGCGTGCGGCCGTCGAGCTCAGGGGCGAGGCGATCGTCCAGCGCCCACTGCGCAGAACCGCAGGCGCAGGCCAGCCCCAGCAAAAAGAACCCCAGCGGATAGAGACGCGAGAGCAGCGAAGCCATGCCGACACAAGCTGCAACCAGCAACAGCCAGCCTGGCGGCAGGCTCGGCAGAAAGCGCAAGCTGAGCAGCCCCAAGGCCAGCGCCAACATCCCTGTTCGCATCCATCCTCCCTGCTCATCGAGCTACAGCGAACGCGTCCGGCGCTCACCTTCGGTCACAATATGAAAACGCTGGCCGAGCCGAATCCGTGCATAATATCGGCGCTTTTGCCTGCCCAGAGACTCTTCATGCCGCGTCGTTTATTCAAGCGCTACATGCCCACCCCCGACAGCATCAAGGGTAACAAGTCCCTGCGCTTTCTCGGCAAGCTGATTCATGATCCCAATCTCTGGCACCTCAACCGTCACTCTGTAGCGCGCGGCATGGCCATCGGCCTGTTCTGGGCGATGATCCCCATGCCGATGCAGATGCTGGCCGCCGCCGCCGTCGCCATTCCGCTGCGCGCCAACCTGCCGATCTCCATCGGCCTGGTCTGGCTGACCAACCCCATCACCATGCCGCCGATCTTCTACTGCACCTACAAACTCGGTGCATGGATCATGCAGACACCGCCGGTGCGCATGCCGCAAACCCTGAGCCTGGAATGGATCACGGCCGAGGTCGCCATCCTGTGGAAGCCGCTGTACCTCGGCTCTTTCATCTCCGGTCTGGTGCTCGCCGCACTGGCCTATGTGCTGACCATGCTCTACTGGCGCTGGTGGGTCCAGCGCAGTTGGCGCAAGCGTCAGGAAAAGCGCCGCCAGCAACGCCCCTGAAAAGAAAAAGCCGTCGAATACCAGGCCGTGTGAAAACGTAGCGAGCGAAGGTCAGGCAAGGCAAAAGCAGGCGAAGAAGCGCAGTTTACAAGTGGTAAATGAGCATTCGACCGGGCTGGCGTTCCAGCCTGCTTTTAACGCAGCATGACCGAGCGCAGTAGTTTTCGCACAGCCTGGTTCGACGGCTTTTCGTTCTTACTCGTAGCGCAGCGCTTCGGCCGGTTGTACCTGCGCCGCGCGCCAGGATGGGTAGAGCGTGGCGAGGAAGCTCAGGATCAATGCCGCCGAGCAGATCAGCGCCACATCCAGCCACTGCAGGTCCGATGGCAGGCTGCTGATGAAGTACACGTCGGAGCTCAGCACCTGCTGTCCGGCGAAGGATTCCAGCCAGGCCACCAGCGCACTGACATTCAGCGCCGCCAGCACGCCAAGTACCGTGCCGATCAGGGTGCCGACCAGGCCGATCACCGAGCCCTGCACCATGAAGATGGCCATGATCTGCCGTGGCGTAGCGCCCAGGGTGCGCAGGATGGCGATATCACCGCCCTTGTCGGCGACCACCATGATCAGGGTGGCGATGATATTGAAGGCAGCGACTGCGACGATCAGCAGCAGAAGCAGGCCGATCATGGTCTTTTCCATCTTCATCGCGCTGAACAGGCTGCCTTGGGTATGGGTCCAGTCATCGGCGCGGTAATCGGCGCCCAGCTCGGTAAGCAGCGCCTTGGACACCTGCGGCGCCTGGTAGAGATCCTTCAGCGCCAGGCGGATGCCCGGCACCGTGCCCTCCGGCAGGCGCTGCATGGCTGCGGCATCGGCGACGTTGATCAGCGCCAGCGAGCTGTCCAGCTCGGCACCAACCTTGAACACCGCTGCCACGTTCAGGCGCTGCATGCGCGGCGTGACACCACCAGGAGCATTGCTCAGCTCGGGAATGATCAGCGTCAGCTTGTCGCCCACCTGCAGACCGAAGCGCCGTGCAGTGATATCACCGATCACCACGCCGAACTCACCGGGTTGCAGGTTGTTCAGGCTGCCCTGACGGATATGGTCGGGCAGGATCGACACCTTGCCCTCCTCCGCCGGATCGATGCCGTGGATCTGGATCGGCTGCATCAGCCCGCGATGCGAAAGCATGCCCTCCAACTCGGCATAAGGCGCGGCCGCCTGCACCTGCGGATTGGCCTTGGCCTTTTCCGCCAGGGCGCGCCAGTCGGCAACCGGCTCGGCGCCATAGACCATGGCGTGCGGCACCATACCGAGAATCCGTGAGCTCATTTCCTTCTGGAAGCCGTTCATCACCGACAGCACCACGATCATCGCCAGTACGCCGAGCGCCAGGCCGATCATCGAAGTCAGCGAAATGAAGGAAATGAAGTGATTGCGGCGCTTGGCCCGTGTGTAGCGAGCGCCGATGAAGATACTCAGCGGACGAAACATCAGAGGGCCACCAGCTTGCCGTCCTGCAGGCTCAGCACGCGATCCATCTGCCGCGCCAGCTGCATGTCGTGAGTCACCACCAGGAATGCGGTATTGGAGTCACGGCTGAGCTCGCGCATCAGCTCCTGAATACCTTCGGCGGTGTGCTGATCGAGGTTGCCGGTTGGCTCGTCAAGCAGCACCAGCCCCGGGCGATTGACCAGCGCGCGGGCGATGGCCACACGCTGGCGCTCGCCACCAGACAGTTCTGACGGCTTGTGATTGAGGCGATGCCCCAGCCCCACGCGCTCCAGCAATGCAGTCGCGCGCTGGCGCGCTTCGGCGATCGACGTCTTGCCGATCAGCAGCGGCATGCAGGCATTCTCCAGCGCAGTGAATTCAGCCAGCAGGTGATGGAACTGATAGACGAAACCCAGCGCCCGATTACGCAGCAACCCACGGGCGGTCTCGCTCAGCGCCGACAGTTGCTCACCGGCCAGCCACACACTGCCCTCGCTGGGCGTATCCAGGCCGCCGAGCATGTTCAGCAGAGTGCTCTTGCCGGAACCGGAGCTGCCGACGATGGCCACGCGCTCGCCGGGAAAGAGTTCCAGTTCGAGCCCGTCGAGCACGACCACCGACTCGGGGCCCTCGTCGTAACGCTTGCTCAGGTTGCGGCAGCTGAGCACGGCATTCTGCTGTTTCATGGCGTTCTGGTTCATGGGTTCACTCATAGCGCAGGGCCTCGGCGGGCTGGGTGCGCGCGGCGCGCCAGGCCGGATACAGGGTAGCGAAGAAGCTCAGCAGCAGCGCCGCGGTACAAACCATCACCACGTCGGCGCTCTGCAGTTGCGAAGGCAGGTAATCGATGAAATAGACATCGGCATTGAGAAACTTGATGCCCAACAGGCGCTCGATGCCGGCGATCAGACTACTGACATTAAGCGCCGCGAGAATCCCCAGCACGGCGCCTATGAAAGTACCGACCACGCCGATCACGGTGCCCTGCACCATGAAGATGGCCATGATCTGCCGCGGCGTGGCGCCAAGGGTACGCAGGATGGCGATATCGCCCTTCTTGTCGGTCACCACCATCACCAGGGTGGAAATGATATTGAAGGCGGCCACCGCGACGATCAGCAGCAACAGCAGACCGATCATGGTCTTCTCCATGCGGATGGCCTGGTACAGGTTGCCGTGAGTGCGCGTCCAGTCGCGTGCGTAGAAATCACCGTCGAGGGTCTGGGCGATCTCCCAGGCGCTGCGCGGCGCCTGGAACAGGTCGTCGAATTTCAGGCGCAGGCCCTGCACCTGATCCGGCTTCCAGCGCTGCAGGCGCGCCAGATCACTGATGTTGGCCAGCGCCAGGGCACCATCGATCTCGCCGGCACCGACATGAAAGATACCGGTGACGGTAAAACGCTTCAGGCGCGGGAACATACCGGCCGGGGTCACGGTAACTTCGGGCGCGACGAAGGTGACCTTGTCACCGAGTTTGAGGCCCAGCTTGGCGGCGGCCTTGTCGCCGATGACCATGGCGAAATCACCTGGCTGCAGGCTGTCGAGACTGCCCTGCTGGAAGAAGTCATCGATGATCGAAACCTTGCGCTCCTGCTCGGGATCGATGGCATTGATCAGTACCTTCTGCACCTTGCCGTCGTGCGTCAGCAAGCCCTGCATCTGGGTGAAGGGAGCCAGCGCCTCGACACGCGGGTGGCGCTCGACCTGGCGCGCCAGTGCCGACCAGTCACTGACCGGGGTCGGCGACTCGACCGTGGCGTGAGGGATCATCCCCAGCACACGGGTGCGCATCTCGTGGTCGAAACCGTTCATGACCGACAGCACCAGGATCATCACCATCACCCCCAGGGTGAGGCCGAGCATGGACGTCAGGGAAATGAAGGAGACGAAGTGGTTGCGGCGCTTGGCCCGCGTGTAGCGCGTGCCGATGAATACGAACAGAGGTCTGAACATGTCGGAGAGATTCGGGGGAAAGAAAAACGTCCATGTGGCAGGGCCCGGTCAGCGGCCTTACACTCAGAAGCAACTCGAAGTCGGCTGCGTAACGGGCCTGCTGCGTTAAAAACACTTGGAAAGCCACTTATGGCTATCACACATCAGTGTGACCCCGAAGGGGCGAGCGAAGCGAGAATTGCTCGTTTACCATTCGTAACCGGCGCTTGCCCAGCGATGTTCGCCCGGCTCGCATACCGTTCGCGAAGCCTTCAACAGGCTCTTCGACCACCACTGCTTTCATGGGTTCGCCATGTCGACTAACGATGTAGATGATCGCCGCGAATACTACCGTATCGAGGATACGATCGCACTGGAATTCAGCCTACTGTCAGGGGCCGAAGCCCAGGCCAGCGACGTGCTTCACGACCCGTCGCCGCTGTTCAATCTGCTCAGCGATCTGCACCTGATGGACTTCGAGTCGCAGCATCTGCTGCGCCACATCAGCGAGCGTGATCGCACCCTGGCCAACTACCTGAAAGTGATCAACAAGCGCATCGACCTGCTCGGCCAGGCAGTGGCGCAGAGCCTGCTACGTGATATCGGGGCCCCGCGCCAGGTATCGCTGTCCGAGGGCGGTATCAGCTTCAGCCATGCTCAGGCCGTGGCACCGGGCAGCCACCTGGCGATCAAGATGGTATTGATGCCACAAGCACTCGGTCTGATGCTGCGCGCCCAAGTGGTGCACTGCAGCGCACGCAGCGACGGCCAGTACGATATCGGCACCGAGTTCGAAGCGTTGACCGACGCACAGCGCCAGTTGCTGGCCCGGCATATCCTGCAGAGACAGGCCCTGGAACGTCGCCAGGCCCGCGAATGAACGTCAAGGAATCGCCATGTATCGCCTCGCCCTGCTACTCGCCCTGCTCGCCCCTACTGCCTCGTTCGCTGACACCCTGAATATTCCGTTGGGCAACCAGGGTGCGGATATCGATGCCCGCAACCTGCCCCAGAAAGGCGAGTCGAAACGCTCGGTACTCGAGCGCTTCGGCCTGGCCGATGAAGAACACAAGCCGGTCGGCCAGCCGCCGATCACCCGCTGGGACTACCGCGAGTTCAGCGTTTATTTCGAATACGATCACGTGATCAACAGCGTGCGCCACCATCAGCCGCACCACCTCGACACCGTCAAGGAGCAACAGTGACTCTCATCTACGGCCATCGCGGCGCCAAGGGCGAAGCCCCGGAAAATACCCTCGCCAGCTTCCAGCGCTGCCTGGAGCATGGCGTCAATCGCTGCGAGCTGGATCTGCACCTGTCACGCGACGGCGAGTTGATGGTGATTCACGATCCAACCCTGAAGCGCACCACCGGCGTGCGCGGCAAGGTGGTCGAACATGATGCCGCCGATCTGATCAAGTATGACGCGCGCAAGGGCGGCCCGGGCTGGGTGCGCCCCTGCCCCATTCCGCGCCTGCAAGATCTGTTCGAGCAGTGTCAGTTCGAGCACTGGCAACTGGAAGTGAAAAGCGCCTCGAAAGTGCGTGCCGCGCGCACCGTACTGGCCATCGCCGAGCTGGTCGAGCGCTTCGGCCTGCGCGATCGGATCACCATCACCTCCAGCTCGCGCGAAGTGCTCAAGGCCGCACGCGAGCTGACTCCGCAACTTCAACTGGGCCTGGTCGCCGAGTATGCCTGGCTCGATCCGCTGAAAGTGGCGGCGCACTATGAGTGCCACCTGCTGGCGCTGAACTGGACCCTATGCACTCCGGAGCGCCTGCTCAAGGCGCAGAAGCAGGGGCTGCACGTGTCGGTCTGGACGGTCAACGAACCGGCGCTGATGCGCCGCCTGGCCGACTTTGGCGCCGACAGCATCATCACCGACTTCCCCGGCATAGCGGTGCAGACGTTACGCGGCTGAGACTCATCGCCCTCTCCCCCGGCCCCTCTCCCGCAAGCGGGAGAGGGGAGCAAGCCAGAACAGCTCGCGCGACGTTCGGATGCAATTCGAGGGATGCAGAGAGAGCATTTCCGGATTGCATCCGGGCTACGAACTGGCGGTGCAGACGCTGCGCGGATGAAACTTGTAGGGTGCACCATGCGCACATAGCGTCGCTCGAACAGGCGGGGCCAAGCGGTGCGCACGGCACACCCTACGGGCTGAGGCGATTAGCCTTTGTAGGAGCGGATTTATCCGCGATATGCAGCCAACACCGAGCGCACCAGCATCGCGAATAAATTCGCTCCTACACCAGAACCCATGTAGCCCGGATGCAATCCGGGTTTGTCTTCGCGCCTGTACCCGAATGGCATCCAGGCTACGAACACAACGCCCTATAACAACAAAACCGGCCCAAGAGCCGGTTTTGTCGTTGCTGCCGCCTGAGACGCTAGAAGCTCTCCCGATTCGGCCAGCGCCACTCGGAAGCCGCTACCCAGCCTGTCTCCCCGACCGGCTCAGGCCGCCGGCCGGAGCCGCTCAAAAAAGCCGGTTGAGGCCGTCGAACGCGGCAACCCGATAGGCCTCGGCCATGGTCGGGTAGTTGAAGGTGGTGTTGATGAAGTACTTGATGCTGTTGGCTTCACCCTTCTGGTTCATGATCGCCTGACCGATGTGAACGATCTCCGAAGCCTGATAGCCGAAGCAGTGCACACCCAGCACTTCCAGAGTTTCGCGGTGGAAGAGGATCTTCAGCATGCCCACCGGTTCGACCGAGATCTGGGCACGGGCCATGCCCTTGAAGAACGCCTTGCCGACTTCGTAAGGCACCTTGGCCTGGGTCAACTCACGCTCGGTCTTGCCGATCGAGCTGATCTCCGGAATGGTGTAGATGCCGGTCGGCACATCATCGACGAAGCGCCAGCTGCCGTTGTCGACGATGCTGCCGGCAGCCGATCGCCCCTGGTCGGAGGCGGCACTGGCCAGGCTCGGCCAACCGATCACGTCACCGGCGGCGTAGATGTTGCTGACCTCGGTGCGGTAGTGTTCGTCGACCTGAATCTGGCCACGACTGTTGACCGCGATGCCGATGTTCTCCAGGCCCAGCTGATCGGTGTTGCCGGTACGGCCGTTACACCACAGCAGCGCATCGGCCTTGATCTTCTTGCCCGACTTCAGGTGCAGGACCACACCGTTTTCCACACCTTCGATGCGCTCGTACTCTTCGTTGTGACGAATCAGCACATTGTTGTTGCGCAGGTGATAGGAGAGCGCATCGGAGATCTCTGAATCAAGGAAGCTGAGCAGTTGATCGCGGTTGTCGATCAGGTCGACCAGCACACCCAGGCCACTGAAGATCGAGGCGTACTCGCAGCCGATGACCCCGGCTCCGTAGATGATCAGACGGCGCGGCGTGTGGCCGAGGCTGAGAATGGTATCGCTATCGTAGATGCGTGGGTGAGTGAAGTCGACATCAGCCGGGCGGTAGGGGCGCGAACCCGTGGCGACGACGACCTGCTTGGCCACCAGTTTCTCCACCACGCCATTGAGACAGACCACTTCCACCGTTTGCTCGTCGGCGAAGCTGGCGGTACCGAAGTAGGTGTCGATGCGGTTGCGCGCGTAGTAGCCGGTGCGCGAGGTGACCTGCTTGGCGATCACCTTCTCCGCACTCTTGAGCACGTCGGGGAACGAGAACCAGCGCGGCTCGCCGATCTGGCGGAACATCGGGTTGGTGTTGAACTGCATGATCTGCCGCACCGAGTGGCGCAGCGCCTTGGAGGGAATGGTGCCCAGGTGGGTGCAGTTGCCGCCGACCAGCGGACGGTTGTCCACCACGGCCACCTTGCGCCCGGCCTTGGCCGCGTTCATCGCCGCGCCCTCGCCTGCCGGGCCGGAGCCCAGCACCACCACATCGTAATTGTAGACCGCCATGTTTACTCCTTCAGATCAGGCCGGAGCGCTTGTGGCGCACCCTCGGCAGGGCCGGCAGCGGATAGCGCCGCCGGCTTTCAAAGCATGCCGCCTGGCTTAGCGCTTGCTCGCGTCGTAGGCCAGGTCGGTGTTCGGCGCCTCGCTCTTGTCGCGATTGACCTCTTCGCACTTCTCACGGCTACCGCCACAGATCGAACATTCCTTCTCGATGCCCAGGTTGGCGATACCGCCGCAGGAACCGGCGATGGGTTTGCGCCCCATGATCACGCCGACGGCCATCATGCCGACGACCAGAATCATGGCCAGAAATACAACCAGAAAAGTCATTGCTCATCTCCTGCAGCGAATAGCTGCTCGAATGCGACCGTGCCCTGTGTGACGAAGCCCTCGCCCTCACGCGTCACGAAAAACGCCGCGATATCGTTGCGCTCGGCGAAGGCCATGCCGGCATCCGGCCCAAGCACCATCAATAGGGTAGACAAGCCATCAGCGCGCAAGGTCGATGGATCTGCCACCGTGACAGCTGCCAGCTTGTGATTGACCGGCATACCCGACAGCGGGTCGAGCGTATGCGAATAACGCTGGCCGTTCTCTTCGAAGTAGTTGCGATAGTCACCCGAAGTGGAGATACCGTAACCATCGAGTTGCAGGATGCGCTGGGCAATGCGCTGATCATCGCGCGGCGCTTCCAGCCCGATACGCCAGTGGCTGCCATCGGGCTTGAAGCCGGCTGCCTTGAGTTCACCGGTGGCCTCGACCAAGTAACTGGTGACACCCAACTCGCCCAGGCGCGCGACGATCTGATCGACAGCGTAGCCCGCAGCGATGCTGTTGAAGTCGACTTCCACGTCGACGTCCTTGCACAGTTGCTCGCCTTCGATTCGCAGATGCTGCTGACCGACTCGCTGGCGCACTTCAGCCAGGCGCTCGGCGTCCGGCACGGCCTCGCCCTGCCCTTTGGGTCCGAAACCCCAGAGGTCGAGCAGAGGTTCGATAGTCAGGTCAAAATAGCCCTGACTCTCTTCATGCAGGCGATCACCGGCGCGCACCAGATCCAGCACACCCTTGGGCATGGCCTGACAGGTGCCGGCCGGCGCCAGGTTGAATTGCTCGATCAGCGAATCATCGCGATAGGTGGACATCTGCAGATCGATCTCGGCGAGGATCGCCTCGGTCGCGGCCTTGAGTTCGGCTTGCGGCGCGACACCTTCACTGCGGACGTATTTGATCGAATAGGTGCTGCCCATGGTCGGGCCACCGAACTCTTCGATCCGTTCAGAATGCAAGCAGCCCGTTAGGGCTGCCGCCAGGGCGACAGCGATAACGGGCTGGAGTACAGCAGACCTCATGCGTTAACCGCCGAAGTCGTCAAGGAGGATGTTCTCCGGCTCGACACCCAGGTCGGTCAGCATCTTGATCACTGCGGCGTTCATCATGGGTGGGCCGCACATGTAGAACTCGCAATCCTCAGGAGCCGGGTGGTCCTTCAGGTAGTTCTCATACAGCACGTT
Source organism: Pseudomonas sp. Marseille-Q0931 (assembly GCF_940789645.1). Classification (NCBI taxonomy): domain Bacteria; kingdom Pseudomonadati; phylum Pseudomonadota; class Gammaproteobacteria; order Pseudomonadales; family Pseudomonadaceae; genus Pseudomonas; species Pseudomonas sp. Marseille-Q0931. The sequence continues at coordinate 250,835 of NZ_CALNWT010000001.1, read as the reverse complement.
GTGGATGAAACCCTTGAGACCGGTCCAGTTGTCTTCCGGCTGCGGATCGGACAGCGCCAGGTGCCATTCGAAGTTCGGGTTTTCCGCGGCCAGCTGATCGTACTCTTCGTTGTAGAACGACTCGCGCATGGAACGCGCACCGTACCAGAAGCTGATCTTGCGCTTGGACTTCAGGCGCTTGAGCTGGTCGAAGATGTGCGAACGCATCGGCGCCATGCCGGCGCCACCACCGATGAAGACCATCTCGGCGTCGGTGTCCTTGGCGAAGAACTCACCGAACGGTCCGTACACGGTGATCTTGTCGCCCGGCTTGAGGCTGAACACGTAGGAAGACATCTTGCCCGGCGGCAGATCGTCCTTGCCGGGAGGCGGCGAGGCGATACGGATGTTGAACTTCACCAGACCGCGCTCTTCCGGGTAGTTGGCCATGGAATAGGCACGGATCACGGTCTCGTCGACCTTGGACACGTACTTCCACTGGTTGAACTTGTCCCAGTCGCCGCGATACTCCTCCTGAATGTCGAAGTCCTTGTAGTTGACGGTGTGCGGCGGGCATTCCAGCTGCACGTAACCGCCAGCGCGGAAGTCGACGTTCTCGCCTTCCGGCAGCTTCAGCGTCAGCTCCTTGATGAAGGTAGCGACGTTCGGGTTGGACTCGACGGTGCACTCCCACTTCTTGACGCCGAAGACCTCTTCCGGAACTTCGATCTTCATGTCCTGCTTGACCGGGGTCTGGCAGGACAGGCGCCAGCCCTCGCGGGCCTCGCGCTTGGTGAAGTGCGATTCTTCGGTGGACAGCATCTCGCCGCCACCGCTTTCAACGACGCACTTGCACTGGGCGCAGGTGCCGCCGCCACCGCAGGCGGAGGACAGGAAGATGTTGTTGTCGGCCAGGGTCTGCAGCAGCTTGCCGCCAGCTGGTACCACGATGGTTTTTTCGCCGTTGATCTCGATGCTCACGTCACCGCTGGAGACCAGCTTGGCGCGAGCGGCGAGGATGATCAGCACCAGCGCGAGAACGATGGCGGTGAACATGCCGATGGCGAGGAAGATTTCGTAATTCATCTGTTCATCCTTTCCTTACAGCTGCACGCCGGAGAAGGACATGAAGCCCAGCGACATCAGACCGATGGTGATGAAGGTGATGCCCAGACCCTGCAGACCAGCCGGTACATCGCTGTACTTGAGCTTCTCGCGGATACCTGCCAGCGCGGCGATGGCCAGCGCCCAGGACACGCCCGCGCCAACACCGTAGACGGTGCTTTCGGCCAGGTTGTAGTCACGCTCGACCATGAACAGCGAGCCACCCATGATGGCGCAGTTCACGGTGATCAGCGGCAGGAACACGCCGAGGGCGTTGTACAGCGACGGTACGTACTTATCCAGGGTCATTTCCAGGATCTGTACCAGCGCCGCGATCACTCCGATGAAGGTCAGCAAGCCAAGGAACGACAGGTCCACTTCAGGCAGACCGGCCCAGGCCAGGGCGCCATCCTTGAGGATGTTGGCATAGATCAGGTTGTTCACCGGCATGGTGATACCCAGTACCACGATCACCGCGACGCCAAGACCGATGGCGGTTTCCACCTTCTTGGAGATGGCGATGAAGGTACACATGCCGAGGAAGAACGCCAGCGCCATGTTCTCGACGAACACCGCACGGACGAACAGGCTGATGTAATGTTCCATTAATAGGCCTCCTTGCTGGATACCTGAGGCGCCATCTTGTAGGCATTGGCCTCGATCTGATCCTTCTTCCAGCTACGGATGCCCCAGATGAACAGACCGATCAGGAAGAATGCCGATGGCGGCAGCAGCAGCATGCCGTTGGGCTGGTACCAGCCCCCATCGTTGACCACCGACAGGATCTCGTAGCCCATCAGTTTGCCGGCACCGAACAGCTCGCGAATGATGCCCAGGGCGATCAGCATGGCGCTGTAACCCAAACCGTTACCGATACCGTCGAAGAACGACAGCACGGGCGGGTTCTGCATGGCGAACGCTTCGGCACGCCCCATCACGATGCAGTTGGTGATGATCAGGCCGACGAACACCGACAGCTGTTTGGACAGGCTGAAGGCGTAGGCCTTGAGCACCTGATCGACCACGATCACCAGCGAGGCGATGATCACCATCTGCACGATCATGCGAATCGAGCCAGGGATCTGGCTGCGGATCATGGAGATGAACAGGTTGGAGAAACCGGTCACCAGCGTCAGCGCGGCGGACATCACCAGCGCAGTCTGCAGGTTCGAGGTGACCGCCAGGGCCGAGCAGATCCCGAGGATCTGCAGGCCGATGGGGTTGTTATTGAAGATCGGGTTGAGCAGGACTTCTTTAATAGTCGGCTGCGACATGATCAGGCCTCCCCTGCACGCAGGTTAGCGATAAACGGACCGAAGCCGTTCTGGCCGAGCCAGAACTTCAGCAGGTTATCCACGCCGACGCTGGTCAGGGTGGCGCCTGCCAGGCCATCGACCTGGTGAGTGGCTCGCGGGCTCTGCGGATCGACACCGCCCTTGACGATCTGCACGGCAAGATCGCCGTTGTCATCGAACAGGGTCTTGCCTGGCCACTGGCCTTTCCATTTCGGGTTGTCCACCTCGCCGCCGAGACCCGGGGTCTCGCCATGCTGGTAGAAGCCCATGCCCACGACGGTGTTCAGATCCCCTTTCACCGCGATAAAGCCGTGCAGTGTCGACCACAGGCCATAACCACGCACCGGCAGGATCAGGGTTTCGAGCTCGCCGTCCTTCTCCACCATATAAACGGTGGTGTACTGCTCCTGGCGCTTGATCCCGGCGATGTCTTCGCTGCCCTTCAGGGCCTCGGAGGTTTTCGGGTCCTTGGCAGCCTTGAGCGGGTCGAAGGTGATCGGATCGAACGCATCGGAGAACGTGCCGCTCTCCAGATCCACCAGCTTGGCGGTGATGGTGCTGTCGAATACTTCCTTGACCTTGGCACTGGACATGCCGGGCTCACCCAGGCCGGCGATGGCCAAGATACTGCGCTGCTTGTCCAGCAGACGGTTTTCAACCTGAGTCGGCTTCAGTGCGATGGCGGCGCCGGCGACGAACACCGAGCACACCAGACACACCAGCACGGCCACCGTCAGGGTGCGGACGGTGGATTCTTTTTGACTAGACATTGCGTGCCAGCCTCCGCTTGATATTGGCTTGAACGACGAAGTGGTCGATCAGCGGTGCAAACAGGTTGGCGAACAGGATCGCCAGCATCATGCCCTCGGGGAAGGCCGGGTTGACCACACGGATCAGTACGACCATCACGCCGATCAGGGCGCCGAAGATCCACTTGCCGGTGTTGGTCATGGAGGCCGAAACCGGGTCGGTGGCCATGAAGAACATGCCGAAGGCGAAGCCGCCCACTACCAGATGCCAGTACCAGGGCATGGCGAACATCGGGTTGGTGGTGGAGCCGATCGTGTTGAGCAGCAGGCTCAGGCCGATCATGCCCAGCATCACGCCAGCGACGATGCGCCAGGAGGCGATCTTGGTGATCAGCAGGACCAGGCCGCCGAGGGCGATGGCCAGGGTGCTGGTTTCGCCGAGCGAGCCATGAATGGTGCCGATGAAGGCGTCCATCCAGGTGATGCCGCTGTTGATCACGTTCTCGACACCGCCGGAAGCCGCCAGGCTCAGCGAAGTGGCGCCGGCGAAACCATCGACCGCAGTCCAGACCGCGTCGCCCGACATCTGCGCCGGATAGGCGAAGAACAGGAAGGCACGGCCGGTCAGCGCCGGGTTGAGGAAGTTCTTGCCGGTACCACCGAACACTTCCTTGCCGATCACCACGCCGAAGCTGATGCCCAGGGCCACCTGCCACAGCGGAATGCTCGGCGGCAGGATCAGGGCGAACAGCACGGAGGTGACGAAGAAGCCTTCGTTGACTTCATGCTTGCGGATCGAGGCGAACAGCACTTCCCAGAAGCCGCCGACGATGAAGGTCACCGCGTAGACAGGCAGGAAGTAGGCCGCACCCTGGATGAAGTTGTCCCACAGGCTGCTCGGATCGAAACCGGCCAGCGAGCCGATCAGGGCGAAGCGCCAGCCATCCTGGTTCGCCAGCAGCTCGGGGCTCTGGGCGAAGATCAGGTTGGCCTGGTAGCCGGTGTTCCACATACCGAAGAACATGGCCGGGAAGGTGCACAGCCACACGGTGATCATCATGCGCTTGAGGTCGATGCCATCACGCACGTGAGCGGTGGTCTTGGTCACGCTGCCAGGACGGTAGAAGAAAGTGTCGATGGCTTCGTAAAGGGCGTACCACTTTTCGTACTTGCCGCCCTTTTCGAAGTTGTGCTCGATCTTGTCGAGAAATGCACGAATGCCCACGGATTAACCCTCCTTCTCGATGCGGGTGAGGTTGTCCCGCAGGATCGGGCCATATTCATACTTGCCGGCACAGACATAGGTGCACAGCGCCAGGTCTTCTTCATCGAGCTCCAGGCAACCCAGTTTCTGGGCCATCTCGGTGTCACCGACGATCAGGTAGCGCAGCAGTTGAGTCGGCAGGATATCCAGTGGCATCACCGCCTCGTAGTTGCCTACCGGCACCATGGCGCGCGGGCTGCCATTGGTGGTGGTGGTGAAGTTGAACAGCCTGGCGCCAGCGAGCTTGGAGACGAAGACGTTGAGGACCGAGTGCTTGTTAACGCCGGCACGCAGGTAGTGCATCATCTCGCGCTCGTTACCTTCGCTCAGGCAGGACACCTGGTTGTGGTAGCGACCGAGGAAAGCGAAAGCGCCCTGCGCGGTACGACCGCCGAACACCGAGCCGGAAATCACCCGATTGAAGCCGGGCTTGAGTTCACCGGCGGTGAGCTCCTCCAGGCTGGCGCCCAGACGGGTACGCAGCAGACGTGGCTGCTCGGCAACCGGGCCGCCGAGGGCAATCACGCGCTCGACGAACAGCTGACCGGTGGTGAACAGTTTGCCCACCGCGATCACGTCCTGATAGCCGATCTGCCATACGCTCTTGCTGGTGCTGACCGGATCGAGGAAGTGAATGTGAGTGCCCGGCAGACCTGCCGGGTGCGGGCCGGCAAAGGCTTCGCTCTGCACCTTGGCCAGTTTCTCGCCAGGCAGGTTGGCGCCATCGGCCTTGCACAGGAACACTTTGGCCAGGTTGCCGAGAACCTTCAGGCCATTTTCGAAATCAGCGGCATATTCACCGATGATCACCGCAGGATCGGCGGCGAGCGGGTGCGTATCGATGGCGGTGACGAAGATCGAGTTGGGCACGGCATCGAGCGCCGGCACTTTGCTGAACGGACGCGTACGTAGCGCGGTCCAAAGGCCTGACTGCTGCAGATTTTCGCGAACCTGCTCGTCACTCAGCGTTTCGAGCTGATCGGCAGCGTACTGGGCGAAGGTCTCCTGCTCGTCGCCATCGATATCGATGACCACGGATTGCAGAACACGCTTCTCGCCGCGGTGAATGGCGCTGATCACGCCACCAGCGGGAGCGGTGTAACGCACGCCGGGTGTCTTCTTGTCGGTGAACAGCAATTGACCGAGCTTGACCCGGTCACCGACCTGCACTTCCATCGTCGGCTTCATCCCGTGATAGTCGAAGCCGATGACGGCGACACTACGCACGGGCCTGGCGGCCTCGATACGCTGTGTCGGCGCACCCGTTATGGGCAAATCGAGCCCATGCTTTAGTTTGATCATAGGTTTGCCTAACCACTGATTTAGAAAGCTTTTTATAGGACAGGCGGCGCAACCAAAAGTCTAATGGACCCGACCACACCGATAAGATATGGGCGTGGAGGAAGGCGCCAAACCTGGGTAAAAAATCCGCTCAATTATAAAGACGCCCCCCTTCACTGACCACCCAAGCGCTTGCTTTTTTTGGCTGTGCGGTAACAGGCCGCAACAATCTCGGCGCTGATTCGCGTCAATTCTCACGCATAAAAAACGGGAGCCGAGGCTCCCGTTCCTTTCACGCTATTTGGCTATCAGCGCGGGAAAGCCGGCGGGTTGACCCCAGCCATGTCTTCCATCACGCGTACAACCTGGCAGCTGTAACCGAACTCGTTGTCGTACCAGACGTACAGCACGACGCGGTTATCGTTGGCGATGGTGGCTTCGGCATCGACCACACCGGCATGGCGCGAACCGACGAAGTCGGTCGAGACCACTTCCTGCGAGCTGACGAAATCGATCTGCTTCTGCAGATCGGAGTGCATGGCCATCTGGCGCAGGTACTCGTTGATTTCTTCGCGGGTGGTGGCCTTTTCCAGATTCAGGTTGAGGATGGCCATGGACACGTTCGGCGTCGGCACACGGATGGCGTTGCCGGTCAGCTTGCCTTTGAGCACTGGCAGCGCCTTGGCAGCAGCGGTGGCGGCGCCTGTTTCGGTGATGACCATGTTCAGCGCGGCACTGCGACCACGACGACTGCCCTTGTGGAAGTTGTCGATCAGGTTCTGGTCGTTGGTGTAGGAGTGAACGGTCTCGACGTGACCGTTGACGATGCCGTATTGATCATTGACTGCCTTGAGCACCGGCACGATGGCGTTGGTGGTGCAGGAAGCAGCGGAGATGATCTTGTCCTCAGCGCTGATTTCGCTGTGGTTGATGCCGTGCACGATGTTCTTCAGCGCGCCCTTGCCAGGCGCGGTCAGAACCACGCGATCGACACCCGGGCAGGTCAGGTGCTGACCCAGGCCCTCGGCGTCACGCCATACACCGGTGTTGTCCACCAGCAGCGCATTCTTGATGCCGTACTGGGTGTAGTCGACCTCCTTCGGGTCCTTGGCGTAGATCACCTGGATCAGGTTGCCATTGGCCGTCAGGGTGTTGTTCTCTTCATCGATGGTGATGGTGCCGTTGAACTTGCCGTGCACCGAGTCACGACGCAGCAGGCTGGCACGCTTGACCAGGTCATTGCTGGCGCCCTTGCGCACGACGATGGCGCGCAGACGCAGGCCGTCACCGCCACCGGTCTTCTCGATCAGGATGCGCGCCAGCAGGCGGCCGATACGACCGAAGCCGTAGAGCACCACGTCGGTGCCTTCACGGGCCGAACCGTTCTGCTTGCCGACCACATCGGCCAGCTCGTCCTTGACGAACTGCTCGACGCCACGGCCAGCGCCTTCGGCCTTGAACTTGGCAACCAGCTTGCCCAGATCCACGGAAGCGGCGCCCAGCTTGAGCTCGCTCATGGCCTTGAGCATGGGGAAGGTGTCGTGCACCGACAGCTCGGCTTCTTCAGCCAGGCGGTGACGGGCGAAACGGTGAGCCTTGAGGATGTCGATGACCGAACGGTTGATCAGGCCACGGCCGTAGATCGAGGTCACCACATTGTTGTTGCGATAGAGCTGACCAATCAGCGGAATCATCGCTTCCGCGAGGGCTTCACGATCGATCCATTCACCGAGACACTGGTCGGGCTTCTGAGTCACGGGCAGTACCTTCCACATGTAGGGGCTGAAAAAAGGGGCTACATTATGACGGCGTGCGCTCGTGGGAGCAATGCGCGCCTGTCGTGACTGACATTGACCGCCAAGCCCCGTTACAATTCCCGGCCCTTCGTAATGATCGTGAGCCGCCCGTGTCCGTACTGCGTCTTCCGTCTCTTCCGGCCAGCGCCGGCAAACAGCAATGGGGCAACCTGCCCGGCGCCGCCCTGTCCCTGGCGATAGCCGAAGCGGCCAGCAATGCCGGGCGTTTTACCCTGGTCTTGACCGAGGGCAGCCAGAGCGCCGAGCGCCTGCAGGAAGAACTGGCCTTCTTCGCCCCGGACCTGCCGGTGCTGCATTTCCCCGACTGGGAAACCCTGCCCTACGACGTCTTCTCGCCACACCAGGACATCATTTCCCAGCGTATCGCCGCCCTCTACCGGCTACCGCAACTGAGCCGCGGCATTCTCGTAGTGCCGATCGCCACCGCCCTACACCGCCTGGCGCCGAAGCGCTTCCTGCTGGGTAGCAGCCTGGTGCTGGATGTCGGCCAGAAGCTGGACGTGGAGCAGATGCGCACGCGCCTGGAGGCAGCCGGCTACCGCTGCGTCGACACGGTATACGAACACGGTGAGTTCGCCGTACGCGGCGCACTGATCGACCTGTTCCCCATGGGCAGCGAGGTACCCTATCGCATCGATCTGTTCGACGACGAGATCGAAACCCTGCGCACCTTCGACCCGGAAAACCAACGCTCGGTGGACAAGGTCGAGTCGATCCGCCTGTTGCCGGCGCGCGAATTTCCGCTGGAGAAGAAAGCCGTCACCGATTTCCGCGGCCGTTTCCGCGAGCGCTTCGATGTGGATTTCCGCCGCTGCCCGATCTATCAGGACCTGTCCAGCGGCATCACCCCGGCCGGTATCGAGTACTACCTGCCGCTGTTCTTCGAGGAAACCGGCACCCTTTTCGACTACCTGCCGGGCGACACCCAGGTGTTCTCCCTGCCCGGTATCGAGAAGGCCGCCGAGCAATTCTGGCTGGATGCGCGCAACCGCTATGAAGACCGCCGTGTCGATCCGGAACGGCCGCTGCTGCCACCTGCCGACATCTTCCTGCCAGTCGAGGACTGCTTCGCCCGCCTGAAGAACTGGCCGCGTGTGGTGATCAACCAGGACGACATCGAGCCCGGCGTCGGCCAGACCCGCTTCGACGCCCGCGTCCTGCCCGACCTGGCGATTCAGGCCAAAGCCGGCGAGCCGCTGGCGGCACTGCGCCGCTTCATCGAGGAATACCAGGGCCGCGTGCTGTTCTGCGCCGAGTCGGCCGGGCGCCGCGAGGTACTGCTGGAGTTGCTCGCCCGCCTCAAGCTCAAGCCGAAGGAGGTCGACGGCTGGCCCGCCTTCGTCGAAAGCGGCGAACGCCTGAACATCTGCATCGCGCCGCTGGACGAAGGCCTGCTGCTCGACGAGCTGGCGCTGATCCCGGAAAACCCGCTGTTCGGCCAGCGCGTGATGCAGCGTCGTCGTCGCGAAAAAGGACGCGACGGCGGCGACAACGTGATCAAGAACCTCACCGAACTGCGCGAAGGCGCGCCGGTGGTGCATATCGATCACGGCGTCGGCCGCTACCTGGGCCTGGTGACCATGGAGTTCGACGGCCAGGCCGCCGAATTTCTCGCCCTGCAATATGCGGACGACGCCAAGCTCTACGTGCCGGTGGCCAGCCTACACCTGATCGCCCGCTACAGCGGCAGCGATGACGCTCTGGCACCACTGCACCGTCTCGGCTCGGAAGTCTGGCAGAAAGCCAAACGCAAGGCCGCCGAACAGGTACGCGACGTCGCCGCCGAACTGCTCGACATCTACGCCCGCCGCGCAGCCCGCGAAGGCTTCGCCTTCCAGGACCCGGCCGTCGACTACGCCACCTTCAGCGCCGGCTTCCCCTTCGAGGAAACCCCGGATCAGCAGACCGCCATCGACGCCGTGCGCGCCGACATGCTCGCCGGCAAGCCGATGGATCGCCTGGTCTGCGGCGACGTCGGCTTCGGCAAGACCGAGGTGGCCATGCGCGCCGCCTTTATCGCCGTGCACAGCGGCAAGCAGGTGGCCGTGCTGGTGCCCACCACCCTGCTCGCCCAGCAGCACTACAACAGCTTCCGTGACCGCTTCGCCGACTGGCCGGTGAAAGTCGAGGTGATGAGCCGCTTCAAGAGCGCCAAGGAAGTCGAAGGCGCCGTGCAGCAGCTGGCCGAAGGCAAGGTGGATATCGTAATCGGCACCCACAAGCTGCTGCAGGACGATGTGAAATTCCACAACCTGGGCCTGGTGATCATCGACGAGGAACATCGCTTCGGCGTGCGCCAGAAGGAGCAGCTCAAGGCGCTGCGCAGCGAGGTGGATATCCTCACCCTGACTGCCACGCCGATCCCGCGCACCCTGAACATGGCCGTGGCCGGCATGCGCGACCTGTCGATCATCGCCACGCCGCCGGCGAGGCGCCTGTCGGTGCGCACCTTCGTCATGGAAGAGAACAAGCCGACCATCAAGGAAGCACTGCTGCGCGAATTGCTGCGCGGCGGCCAGGTCTACTACCTGCACAACGATGTGAAGACCATCGAGAAATGCGCCGCCGATCTGGCCGAACTGGTGCCGGAAGCGCGTATCGGCATCGGCCACGGGCAGATGCGCGAGCGCGAGCTGGAACAGGTGATGAGCGACTTCTACCACAAGCGCTTCAACGTCCTAGTGGCCTCGACCATTATCGAAACCGGTATCGACGTGCCCAGCGCCAACACCATCATCATCGAGCGCGCCGACAAGTTCGGCCTGGCCCAGCTGCACCAGCTGCGTGGCCGCGTCGGTCGTAGTCACCACCAAGCCTACGCCTACCTGCTGACGCCGCCGCGCAAGAGCATGACCGAGGATGCGCAGAAGCGCCTGGAGGCCATCGCGGGCGCGCAGGATCTCGGCGCCGGCTTTATCCTGGCAACGCACGACTTGGAAATCCGTGGCGCTGGCGAACTGCTCGGCGACGGCCAGAGCGGGCAGATCCAGGCCGTCGGTTTCACCCTGTATATGGAAATGCTCGAGCGCGCGGTCAAGGCTATTCAGAAAGGCGAACAACCCAACCTCGACCAGCCACTGGGCGGCGGCCCGGAGATCAACCTGCGCGTGCCGGCGTTGATTCCCGAGGACTACCTGCCCGATGTGCATGCGCGCCTGATCCTCTACAAGCGCATCGCCTCGGCTACCGATGAGGACGGTCTGAAGGAACTGCAGGTGGAGATGATCGACCGCTTCGGCCTGCTGCCGGAGCCGACCAAACACCTGATGCGCCTGACCCTGCTCAAGCTGCAAGCCGACAAGCTGGGCATCACCAAGGTCGACGCCGGCCCGCAAGGTGGCCGCATCGAGTTCGCCGCGGAAACCTGCGTCGACCCGCTGACGCTGATCAAGCTGATCCAGGCGCAACCAAAACGCTACAAGTTCGAAGGCGCCACCGTCTTCAAGATCCAGGTGCCGATGGAGCGCGCGGAAGAGCGCTTCAACACCCTGGAAGCCCTGTTCGAGCGCCTCGCGCCCACCACCTGAAGGACTCTCACATGCTGCGCCCATTGCACCTGATCGCCCTGCTGCTCTGCCTGCTCGCCCCGAGCGCCTTCGCCGAACGCCTGTACCAGGTCGAACTGCTGGTATTCCGCCAGGCGGGTGACCCAGTCATCGCGCCGAAGATCGCCCCGGACGACTGGGCAGGCACCGCACTGCCGATCGGCGGCAGCGAGCGCGCCACCAGCCTCGACAACGAAGCCGCCAAGCTCAATCCCGGCAACGGTTATGAGGTCCTGCTGCACAAGGCCTGGAGCCAGACGCTGGGCACTACACCGAGCCGCGTCGCGGTCACCAGTGGCGAGGCGCACCTCGGCCACTACCCGGTCGAAGGCACCCTCGCCTTCACTCAGGATCGCTTCGCCGATCTGGATCTGGAACTGTGGATCAATCGTTTCAGTGCCGACGGTCTGCTGGAAAGCAGCGAACACATGAAAGTCGCCCAGCGCCTGAAGGACAACAGCCTGACCTATCTGGATCATGGCAGCCTGGGCGCCCTGGTACGCATCAGCCCGCTTTGAGCGTAGTGCCGCTCACTTAAGGTTTCACACGCTTGGCTCCCCTCTCCCCTTCATGGAAGAGGGGTTGGAGAGGGCCGAAAACGCCGCAAAGCGACTTTTGCGCAGAGGCCCGCCCCTCAGTCAATCAACTGCGCGCTCCTAAGCGCTGCCACTGCCGCCGACCAGCGCGGCGCCTGGCGGTAATCGGTGCAGGCATGACCGCGCCCACGCATGCGCTGCAGGCGCTCGGCGGGCGTGACCTGCAAGCGCTGCAAGGCGCTGAGGGCCAGTTCGGCCGCCTCCCGGTCATTGCACACCAGTCCCATGTCGCAACCGGCCGCGAGCGCCGCCTCGATACGCTTGCCGGCATCACCAACCACATGCGCACCGGCCATGGACAGGTCATCGCTGAAAATCACCCCATCGAAGCCCAGCTCGCCGCGCAAGATGTCCTGCAGCCAACGCCGCGAGAACCCCGCCGGCTGCTCATCGACCTGCGGATAAATGACGTGCGCCGGCATCACCGCATCGAGCTCGCCAGCCAGACGCTTGAATGGCTGCATGTCACAGGCACGAATCTCGTCGAGGCTGCGCTCGTCGACCGGAATGGCCACGTGAGAGTCCGCCTCGGCCCAGCCATGCCCGGGAAAGTGCTTGCCGGTGGCGGCCATGCCGGCTTGGTGCATGCCGCGAATGAACGCGGCAGCCAGCGTGGTGGCGCGCTGCGCATCGCCTTCGAAGGCGCGGCTGCCGACCACCGCACTACGCTGGTGGTCGAGGTCCAGTACCGGGGCAAAGCTCAGATCCAGCCCGACGGCCAGCACCTCGGTCGCCATCAGCCAGCCGCAATGTTCAGCCAGCTCTTCGGCGTTGTGGTTATCGGCAATCGCGCGCATCGCCGGTAGCCGCAGAAAGCCCTGACGCAAGCGCTGCACGCGGCCGCCTTCCTGATCCACAGCCAGCAGCAGATCCGGGCGCACAGCGCGGATGCTCTGGCACAGCTCACGTACCTGACGCGGCGACTCGATGTTGCGGGCGAAAATGATCAGACCGCCCACCTCGGGCTGGCGCAGCATCTGGCGATCCTCGGCAGTCAGCCAGGTACCGGCGATGTCCATCATCAAAGAGCCTTGCATGAACGTATTCCTTATTTGAAATCCTGGTTTGCAGCCCACTGCGGGCAAGGCGCCTCGTCGATACGCACCTTGCAGTGCAGCGGCACGCGATCGAAGAGCGCCAGCATGTCGACGTTACGCAAACGAATGCAGCCATGGGACAGCGGCTCGCCCATGGGTTCCGTGTCCGGCGTGCCGTGCAGGTAGATGTAGCGATGGAAGGTATCGACCTCGCCCATGCGGTTACGCCCCGGCTCGAGACCGCTCAGCCAGAGAATGCGGGTGAGAATCCAGTCACGCCCGGGGAACTGCTCGTGCAGTTGCGGCGACCACACCTCGCCGGTCCAGCGACGGCCGCGCAACACAGCGGCCAGGGGCAAACCGGCGCCGATCTTCGCGCGCACCTGATGCAGCCCCCGCGGGGTACAGCCCGAGCCATTGCTCTCACCCGCGCCGTTACGTGCAGTGGATACGGACAAGCGCACCACCAGTTGCCCGGCATTGAAGCCGTAGAGCATCTGGTCGGCAATGGAGATATGGAGGAGATCGAGATCGCACATGGGCCGCTAGCTTAGCCGAAGGGCGAAGCCAAGCCCACCGGCTGACCGGTCAGACCTTGGGCGTGGCGCTCGGCGCTTTGCTGCGCGGCTTGAGCTGCGCGCCGGCCAGCGCCGGATCGTTGACCCCGGTTTCCGAGCGCATGCCCGCGGCCAGGAACGGCACCATCATGCGCATCACCTGCTCGATCGAGGTATTGACGCCGAAATCGGTCTCGGCCATCGCGCGCAGGGCCTTGATGCCGGACATGCTGAATGCGGCAGCACCAAGCATGAAGTGCACGCGCCAGAACAGCTCAAGCGGGGGAATACGCGGCGCGGCGTCGTGCACCAGCAGCATGTAGCGGCGGAATACCTTGCCGTACACCTCTTCGAGGTACTTGCGCAGGTGCCCCTGGCTCTGACTGAAGGCCAGGCCGAGCAGGCGCATGAAGATGGACAGGTCGTTGCCGCTGCGCGGCTTCACCGCGAGGGCCTGCTCCACCAGCAGTTCAAGCAGCTCCTCCAGAGACACCTGGGTGTCGGACTTGGCCTGACGGCGATCGAGTTCCTTTTCCAGACTGGCGCAGAATGGGCCGAGGAACCGCGAGAAGACAGCCTGGATCAGCGCCTTCTTGGAACCGAAGTGATAGTTGACGGCTGCCAGGTTGACCCCGGCCTTGCTGGTGATTAGACGCAACGAAGTCTCGGCGAAGCCTTTTTCCGCGAACAGCTGTTCCGCAGCATCGAGAATGCGTTCAACGGTTTCCGACTGAGCCATGAGTTATCACCTGACAAACACTTGTTTGAAACATACGTTTCAGCTCACCGCATTGTCAAGCCGCATGAGCCGTCTTTTGGCCGGCGGGTCACAGCTTACAACAAGCAGAGACGAAGATTACGCAGCACGGATAACAAGCTGGAGATGGGCGCCAGTAAATAGATCGTTGCCAAGCCCCGCTTACTGTATATAATCCCAGTCACTGTATATAAAGACAGAGCCCAGCCATGCTGAAACTGACGCCACGCCAAGCCGAGATCCTCGCCTTCATCAAACGCTGCCTGGAAGACAACGGCTACCCTCCCACCCGTGCGGAGATCGCCCAGGAACTGGGGTTCAAATCACCCAATGCGGCAGAGGAGCACCTCAAGGCTCTCGCCCGCAAGGGCGCCATCGAGATGACCCCAGGCGCGTCGCGCGGCATTCGCATTCCCGGCTTCGAAGCGGGCGCTGCGAACGAGGACGAGGGCCTGCCGGTGATCGGCCGTGTCGCCGCTGGCGCACCGATCCTCGCACAACAACATGTCGAAGAATCGTGCCAGATCAACCCGGCCTTCTTTCAGCCCAAGGCCGACTATCTGCTGCGCGTACGCGGCATGAGCATGAAGGACATCGGTATTTTCGATGGTGACCTGCTCGCCGTACATACCACCCGCGAGGCACGTAACGGCCAGGTCGTGGTTGCGCGCATCGATGACGAGGTGACGGTCAAGCGCTTCAAGCGCGAGGGCAACAAGGTCTGGCTGCTGGCCGAAAATCCCGAGTTCGCCCCGATCGAAGTGGACCTGGAGCACCAGGACCTGGTCATCGAAGGTTTGAGTGTCGGTGTAATCCGCCGCTGAGGAAACGCCATGCAAATGCAGCAGTCGTTCGAGCGCCCGCAACTTCCCCTTTTCGACGCCTTTCTTGCCAACGCGTCGGGCGAACCATTGGTTACCGATGACATCGCCCCTGGCGAAGCCGAACAGGCTTTCAGTGAATTGGCTCTGCGCGGCGCGGCCGGCCACTGCCTGCACTTGCTGGCGCCGATTCTGCGCGAGCTGAGCCAGAATCAGGACGCGCGCTGGCTGACCCTGGTGGCGCCGCCTGCCAGCCTCACGCAAAGCTGGCTGCGTGACGCTGGGCTCAATCGCGAACGCATCCTGCTGCTGCAGCCACGGCAAGGGCAAAGTGCCCTGGAGCTGGCCGAGGAAGCGCTCAAGCTGGGGCGCAGCCATACGGTGATCAGCTGGCTGCACCCGGTCGAGCGCAGCACCCGCCAGCGCCTGGCACAGGCCGCCAGTAGCGGTGGCGCGCAGAGTTTGAATATCAGCCTGGGCTGAACCATGCTCGCAAATGAAAACGGGGCTCCATTGGAGCCCCGTTTGCGTTGTATCGCAGCGATCTCAGTGCAGGACCCGCGGCCCCTCTTCCTCGTGACTGAAATCACCCTCGGCCATGCGCCCGGCCATCTGCACCCCGACATTGAGCATCGCCTTGGCCACCTCGATATGTTGCCCCTGCAGAAAAGCCTTGGCATCAGCGGAGAAGTCCAGGGTCACCAACGCCTCTTCATCCTCTGCGCGACGCAGGGCGATGCGCCCATCGGGCAGTTCGACGATTTCCAGAAAGGATGTAGGCATGGCTCAGTCTCTGTGCAAAAACACGACATTGTAACAGTCCGCCGGAGTCATCCCCAGCCCACTGGTCCAGTTAAACCCAATCAGCACTCACTGAGGCCTTCGCGGAAACGCAGTATCAAGGCCTTGAGCTGCTGACGCCAGGCATCGATATCGTCGAGGCTCACCTCGACAGGCTCTTCGCCGACGCTGACTGCCGTGATCAACGGCATCGACGGGTCGACCTTGGCCTTGCGCTCCTCGCGCGGAGGCTGGAACAGCTCAGCGTAGGCAGCTAGCAGCTGCGCCAGCCAGGTCTCGCGCTGCTGCGCCAGTTCGACCAGCTCAGCCAGCTCCGGGCTGGGCGATCCCTCGAGTACTGCCTGCTGAACGAAAGCCTCGACACGCGAAGGCGCGGCGTCGCTCATGCGGTAGTAACCCGCAATCTCATGGCAAACCCCAAGGAGCCCACCGTAAAGGTGAAACAGCGCGGCCTCACGCTCGGCCTGCACCAGCGCCTGCACATTGAACGCGGAAGACGCCTCGGCCTTGCGCCAGTTGTCCAGGGCAATGCCGGCGAAGAAGATCTTCTGATTGGTGCGGGTGTAGATTTCTTTGGCCATTACGGCGACCTCCACAGCAGACCGGCTGATGATACGCGCGTTGGCAGTCGCCAGACGCGCATCTCGTCAGCCTTGCAATCTCGCGAGCGTCGGCCTGGCTCTAAACCCGGTCAACGCTCGGCAACTGATGGACAAGGCCTTAGCGCTTGTCCTCGACCTTCCACTTACCGCCGTCGTAGAACGCACGCCAGCCGGTCGGCTTGCCGTCGACCTCGGACTGCACGTACTGCTCCTTGGTCTTGCGGCTATAGCGAATCACCGCCGGGCGACCATCCGGATCCTTTTGCGGGGCATCGCAGAGGAAGTGGTACTTGGGATCGATCTCGTGCTTGTGCGGGACGATCTCCAGCACCAATGGCGCGCGCGTCTCGCGATTCTTCGGGAACTGACTGGCGGCGAGGAACAGACCCGAGGCACCGTCGCGCAGCACGTAGGTGTCGTCCACCTTCTCGCACTTGAGCTCGGGCATCTCTACCTTGTCCATCTTCGGCGGCGCCGCCTCGCCATTCTTGAGCAGCTTGCGGGTGTTCTTGCAGCTTGGGTTGGTGCAACCGAAGAACTTGCCGAAACGGCCGGTCTTGAGCTGCATTTCGCTGCCGCACTTGTCGCACTCCAGGCTCGGGCCTTCATAGCCTTTGATGCGGTACTGGCCCTGCTCGATTTCGTAGCCGGTGCAGTCCGGGTTGTTACCGCAGATATGCAACTTGCGGGTTTCATCCAGCAGGTAGGCATCCATGGCCGTGGAGCAAATTGGGCAGCGATGCTTGCCGAGCAACACGCGGGACTCGGACTCACCCTCGTCGTCCGCGGCGATCTCGTCGCCCGGCACCAGGTTGATGGTGGCCTTGCAGCGCTCCTTCGGCGGCAGCGCATAGCCGGAGCAGCCGAGGAACACGCCAGTGGAGGCAGTACGGATCATCATCGGCCGGCCGCACTCGCGGCACGGGATGTCGGTCAGGGTCGGCTGGTTGGCACGCATGCCGCCCTCGCCAGCCTCGGCCGCTTCGAGCTTCTTCTTGAAGTCGCCGTAGAATTCGTCGAGCAGGTTCTTCCACTCGCGCCCACCCTGGGCCACATCGTCGAGATGCTCTTCCATGGTGGCGGTAAAGCTGTAATCCATCAGGTTGGCGAAGCTCTCGTCGAGACGCTCGGTGACGATGTCGCCCATCTTCTCGGCATAGAAGCGACGGTTGTGCACCGTGACGTAGCCACGATCCTGGATGGTGGAGATGATCGCCGCGTAAGTGGACGGGCGGCCGATGCCGCGCTTTTCCAGCTCCTTGACCAGGCTGGCTTCGGAGTAGCGTGCCGGTGGCTTGGTGAAGTGCTGGCTGGGGTCGAGCTGGATCAGCTTGAGGCCCTCGCCTTCCTTCATTTCCGGCAGGACGTCATCCTCGCCCGGCTTGCTCTGCTGCGGCAGTACACGGGTGTAACCGTCGAACTTGAGAATACGGCCCTTGGCGCGCAGCTCGAAATTGCCAGCGGCTACGGTGACGCTGGTGGACAGGTACTCGGCCGGCGGCATCTGGCAGGCCACGAACTGGCGCCAGATCAGGTCATACAAACGCTCGGCATCGCGCTCCATGCCCGACAGCTGGGTCGGGCGCAGGTTGACGTCGGACGGACGAATCGCCTCGTGCGCTTCCTGAGCGCCTTCCTTGCTCGAATACAGGTTGGGCTTGCCCGGCAGGTACTTGTCGCCGTACTCGCTGCCGATAAAGCCGCGCACCATCTCCACCGCGTCGTTGGACAGGTTGGTCGAGTCGGTACGCATATAAGTGATGTAGCCGGCCTCGTAGAGACGCTGGGCCATCATCATGGTCTTCTTCACCCCAAAGCCCAGGCGGTTGCTCGCTGCCTGCTGCAGGGTCGAGGTGATGAACGGCGCCGACGGCTTGCTGCTGGTCGGACGGTCCTCACGCTTGACCACGCTGTAGCTGGAAGCCTTGAGCTTCTCCAGCGCCGCCATGGCCTGCGCTTCATTGACCGGTTTGAAGGCCGCACCGTCTTCGCGCACCACCTCGAAGCGCACCTTGGCGTTCTTAGCGGTGCCCAGGTCGGCATGCACCTCCCAGTATTCTTCCGGCACGAAGGCGCGGATTTCTTTCTCGCGCGCCACCACCAGCTTCACCGCCACCGATTGCACGCGACCGGCAGACAGGCCGCGGGCGATCTTGGCCCACAACAGCGGCGAAACCATGTAGCCGACCACGCGGTCGAGGAAGCGGCGCGCCTGCTGCGCGTTGACGCGGTTGATGTCCAGCTCGCCGGGCCTGGAGAAGGCGTCCTGAATCGCCTTCTTGGTGATCTCGTTGAACACCACGCGCTTGTAGCGGCTGTCATCGCCGCCGATGGACTCGCGCAGGTGCCAGGCGATGGCTTCCCCTTCGCGGTCCAAGTCGGTTGCGAGATAGATGGTGTCGGCATCCTTGGCCAGGCGGCGCAGTTCTTCGATCACCTTTTCCTTGCCGGGCAGAATCTCGTACTTGGCCTTCCAGCCGTGCTCGGGATCGACGCCCATACGAGCGAACAGCTGACGCTTGGCCTTTTCCTTGGGCGACAGCGCAGGCGCTTCACCAGCGGCGGCCTTGCCACGCTTGGCCGGCTCCTTGGCGGCGCTTGCCGAGCCGCTGGTAGGCAGGTCACGGATATGGCCGATGCTCGACTTCACCACGTACTGGCTGCCCAGGTACTTGTTGATGGTCTTGGCCTTGGCCGGGGATTCCACGATGACCAGCGATTTGCCCATGGATCAGAAAATTCCTGAATTGCGAAATATAGAAGGCAGGGAGCCTTGAGGCCCCGCTATATATAGTGGCGACCAAGCGAAGGTCAAGCGCAGGGGCTGCGCAGTCAGACTTCCGAACTGCCGATAGGGCTGACTTCGGCCTGAATCAAAGCAAAGCGTGGAACGCGCTTGCCGTCCACCTCGATCTCTTCGCAGAACATGCTCAGCGGTCGTACCCACAAACCAAACTCGCCGTACAACGCCTGGTAGACCACTACCTCTTCCTCATTTTCGGAATGGCGTGCCACACCGAATACACGGTACTGCGGGCCTTTGTAGTGGCGATAGAGTCCTGGCTGCAACTGCATTGAGCGGTTCCCGAAATAAAAAGCCGTAAAAAGCAAAACCGGGGCACTGGGCCCCGGTTTCTGTCCACTGACGCTTAAATGCGTTCGAAGACGGTGGTGATGCCTTGGCCAAGGCCCACGCACATGGTGGAGACACCCAGGGTGCCGCCGTTTTGTTTCATGACGTTGAGCAGGGTACCGGAGATACGGGCCCCGGAACAACCGAAGGGGTGACCCAAGGCGATCGCGCCGCCGTGCAGGTTGACCTTCTCTTCCATCTTGTCGAGCAGTTTCAGATCCTTCAGCACAGGCAGGGCCTGGGCCGCGAAGGCTTCGTTGAGTTCGACGAAATCGATATCGGCCATGCTCAGACCAGCGCGCTTGAGCGCCTTCTGCGTGGACGGCACCGGGCCGTAACCCATGATCGCCGGATCGACACCAGCAACGGCCATCGCGCGAACCACGGCCATCGGGGCGATGCCCAGATCCTGAGCACGCTGGGCGCTCATGACGATCATGCAGGAAGCGCCGTCGGTGATCTGCGAGGAGGTACCTGCAGTCACGGTGCCGCCTTTCGGATTGAAGGCCGGCTTCAGCGCAGCCAGGCTTTCGACGGTGGTTTCCGGACGAATGGTTTCGTCGAAATCGTACATCTTCAGGAAACCGTTCTCGTCGTAGCCCTGCATCGGGATGATTTCATCCTTGAACTTGCCTTCGACGGTGGCCTTGTGCGCCAGGCGGTGCGAACGCTCACCGAAGGCGTCCTGCGCCTCACGGGTGATGCCGTGCATCTTGCCCAGCATTTCCGCGGTCAGGCCCATCATGCCGGACGCCTTGGCGGCGTACAGCGACAGGTGCGGGTTCGGGTCGACACCATGCATCATGCCGACGTGGCCCATGTGCTCCACACCGCCGACGACGAACACGTCGCCGTTGCCGGTCTGGATCGCCTGCACGGCGGTGTGCAGCGCGCTCATGGACGAGCCGCACAGACGGCTGACGGTCTGGCCGGCGCTGGTGTGCGGGATCTGGGTCATCAGCGACGCCATGCGCGCGATGTTCCAGCCCTGCTCCAGGGTCTGGTTGACGCAGCCCCAGATCACGTCCTCGACTTCTGCCGGGTCGATCTTGGCGTTGCGCTCCAGCACTTTGCTGATCAGGTGCGCGGACATGGTCTCGGCACGGGTGTTGCGGTGCATGCCACCCTTGGAACGACCCATCGGGGTACGACCGAAGTCGACGATCACTGCATCTCTAGGATTCAGGCTCATATATCTATTCTCGCTCTGTTCGCTGCACGATTAACCGAAGAACTTCTGGCCCTTGGCGGCCATTTCGCGAAGTTTTGCGGTCGGGTGGTACAGGGCGCCCAGCTCGGCATATTTGTCGGCCAGGGCGACGAATTCAGCAACACCGATCGAATCGATGTAGCGCAGCGCACCGCCACGGAAGGGAGGGAAGCCGATACCGTAGATCAGGCCCATGTCGGCCTCGGCTGCGGTGTCGACGATGCCGTCTTCCAGGCAACGAACGGTTTCCAGGCACAACGGGATCATCATGAAGTTGATGATGTCCTCGTCGGTCACTTCACGCTCTTCGACCACGATGGACTTGAGCAGCTCGTAGGCCTGCGGGTCGGTGACCTTCTTCGGCTTGCCGCGCTTGTCGGTCTCGTAGGCGTAGAAGCCCTTGCCATTCTTCTGACCCAGGCGATCCGCTTCGTACATCACGTCGACGGCGGTCTTGCCTTCCACGGCCATGCGGTCCGGGAAGCCTTCGGCCATCACGTCACGGCCGTGGTGGCCAGTGTCGATGCCGACCACGTCGGAGAGGTAAGCCGGGCCCATGGGCCAGCCGAACTTCTCCATCACCTTGTCGATGCGCACGAAGTCGACGCCGAAGCCCAGCAGCTTGGAGAAGCCGCCGAAGTACGGGAACAGCACGCGGTTGACCAGGAAGCCCGGGCAGTCGTTGACCACGATCGGGTTCTTGCCCATCTTCTTGGCGTAGGCAACGGTGGTGGCCACGGCCACTTCGCTGGACTTCTCGCCACGGATGACTTCCACCAGCGGCATCATGTGCACCGGGTTGAAGAAGTGCATGCCGACGAAGTTTTCCGGACGCTTGAGCGCCTGGGCCAGCAGGGAAATGGAGATGGTCGAGGTGTTGGAGGCCAGGATGGCATCCTCACGCACGACGGCTTCCACTTCGGCCAGCACGATCTGCTTGACCTTGGGGTTCTCGACCACGGCTTCGACGACGATGTCGACGTTGCCGAAATCACCGTAAGACATGGTCGGACGGATGGCGTTGAGCGCCTCGGCCATCTTCGCCGGGGTCATACGGCCCTTCTCGACGCGCTTGCCGAGCAGCTTGGAAGCCTCGTTCAAGCCCATCTGGATACCCTCTTCACGGATATCCTTCATCAGGATCGGGGTGCCCTTGGAGGCCGACTGGTAGGCGATACCGCCGCCCATGATGCCGGCACCGAGCACGGCTGCCAGTTTCACGTCACGCGCGATTTCGTCGTGGTGCTTGGCCTTCTTCTTCAGTTCCTGATCGTTCAGGAACAGGCCGATCAGACTCTCGGCGACCGAGGTCTTGGCCAGCTTGACGAAGCCGGCGGCCTCGACTTCCAGCGCCTTGTCACGGCCGAAGTTGGCAGCCTTCTGAATGGTCTTGATCGCCTCGACCGGAGCCGGGTAGTTCGGGCCGGCCTGGCCAGCGACGAAGCCCTTGGCGGTCTCGAAGCACATCATCTGCTCGATGGCGTTGAGCTTGAGTTTTTCCAGCTTGGGCTGACGCTTGGCCTTGTAGTCCAGCTCGCCGGAGATGGCGCGCTTGATCAGGTCCAGTGCGGCGTCCTTGAGCTTGGCAGGAGCGACCACGGCGTCGACGGCGCCGACTTTCAGCGCGTCATCAGCGCGATTCTCCTTGCCGGAGGCGATCCACTCGACGGCGTTGTCGGTACCGATCACACGCGGCAAACGCACGGTACCGCCAAAGCCCGGGTAGATACCCAGCTTGACTTCCGGCAGACCGATCTTGGCGCTCTCGCTCATTACGCGGTAGTCACCGGCCAGGCACATCTCGAAGCCGCCGCCCAGGGCGATGCCGTTGATGGCGACGACGGTCGGCACGGCGAGGTCTTCGAAATCACTGAAGATCTTGTTGGCTTCGAGGTTGCCGGCCACCAGTTCTTCGTCGGACAGTTTGAAGTTGTCGACGAACTCGGTGATATCGGCACCGACGATGAACACGTCCTTGCCACTGGTGACAATCACGCCCTTGATCGAACCGTCAGCCTTGATCGCGTCGACGGAGGCGCGCAGCTCGTTGAGGGTAAGACGGTTGAATTTGTTGACGGACTCACCCTTGAGGTCGAAATTCAATTCGACGATGCCGCTCTCAAGAGCCTTAACCGTGATGGCTTTACCTTCGTAAATCATCAACTGATCTCCACGGTATGGAAGCTGAACAGTACACATCGGAGCCAACCGGCAGGCCAGCTCACGGCACAGCCGTCGAGCATAGCTCCAATCGGTACGACACACCCACCGACGCGATATTCGGGCTGTAAACGGCGCGCCTGACCAGGCAAACGCTCAATTCATACGCCCGTTTGATTTGGGTGTGCACACCTTCGGGGAAAAGCCTGCACTTGTCAATTGGCCCGTTTTCGTCGTTTTCCCGACGAATTCTGCAGGCCCGGTCATTCGCGGGCTCCAGGCGATCTCGATAAATCGCGTCAATACCGCGCCATTGCGAGTGTTTTACCGGCCGTTCCAGGTATGGCCAGGTGCCTAGCCAAACAATCAAGCTCCGGTTACAGTCGCCTCACTCGTAGCTGGCACAGGGCCAGTCGCGAGTAACAAAAAACAAATCGAGCCCCACGATGGGCCATACGGAGTCGCCCATGTCGAGCCGCCGTTCGCTTGTATTTCCCC
This sequence comes from Pseudomonas sp. Marseille-Q0931, assembly GCF_940789645.1. Classification (NCBI taxonomy): domain Bacteria; kingdom Pseudomonadati; phylum Pseudomonadota; class Gammaproteobacteria; order Pseudomonadales; family Pseudomonadaceae; genus Pseudomonas; species Pseudomonas sp. Marseille-Q0931. The sequence continues at coordinate 227,629 of NZ_CALNWT010000001.1, read as the reverse complement.
TGAGCGCCCTGCTCGTTTTTCTCTTCACGTCACTCTCCCCTTCCTTGCTCAGCGCAGCGCCGGCCGATGATCTGCTGCGCCTGCATCAGTTGCGCCTGGCGACGCAAAAGAGCCTGGGCGACTTCTACATGTACAACGGCATGGAAGGCGACCAGCGCTACGCGCGGATGATTGGCGAGTCACTGCAGGAGGGCCAGGCGCACCTGGACGGCCTGGGCGAGATGCCTGGCGACGCAAGCAAGGCGCTCCGCACGCAGTTGCAAACCAACTGGCAAAGTTACCGCAGCGGTCTACAGGCACTGATGGAGGCCATGCGCAGCCAGGGTTTCACGGACCTGCAACCCGTCGCCGACCTGGCCGACAGCAATCAGCACATCATCGCCATTAGTCAGGAGCTGTATCAGAAGATTCAGCAAGAAAGCGGTTTCAGCGTCCCGCCACTCACGCAGAAGAGCCGCGAGCAAAGCCTGCTGATGCAAAACATCGCCCTGGACTATGCTTCCCGCAGTGCCTCGGTTGGCACCAGTTTCTTTGGCGGCGGCGAAGAGCGCGCCATCGATGAGCTGGTCGGCGAGTTCGCCAATCAACTCGACAACCTCAGCGCCGCCCAGCAGAACACCCCGCAGATCAGCGCTGCGCTGGGCTCAATCGAAACCAAGTGGCGTTACATCGAGAAATCCCTGCGCAACTACAACGAGAACACCGTACCGTTTTTGATCAGCAAGTATTCCGACAGCATCATCGAGGGCCTGGAAGGCGTTGCCGCCCAGTACGCTGCAGGCCAACACTGATGCCCATATTTCCGGCCTGCCTGGCCCAACCATTGCCCGGTGCTCACACCGGGCTTTTCTTTGCCTTTTCAAGACCAGTCGCTCTATCCCACACAATGGGGCCATACTTGAGACAGAGCCATTTGCTTCCTTAAGGAGGAGTTCACCATGCCCTACCAGCACATTCTGGTCGCCGTCGACCTGACCGAGGAATGCGACCCCGTAGTGGTCCGTGCACAGAAGCTGGCCCAGGCCAGTGGCGCCAAGATGTCCCTGGTGCATATCGTCGAACCGATGGCCATGGCCTTTGGCGGCGACGTGCCGATGGATCTGTCGATGCTGCAGCAACAGCAGTTCGAGCAGGCCCGCGAGCGCATGGACAGCTTCACCGGCAAGTACCCGGAACTCACCGCCGACCAGCGCCACCTGGCTTACGGGCAGCCGCGCCAGGAAATCCACCGCCTGGCCGAAGAACAGGGTTGCGACCTGATCGTGGTTGGCAGCCATGGGCGTCACGGCCTTGCGCTGCTGCTGGGCTCCACCGCCAATGACGTGCTGCACGGCGCGCCCTGCGATGTGCTCGCGGTGCGTCTGAAGAAAGGCGAAAAAGGCACTTGAAATCGCGTCGCGGCTGAAGCCCCTCCCACACAGTAGCTGCGTTGGCTTTGCCCGTGGGAGGCGCTTCAGCGGCGAGCTTTTTGGCTTCGGCCTTAGAGGGTGTTTACAAGATAGGCGAACGAAGGCAGGACAAGGCGAAAACGATCGAGAAAGCGGAGTTTACGTGCTGTAAATGAGCATTTCGAGATCGCTTTCAACGCAGTATTGCCAAGTGCAGCCATTTTGTAGACACCCTTTTACTCGAACGACTCGCCCGCGCTCATCACCAGCGGGCGGATCTTCTGCAGCTGGGTTTCCAGCGACACCGTCATGCTCGACGACATCGAGAAGAAGGTCAGGAAGGCCTTGAGGTTGGAGTCGCCTTCACAGGTGTCGTGAATACGCTGCCAGAAGGCCTGGTTGACCAGCTTGAGTTGCTGGAACAAGCGCACCAGCCCCTTTAGCTCCCAATCGGCCAGGCGCCCCTCGCGCATGTTGAAGTATTGCCGCGCCAGGTACAGCGACACCGCACGCAGGATGAACTCCTGGTTGTTGGCAAACGGCAGATGGTGCTGCGCCATGGGTTTCAGGCGCGCCAGCACCGGGCAGGCGCTGGTGGCCATGATCACTCCAAGCAGCGCCCGCAACCCCTCCTCCAGCCCGACATGCTTGGTGTACTCACGCTCTGGCGTGCGTACCCAGACACTGGCCTTCTTGAACGCCGGCAGACCATGGAAGTCCTCGATCACCCGCTGCAGATCGACCGCGGCCGGGCAGTGGCTGAACTGCTCGCGGCTGAGCGGGCAATTGCTGCACTGCTGATGCTCGAGGCGGGTCCAGGCAGGTGCCTGTTGCGCTTCAGTGGGGTCATATTCGCGATTCAGTTCGATCCGGTAGCTGAACTGATGATTGTCGTCGAGAGTGATGCGGTACTCGATGGCCATTGCCCGTCGTTCCTTCGTCAGCCTTCCAGCTCTGCCCAGCGCTCGAGCAGCGCGTCCATTTCCTTCTGCAAGCCCTCGAGACGCGCCAATACGTCCGTGGTGACCTGCACCGGCTGCTGATAGAAGGCTGGATCGGATACCTGCTCCTGCACAGCGGCCATTTCCTGCTCCAGGGCGTCGATCTGCCCGGGAATCGCCTCCAGCTCGCGCTGCAGCTTGTAGCTCAGTTTCTTCTTCGCCGGCTCGGCGCTCCCCTGCACCGGGGCCGCTGCCGCTGGGGCCGGCGCTTCGACGATGGCGGTGGCCAGCTCGGCCTTGCCGGACTTGCTTTCACCCACGCCAAGCAGACGCGGCGAGCCGCCCTGGCGCAGCCAGTCCTGATAGCCACCGACGTATTCGCGCACCTTGCCTTCACCCTCGAACACCAGGGTGCTGGTCACGACGTTATCGAGGAAGGCACGGTCGTGGCTGACCATCAGCACGGTGCCGGGGAAATTGAGCAGCACTTCTTCGAGCAGTTCCAGGGTTTCTACGTCCAGATCGTTGGTCGGTTCGTCCAGCACCAGAAGGTTGGCCGGCTTGCTGAACAACTTCGCCAGCAACAGTCGTGCCCGCTCGCCACCCGATAGCGCCTTGACCGGTGTACGGGCCCGTTGCGGGCTGAACAGGAAGTCGCCCAGGTAGCTCAGCACATGGCGGTTCTGGCCATCGATAGTGATGAAGTCGCGACCTTCGGCGACGTTGTCGATCACCGTCTTTTCCGGCTCGAGCTGGTGACGCAATTGGTCGAAATACGCCACTTCCAGTTTGGTGCCGACCTCGATGCTGCCGCTGCTCGGCTGCAGATCACCCAGCAGCAGCTTGAGCAGCGTGGTCTTGCCGGTACCGTTGGCGCCGAGCAGGCCGATACGGTCGCCGCGCTGCAGGACCATGGAGAAATCCTTGACCAGGAACGGGCCGCCGCTATGCGCGAAGCTGACGTTCTCCGCCACCATCACCTGCTTGCCGGACTTGTCCGCGGTCTCCAGCTGGATATTCGCCTTGCCCTGACGCTCGCGGCGCTCGGCACGCTCGGCGCGCATCGCCTTGAGCGCACGCACGCGGCCTTCGTTACGGGTGCGGCGGGCCTTGATGCCCTGACGAATCCACACCTCCTCCTGGGCCAGACGCTTGTCGAACAGCGCGTTGGCGGTTTCCTCGGCAGCGAGCTGCTGCTCCTTGTGCACCAGGAAGCTGGCGTAGTCGCCGTTCCAGTCGATCAGGCCGCCACGGTCCAGTTCGAGGATGCGTGTGGCCAGGTTCTGCAGGAAGGAACGGTCGTGGGTGATGAACAGCACGGCGCCGCCAAAATCCTTCAGTGCCTCTTCCAGCCAGGCGATGGCGCCGATGTCCAGGTGGTTGGTGGGCTCGTCGAGCAGCAGCAGATCCGGCTCGGACACCAGCGCCTGGGCCAGCAGCACGCGACGGCGCCAGCCACCGGAAAGCTCGGCCAGGGTCTTGTCCGCCGGCAACTGCAGGCGGCTCAGGGTGCTGTCGACCAGTTGCTGCAGGCGCCAGCCGTCTTTGGCTTCCAGCTCCTGCTGCACGTGCATCAGTTGCTCGAGGTCGTCATCGCCCTGGATGTTCTGCGCCAAGTGGTGATAGCGCGCCAGCAACTCGCCGACACCGGCCAGGCCTTCGGCGACCACGTCGAACACGGTACGCTCATCGGCGCGCGGCAGCTCCTGTGGCAACTCGCCGATCTTCAGCCCAGGTGCGCGCCAGATCTCGCCGTCGTCCGGCATCTGGTCGCCCTTGACCAGGCGCAGCATGCTCGACTTGCCGGTCCCGTTGCGGCCAATGATGCACACGCGCTCGCCCCGCGCGATCTGCCAGGACACTCCGTCCAGCAGGGGCATGGCGCCATAGGCGAGGGATACGTCGGCAAACTTGAGCAGGGTCATGGGCATCTCCAGAAACAGGCGGCGCATTCTACCCGAGTTGCCAGTCGGCTGTTGCCGTTTCCACCGAAGCGGCAGCCGTGGGATCAGCATTCCAGGTGGCGCACATACGCGCTTTTTTGCTGCATGTGTCGATCCCGCCCGGCGGCATTCACCGCGCCCCGATGAAAGGCTAAGCTAGAGGCATGCAACGATACGGACCGCGTTGTCCCACACCTCTGCTTGCCCCTGGAAATGCCATGCGCAGTCGCTTTCTCTCTTTAGTTTCATGTCTGATTCTTACCACCACCGGCATCGCCAGCGTCGAAGCCGCCAGCCTCGCCCAGCAACGCCAGTACTACGATGAGGCCAAACGCGCCCTGGCCAAGGGCGACAGCGGTCCTTATCGCCAGTACGCCAGCGCGCTGCGCGATTACCCGCTCACGCCTTATCTGGCTTATGACGAGCTGACCAATCGCCTCAAGTCGGCGAGCAACGCCGAGATCGAGAAATTCCTCGCCGAGCACGGCGACCTGCCCCAGGCCAACTGGATGAAGCTGCGCTGGTTGCGCTGGCTTGCCGAACGCGGCGACTGGAAGCCCTTCCTCGATCACTACGACCCGGACCTCAACTTCACCGAACTGGACTGTCTGTACGGCCAATACCAGCTGAGCCACGGTCTGACTGCAGAAGGCAATGCCACCGCCGAAAAGCTCTGGCTGGTGGGCAAGTCCCAACCCAATGCCTGCGACCCGCTGTTCGAGCGCTGGGCAGCCAATGGCCAACTCACCGAGCAGCGCCGCTGGCAGCGCACCAAGCTGGCGGTGGAAAGCGGCAACTACGGTCTGGCCAACTTCCTGATCAAGGGCATGCCGACGCTCGGCGAGCGCGGCAAGCTGATGGTCGAAGTGGCGCAGAAACCGCAATTGCTGAAGAACACCGCGCGCTTCGCCCCAGCCGATGACGCCATGAGCGACGTGGTCGGCTTCGGACTGCGCCGTCTGGCCCGGCAGAGCCCCGAAGACGCCCTGGCCCTGCTCGACGGCTATGCCCAGCGCATGAAGTTCTCCGCCGACGAGCAGGTCGCCATCGCCCGGCAGATCGGTCTGCGCCTGGCGCAACGCTTCGATCTGCGTGGTCTGCAGGTGATGGCCAAGTACGACCCACAGTTGCGTGACAACACCGTCAGCGAATGGCGTGCACGCCTGCTGCTGCGCCACGGCCGTTGGGAAGAGGCGTATCAGTTGACACAGAAGATGCCGTCCGACCTGGCCAGCAGCAACCGCTGGCGCTACTGGAACGCGCGCAGCCTGCAACTGGCGCAGCCCAACAGCCAGCAACCGGCGGTGCTGTTCCAGGCCCTGGCCAAGGAGCGTGATTTCTACGGCTTCATGGCAGCGGATCAGGTCAAGGCGCCGTACGCGCTGAATAACCAGCCGCTGGCGCTTGACCCCAAGGTCGTGCAGAAGGTGCGCAACACGCCCGGCATCAAGCGCGCCATGGAATTTCATGCGCGTGGCCAGATCGTCGACGGCCGCCGCGAGTGGTATCACGTCAGCCGCCGGTTCAGCCGCGACGAGCTGGTGGCCCAGGCGCGCCTGGCCTACGAAATGGAGTGGTACTTCCCGGCCATCCGTACCATCAGCCAGGCCCAGTACTGGGACGATCTGGAGGTACGCTTCCCCATGGCTCATCGCAACGAACTGGTCCGCGAAGCCAGACGCCGCGACCTGCATTCGAGCTGGGTGTTCGCCATCACCCGCCAGGAAAGCGCCTTCATGGCCGACGCCCGCTCCCACGCCGGCGCCATGGGCCTGATGCAACTGATGCCGGCCACCGCCAAGGAAACCGCGCGCAAGTTCGGCATCCCCCTGGCCTCACCGCAGCAGGCGCTCAACCCGGACACCAATATCCAGCTGGGTGCGGCTTATCTCAGCCAGGTGTACGGCCAGTTCAACGGCAACCGCGTGCTCGCCTCGGCCGCCTACAATGCCGGCCCGGGCCGGGTACGCCAGTGGCTGCGCGGCGCCAATCACCTGAGCTATGACGTCTGGGTGGAGAACATTCCGTTCGACGAAACCCGCCAGTACGTGCAGAACGTGCTGTCCTACTCGGTGATCTATGGCCAGAAGCTCGATGCGCCGCACCCGCTGGTGGCCTGGAACGAGCGTTTCTTCGACGATCAGTGAAGCCGGTGTAGGAGCGAATTTATTCGCGAATGAATTCGCTCCTACAAGACCGCGCTACTCCAGCACCTGCACCGTCATGCCCAACTGCAGCTCACCGACACCGCGCGGCAGCAAGTTCTGCCCGAAGAACACGTCACCCTCGCGTTCACGATAGGTCTTGAGCGTGGCCAGCGGTTCGCGCTGAGCGTTGCGCTCGCCGGTCTGCGGGTCGATGGTGGTGAGAATGCAGCGCGAGCAGCCCTTGACCACGTCGAATTCCACCTCGCCAATGCGGATACGCTTCCAGCTGTCTTCGGCGTAAGGCTCGCTGCCGGCAACCACTAGATTGGGGCGAAAGCGCAGCATCGAGAGCGGCTGGCCGACACGCTGGGACAGATCGTCCAGCGATGCCTGGCCGATCAGCAGCAGCGGGAAACCATCGGCGAAGGCCACGCGATCACCCGGCTTGGCATAGGCGGTATCGACCTGGCGGGTGCGCTCTTCGGGCACCTGCACCAGACGGCAGGCCTTGCCCAGCAAGGCGCTGAGCCACTCGGCAGCTTCATCGCCGGCATCCGGCACACGCAAGCTGTCGCGCCACAGGATGACGCCACGCAGATCCTGATCAGGGTCGGGCAGCGCCACGGAAATATCGTCGCGCCCCGGCGCGCTGAGGGTGAGGCCGCCACGCCCATCGTACAACGCGCTCAACTGGCTCATTTGCGGCAGCAGGCGCTGGCTGATGAAGCGGCCGTTGTCGGCGTCGACCAGCATCCAGCGCCGATCGCCATGCAGGCCAAGGCCATCGACCGCACTGCGCTGCAAGGTCTCGCCGCGGCCGGACTTGAGCGGGTAACGGTAAAGCCCCGAGAGACTCAGCATGGGTCAGCTTCCTGTTGGCAAAACGCCGTTATACGAGCTGACGGCCTCGCTCACAAGCACTGCGGGGCAATAACGACTGGCCGGCGTAGAGCGGGTCCGCCATCGGTGCCCGACGAACCTCCCCCGCCGCACACGTGCTCTAACGCGGCTCGTCGAGCTCCAGGCGCTGGCGGATCACGTCCACCAGCTTGTCCGGCTGGAACTTGGAGAGGAAATTGTCGCAACCGACCTTCTTCACCATCGCCTCGTTGAAGCTGCCGGACAGCGACGTGTGCAGCACCACGTAAAGATCCTTGAGGCGCGGATCATTGCGAATTTCACTGGTGAGGCGGTAGCCGTCCATTTCCGGCATCTCGGCGTCGGTGAAGATCATCAGCAGCTTGTCCGTCATCACTTCGCCAGTGTCCGCCCACTTCTTCAGCAGGTTGAGCGCTTTGAGGCCATCGCTGGCCATATGCAGGCGGATGCCCAACTGCGACAGGGTATCGCGCAACTGGCTGAGGGCGACGCTGGAGTCGTCCACCAGCAGCACTTCACGGCCACGGGCCTTTTCCAGCAGCGGGTCGGCGAGCTTTTCCTCGGAGACCTTGGTGCTCATCGGCACGATCTCGGCCAGCACCTTCTCCACGTCGATGACCTCGACGATCTGCTCGTCGACCTTGGTGATGGCGGTCAGGTAGTGCTGGCGGCCGGCACCGCCGGGCGGTGGCTGGATCGACTCCCAGTTGAGGTTGAGGATGCGATCCACGCTGCCGACCAGGAAGGCCTGCACCGAGCGATTGTATTCGGTGACGATGATGGTGCTGCGCTCATCCGGCACCAGCGGGCGCATGCCGATGGCCTGCGACAGGTCGATCACCGGCAGGGTCTGGCCACGCAGATTGACCACGCCGCAGACGAAGCGGTGGCGTTGCGGCATCAGCGTCAGCTTGGGCATCTGCAGGACTTCCTGCACCTTGAACACGTTGATGGCGAACAGCTGCCGGCCGGCCAGGCGGAACATGAGAATTTCCAGACGGTTTTCGCCGACCAGTTGCGTGCGTTGATCCACTGAATCGAGAATGCCGGCCATCATGCGCTCCAAGGTAATGAGGTGAGTCTAGTCTGCCGCTCGGGTTATCGGCGAACTGCCGGCAGACTGAAGCGTTGCTGGCGCGCAGCCATCATGCCTCAGCGCCAAGCGCATGGCCAGCGAGCAGCGGCGAATGCCCGGGCAGGTGCAGACGCAAGGCACCGGGTTGTGCAGTGAAGCGCAGCCGCTTGCTTTCCATCGGCTCGCCGTCGAGGTTCAGGTCCAATCCCTCCAGCGCCTCCACCTCCAGCCAGGGCAGCCGCGCGCTGATCGCAACGCTTTGCAAACCGTGCATGCCGCCAGTGAGCAGCGTGCCAAGAGTGCTCACCACGTCCTGCGCCGCCGGCACGATGCTGACGTCCAGCAGGCCATCATCGATGGTCGCTTCCGGGCAGAGCAGATGCCCGCCGCCCGCCTGACGGCCATTGCCGATACCGAGGGCGAGAAATTCGCCCTGCCATTCGAACTCCGGCCCATGAAAACGCCCCGCGGCGGCGCGCACTTGGGAAAAGCGACTGAGCCCGGTCAGCAGATAGGCGGCGCCACCGAGGACGTTCTTAAGCTCCTCCGAGGTATTGGCGGTGACATTGGAGCCGAAGCCGCCGGTGGCCATATTGAGAAAGGCGCGCTCGCCCGCCATGCCCACATCCACCGCCACCGGCTCCACTTCCAGCAGAGCCAGCGCCGCAGCTGGCGTCAGCGGCACGCCGGCGGCATGAGCAAAATCATTGGCCGTACCCAGTGGCAACAGCGCCAGGCTGGCTTCACTGCGTGCCTTGACCATGGCCTCGACCACATCGCGCAGGGTGCCGTCGCCGCCGCCAGCGATCAGGATCGGATAACCAGCCGCCAGCCCTTCGTGCACCAGACGCTCGGCATCGCCACCCTCCCAGGTCAGGCGCACCGCCAGATCCCAGCCACGCTCGCGCAGGCCGTTCACGGCCGCCCTCACCTCTTCGTTCAATGCCTGCTTGCCATGCAGGATCAACCAGGCCTTGCGCTCGCGCATTGCGGTGCTCCTTGAAAGGGGTAAACGAAAGCCTAGTGTGTGGCCCTCGGACAATTAATCTAATTTATAGATATAAAATCAATAAATATTGCGCTTTTAAATCGATCAATCAAAAAGGATCATTCATCCATCGACATCGCACGGGACTGACCTCGTGCATGACTGGAGGATTGACCATGATCGATGTACGTCCGTTCGAACAACTCGGTGGCGCTCACCACGGCTGGCTGAATGCCCGTCACCATTTTTCCTTCGCCGAATACTACGACGCCGAGCGCATGAACTGGGGTCGCCTGCGCGTCTGGAACGATGACGAGATCGCTCCGCACTCTGGCTTCCCGCCGCACCCGCACCGCGACATGGAGATCATCACCTACGTTCGCGAAGGGGCCATCAGCCATGAGGACAACCTGGGCAACAAAGGCCGTACCGAGGCCGGCGATGTGCAGGTGATGAGCGCCGGCACCGGCATCGCCCACAGCGAGTACAACCTGGAAGATGAGACCACCAAGATCTTCCAGATCTGGATTCAGCCGAACCAGGCCGGCCTGCCGCCCTCCTGGGGTGCCAAGCCTTTCCCTAAAGGCGACCGCTCCGGAGCCTTCGTCACCCTGGCCAGCGGTTACGAGGAAGATGTCGACGCCCTGCGCATCCGCACCGACGCACGCCTGGTAGCGGCCACGGTCAAGGCCGGACAAAGCGCCGAGTACGTGCTGCAGCCGGGTCGCAAGGCCTATCTGGTGGGCGCCACCGGCGCCTTCAGCGTCAACGGTGTGGCAGCCAAGGCACGTGACGGCGTCGCCGTTGCCGATGTCGAGGTGATCCGCGTCGAAGCGCAGGAAGACAGCGAAATCGTGCTGGTGGATGTCGCTTGAAGCACGCCCTAACGCCCTCCATTTGGAGGGCGACTGGTTTCTGTAGGAGGGGCTTTAGCCGCGACCTTGGTATTACTCGGTCGGGGCTAAAGCGGAGCGCCGCCCGGCCCCTCCCACAGTGCTCATCCCTATGCTCTACGCCGGATAGCCGGTGATCTTGCGAATGCGCTGGTACAGCGGTTTGAGCTGGCGGTACATGCGCTGATAGACCTGCCCGTAGAGCTGCTGGTAAACGCGCTGTGCCTCCGGGTTCGGCTGGAACACCTGCCCTACTCGAGTCATGGCGGCGATGGCGCTCGGGTAATCGGCGTGCAAGCCCAGGCCCACCGCGCAGTTGATCGCCGCGCCCAGCCCGCTGGTCTCGTACAGATGCGGCCGCTCGGCCGGCAGGCCGAAGATATCGGCCGTCAGTTGCATTGCCGCATCGCTCTGCGAACCGCCACCGGACACACGCAGGCGCTCGATGCGGGTGCCGGAGCGTTTTTCGATACGTTCCTTGCCCTGACGCAACGCATAGGCCAGGCCTTCGAGAATGGCACGGTAGATATGCGCGCGGGTGTGCACATCACCAAAACCGATGATCGAACCCTTGGCCTCCAGCCCCGGCTCACGGATGCCGGGCGTCCAGTACGGCTGCAACATCAGCCCCATTGAGCCGGGCGGGACGGCGTTGACCAGCTCGTCGAACAGCGCTTCGGGCGACACGCCCAGCGCCTCGGCACGCTGCATCTCCCGCAGACCGAATTCGCGCTTGAACCAGCTGACCATCCAGAAACCGCGATAGATCATCACCTCGGTGTTGCAGTGATCCGGCAGCGCCGCCGGATAGGGAGGAATCAGGCGCACGGTTTCCAGATAACGACTGCGCGTGGTGTTGATGGTCGCTGTGGTGCCGTAGGACAGGCAGGCCGTGCTGGCCTCCAGCGCACCGGAACCCAGTACCTCGCACGCCTTGTCTGCGCCGGCAGCGATCAGCGGCAGGCCCTCGGGAATACCGGAGTGGCGGCTGGCCTCGGCCGTGATGCAGCCCAGTCGCTCCCCTGGCTTGAACAACTCGGGCAGTTGCTCACGGCGTACCTTCAGCGCCTGCCACTTCCAGTCGCCGGGCGCGGCCCAGCGCAGGCGTTTGTAGTCGAACGGCAGATAAGCCACGCAACTGCTGGTGGAATCAACGAAGCGGCCGCACAGGCGATGGGTGAGAAACCCGGATAGCAACAGCACCTTGTGCGTGCGATCCGCGTTGTCCGGCTGATGCTGAGCCACCCAGTTGACCTCGGCCTGGCCACGAAAGTGATCGACCGCCTCCTCGGCACGTGCCAGCTTGAACAGCCAGCCCCACAGGCCCTTGATGCGCCCCGCCACCTCGGCACGACGCTGATCGAGCCAGAGAATCGCCGGGCGCAGCGGCGTGCCCTGCTCATCGACATGAATGATGCTGCCGCGCTGGGTGGTAACGGCGACGCCGCGGATCAGGCGGCGGTCGATATCCACCTGTTGCCACAGCAAGCGGCAGGCCTCGCCGAGGCTGGCCCAGTAGTACTCCGGGTCCTGTTCGGCCCAGCCAGGCTGTCTGGAGAAATAGGGATCGAGCTCGACCTTGCCCTTGGCGAGCAGGTTGCCGTTGGTATCGAACAGCAGCGCTCGGACGCTCTGGGTGCCGTTGTCGATGCTCAGCAGGTAGCTTGGTTCGCTCAAGGTGTGGTCCTTCTGTTATGTCTCCCCTCTCCCATTTATGGGAGAGGGGCCGGGGGAGAGGGTGTTCCGTCTGAGCCAGGTGGCCTGCGAATAAACGCTTTCCCTCTCCCCAACCCTCTCCCGCAAGCGGGAGAGGGAGCTGATCGGAGTTACCGCAATCTAGCTACGTAGCCCGGATGAAATCCGGGAGCTGCATCGTCGTTCATCCCCGGATTGCATCCGGGCTACAACCTGTACGCGGAATCCGTGTAGGAGCGAGCTCTGCTCGCGAAGCTTTTGCGCTAACCGCATTCGCGAGCAGAGCTCGCTCCTACGGAAAGTCGGCAGCGCCATCATTAAGTCTCTGGCAGGCTGTAACAGCGCTGCCAAAGCGCCAGGTAATCCGCCTCCTCCTGCTGCCAGCGCGCATCGTTCCAACCCAGGCGCGGCTGGCATAGCGCGCGGATACGCGGCAACTCGGCGCGGCCGCCTTCAGCCAGCAGCAAACCCAGGCGCGTGCGCCGCAACAGCAGGTCGTCCAGGTGCAGCACCAGCTCGCCCTCGGCGGCCCAGGCCAGTTCGGCCCACAGGGTGTTTGTACCCGCGACGCAATCGCCGCCCACCTCGTCGATCAGGCGCAGCACCTCGCCCAGCTGGCGGCCCTGGCGACCGGCCAGACGGCGTTGCTGCGCCGGGCTTAATGCCGGCACCGGTGTCGGCGTATTCGCAGCGAAGACCGCGCCGCCCTGATGGTCCACCGCTTTGCCGACGAAGCCTGCGCAGGCGCGCAGTACCTCCAGCGCCAGCAGGCGGAAGGTGGTCAGCTTGCCGCCGGCCAGGGTTACGCTGCCCGGTTCGATCCACAGCGCATGCTCGCGCTTTTCGTCCGAGGGTTTCAGCCCGGCGCTGCCATCGCCCACCACCGGGCGCACGCCGGCCCAGGCCGACAACACATCGCCGCACGTCACTTCGGCGCACGGGAACTGCTGGGCGCAGGCGGCCAGCAGGTAGTCGACCTCCTCCTTGCTGATCGCCGCCTCGGTATCCAGATCGTCCGCATGATCCAGATCAGTGGTGCCGATAACCGTCGCGCCCTCCCAAGGGAAAACGAATACCGGCCGCCCATCGGCGGCGTGCATAAAACTGAAGGCATGCGCCACCGGCAGGCGCCAGCTCGGCAGCAGCAGGTGGCTGCCGCGTAGCGGTCGAACCCGGCCATTACCGGGCTGGCGCAGACGATCGGCCCAGGCACCAGTGGCTTGCGCCACGGCGCGGCTGCGCAGGCGGTACTGTTTGCCCGTTTCCACATCCTCGGCGAGCACACCAACCACCTGCCCCACCTCGCGCAGCAGCTCGACCACGCGCATGCCATTGAGCGCCTCTGCACCTTCGGCGCGCGCCTCGCCCAGCACGCGCTGCACCAGACGGGCATCGTCGGTCACTGCGTCGAAGAAGCGCGTGCCGCCGAGCAGGCCGTCCTCGCGGATGCCCGGCGCCAGGTAGCGCAGCTGTTGCAGCGGATAGAACAGATGATTGCGCTTACCGGCCAGAGCGTCGTAGAGGCTGAGCAGACCGCCAAATACCTTGGGACCAGGGAAGCCGCCGCGGTAATGCGGCATGACGAAACTCAAGGGTTCCACCAGCCCCGGCGCCTCGCCGAGCAGGCGCTGGCGTTCGCGTACCGAGTCGCGGGTTAGCCCAATCTGGCCCTTGGCAACGTAACGCAGGCCACCGTGCACCATCTTCGACGAGCGGCTAGAGGTGCCCCAGGCGAAGTCGCGCTGCTCCAGCAACAGGCAGCGCCAGTCACGCCGCGCCGCCTCACGCAGGATGCCGGCGCCGCAGATGCCGCCGCCGATCACCAGCAAATCCCAGTCGCGCGCGGCCAGTTCAGGCAGCGCACGCTCGCGCCAGCGGGCGTTCCACAGTTCCATGCTCAATCCTGCAACAGCACGCCGGGAGCCAGGCGCTGCTCCGGGTCGAAGTGCGTGGCCAGGCTGCGCAGCGTGGCCATGCCCAGCTCGCCCTTCTCCGCCGCCAGATAAGACGCGTGGTCGCGCCCCACGCCGTGCTGGTGGCTGATGGTGCCGCGATTTCCGGCGATGGTGCGACTGGCCGCTGCCTTGAGCCGCTGCCAACGCGCCATGGCGGTGGCGTAGTCGCTGCCGGGGCGGAATACGTAGGTGGTGTAGATGCTCGAACCTTCGCCGTAGACGTGCGACAGGTGGGTGAACACGTGCACCCGCTCGCCCTCCCCGGCCAGCTCGTCACGCAGGCTTGCCTCGACCTTGTTCAACAGGTTGTCGACGTTGGACCAGTCGGTGGCGGTTTCCAGGGTGTCCACCAGATAGCCGCGCTCCCACAGACCGTGACGCAGATAGGGGAAGCGGAAGCGGTTGTGCTCCCATTTCTTGCCCAGCAGGGTGCCGGTGAACACGCCGCCAAAACCTTTGAGCAGGCGCCGCGTCTGTTTCAGCGAAGCGGCGTTCTGCACCCGGCTGCCAGTGACGCCGAAGGTCAGCATGCACTTCTCATCGCGAGCGCCGCGCAGGGCCAGGTATTTCTCCAGCAGCGCGATCTGTTGCGGGTGACCGGCCAGGGCCAGTTGGGTGCGGGTTTCGATGGCATTGGACAGACGCAGCATGGACAGCGGCACGCGCGCCTGCGCAAGGCTGCGAATGGCACTCAGCGCCTGCTGCCAGTTGGGCAGGAACACCGCATAGAAGCGCTCCTGCTCGGCCAGGCGACTGATGCGCACGCGCACCTCGGAGATCACCCCGAAGCGCCCTTCCGAACCCAGCACCAGCTCGCGCAGATCGGGGCCGGCGGCCGACGCCGGGAAGGTGGGAATCTCCAGAGTGCCGGCGAAGGTTTCCAGCTTACCGCCGGCGAACAGTTGCTCGATGCGCCCGTAGCGCAGCGACTGCTGACCGCTGGAGCGGCTGGCGACCCAGCCGCCGAGGGTCGACAGCTCCCAGGACTGCGGGAAGTGGCCCAGCGTATAGCCGCGCGCGCGCAGCTGGCTTTCCACCTGCGGGCCGTTGGCGCCAGGGCCGAAGGTGGCGATCAGGCTGTCCTCGTCGATATCCAGCAGGCGCGTCATGCGCTCCAGCGACAGGGTCAGCACCGGGCGCCGCCCGGCCTGCGGGTTGATGTGGCCGGCCACCGAAGTGCCGCCACCGTAGGGGATCAGGCTGACGTCATGCTGCTGTGCCCAGGCCAGCAGCTCGCGGATCTGCTCGGCACTCTCCGGGCAGGCGACGCCATCGGGGAAGAGGCCGAACTCGCCGGAGCGCATGGCCAGCCAGTCCGGCAGGCTCTGGCCACGGGCATGGCGCACGCGCACTTCGGCATCAACGCTGATCAGCGGATGCGGGGCCAGACGCGAGGCCGGCACACGCGCCAGGACATCCTGCAAGCTGGCATCGGCCAGACGCTGGCCCGGCCCGACCAGTTCGGCGAGAAAGGCCTCGCCATGGGCCGGCAGTTCCACCTCGGTCGCTTCGTCACCCCATCCGTTCCAGCGTCGCATCGCATCCCCCATTCCGATCAGCACTTATGGCTGCCTATACTAGCCAGCCGCCGATTTCCGTCACTGTCGAATCGGGACAGGCGCTATCGCCAATCAAGACAGGCATCGCAGAACAAGAAGAATCCATGGAAAACCTCGGCTATACCTCGGTTCCCGCCCTGCTCAAGTACCTGCGCCAGGCCGAACAGCTCGGCCTGGATATCGACCGCGCCCTGGCCGCCGCCGGGATTGCCGCGCAGGACCTGGCCGACAATGGCAAGCGCATGCCCAGCGAGGTGCACGAACGCCTGCTGGCGCATCTGATGGAGGTTTCCGGCGATCCCTTGTTCGGCCTGCACTCGGCGCGTTTCGTCCAGCCCGGCTCGTGGAGCGTACTTGGCTATATCGCCATGAACTGCGCCACCCTCGGCGAAGCCATGGGCCGCATCGTGCCCTACGAGAAACTGGTGGGCGACATGGGCACCAGCCGTATCGAGGCAGCCGAGGATCACGTGCGGCTGATCTGGAGCTGCCGCCATCAGGCGCCGGACGTTCGCCGCCATATGGTCGAGAACGTACTCGCCTCCTGGCTGCTGTACGCCCGCTGGATCGCCGACTCCGATCATTCGCCGCGCGAGGTCTGGTTCGAACACGCGCAACCGGCCACCACCGACCTGGCCGAATACCAGCAGCTGTTCGGCTGCCCGGTGCGGTTCGAACAGCCCTGCAACGCCCTGCTGGTGCCGCTGGACTACCTCGGCGTGCCGCTGCGCCAGGCCGACGCCAACCTGCTGCGCACGCTGGAAGAACATGCCCTGACCCTGATGGCAGGACTGGACGACAACGAGCCGCTGCCCCGCCGGGTAAAGAACGCCCTGCGCCTGCTGCTCAAGGACGGCCTGCCGCGCAAGGAACGGGTCGCGGAGAAGTTCGACATGACCGTGCGCACCCTGCAGCGCCACCTGCAGCAGGCCGGCACCAGCTACCAGCAGATACTCGACGAGCTGCGCCAGGAACTGGCCGAGCATTACCTGCTGCGCAGCGACCTGGCGATCCAGGACATCGCCTGTTACCTGGGCTTCACCGAGTCACGCTCGTTCCACCGCAGCTTCAAGGGCTGGACCGGGCAGACGCCCGGCGAATTTCGCGAGAGCCGGCGCAGGGACAACCCATTGGGCTAACGGGAAATTCGGAAACGTCGCGCCAACCAGTAATCGATGCTCAACCAGCGCCCTGCCCCACTGAAGAACAACGCCACGAGCATCACCAGGTAGGTGGCGGCGAACTCGATGCCATTGTTCAGCACCACGAACTTGCCGCTGGCGGTCAGCCAGTCGTAATTGCCGTGCTCACGCAGGATGCTGCGCGCCCGTTCGAGCTTTTCCGCCGCCGCTAGCACGCGCTCGTTGGCGAACGGCGCGGACGGGTCGGCAATCGCCTGCCAACCATAGGGCCAGTGCACGGCGAAAATCGCCACCAGCATGGTGACGATCAGCGGGATGCTGATCCAGCGCACGGCAAATCCGAACAGCAGCAGAATAGCGCCACCGGCCTCGGTCAGCGCCGCTGCCCAGGCCAGCAGCTCGGGAAACGGCAGGCCGAGCCCCCAATCCGGATTGCCGAACCAGGCGGCAGTGGCGTCGATGTCCTTGAGCTTCTGCGTGCCGGCCATCCAGAACACCGGCACCAGATACAGGCGCAGCAGCAGCGGGCCGAGAAAATCCAGGCGCCGGGAAGCCTCCAGCGCGTCCTGGCAGCGATTGAGTAAAGCGATCATGGTGGTCAGTCCTCGGGATACGGAAACCAGATATCGCGCGTCTGCCAGTCATCCAGCAGCGCGCGAGCGTTAGCGAAATAGGCGCGATCAGCGGCCAGGCCGTGCTCGATGGCCAGCGCCTGTTGCGCCTGCACGGGCGGCTCGCCAGCCTGCAGCCGCAGCGCCAGTTGATAAGCAAACGGCGCCAGTTGCATGAAGCGCACCTGATCCTGGCGGTCGCGCCAGACCAGCAGGCAGGTCGGCTCGGCCGGTGGCTGCGTGGGGTGGTGATCAGCACCGATCCTCTGCACCGGCCAGCGATAGGCCAGCGGCCAGGCCAGTGGCGACCAGCCGCGCTCGGGCAACTGCGCGTCGCTGACATCCAGCGCCAGCTCGACCCACTCGTAATGGGCCAGCTCCAGCATGAACGCAGGGTCGTCAGGCTCGGCGCGATAGCCCTGCTGCAGCCAGGCAATGAACTCCTGACTGATCTCGAGGAAGTACGGCGTGCTCGCCCGGTGCTCGGCGAAGAACGCGCGCAGCAACCGCTGCCAGCGCTCGGCTCCGAGAACCCCACGCAGCACCGGAAAGGCGCCGCCCACCAGGCTGGCGACGTTGTTGAAGAACAGCTCCTCGTAGACCGCCATGCGCTCGGCCGTGATGCCCGGCAGCAAAGACTGCGCCTCAGGCTGGCGAATACGTGCAGCGAAATCGCGCTGCTGCTGAATGCCGCTCATGTACCGTACCTGCTCAGCGGTTGCACGGCCTGTTGCAGGCTGCGGATATGCGCCAGCTCGGCATACAGCTCGGCCAGCGGCGGGAAGTTGAAGTCGCGCTCCAGCAGCGTCGGGCGCACGCCATGCTGCGCGTAGGCGCTGCTCAGCAGCGCCCACACCGGGTCGATCACCGGCGCACCGTGGGTGTCGATCTTCAGGTCTGCCGCCTGGTCGTAATGACCGGCGACGTGCAGATAGGCGATGCGCTCACTGTGCATCGCGGCGATGTAGGCTTCGGCATCGAAGCCGAAGTTCAGGCTGTTGACGTAGACATTGTTGACGTCCAGCAGCAGCTGGCAGTCGGCACGCTCCAGCACGGCGCGAACGAAATCCGCCTCATCCAGTTCGCCAGGCATGCGCGCGTAGGCCGAGACGTTCTCGATGATCAGCGGCCTTTCCAGCAGGTCCTGCACGATGCGCACGCGCTCGGCGATGCGCACCACCGACTCGTCGGAAAACGGTAGCGGCATCAGGTCATACAGCTGGCCAACGTCGGCGCAGGCCGACAGATGTTCGCTGTAAGCCAGCACGCCGTGCTCGTCGAGAAAGCCCTTGATGGCGTGCAGCAACTCTAGGTTCAGCGGCGCGAAGCCGCCGAGGTTGAGGGACAGACCATGACACAGCAACGGCCGGCGCTCGCTCAGGGCGCGCAACTGCTTGCCCAACCGGCCACCGACACCGATCCAGTTCTCCGGCGCCACTTCGAGAAAGTCGGCGCCGCTGGCCTCATCGCCGATCAGCTCGGCGAGCAGCCCGCGACGCAGACCGAGACCGGCGCCAGTGAGGTTTGCGAGTCGCATGATCCGTCCTCCCCTTGCCCTTACTCGCTCTTCTCGCCGCCGCACTTGCCTTCGCCGCATTTACCTTCGGCGTCGGCTTTTTTCTCGCCACCACACTTGCCCTCGCCGCACTTGCCTTCCTTGTCGGCTTTCATCTCGCCACCGCATTTGCCTTCGCCACAGGAACCCTCCTGCGCCTTCTCGGCAGCGGCCAGGCTGTAGCCGCTGGCCAGCTCCTGCGCAGCGAAGGGGTTGCTGGCCGCGTGAGCACTGAACGCCATGGAAGTAAGCAGCGCAGCGCCGAGGGTGGCAGTCAGGGTATTGAGTTGTTTCATGGCATCTCTCCATCGGTTTCGAATGCGGGGCCAGGTTGGCGCCCTCGCAGCAATTGACGAGGCAGGGATGCGGGCGTTACAGCGGGCGAAAAAAGTTTTCGTAGCCCGGATGAAATCCGGGGGCGCTTTGCCCGCTACAGTCGCGGCTACGACTGCATGGATGCAGTAGGTAGAGCGAAGCAGGATGCCAGAGCCGAAAGCCCCTCCCCCAGGGACAGGAATATCCACCACACCGTGGGAGGCGCTTCAGCGGCGATGCTTTCGATAGCCAGTAGCCTGAACATCCACCTCGCGGTGTGCCAAGCGCAATGCTGGAGCAAAAAGAAGAGGTCAAGCGAATACAGCGGACTGCCGGAGCACAGCGATAAGGCCATGATTGGAAGGGAATTTTCGTGCGAAGCGAAACGGGATGGTGCGGAGCTAGATGGAAGGCTCTACTATCGGATTAGTACCGCCATCCATCTAATCACTGTTAGCTTAAGGCTCGCAATGCGCAGTATTGATACAGACCGTAGAAGCTTTATTCCTCTCAGAGTTGTGTATATGTCCATCTCTGCGCTCGTGCTTATCGTTACCGCAGTCTTTCTGCTTCCCAAGGGCTTCTGGGGCATACTCTCGTTCTGCTGCATCAATGTGCCGTTTCTGGTAGCAGCTGTTTACTTAAGAGACGGGAAGCTAAAGCGCGTCCACGAGGGACTTAGTGATTTGGGGGATATCTTCCGTGCGTTCGGCTAACACCTGGTTCAAGCCGTTCGCTTCGCTCACTAGGACGGGCTAATGCCCGCCCCTTAACCAAACGTTATGTGCTTATTGAGGGGCCTCATGATTCACGAATCCAGCTATTGGAAAGATGATCTCCTCAAACTTGCAAGCAGGCTTGAGCGCAGACTTATTCAAACACGCTGGGACGAGAAAAATTTTTATACTGTAGAGAAAGAAATATTTATCGGCTTCTATTCAATCAGAAAGCTAATCGAGTCAAAGAAAGTATCCGATCACATCTCGAAAAAGAAATACAATATCCAAGAAATTCCTTATCGCGGAAATCCTGAATCCATAATCACACGCATTAAAGAGCCTGAGTACGAATTCAGAAATTTGAAATATACAGAAATATCAATATACGACCTCTGCAATCAGTTCATTCACAGCCACCATTTTGTACCCTTCATCCCAAATGGGAAAAATCTAATAGGCTTTTTCTTTTGCTCTGACCACAAAAGGAAATCTGGACTTTACCTGATAACACTATTTGATGTGGTTGACATTTATCGCTCAGTGGGGAAAAACTACCCACACACCATACATACAGTGCGCCTGCCAAATGGGAAGTCCACCACAACTATTGAGTAAGGCACATAACAAATGGTTCAAATCGTTCGCTTCGCTCACTGGGACGGGCTAAAGCCCGCGCCTTAACCAAACGTTAGGCAAAACATGGATCGTCAGTCTTCACAAAATACGCCATTAGACATTTATCACGGCGTTCCCAGTGGCTGGTCCAAAGCTGAAATCGTTTCGCTGCATAAGTCGCTGGGCGGCTCTTTTGAAATTGATTCTGGCGAGGCATCTGAACCCGGTGCGCCGTCCTGGATGCCTGATCGCTACAACTGGCTACAGTATAGAAAATCACTATATGAAATAGGCAACGGAATCAAGAAAGGCGACAATGCCTGTATAGAACTAGCAATAAGATATATTGAGATGGACTACTTTGACTCTTACTCAGGCTTTATAAAAGAAAGAATTGCCAGGCTTTTAAAACCTCAAGCACTGTCAAAGCAACAAATCGCCAGGCTAAAATTACACTTTGAGCACCTAGTAAAAAATAAGCGATACCTTCAAGAATTTAGAGAATATAAAAAGCTAATGAACAGAATTCAGCTGAGCGAAAACGCTTAACAACTAGTTCAAACCGTTCGCTTCGCTCACTGGGACGGGCTAAAGCCCGCCCCTTAACCAAACGTTAGGCTCTATATGTACGCTATCGATCCACACGATTCTCTTGTGCCGATATTTGTAGAACACCTAAGCTCAGGAAAAGTTGAGCAGGTTGGAACCGGTATATTTATCGAGTTCCAAGGAGCTCCTTTTCTTTTTACCGCAGCGCACGTTACAGACATAACTGAGTACGGGAGCTTGTTGACCCCAACCGCAAACGGAATATCCGAAATTGATGGATACATGGCATATGTGGACTTGTTGCCTGAAAGCAAAAGATCGGAAGACACCGTAGATATAGCTTACTTCAGGCTCGACAAAACCTTTGCTAGAAGCCTGCTTGCTCACTTCAAGCCTTTACATCAATCAAGATGTGAAATAACCCATAACGCAAATTAATTAAAAATGTACTCAATTTGCGGCTACCCAGCAAGCAAATCGCGTCAAAAAGGCGATGTTTTTAGTTCAGAATTTGCATCCTATCGTGGCCTCTCGGCTACGAAAGAAACATACAATGAACTGAATTTAACTAGTGACTCCAGTATTATCGTTCGATTTCGTAAGAAAAACGCCATCTCCCCAATCGATGGCAAAAAGATGAACCCGCTTAGTCCCCGTGGCGTCAGCGGTGGCGGGATATTTTCTTGGCCTGCCGGCCATGAACTTTCAAACGACTGGTCTCTTACTCGCTTAGTAGGAATATTTCATACGTATAAAGAAAGAAAAGGCCTGATGATTGGAACTAGCCTATTATCGGTAGTCACCGCAGTACAGCTTGGGGCAATGAAAAATTATGGTGGCACTGAGTAATAGCCATGCCTAATAATTGGTTCAAGTCGCTCGCTTCGCTCACTGGGGCAGGCTGAAGCCCGCCCCCTAACTAAACGTTAGGTTTTTTAATTCGGAGAAATACGTATGTCCAACCCGCTTCCAGACCAAGCAACTCAAACAATTGCAGTTTTGACAGCCTGTCTCGTGCAAACCATAGGCAAGAAGAACCCAGAGTTTATTTTCGCATTTGAGCAGAGCCTCCAGGAAATGTACGCAAACATCCGAGACAACAGTTATTTTCCACCTGAAACCTTACAGGCGGTAAAACTGGTAGAGGGTCTACTGAAGAACTCATAATGCGTCAACTTTTCCTCGCCTCCCTTACTGGTCAGTAATAGTTACGCTTTTGGCCGCCAGCTATCTCAATCGTTGGATATTCCATATGATTAAAGAGCAGAAAATACATTTCCTTCACAAAAGCACAATGCGAAAGGAAAACGGTGAAATTGAAGCTTACGAGATAGAGGTTACTGGCGAGCCAATCGAAGAAGCCATTACACTTCAGGTGAAACCCGGTCACTTAACTTCAAACATCTCAATGAAACGCATTCTTCTGGACAGAAAAATATTTTATTCAGCCAGCAAAAATGAGCACACCAAAACAATTAAAAGAATGTTTGAAAACTCGCCATGCAAAATCTAACAAGAGGTTCAAACCGTTCACTGCGCTCACTGGGACGGGCTAAAGCCCGCCCCTTAACCAAACGTTAGAAAGCAAATATGGACAGGCGTCGGTCCTTAAAATGCAAAAAAATGACAATTACAGTCAACATAGAAGATAATGAATCAATTGAGATTGCATTACGCAATTTCAAGAAAAAGGTGAAGCACGAGACAGATCGGCGCTGGCACAAGCGAAGATTTGGTTATTACGAAAAACCATCCATATTGAAGCGCAAAGCAAAAAAGATGAAAAAGCTTTCAATACAGTCAGGTGGTAGTTTGTGGTTGAAAATTGGCCTTAAGGAACAAGTCTCCAAAAGCGGTAACTTGGCTGCGGGGCGCTAGCAAGTAGCCCGGACAGCCACCGCAAACGGTGGATGAAAAAAAGCGTCATCCACCCTACGCCTGAGGACGCAACCAAGCCGTCCAGCAAGCACATGGCTTACCCCTGATTGCGCCGAACCTGCGCCAGGCGCTCGGCCAGGGCGTCGAGCGCGGGTAGCTCCTCATCCGGCATCTGCCGGATCACCGCCTGGGTCAATTTCATCTGGCGGATAAAACGTCGGCAGTTGCCGCACATGGCCAGGTGGGCGCGTACGGCCAGGCGCTGGCGTAGGGTCAGTTGGCCGTCGAGATAATCGCTGGAGTGAGCGACCAGTTCCTTGCAGGTCAGCATTGGCCTGTCTCCTCGAAATGTTCCAGGGTGGCGAAGACTTTCAGGCGTGCCCGGTGCAGCAGCACACGGGCATTGGAGAGGGAGATGTCGAGAAGATTACAGATCGCCTCCAACTCCAGCCCCTGACGCTCACGCAGCACCAGCACGCTGGCCTGCAGTTCGGACAGGCTGGCCAATGTGTGTTCCAGGCATTGGCGCAATTCGTCTTCGGTCAGCAGCGCTTCGGGGCTGTCCTGATGCCAGGCATGCGGCGCCAGCAGCCAGTGGCCGTCATCGGCGAAACGCCCGTCACCCACCGTGCCATGGGGCGCGGGCAGGTCGTCGAGCAGCACCTCGCGGCGGTTGTGCTTGAGTCGGGTCTTGGCGGTGTTGGCGGTAATGGTCAGCAGCCAGGTCTTGAGGCTGGCGCGGCGTTGAAAACCTGCCAGGTTGCGCACCACGGCGAACCAGGCATCCTGCACCACCTCATCGGCATGGCGGCTGCCGACGATGGCGTAGGCCACCGCCCGCATCGCACCCTGATAGCGAGCCACCAGCTCGCGGTAGGCCTTCTGCTCGCCGGCGAGCAGGCGCCCCAAGAGATCGGAATCGGACATGGAACTCCCGTAGGTCAGGCCTGCGCACGAAGCCGAACACCCCGTGCACGTCAGGCATTCCTACAGAGAGTTCAACGCTTGCGCAAAATTACACTGCCGATGGAATAACCGGCACCAAAGGAGCTTAGAACACCCAGGCTGCCCGCCGGCAGGTCGTCCTGGTTCTTGTGCAGAGCGATCACCGAGCCGGCCGAGCTGGTGTTGGCGTAGGTGTCGAGAATCACCGGCGCTTCGTGCGGCTCGGCGTCGCGACCGAGCAACTTGCGCGCGATCAGCAGGTTCATGTTGAGGTTGGCCTGATGCAGCCAGAAGCGCTTGATGTCAGCGACATTGAGCTGGTGCTCGGCCAAGTGCGCGGCGATCAGTTCGGCGACCATCGGGCAGACGTCCTTGAACACCTTGCGGCCTTCCTGCACGAACAGCTTGTCACGGGCGCCCACGCCCTCTTCCGCGGCGCGGTTGAGGAAGCCGAAGTTGTTGCGGATGTTGTTGGAGAACTGGGTCAGCAGCTTGGTGCCGACCACATCGAACTGGTGCTTGGAGGTGGCCTGGTCGGCACGCTCGATGATCACCGCAGTAGCGGCGTCGCCGAAGATGAAGTGGCTGTCGCGGTCGCGGAAGTTGAGGTGACCGGTGCAGATTTCCGGGTTGACCATGAGGATGGCGCGGGCCTGCCCGGTCTGGATCGCGGTGGTCGCGGCCTGGATGCCGAAGGTGGCAGAGGAGCAGGCCACGTTCATGTCGTAGCCCCAGCCGTCGATGCCCAGCGCGGCCTGCACTTCGATGGCTACCGCCGGATAGGCGCGCTGCAGATTCGAGCAGGCGACGATCACCCCGTCGATGTCGGCGACGGTCTTGCCGGCACGCTCCAGCGCCTGATGGGCCGCCGCGACGGACATTTGGCAGAGAATGCCCCACTCGTCGTTGGAACGCTCAGGGATGCGCGGCACCATGCGCTGCGGATCAAGAATGCCGTCCTTGTCGATGACGAAGCGGCTTTTGATACCCGAGGCCTTCTCGATGAAGCCGCTGCTGGATTCGCTCAGTGCCTCGATTTCACCACGGGCGATGGCTTCAGCATTATCGGCGTTGAACTGCTGCACGTAGGCATTGAAGGATGCCACCAGCTCGTCGTTGGAAATGCTGTTGGCCGGGGTGTAGAGGCCGGTACCACTGATCACGACGTTATGCACGCTCATTCCTCTTCTTGGCCGCTGGCGGCCTCAGGCAGTAGGCCGGCGACAATGGGGCGCAGGCCGAAAAATCGGGAGACGCGGGCCAAGCTCTGGCGATGGTTGGCTCCGGGCCACTGAGTGTGCCACAGGGCATCGGTGTTCGTCCTTAGCCCTTGAGAGTGTCTGTACGGACAGAACGTGACCCGTTATAGCCGTTTAGTCTAAAATCTCCACCTGACTCACGTTCCGGGAATCTTCATGAACCTCTCTTTGCTCAGCCGCTATGCATTCTTCGCGTTCTGCGTGCTGTTCACCCTGGCCAGCCTGCCCTTCCTCGCTCATGAATGGATATGGCCGCTAACCCTAATCGGCGGCGTGCTCAGCCTGATCGGTATCGGCGATCTGCTGCAAACCCGCCATGCAGTGCGGCGTAATTACCCGATCCTGGGCAATATCCGCTATCTGGTCGAAGGCATCCGCCCGGAAATCCGCCAGTACCTGCTCGAAGGTGATGCCGAACAGCTGCCCTTCTCCCGCGCCCAGCGCTCGCTGGTCTACGCCCGCGCCAAGAACGAAGGCTCGGACAAGCCCTTCGGCACCCTGAGCGACGTGTACCAGAACGGCTTCGAGTTCATCAGCCACTCGATGCGCCCGGCGCCGCTCAGCGACCCTTGCAGCTTTCGCGTGGAGATCGGCGGGCCGCAATGCAGCCAACCGTACTCGGCCTCGCTGTTCAACATCTCGGCGATGAGCTTCGGCTCACTCAGTGCCAACGCCATTCGCGCCCTCAACGAAGGGGCGAAACTCGGCGAGTTCTACCATGACACCGGCGAAGGCAGCATCAGCCCTTACCACCGCGAGCACGGCGGCGATCTGGTCTGGGAACTGGGCAGCGGCTACTTCGGCTGCCGCGCCTCGGACGGCCGCTTCGACCCCGAGCGCTTCGCCGCGCAGGCGGCCAGCCCGCAGGTGAAGATGATCGAGATCAAGCTGAGCCAGGGCGCCAAGCCGGGCCACGGCGGCATCCTGCCCAAGCACAAGGTCACCGAGGAAATCGCCAACACCCGTGGCGTGCCCATGGGCGAGGACTGCATCTCGCCGTCACGCCACAGCGCCTTCTCCACGCCGACCGGGCTACTGCAGTTCATCGCCCAGCTGCGCGAGCTCTCCGGCGGCAAGCCGGTGGGGTTCAAGTTCTGCCTGGGTCACCCCTGGGAGTTCATGGGTATCGTCAAGGCCATGCTGGAGACCGGCATCCTGCCCGACTTCATCGTCGTCGACGGCAAGGAAGGCGGCACCGGTGCGGCGCCGCTGGAGTTCACAGATCACTTGGGCGTGCCGCTGCGCGAGGGCCTGATGTTCGTCCACAACACCCTGGTCGGCAGCGGCCTGCGCGATAAGATCAAGCTCGGCGCCAGCGGCAAGATCGTCAGTGCCTTCGATATCGCCCGCGTGCTGGCCATCGGCGCCGACTGGGCCAACTCGGCGCGCGGTTTCATGTTCGCCATCGGCTGCATCCAGTCGCAGTCGTGCCATACCAACAAGTGCCCCACTGGCGTCGCCACGCAGGACCCGCTGCGCCAGCGCGCCCTGGTAGTCGAGGACAAGGCCCAGCGCGTCTACAACTTCCACCGCAACACGCTCAGAGCGCTGGCCGAGATGCTCGCCGCCGCCGGCCTCGACCACCCCTCGCAGATCGATGCCAAGCACCTGGTGCAGCGCCTGTCGGCCACCGAGATCAAGTTGTTCTCGCAGCAGCACGTATTCCTTGCACCGGGCGAGCTGCTCAACGGTGAGGTCAGCGGCGAGTTCTACCAGCGCATGTGGCGCATGGCCCGCGCCGACAGTTTCGAGCCGGCGCCAGCCTGAACGCTGGTCGTC
Source organism: Pseudomonas sp. Marseille-Q0931 (assembly GCF_940789645.1). Lineage (NCBI taxonomy): Bacteria > Pseudomonadati > Pseudomonadota > Gammaproteobacteria > Pseudomonadales > Pseudomonadaceae > Pseudomonas > Pseudomonas sp. Marseille-Q0931. Next base: position 200,799 of record NZ_CALNWT010000001.1, on the reverse strand, counting down.
TAGGCTGAACAGCAAACGCCTTCAACTCGGTAATTACATGCGTCTCTCGCTCTGCCTTCTGTTAGTTCTGCTCAGTCTGACAAGCGCAGCACAGGAGCAACGCCCTTTGCGTTTCTCGGTGAACGAGAGCTGGGCCATGCCGATGGTCAGCATCGTCGACGGCCAGGCACGCGGCGGGATTCTCTACGACTTGCAGCTGCGTCTGGCGCAGAAGGTCGGCCGCCGCGCCGAGATGCTGGTGTTGCCGCGCCTGCGCGTACAGCGCCTGCTGACCAGCGGCGAACTCGACGTGCGCTGTTACGTCAATCCGGACTGGCTGAGCGAACCCCATCACCAGTACATCTGGAGCCTGCCTTTCATGGTGCAACGCGACCTGATCGTCGGGCGCAGCGCCGAAGCTGACTTCACCCTGGAGCGTTTGCACGGCAAGCGCCTGGGTACCGTATTAGGGTTTAGCTACCCCAGCCTGGAGCCACAACTGGCCAGCGGCGAAATCCAGCGTGAGGATGCCCGCACCCAACAGCTGACCCTGGAAAAGCTCGGGGCCGGCCGTTATCACTATGCAATCAGCAGCCAGCTCAGCCTGGACTGGTTCAATCGCAACCAACCGCGCGAGAAACAGCTGCATGCGCTCGCCGAGGTCAGCGCCGACCCAATCTCCTGCCTCGTCCGCGACGGACCGGACATACCAACCCAGGCGTTGCTGCGTGCCTTGGTGCAGATGAAGGAGGACGGCGAGTTCGACGCCATTCTCGCCCGCTATCGTTGAGCCCACTGCGCGCGACTAACTGCTCAAGCGCAGCAGCACCTGCTCGACGCGCTGCGCCAGCGAGCCGGTCAGGCGGGTGAAGGCCAGACCTCGACGCTGCAGCTGCTGCTCGTACCACTGGTTCTGCCGGCGGCGGAAGGTCTCGTCTTGGCGGGTGCCGTCCTGCACGAAGGGGAAGTCGTCGGCGCACAGGAACAGGTGGTGATAACGCCGCTCGGCCAACTGTTCCAACTCGGCCTCGGCGCGGCCGAAAGATTCGCGGCAGTAGAACAACGTGGTCAGCGGCGTGGTGTCGCAAACCAGGTAACGCCGGCACTGCCCGGCCAACGCCTGCTCACGTGCGACCTGAGTGCAGCCGATGCGCAGCAGATCGTCATAGGCAAGCACGCCGCCCTGCTCCTCCCAGAGCTCACGGCCATATTCCGCGGCATGTCGCGTGCCCAGTGCCTCGGCCAGCGCCAGGGCGAGGCTGCTCTTGCCAGTGGACTCACCGCCGAGCAAGGCGATGCGCTCGACGAAATCGCCGTAGACCTGTGGCGCCAGGTAGTGACGCAGGCCATGGATATCGGCGCGCAAGCGCGTGGCCGAGATCGGCACCTGCTGGCGCGCCCGGTCCACCTCGACATGCGCCACTGGGCGCTGAAAGCGCGCCGCCAGGTGCGCAGCGAAACCGTCGCCATAGGCCTCGCTGGTGAACACCGCATCCACTGGCTGGCCCAGCACGGCGAGGCAGAACGCGGCGACGAATTCGCGCTGCACGGCATCCGCCTCGGACTCGTGCGGTAGGTCCGGCAGCCTTAGCCCCGCCTGCCGCTGGGCAGCCACCCACTCAGGCGTCACCACCCAGCTGCGCAGCTCAGGAAAGCGTATCCGCAGCCAGTTCGCCCGCCGTTCAGGTTCACAACCTGCCAGTTCGGGGTGCGCCCAACTGAGCAGCACTACTTGCTCGCACTGGGCCTGAGCCTGCTGGATCAGCCATTCATGACCCAGATGCAACGGCGCGAACTTGCCCACCACCAGGCCGGCGGCGAATCGCTTGCTCATGTCAGGCCATCTCAGCCTTCAGTTCCTGGCGCCAGCGGTACAGGCCATACCAGGCATTGCACCAGAACAGCAGGTAGATGAAGGCGGTCAGGTACAGCTCACGCGAGGCGAACAACGGCACCGCGAGGGTGTTGACCAGCAGCCAGCCGTACCAGGTTTCCAGCTTGCGGCGCATCAGCAGTAGCTGCGCCAGTACGCTGAAGGTCAGCACCAGCGAGTCGATGAAGGGCGCGTAGGCGTCGGTGAAATGGTGCAGCAGCGCGCCGTAGGCCAGCGCCACCAATACCGCCACGGCGAGTGCCAGGGACAATCCTGGCCAGGCCGTACGGCTGATCGGCATGGCGTCGCCGCCACGGCCATGCATCCAGCTCCACCAGCCGATCAGACTGGTTAGGATGAAGAAGCCCTGCAGGGTCACGTCGGCATACAGCTGCACGCTGAAGAACAACCAGCCGAACAGCACGCAACCGACCAGCCCGACCGCCCAGGTGTGCACCGAGTTGCGCGCCGCCAGCAGCACCGAAACCAGATAGAAAAGGTTGGCGAAGATCTCCAGCGACGACGGCATGCACGCATCCTGATGAACATGGAATCAGCCGCGCAGCCTATCACGTGACGCATGCCACAGCCGTGCATGGCTCACCTGACAAGCAGGCCGATCCGTGCTCTCATGGGCGCCCTTCGCACTCCAAAGGACTGGACCGCACCATGCCCCTGCTCGCCCTCCTCGTCATCGCCTGCCAAGTTACCTGCGGCCTGCATGTGGTTCGCAGCGGCCAGGATCGCTACTGGCTGTACCTGATCATCGCCCTGCCGGGCCTTGGTTGCCTGATCTACTTTCTCGGCATCATGCTGCCTGAGCTGCTCGGCAGCCGCCGCGGGCGCCGCACGCTCAACCGCCTGCACGACAGCATCGACCCGCAGCGCCATCTACGCACCCTGCGCGATGAGCTGGAAATCCGCGACACGCGCGATACCCGCGTCAACCTGGCCGACGAGCTGCTGCGCATGGGGCAGGCCGAAGAGGCGGCCCAGCACTATCAGGCGGCTCTGCGGGGTATCCACAGCGATGCCCCGGACATCCTCCTCGGCCTGGCCAGGGCGCGTTTCGCCCTAAGCGATTTCGCCGGTTGCCAGGCAAGCCTCGACCAACTGATCGCGCACAACCCGGACTTCCGCTCCACCGAGGGCCACCTGCTGTATGCCCGTGCGCTGGAAGGCCAGGGCAACGTTCTCAAGGCTGAGGAGGAATACCGCGCGCTTGGCAGCTACAGCGCCGGCCCGGAAGCCAACTATCGCTATGCCCTGCTGCTGCGCCGACAGGGGCGCCAGCGCGAAGCCATCGAACTGTTGCAGCAGATCCATACCCACGCCCGCCGCTCCGCTCGGCATTACCGGATTCTGCACAAGGAGTGGCTGGATCTGAGCCAGAAGGCGCTGCTCGATCTGCAGCGCAACTGAACAGCGTGGGGTTATTCCCACGCCTCCCGCTCACCGGTCCAGGCATGCAGCTCGCGCTTCTGCGCGCCGGACCATAGCCAGCCGCTGCGCGCACCGACCAGCGTGCTGACCGCATGCTGGCGCCCGAAGCGGTTATGCCGGGCGAGCATCAGGGCGATATCGCGCAGCACAGCGAGAGTGTTGCTGTTGGACTGGAACAGAGGCGTCAACAGCCGGCTGGCCTGGCGGTAGTAACGCAGGTGGTCCCGTCGAGCTTCGCCATAACGGACGAAGATGGCGCTCCAGTCGAGCGCATGCTGCTGTTCATCACCCGCATTGTCGAGCGCATCGGCCAGCGCGGCAGCATCCACCAGCGCCATGTTGGCGCCCTGGCCCAATTGCGGACTCATGGCGTGGGCACAGTCGCCGATGGCCAGGACGCGACCATCGCTCCAGTGCTGCATGCGCACGTCGGCATAGGCCGCCAGGGTTAATTGCGCGGGATCATTGATCTGCTGCAGATAGGCCTCCGACGCTTCGCCAGCCAGGTTGCGCACACGGGTTTTCCAGGCATCCAGGCCACTCGTTCGCCAACTCTCGTGCTCACTGAGCGGCAGGCTCCAGAACAGGCTGGTCAGCGAACATTCGCGCGCCTGATGGGTGCAGCCGGTGGGCATCAGCCCGAACATTTCCCGGCAGCCGCGATACCACTGGCGCAGCTCACCACTTTCGGCCGCCGGTGAGGTCGGCAACATGCTCCACAAAGCGCCCCAGGGATACGGCCGCGACCACTGGCGCACCTGCATCTGCGCGCGCAGGGTCGAACGGGTGCCATCGGCCAGGATCAGCGCGGCAAAATCCCCCAGAGGTCGCTCAACACCCTCTTCGTCCTGATGCAACAGGCGGACATGACCGCTTGCCTGTTCGAACCGGCTGACGCTCACCCCGGTCTGCACCTGCACGCCAATGCGCTGCGCCGCATTGAGCAGCGCCGTCATCAGCACACCGCGGTGAATGCCAAGGCCAAAGCTGCCGGGCTGCCAGTCGTGATAACGGGTATCGAGGATCACCCGCCCCTGGCAGCTGGTGCCGTACAGTCGGCTGACCGGTGCGCCGAGTGCGGTGCATTCGGCGAGCAGGCCCAGGCGCTGCAACACGGCCAGGCCGGAAGGCTGCAGCAGGATACCGGCCCCCACCGGTTGCAGCTGTTCGACCCGCTCCAGCAGCCGCACTGCATAGCCCTGACGGGCGAGGAATATGGCAGTGGCGAGGCCGGCAGTCCCTGCGCCTACTATCGCGGTTGGCAATCCATTCACGTTCGTGCTCCCTGATTGGCTGCAGGGAATACTAACCGTCTGGCATCACTGGCGGTATGACCGCCCGCACAGCGCCAGCGCGGTCATCAAGGTTTGTCCGGGCGTATATCGAAGCCGCCCTTGTTCTGGCTGACGATGCGCAGGTGCTGGACTTCCCCGCTTTTCACCGGCACGGCCACTTCGCGCAGCAGGCGGCCCATGCCGCACAGGGTGTCGTCCATGCGATCCGGCGTGATACCGACCACGCGAGTGCCCGGGCGTACCTGGAAGGTTGCGACCTCACCGACGCCGATGCGCGCGGCGACCTTGCGATCCACCTCGATGGCTACGTAGCAGCCGCCGCCCATCATGCCGAAATCGCGGTTGACCACGATCTGCGCGCCATTTTGCTGCGCATCCTGAAAGGCCAGCAGGCGGTCCTCCGGCACCGGCTTGATATCCTCGGGGTTACCTCGAAACGACGAACAGCCAGCCAGCAACACCAGGGGTAGAGCGATGAGGATCGAACGCATGAAGCCCTCCATGGGCAAATGAGTGCCGGCTGAGTATTGGGCTTGGCGCGTCTGTGAGCAAGGTATCGATGGCGGCGATTTTCGCTAGCAGAAGCATCGATTTCTGCAATGAAGGGCACAGTGTTTTCATCTCTCTCGAGCCCAGCGCCAACCTTCCCGGCGCCACCTATCGGAGACTATCAAGATGAAATTCGCAGCCCTCAACGCCACCCTCCTCGCCGCCTTCGCTCCTATCGCTTTCGCCAGTGAGAAGGCTTCTGAAATCAGCAACGTGGAAGTACAGCAGTACCAGTACGGCATGCATCTGGATATCGACCAGGTACTGCAGCGCACCGACAACAGTCAGAAGAGCGGCGTGGTTCCGAGTGTACTGGTCTACCGCGACAGCCAGGGTGAGGTGCACGCGGTGCGTTTCGTCGAATGGGGCGGTCTGAGCAGCCAGAACGGCTAAATCACCGCCCGCCTGATGCCCCGGTCGAGACGCTCGTCCGGGGCGATGTCGTTTCAGCCTTGCAGACGTTTCGCCAGACGCGCCTGCAGCGCTTCCAGCTCGGCCGGATCGGCCTTGGTGGCCGCGTGAATCCCCAGCCCCTCGCCCTCGAAGCGCGGGATCACGTGCATGTGGATATGGAACACCGTCTGCCCGGCAGGCGCGCCGTTGAACTGCGCCACCTGTACGCCAGCCGGCTGCAATTCATCCACGACAGCCTGGGTAACTTTCTTCACCACGGCCATGACCTTGGCCAGGCTGGCTTCGTCGATTTCCAGGATATTGCGGGCGGCGGCGCGCTTGGGGATGACCAGGCTGTGGCCCTTGGATTGCGGGAACAGATCGAGAAACGCCAGCACATCGTCGTCCTCGTAGAGTTTGTAGCAAGGCAGGTCGCCACGAATGATCTGGGCGAAGATGTTCTGGGAATCGTAGGTACCGTGCAGGCTCATGCCGATGGGCTCCGTGCCGGGTGGATGAAAACCCGCACCATACCGCCTCGGTCGCGCACAGGGAACCAGGCAGAATCGTCCGAGTCGATGACTAGTAGCTGCTGGATCGATTTCCTGCGTACCTGCCACTCGTGTTCTGATCGCCCCTTTCGTAGAGGCTGTTCAGGATCTCGCGAGCTAGAGCGATACAAGGCAAGAACAAGCGAGGAAGCAGAGTGTACTTTTGTACATGAGCATTCCGAGCTTGTTTTTAACGCAGTAGCGCCGACGCGCAGCAGATCGTGAACAGGCTCTTAGGCCCATTCGACATGGAACTGCACATGACCGACCTCAGCCCCTTCCACATCACTCGCAAATGGCCCGCGCAGCATCCCGAGCGCCTGCAGCTCTATTCGCTGCCCACGCCCAACGGCGTCAAGGCCTCGATCATGCTGGAGGAGATCGGCCTGCCCTACGAGCCGCACCTGGTCAGCTTCGAGAGCAACGACCAGTTCAGCGCCGAGTTCCTTTCGCTGGCGCCGAACAACAAGATTCCGGCGATCCTCGATCCCGACGGGCCGAATGGCCACCCGCTGCCGCTGTTCGAGTCCGGGGCGATTCTGATCTACCTGGCGGAAAAGACCGGCAAGTTGCTGCCACAGGACGCCGCCGCACGCTACGAGACCATTCAATGGCTGATGTGGCAAATGGGCGGCCTGGGGCCGATGTTCGGCCAGCTCGGCTTCTTCCATAAGTTCGCCGGTGCCGAGTACGAGGACAAGCGCCCGCGTGATCGCTACGTCGCCGAGTCCGTTCGCCTGCTCGGCGTGCTCGACCAGCACCTGCAGGGGCGTAACTGGATCGCCGGCGAGTACAGCATCGCCGACATCGCCGTGTTCCCCTGGATTCGCAACCTGGTGGGTTTCTACGAGGCCGGCGACCTGGTGCAGTTCGAACGCTTTGGCAACGTGCGCCGCGTGCTCGACGCCTTCCTCGCGCGCCCGGCCGTGCAGCGCGGCCTGAACATCCCCGCGCGCAGCTGACGAGCTTGCAGGAGCCGTGCTTGCGGCTCCTGCCAAGTTCGGTCTATGTGGTCACCAGTTCCCGCCGCTCGGCGGCCTTGCGGTCCGCCTGGGTCCCCAGATACCAGCCGAGCAGCCCCCACAGCGCCGCACTGGCCGCGCCCACCAGCGCCACCAGCAAGGCGCCTTGGGCGAGCATGTCCAGCAGGCTCTTGAGCCAGCCACTGATGGCATCGCCGGCGCGATAGACCACGGTGTCGATGAAGTTCTTCGCCTTGTACTTACTCTCGGCATCCAGCGGCGCGAAGAGCATCTCCCGTCCTGGCCGCACGAAGGCGTATTCGCCGATGCGCCGTACGATCATCAGCGCTGCGAGCATGGCGAAGGTCGGCATCAAGGCCAGACCGATGAAGCCGACGCACACCAGCAGCGGTACGCAGGCCAGCAGCACGCGCACACCCAGGCGTCGCGCGATGCGCCCGGTGATGAACAGCTGGGAGATCAGCGCACCGGCCTGCACCACGAAATCGATCACCCCGAACACCCGCACCTGCGCAGCGCGATCCGGAAACAGCTCGGCCACCAGGCGGGCCTGCTCGAAGTAGAGAAAGGTGCTGGCCGTCGCGAGCAGGATGACGAAACCGGCGATACCAAACAGGTAGGGCGAAGACAGCACGCGCATCAGACCGCTGAACGGATTGCCCGGCACCGGGCGCCGTGTGCTCTCCGCCTGCACGGCGCCGGCACGCCCCGCACCACCCTCCTCGCGCCAGCGCATCAGCACCTGCTTGAGCGAAAGCGCCACGGCCAGCAGCACCGCGGCCAGCAAAATCAAGCCACTTTGGCCGAGCGTGCTCACCAGCAAGGCACTCAGCGCCGGGCCGACCAAGCCGCCGACACTGGCACCAGCGGCGATGAAGGCGAACAGGCGTTTGGCCTGTTCGCTGTCGAACACGTCGGCCATCAGGCTCCAGGCTACCGAGACGACGAAGAGGTTGTAGACCGAAATCCATACATAGAAGCTGCGCGCCAGCCACACGCTTTCATCCGCACTGAAGAACAACAGGGCGAACAACGCCAGGTTCAGGGTGAAGAAACCATACACCCAGTCGATGAAATGGAGCCGCGGCACCCGCGAACTCAGCCAGGCGAACAACGGCACTGCGATCAGCATCACCACGAAGGTGGCGGTGAACAGCCACTGCAGGTTCTCTACGCCGGAGACGATGCCCATTGCTTCGCGGATCGGCCGCAGCATGAAGTAGCCCGAGAACAGGCAGAAGAACAGAGTGAAACCGGCCAGCGCCGGCCACAGCTCGCTGCGCTGCGCGTTGATGGCCACGGCCACGCGCTGCGCCATCGTTGAAGATGACATGGGAAAATCCTCGAAGGGCGCGCGCCTCGAGGCGCGCCAAGATTCAGCCGTATTTCACGCCCGTCAGGCGCTCGGCCACCGACCACAGGCGCGCCGCATCATCGGCATCCGCCGCGGCAGCCGGCACTCTTGCCAGCCCCACTGGGCCGCGTTTTTCCTCTTCGCCGGTCGGCCCGTAGTAACGACCACCCTCGGCTTCAGCCGCCGTCGCCGCGAACAGTGACGACAGCGCCCCATGCGCCGCCGAGTGATAGACCTCGCGATCCTTCGCCCACTCGTGGGCGAACTCGCTTTCCAGTCCGGGACCGCGCTCGACCAGTTCGGTAACGGCCACACCAGGATGCGCGGCGATGCTGCGCACGCCCCAGTTGTTGGCCAGGCTGCGCCGCTGCAGCTCGAAGGCCATCAGCAGGCAGGCCAGCTTCGACTGGGCGTAAGCCGCATAGGGGTCGTAGCTGCGCTCGGACTGCAGGTCGTCGAAATTGATCCGACCACGATTGACCGCGATGCTCGCCAGCGTCACCACGCGGGGATCGGATGACTTGCGCAGCGATGGCAGCAGCAAACCGGTCAAGGCGAAATGGCCGAGAAAGTTGGTCGCCAGCTGCATCTCGAAACCGTCGCGAGACACGCCGCGCTGCGGCGGCGCCATGATCGCGGCGTTGTTGATCAGCACATCCAGCACCTCGCCCTCGGCATTCACGCGCTGGGCCAGGCTGCGTACCGAGGCCAGATCGGCCAGGTCTAGTTGTTCGAAACGCACCCGCGCATTCGGCACCTGGGTACGAATGCGTTCGATGCTCTCGGCGCCACGCTGCGCGTTACGCGCGGCAATGATCACCTGCGCTCCGGCCCCGCTCAGGGCCAGGGCATCCTCGAAGCCCATACCGCTGGTGCCACCGGTGACCAGCATGCGCTTGCCGGTCAAAGGCGGCATGTCCGTCGCCTGCCAGCCCGTTGCAGGGTCGGCCCAGGCGAACGTCGGCGCACCGCCTAAGACACCTTGCAAGGCAAGACTGCCGCCCACCATGCCGAACAGTTTCAATGCTTCACGGCGTGTATGGCCCAGCCGCGCTTCGTTTCTCTTGCTCATTACAGCTTCCTCCTGTCCGTTAGCTCGATGCGCCAAAGCAAGCAACGGCGCAGGACATAGGGTGAAAGCAAAGAGACTGTTCGATAAGCCGGTCACGACCGCACAGGGTGTACGGTCAGGCGTACAGTTACCGGAGGTTTCAAAGGCGCGAACCGTAGCCCGGATGCAATCCGGCTACGGCGAAGATCGCGGCTGAAGCCGCTCCCACGCTTGCCACCCAGCACCGTGTCAGGATTGGCAAAGCGGGCGCTGCGCCGCATTATCGAAGGCTTCGCCATTAGCCGGTCGCCGCCATGCGCCAACCGAATCTGTCCGATATCGCTCTGTTCGCCGCCGTGGTCGAGGCCGGTGGTTTCCGTGCCGCAGCGCAGCGCCGCGGCACGTCAGCCTCGTCACTCAGCGACTGCATCCGCCGCCTGGAAAAGGAACTGGGCGTGCGCCTGCTCAACCGCACCACGCGCGGCCTGACGCCGACGGAAATCGGCGCGCGCCTGCTGGAGCGCCTGCGCCCGGCGCTGGACGAAATCAACACCGCACTCAACGACCTGCAGGAAGACCCGCAGCATCCGGTTGGCTCGCTGCGCCTGCATGTGCCTGGCGTGATCGCCCGGCACATCCTGCCGCAACTGCTAGACGGTTTTCTCGCGCGTTACCCCGGCATCGCGCTGGAGGTGAACATGGACAACACCTTCATCGACGTCATCGGCGCCGGTTACGATGCCGGCATTCGCTACGAGGAAAGCCTGGCCAAGGACATGATCGCCATCCCCATCGGGCCGCGCCGGCAGTGTTTCATGGCAGTCGCTGGGCCCAGCTATCTGCAGCGGCACGGCACGCCACAGCATCCCTGCGAACTGAGCGAGCACCGCCTGCTAGGCTACCGTTTCGCCAGTGGCAAGCTCGGCGTCTGGGAGTTCGAACAGGATGGACGCACCTTGCGCATCGCCCCGGAGGGCAGGTTGGTCAGCTCATCGCAGGATCTGCTGATCGCCGCGGCTTGCGCCGGCCACGGCATTCTCTACACCTTCGAGGAATACATCGCCGCGCATCTCGCCAGCGGCCAGTTGCAACCCATCCTGCATGATTGGTGGCAGCACTTCGAAGGGCCCTATCTGTACTACCACAGCAGGCGCAACGTGCCGGCGCCGCTGCGCGCCTTCGTCGATTACGTGAAAGCCCTGAACAACGCCGACCATTCGTCTCAAAGCCCGATATAGAGCGGGCGGCAATATCCAGGCACGACACTCGGAGATTATAATTCCGCGCTTGCTTTCCCCCTTCCAGGTCACTCATGAACACGCCTTCCCCCAGCGCTGCGACGCATCTGTCGCCGGGCGCGATCCTTCTCATTCAACTCGCCCTGGCCCTCGGCGGCTTCGCCATCGGCACCGGCGAGTTCGCCATCATGGGGCTGATGCCCAACGTCGCCGCCGACCTTGGCGTCAGCGAGCCGCAAGTCGGCCACGTGATCAGCGCTTACGCCCTCGGCGTGGTGGTCGGCGCACCGGTGCTGGCCCTGCTCGGCGCGCGTTTGCCACGGCGCATCCTGCTTCTGCTGCTGATGGGCTGCTTCGCCCTCGGCAACTTCGCCAGCGCACTGGCGCCGAGCTACGAGCCGCTGCTGATCTTCCGCTTCATCGCCGGCCTGCCGCACGGCGCGTACTTCGGCATCGCCATGCTGGTGGCGGCGTCCATGGCGCCGCCGCACAAACGTGCCAAGGCGGTGAGCCGGGTGCTGGCCGGCCTGACCGTGGCGATCCTGATCGGCAACCCGCTGGCCACCTGGCTCGGCCAGTTCATGAGCTGGCGCTACGCCTTCGCCCTGGTCGGGGTGATTGCCATCACCACCATCGCCATGGTGGCGATCTTCCTCCCGGCAGACCCCAACGAGCAGCGCAGCAGCCCGTCGGGCGAGCTGCGCGCATTCAACCGCGCGCCGATCTGGCTGGCCCTGGGCATCGGCGCCATCGGTTTTGCCGGGATGTTCTGCGTGTTCAGCTACATGGCGCCGACCCTGCTGCACGTCACCCAGGTCGGCCCCGGCTGGATTCCGCTGGCCATGGGCGTGTTCGGCGCCGGCTGCATCGTCGGCAACAGCGCCGGCGGCTGGTTGTTCGACCGCCTGCGTCTGCGCGCCGTGGCCTGGATTCTGGCCTGGAGCACGCTGGTGCTGCTGGTCTTCCCGTTCGCGGCGCACAGCCTGTGGACGATCCTGCCGGCGATCTTCGCTCTCGGCACCATGATCGCCCTCGGCCCGGCATTGCAGACCCACCTGATGGACGTCGCCACTGGCGCGCAGACCCTCGCTGCCGCTTCCAATCACGCCGCGTTCAATGTCGCCAACGCGCTCGGCCCCTGGCTCGGCGGCCTGGCCATCAGCGCCGGCATGGGCTGGACGGTGACCGGCTACATCGGCGCCGCGACCGCCATCGGCGGCCTGCTGTTGTTCGTCTGGGCGTGGCAGGTGCAGCAGAAAAACGCAGCGATCTGAACAGGTGCGTGAGGTGACTCGGGCAAGGTATCTTCTACCTCCCGAGCCACCGACGAACCCGCCCGATGATTGTTCAGCGTTTACGCTTCGCCCTGATCGCCACCACCCTTTTCACCGCCCTGAGCGTCCAGGCACAGGTGGAAGTCGAGGCCAATGCCGGCATGCTGGCTGCGAAGATTTCCGAAGAGATCGTTCCAGGCGACTACGAGAAACTGCTGGCTGGCCTGCGCGCCAATCCGGGTAAGCACAAGCGCAAGGTCGTGCTGCTCGACAGCATCGGCGGCAGCGCTCCGGAAGCCATACGCATGGGCCGCCTGCTGCGCGAAACCGGCTTCGAGGCGCTGGTGCCTTCAGGTGGTATGTGCCAGGGCAGCTGCATCTACCTGCTCGCTGCCGGCACCAAGCGCACCATCAACGGCCACGTCGCCCTGCGCCGCCCACCCTTCCCCGCCGGGGACTCAGCTCAGGCTCAGGCTGCCCACGGCCGCCAGTCGTTCAGCCCGGCCAAGTACTTTCGCGACATGGGTGTCGACGTGCGTCTGGCGGAAGACATCTATCAGCTAGAGCCGGGGCGCTTGCGTCTGCTGGGCCAGGATGAACTGGCGCGTTATCGGCTGAAATAGCGATACGGACTTGCGGGGATAGAACCCCGGCATCACGCGATGCCGGTTTTTTTCAGGTTCTTCGCATTCTCGCGGGGGATACGCTTGGCACCAGACTGGCAATTAAGTGTCAGCTGTCGATGACTTGGCACTATCCATTAGCACGCCGCCTGGCCTGATGGGTTTCGCCCCTTACGGGCGACTCACTTTCTTTGCTTGTGCAAAGAAAGTAAGCAAAGAAACACACCCCTGCATACGGCCCCGGCTGCGCCGGGGTCCCCTCGTTCCATCACCGCTCCAGGGGTACGCCGCGAAGGGCCATCCCTGGCCCATCACGGCTCTCGCGACATCCATGTCGCTCAACCCCTTCCACGGTGATTCCACTCGGCCTCCTGAAGGGGACTTGGGCGTCGTCTGTGAGATCGCGCTTCAAGAGCAAAAGCCAAACGCTGCCGACGTTGGTCTTCCGGAGATGTCGCAAGCTCGCGACCTGGTCCCCTTCAGGAGGCCGAGTGGAGGTGTTGCGTAGGGGGATGAGCCGCATGGATGCGGCGAAAGGCTTAAAGGGCCATGGACGGCCCTTGTAAGCCGGCCCCCGGAGCGGCGCCGGAGCGAGGGGAGTTGAGCGAAGCGAAACCCGGATGTCGGGGTGCCCTTCTTTGGCACACCTTTCTTGGGCAAGCAAGAAAGGTGTGGCGCCCGTAAGGGGCGCAACCCAAACGTTCAGTACACGCGGTAATGGATAGTGCTAAGTCAGTAAGCGGTAAGCACACAAACTTGCCAATCCGGTATCGGCTCACACTAGCCCCAAACTATGCGAAGAACCTTTTTCATCAAAACAGGAAGGTCAGCGCCAGGTTGAACAGCATGGCGGCGACGAAGCCGATGGGCGCAGCGCGCAGCAGCAGTTGCGAGAACAGCGTCGAGCGCGCCTTGTCATCGGTGCACGAGCCCAGCAGCAGGCTGCCGCCCGAAGAGAACGGCGAGATCGAGGTGGCCTGCGCACCGACCACGATGGCGACGAAGATGATCATCGGATCGATCGACATCGAAGCCGCCAGTGGCAGCACCATCGGGAACAATGCCGGCGTTACCACGCCCAGGGTGCTGGCGAAGATCGACATCAGCGCCGCCACCACACCGAATGCCACTGGAACCATCAGCGGCGGGATGTTGCCGCCGATCCAGGACGCCAGCGCATCGATGGTGCCGGCCTTGATCGCGATCGAGATCAGCATGCCGACGCCGCAGATCATGATCAGCGTGGCCCAGGGCACGGAGGCGATCGCCTTGCGCTCGTCACCGAGCTTGAGCAGCAACGCAATGACCGAGAAGACGCTGGCGATCAGACCGATGTCTACCTTGCTGTTGATGAACCTGACCGTCGCGTTGTCCGGGAAGGCCAGCAACGCCAGCGGCGCAGCGAGTACCAGCACCATCATCAGCAGAGTCAGCAGCAGGGTCAGTTTCTGCTCGCGATTGAAGGCTTCCGGCAGATCGGCGGTGAGTACCGCGTTCTTCAGGTTGCGGCCATGGCCACCGAGGAAGACGAAGGCGGAAATCACCAGCACCGGGATGATCGCCGTGCTGGCGAAGATCGCCAGGGCATTGACGAAGGCTTCGCTCTCGGGCATGCCGGCGCCGGTCATCAGGCCGCGGAAGATGATGCCGCTCTGGCTGGAGACGAAGTTGGCCCCGGCCAGCGCACCGTAGTTCACCGCCATGCCGCCGAGAATCAGGCTCATGCCGGTACGCTGGCACAACAGCAGGGTCAGCGGTGCCATGAAGGCCAGCACGGTGTAGTAACCGGCGCCCATGGCAGCGATCACCCCCGAAGTCAGCAAAATGGCATAGGGCAGCAGGTGCGGCACGCCACGGCAGCGATACAGCAGATGCCCAGCGAGCTTTTCCAGGGTGCCGTTGACGGTGGCGAAGCTGTAGAACAGGCAGACCGAGAAGATCACGAAGAAGATCTTCAGCGGCCACATGTTGATGATCTCACCCGGGCTCATGCCCATGCCGAAACAGCCGAGCAGGTAGGCGAAGGCGATGGCGAACAGGCCGATGTTGATCTTGGTGGTGTAACCCAGCGCGACGGCAAGAACGATCGCGACGACGACGAGCAAGCTCATCATGATGATTTGACTCCTTTTGTTGTTCTGATGTGAGCGGCGCTTACGCCGAGGCGATACCGAACAGGGTTGCGGGGTTGTCCACCAGAACGCGACGGCGCTCCTCGGGGTCGGGTAAGAGGGCCTCGAGCAGCGCGAACTGCTGATCGTAGCGGGTCTGCGACTCGAACTGAGTGTTGGGCCAGTCGCTGCCCCAGAGGAAGCGGCCGATACCACCACAGGCCTCGCGCAGGCGCGCCTCGATGGCCTGGGCTCGGGCCAGGTCGGACTGGCTGCGGTAGGCTGCCGACAGCTTGATCCACACCGGCGCCTGGCCGAGCAGATCGAAGAAGGCGTCATGCTGGCCATCGTCCAGCTGCACGCTCGGCGCCGGCAGGCCAAAGTGATCGATCACCACGGTGAAGCCGGACTCGAGAATCGCCGGCAGGATCAGCGCCAGATCGCCGAAGCCGCGCTGGATCTCCACCTGCCAGCCACGTTGCGCCAGGCGCCGGAACAGGCCATTCCAGGCCGGCCCGGTGTAGTCCTCCAGCACCTTGCCGATGAGGTTCAGGCGCACACCCACTACCCCGGCCGCGGCCAGTTCGTCCAGTTCGCTATCGCTGATCTGCGCCTCGACTACCGCTATGCCGCGCAAGCGCTCGGGGAAGCGCTGCAACGCCTCGACCATGAATTGGTTATCGGTGCCGAGAAAGCTTGGCTGGATGAGCACGCCATGAGACAGGCCGCAGGCATCCAGGTGAGCCAGGTACTGCTCTACGGTGGCGTCGTAGCTGGGGCTGTAGCGGCGCCCCGGGACCATGGGCAGGTCCTGACGGAATATGTGGGCATGGGTGTCGATGCCGGTGATACCGGCATAAGGCATGGGCGTCACGAAGCAATACCTCTGTCGTTCTTGTTCGGGCCGCTCGTGAGGCAGCCATCTCTGCACATATAGTCATATATATGAATAGATGACTGTATAGATAGAGTTCCAGTGCTGTCAACGCACCCGCCGGTGGTAAAGTGACGGCCGGTCGAATTGCGGATTTGAGATTTATGAGCACCACGGCACTGGGACAGGATGAACGCCTGCCGCTGTATCAGCGGCTACGAGACGAAATGCTGGGCAAGATTGCCGCAGGCGAATGGCTACCCGGCGAAGCCATCCCCACCGAAGCGGAGTTGACCCGCCAGTACGGCGTGGCCGTGGGCACGGTGCGTAAGGCGGTGGAAACCCTGGTTGCGGAGGGGCTGCTGCTGCGCGCCCAGGGCCGCGGCACCTTCGTGCGGCGGCCGAACTTCGATGGATCGCTGTTTCGCTTCTTCCGTCAGGTCAGCGCCAGCGGCCAGTCGCAGGTGCCGCAGAGCCGCATCCTCGAATGCCGCCTCGAGCCTGCGGACGCGGCAGCACGCCAGGCATTGCAACTGGCGGAAGGCGAACGCTGCGTCTTCCTCCAGCGCCTGCGCCTGATCGACGGCCGTCCGCTGTTCCACGAGCGCATCTGGCTACCCGCTTCGCGTTTCGGCGCGCTGCTGGAGCTCACGCCGGATGAATTCCCGCAGTTGCTCTATCCCTTTTACGAGCAGCACTGCGGCCAGCGCATCGCTTCGGCGAAGGAGACCCTCACGGTTTCTGCCGCCGATGCCGAGCTCGCGGCCATTCTCGATGTCGCCGAAGCCAGCCCGAGCGTGGTGATCGAACGAACCGCACTGGGCTATGACCGCGCCCCGCTGGAATATCGCCTGTCACGCGCGGCAGCGGAAAACTTCCGCTACCAGGTGGAAATCAGCTAACGCCTCCCGTCCGCCAGATGCAACACGCCCGAGCGGCCCTCTCCCCCAACCCCTCTCCCATAAATGGGAGAGGGGAGCCAAACGTGTGCAACCTTAAGTGAACAGCATTACGAGCAAACCCGGGCGCGTGCAGTACACGCTGAGTTTGGTCTAGAACATGCCCAGCGCCCAGGCGGCGCCGAACAGCACCAGTGAGAAGCCCCACATCCACCACAGCGAGTAACGGATGTGCCGGCCCAGATCCAGCCCGGCCAGGCCCAGAGCCAGCCACAACGCCGGCGAGAACGGACTGATGAAGGTGCCGATGATATTGCCGATGATCAGCGCATAGACCACGCTGGCCGGCTCCACACCATGTCCCGCAACCACTTCCAGGGTCACCGGCAGCAGGCCGAAGTAATAGGCGTCGGTGCTAAGCAGTAGCTCCATCGGCAGGCCGAACAGGCCGAGCACGATATGCATCTGGCCCACCAGAGAGGCTGGCAGCACGCCGGCGAGATCCTGGGCGATGGAAGTGAGCATGCCGGTGCCGGTGAAAATGCCGAGCATCGACCCCGCCGCCAGAATGATCATGCCCATGCTCAGGGCGGCCGGCGCATGCGCGGCGATGCGCTGCATCTGCGCCTTGCCGCCACGGTAGTTGAGCAACAGCGCCAGCGACAGCCCGATCATGAATACATAGCCGGCCGGCAGGATTCCGGTGAACAGCGCCACCAGTACCAGCAGGAACAGCGCCGCGTTGACCCACAGCAGTTGCGGGCGCTCCAGTTCACGCTCCTCGTCGCTGGGCGTGGTATGCAGGTCGCCACTGGTATCCACCAGCACGCCCTCGTCGCTGCTGTTGCCAGCGGCGATGCGGCGTTGTTCACGTACGCCCAGCAAGGCAGCCAGGGCGATCAACAGCACCACGCCGATGCCCTGAATGACGATCAGCGGACGCCACAATTCGGTGACGTCGATACCCGTAACCGCCGCGGCGCGCCCCAACGGCCCGGCCCAGGGCACCATATTGAAGATACCGGCGCCCAGCGCCAACAACAGCAGCATCAGATAGGGGC
Organism: Pseudomonas sp. Marseille-Q0931; assembly: GCF_940789645.1. Lineage (NCBI taxonomy): Bacteria > Pseudomonadati > Pseudomonadota > Gammaproteobacteria > Pseudomonadales > Pseudomonadaceae > Pseudomonas > Pseudomonas sp. Marseille-Q0931. The sequence goes on along the minus strand of NZ_CALNWT010000001.1, from coordinate 183,248 downwards.
TCATGCGCAGCTGCTTGTATAGCGGCAACAGCGCGGGAACGGTAAGCAGGAAGGTGGTGGCGCCAGCGCCATCGAGGTGCGCCAGCATGCCGATGATGGCCGTGGCCACGGTGACGGCGATGACGTTGCCGCGGGTCAGTCGCACCATGCCGCCGATCAATGGGCGGAACAGCCCGGTGTCCTGCAGCACGCCGAAAAAGGTGATGGCAAACACGAACATGGTGGCGATCGCCGTCACGCGGCCGATGCCATCGGTGAAGAAACCGGAAATTGCCTCCGGGCCGAAACCCGCGGCCAAGGCGCCGAGCAGCGGCACCACGATCAACGGCAGAACAGGCGACATGCGCCCGATGAGCAACAGCACAACCAGGCTGCAAATGGTCAACAGGCCAATCAGGGTCAACAAACCGCTTTCTCCTCTTTTTCTTGTAAGCACGCGAAAGGCGCGTGGGGAGGCTAAGAGGCGAACCTTTCAATAACCTTTAAGCGTTGGCCACGAGGTTGAGCAAATGTCAGGGGATATGTCGCGCAGTCGGGGCGGCAGCCATGCCCGCCCCTGAACCGCTCACTGCAGGGTATAGCCCTTGTCCACCACCCAATCCTGACCATAGACGCCGCGTGCTCCGTTGCCCAGCTGGAACAGCACCACTTCGGCGATCGCCTGCGGTTCGAGGAACTCACCATTGACCAGGCGCTTGTTCACTTCACTGGCGACACCCGCCAGAGCATCCTCGGCCAAGCCCAGACTGCTCCAAATCGGCGTCGCCGTCGGTCCCGGCGAAACCAGATTGAGCCGCAGCCCTTCGCCGGCATGTTCCAGTGCCAGGCTGCGCACCAGCGCCGACAACGCTGCCTTGCTGGCGATGTATCCACCGAGCCCGGCGAAACCAAGCTGGCGCAGGAACGTACTGATGAACACCACGGACGCCGGCCGCGCCAGATGCGGCTTGATCACCTCGAAGGTATTCACCGCGCCAGCGCCGTTGATCCGCCACTGCTGCTCGAATGCCTGCATGTCGCCGCCCGGCGCGAGCCGCGCGATACCGGCATTGGGCACCAGATAATCCACGGCACCGAGTCGCCCGGCCCGCTCGGCCAGTGCGTGCAGAGAGTCGATATCGGTGACGTCGCCGGCGCACCAGTGCAGCTGCTCGGGGTAAGACGCCTGCAACGCGGCCAGTGCACCGAGGCGCCGCGAGAAGGCAAGCACTCGCGCACTGCGCTGCAGCAACAGATCGCACACAGCCAGCCCAATACCCGAGCTGGCCCCGGTCACGACCGCCAGACGGCCCTGAAAATTCGTATTCATGAAAAGTCCTCGAAGCGAAAAAGTGAATGCGGTGGCTGAGTAACCTCCCAGCCAAATCGGTTTACTGAGCCAGCAGACGGATACCGTTCATTTCCACTTGCTGGCCCAACTCGAAGCGCTCATTAGGCGAGCGCACCCACTGTTCGCGACCGTCTTCATGACGCACGACATAGGCAGTACCGCTGTTGCCACTGGCGGACTGAACCTGAGCTCCGGACCAAAGCCCGGCGGCAGCGCCAACCAGCGCACCGACGGGGCCGCCAGCCGCAGCGCCGAGCATCAGGCCGGACAGGCCACCGAAGCCGGCGCCGATGGAGTTTTCCTCACGCTCGGCGACCACTTCGGCAGCCTGCAAGACACTGGTGGCCGCAAGGCCAAGGGAAAAAGCGAGCAAGGCAAGGGGTTTCATCTGATTTTCTCCTGTAATAGGCATTGCACCCGGAGATAGTCAGATCTCGTGCCACATATTTTTATCTTTAAAAACAAATAGATAGAAAAATAAAGGTACTAATGACAGCAGAAAAGAAAAGTCAAAATAACAGCAAATAAGTCATTGTGACTCGATAACGAAGTGTTCAGTTGAAGGACTTTACCCACTCCAACGAGGCAGGATCGAACCGCGTCTGCTGGATATCCAGCCCACGCTGCTGCATCGCCTCGCGGTGGTCGTCGATCTCGCGCACCATCTGGCTCAGCTCACTGGAATTGCCGTCGAGCTGGTGCATCTGGGTGACCCCCAGGTGATAGAAACGCAGCAGTTTCATCGCGCTTTCATCCCCCTGCGCCACACCCGCCTTGACGTGATGCATGACGTTGGTGATGCGCATCAGGCTGCGTTTGAGCCGCCAGCCATAAACGGCCGGTGCCATGAATGGCCGCGACCATAGCTGCTGGCGCACCAGGGCGACGGTAAGCATCAGACCCGCTGCCACACCGAGCAGGTTCCACTTGAAGTTGTCGCCACCGGGCGTGCCGAACACCTGCGTACTCAGCGTGGCGCAGAGCATGGCCAGCGCCACGAAGACGACCGCGATCACCATCGTGCTGCGGCGTGTCTGCTGGCGGTAATAGGCGGGGTCGATGGCTTGGATTTCGAACATGGCGCGACTCTCGAAGCAGGCAGCGTGGGGCGCCACCATGCACTATCGGGGCACTGTGGTCGAGCCCGATCAGCAGCCCGATTGCCGCAGATCAAAGCTGCCGCGTGATACTCAACCGCCCTGCTTCAGCCACTCACTGGGGCTCGTTCCCACCTTGCGGCGAAACGCGCGGGCCAGGGCCGAGGGGCTTTCGTAGCCGACCTCATCGGCGATCAGTGCCATGGGCCTGCCTTCACGCAGGCGCTTCTGCGCCAGGCTGACACGCCAGCCCACCAGATAATCGGCCGGCGTAGCGCCTACCACCTGGTGAAAATACGCAGCGAAACTGGCCCGCGACATGCCGGCCAGCGCAGCCAACTCGGCCACCGACCAGCCATGTTGCGGCTTCTCATGCATCCGATTGAGCGCGCGCGCCAGGCGCGGTTCGGCAAGGCCCGCGATCATCCCCGAGGCCAGTTCGCGATTGTTCATCAGATGGCGCAGCAGCTGGATTACCATCAGCTCGAAAAGGCGGTTCAGCACCAGTTCACGCCCGCAATCCTCCCCCGCCGCCTCGGCGAACAGCCAGTCCAGGCAACCGCTCAGACTCGGCAGTTCGCGCAAGGGTTTGACGATGGCCCCGGGCAGCGACCGCGACAGCGGATTGTCGATGCCACCATCGAAGGCCAGGGTGGCGCAGACCAGTTCGGCGCCGTCGGCCTCGCTGGCGCTCATCTGGTGCAGGCGCGGCCTGGCCACCAGCATCAGGCTCGGCTCGGCCAGATGCAGTTCGCGGCCATCGCCCTCGCGAAAGCTCATGCGCCCGGCACGCAGCAGGTGGATGTAACCGTGCGGCTCATGCTCGCCATGGCTGCTGGTGCCGCAGAAGCCACCACGGTGGAAGGTGCTGGCGTGCAGATTGAAGTGATGCAGCAGGCTGGACAGGCGATCCATGGTCATTTCGCACTCTTGGACGATCTGTCGCATAACATCGACGATCTGAATCCGAAAGGCCAGCTCGCTTCAATAATCTGGCTCCAGGCTTGAACGACAAGCTCACCATCAAGACTGGAGACTCACCATGACTCGCATCGCCGCACTGCCCTTCGAACAAACCGCTGCCAGCGCCCAGGCGCAACTGGAAGGCATCCGCAAGGGCCTCGGTTTCATCCCCAACACCTTCGCCACCCTGGCCAATGCCCCGGCCGCGCTGAGCGGCTACCTGGCGCTGTCCCAGGCCCTCGGCAAAGGCACATTGAACGCCAGGGCGCGCGAAGTGGTGGCGCTGGCCAGCTCGCAGGTCAACGGCTGCGACTACTGCCTGGCCGCACACACCCTGTTCGCCGGCAAGGCCGGTTTGAGCGAGGCAGACATTCGCAGCGCCCGCAATGGCGAGTTCGATGCCGTGGCGCGCCTGGCCCGGCAGGTCATCGACAGCCGTGGCCGCATCAGCGATGCGCAGCTGCAAGCCGCGCGCGATGCCGGGCTGAGCGAGGCCGCTATCGTCGAGGTGGTAGCCAACGTCGCCCTGATGACGCTGACCAATTACCTCAACAACCTGGCCGAAACCGTTGTCGACTTTCCACCAGTAGCCGTCTGATGACGCCGGAGGTCCACCATGCAAGCCGTCACCCTCTACACCACTGCGTACTGCCCCTACTGCATCAATGCCAAGGCGCTGCTGACGCGCAAGGGCGTGACCTACGAGGAGATCGATGTGAGCCGCTCGCCCGAGCTGATGGCGCAAATGCTGCAGCGCAGCAAGCGCCGCAGCGTGCCGCAGATCTTCATCGGCGAGCAGCATGTCGGTGGCTTCGATGATCTGGCCGCGCTAGAGCGTGCAGGCAAGCTGGACGCGCTGCTGCAAGACTGAGCGCTGACGGCCGGCCTGGTGGGCGGCCACCGCCCCGCTGGTCGCCGCTATCAACGCGCGCCTGTTGCCGCGATGGCCAGCAGCGATCGGCAGGCACGCCCCGCGGCCGGTGTTCGCACCCATAAAAGGGGCAGGAACGCATGCTGGCCGCCCACCTCGGCGCTCACTCCAAGTGCTCGTCGATGCGCTGCAGCAGGTAGTCGTAGAAGGGGTTGGAAGTTGCCCGTTGCAGACTGTCCAACCCCACCACCAGCACGCCATGTTCACCACGCGGCGCCAGGGTGCCGAGCGATACGCCATAGGATTCATCCGATGCCGGGTCGCTTCCGTACAACGGATCGCTCGGCGGGAAAGGCAAGGCCACATGCGACAGCGAGAACAGCTGACTCGGATAGTCCACGCCCAGCGGCTGACGCTGAACCTGCTGGCTACCTGCGGCGATACGTCGGGCCTCGACTGCACGGCCCCGCTCGGTGACCACGCCGACCACGGTCAGGTCGTAGTCACGCCGAGCCGTTGGCAACAGTTGCTCCAGCAATCCGCTCATATCGGCTCGCAACAGGGAGCTGGCTGCCTGCGAGCGATTGATATCGAACACCACCAGCTCGCTGTCGTTGGCCGGCAGGCGCGCGAACAGCTGGCGCACCACCGCGGGCGTGCTCACGGTGCTGTCGGCCAGTGATTGCAGGGCCAGCACCGGTGGCAGCCGCGACAGACGGCCATCGGCCTCGGCAGCATCGAAGGCGCTCTGCACCTCGCGGGTCAACTCGTAGGTCTGCCGCGCCGCCTGCACCGGGAAGGAGTTGTACTTGAACGGATTGAACTCCGGCAGCACGTTCATCCACGCCGACTTGGCGAAGGCCGGTAGCACCGCTGGCAGAGCCGCCAAGCCGGCGTAACGCGCGTAACTGGTGACACCGATCATCGGCGAGATCAGTACCAGGCGTTGCGGCATGGCCAGACGCTCATCCTCCAGCGCCGCCAGACTGTAGCGCAGCGCCAGAGCCCCGCCATTGGAGTAGCCGACCAGATACAGCGGCCCGTCCGGTACCTGACGCCGCGCCTCGCGCACAGCCAGGCGCGTGGTGGCCAGCCATTGCTCCCAATGCGCAGCGGTGAGCGCCGCCGGCACCGTGCCATGGCCGGGCATGCGCGGCACCACGGCGAGCAGCCCCCGCTCGCTCAGATGCCGCGCGATATGGCGCAGGCTGTAGGGCGAGTCGGTCAGGCCGTGCAGCAACACCACCACGCCTCGCGCCGGGCCCGAAGGCGGCAGGATGAAGGAACGGTTCCAGTCATGCGGCAGATTGCCGGGGTAGACCGGGCTGTCGCTGGCATAACGGCTGTATGGCGCCGTGCCGGAGACCGTGACCGGCTCGATCAGATGACGTTGCAGGCGCTCGAAAAGGGCCGCCTCGGCAGCCAGGTAGGCCTGCCAGTCGCCCTCATCCAGCTCGCTGACCTCCAGCTCCTGCGGCACCAGGCGGTGCCAGGGCTCCAACTCGGGCAATGCCGACAGCCCGGCGATACGAATGCCGAGCAAGGCCACCAGGATCAACAACAGCACCACCAGCGTCCAGGCCATCACGTTGCGCATGCGCGGTAAACGCATCAAGCGCCTCCCTTGAAATCTCTGGCCGGGAAAATCCGTCCCGGCGACCGGCTCGGGGACTGTAGTGCAAAGCCCCGACGAGCTCCACCGGGTTTGCCTTACACATATGGATTTTCGTATATTCGGCAAACCACATATTTGGGCTCCGCCAATGTCCGATCAACTGTCCCCACCCGCACTGTTCAAATCCCTGGCCGACGAAACCCGCGCACGTGCCGTACTGCTGATCGTCGAGCAAGGTGAGCTATGCGTATGCGAGCTGGTCTGCGCATTGGCCGACAGCCAGCCGAAGATCTCACGTCACCTGGCGCAACTGCGCACGAGCGGCCTGCTGCAGGACCGCCGCCAGGGCCAATGGGTGTACTACCGCCTGGCGCCGGATCTGCCGCAATGGGTGCGTGACGTGCTGGCCGCCACCCTAGCTGCCAACCGCACCTGGCTGCAGCAGGATGCCAGCCGTCTCGCCAACATGGGCGACCGCCCTGCCCGCCTCGCCACTTGCTGTTGAGAAGCCCACATGCTTATCGCCGCCGCCATCTTCGTCTTCACTCTGATTCTGGTCATCTGGCAACCGCGCGGCCTTGGCGTCGGCTGGAGTGCCTCGCTCGGCGCGGTGCTGGCCCTGCTCACCGGAGTGGTCAGCCCCGGCGACATTCCCACCGTGTGGGACATCGTGTGGAACGCGACCTTCACCTTCATCGCCCTGATCATCATCAGCCTGCTGCTGGATGAGGCCGGCTTCTTCGAGTGGGCTGCGCTGCACATGGCGCGCTGGGCCGGCGGCCATGGCGCACGCCTGTTCGCCCTGTGCATTCTGCTCGGCGCAGCGGTATCGGCGCTGTTCGCCAACGACGGCGCCGCGCTGATCCTCACGCCCATCGTCATTTCCATGCTGCTGGCGCTGCGCTTCTCGCCGGCCTCGACCCTGGCCTTCGTCATGGCCGCCGGCTTCATTGCCGATACCGCCAGCCTGCCACTGGTGGTGTCGAACCTGGTCAACATCGTCTCGGCCGACTACTTCGGCATAGGCTTCGGCGCCTACGCCGCGGTGATGGTGCCAGTGAATCTGGTCAGCGTGACCGCCACCCTGGGCATGCTCTGGCTGTTCTTCCGCCGCGACATTCCTGCGCGCTATGCCGTAGGCAGCCTACCGGCGCCGCGTGAGGCGATCCGCGATCCACACACCTTCATCGCCGGCTGGATCGTCCTGCTGGTGCTGCTGCTCGGTCTGTTCGCGCTGGAGCCGCTGGGCATCCCGATCAGCGCGATTGCTGCAGTGTGCGCGGCGGTGCTGTTCGGCGTGGCCGTGCGCGGCCATCACATCGCCACGGCCAAGGTGCTGCGCGGTGCGCCATGGCAGGTGGTGGTGTTCTCGCTGGGCATGTATCTGGTGGTCTACGGCCTGAGCAACGCCGGCCTCACGGCGGACCTCACCACCCTGCTCGACGCGCTGGCTGCGCAAGGCATCTGGGCCGCCGCCATCGGCACCGGCCTGCTCAGCGCCCTGCTCTCCTCGATCATGAACAACATGCCCAGCGTACTGATCGGCGCTCTGGCCATCGACGCCAGCCAGGCCAGCGGCCTGGTACGTGAGGCAATGGTCTACGCCAATGTGATTGGCTGCGACCTCGGCCCCAAGATCACCCCCATTGGCAGCCTGGCCACCCTGCTCTGGCTGCACGTGTTGGCCCGCAAGGGCATCCGTATTACCTGGGGCTATTACTTCAGGGTCGGCATCATCCTCACCCTGCCGATCCTCCTGCTGACTCTTGCCGCTCTGGCCCTGCGCCTGAGCCTCTGACCCGGAGCCTTCCTGATGAAAGTCTTGTTCATGTGCACGGCCAACAGCTGCCGCAGCATTCTCTCCGAGGCGCTGTTCAACCATATTGCCCCGCCCGGCTATCAGGCCGTCAGCTCCGGCAGTTTCCCCCGCGGCCAGGTACTGCCGCGCAGCCTGAGCACCCTGGAGGCGGCCGGCATCTCCACCGCCGGCCTGTCGAGCAAGGGCAACGAGGCCTTCGAAGATAGCCCGCCGGACATTGTCATCACCGTCTGCGACAAGGCCGCCGGCGAGGCCTGCCCGGTGTATTTCGGCCCGGCGCTGAAGGCGCACTGGGGCCTGGAAGATCCTTCCCACGTGGAAGGCGATGAGACCACCATCGACGCAGCCTTCCACGCCACCCTGGCGCATATCGAGCGGCGCTGCCGCGCCTTCCTCGCCCTGCCGTTGCGCAACCTGAGCCGCGCCGAGCTGCAGCAGGCACTGAACCAGATCGGCGAATTGTAAGGAGAATCGCATGAGCGATCTGCCCAACCTCGACAGCGACCTGCTGCCAGCGGCCGCCCCCAGCGACGCCCCGGCGCCGCGCATCCTGCTGCTGTACGGCTCCAACCGCGAGCGCTCGTTCAGCCGCCTGCTGATCGAAGAAGCCGCGCTCCTGCTCCAGCACCTGGGCGCCGAGACACGCATCTTCGACCCGTCCGGCCTGCCCCTGCCGGACGATGCCCCGGTGGAGCACCCCAAGGTGCATGAACTGCGCGAGCTGATGCAGTGGTCGGAAGGCCAGGTGTGGTGCTCACCGGAACGCCACGGCGCCATGTCGGCGGTGTTCAAGGCGCAGATCGACTGGGTGCCGCTGGCCATGGGCGCGGTGCGTCCGACCCAGGGCAAGACCCTCGCCGTGCTGCAGGTGTGCGGCGGCTCGCAGTCGTTCAACGTGGTCAACCAGCTGCGCGTGCTCGGCCGCTGGATGCGCATGTTCACCATCCCCAACCAGTCCTCGGTACCGAAGGCCTTCCTCGAATTCGGCGACGACAACCGCATGAAACCCTCGCCCTACTACGACCGCCTGGTGGATGTGATGGAAGAGCTGATGCGCTTCACCTGGCTGCTGCGCGACCACCCGGAACTGGTGGATCGCTACTCAGAACGCAAGGAGTCGGCCGAGGAGCTGATGCAGCGGGTCAATCAGAACAGTATCTGAGACGGTAGGAGGCGCTTTAGCGGCGACAATCGCGGCTAAAGCCGCTCCTACGGAATCGAGTGCAGGCTGATCAGGCGGCCGCGACGTAGAGTGGCGAGGCGGCCAAATACAGCACGACCAGCAGCACGCTCAGGATCAGCGCATTGAGTTGAATTCGCCGGACCTTGCTCAGGCCGGCAAACTCCTTGGCGACGCTCAACACGAAGATGGCGCCTACCACGAGCATGGCCGGCATGGAGACCAGCGTGTCGGCCAGCCAGCTGTTCATCAGTCGCTCGCTGCTCGGGTAGAGCTCCTGACTGATCGCCATGTAGCTGGGCCTGGCGCTGGCCATGCCCCAGTAGGCTGCCAAGGTGATCAACTGCAGCAGGAGCAATGCCAGATTGCACAGCGTCTTCAAGCGCGGAAAACGGCCGAGATCACGGTTAGCCACAGAGCATGCTCCCATTCTGGGTCTGCCACACCGTTTCGCGCCGATACTGATGGCCACGATCGTCCATTACATGTTCCCTATGCTGGCGAGGATCAACCGCAAAGCTTGAACCAATGCACCCCGATTTACCATGAAGAGGCATACAAACAGCCTCGTGCCTGGATGCCCAAAAGCATCAACCTAGCTGCCGCACAATCCTCCATCAGAGAACGGACAGATGACCATGTAGGAAATAAGAAATACAGGAATGGCTACAACTGCAACCACCACAGAGACAGCGCCAAGAGCAAGTTGCTCGCCCACACCGGGCTCTGACTTTGGCGTGTCTTGCTGGCAGCTCTCTACCTCATGGCATGTCTGCACAGCTTCCGGCTTTTGCTCGTTCTGTCGCTGAGCACAGCCCATCAGGCTGACTATCAACAACGCAACCAACAATGAACGCAACAACGCCATGGAACCTCCCTGTCAATCTACTGAGCACCTTCCGCTACGCATGGTTTTTCCATGCTTGCAGATAGCACGCCTCTGTCCCTACGAGGAGCGAGCACCGTAGTTCAGATGCAATCTGCCAGCAAGACCATCTCTGGCGAACTAACTCACAGAGTCGCCACAACAAATGCAAATGCTGCCGGTTTGGGGAAGGGAAAAGAAAGGGAGATACATGGACAGCCCGAAGGCCATCCACGCTTACGCTCAACCACAGGGTGGATCACGCTTCATCGATCCACCTGTGGTGAATGTAAAGAGCGGTATTACAGTCCCCGTGGGAGGCGATTCAGCGGCGACAGTCGCGGCTGAAGCCCCTCCCACAGGGCCGAGGTCAGATACCGGCGACCACCGCGCAGATGCCCTGCGCGCTGCCGGCGAACTGGCTGCACAGGTGATTGATGGAGGTCACCAATACCTGTTCGGGCGAGGAGATGAAATCCACCGACATCATCACGCTGAGCATGGTGATGCTGATGATGGAGAAGGTGAACAGCTTGCGCGCCCACACTCGATCATCGACAGCCTTGTAGCCCGATACGCCCATCCACAGCCAGTAGGCACCGCTCAGCGCGGCGACCACGAAGTAGCTGTAGCCGGCGTAGCCGCTGAGCGTCAGCATCAGGGTCGCGACCACGAAGGCGGCGATGTACAGCACGATCTGCCGCTTGGCCGCCGAAATCCCCTTGATGACGGGCAGCACCGGGATGTTCGCGGCCTGGTAGTCATTGAAACGGAAGATGGCGATGGCATAGGAATGCGGCATCTGCCACAGGCTGAAGATCAACAACAGGATGGCGGCGCCAGCGTCGAACTCGTTGCTCACCGCGCAGTAGCCGACCACGGGCGGTGCCGCCCCCGACAGGCTACCGACCAGGGTGCCATACACCGAGCCACGCTTGAGCCACAGGCTGTAGAGGCCGACGTAGACCACGAAGCCCATCAGCACCAGCATCACCGCCAGGGTGTTGGTGGCGGCGTAGAGCAACGCCACCCCCGCCACCCCGAGCATGCAGGCATAGACGATGGCGTGCACAGGGGACACCAGCCCCTGCGCCAGCACCCGGTTACGGGTGCGCTCCATCTTCTGGTCGATGTCCCTATCGATGTAGTTGTTGAACACGCAGCCTGAGGCGATCACCAGCGAAACCCCCAGCGCTGTCGCGAAGTACAGCGCCAGGTTCGCATCGCCGCGCGAAGCCAGGAAGAAACCGCCCGTCACGGAAATCAGATTGCCGAAAACGATGCCCGGCTTGGCGAGGTTGAGGTACTGCTTCAGGAGCGCCAGCATCAGTTGATCATCATGTGATAGTGCATGCTCCACATGATCCAGACCGACAGGCCGACCACGAACGCGATGATCAGCACGGTGAAGATCATCGAAACGACGTTCCAGCGGCCTTCCGCGTCGGTCTTCATGTGCAGGAAGTACACGAGGTGGACGAGCACCTGCACCAGGCCGAACAGCACCACGGTGATCAGCGTCGCGCCACGGCTCAGGCCCAGCACTTCAGGGTGCATGACCAGCAGGAAAGGGATCACGGTGAGGATCACCGACAGGATGAAACCGGTCAGGTAGTCCTTGAAGCCCACGGCGTGGGCGGCGTGATTGTCTTGGTGAGCCATTTACAGCACCCCCATCAGGTAGACGACGGTAAACACGCAGATCCACACCACGTCGAGGAAGTGCCAGAACAGGCTGAGCAGCCCCACACGGGTCTTGTTGGTGTCGGTCAGGCCACGGCTGCCAACCTGGAACATCAGCACCAGCATCCACAGCAAGCCGGCACTGACGTGCAGGCCGTGGGTGCCGACCAGGGTGAAGAACGCCGACCAGTAGGCACTGACCTGCGGCCCAGCACCTTCATGGATCAGGTGGCGGAACTCGTACAGCTCGATGCTGATGAAGGCCGCACCGAACAGGAAGGTGATGCCCAGCCAGCGCAGCACCGCGCCCTTGTCACCACGGTAGGTGGCGAGCATGGCCATGCCGTAGGTGATACTGGAAAACAGCAGCGCGAAGGTTTCCACCAGCACCAGGTGCAGGCCCGGGCTGAGCATTTCCTTGGCGGTGGGGCCACCGGCGAAGGAGTTGCTGAGTACCGCGAAGGTGGCGAACACCGTGGCGAAGATCAGCAGGTCGGTCATCAGGTAGACCCAGAAGCCGAACAGCTTGATACCACTGGTGTCGTGGTGGTGCTCATGGCCGTGACCATGAGCGTCGTGAGGATAGTGAGGTTCGTAAGCGGTCATGATCAGGCCTGTACGACTGCGTTGGCTTTGGTTTGGTGATGCGCCTGCTCGATGCGTGCGATCTCTTCGGGCTGCACGTAGTAGTCGATGTCATCGTCGTAGGAACGCACGATGAAGCTGGCTACCGCACCGACCAGACCAACGATGGCCAGCCACCAGATGTGCCAGATCATGGCGAAGCCAAAGGCAAAGATGAGAATCGACACGATCAGGCCATTGCCGGTGTTCTTCGGCATGTGGATCGGCTCGTAGTGCTCGGGCGCAGGCATCAGCTCGACACCGTTCTTCTTCGCCTCGTAGAAGGCGTCGATCTTGTCCGCAGTCGGAATGACGGCGAAGTTGTAGAACGGCGGCGGCGAGGAAGTGGCCCACTCCAGGGTACGGCCATCCCACGGGTCGCCAGTGACGTCGACGTTTTCCTTGCGCTTGATGTAGCTGGTAACGAACTGCACGACGGTGAAGACGATGCCGATACCGATCAGCACGGCACCGACCACAGCAACCTGAACCCAAGGTACCCAGGCCGGGTTGTCGAAGTGGTTCAGACGACGGGTCATGCCCATGAAGCCCAGCACGTACAGCGGCATGAAGGCGAAGTAGAAGCCGATCAGCCAGCACCAGAAGGAGTAACGGCCGAAGCGATCGAGCAACTTGAAGCCGAAGGCTTTCGGGAACCAGTAGATGATGCCGGCCAGGTAGCCGAACACCGCACCGCCGATGATCACGTTGTGGAAGTGGGCGATCAAAAACAGGCTGTTGTGCAGCACGAAGTCCGCCGCTGGCACCGCCATCAGCACGCCGGTCATGCCGCCGATGGAGAAGGTCACGAGGAAGCCCAGGGTCATCCAGGTCATGGCGTTGAGCTGCAGACGGCCACGGAAGATGGTGAACAGCCAGGTGAAGATCTTCACCCCGGTGGGGATGGCGATGATCGAGGTCATGATGCCGAAGAAGGCGTTGACGCTGGCCCCCGAGCCCATGGTGAAGAAGTGGTGCAGCCACACCACGAACGACAGCACACCGATGGCCGCGGTCGCCCAGACCATCGAGGCATAACCGAACAGGGTCTTGCGCGAGAAGGTCGCCACCACTTCGGAGAACACGCCGAACGCCGGCAGGATGAGGATGTACACCTCCGGGTGACCCCAGATCCAGAACAGGTTGGCGTACATCATCGGGTTGCCGCCCAGTTCATTGGTGAAGAAGTGGAAATCCAGGTAGCGGTCCAGCGACAGCATCGCCAGGGTCGCGGTCAGCGGAGGGAAGGCGCCGCAGATCAGCACGCAGGTAACGAGGATGGTCCAGGTGAAGATCGGCATCTTCATCAGGCTCATGCCCGGTGCACGCATCTTGAGGATGGTGGCGATGAAGTTGACCCCCGTCAGCGTCGTGCCCAAGCCCGATAGCTGCATGCTCCAGATGTAGTAATCCATCCCCACGCCGGGACTGTACTGAATCCCCGATAACGGCGGATAAGCCACCCAGCCGGTCTTGGCGAACTCGCCCAGGCCCAGCGACAGGTTGATCAGCAGCGCGCCGCCGACGAACAGCCAGAAGCTCAGCGAGTTCAGGTAGGGGAAGGCCACGTCACGCGCGCCAATCTGCAGCGGCACGACGATGTTCATCAGGCCGGTGACCAGTGGCATGGCCACGAAGATCAGCATGATGATGCCGTGCGCGGTGAAGATCTGGTCGTAGTGCTCGGGCGGCAGGTAGCCCTGCCCGTCACCGTGGGCCATCGCCAGGTGGGTACGCATCATGATGGCGTCGGCGAAGCCACGCACCAGCATGACCAGCGCGACGAGGATGTACATCACGCCGATTTTCTTGTGGTCCACCGAGGTGAGCCACTCGCTCCACAGGTAGCCCCACTTCTTGAAGTAGGTCACCGCCGCGAACAGCCCCAGACCGCCCAGCGCCACAATGGCCAGGGTGATCATGATGATTGGCTCGTGGTACGGAATCGCGTCCAGAGTCAGTTTTCCAAACATATTCACTCCTGCACCTCCGCTGCTTCGTGCATGGCCGTGCTGTGGGAATCTTTCAGGGTCACGTACTGCCCGATCACCTTGTTGAACAGGTTCGGTTCGACCTGGCCGAAGTAACGGATCGGGTAGATCGGATAGCGGTGGTTGACCATCTCGCCGGGCTCGCCCACCTGCTTGAAGGTGGCGAAGTCCATGACCTCGGGCGACTGCTTGACCTTGTCGACCCACTGCGCGAAGGCATCGTCGCTGACCGAGTGGGTGGTGAAGCGCATGGCCGAAAAGCCTTCGCCGCTGAAGTTGCCGGACTGGCCGAAGAACTCACCCTGTTCGTTGGCGATCAGGTTGAGCTGGGTATGCTGGCCGCCCATGGCGTAGATCATCCCACCGAGCTGCGGGATCGACAGCGCGTTCATCACCGTGTCGGAGGTGATGTGGAAGGTCACCGGGGTCTTCTCCGGAATCACCAGCTCGTTGACCACGGCCACGCCCTGATCCGGGTAGATGAACAGCCATTTCCAGTCGAGCGAGACGACTTCGATGTTCAGCGCCGGCTTGTCCGATTCGATCGGGCGATAGGGGTCGAGCGAGTGCGAGGTTTGCCAGATGATGACTGCCAGAACGGCGACGATGATCAGGGGAACGCCCCAGACGACCAGCTCGATCTTGTGCGAATGTGCCCAGTCGGGCATGTAGGTGGCCTTCTCGTTCGACTCGCGATAACGCCAGCCAAACAGGAAGGTCATGATGATCACGGGTACCACCACGATCAGCATGAGTCCGATGGAGATCAGGATGAGGTTGCCCTGCTCGACACCGATCTGCCCTTTCGAGTTGAACAGTGCCCAGTCACATCCACCGAGCGCCGAGAAGGCAATCGCCATCACCAGCCAGCGCACACAACGATGGTATTTCTCTTCTTTCATGTCACGACCTTCAACTGAGTGAGCCCCACAATCGGCTTCAGTTGCCGTGCGGCCCATCGAGTAAAAGGCCAGCAGCGAGAACTCAGAGCTTGAGCATCCGTGCAAGCGAAGCGGTAAACCGTGGGAAGCGCGGATGTTGCAGGCTATGACCGCCTCGCACAATTAGTTAGCAGCCTACTTAAGGGGCGTTTTTCCGCACTCGCTCGACATATTTCGCAACATATACGCAAAGATTTGAAACACTTTGCCGGGAGAAGCCGGCAAAGAAACGAACGGGTGCGACAAAAGACCACAGCCCCGGTTTAGCGCTTTTTGTCAGCTAATTGACAGGAATCAATGACACGGAAGATGCGGCCAACCGGCGCAAGGTTTCCCTTGACACTGAAATAGAGTCGAGAATTCGCGATTCTCTAGCGAGACGGCGTCAGCCCGAATACGAGCGCGCCTCGTTAAGCGGATGAGCCGACCCCAAGGCCGATCATGTAGGAGCGGATTTATCCGAGATAGAGTTCGGCTCCTGACCATGATCGCGAATAAATTCGCTCCTACAGTGTTGTAGCCCGGATGCAATCCGGGGCAATTGGAGCGCGGCTAAAAGCATCGCGGCTGAAGCCGCTCCCACAGAAGCACAGCGCTCGCAGCGTTGACATAGTTGTTCTTGTGGGAGCGGACTTGTCCGCGAAGCCTTGCGTCCTGCAAGGCGCAATGGCGGCCGGCATTAGTTTCTGTAAGAGCGGCTTCAGCCGCGATTGCTTTGGCTTCACCGCAATCCGCCCCGGATTGCATCCGGGCTACGCGATTGCGCCCGCAGACACCTCTCGATCCAAAGCGTTATCGCGGACAAGTCCGCTCCCACAGAAGCACAGCGCTCGCTGCGCTGACATAGTTATTCTTGTGGGAGCGGACTCGTCCGCGAAGCCTTGCGTCCTGCAAGGCGCAATGGCAGCCGGCAACAGTGTCTGCAGGAGCGGCTGGGCGGCATTCCGCTTCAGCCGCGATTGCTTTGGCTTCACCGCAGTCCGCCCCGGATTGCATCCGGGCTACGCGATTGCGCCCGCAAATACCTCTCGATCCAAAGCGTTATCGCGGACAAGTCCGCTCCACAGAAGCACAGCGCTCGCAGCGCTGACACAGTTGTACTTGTGGGAGCGGACTCGTCCGCGAAGCCTTGCGTCCTGCAGGACGCAATGACGGCCGGCAAACATTTCTGTAGGAGCGAATTTATTCGCGATAGGGTTCGCCCCTCGGCCATGATCGCGAATAAATTCGCTCCTACAGATTCAGAGCCGTGCACCCGTTCTACAGCCGCGCCATAACCCCGTGGGAGCGGATTTATCCACGATAGGGTTCGGCTCCTTACCAGGATCAAGAATAAATTCGCTCCCACAGCTTCCGTAGCCGCCTGCTATCCAAGGCGCCTCCGCATGCGCTAAGCAATTGCCGCCGGCAACGCCTTCTGTGGGGAGTTTTAGCCGCGAAAAGCATCGCGGATAAATCCGTTCTTACGCTGTAAAAGACGCCCTATTTTCACGCGGCAATGCCTTTTCCCAGCTCGCCCGCAACCAGCCTACGCCACTACTTCCAGGTGCAATAACACCCCACCGCCAGGCCGCTGGCCAGGGAGACATGACGCCCCTGAGTCAGTGCCTCGAGCACCGGCTCGACGAAGCTGTTGCTTGAGTTGCATACCAGCCCTTCGCTGTAAGGGCCGGCATAGGCCAGATTGCCGTCGCGATCCCAGATCGCCAGCGCCGGGCTGGCCGGCAACGACTCCATGCCCTCGATACCCGGCAAGGGCTGCATCCGCCCACGCAGGAACGGCGCGATCTCACCTGTGCTGCCCGGCTTCTGCACGCTGTAGAACACCACATCGGCATTGCGATGAAGACCGATCAGGTAGCGCAGGTGCGCGTCGGTCTCCGCGTTGCAGGGGCAATCCGGGTCCCAGAAGTGCACCACGCGAATCGGCCCGGGGCCAGCCAGTTCAGGCGGCAGCTTCAACTCGCCCTGACCGAAGATCACCGTCTGCTCGGCATAGGCCCGCAGGTAGGCCGCGCCGCTGAGCCACCAGATCAACACGATGGCCGCCAACACCACGGCAAAGAAGCCCAGCACATAGTGTTTGAGCGTCAGGCGGCTGAACACACTCATGGTTTTTCGCCGAACTTACGCAGGAACTGCTTTTCCATTTCCTGACAACTTTCCACGGTGAAGGCACGCTCACTGTCGGCGCCCTTGGTGCGTTCCCAGCAGGCGGCGATGGCCGCGCGCTCACCCGCTTCAATCTCGCCACCCTGCGGGCGGGTGACGAAGTAGATAAAACCGGCAACCAACGAAATTACAAACAGCAGCCCCACCACAAACAGCCCCAGGCAGCCACTGCGGCTCAGCCCAGCGCTTTCATCTTTTGCGCTCATGTCTCACTTCAACCTTCACAGTGGAACCCACTTCGAATCGGACGCCAGGCGCCCTACCTTGCCGCGTCGGCCCGGGCAATGAAAACCAGGCCACGCCGATCACGCTTCAACCAGCGTCCACTGCTTGCTCAGGCGCTTGTCCGATACCGCCATCTTGGTGCCCAGTTGCTGGGCGAACAGCGACACGCGGTATTCCTCCAGCATCCAGCGATACAGGGTCAGCTGCGGGTCGCGCTTGCCTTCCTGGGCATGTTTGGCAGCACGCGCCTGGTACTGTTCCCAGTAGCCGGTGAGCTCGCCCGCCCATACTCGGTCGCGCTGTACCTGCGCGCCGACCTTGTCCAGGCGCTGTTCGATGGCCTTGAGATAGCGCGGAATCTCCTTCAGCCACTCGCCCGGAGTCTCGCGCACGAAGCCGGCATAGACCAGATTGGCCAACTGCTGCTTGATGTCGTTGAGCGCCATGGCCTGGGCCAGATCGATCTTGCCCTTGAAGCGCTTCTGCAAGCCGTGGTTGAGCTTGAGAATCTCCAGCACCAGGCGGGCGATGCGCTCAGCATGCGCCGTCCAGTCGCCACGCTTGCGCCCGGCCAGTTGCGCCAAGGCCGCACCGTCGCGCGGCAGCGTGGCCTCACCTTCGAGGATGCAGGCATCCAGGCTGGCCAGCAGAATGTCCTCGACCAACGCCTCGACACGGCCGATGTCGCGATACAGCAGGCCCAACTCGGTCAGCCCCGGCAGCTTGCCGCGCAGGAACTTGGCCTGCTCGGCCAGTTGCTGCAGCAGCAGGCGTTGCAACGCTCGGCGGTGCTGGAAGTCGGCCTCGGCCTGGGTCGGGAAGCGCCCTTCCTTGACCACGCCCGCTTCCTCCACCAAGGCCGGGTAGACCGTCATGGAAAGCCCGGCAATCTTCTGCTGGGCCTTCTCGGCCACCTCGGCGAAGGCCTTGGCCTCCACCGCTTTCGGCTTGTCGCTCTGCTGCGGGATGGCCAACGCAGCCTGGCTGGCCTCGGCGAAACGTGCGGTCAGCTCGGCCAGGTCGCGGCCTTCACCAAGGAACTTGCCGCGCGCATCCACCACCTCGATATTCATCTTCAGGTGGTTTTCGATGCTTTCAGCCGCTTCCGCCCAGGCATCGTCGGATACCCGCGCGCCGGTCATGCGCAGCAGTTCCTGGCCCAGTGCCTGCGGCAGCGAACCCTGGCCGAACACCAGCTTGCCCAGCGCCGCGCCGACGAAGTCCGGCACTGGCACGAAGTTCTTGCGCAGCGCCTTGGGCAGGCCGCGCACCAGGGCGATGCACTTGGCTTCCAGCAGCCCCGGCACCAGCCATTCGAGGCGCTCGGGCTGCAGTTGCGGCAACAGCGGCGCCGGCACGCGCAGGGTCACGCCATCACGCGGGTGGTTGGGCTCGAAGTGGTAGGACAGCGGCAGTTGCAACTCGCCGATACGCAAGGTGTCCGGGTACTGCGCGGCGGTGACTTCCTTGGCATCGCGGGCCAGGGCGTCCTCCTCGCGCATGATCAGCAGCTGCGGGTCGGCGGCGCTGCCCTTCTTGTACCAGCTCTCGAAACTGGCGGCCTGGTAGATGTCCTGCGGAATGCGCGCCTCGTAGTAGCCGAACAGGGTTTCCTCGTCGGCGAGAATGTCGCGGCGGCGCGACTTGGCCTCCAGCTCGTCGAGGCGTTCCAATAACTGGCGGTTGGCGCTCAGGCAGCGTGCGCGGCTGTTGATCTCGCCACGCACCAGCCCCTCGCGAATGAACATCTCGCGCGCCACGGGCGGATCGATGGGGCCGTAATGCACCGGGCGGCGGCCGACGATGATCATGCCGTACAGGGTGACCTGCTCGTACGCCACAACCTGGCCGCGCTTCTTCTCCCAATGCGGTTCCAGATGGTTCTTCTTCACCAGATGCGCCGCCAGCGGTTCAATCCAGTCCGGCTCGATCTTCGCCACCATACGGGCGAACAGCTTGGTGGTTTCCACCAGCTCGGCGGCCATCACCCAGTTGGGCTTCTTGCGCCCGATCACGCTGGAGGGGTGAATCCAGAAACGCCGCTGGCGCGCGCCGAGGTAGTCGCCGTCTTCGGTCTTCTGGCCGATCTGGCTGAGCAGGCCGGCAAGAATCGCCTTGTGCACGGCGGCGTAGTTCTTCGCCCGCACCGCCGCCTCGCTGGCCTCGGCCTGCTCGCGCAGGATCACGTTGACCTTGGTATCGGTGGTGGGGGCAATCTTGTGGGAGCGGTCTTGACCGCGATTGCTCGCCGCAGCGGCAGCTTCGCGACCACGCCCACTCTGCAACTGCAGCTCACGGGCAATCAGCACCAATTGTCGGTGCGCATCGCGCCACTCGCGCAGGCGCATGTAGTTGAGGAAGTTCTTCTTGCACCAAGTACGCAGCGGGTTGCTGCCCAGCTCCTGGCGTTTCTCCTCGAAGCCGCGCCACAGGTTGATCAGCGCGGCGAAGTCCGAGTCCACATCCTTCCACTGCGCGTGTGCCTGGTCGGCGGCCTGCTGGCGATCCATCGGTCGCTCACGCGGGTCTTGCACCGACAGCGCGGCGGCGACGATAAGGATTTCCTCCAGGCTGCCCTGCTTGGCACCTTCCAGCACCATGCGCCCCAGGCGCGGGTCGATGGGCAGGCGTGCCAGTTGCCGGCCGATGGGCGTGAGCTGGCTTTCGCGGTTGACCGCCGACAGCTCCTGCAACAGGTTGAAGCCGTCGCTGATGGCCTTGCCGTCTGGCGGCTCGATAAAGGGGAAGTCCTCGATGCTGCCCAGGCGCAGGTGCAGCATCTGCAGGATCACCGCCGCCAGGTTGGTGCGCAGAATCTCCGGGTCGGTAAATTCCGGGCGACCGAGAAAATCCTCCTCGCTGTACAAACGAATGCAGATACCCGGCTCGACCCGGCCGCAACGTCCCTTGCGCTGGTTGGCGCTGGCCTGCGACACCGGCTCGATGGGCAGGCGCTGCACCTTGGCGCGGTAGCTGTAGCGGCTGATGCGCGCGGTGCCGCTGTCGATCACGTAGCGGATGCCCGGCACGGTCAGCGAGGTTTCGGCGACGTTGGTGGCCAGCACGATCTTGCGCCCGGCCATGGGCGCGAAAATCTTCTGCTGCTCGGCGGGCGTCAGCCGCGCATACAGCGGCAGCACTTCGGTCAGGCGCAGGTTGGCCTTGCGCAGCACCTCGGCGGCCTCACGAATCTCGCGCTCGCCAGGCAGGAACACCAGCACATCGCCAGGGCGCTTGCCCACGCTGCGCTCGTGCTCGGTGATCTCGTCCAGCGCGGCGAGAATGCCCTGGTCGATGGACAGGTCATCGAGCAGACGCTCGCCCTCCTCGTCCACCTCCGCTGCCAGCGGGCGATACCAGGTTTCCACCGGGTAGGTACGCCCGGAGACCTCGATGATCGGTGCGTCGTTGAAATGCTTGCTGAACCGCTCCAGATCGATGGTCGCCGACGTGATGATCAGCTTCAGATCCGGGCGACGCGGCAGCAGGGTCTTCAGGTAGCCGAGCAGGAAGTCGATATTGAGGCTGCGCTCGTGCGCCTCGTCGACGATGATGGTGTCGTACTTTTCCAGAAAGCGGTCGTGCTGGGTCTCGGCGAGCAGGATGCCGTCGGTCATCAGCTTGATCAGCGTGCCGTCCTTGCTCTGATCCTCGAAGCGCACCTGATAGCCGACCAGCTCGCCCAGCGGCGTGCCGATCTCTTCCGCTACCCGAGTCGCAACACTGCGCGCTGCCAGCCGGCGCGGCTGGGTATGGCCGATCAGCCCATGCACGCCCCGACCGATCTCCAGGCAGATCTTCGGCAACTGCGTGGTCTTGCCCGAACCGGTCTCACCGGCGATCACCACCACCTGGCTCTTCTCCAGCGCGGCCTTGATCTCGTCGCGCTTGGCGGCAATCGGCAGCGCATCGTCATAGCGCATCACCGGGATGCTGCTGCGCCGCGCCGCGACCTTGTCGCTGGACGCTTGAAAACGCTCCAGCCACTGCGCCAGCTTGGCCTCGTCGGGATGCTTCTGCAGCTCATGCAACTGCCTGCGCAAGCGATGGCGCTCGGCGATCATGACGTGGTCGAGGTTCTTCTGCAGCGTGGCGAGGTCAGTCATCTGGATCGGGGCAATCAGGGCAAAGGCGGGATTGTCGCAGATTACGGCTTATGGCGGGCAGGCTATGGCGCAGCGGAAGAGCGCAAGATTAAGGCGTAAGGGAGCAGCGGGTTTCGGCCGATTCTGTTGAAAAAGTCCCGTCGCGATTTTTGCCCATGAAAGAACGTGAGCGATGATGAAATCTGGTTCGTTCAGAAGGCGGGAGATGCCTTGGTTTTCAAGTAGCAACGCCGAAATCGAGCGTTTCCTGAGCTGCTGACAGGCAGCTTTCGCAGAAACCGACTTTTCAACAGAATCGGCCAGAAGCGGTCAGTCACTACGTGAAAGGTCAGCTATAAACGACTGCCTAGGGGAGAGAAAGCAATCCTTCTGGTCGTCGTCGAAGAAAAACAGCCAAGAGTAAATGGTAAGAAAAAACAGAGCACCACAAGCCGGCAGCTAATTTAAATAATCTACCGACTTTCGTCAGCACCATTGAGATGCGACGAGTATATATCTTCCCAGCCTTGGAGGATGCGTGAGGAAACTGCTTAGCGTGACGTGATTGTCCCCTTGGAATATAGTGATACAGAAATGACCAGCACGCCACCAAAGCAGATAGAGGAAAATCACTTCAGTCAAATGAATTTTAAAAATAAAAACCCGAGCAAATTACGAACTCGGGCACATGGTCAACCTTGCTTTATAAAATCTCTAAATCTTTTTTATTTCCTATATTCGCCAGCGTGAGTCCATCACCACCAACCCAATACATGAACCTTAACGCAGGATTACCTGTTGTCACATGAGTGCGCCAAGCAAGTTTGCCATCTCTAGTTTTTTGGATTTTCTTGTCTAGATCTGAATAAAATGGTTTGTGTGGATACTTCTCAACCCCTGCAATCACATGACAGATCACATCAAATGCCGTGTTTGAAAATCGCTGTGTTGGAGCACACTGATGCAAACTAAGACTCTCGATAAATTTATTGCTAAACTCAAAGTTTTCGATGCCAGCTTTGCCGCAACCTCGAGCTAAAGCTACAGCGCCCAAGATCAAGGCATCCTTGATTTCTTCAGAATTTTTGGCAGCATTGTAAGCAGCAGCGGCGTCAAACTGCGACAAGAACTCCGAGTAGTCAGAGAATAAAGAAATATTATCTTCAAGTGTAACCGGTAATGGTGGCGGGGTCTCTGGGATACTATTAGTCAACTCACCAGTAAATGTCACAGATTTATGCCCTAATTCTAGGGGATGATGCAGAATTGATAGCGACTTCCCATGAAAATGGTTCGCCAAAAATATGCTTTCCACCAAATCAATTATAGCCTCACCCCGCTCGTGACTACAGCCTTTTATATCAGGAGCTATTTCTTTTCTATTCCAGTAAGCAACACACTCTGGGAAAAAATTGTCATCATCCAAAGTCATCGAAGCGAGGTGATAAACGACCTTAGTGACATCCTTAATTGAGAATAGCTCTGCAAAACTAGCCGATATATTTCTTTTGAACAATGCACTACATGGATAATATCCAATCTCCGAAAGCTTGAGCAAAGCATTACTTTCAATAGTCGCCCGAACACCCCCTCCGTCAATTTCTCTTTTTATATTAACCAAATCACTCACTTTGTCTACTATATGGGAAGGCTCGCAAAACGCCGGCGCAACAAGGTAGTCGCAACTTACTACGATTTGCATTCGTCTCGCCCCACTTCTTTTATAGCTGCACCTTCTCTCTTTTTGTTAACTGCTTCCAGAAGAATATTTTCGACCTCTGTATCTGTTTGGTCGAAAAATTCGCTCGGCCAGTTTACGATCGACCCAAACGGAGTAATATCGACCTTTTGGAATTGCGACCCCTCTTTGCCTTTGTTGACAAACAAAATTGTAGATGCGTCTTTAATTCCGTCATTCCGACTCTGAACGATTCGAAGCCGCAACCTGTTGATCAAATACTCACTGTGAGTTTCAATGATTAATTGCCTATCATTCGATAGCGCTAGAAAAAAATCTGTAAGTCGGGATTGAACTTTTGGGTGCAAATGAAGCTCCGGCTGCTCGAAAATAAGTATATCATCAGCCTCAGACAAAAGAGCCATCACAACAATCGGCAATATTTGACTCACCCCGACACCAACATGAGTAAGATCTTGCATCTTATCACTTTCATTGGTTTTGACTTGTAGTTCGTAACCAAGCTTACCTTTGTCAAATGTTTGAAAGTCCGTAATCACCCCCATATAAGATAGCCACTCAGTACAAGCTGCGCTTAACGTACCTTCTCTAGTGCCAAACTCTAAACCACCGTTTTCCTTCTCCATTACGAACGGATAGGACAATTTAAGAGAACTATTTAGATGGAGTACTGCCGCGGTATTTTCGCCCTTGAGCCCAACTGTCTTTGGCTCCGATAGATCGAAGGCTTGGTACATAGCCTGAGGCTCATATCGCAATGGCCCCAAGTACTTCAGGTTTCTCGGGAAAAAATATGACAAAAATATTTCCAACTGACCTAGAGCACTTAAATCATAGATGGCCTTAGCACGAACCCTCTTCATGTTGATGTACCATGTCCCTTGGATTTCTTCACGATTCCGAATTAGTACATCAGACAAAGCTTTCTTTTCTTTATCATTGAGCTCCGCAATAGTCCTTCTCCAGTCTACAACCGCAATAGCTTCAGGCTCGAATAATTTATCAAACCTATCGTGACTAAGTGCAATCGACTGACGAGCCAAAATATTACGAACATGATTAGCATCTAGCCGTTCTTTATCGCTTTTTAGAATTTCAAGGATTTCGTCAGGCAGAACAAAGTTACGGACAAGCTCTTCATTTTCAGCTTCAATCAGGGAACGAAGCTTGTAAAGAATAGGCTTAGGTATTTCAAGACCGCTGAGTTTTTCAATGATATCATCATCAACCGTCTTTAAATAGTTTGGCGTACCAATCAGAAAGGGCACTACACTTTGACTTAATTTTTTTGTAAGATCGTATACGAGATGCAAGTTATGCGGAACCAAGTCATACTTAGACACACCCTCAATTTTGTAGTCTGGATACTCTTTGGAGATCAAATGCTTGCTTACAGACTCTAGGGAACTCACATAAAACAGATCACTGTTCGACTTCCCGGATTCAAATGAGGAAAACTCTATTTGCTCGACTATGGATTCGGTATCGATTCGCTCAACTTTTATTTTCCCACTTATGATCTCGGGATGAAACTCACTATCAAATTTTCGGTTGCTTTCGTGCTGAGCACTGAACGTTAAGGCGATGCTCAGTTTTTTTATTCCAGCAAATGTGATCTCAGGCTGCATTTCCATGCTTATTTTAATGTCTATGCTGCGGTCTTTATTTTTTTCGTCATCAGCTGACACATGATTGAATATATCGTGAAAAGATCCAAGCCGCACTAAACGTCCATTAAGAGATACAGAGCGCCGCAAATATCGCGAAGCGAATGTTTGGCTCAGCATTAGAAGCGCTTGGATAATGGAGCTTTTCCCGGAGCTATTTGATCCGCAAATTAATGAAAGGTTTTGAAATTGAAGAGCAGTTTCTTTTTGAATTGATTTGAAATTTCTTAAGGAGAGTGAACTTATCATTGGACGTCCCTGAAATTACAACTGAAGCCAGACTGGGGTGTCCGAGTATGGCATAGTGCCGCCCCTAATCAACCTCGCCGAATACCAATCGGGGACAGACCACGCTATTGATGTTGCTGAACGACCGCTGTTAGCCGAGAGCGACCAATCCCCAACCTTGCCCTCTCCCCCCACCCGCGCTACAGTCCGCCCCGTCACGGTCAATCCCGTGACCGGGTGTAGGAACCCGTTTTGTCCGGGCGCGGTAGCGCCATAGTCGAGAGCAGGCGCTTTTTTTGTGCCTGCTGTTTTCTCGTGCATTTATGGCGGGCCGTGTGAGGCAGGCTTCGGCCTGGCCGGTTCCCTCGGACGCCGGTTTCCTACCCTTGCACGGTCCGCCACCCACGCCCGTAGGAAGGCTGGATGGCGGCTCCTTAAATCGTCCGAGGAGCATAAGGAAAATGCACTATCCCCCTTTTACCCAAGGGCTCCGCCCTGGGCTGCTGGCTGTTGTGTCGACTTCCGTTTTGGAGGTGCTGCATGACCAAGCCTGAATCCGTCGTTATCCCCTTCCCTACACCACGTAATCCCTTGCACAGCCATGTGGCCGACGAGTGCCCGTTGCAGGCAGCGGCCGAATATCGCGCGGCATTACTGACCAAACTGCTGCGGCGCATGCCCGAGCCGGAGTTGGCAAGCACCACCCATGCGCTGCTCAGCGAGTTGATCGTGCTCTACCGCCGGGCCATCGCCCAGGCAGCCGGGAGGGCCGAGCATGATTGAGCTGCAACGCTATCTCACCCACCTGCCCAGCCATGATGGGCAACCGTCTGCTGAATTTGGCTGGAATGCAGATTGCCAGGCAAGCTTCGGCCACGGTGTGCAGACCGCGCAGGCCTGGCTGGACGACGCCAACAGCGGCTGGCTTTGGGCCAACCTGTTACTGGAGCGGCAGTTGTACCCGCCGGGCGCACAGCGCCATGCCTTCGAGCTGGGTTTTCTCAGCCGCATCCACCAACGCTTGTGTTCGCCGCTAGGCGGTGGGCATCAGGCATTGCGCACGGAATTGCGGCTGTAACTACTCAGCACGCAAGGTGGACCGGGACGCCGGCCGCTCGTAGCGCCGGCGAACGGTCCACCTGCCAGAACAAAAGGCGTACTGCTTCGCGAGTACGCCCTACAACGCTGCGTCTGAGTGGCCGACGCCCTGGTGAGCTTTACGTTCGTTTCTAACGCAACGGCACATAGATATCCGTTTGCCATTGATCCTTGGGCGTCTCGGGGTAAACGCTCAGGTATTCAAAGAACAACGGCTGGTCGCGTAGCTCCTCGCCGCTGCTCGGCAGCCAATCGCGATAGATTGGATAAATCGTTTCGCCGATATGATCCGTGGAGCCCGTATGCCGAACCACGGCATAACGCCCGCCCGGTATGGTCAGTTCGCGAATGTTGAATTCGTTTGCCGCCACGGCCTCTCGAATCTCGCCACAAATGGCGAAGCGAAACTCCTCGGCTGGCGTGGTATCGGGGTTGCCGTATGGAATGCCGAAGGAGCGGCTCGATGCTACCGGCGATTGCCCGCTTTGCTTGCGCCATTGGATGAAGGTGTTGACGCTTTCAACGACCCGCTCAGGTGGGCCGCAGTGCTCCAATGCGGCGACGCGAACGGGTGAGAAGTCGACGATTTGTACGTGCATGGCGACAGTCCTTGAAAAGTGAGGGATGGCGAATACCGTATTCCACACCTGCCAATTGGGGGCCTTTCTGAATTCGCTGGGCGGCATGCCAAACGCTCGCCTGAATGCCCGGCTGAACGCCTCAGGGCTTTCAAACCCAGCATGGAATGCAGCATCCAATACCGAGACTTCCGCTCGGGCCACCAACCCATGGGCAGCGCGCCGCAGTCGCATCAGTTGCACATAGCGTGAAACCGGTACGCCAACGAACGCGCCGAATTGCCGATGGAAGTGAAATGGCGAAAAGCTCGCCACCTGACTCAACGCCTTGACCGACAGATCACCATCGAGGTTGGCATCGATATAAGCGAGCACAGCATCGAAACGCTGGGTGTAAGCAGAGGACGGTGATCGAACAGACACGATGCAGAAATTCCAGGAATACGGTAAGCGCTAGCCTAGGCAATGGCGCCATGCCTGCGCCTAGCCGTACTTGCTCAGTTGGGCCTGTTGATCGCTCCTAAGCGCGATACAGGAGCACGTTAGCATCTGCTAACCCGGCGACTTCTCTTTTGATCATTCCCACGCTCCGCGTGGGCATGCAGCCCTCGACGCTCCAGCGTCTACCACGGCAGTTGCGTGCTGCGCTGTGACGCAGAGCGTCACGGGCTTACTCCCACGCCGGAGCGTGGGAGCCATCGTATTCCGTTCACAGAGCTGAGCAGCCATGAGCCAAGGGCATCAAAAGCCACAACGGCCACGCCGCAAAGTGGACCACTCATTAAGCCTTTAATTGGATCAATACCTTGATCCTCTTAATTGTCTTAATTGGGCAGACCTTACTGATCCCCCATCCACAAAGGGTACTGCTCTATGACTCGTCTTGATTGGTTTGAGGCTTCACCCGGTGCAGCAAAAGCGCTGGGCGGGCTGCACCATTACGTCACCACCGGAACGAATCTGCCGCCTCAGCTCATACATCTCGTGTTCTTGCGGGCATCGCAAATCAATGGATGCGCGCACTGCATCGATATCCATTCGCGAGATCTGATCAAGGGAGGTATGTCGGTAGAAAAGCTCGTTCTGGTGCCGGTCTGGCATGAGGCCGCGCATCTGTTTTCCGAGCAGGAACGTTCCGCCTTGGCCTGGACGGAAGAAGTGACTCTGGTTGGTGAAACGCATGTTTCCGACGAGGCTTATGCCGCGGCATCGTCAGCATTCACCCCGAAAGACCTGGTCGACCTTACGGCAGCTATCGCAGCCATGAACGCGTTCAACCGCATGGGTGTCAGCTTTCGCTTGAGCCCTGCTGCGAAGGCGTAAACCGGAAGGGGGTGGAGCCGTTCAGTCCACCCCTTCCCAGTTGTTCCCTCTCAGGCCACCGCAGCCGTCACAGCCCTGGAACGCCAGGCAAAACCCAGCACCATCAGCAGCCCCAGCCCGGCCATCGCTGCGCCGGCCAGGGAAATCGCCGGGTAGCCCAGCCCCGCCTTGATCACCGCTCCGCCCAGTGCCGCGCCAATGGCGTTACCGAGGTTGAAGGCGCCGATATTCACCGCCGAGGCCAGGTTGGGCGCGGCCTTGGCCGCTTCCATCACGCGCATCTGCAGCGGCGGCACGATGGCGAAGCTAGCGATGCCCCAGATCAGGATGGCCACGGCCGCCGGCAGTGGCCAGCGCATCAGCACGGTGAAGGCCAGCAATACCAGGATCAGCGCACTGAGCGAAACGATCAGAGTGCGGTCGACGGAACGATCCGCTGCCTTGCCACCCCACACATTGCCCAACGTCAGGCCGATGCCGTACAGCACCAGCATGGCGGTGATGAAGGCGGTGGAGGCCTGGGTCTCGCTGCTGAGGATCGGCGCGATATAGGTGAACACGGTAAACATCGCGCTGGAACCGATCACGGTCAGGGCCAGTGCCGCCAGCACCGGGCCACGGCCCAGCACGCGGATTTCCGCCAGCACGCCGTCGCTCTTCGGCAGCGGCACGTTGGGCAGCGCAAACCACAGCGCGAGCATGGCCAGCACACCGAGGCCGGTGATGCCCCAGAACGCCGTGCGCCAGCCAAACACTTCACCGAACCAGGCCGCCAGCGGTACGCCGCCGATGGTCGCCAGGGTCAGGCCCATGAACATCGCCGCCACCGCCCCTGCACGTTTGTCTGGCGCGACCACGCTGGCGGCGACAATGGAGCCGACGCCGAAGAAGGCGCCGTGGTTGAGCGAGGTCACTACCCGGGCGATCAGCAGGCTGTAGTAGTCAGTCGCCAGGGCCGACATCAGGTTACCCAGGGTGAAGATTGCCATCAGCCCGATCAGCAGGTAGCGCCGGGGAATCTTGCCGGTGGTCAGGGTCATCAATGGCGCGCCGAGCAGCACGCCGAGAGCGTAGGCGCTGACCAACAGGCCGGCAGCGGGAATGGAAACGCCGAGATCGCTGGCGATGCCCGGCAACATGCCCATGGGGGCGAACTCGGTGACACCGATGCCAAAGGCACCGATGGCGAGTGCAACGAGTGGTGGATTGATACGCATGGGAAGTCTCCTCATCTATGCCGCGAATGCTAGGATCCAAACCTTGGCGGCGGTAGATGGCATTTCTGGCAAACACCTTTGCTTACGGAGCACAAATGGACATAGGCGGCCGATCAGGTGACATGGTGGTGTTCGCCACTGTGGCGGAGCAAGGCAGCCTGTCGGCCGCCGCACGTGCACTGGGGCTGACGCCCTCGGCGGTCAGCCGGATCATCGCGCGTACCGAGCAGCGCCTTGGCACGCGCCTGCTGCTGCGCACCACCCGCGCGATCACCTTCACCGCCGAGGGCGAGGCGTACCTGCGTGGTGCACGGCGCATCCTTGCCGATATGGCGGAGGTCGAAGAAGCCATTGCCGATCAGGGCGTGCCACGGGGGCGCTTGCGCGTCAGCGCTGCGCTCGGCCATGGCCGGATGACCATCGTGCCGCTGGTGGCGGCGTTCAGCGCGCGTTACCCCAACATCACCGTTGACCTCAGCCTGGGCGACGAAGTGGTCGACATTCTCGGCGGCCAGGCGGACGTGGCCGTGCGCTTCGGCCATCTGCCGGACAGCCCGTTGACCGCACGCAAGGTGGGCGATACCGGCCAGGTGGTGGTGGCCTCCCCCGATTACCTGCAACGCCATGGCACGCCGCAGCAGCCGGAAGACCTGCTGCAGCACAACTGCCTGCGCTTCAACTTCCGCCGTGCCGAACCCAACTGGCCCTTTGTCCGCGATGGCCAGGCGTTCTCGCTCAAGGTCTGCGGCAATATCGAATGCAGCAGTGGCGAGGCGCTGGCGCAGTTCGCCCGTGTTGGCGCCGGCATCGCGCGCATCGGCGAGTTCACCGTAGCCGAGGACATCCAGCGCGGCGATCTGGTGCCGCTGCTGCAAGCCTTCAACCCCGGTGACCGGGAACCGATTCATGCGGTATTCGTCGGCGGCTCGGCCATGCCGGCGCGGGTGCGGGTGTTTGTGGATTTCCTGATTGAGCATCACAGGATGTAGAGCTGCCTCAGGCCTGCCAGACGGCAACGGTGAAGCCGGTGGCAGGCCGGGCTTGGCCAGGCGATCAAACTGGTATGATCGCCCGGTCAGTCTTACGCACATGCCCTCCATGCCTGCCATGGATGCCCTGGATCGGCCATCGAAGCCCTGCCCATGACCCAGTTCGACAACTACAAAGCCATTGCCGACAGCATCGCCACACTGCTGTTTCCTCACGCCGAGGTCGTCATCCACGACCTGGCCAGCCAGAGGATCGTGCACCTGGCCAACAACCTCTCCAAGCGCAGCCTCGGCGATGACTCGGCGCTCGAGGACATCGCGGGCGAGTTCGCCTCGGCGTCCACCCTCGGCCCCTACGAGAAGCTCAACTGGAACGGCCAGAAGATCCGCTCGATCAGCAGCGTGCTGCGCAACGCCAAGGGCAAGCCCGAGGCGCTGATGTGCATCAACCTCAATCTGTCGGTGCTCGACCAGGCCCGTGAAGCGCTCGACGCCTTCTTCCAGATGAGCCGCATCATTCCCCAGCCGGACGCCCTCTTTCGCGATGACTGGCAGGAGCGCATCAACACCTTTCTGCACAGCTGGCTGCGCGACAGGCAGTTGGCCCTCGGCGCCCTCAGCCAGCAGCACAAGAAAGACCTGATCGAAGCGCTGTACAAGGAGGGCGCCTTCGAAGGGCGCAGCGCGGCGGACTACATCGCCAACGTGCTGAACATGGGCCGGGCGACGGTCTACAAATACCTGAAGGCCCTGCGCGCGGGCTGACCCTGGCCGCAGCCGAGTCAGCCCAGCGCCTGCAACGCGCACTGGGCGATCTGCGCGTCCTGCACGGCAACGCCCGTGAGGTCGACCAGGGTGATTTCATCCTCGCGGCTACGCCCGGTGATGCGGCCGGCGAGCAAGGCGCCGATTTCCCCCAGTTGCGTCTCGTCGATCAATCCCGCCCTCAGGGCATGGGACACCTCGCCGTACTGCCGGCATTGAGCGATTGAATCCACGATGATGCGATCGGCCCGCGCGACCAGCAACGGGTCGAGTTCCTGCTTGCCGGGCGCGTCGGCGCCGACGGCGGTGATGTGCGTGCCCGGCCTGATCCAGTCGCGGGCGATCAGCGCCTCGCGCGACGGCGTCGTGCAGACGATCAGGTTCGCCCCTTCGGCCATCGTCTTCACATCCCGCGTTGCCTGGACATCGAATCCGAGCCTGGTGGCGAAGTCGCTGTAGGAGGCCAGTTCCGCATCGCTACGGCCCCAGACGATGACCCGACGGCACGCGCTTACCGCCCGCAATTGTTCGAGCTGCAGTCGCGCCTGCATGCCGGTGCCGAGAATGCCGATGGCATGCACCTCGCGCGGGGCGAGAAGCCACGCCGCGATGCGCCCCGCCAGGGCCGTGCGCATGCCGGTGAGCCAGCCTTGATCCTGCAACAGCGCCAGCGGCCGACCATCGCTGGCCGACAGCACCAGCATCAGGCCGTCGTTGCTCGGCAGGCCCTTGTCGGGGTTGCCGTAGAAACCGGTGGACACCTTGACGGTGAAGGTTTCGCTGCCCTCGATGAAGGCGGACTTCACGCAGCAGTCACCGTTCGCAGCGGCGAAGGCGAACATCTGCACCGGCGGCACTTGCACCTTGCCGGCCGAGAAGGCGATGAAGCCTGCTTCGATTCGCTGCACGGCCAGGTCGAGGTCGATACCGGCGACGATCTGGCCCCGCTCGATGATCCTCACGCCAAGGCCCCGAGGAATTTCTCCAGGGTGATGTTGCGCCCGCAGATCACCACCCCGACCCGCTTGCCCTGATAGGCCGGCGCGAGTTTCTTCATCGCCGCTACGGCAACGCCGGCCGCTCCCTCGATGATCCAGCGCTCGGTTGCCGCGACATCGCGCATGGCCTCTCTGATCTGCACCTCGGAAACCAGCACGGTGCGATCCAGAAGCTGCTGGCACAGGGGAAAGGTGATGCTGTCGGGCTCGACGCCGCCAGCGGTGCCGTCGGACAGGGTATCGCCCTCCTGCATGTCGATGATCGCCCCGGCCTCCAGGGATTTCTGCAGCGTCGGGGCAACGGCAGGCCAGCAGCCGATGATCTGGGTTGCCGGGCTCAGGCGCTTGAGTACGGTGCCGATGCCGGAAATCATGCCGCCGCCACCCACGGCGACGAACACTGCGTCCAGGTGCTCGGCCTGTTCATGCAATTCCATGCCGATGGTGCCCTGGCCCGCGATGACCTGGGCGTCGTTGTAGGGCGAAACGAATGGCTTGCCCTGAAGCTTGGCCTGGCGCGCGGCTTCCAGCTCGACGCTGAGCGGATCCGTCGCCAGCGTCACCACCTCTGCGCCCTGGGCGCGAATCGCATCGAGCTTGACGGGCGAAGCGGTCGCCGCCGTGTACACCGTTACCGGCACGCCGAGCATCCTGCCCGCCAGAGCGAGCGCCTGGCCGTGGTTGCCGGACGATGCGGTTATCACGCCACGCTCGCGTTGCTCGGCGGGAAGCAGGCGGATCTTGTTGCTGGCGCCGCGAAACTTGAACGACCCCGTGTGCTGCAGGTGCTCGCACTTGAGGTAGACCTCGCACCCCGTCATCGCGGACAGCGCGGCACTGTGGGTCAGTGCAGTGACCGCCACCTGCGGGCGCAGCGCGACATGCGCCTCGCTGATCGCGGCGAAGAGCTGCTGCGAACGGGAATCGTCGAACGACATCTGGAACCTCTGGCGTGGGAATGAGAAGACGGCTATCCGATCTGGTCGGCATCGGCGCGGCAGGCCGAGCGGCATGCACGACCAAACGCAGTAAATGGAATATTTTGTCTACAGTAGACTTTTATTCCACTCCCAGCAAGATGCTTTACCGAGTCGCCCGGCGAAAGGCGAAAGGCGAAAGGCCGAGGCACGAGCCCACCCGCTACTCGTCTATCTACGAAGGTCATGGTCTGGGCGTCAGGCTGTAGCGCGAGAGCCCTCATGAGTCTGGCTGCTGCGGGGAATGGGCCAGGCGCGGGATTCGCGCATACATGCGCCGGGGAATATCCGTTCCCACGCTGGAGCGTGGAGTCATCGACAGCTCGATCCGCCGACCCAGCAAGCTGGGGATCGCCATGCGTACCCCCACTGCCTACATCCCCTTGCAAGCCTCCAGCTCATCCTGAGTCTTCAGTTCGGTCTCGATACCCAGTCGGTACTTGCAGTAAGCGATCACCACGCCGCGCTCTTCTTCACTGAGATGTGCAAGGGGTTTGTCATCTCGATCCGACAGGAAGATGTTCTCGAATCGAACCTGCAACGTCGGGTACTTCTTGATGAAGAAGACCGTGCGATTGTCTTCGGCGAAGTAGGTTTCATAGAACCCCACATTCAGCCATAGAGCGCTCAATGCCAGCGTCGCCGCAAAAAGGATTGCACTCTTTTTCATAAGGATATCGGCGCCCTCCCTGCGCCCGGCTGATGGCTCGCACACCCTGGGTGGCAGCCATCGGCAATCAATCAGCGCTCGGCTGCGCCAACCCCGCCAGCAACTTGCCGGTCAATTCATGCAACGCCCGTTGCTCGTCGGCGGTCAATCCTGAGAGCACACGCTGCAGGTTGGCCACATGGGCGGCGAGCATACCGTCGATCAATTCGAACCCGGCCGGAGTCAGCGCCACCAGCACGCCACGGCGGTCGCTGGGGTGTTTGCGCCGTTCGATCAGCCCGGCCTTTTCCAGACGGTCGATGCGACTGGTCATGCCGCCCGAGGAAATCATCGCGCTCTCGTACAGCGCGGTAGGCATCAACGCATAAGGCTCACCCGAGCGCCGCAGGGTAGCGAGCAGGTCGAACTCGCCGGCCTGCAGCCCGTGTTCGGCGAAGAACGGCAGCAGATGGTCGCGGCTGATCACCTGACTGAGTTCGCCCAGGCGACCGAGCACGGCCATGGCGAAACCATCCAAATCGGGTCGTTGGCGTCGCCACTGTTCGGCGGCCAGTTGTGCGCGGTCTTGCATATCGTCCTCGATTTATCTTGCCATCAAGATACTTTTCAAAAAGAATGTTGCCATCGTAGCGTATTCACCCCAAGGAGGCACGTGCATGTCGGGCACCCAATATCGGCCATTTCTGGCCGTTTCGCTGCTGTTCACCATTGGTACGTTGATGGGCTTGACCAGCAACCTGGTCAAGCTGGCCAGCGGCAGCGGATGGCAGCCGATGGCCTTTCTGCTTTGGAGCCTGCTCGGTGGTGGTCTGCTGCTATTGGCGTTCACCTGGCTGCGGGGGGAACGGCCCGGCATGAGCCTGCCGCAGCAACGCTACTACCTGGCCTCCGGCTTGCTCAGCATCGCGGTGCCCAACGCCCTGCTGTTCAGCTCCATCGGCCATGTCGGCGCCGGCTTCGCCTCGATGTGCCTGGCCTTCCCGCCGCTGATCACCTACCTGTTGGCTCTAGCCCTGCGCATGGAAGGGTTGAGCCGCATCCGCCTGCTGGGCATCTGCATCGGCCTGGCCGGCAGCCTGCTGCTGGCGCTGGGCAAGCTCAACAGCGGCGACAGCCCGACGCTGTGGGTGCTGGGCGCGCTCAGCGTGCCGGTGTTCCTGGCACTGGGCAACATCTACCGCGCCCGCTACTGGCCGAGCGGCGCCAGCCCGCTGTCGCTGGCGCCCGGCATGCTGTTGGGCGGCGCATTGCTGCTCATTCCCACCGCCCTGCTCGGCGTCGACTTCGCGCCGCATCTGGGCAGTGCCAAGGCGGTTGGCCTGCTGGCGGCACAGATGTTGTTGTTCGCGGCGGTCTATGCGCTCTTCTTCATCCTGCAGAACCTGGCCGGCACCGTTTTTCTCAGCCAGATCGGTTCGGTGGCGGCGATCACTGGCGCGGCCATCGCCATCGGCCTGCTCGGTGAACAGGGCAGCCTGAGCATGCTGCTGGCCGCGCTGTGCATCGTCGCCGGCGTGCTGCTGGTGGCCTGGCGCAGCGCGCAGGAGGCCCAGCAGTGAAGCGCGAGAATCTATTGCTGATCGCGATCATCCTGCTCGGCCTGAACCTACGCCCGGTGCTGGCGGCCATCGGCCCGCTGCTAGATCGCATCCAGCTCGATACCGGCCTGGATTCTGTCGGTGCCAGCCTGCTGACCAGCGTGCCCGTGGTCATCATGGGGCTGGGGGCGCTGGCCTCCGGCCCGCTGCGTCGACGTCTTGGCGACAGCGCCGGCATTTTCCTCGGCACCCTGCTGATCGCCTTCGCCTGCCTGCTGCGTGGCCTGCTGCCCGACGGCAACACGCTGATCATCAGCGCCTTGCTCGCCGGTGCCGGCATCGCCTTCGTTCAGGCGCTGCTGCCTGGCCTGATCAAGTCGCGCTTCGCCGCGGACAGTGGTCGCCTGATCGGTTTCTACAGCTGCGCAATCATGGCCGGCGCCGCTTTCGGTGCGGCGTTCACCCCATGGCTGGCGCAGTGGGCGGGATGGTCATGGGCCCTGGCGGGCTGGGCACTGCCGGCCCTGCTCGGCGCGGCGATATGGCGTCGTGCGGCGCCGGCCAGACCGGCAACCGTCGCCAGCGCCACGCCGCCGCTCGCGCCTTGGCGCTGGCCCAGAGCCTGGCTGCTGATGAGCTTCTTCGGCATTGGTACGGCCGGCTACACCCTGGTGCTGGCCTGGCTGCCGCCTTACTACACGGCGCTGGGCTGGAGCGCCCAGGCCAGTGGCCTGTTGCTGGCCGCGCTGACACTGTGCGAGGTAGTCGCCGGCCTGCTGCTCTCCAGCCTGCTGTCTCGATTCCCGGATCGACGCCCCTTGCTGGCGCTGGTGCTGGTGTCGCTTCTTGCCGGTTTGATCGTCCTGCAGCTGGCACCGCAGACGCTGGTGGTGCTCGTCGCCCTGCTGCTGGGTGTCGGCATTGGCGGTCTGTTCCCGCTTTCGCTGGTCGTCGCCCAGGATCACCTGGAAGACCCGCAGCAGACGGGCGAGCTGCTGGCCTTCGTCCAGGGTGGCGGTTATCTGATTGCAGCGTGCGCGCCGTTGCTGGCGGGCGTGCTGCGCCGCTACAGCGCAGACCTGAGCCTGAGCTGGCAGCTGATGGCGCTGGCAACCGTGCTGCTGATGGCCATGGCGGTGCGCTTCAGCCCCGCTCACGAACGCCGCACCCTGGGCGTCGCGACGGACTGATGCGCTCGATACTCAGACGCGGAACTGACCGACCAGACTCTGCAGGCGACCGCCCAGGCCGTCGAGGGCGCGAGCGGCCTGCGCACCCTGCGCCGCGTCGCTGGCGACTTCGTCCACCGCGACGGCGATCTGATGCACGCTGCGGTTGATCTCTTCAGCCACTGCCGTCTGCTCCTCGGCGGCGCTGGCGATCTGCGCGTTCATCGAGTTGATGGTGCCGATCAGCACCGCGATGCTGTCCAGCGCCTCACCGGCATGGCCGGCCTGCTCACGGGTACTGTCACCCATCTGGCTGGCGCGCTGCATCGCCGCGACCGCCTCGCCAGTGGCATTCTGCAGACGGTCGATCATGCCCTGAATCTCGCCCGTGCTCTGCTGGGTGCGGCTGGCCAGCGCGCGCACTTCATCGGCCACTACGGCGAAACCGCGCCCCGCCTCCCCCGCGCGCGCCGCCTCGATGGCGGCATTGAGAGCCAGGAGGTTGGTTTGGTCGGCGATCGCGCGGATCACCTCCAGCACGCTGACGATGCCCTGTACGTCGCGACGCAGACTGTCCAGCGACTCACTGCTGCTGCGCACTTCACCGACCAGATCATGAATGTGGGCGATGCTGTCGTCGACCACCCGCTTGGCCTCCTGCCCCTGCTGATCCGTCTCGCGCGCAGCCTCGGCGGCGCGCTGGGCGCTCTGCGCTACCTCATGAGCCGCAGCGGACATCTCGTTGATGGCGGTGGCGACCTGCTCGGTCTCGTGACGCTGCCCGGCCATGGCCTGTTCGGAGCGCTGGGCCTGGCTGGACACGCCGCCGACCAGGCCGAAGAGCTGGTCGGTGGTCACCGACACCTGCTGCACTAGCGCATGAATCTTGGCGACGAAGGCATTGAATGATGTCGCCAGCTCCCCCAACTCATCCTGGCTGGTGACCGGAAGGCGCTGGGTCAGATCCCCCTCTCCAGCGGCCATGTCATCGAGCTTGCTCTTGATCAGCTGCACCGGCTTGGTGATCGACGCCGCCAGCGGCAGGGACAACAGGGCCAGCACCAGCAACAGGCCAACGGCAGAGCCGGCCATGACCATCAGCAGGCGGTCGACGCTCTCCTGGAACTGTGCACGCGCGGCCTGGACGTCGCGCTCCACGCCGTCGAGATTGACCGAGGTACCAAAGACCATCTTCCACTTCGGCAGATAGTGCGAGTAGCCGACCTTGGGCACCAGCACCTTGCTATCGCCGAGAACGAAGCTGTAGTCGACGTAATGGCTGCTGTCGGTGCCAGCTCGCACCAGCTCACGAATGGCGTAGACACCGTTGGGGTCGCGGTAACCGCTGAAGTCCTCGCCGATGCGATCGTTGGTGTTGCCCTGCAGCACGCGGCGGACGTCGCTGTCATACCCCCAGAAATAACCATCCGCGCCGTATGACAAGCGCTTCAGCACCTCGACGGCCTGGGCGCGCGCATTCATGTCGCCATCGGCGGACGCCTGGTACAGCGGCGCAAACGCGTTCAGCGCCAGCTCGACGTACTGCTTGATCTCCGCCTTGCGGTCGGCCACCAGCTTGGCCCGGGTCTGGGCCTCCTGCTGATTGGCCAGATTGCCGAGAACGACGAACGCGATAGTGCTGAGTAACAGGGTCAACAGGCAGATAGGCCCCAAAGCCAGCAACAGCACTTTGGAACGCAGACGCAGCGAGAAGATCATTGGCAGTACACCTTTACCGGCGCTTTGATGTTATAGAGCTGGCATATTGCCAATAGCACGACAGCAAAAGAACAGAGAAACGCAAAAACTGGTATGACCAGCGATCTGCGCAACAGAATGAATATCCAGAATCAATAAAATAACTGTAGATGGGAGCCGTTAGCGGCAAATTAGCGCGCCGCCTGCGGCGTTCCGCCTCACCGCTATATTTTCAGGCAACAAAAAACCCGCCGCAGCGGGTTTTCGTTTCAGCGGGCACCTATCACTTCTTGCCCAGCTTTTTCAGCTCTTCGTCGCGCAGTTCGCGGCGCAGGATCTTGCCGACGTTGGTGGTCGGCAGCACGTCGCGGAACTCGACGGCCTTGGGCACCTTGTAGCCGGTGAGGTTGGCGCGCATATGCTCCATCACCTGCTCCTTGGTCACGCTCTCGCCGGGCTTGACCACCACGAACACCTTGATCGCCTCGCCGGATTTTTCGTCCGGCACGCCGATGGCGGCGCACTGCAGCACGCCCGGCAGCGTCGCCAGCACGTCTTCCAGCTCGTTCGGGTAGACGTTGAAGCCGGACACCAGAATCATGTCCTTCTTGCGATCGACGATACGCAGGTAGCCGTCTTCCTGGATCAGGCCGATGTCGCCGGTTTTCAGCCAGCCTTCGGCATCGAGGATTTCATCGGTGGCTTCCTGGCGCTGCCAGTAGCCCTTCATCACCTGCGGGCCTTTCACACACAGCTCGCCGATCTCGCCGATGGGAAGCTCCTGCCCGTCGTCATTGACGATCTTGCACTGCGTCGAGGGCACCGGGATGCCGATGGTGCCAAGCTGGATGGCGCTGAACGGGTTGACCGTGGCCACCGGGCTGGTCTCGGTCATGCCGAAGCCTTCGCAGATGGCGCAGCCGGTGACTTCCTTCCAGCGCTCGGCCGTGGCCAGTTGCAGGGCCATGCCGCCGGAGACGGTGAGTTTCAGACTGGAGAAGTCCAGCTTGCGGAAGTCCTCGTTGTTGCACAGGGCAACGAACAGGGTGTTGAGACCGACGAAACCGGTGAAGCGGTATTTGCCCAGATCCTTGACCACCGAGGGCAGGTCGCGCGGGTTGGTCAGCAGGATGTTGTGGCCGCCGATCAGCATCATCGCCATGCAGTGAAAGGTGAAGGCATAGATGTGATAGAGCGGCAGCGGCGCGATCAGCACCTCGCAACCTTCATTGAGGTTGGCGCCCATCAGCTCCTTGACCTGCAGCATGTTGGCGACCAGGTTGCGATGGGTAAGCATAGCGCCCTTGGCCACGCCGGTGGTGCCGCCGGTGTATTGCAGCACGGCGATATCGGCGTTGCTCGGGTTGGCTTCGCTGAAGCTCTGGCCGCGGCCCTTGGCCAGGGCGTCGTTGAGTTTGACGGCCTGCGGCAGGTGGTAGACCGGCACCATTTTCTTCACGTGCTTGATCACGGCATTGACCAGCAGACGCTTGAAGGTCGGCAGCATGTCGCCGACTTCGGTGACGATCACCGTCTTCACGCCGGTCTTGGGTACGACCTGCTCGGCCAGGTGGGCCATGTTGGCCAGGCAGATCAGCGCCTTGGCGCCGGAGTCGTTGAACTGGTGCTCCATCTCCCGCGCGGTATACAGCGGGTTGGTGTTGACCACCACCAGACCGGCACGCATGGCACCGAAGACGACGATGGGGTACTGCAGAACGTTGGGCAACTGCACGGCGATGCGGTCGCCGGGCTTGAGATCGGTGTGTTTCTGCAGGTAGGCGGCGAAGTCACCGGAGAGCTTGTAGAGCTCGCCGTAGGTGAGCGTCTTGCCCAGGTTGCTGAAAGCAGGCTTGTCGGCGAAGCGTTGGCAGGACTCCTGCAGTACCGCGAGGATATTCGGGTACTGGTCGGGATTGATTTCGGCAGCAACCCCAACGGGATACTTGTCCTGCCAGAAGTTTTCGGTCATGGAAGCCCACTCCTAAGCAACAGCTGATCTTCACCGCGCGACGGCGGTTGTTTGTTGTGTATTTAGCTCGCTATCCCGCTGGCCCACGGCCCGGAAGCGCGCCGAGAGTAGCAGCTTTGCCAGAGGCTCACCAGCATCAAACCTGGCCAGAACAGTCGCAAAAGTGACTATAAAACTCGGAAAAGTCACGACCTATCTTTTCTGCCGATAGCCCGCGAAAAGCCTCTAGCTCGCATATTGCAGCGTTTGCAGCCTAGCGCGTAAGTGTGACCGATGCAGTGCGGTAGAGCATGCAACAGGCACTGGCGGTTACTAAATCACAACAATCGGGCTGCCAGTGGCAGCGGGGGCGGGAAAGCCCCTTCCCTGCAGCGGGAAGGGGCTTCTGGGTCAGGCGATGTCGCGCAGTTCGCGGCGCAGGATCTTGCCGACCGGGGTCATCGGCAGCGAGTCCTTGAACACGATGTGCTTGGGCACCTTGTAGCCGGTGAAGTTCTCCTTGCAGTAGGCCTTGAGCTCTTCGACAGTCACACCGCCATCGCGCGGCACCACGAACAGCTTGACCACTTCGCCGGATTTCTCGTCCGGCACGCCGATAGCCGCGCAGCTGGCGACTTTCGGGTGCGCCATGACCACGTCCTCGATCTCGTTGGGGTACACGTTGAAACCCGAGACGATGATCATGTCCTTCTTGCGATCGACGATGCGCACGAAACCATCCGGATCGATCACCGCAATGTCGCCGGTCTTGAACCAGCCTTCGGCATCGAGCACCTCGGCGGTGGCTTCCTCACGCTGCCAGTAGCCCTTCATCACCTGCGGACCCTTGATGCACAGCTCGCCACGTTCGCCGGCCGGCAGCTGGTTGCCGTCGTCATCGATCACCTTGAACGCCGTGCCCGGCACCGGAATGCCGACCGTGCCCAGGCGCGCCCTGTCGCCGTATGGGTTGGTGCTGGCCACTGGCGAGGTCTCGGTCAGGCCGTAGCCTTCCACCACGGTGCAGCCGGTCATCTGCTGCCAACGCTCGGCAGTCGCCTTGACCAGCGCGGTACCGCCGGAGTTGGTGACCTTGAGGCTGGAGAAGTCGAGGTTTTTGAAATCCGGATGATCCATCAGCGCGACGAACAGGGTATTGAGGCCCAGCAGCGCGGAGAACTTCCACTTGCCCAGCTCCTTGATGAAGCCGGGAATGTCGCGCGGGTTGGTGATCAGCACGTTGTGGTTGCCGTTGACCATCATGCACATGCAGTTCGCGGTGAAGGCATAGATGTGATACAGCGGCAGCGGCGCGATCATGATCTCCTGGCCCTGCTTCATCAGCGGCGTGCCGTCCGGCCCGAGCTGCGACAGGCAGGCGTCGACCTGCAGCATGTTGGCCACCAGGTTGCCGTGGGTGAGCATGGCACCCTTGGCCACGCCGGTGGTGCCGCCGGTGTACTGCAGCACGGCGATATCGTCATGGCTGGCACTGACCGGCGTCAGCGCCTGGCCCTGCCCCTGCTTGAGCACCTGCTTGAACGGGATGGCCTGCGGCAGATGGTAGTCGGGCACCATCTTCTTGACCTTCTTCACCACGGTATTGACCAGCCAGCCCTTGAGGCTCGGCAGCAGGTCGCCCATCTTCGCCTCGATCAGGTACTCAATCTCGGTATCGGGCAGAACTTCCTGGACCAGCTTGCCGAACATGTTCAGGTACACCAGCGCACGCACCCCGGCATCCTTGAACTGGTGGCGCATCTCGCGAGCGGTGTACAGCGGGTTGGTGTTGACCACGATCAGCCCGGCGCGCATGGCGCCGAACACCGCGACCGGATACTGCAGCACGTTGGGCATCTGCACGGCGATGCGGTCGCCCGGCTTGAGGTCGGTTTGCTTCTGCAGGTAGGCGGCGAAGGCCGCGGAGAGGCGATCCAGCTCGGCATAGCTCAGCGTGACGCCGAGATTGCTGAAGGCCGGACGGTCGGCGAAGCGCTTGCACGAGCGCTCAAACACCTCGATTACCGACTTGTAGCTGGACAGGTCGATATCGTTGGGCACGCCAGGGGCGCGTTTGTCGTTCCAGAAATCAGGTTGCATTGTTCTTGTCCTCTTCCCCTGAAGTGATCTGACTGCCCGGAAAGTAGCAGTTTAGAGCCGAGCCGCAAATAGCTCGAAGGCGTCATTGATGGGCTGAATTTCGCATTAAATGTAGCGATTCGTAACCGATCTTTGCGGCATCGAGAAAGACCGCGACGCTTTGCCTGATGCTGGGCAAGGTGCACAATGCCGCCAATCTCCGGCACAAGGATTCGCCATGCGCCACTACGTCTTCCCCCTGGCCACTCAGGACGGTCTGCACCTGCACGTCAACCACTGGCACGGTGATCAGCCGCCGCGGGCGGTGGTCATGCTGTCCCACGGCATGGCCGAACACAGCCTGCGCTACGCACGCCTGGCCGAAAGCCTGGTGGCCGCCGGCTTCGACCTCTATGCGCTGGACCAGCGCGGCCACGGCCAGAGCGCCGCGCAAGGCGTGCTAGGCCACTACGCCGACGAAGGCGGCTGGGACAAGGTGGTCGGCGACCTGGCCTCGCTCAATCACCATATCCGCCAGCGCTACCCGCAGGCGCCGATCCTCCTCTTCGGCCACAGCATGGGCAGCTATATCGGCATGGCCTATCTGATGGGGCATAGCTGCAGCCTGCAGGGCGCCGTGCTGTCCGGCTCCAACTACCAGCCCGTTGCGCTGTACAAAGCCGCCCGCCTGATCGCCGGCTTCGAGCGCTGGCGCCTGGGGCCGAAAGGCCGCAGCCGGGTCATTGATTTCCTCTCCTTCGGCTCGTTCAACAAGGCCTTCAAGCCCAACCGCACGGCCTTCGACTGGCTCAGCCGTGACGCGGCGGAAGTGGACAAATACGTGACCGACCCGCTATGCGGTTTCGTCTGCACCACGCAGTTGTGGTGCGACCTGCTCGGCGGCCTGCAATACATCACCCCAAAAGCGAACCTGGCGCAGATCGATGCCGGCCTGCCGCTGCTGGTGATCGGCGGCTCACGCGACCCGGTCAGCGACGGCAAGCGTCTGGAAGATCTCGCCGGCGCCCTGCGCGAGGCCGGCGTGCGCGACGTGCAACTGAAGATTTATCCCGAGGCCCGTCACGAGCTGCTCAACGAGAGCAATCGCGACGAGGTCACCGCCCATTTGATCGATTGGCTGCAGCAGGCGCTGAGCCATGGTCGAAGCCCAAGCAAGGAGTGTCCATGACCCAGGTAACCAATATCCCCTACGAGGCCCTCGAAGTCGGCCAGCAGGCGAGCTTCGAGAAGCAGGTCGAAGAGCGCGACGTGCAACTGTTCGCCGCCGTTTCCGGCGACAACAACCCGGTGCACCTGGACGCCGCGTTCGCCGCCGAGACCATGTTCAAGGAGCGTATCGCCCACGGCATGTTCACCGGCGCCCTGATCAGCGCCGCCATCGCCTGCAACCTGCCCGGCCCGGGCACCATCTACCTTGGCCAGCAGCTCAAGTTCACCCGCCCGGTGAAACTCGGCGACACCCTGACCGTGAAGCTGGAAGTGCTGGAAAAACTGCCGAAGAACCGCGTGCGCATCGCCACCCGCGTGTACAACCAGGACGGCAAGCAGGTGGTCGACGGCGAAGCGGAAGTGCTCGCCCCTAGCGCCGAGCAGACCGTGACCATGCCGGCCATGCCGCAAGTCACCGTCAACTGAGGCGCTGCAAGCTGGTGCGCGACCGCTGCAGCGCGCACCAGTTTTGTTCTAAAATCACAAACCTTGAGCGACCTGGCACTGCATAAGTGCGTTTCTTTGTGCGATTCGCACAAAACCCTTTGACCACCTTGCCAAACAGACTGCTGCGCTGCGTTCTGGCACGTCCCCTGCTATCGCCAAGGCTTCATCACCTCAACCGGAGCCAGGCCCATGAGCAGTGCCACCCCCGATAGCGATTACCCCCTGAGCGAGGTGCCCAACGGCGCGCGCAAGGGACTGTTCTCCACCGCCATCCTGCTATTCGGTTTCACCTTCTTCACCGCCACCATGTTCGCCGGCGGCAAGATCGGCATGGCTTTCGACTTCACCACCCTGCTCTGGGCTGCGGTGATCGGCAACCTGCTGCTCGGCCTGTACGCTGCCGTGCTGGGCCT
Organism: Pseudomonas sp. Marseille-Q0931; assembly: GCF_940789645.1. NCBI lineage: Bacteria > Pseudomonadati > Pseudomonadota > Gammaproteobacteria > Pseudomonadales > Pseudomonadaceae > Pseudomonas > Pseudomonas sp. Marseille-Q0931. The sequence goes on along the minus strand of NZ_CALNWT010000001.1, from coordinate 139,053 downwards.
GATCGCCTGCCGCAGCGGCTTGAACTCCGTGCTGATGGGCCGTTTCTGCTTCGGCGAGGTGGGCAGCAAGCTGTCCGACGTGCTCCTGGGCTTCACCCAGATCGGCTGGTACGCCTGGGGTACGGCGACCGTCGCCATCGTCCTGGTGAAGATTCTCGGCCTGCCCGAAGGCCTGACCATCCCGCTGATGGTGCTGTTCGGCTTCGGCTTCTGTCTCACCGCCTTCGTCGGCTACAAGGGCCTGGACCTGCTCTCGCGCGTCGCCGTACCGGCCATGCTGGTGCTACTGGTCGCCTCGCTGTGGATCGCCACCCGCGATATCGGCGGCCTCGCCGGCCTGCTGGCGGTCGAGCCCAGGGAGAGCATGAGCCTGAGCGTGGCCATCACCCTGGTGTTCGGCACCTTCGTCAGCGGCGCCACCCAGGCCACCAACTGGACGCGTTTCGCCAAGAGCGGCCGCGTTGCGGTGCTAGCCAGCCTGCTCGGCTTCTTCATCGGCAACGGCCTGATGATCATCGCCGGGGCCTATGGCGCCATCGTCTACCAGCAACCCGATGTGGTCGAAGTGCTGGTGCTGCAGGGGCTGTCCATGGCCGCCGTGGTCATGCTCTTTCTCAACCTGTGGACGACCCAGGACAACACCATCTACAACTTCGCCGCCGCCGGCTGCAACCTGCTGCGCACCGGCAAGCGCAAGACCGTGACCCTGGTCGGCGCTGGCATCGGCACGCTGCTGGCCATCGGCGGCATGTACGAGATGCTGATTCCCTTCCTGATCCTGCTCGGCTCGGTCATCCCACCGATTGGCGGGGTGATCATGGCCGACTATTTTTACGGCCACCGCGCGCGCTACCCGAAACTGGCCGATGCGAGCCTGCCGGCATTCAACTGGGTCGGCCTGGGCGCCTACCTGATCGGTGCACTCAGCGCCTATTTCTCGCCCTGGGTCGCGCCGCTGGTAGGCATCGCCGTGGCAGCTGCTGCCTATGTCGTGCTGTTCGAGCTGAACAAGGCCCTGGCCGGCCGCCAGCAGGTCGCCGGCGCGTGAGTCTGACCGTCGCCGACATACTCGCCCTGCCCGGCCTGGACAGCATGCGCCTGCGTGCCGGCCAGGCCGGACGCGACAATGCCGTGCGCTGGCCCTACGTGGCCGAGAACGAAGGTATCGCCGACTGGGTGATGGGCGGCGAGCTGATCTTCGTCACCGGCATCAACCACCCGCGTGACGAAGCCAACCTGCTGCGCCTGGTACGCGAAGGCCATGAGCGCGTGGTCGCCGGCCTTGTCATCCTCACCGGCGCCGAGTTCATCCAGGCGATCCCGCCCAGCGTCATCGCCGAAGCAGAGCGCCTTAACCTGCCACTGATCGAGCAGCCCTACGCGCTGAAGATGGTGGTGGTCACCCAGGCCATCGGCACCGCACTGGTTCACGCACAACAACTCGGCCGCTCGCGCCAGCACGTGCTGGAGCAGGTGCTCGACGGCGATTACCAGTCACTCGACATCCTGCTGCAACGCGGCGACAGCCTTGGCCTGGCGCTGCATGTGCCGCGCCAGGTAGCGCTCCTGCGCCTCGACGGTAGCGAGCAACTGTTCGGCGACCTGCCCGACGAAGACGCCGAGCGCCAGCTGCAGAGCCGCCAGCAACTGTTGCAACGGCGCCTGGAGCAGAGCCTCGGCGAACTCGGCAACGCGCTGCCGCTGGTCAGCCAGGGCCGCCACTGGATAGCCCTGCTGCCCTGCCCCGATACCCACACCGAAGCGCGCAACCGCCAGGCCATGACCGCGCTGCTCGCCGAACTGCGCCCGCAGCTCGGCCCGCTACGCCTGTTCCTCGGCCTGGGCAGTGCCGGCTGCGACGCACCGCGTTTCGCCCAGGGCCTGGGTGAAGCACGCCAGGCTCTGGCCGTGGCACAGCGTTTCCCCGAGCGCCTGGGGCTGTGCAGTTTCAATGAATTGGGCGTGCTGGAGCTGCTCGGCGCAATTCGCGATCGCAGCCTGCTCGATCGCTTCGTCGAACGCGTGGTCGGCCCGCTGATCGGCGACGATTCGCGCCACCAACCGGTGCTGATGCCGACGCTGGAGGCCTGGTTCGCCGAGAACGGCAATCTGGCCCTGGCCGCGCAACGCCTGAACGTTCACCGCAATACCCTGAGCTACCGTCTACAGCGCATCGAAGCGCTGACCGGCTGCTCGTTCGAAGACCCGCACGACCGTCTGAACATCAGCGTCGCGCTGTTGATCCGGCGCCTGTCGTCGCCTGCCTGAGAGGAAACCTGATGATCATCCACAATGCCCGCCTGCGCGGCCGCGACGGCTTGCACCGCATCACCCTGGACGGCGAGCGCATCGCCGCCATCGACGCCCAGCACGCACTGCATCCCATCGCCGACGGCGACCTCGACGCTGCCGGTAACCTGGTCGTGCCGCCCTTCGTCGAGCCGCACATCCACCTCGACGCTACCCTCACCGCCGGCGAGCCGGCGTGGAACATGAGCGGCACGCTGTTCGAAGGCATCGAGCGCTGGGCCGAGCGCAAGGCGCTGGTCACCCATGAAGACACCAAGACCCGCGCCAAGAAAACCATCGACATGCTGGTCGACCACGGCATCCAGCACGTGCGCACCCACGTCGACGTCACCGACCCGACCCTAGCCGCGCTCAAGGCAATGCTCGAAGTACGCGAGGAAACCCGCCACCTGATCGACCTGCAGATCGTCGCCTTCCCGCAGGAGGGCATCGAGTCCTACGCAAACGGTCGCGCGCTGATGGAACAGGCCATCGAACTGGGCGCCGACGTGGTTGGCGGCATCCCGCATTTCGAGAACACCCGTGACCAGGGCGTGTCGTCGATCAAGTTCCTGATGGACCTGGCCGAACGCACCGGCTGCCTGGTGGACGTGCACTGCGACGAGACCGACGACCCGCAGTCGCGCTTTCTCGAAGTGCTGGCCGAAGAAGCTCGCGTGCGCGGCATGGGCGCACGCGTCACCGCCAGCCACACCACGGCCATGGGCTCCTACGACAACGCCTACTGCTCCAAGCTGTTCCGCCTGCTGAAGATGAGCGGCATCAGCTTCATCTCCTGCCCCACCGAGAGCATCCACCTGCAGGGCCGCTTCGACACCTACCCGAAACGCCGCGGCCTGACCCGCGTGGCGGAAATCGACCGCGCCGGGATGAACGTCTGCTTCGGCCAGGACTCCATCGTCGATCCCTGGTACCCGCTGGGCAACGGCAACATCCTGCGCATCCTCGAAGCTGGCCTGCACATCTGTCATATGCTTGGCTATGAAGACCTCAAGCGCAGCCTGGATCTGATCACCGACAACTCGGCGCGTGCCCTGGCACTGGGTGAGCGTTACGGTCTGGAAGTGGGCCGCCCGGCCAACCTGCTGATCCTCTCGGCGCCGGACGACTACGAGATGGTGCGCAGCCAGGGCCATGCACTGGTGTCCGTGCGCCATGGCAAGGTGCTGATGCGCCGTACGCCGGCCAGCATCGAGCGCGACTGACGTCCAAATGTGGGAGGGGCTTCAGCCGCGACAGCCTCCAAAAGGATCGCGGCTGAAGCCGCTCCTACAAGCCCTACTTCTTCCGCATGCTGGAGTCATGTCGTCGCTCAAGCAATCCCTTGGGCACATCGTCCAGTTTGATCCCCCATAAACGACAGAAGAGCAAACACGATAATCCTCATGCGAACAGCGACCGTGGGAGCGGCTTCAGCCGCGATTACGCTTGAAGCGCTCGCGGCTGAAGCCACTCCTACAACTACGAAACAGCCCTATTCCACCCGCACGCTGGCGGTCATGCCGGCGCTTAGCAGCATGCCCTCGGGCACCTGATCGATCTTGATGCGCACCGGAATGCGCTGCGCCAGGCGAACCCAGTTGAAGGTCGGCTCGACATCGGCCAGCAGTTGCCCGTCCGGGCTGACATTGCGGTCGGTGATGCCACGGCTGATGCTTTCCACCTCGCCGCGAATCTGCTGGTCCCCGCCCATCAGCCAGACCTCCACCGGTGCGCCAACCTGTATGCGCGGCAGCTTGGTTTCCTCGAAATAGGCCTGCACGTAGAACGACTGGGTATCGACCAGCGCCATCACCGCCTGCCCAGCATTCACATAGTTGCCCTGGGCCAGCACCAGGTTGGTGATCTGCCCGTCGCGCGGGGCATGCACTTCGCTGCGCGCCAGGTTCAGCTCGGCCACACGCAGATCGGCCTGCGCCTGACGGTACTCGCCACGCGCCATCTCGGCATTGATCTGCGCGTTCTCCAGCAGCTCGGCGCTGATCGCCTGGGCGCCCAGCCGAGAGCGACGCGAAGCCTCGTGCTCGCGCAGGCTCAACTGCTGGCGGCGAATGTCCACCACCGCCTTGGCTTTATCCACCGCCGCCTGATAGCGATCGCGGTCGATGCTCATCAGCAGATCGCCCGCCTTGACCTGCTGGTTGTCGCGCACCTTGAGCTCGAGTACCCAGCCGGACACGTCCGGAGCGATGGTCACCACATCGGTGCGCACGCGGGCGTCGCGGGTCCAGGGCGAATACATGTAGTGCTGCCAGATCCAGGAGCCAGCAAAGATCGCCGCCACTACCATGGCCAGGGTGATGCCGACGCGGATGGTCGAACGCATGTCGCACTCCTTCAATGTCTCCGCAAAGCTTGTTCAGCATCTTGCGAGCTAGAGCCATGCAAGGCAAAAACAGGCGAGGAAGCGGAGTTTACGAGTTTGTAAATGAGCATTACTCGCTGCGCTCGCCCCTTCGGGGCCGCACTGAAGTGCGTTAGCCGCAAGCGGCTTGCCGACCCTGTTTTTAACGCCGCAGGGCCGGCGCGCAGCAGGTGCTGGCAAGCTTTCAAATCGCCAGGACGGCCATCACGGCCGCCAGCACGCAGACATACAGGGCACAATCGAACAGGGCTTCGTGCCAGATCCAGCGCGACAGCCCGACGCGCTGCAGGCCCAGGCGCAACACGCCGGTCAGCAGCAGCGCCAATACCGCGTAGATCGCCATTGGGCTCAGTAACACGCCGCCCAGCGACCATTCATGTAAACCCATTAGCCTCTCCTCTGAGCTGGCACCAGTGGCGCCAGCCGTTCTGCAGCTGTAACAACGCCGCTTCGGCCAGACGCTTGTCGATGCTCGGCGTGCAGGCGCGCAGGGCTTCCTGCAGTTCAGCCACCGGCGCGTTCAGATCGTCTTCACGGCCCGGTGCGGGACCACGCTCCAGCGCGTCATCGAGGCGCTCCAGGAAGCGCTGCTGCGACCGTGCCAAACCGGCATCTGCATTGACCAGGCACTTGCGCAGGTGCAGCAGCTCGTCGCCCAGGTCGAGACCGGCGACGCCATCGTCCCAGCGGCTGCGCGCCTGGTCCGGCCGCGCCGGATAGTGCCGCGCCAGCTGCAGCAGACGGTCGGCCATGCGCCCGCCGAACCAGTTTTCGGCGCGGCCCAGGTCGCGACGAGTGAGGCGTCCGAGATCGGCCAGGATCGCCTGCATCAGGCGCCGCCCATGCCAGACCGGATTGCGCAGCACCACCAGCTTGAAGGCCATCACCGCACAACCGACACCCATGAGCATCCCCGGCACCTCATTGAGGAAATAGGCGACGTCATAGCCGACACCCGGCGCCGGCAGGCACAGAACGATGAAGTGCAGGCAGAACGAGGTCGAGGTCGCCGCCGTCGCCGGCTTGGCCATGCCCAGCACGCCGAAGAACAGCGGCACGCCCAAGACCATGCAAAGCATCACGAAACCGTCGATCTGCGGCATGAGAATCTGCCCGACGAAAAACGCCACCGGCAACGCGTAGAGGATGCCGCGCAGAAACATCATGCCGATCTGCGGCGCGGCTTCGAGCCGGGCGAACAAACTGCACACCACGCAAGCCAGGAGCAAAGCGCTGATGGCGTGGGTCCAGCCAGTGGCCAGCCAAAAGGCCGCCAGGGTCAGGAAGGTCAGCGCGCTACGCGAGCCATACACCAGCGCGCTCTGCCAGTCGTAATGCCAGGACAGAGCGCGCGGCGCATCGGCCGGCGCCCTGCCCTCCTCGACTGCGAGCAAGGCACGGCTAGCGTCCTCGACGCGCAGCAGCAGCACCATCAGCCGCTCGAGACAAAGTTGCTGGCCACTGCTCAGTTCTTCGTCCTGCACGGCCTGGCGCAGCTGCTCGACCAACTCCGGCAAACCTGTCGGTTGCGCCTGCTGCAGGCGCTCGTCTACCACCTGCAACCAGGGCGCAACGGCCTGCGCCTCGGCGCTGCCCAGCTGTCGCCACTGCCGTGCGACTCCGCGGGCCAGGCGCAACATGCCGAGCAGATCGCGGCTCAGCACCCGCAACGCCACGGCACGCTGGCGACCGCGCGCGCCCTCGAACCAGGCATGTTCACGCTGGGCATCCACGGCGACAATACGCGCCAGCACCTCCAGCAACCCCTGCCGCGAGTCGGCCTCACCGGCCAGCGCCTGTCGCGAAGCTGTCACCCCGGCCTGCCAGGCGTTACGTGCCTGCTGCGCCAGCTGCCGCTCGACCCGCTGCGGCCAGAGCAAGGCGCTGCTAAGGGTCGCGCAGATGATACCCAGGCAGATTTCCGTGCAGCGGGCGATGGCCTCGTCGAACACCACATGTGGCTTGCCGATGGCCGGCAAGGCGATGATCGCGACGGTGTAGCCGGCCAGCACGAAGGAGTACGACCAGGCGCTGCGCAACATGGTCGAGGCCGCCGTGCACAGCGCCAGCCACAGGGCGAAGGCCAGCACGAACAGCAGTGGCGCCTGGGCGAAAAGCCCCATCATCACCACGGCCATGAAGGTGCCAACCAGCGTTCCGAGCAGTCGCGCCAGGCCCTTCTGCACCACCATGCCGGACAGCGGCTGGGCAACGATGAATGCAGTCATCAGCGCCCACTGCGGTTGCTCCAGGCCGAAACGCAGCGCGCACCACAGCGCCAGACCACCGCCGAGAAGGGTCTTGATGGCGAATTGAACGGCTTGCGGGCTTGGTGCAAGGAACACCAGCAAGGAGTCACGCACGATGGCTACCTGAAGAAATCTCAGCTCTGAACATAGCTGTAGCGATTGGGTTCCGCCTCCATGCGAAACTAAATTATTAGCTAGCTAACTATATCTGTCCAGAGGTTCAATTCGTTCAGCCCGCCAGAACGCGAGCAAAAAAAAGGGCGACCGAAGTCGCCCGAATTGCCTTGCGTGCCCTGTGAACTGGAAGGATCAGCTCGGCTTGCGCTTGTGCGCATCCTTCCAGATGAAGTAACCAACACCCCCGAAGAACGCGACCATCAGAAGTACGGTGCCGACCCCGGCGAGAACCACTGTATCGACGAACATGGCTGCCTCCTGTTGTGCCTGTCTGTCTGGGATGGCTTCAAGTTATCAGCGCTGGCGGCGGGAAAATTGACCTGGATCAATGGCTCAGGAGCAGGCGTGACCGGGCTTGAGGGAATACTGACCCAGGTCAAGAAATCGAGGGGGTTCGAGGCGGGAAACGCTGCACAACGGAGGGCGCAGCGGGAAGATCGGAGCGCTTTCAGCGTTTCTTGGGCTTGCTCTTGGACTTCTTCCTGGCCTTGCCCAGCGGCAACACCTGCTCGAAGACCTGGCGCATCTCGTTGAGGCGCTTGTCGTTGAGGTCGTGGATACGCTTGTCGCGCTCGGCGGCGAAGTCGATCAGCTTGTCGTCATTGCTCATAGCGGAAACCGGATCAGGCGAAAGGTCAGATTCAGGCGTGGCGCGCAGGCTTGGCGCGTCTTCGCCACTTGATGTTGCCAATGATGCTGGGTCGGGCCGCGCATGACCAGTAGCGAGGCGTGCTCCAGCGTCAACGAGTGTTCGATGCGCGTGCTGCCAACACGGCGCAGGTCGAAGCGCCGGCTGCCGCCCAGGTTGAGCGAGGCGATCAGCGGATCACGGCCCAGCTCCGGCTCGGCATCGCTGTGCCAGCCCATGGAGTCCTGGCCGTCACGGTAGTAGTTGAGCAGCACGGCATTGAGCGGCTGACCGACTTGCCTCACGACACGTTGACGAATCTCGTCAAGCAACGGCGTCCAGGGCATAGGCTCGTGCAACTTGCCGGAATAGCGATAGCGCGCCTCGGTATCGCCGTACCAGGCGGTGAGCCGTGGCGTGCGGTGGTAGCGCCCGTGAATGAACAGTTCCGGCTGCTGCCAGGGCGTTTGCTCGACCAGCGCGTCTAACCAGCTGTCAGCCACAGCAGCGTCCATCCAGCTGGGGAGGTAGTCCAGCTCGGCATCGGCGATGGCAGGCAAGGGATCAGCGAACAGCATGACGATCTACATGAAAGAGAATGAAAAGAGTGTCTCAGACTTCAACATCCACCCACAGTCCCTGTCGAGGTAAGTCACCAAGGGCCTGCTCCACTTCTTCCGGCTCGGCCTCGGCCAACTGTTCCGGGGTGTAGCCACGCCGCTGGCGGCGGCGCTGTTCATCACGCAGCAACTCCTCAGTTTCCTGCGGGTGCCGCTTATCCAGGCTCAGCGCACTTTCCCTGGCGCTCTGCTCGACCGGGGTCACCGGAGGAATCTCGGGCTTGGGCTTGATCACGTCCTGCGTGGCCGTGACCGGCACCAGGCCTTGGGGAATCGGTGGCAGCATGCAACAGCACCTCCTTTGGTCAGGCTGTCGGCCCCGCGAAACGCTACTTGAGGGCGTGCTCACTACACTTTCGACTAACGGATGCGACGATAGTGCCACGACCGCTTTAGCCATGGTTCGGCATCCGTTACCATAGCCGGCTTTTTCACGCGGGAGACAGGCATGGCGCAGTATCAACCGGGGCAACGCTGGATCAGTGACAGCGAAGCGGAATTGGGTCTGGGAACCATCCTCGCCGAGGAAGGCCGCCTGCTCACCGTGCTCTACCCGGCCACCGGCGAAACCCGTCAATACGCCACGCGCAATGCTCCGCTGACCCGTGTGCGCTTCGCCCCGGGTGACGAGATCACCCATTTCGAGGGCTGGAAGCTTACCGTACAGGAAGTCGAGGACATCGACGGCCTGCTGGTCTACCACGGCCTCAATGCCCAGCATCAGCCGGTCACCCTGCCGGAAACCCAGCTGTCGAACTTCATCCAGTTCCGCCTGGCCAGCGACCGCCTGTTCGCCGGCCAGATCGACCCGCTGTCCTGGTTCGCCCTGCGCTACCACAGCCTGGAGCACAACAGCCGCCTGCTGCAGTCGTCGCTGTGGGGCCTGGGTGGCGCGCGCGCCCAACCAATCGCCCACCAGTTGCACATCGCCCGCGAAGTGGCCGACCGCATCGCCCCGCGCGTGCTGCTGGCCGACGAAGTGGGCCTGGGCAAGACCATCGAAGCCGGCCTGGTAATCCATCGCCAGTTGCTTTCCGGTCGTGCCAGCCGCGTGCTGATCCTGGTCCCGGAAAACCTGCAGCACCAGTGGCTGGTGGAGATGCGCCGGCGCTTCAACCTCGACGTCGCGCTGTTCGACGCCGAGCGCTTCATGGAGAGCGACGCCAGCAACCCCTTCGAGGATTGCCAGCTGGCGCTGGTCGCCCTGGAGTGGCTGAAGGACGACGAGAAAGCCCAGGACGCGCTGTTCGCTGCCGGCTGGGACCTGCTGGTGGTCGACGAAGCCCATCACCTGGTCTGGCACCCGGAACAGGCCAGCGCCGAATATTCGCTGGTCGAGCAACTGGCCGAGGTCATCCCCGGCGTGCTGCTGCTCACCGCCACCCCGGAACAGCTCGGCCAGGACAGCCACTTCGCCCGCCTGCGCCTGCTCGACCCGGCCCGTTTCCATGACCTGCAAGCCTTCCGCGCCGAAAGCAGCCAGTACCGCCCGGTCGCCGAAGCCGTGCAGGAGCTGCTCGACCAGGGCAAGCTCAGCGCCCAAGCGCGCGATGCCATCGGCGGCTTCCTTGGCGATGAAGGCCGTGAGCTGCTCGACGCCATCGATGGCGGCGACGAACAAGCGCGCGCTCGCCTGGTACGCGAACTGCTCGATCGACACGGCACCGGCCGCCTGCTGTTCCGTAACACCCGCGCCGCCGTACAGGGCTTCCCCGAACGCGAGCTGCACCCCTACCCGCTGCCGAGCCCGGACGAATACCTGGAGCTGCCGGTCGGCGAGCACGCCGAGCTGTACCCGGAAGTCAGCTATCAGGCGCAGGAAGAAGTCGACGACGAGCAACGCTGGTGGCGCATCGACCCGCGCGTCGAGTGGCTGATCGACACCCTGAAGATGCTGAAGAAATTCAAGGTGCTGGTGATCTGCGCCCACGCCGAAACCGCGCTGGACCTGGAAGACGCCCTGCGCGTGCGCTCCGGCATCCCGGCCACGGTGTTCCATGAAGGCATGAGCATCCTCGAGCGCGACCGTGCGGCGGCCTACTTCGCCGATGAAGAATTCGGCGCTCAGGTGCTGATCTGCTCGGAAATCGGCTCCGAGGGCCGCAACTTCCAGTTCGCGCATCATCTGGTGCTGTTCGACCTGCCGGCCCACCCGGACCTGCTTGAGCAGCGCATCGGCCGTCTCGACCGTATCGGCCAGAAACACCGCATTCAGCTGCACGTGCCGTATCTGGAGAACAGTCCGCAGGAGCGCCTGTTCCAGTGGTACCACCAGGCGCTCAATGCCTTCCTCGCCACCTGCCCCACCGGCAACGCCCTGCAACATCAGTTCGGCCCACGCCTGCTGCCGATGCTGGAGAACGCCGACGACGGCCAGTGGCAGCAACTGGTGGACGAAGCCACCGCCGAACGCATTCGCCTCGAAGGCGAACTGCACAGCGGTCGCGACCGCCTGCTGGAGCTGAACTCCGGCGGCGCCGGCGAAGGCGAGGCGCTGGTCGAGGCGATCCTCGAACAGGACGACCAGTTCACCCTGCCGATCTACATGGAAGAGCTGTTCAACGCCTTCGGCATCGACAGCGAAGACCACTCCGACAACGCCCTGATCCTGCGCCCCAGCGAGAAGATGCTCGATGCCAGCTTCCCCCTGGGCGATGACGAGGCGGTGACCGTCACCTACGACCGCGAGCAGGCGCTGGCCCGCGAGGACATGCAGTTCCTCACCTGGGAACACCCCATGGTGCAGGGCGGCATGGACCTGGTGCTGTCCGGCTCGATGGGCAACACCGCCGTGGCGCTGATCAAGAACAAGGCGCTCAAGCCCGGCACCGTGCTGCTGGAGCTGCTCTACGTCAGCGAAGTGGTCGGCCCGCGCAAGCTGCAACTCGGCCGCTTCCTGCCGCCGGCTGCGCTGCGCTGTCTGCTCGACGCCAACGGCAACGACCTGGCGCCCAAGGTCGGCTTCGAGACGCTCAACGACCAGCTTGAAAGCGTGCCGCGTGCCAGCGCCAACAAGTTCATCCAGGCCCAGCGCGATGTGCTGGCCAAGCAGATCAATGACGCCGAAGCCAAGGTCATGCCGCGCCATGTCGAGCGCGTGAGTGAGGCCAAGCGTCGCCTGATCGCCGAACTGGACGAGGAATTGGCCCGCCTGGTCGCCCTGCGCGCGGTCAACCCGAGCGTACGCGACAGCGAGATCGAGGCCCTGCGCGAGCAGCGTGAGCAGAGCCTGGCGATGTTCGACAAGGCCGCCCTGCGTCTGGAAGCGATTCGCGTATTGGTCGCGGGCTAACCCTAGGGGGCGCTGCGCAGCGCCCCGTACTTACAGTCCCTCGAAGTAGCCCGGATGCAATCCGGGCTACGACCAAAGCGTTACCCGCCCAGCTCATCCAGCCTTTTTTGCAAAAACTGCCGATCCGGCCCCTGTTGCGCCAGCGCCAGGGCCTGACGGTAGGCTACAATCGCCTGCTCTCGGCGGCCCAACCGGCGCAGCAGATCGGCCCGCGCAGCATGAGCCAGGTGGTAACCCTGCAGTTCGCCCGCAGCCAGCAGTCGGTCGATTTCCACCAACCCCGCCTCCTCGCCATCGCGCATGGCCAGCGCCACGGCACGATTGAGTTCGATCACCGGTGATGGATTCAGTCGCAGCAATTCGTCATATAGACCGACGATTTGCGCCCAATCGGTTTCTTCCAGACTGGCCGCCTCGGCATGCACCGCGGCAATCGCCGCCTGCAGGCTATAGGGGCCGAAACGCCGCGATTGCAGCGCCTGCAACACCAGCGCCTCGCCTTCGGCGATCAGCTCGCGATTCCACAGACTGCGATCCTGAGCTTCCAGCAGAATCACCGCACCATCGACGCCGCTGCGCGCAGCGCGTCGCGACTCGTGCAGCAGCATCAGCGCCAGCAGCCCCTGTACTTCCGGTTCGGGCAGTAGCTCCAGCAGCAGACGGCCCAGGCGAATCGCCTCGTCGGACAGCTGGCTGCGGGTCAGCGAATCACCGGAGCTGGCGAAGTAGCCCTCGTTGAACACCAGGTAGATCACCCGCAACACCGCATCCAGGCGCTCGGGCAGCTCGCTGCGCCCCGGCACCTCGTAAGGGATACGCGCATCGCGAATCTTCGCCTTGGCCCGCACGATGCGCTGGGCCAGGGTCGCAGGGCTGGAGAGAAAGGCGCGGGCGATCTCCTCGGTGGAGAGGTCGCACACCTCGCGTAGGGTCAGGGCCACCTGGGCATCACTGGCCAGCGCCGGGTGGCAGCAGGTGAAGATCAGGCGCAGGCGATCATCTTCAAGCAGCTCGCCCTCGCAGGCGCCATTCTCGTCAGGCAATTCGACCTGTTCATCCAGCGGCTGAAAGCGGCGCTGCCGACGCAGGCTGTCGATGGCCTTGAAACGCCCGGCAGAGACCAGCCAGGCGCGTGGATTGTCCGGCAAACCGCCGTTCGGCCACTGCTCGACCGCGCTGCGAAACGCCTCGTGCAGCGCCTCCTCGGCCAGGTCGAAATCGCCGAGCAGACGAATCAGGGTCGCCAACACTCGGCGCGACTCCTCGCGGTATAGGCGTTCGATCAGTTCGCTGACCGGTGGCGATATCGACATGCGCTTCTCCTGAACGAAGGCATACGTTGCCCAATACCGCTGGCGGCGTCGAGTGGCGGCACGATCCGCCCCCCGATTTGGCATCTCTCGCGTTGGCAGCCATTCGACCACTGGGCATAGTCGCGCATTCCAATAATGAAGGGAGTCATGTCATGCAATGGTTGCTGCTCGGCCTGCTGGGCGCCGCGCTATTTCTCTACGGCCGGGTCACCGACGACACTCAGCTCAGCCTGCTGAGCAAGGGCATACCGGTGATCGCCCTACTCTTGTGGTTGCGCCAGGCGCCGGCCGGCACCTACCGCCGCTGGATCACCATTGGTCTGCTGTTTTCCCTGGCCGGCGACCTCCTGCTGGACTGGCCTGGCGATCTGTTCGTGTTTGGCCTTGGCGCCTTCCTGATCGGCCACCTGGCCTACCTGCGCGCCTATTGTTCCGACAGCCGCCAGCCCGCCTTGCCCGCCCTGCTGCTGGCACTGATTGCCGGCGGTGCGATGTTCGCCGTGCTGGCCAGCAGCGGACTGGGCGAGCTGCTGATTCCAGTGGCCTGCTACGCCACGGCGATCAGCCTGATGCTCTGGCGTGCGCTGGCCCGCATTGGCCATCCTGACCTGCAGCCACGCTCCACCTGGCTCGCCGCCAGCGGTGCGGCACTGTTCGTGCTGTCCGACAGCCTGATCGGCATCGACCGCTTCGTCGCCAGCTTCGACGCCGCGCCTTACGCCATCATCCTCACCTACTGGCTCGGCCAGTGGGGCATCACCGCTTCGGCGTTCGAGCGCCATAGCGCCTGAGGCAGCCAGGGCAATCGCATAAAGGTGTCGGAGCGAACGGACGGCGCTCCGCTTTATTCGCGATTTCATCGCGAATAAAGCCCTTAGGAGGTAAAAGGATTGCCCTACACATACAGCTCGTAGCCTGGGGGCTTGCGGCCGTCTTTTTGCTAAGATGCCGGCCTTTTCAGCTACCCGTTACGACTGCCGTGAGCCAAGAACCCGATCGTCTATTTTCCCAGCCCCTGTCCGCGGTGCCCGACTTCGTCTTCAACGAGGATGTGGTGCGGGTCTTCCCCGACATGATCAAGCGCTCGGTGCCAGGCTACCCGACCATCGTCGAGAACATCGGTGTGCTCGCCGGCCAGTTTGCCCAGCCGCACACCACCCTGTACGACCTGGGCGCATCGCTCGGCGCAGTGACCCAGGCGCTGCGCCGCCATGTGCGCGTCGATGGCTGCAAGGTGATCGCGGTGGACAACTCCCCGGCCATGGTCGCGCGCTGCAGCGAATACCTGCACGCGCAGGACGCCATGTTCCAGGAATTGCTGCCGGTAGAGGTGATCGAGGCCGACATTCTGGCTTTGGAGCTGCAACCGGCCTCGCTGGTCACGCTGAACTTCACCTTGCAGTTCATCCCGCCGGAGCGCCGCCTGGAATTGCTCAAGCGCATCCGCCAGGCCCTGCTGCCGGGCGGCGCGCTGATCCTCTCGGAGAAGCTGCGTTTCGAGGACGCCGCCGAGCACGACCTGCTCACCGAACTGCATGTCGCCTTCAAGCGCGCCAACGGCTACAGCGAACTGGAAATCGCCCAGAAGCGCAGCGCCATCGAGAAGGTGATGTTGCCCGACAGCCTCGAGCAGCATCGCGAACGCCTGCTGGCCGCTGGCTTCAGCAAGGTGCTGCCCTGGTTCCAGTGCCTGAACTTCGCCTCGCTGGTGGCCCTGCCATGATGCGTGATCTGGACCTCGACGCTTTGCAGGCGCAACTGGCCGGCACCCCTTTGCAGGATTGGGCGGCCGATCTGCCCGGCCAGCTCGATGCCAAGCTGGCCATCGGTCACGGCGATCTGGCGCGCTGGTACGGCGCCGTACAAGCGCTGCCGGAACTGCCGGTGAGTGAGGTGGAACTGGCTCAGCACTTCGCCTTCGGCGGCGCCTGCGACGAGGCCACGTGTGCGCAGTTGAAAACGGCCCTGCAGGGGCTGATTCCCTGGCGCAAGGGTCCATTCGAATTGTTCGGCGTGCATATCGACACCGAATGGCGCTCGGACTGGAAGTGGCAGCGCGTCGCACCGCATCTGGATCTGGCCGGCAAGCGCATCCTCGACGTCGGCTGCGGCAATGGCTACTACATGTGGCGCATGCTCGGGGCGGGTGCCGACAGCGTGGTCGGTATCGACCCCAACTGGCTGTTCCTCTGCCAGTTCCTGGCGATGAAGCGCTATCTGCCGCATCAACCGGCATGGCACCTGCCACTGGCTTTCGAGGAGCTGCCGGCCAAGCTGCAGGGCTTCGATACGGTGTTTTCCATGGGCGTGCTTTACCACCGCCGCTCCCCCATCGACCATTTGCTCGACCTCAAGGATGCGCTGGTCAAAGGCGGTGAACTGGTGCTGGAAACCCTGGTGGTCGAAGGCGATGCCGAGCAAGTGCTGGTGCCCGAGGACCGCTACGCGCAGATGCGCAACGTCTGGTTCCTGCCCTCGGTGCCGGCGCTGGAGCGCTGGCTGCGCCGCGCCGGTTTCGAGGACGTGCGCTGCGTCGACGTCAGCATCACCTCTGTGGACGAACAGCGCGCCACCGAGTGGATGCGCTTCCAGTCGCTGCCCGAGTTTCTCGACCCGGCCGACCACAGCCGCACCGTCGAAGGCCTGCCGGCACCGACCCGAGCGGTGCTGGTCGCGCGCAAGCCTTAGAAATAGCGGCTCTAGTGGGGCGGGTGCAACCCCTAGATCTCTATCGGCGGGTTGCACCCGCCCTACCCCCGCAACCAGCACGCCCGCCGCTGTGCGATCGAGCGCAGCGGCTCACGCGCCCCCTGCTCCACCACGCCACGGGCACTGCCCAGGCGAATCCGTCCTTCTATGTCCTGTGCCAGCAGGCGGCGCATCCGCCAGCGCCAGAGCCAGGCGCCCACCCAGTCGACGATGGCGTTCTGCAGATCCAGCGGCCACATGGCCGGCATATAGAACTCGGGCATGGGCGGGCGTGGCTTATCGTGCTTGCTCGAACCGTTCATGTCTTTTCCTCCGTTTCGCCGCCGGCTGTTCCCGGCTTGCGATCAGGATGAAACGCGCCTATCGTTCAAAAAAACGACAAATATCAAATAGGCAATTAAGAAATATTTAACGATCATGAACGCGCCAGCCTCTGTTTCTCTGCCGCTTCTGGAAAGCGACGTACTGCGCACCTTCGTCGCCATCGCCGATAGCGGCAGCTTTACCCGCACCGCCGCCCAGGTGTTTCGCAGCACGGCGGCCGTCAGCCTGCAGATCAAGCGCCTCGAGGAGACACTCGGCCAGCGCCTGTTCATCCGCGAAGCCAGGCGCGTGCAACTCACCGCCGAGGGCGAGGTACTGCTGGGCTACGCCAGGCGCCTGCTCAAGCTCAACGAGGAAGCAGTGGCGCGCTTTCTCACCCCGACGCTGACCGGCCGCGTGCGCTTTGGCACGCCGAACGATATCGGCGACCGGGTACTGCCCGGCGTGCTGACCCTGTTCGCCCGCAGCCATCCAGCCGTGGAGGTCGAAGTGAATGTGGGCCGCAGCGTGGATCTGGTGGCCAAGCTGGATGCCGGCGAACTGGATCTGACTCTGATCAACGCCGGCAATGACGGCCTGGACGACGCGCGCGGCGAGGTGATCTATTCCGAAGAACTGGTCTGGGCCGGACGCGATGGCGGCCTGGCCATACAACGCTCGCCGCTACCACTGGCGCTGGCTAACCCCGGCTGCGCCTGGCGAAGGACGGCGATCGACGCACTGGATCGTCAAGGGGTGGCCTACCGCATCGCCTACTCCTGCGAACAGTGTGCGGGGCAGGAGGCGGCCATGACCGCCGACCTGGCCATCGCGCCCTTCCCGCGCAGCCTGGTCAAGCCACCGTTACGTCGGCTCGGCGCGGAACAAGGCCTGCCCGCGCTGGGTGAGTACCACATCAAGTTGATTCGTGGTCATCAGAGCAACGACGCCATCGAGGCGCTTGCCACACAGATGATCCGAGCCTTTGCCGGCCAGGCTTGAGGGCCGGCTTCGCGGCACAAGGCGCTCCTGCGCAATGCGTTTAGGTGTGCGCTGTTCGCGGACAAGTCCGCTCCCACAAAGCCTGCTTGCACTGCGCTGCCGTGGGAGCGGACTTGTCCGCGAATGCTCTGGAAAGGCAGTCAGCCGCGATCGGCCGCCGCCACGATCAGCGCCTTCATCTCTGCGACCGCCTGCTTGAAGCCAACGAACAAGGCATGGGCGACGATGGCGTGGCCAATGTTCAGTTCGTTGATGCCGGGAATCGCGGCCACGGCCTCGGCGTTGTGGTAATGCAGGCCGTGACCGGCATTGACGATCAGCCCGTGGTTGAGGCCGCAGATCACACCATCGCGAATACGCGACAGTTCTTGCGCCGCCTCCTCTGCCGTATGAGCATCGGCGTAACGCCCGGTGTGCAGTTCGATGGCCGGCGCGCCGACGCGCATGGCGGCCTCGATCTGCCGCTCCTCAGCGTCGATGAACAGCGACACCTCGCAACCGGCCAGCGTCAGGCGCTCGACCGCCGCGGCAATGCGCGCTTCCTGTCCGGCGACATCCAGACCACCTTCGGTGGTCAGTTCCTGGCGGGTTTCCGGTACCAGGCAGACATGCGCCGGGCGAATCTGCTCGGCGAAGCCGAGCATGAAGTCGGTGACGCCCATCTCGAAGTTCATTCGCGTCTGCAGCACGTCAGCCAGCACGCGAACGTCGCGATCCTGGATGTGCCGACGATCTTCGCGCAGGTGCACGGTGATGCCGTCGGCACCGGCCTCCTCGGCGTCCAGCGCGGCCTTGACCGGGTCCGGGTAGCGCGTACCGCGAGCCTGGCGCAGGGTGGCGACGTGGTCGATGTTCACGCCGAGCAGAATACGATTGGCCTCAGTCACGCTTGGACTCCTTGAGCGTCATGAAAAGTTCGCGGCTGACCAATGGCCTGCCACCGAGATGAGGTGCCAGCGCCTGGCGCATCAGGCGCTTGGCCGCAGCCAGCGCGCCCGGTGTCTGCCAGTCGGCTTCGGCCATGGCCAGCAGCTCACGGCCCTGAAATACACCGGGCTGCAGTTGTACCACCGGCACCAGGCCGATGTCCTGCTGCCAGCGATACAGCGCGGTGGGGTCGATAGCCTGGTCGTGCTGGTCGCGATCCAGGGCGAAACCATAGCCCAGCTCGTCCAGCAGGCGCCATTCGAATGCGCGCAGCAATGGCTCCAGCGGCCGGCCGGCAGCCAGCGCCTGCAGAGTCAGGCCGTAGTGTTCGAGCATCACGGGGTGCGGATCTTCGGCCGGCAGCAGGCGGATCAGCAGCTCGTTGAGGTAGAGCCCCGAAAACAGCGCCTCGCCGGTTAGCAGCAGCGGGATGCCGGCGCTTTCCAGACGGCCGACGCTCTTCAGCTCGCCGCGCCCGCGCAGCTCCAGCTCCAGTGGCGCGAAAGGCCGGGCAATGCTGCCAACCTTGCCGCGCGCTGCGCGCAGCACTGCGCGAATACGGCCCTGCGCGGTGAAGAAATCCACCAGAGCGCTGCTTTCCTTGTACGGACGGCTATGCAGGACATAAGCGGCAAGCTGCATGTTTCAAGCCTCAAGCAAGAGCGGCTTGTGGCTTGCAGCTTATGGCTTGCAGCCTGTTGCTCAATCCAGGTAGCCCAGCGAGCGCAGGGCACGCTCGTCGTCGGACCAGCCGCCTTTGACCTTGACCCAGAGGTTGAGCATCACCTTGGAATCGAACATGGTTTCCATGTCCTTGCGCGCATCCGCGCCGATGCGCTTGATGCGCTCGCCCTTGTCGCCAATGATGATCTTCTTCTGCCCGTCGCGCTCCACCAGGATCAGGCCGTGGATATGCAGAATGCGACCCTCCTGCTTGAACTCCTCGATCTCCACGGTGATCTGGTACGGCAGCTCGGCGCCGAGCTGACGCATGATCTTCTCGCGGATCAGCTCGGCAGCCAGGAAGCGGCTGGAGCGGTCGGTGATCTGGTCTTCCGGGTAGAAGTGTTCGGACTCCGGCAGACGCTCGCCCACCAGCTTCTCCAGAGTGTCGAGGTTCTGTCCCTGCAGCGCGGAAATCGGCACGATCTCGGCCTGCGGCAGTTGCTCGGCCAGCCAGTTCAGATGCGGCAGCAACTCGCTCTTGTCTTCCAGCCGGTCGGCCTTGTTCACCGCCAGCAGGATCGGGCATTTGACGTGCTGCACCTTCTCCAGCACCAGCTGATCCTCGTCGGTCCAGCGCATGCGGTCGACCACGAACACCACCACATCGACGTCCTTCAGCGCGGTGGACGCACTGCGGTTCATGTAGCGGTTGAGCGCCTTGTCATTGTGCTTGTGCAGACCGGGCGTATCGACGTAGACGGCCTGTACCTCACCCTCGGTCTTGATCCCGAGCATGTTGTGGCGGGTGGTCTGCGGCTTGCGCGAGGTGATCGCCAGCTTTTGCCCGAGGATGTGGTTGAGCAGCGTCGACTTGCCCACATTGGGCCGGCCGACGATGGCGACGTAGCCGCAGCGGGTCATAGGTGCATCAGTCATTGCCATTCTCCACCCCGAGGGCGATCAGCGCCGCAGCCGCAGCGACCTGCTCGGCGATACGCCGGCTGCCGCCCTGGCCCAGGGTCTTTTCATTGAGCAGGGCCACCTGGCACTCGACCATGAAGGTACGGCAGTGCGGCTCGCCCTGAACGTCCACCACCTCGTAACGAGGCAGTTCGCAGGCACGCGATTGCAAAAATTCCTGCAGGCGCGTTTTCGGATCCTTGTTGGTGTCGACCAGCGTCAGGCCGTCCAGCTCACCGGTCAGCCAGTCCAGCACGCGCTCGCGCGCCGCTTCCATGCCGGCGTCCAGATAGATGGCGCCGATCAGCGCCTCCAGGGCATCGGCCAGGATCGACTCACGGCGGAAACCGCCGCTCTTCAGCTCACCGGAACCCAGGCGCAGGTATTCGCCCAGTTCGAAACCGCGGGCCAGCACGGCCAGCGTTTCGCCCTTGACTAGGCGAGCGCGCAGGCGCGACAGCTGGCCTTCGCGGGCCTGCGGGAAGCGCTCGAACAGCGCCTCACCGGCTACGAAATTGAGAATGGCATCACCGAGAAATTCCAGCCGCTCATTGTTGCGGCCGGCGAAACTGCGATGGGTCAGGGCCAGAACCATCAGGTCCTGATCCTTGAAGCTATAGCCGAGCTTGCGCTCGAGGCGGGACAGATTGGGACTCACGGCATCCGTACACGAAATTCTTTGTCGAAATTCACCACCAGATCGAGGTTCTCGATCAGCGGCTCGCGTTTTTCATACTTGAGGTGGACCTGGAACTCGTTGTTCTCCACCTTGACCTGCAGAGCGTCGCGCATGTTCAGGTCACGAATGTTGTTGACCTGCATGCCCTTGCTCACATGATTATAAAACTCACCGACGGTGCGCACGTCCGCCGCCTTGTCGGTTTCCACCGAGGTGATGATCTTCTCCATGGACATATAGTCCATGTAATGCGGCAGCACCTTGAACGCCGTGCTGGCAAAGAATGCCACCACGGCCAGAACCACCAGCCAACCCAGAATGGAAAGCCCCTGCTGCGAGCGCGCGAAAGTCATGTATGTCCCCAATAGACGGTCTTGTTGGAAAGCCTGACGGCTAAACTCTTTATAGCCTGTGACGCTGTATTGAACAGCGCGCCAGTGCTCAATGAATCAGGCCGACTCGGGAGAAGTTGGGCAGATTTCCGGTCTTGGGCTCAGGCCAGCTCATCCAGATGGCGAAGGCCTTGCCGACGATATGGTCGTCCGGGACCATGCCCCACAGCTCCTGCGGGATATGACGATCACGCCAGTAGCGGCTGTCGTTGGAGTTGTCACGGTTGTCGCCCATCATGAAGTAGTGCCCTTGCGGCACTACCCATTGGCCGCCGGGCTCACGGCGCATGCGGGTCATTTCCTTGCGGATGGTGTGCTCGATCTGGCCCAGACGCTCTTCATAGAGCATTGCACCGCCCAGGCTGCCCGGCTCCTCACCGATCAGCTTCTCGGCCACCGGCTCACCATTGACCAGCAGTCGCTTGCCCTGGGTGTACTCGATCTGGTCGCCCGGCAACCCTACGACGCGCTTGATGTAGTTGATGGTCGGGTCGCTGGGATAGCGGAACACCATCACATCGCCGCGCTGCGGGTTGTCCACCTCGATGATCTTCTCGTCGATCACCGGCAGGCGAATGCCGTAGGCGAACTTGTTGACCAGGATGAAATCGCCCACTTCCAGGGTCGGTTTCATCGACCCCGAAGGAATCTGGAACGGTTCGACCAGAAACGAGCGCAGCACCAGCACGATGGCCAGCACCGGGAAGAAGGATTTGCCGTACTCGACCAGCAAGGGCTCCTTGCTCAGGCGTTCCAGCACCCTGTCGTCAGGATCGTCGACCCGCCCCTGGTACGCCGCAATCGCCGCACGGCGGCGCGGAGCCAGCAGAATCAGATCGACCAGGGCCAGGAAGCCGCAAACGGCGACCGCGATAACCAACAGGAGCGGGAAATTGATCGACATAGAGCCTTAGCTATCCAACCTGAGCACAGCGAGGAAGGCTTCCTGTGGGATCTCCACGTTACCGACCTGCTTCATGCGTTTCTTACCGGCCTTCTGCTTCTCGAGCAGCTTCTTCTTACGGCTCACGTCGCCACCGTAACATTTGGCCAATACGTTCTTTCTGAGCGCCTTGACAGTGGTCCGCGCGATGATCTGACCACCAATGGCTGCCTGGATCGCCACGTCGAACATCTGCCGAGGAATCAGTTCCTTCATCTTCTCGGTCAACGCACGGCCCTTGTAAGCCGCGTTGTCGCGGTGAACGATCAAGGCCAGGGCATCGACCTTATCGCCGTTGATCAGCACGTCCAGCTTGACCAGGTTGGCAGACTGGTAGCGGTCGAAATGATAGTCCAGCGACGCATAACCCCGGCTGGTCGACTTCAGACGATCGAAGAAGTCCAGCACCACCTCATTCATCGGCAGGTCGTAGCGAACCTGAACCTGCGAACCGAGGAATTGCATGTCGCGCTGCACGCCACGCTTCTCGATGCACAGCGTGATGACGTTACCCAGGTGCTCCTGCGGCACCAGAATAGTCGCGGTGACGATCGGCTCGCGGAAGTCGGCGACCGTCGAGACGTCCGGCAGCTTGGACGGGTTGTCGACGGTGATGGTTTCACCGGTCTTGAGTTCAAGCTCATAGATCACGCTCGGCGCCGTGGTGATCAGGTCCAGGTCGTACTCGCGCTCCAGGCGCTCCTGGATGATCTCCATGTGCAGCATGCCGAGGAAGCCGCAACGGAAGCCGAAGCCCAGGGCGTCGGAGCTTTCCGGCGCGTACTGCAGCGACGAGTCGTTGAGGGTGAGCTTCTGCAGGGCATCGCGGAAGTCCTCAAAATCGTCGGAGCTGACCGGGAACAGGCCGGCGTATACCTGCGGCTGGATCTTCTTGAAGCCCGGCAGCACTGCGACCTCGGGGGTCGAGGACAGGGTCAGGGTGTCGCCGACCGGCGCGCCGTGAATGTCCTTGATGCTGGCGATGATGAAGCCCACTTCACCGGCCTTGAGATCAGCGGTGGCGGTGTGTTTCGGGGTGAAGACACCGACGCTGTCGACCAGGTGCACCTTGCCGGTGGACTTGACCAGAATCTTGTCGCCTTTCTTGACGCGGCCCTGGCGCACGCGCACCAGCGAGACCACGCCAAGGTAATTGTCGAACCAGGAATCGATGATCAGCGCCTGCAGCGGAGCATCGATCTCGCCTTCCGGCGCAGGGATGGTCTGCACCAGGCGTTCGAGCACCTCGTCCACGCCCATGCCGCTCTTGGCACTGCAGGCCACGGCCTCGCTGGCGTCGATGCCGATGATCTTCTCGATCTCGTCCTTGACGCGATCCGGATCGGCCTGGGGCAGGTCCATCTTGTTTAGCACGGGCATCACTTCCAGGCCCTGCTCGATGGCGGTGTAGCAGTTGGCGACCGACTGCGCCTCGACGCCCTGGCCGGCATCGACCACCAGCAGCGCGCCCTCGCACGCGGCCAGCGAGCGGCTGACTTCATAAGTGAAGTCGACATGGCCGGGCGTATCGATGAAGTTCAGCTGGTAGATCTTGCCGTCCTGCGCCTTGTAATGAAGCGTGACGCTATGGGCCTTGATGGTGATGCCGCGCTCACGCTCCAGATCCATGGAGTCCAGAACCTGAGCCTCCATTTCACGCGCGGTGAGGCCGCCGCACAGCTGGATGAAACGGTCAGCCAGGGTCGACTTGCCGTGGTCGATGTGGGCGATGATGGAAAAATTGCGGATATGACTCAGGTCACTCACGGATCAACACTCGAAGAAGGCACAGGCAAGACGCTTGCCGAAAATAGCCGCGGATTGTACCTGATCCCGCGCGACCGCGTCACGTCTGCACAACACCGGTGCAGACACGAAGAAGGGCGCTCGAAAGCGCCCTTCTTAAGCATTGCCCGGATTACTCGGCCAGCTTGAAGGTAATGAAGCTGGCACGCCCCTGGCGCAGCACACGCATGGACACCGAACGATTCTTCGGCAGCTCCTGGGCCACCTGGGTGAAGGTGCTGGTGGAGTCGATGGCCTGGTTGTTCAGGTGCGTGATCACGTCACCCGGGCGCAGGCCGATCATGGCCGCCGGGCCGTTGAGCACCTCCCTGACCACTACGCCGCCCTTGAGGTCGAGGCCTTTCTTCTGCTCGGCAGTCAGCTCGACGACGGTCACGCCCAGACGATTGTTGCTGCGCTCGCCACCCTGCGCCGAACCCGACGAGGCCAGCTCCTGCCCTTCTTCCGGCAGCGTACCGACCGTGACGTTGAGCTTTTTGCGCGAACCATCACGTACCACGTCCAGCTCGGCCTTCTCGCCCGGCTTCAGCCCGCCGACCAGATGCGGCAGGTCGGCCGACATAATGATCGCCTTGCCGTTGAGGCTGAGAATCACGTCGCCCACCTGCAGGCCACCCTTGTCTGCCGGGCCGTCTTCGAGCACCTGGGCGACCAGCGCGCCGGCCGGTTTTTCCAGACCGAAGGATTCGGCCAGATCCTTATTGACTTCCTGAATAACCACGCCGAGCCAGCCGCGCGTGACCTTGCCGTCAGCCTTGAGCTGATCGGAGACCTGCATGGCCACTTCCATCGGTATGGCGAAGGACAGACCCATGAAGCCGCCGGAGCGGGTGAAAATCTGCGAGTTGATACCCACCACCTCGCCCTGCAGGTTAAACAGCGGACCGCCGGAGTTGCCCGGGTTGATCGCCACGTCGGTCTGGATGAACGGTACGTAACTGTCGCTCGGCAGGTTGCGGCCCTTGGCGCTGACGATACCGGCCGTTACCGAATGGTCGAAACCGAACGGCGAACCGATGGCCAGCACCCACTCACCGACCTTCAGGTCGTCGGCCTTGCCCAGGCGCACCACAGGCAGATCCTTGCCTTCGACCTTGAGCAACGCGACGTCGCTGCGCGGATCGGCGCCAATCAGCTTGGCTTCGAGCTCGCTGCGATCGGACAAACGCACGATGATCTCGTCGGCATCGGCGACCACATGATTGTTGGTCATGATGTAGCCGTCCGGCGAAATGATGAAACCGGAGCCCAGCGACTGAGCCTCACGCTGGCGACCGCCAGGGTTGCGCGGCACCTGCGGGATGCTGCGCTCGAAGAACTCGCGGAACATCGGCGGCAAACCTTCGAGATCAGGCAGCCCCGGCTGACCGGCAACGCCACGTTCCGGCATTTTCTGCCGAGTACTGATGTTGACCACCGCAGGCGAAGCTTCCTCGACCAGATCGGTAAAGTCAGGCAGGCTGGCCTGAGCCAACAAGCTCTGCCCCCAGAGCAAGGCAACCGCCAGCAGCGGCGCAAAGGACTTGAGTTTTCTCATCGAACTACGACTCCCCATGTAAAACTCGAACACACTCAACCCGCCGCTGGCACAGGCACCAGCAGCGTTCGCAGGACAACGGGTTGCAATAAAGGGTCCCCGGCAACGCGAGCAGCGCGCCAGCGAACCAACAGCCAACTGGCGGACAGGCCGATCAGGCCGACAAGAATCACCAGAGGCTCGGACAGGCCCAGGCCGTCCGCCAACAGCGCAGCGGCGAACAAGCCCAGAAGTGGAAGCAGATAAACCAGAAGAGAACTGCGCACCAGCAGATCTTCGCGCACACCAATGATCACGGTGTCGCCAATCGCCAGCGGCATTTGACTGAGAGCACGCACATATCCACGTTGCCGGCCGACACCCAGGCGATCCATCAACCCCTGGCCACAGGCCGCACTGGCCGAACAACTCGAGCAGGTACTCTTGCGCAGCGTCTCGACCCAGACAGCGCCGGGCTCGAGCGCCACTACACGCCCCTGCTCTTCAATCATTGGCTCGCCTGTTCAGGCACTCCGGCGCGCATGGACAGAGCGATACGTTCGGCGGTTCCTAAAGGAATCTCACCGACCACGGTAACCATCACGTCACCGGCATCCGTGCTCATCCGTCGCGATACCGCAACGGTCGGGCCCAGCTGGCTGCGCGCGTCTTCCACCACATCACCATTGAGGCGCTCGAGGAAAACCGAGAAACGCGCCAAGCCATCGCCATACAACAGGTAGGCGACAGCATCAGCGGAGGCCGGATCACGACGCAACTGCGCAGTAGTCAGGGTAAAGCCCGGTGGCAACCAGTCCGAACGCCAGCTTCCCTCGGCCATGCTGTCGGAAGCACGGAAACTCACCGGCCGACAACCCGAACTCGGCTGCAGGGCATTTTCCACCGGCACGGAAGTGTCCAACTGGGCGAACTGGAAGCGCTCCAGAAGCTGGCCACGCTCGTTAAGCAACAGGGACTTGAGTGGCAGACCGGTTTCACGGTCGAGGTACAGCTCGAAGCCGTAACGGTGCTGATCCTTGGGCTCCAGCACCAGAACATCCGCTGCACGGTTGGCAATGCGCGACTGGCCGGCGACACGAATGTCATACCAGTTGCTCAATTGCTCGGCATCCAGCTGACGGGCAGGCCAGGCCTGCCCTTCGCTAACCTGGTCAGCCAGTGCGCCGGTGACGCACTGAGCCTGACCATCGACCTTGAGCACTTCCTGCGCAGGGCCGTCGAGTTGCAGAAGGCGCTCGCGAACTTGCCCCCCCTCCTCCACTCGATGCCATACGGCGTGAGTGGAGAAACTACCATTACGTTCGTAGATGAACGTACCCTGAAAGCTTTGCTCACGCTCTGCCGCAGCAAGGCGTCCGAGCAAGTCCTGTACCTCGGCGGCCTGCACCGGCAATGCCAGCAGACCACCGAGCAGGCAGAGGGGAATAGCGCGCATGTGACTCCTTACTTAGGCGCTTAGCGGTTTTCCAGACTCGCAGCACGAGCATAAGGCAGAGCGGTTTCACCGGTACCCATCACCGCTTCCTGTGCGTGTTGACGCAGATAGTTCGGCAGGCGCTGCTCGTGCCAGCTGGCGGTACCGGCCTGGGCAGGTTCGCCGGCCTCTTCGCTGCTGTTGTAGCCAGCGAGCAGCGCAGGACCTTGCACCTGCGGTACCGAGAGTACCGGAGAAGCATCCTGTTGGGCCAGTTGAGCGCCCGTCAGGTCATCCTGATTGTAAAAGCGCACCCCAGCCAGCACAGCAACGGTCACCGATGCCGCCACGGCTACTCGCCCGATGCTGCGCCAGATCGGCGCCTTACGCGCCGGAATGGCTTCGTCGGCCAATGCAGCGGAAACCGCCGATGCGATGTCCAGCTGCGGTACCAGCAACTCACGGTGCATGGCTGCACGGGCGACCTGGTAACGCGACCAGGTACCACGTAGTTCACCATCTTCGCTGGCTGCGAGCACTCGCCGCAGTTCCAGTTCGTCCGCTTCGTTATCCATCACCGCGGACAGCGATTCCTGCAGGGTTTCACGACTCATGGCGTACCTCTCTTGGCTGTCGCCGCTGCCTTAGGCTTCCTGCAACAAAGGTTGCAGGGACTTATCAATTGCCTCACGAGCACGGAAAATCCGTGAACGTACCGTACCCACCGGACACTGCATGACGCTGGCAATGTCCTCGTAACTCAAGCCTTCGAACTCACGCAGGGTCAATGCCGTACGCAGGTCATCCGGCAGCTGTGCGATGGTTCGATGCACGGTGGCCTCGATCTCGTCGCGCAGCAATGCCCGTTCCGGTGACTCGATGTCCTTGAGGGCGTGGTCGCCGTCGTAGAACTCCGCGTCATCGCTACTGACATCACTATCTGGCGGCCGCCGACCGCGGGATACCAGATAATTCTTCGCCGTGTTGATGGCGATGCGGTACAGCCATGTATAGAACGCGCTGTCACCGCGAAAGTTTCCAAGCGCTCGATAGGCTTTTACGAACGCCTCTTGAGCGACATCCTGAGCCTCGTGGGTGTCGTGCACGAATCGCACGATCAAACCGAGGATCTTGTGCTGATACTTCAGCACCAACAGATCGAAGGCACGCTTGTCACCACGCTGCACTCGCTCGACCAGCTGCTGATCATCTTCCTGGGTTAGCATGCACTCTCCTCGTTACGCTTGAAGGAGGCTTGCACCCGTAAGCAAATCAACTTGCCAAGATAGACTCGGGCCTTACGCAAAAGTTCTCCCCTCCAAGCAAGCTTCCCGCAGAGTTTTCTTTTCTCTGGCTGGAATGGCGACAGCGAAACGTCTCCGCTGGCGCAAATAATCTTATCGCCGCTCATTTCCACACCCTCCGCTGACTTCAGATGCAGGCACGCGCAAGCGCTCTCCCTTATATGGGCGACCCTCTATGGAACCTTAAAGACTAAAAAAGTTCCCAAAGCATTGAGGTCGGACATAAGAGCTGCCTCAATATTCGCGAGCTAGAGCACTGCAAGGTGAAGACAGAAGGAAGCGAGTTTCGAGTAGAAACGAGCAGTACTCGTTTCGCTCGCCCTTCTAGCCTTCATTCGGACGTAAATCACCGTCCGAGATTGCTTCAACTAAGCAGGCCCGACACGCAGCGGATAATGATGTGGCTCTGGCTGGCTATTGTGCCGATGCCCCTCTCTATATACTAGGGCTCGCTTTCACGCGGAACTCGGACATGAGCCACCACTTCCAGCACGACGTTCTGGTCATCGGCAGCGGCGCTGCCGGCTTGACCCTCGCCCTCACCCTGCCATCTCACTTACGCATCGCGGTCTTGAGCAAAGGCAGCCTGGCCAATGGCTCGACCTACTGGGCGCAAGGTGGCGTGGCAGCCGTACTGGACGACACTGACACGGTCGAATCCCACGTCGCCGACACCCTAGACGCCGGCGCCGGCCTGTGCCGCGAAGACGCCGTGCGCTTCACGGTAGAACACAGTCGCGAAGCCATCCAGTGGCTGATCGATCAAGGCGTCCCTTTTACCCGTGACGATGAAACGGCGCGCGAGGATGGCGGCTTCGAGTTTCACCTGACCCGCGAGGGTGGCCACAGCCATCGGCGCATCATTCACGCGGCCGACGCCACTGGCGCGGCGATCTTCAATACGTTGCTGAAACAGGCACGCCAGCGCCCGAACATCGAGCTGCTGGAACAGCGCGTTGCCGTCGACCTGATCACCGAGCGCAAGCTCGGCCTGGATGGCGACCGCTGCCTGGGCGCGTACGTGCTCGATCGCGCGTGCGGCGAAGTGGACACCTTCAGCGCGCGCTTCGTGGTGCTCGCCACCGGCGGCGCTGCCAAAGTCTACCTCTATACCAGCAACCCGGACGGCGCCTGTGGCGACGGCATTGCCATGGCCTGGCGTGCCGGCTGCCGCGTAGGCAACCTGGAATTCAACCAGTTCCACCCGACGTGCCTGTATCACCCGCAGGCCAAGAGCTTCCTGGTCACCGAAGCCGTGCGCGGCGAAGGCGGCCTGCTCAAGCTGCCCAATGGCGAACGCTTCATGCAGCGCTTCGACGAACGCGCCGAACTGGCGCCGCGCGATATCGTCGCCCGCGCCATCGACCATGAAATGAAGCGCCTGGGGATCGACTGCGTCTACCTGGATATCAGTCACAAGCCGGCGGAGTTCATCAAGAGCCACTTCCCCACCGTCTACGAACGCTGCCTGGGCTTTGGCATCGACATCACCAAACAGGCCATCCCGGTGGTGCCGGCCGCGCATTACACCTGTGGCGGCGTGGTGGTCGACCGGCATGGCCACACCGACGTGCCGGGGCTGTACGCCATCGGCGAGACCAGCTTCACCGGACTGCATGGCGCCAACCGCATGGCCAGCAATTCGCTGCTCGAATGCTTCGTCTACGCCCGTTCGGCCTGCGCGGATATCGTCCGACAACTCGGCGCCATCGGCATGCCCGCCAACCTGCCCTGCTGGGACGCCAGCCAGGTGACCGACTCGGACGAGGACGTGATCATCGCCCACAACTGGGACGAGTTGCGCCGCTTCATGTGGGACTACGTTGGCATCGTACGGACCAACAAGCGCCTGCAGCGCGCGCAGCATCGCGTGCGCCTGCTGCTGGACGAGATCGATGAGTTCTACTCGAACTACAAGGTCAGTCGTGACCTGATCGAGCTGCGCAACCTCGCGCTGGTCGCCGAACTGATGATCCGCTCGGCCATGCAGCGCCATGAAAGTCGCGGCCTGCACTACACCCTCGATTACCCCGAGCAACAAACCGAGGCCCGCGACACTATTCTGGTGCCGACGCCCCAGGCTCAGCCCAGCGTCGCCGACTGAACTTCAAGCGCAAGCGCAGGCGCCGATGCAACTCGGGCGCCAGCGCGTCATGCGCGATACACAGCCCACGACTGAAGCGCTGGCCCGGCACGCGATAGCGCAGCACGACCGCCAGCGGCAACGCCAGGCTGTCAGGACGCAGCTGCACCGCCTGCCAGCCGCTGGCAGCGCTGTAGAGATGCCAGCCGAGCGCATCACGACGCAAACCGGTAATGGCCTGCGGTGCCGTCAGCAGAACGTGCCGCGGCAGCACCCAGGCTGCGTGCGCCAGGCACGGCAGAGGTGAAAGCAATTTCGACCAGAGGGGAATGTCGGCCAGCCAAGGCGCCAGCAGGGCCAGCGCCAGTACCGACAGGTAGAGCCTCAGCAGCCAGCGCGATGGCTGCCAGCGGCACTCGAAGGCGTCACTTGGGTTGGACACGATCCAGGATCATGCGCACGATGTGGCGCAGGTCGGCATCTTCGGGCTCGCCGCGCTGCATGAACCAGCCGAACATGTCCTGATCCTCGCACTCCAGCAACTTGCGGTAGCGCGCCTGGTTCTCGGCATCCAGGTTCGGGTATACCTCCTGGACGAAAGGCACCAGCAGTACGTCCAGCTCCAGCATGCCACGACGGCTATGCCAGAACAAGCGATTCAGTTCATTTTGCTCAACCATGCAACGGACTCCTCGAACGAGGCGGCAGTATAACAGCAGCTGCTGGCAGTATCCGGCTCAATGACCAGATACACCCGGCGCTTTTCCGCTTTTTGCCTGCCGCCTGTAGCCTGCTGCCTGTAGCCGCTCTTATCATGTCGTCTTTCCCAGCCAAACCGATTCCGATCATGGCCGATAGCGCTTACTTCACCCTCCTCGATCACGAAGGCCTGCTCGCCGTGCGCGGCGCGGACGCGGCCAAGTTCCTGCAGGGCCAAGTGACCTGCAACCTCAATTACCTGAGTGCCAGCCAATCGAGCCTCGGCGCTCGCTGCACGCCCAAGGGCCGCATGCTGTCGAGCTTTCGCATCGTCCCGGTGGACGACGGCTACCTGCTGGCCATGGCCCGCGAGCTGATCGAGTCGCAACAGGCCGACCTGCAGAAATATGCGGTGTTCTCCAAATCCAAGCTCGGCGATGAAAGCGCCGCCTGGGTCCGTTTTGGCCTGGCCGGCGGCGACGCCGTGCTCAGCGAACTTGGCCTGCAACTGGGAGCTGCCAGCGACGCCATCACCAGCGCGGGGCAGTTGATTGCCGTACGCCTGAGCGATGGTCGTGCCGAGCTGTGGGCTCCGGCCACCGAGGCGGAGCAATTGCGAGACCGCCTCGCCGCCCTGCTGCCGCAAGCACCTCTGAACGACTGGCTGCTGGCTCAGGTACGCGCGGGTGTAGGCCAGGTGTTCGGCGCCACGCGTGAGCTGTTCATCCCACAGATGATCAACCTGCAGGCCCTGGGCGGCGTGAGTTTCAAGAAGGGCTGCTACACCGGGCAGGAGATCGTCGCGCGCATGCAGTACCTGGGCAAACTCAAGCGCCGCCTGCAGCGCCTGCGCCTGGTCGCCGAAGCACTACCGGCCGTCGGCGATGAATTGTTCTCCCCGGTGCATGGCTCCAGCGTCGGCGAAGTGGTGCTCGCGGCCCAGGCCGGGGATGCCATCGAACTGCTCGCCGTGCTTCAGGAAGACGCCGTGAACGACGGTCGCATTCATCTCGGCAGCAGTGATGGCCCGGCGCTGACCCTGCTCGATCTGCCTTACCAGCTGGATGCCGACAAGGAAATCCAGCGCTGATTAACGTCCTGGCGCCGCCGCATCGGGCCGCCTATAGAGAGCCTTTAATGAGCAAGCTTGCTGAAAAAGTCCAACAGGAACTGATCCATGCCATCGAGAACGATGAGCTGGTGCTGCCCACCCTGCCCGAAGTGGCGCTGAAGGTTCGCGAAGCCGCGGAAGACCCCAACGTGGGCATCCCACAGATCAGCAAGGTGATCGGCAACGATGCTGCCCTCACCGCGCGCATCATCAAGGTGGTCAACAGCCCACTGCTGCGCAGCAGCAAGGAGATCACCGACCTGCAGATGGCAGTCAGCCGCCTGGGCATCAACTACACCTGCAACCTGGCCACGGGCCTGGCCATGGAGCAGATGTTCCAGGCCACCAGCGACGTCGTCGACCGCAAGATGCGCGAAGTGTGGAACAAGAGCACCGAAATTGCCGGTATCTGCCATGTGCTGTGCCGCCACTACACGCGCCTGATGCCGGACCAGGCCACTCTCGCCGGCCTGGTGCACCAGATCGGCGTGCTGCCGATTCTCACCTATGCCGAAGAACACAACGAGCTGCTGGCCGACTCCATCAGCCTCAACCACGTGATCGAGCAGATCCATCCGATCATCGGCGACAAGATCCTGCGTACCTGGGAGTTCCCAGAGCCCATCGCCGTCGTGCCCAGCCAATATCTGGACTTCAGCCGCAACTCGGCCAAGGTCGACTACGTCGACATCGTCCAGGTCGCCACCCTGCAGAGCTACCTGGGCAGCGAGCACCCCTACACCCAGCTCGACTGGAGCAAAGTGCCGGCGTTCGCCAAGCTCGGCCTGGACCCGCAGGTCGATATGCAGGCCGACGAAGACATGTCGGCTGCGATGGAAGCAGCAATGAGCATGCTGCAATAAATGCATCTCGCCCTGGATGGCAAAAAATTGTCGGGAACAATTTTTGACGTCGCTGCGCGACGGCCCGAAGGGTGATCTACAGGGATGTAGGTGACAAAATGCCTCTACACTCAAGTCGATCGCCTGAGGAAGTAGAGCCATGCGTTATGCATTTGTCCTGCTCGTCCTGTTGTGCGGCAGCGTCCAGGCTGCCGAGCAAGTGCGCCTTACCAACGGCGAATGGCCACCCTATCAGGGCGAAAGCCTGCCCCACCAGGGTGTCGCGTCACGCATCATCGCCGAGGCATTCGCGCTGCAGGGCATCGACGTGCATTGGGAGTTTCATCCTTGGGCGCGCTCTCTGAAAATTGCTGAGCAGGGCCTGCGCCCAGGCAGCGCCGTCTGGTTCTACAGCCCTGAGCGCGCAGAGCACTTTCTCATCAGCGACGCGGTAATCGAAAGCGGCTATCACCTGTTTTATCGCAAGGATTTCGCCTTCGACTGGCGCAACATCAAGGATCTGCGCGGCCTGCGCATCGCCGTGACACGTGGCTATGATCACGGCGACGCCTTTCGCCGCGCCGAAGCGGCCGGTGAACTCCAGGTGGTGCGCCTGACCAGCGATGAACAGGGTCTACGTCAATTGCTCGCCGGGCGCATCGATCTGTTTCCGGTCGACAAGGTGGTAGGCTTCGACCTGCTGCACCGAAAGTTCACTGCCACCGAGCGCCAGCGCCTGAGCTTTCACCCCAAGCCGCTGCACAGCGCCAGCATGTATCTGCTGCTATCGCGCAACGTGCCTGGCAATGTCGAGCTGATGCAGCGCTTCAACCTCGGCCTTAAGCAATTGCGCGACAGCGGCAAGGTTTCCCAGTACCTGATGGAGATTCAGCAGCCGCTAAGCCTCACTCACTGACAGCGGAAATTCGACGCGCACCCGCAGGCCGTGCGGCTGCGCCTGATGCAGGCTGATTCTGGCCTGATGGGCGCGGCAGATCTCACCGACGATGGCCAAGCCAAGGCCCGCACCATTGCCCAGATTGCTGCGCCTATAGAAGCGCTCGAAAACCTTCTCGTGCTCGGCTTCGGGAATGCCCGGGCCGTCATCCTCGACCTCCAGCACGGCTGGCGACAAGGCGCGGATGATCAGATTGCCACCGGCCGGTGTATGCGCCAGCGCGTTATCCAACAAATTGCTCAACAGCTCATTGAGCAGCGTTGGCTCGCCATCGATCCACACCGGCTGCTCAGCCTCCAGCGCCAGCGCAACGCCACG
Organism: Pseudomonas sp. Marseille-Q0931; assembly: GCF_940789645.1. NCBI lineage: Bacteria > Pseudomonadati > Pseudomonadota > Gammaproteobacteria > Pseudomonadales > Pseudomonadaceae > Pseudomonas > Pseudomonas sp. Marseille-Q0931. The sequence continues at coordinate 105,446 of NZ_CALNWT010000001.1, read as the reverse complement.
AGCGTGAGCTAGGGGCGCCATGGCCAGGCCCAGCTCACGCGCCAGCTGACTGAGATCGATGCGCTGCGCGCCGCCCTCGGTAATGGCCCGCGCACCGCTCTCGATACGCGCCAGCGACAGCAGCTGGTTGGCCAGCAAGGTGAGGCGGTCCCCCTGCTGCGCCGTCTGTTCCAGCGTGCTGCGCCACTCCTCGGGTTGCTCGGCACGCAAGCCCAGGGCAATGCGCGCCTTGAGCGCCGCCAGCGGCGTACGCAACTCGTGGGCCGCGTCGGCAATGAACTGCGACTGACGCTCGAACAACCCCTGCAAGCGCTCGTTGAACTGGTTGAGCGTTTCCACCAGCGGCAGCACCTCACGTGGCAGCCCCCCGTCCGGCAGCGGCTGCAGGTCATCGCTGGCCCGTTCGGCCACTTCCCGGCGCAGCGCTTCCAGCGGGCGCAAGGCCAGGTTCACCGCCAACCACACCAGCAACAATGCGCTGACCGAAAGCAGACCCATGCGCCATAGGGTGCCGATCAGCAGCTCACGGGCCATGCGCTCACGCGCGCCCTGGGTTTCCGCCACGCGGATTTCAGCAATGCCATTGAGCTGTGGCTCGCTGACCGGCTGCAGCAGACTGACCACGCGGACACCCTGATTGCGGTACTGGGCATCGTAGAAATGCGCCAGTGCCGGATAGTCATCGGTGCGCGGCGTACCCGGCGGCGAGGGCGGCAGGTCCTCGTAACCGGAAACCTGATTGCCCTGCAGATCGAGCACCTGGTAGTAGATACGCCCGGCGCTGTCGTAAGCGAAGGTATCCAGCGCTACGTAAGGGATATTCGCGCGCAGCCGGCCATCCTCGGTATACAGTCCATCGGCCACGGCCCGCGCCGACGCCAGCAGCGTGCGGTCATAGGCCGTATCCGCTGCACGGCGGGCACTCCAGTAGGCACTGAAGCTGCTCAATAGCAGGATCAGCGACAGCAGCAGTGCCAGACGCCGCAGCAGACGCCCGCGCAGGCTGACACCACGGTTCATGCCTCGACCGCCTCCAGCAAGTAGCCGAGACCGCGGAAGGTGACGATACGCACGGCGCTGCCTTCGAGTTTCTTGCGCAGGCGATGAATGTAGATCTCGATGGCATCCGGGCTGGCGTCCTCGTCCAGGCCGAACACCTGCGCCGCCAGTTGCTCCTTGCTCATCACCCGGCCAGGCCTGGCGATCATCGCCTCCAGCACCGCCTGCTCACGGGCGGTGAGGCTAAGGGCCTCGCCACCGAGGCTGAAACGGCGAGCGCCGAGGTCGTAGACCAGATCGCCACAGCGCTGCAATTGCTCGCCGCCGAGCACGCTGCGCCGCAGCAACGCTTTGACCCGCGCTTCCAGCTCGGTCAGCTCGAAGGGCTTGGCCAGGTAGTCATCGGCGCCGAGGTTAAGCCCGTGCACGCGGTCCTTGACCTCGCCACGTGCAGTCAGCATCAGCACCGGCAGGGTCTGGCCACGGTCGCGCAGACGCGCCAGCACGGCGAAACCGTCCAGGCGTGGCAGGCCGATATCGAGAATCGCCAGCGCATAATCCTCGCTGGAAAGCGCTAGATCAGCCGTGACGCCATCGTGCAGCACGTCCACCGTCCAGCCGGCGCCTTTCAGCGCCTGGGCCACGCTTTCCGCCAATTGCGGATGGTCTTCGACCAGCAGAATCCGCACCGCTACCTCCAACTGCAGCATCGTTAAAGGCGCGCAGTTTAGCGCCGCTACGCCTGCTGTGAATTGCTCAAATGCCAAAGCGGCAAACGAAACGGTATCCGCGCAGCCCTGCGCTGGTAACGCTGAAAAACTTTTCACCATGAAAGCCTAGCGAAAGCTTGCCCTCATAGCATCGATCAAAGGTGGCTCGATCCACCTGCTCAAGCGACCTGGCAGTGGTGCCAGGTGGCGACAAGAACAAAAATGGAGACCACATGATGCTCGCAGCCTCACGCCAGGCCCTGCCGCCTGTCCGCCTGCTCTGCCTGGCAATCGCCGCCACCGGTGCTGCCCCCCTCGCCAACGCCGCCTTCATCGAAGACAGCACCGCCAGCCTCACTGCCACCAATATCTACCTCAACCGTGACTTCCGCGAAGGCTCCGGCCAGAACAAGCGCGAAGAATGGGGTCAGGGTTTTCGCCTCGACCTGCAATCGGGCTACACCGAAGGCACCGTGGGCTTCGGCCTCGACGCCATGGGCCTGCTCGGTATCAAGCTCGATTCGGGTCGCGGCCGCACCGGCACCGACCTGTTGCCCGTTCACGACGACGGGCGCTCCGCCGACGAGTTTAGCCGCATGGGCCTGACCGCCAAGGTCAAGGTCTCCGCCACCGAACTGCGCTACGGCTCCCACGTGCCGGAACTGCCGGTGGTCAAGGCCAGCGACAGCCGCCTGCTGCCGCAGGTGTTCGAGGGCGGCCTGCTGACCTCTTCCGAACTCGAAGGCCTGACCTTCACCGGCGGCCGCCTGGACAAGGTCATCGACCGCGCCTCCACCAACGAAGAAGACATGGTGCTCAACAGCAAGAACCGCCGCTTTGCCGGTGGCGTCAGCGCTGACCACCTTGACCTGGCCGGTGTCGACTACAAATTCGCGCCCGGTTTCACCGGCCGTTACTATTTCGCCGATCTGGACGACATCTATCGCCAGCATTTTCTCGGCCTGCTGAGCAGCCACAAGGTTGGTGCCGGCACCCTGAGCAGCGACCTGCGCCTGATCTACAGCAGCGACAGCGGCGCCGCCAAGGCCGGCAAGGTCGATAACCGCGCCATCAACGCCATGGTCAGCTACGGCCTGGGCAACCACAAGGTTGGCCTGGGCTTCCAGGACATGAGCGGCGACACCGGCTTCGCCTACATCGACGGCAGCGATCCGTTCCTGATCAACTTCGTGCAGATCAACGATTTCGCCAACGCCGACGAACGTTCCTGGCAGGCTCGCTACGACTACAACTTCGCCGGCATCGGCGTTCCCGGCCTGACCTTCATGACCCGCTACATCCGCGGTGACGACGCGCGCATCGCCGGCTCCGACGAGCGTGGCGGCGAATGGGAGCGCGATATCGAATTCAAGTACGTGGTGCAGAGCGGCCCGCTCAAGGACCTTTACGTACGTGTACGCAACGCCAGTTTCCGCTCCGACTTCGCCCGCGATGCGGACGAGAACCGCGTCATCGTCGGCTACACGCTGCCAATCTGGTAAACAACAACAAGACTCGCGAGGAATCACCGTCATGAAATCCGTCCTGACCCGCGCCGCGCTGGCAACCGCCTGCCTGGCCTTTGCCGGCCAACTGCTGGCTGCCGAACCCAAGCGCCCCGAATGCATCGCCCCGGCCAAACCCGGTGGCGGCTTCGACCTGACCTGCAAGCTGGCCCAGAGCGGCCTGAAGGATACCGGCCTGCTCAAGGCGCCGATGCGCGTCACCTACATGCCCGGCGGCGTCGGCGCCGTGGCCTACAACGCCGTGGTCGCCCAGCGCGCCAAGGACCCGGGCACCATCACCGCCTTCTCCTCCGGCTCGCTGCTCAACCTGGCCCAGGGCAAATTCGGCCGCTACGACGAGAACGCCGTGCGCTGGCTGGCCGCCATCGGCACCGACTACGGCGCCATCACCGTGCGTGAAGATGCCCCTTGGAAGAACCTCAACGAGTTGGTCGAGGCTCTGAAGAAGGACCCGACCAGCGTGGTCTTCGGCGCTGGCGCGACCATTGGCGGTCAGGACTGGATGCAGACCGCGCTGATCGCCCGCGCTGCCGGTATCGACCCGCAGTCGCTGCGCTACGTGGCCTTCGAAGGCGGCGGCGAAACCCTCACTGCCATGCTCGGCGGCCACGTACAGGTCACCTCCAGCGGCCTCGGCGAAGTCACCCCGCAACTGGCCGCCGGCAAGGTGCGCATCCTCGCCGTACTGTCCGACGAGCGCCTGCCGGGCAAGCTGGCCGATATCCCCACCGCCAAGGAACAGGGTTTCGACATCAGCTGGCCGGTAATCCGTGGTTTCTACATGGGCCCGCAGGTCAGCGACGAGCAGTTCGCCTGGTGGCAGCAGCAGTTCGAGCAGATGCTGGCTCGTGACGACTTCGCTGCGCTGCGTGAGCAACGTGACCTGTTCCCCCTGTCGCTCACCGGCGACGAGCTCAACGCCTTCGTCCTCAAGCAAGTGCAGGAATACAAGGCGCTGGCCGGCGAGTTCGGCCTGGTCCAGTAACACTCCTGCGTAATCCGCGCTCGGCCACCATCCAGTGGCCGGCGCTCCTGAGGTAAATCTCCATGTACGTTCGCCTGTTCTCCGCGATCTGGCTGCTGCTGTGCGCCTGGCTCGCTGTCATTGCCTGGGGTTTCCAGGCGCCCTTTGCCTACGACCCGGTCGGCCCGCGCGCCTACCCACTGCTGCTTTTGGCGCTGATGGGCAGCGGTAGCCTGTGGCTGATCTACAAGCCCGGCATGCTCGAGCAGCGCCTGGACATTCCAGCTGCGCTGCGCAGCGCACTGTGCGTGGTGGTTCTGCTGGCCTATGCGCTGACCTTCGAGCCGCTGGGCTTCGTCATCAGCACCGCCCTGGCCACCTTCGCCCTTGGCCTGCTGTTCACCGGTCGCCTGCTGCCCTGCGCCATCAGCGCGGTGCTGATGGGTGTGCTGCTGTACGTATTGTTCGATCTGCTGCTGGACGTGCCCCTGCCGCTCGGCCTGCTTGAAGCCTTCGTGGAGAGCTGAAATGGAAACCCTTAACTTCCTCATGCAGGGCTTCGACGTCGCGACCCGACCGACCAACCTGCTGGTGGCGCTGTTCGGCGCCTTCGTCGGCACCGTGGTCGGCCTGCTGCCGGGCCTCGGCCCTATCAACGGCGTGGCGCTGCTGCTGCCGCTGGCGTTCGCCCTCGGCCTGCCGCCGGAAACCGCACTGATTCTGCTCGCTGCCGTGTACCTGGGCTGCGAGTACGGCGGCCGTATCTCCGCCATCCTGCTCAACGTGCCGGGCGACGCCGCGGCCATCATGACCACCCTCGACGGCTACCCGCTGGCCCGTCAGGGCAAGGCCGGCATCGCCCTGTCGCTGTCCGCCGTCAGCTCCTTCATCGGCAGCATCATCGCCACCTGCGGCGTGGTGCTGTTCGCCCCGCTGCTGGCGAAATGGGCGGTGGCCTTCGGCCCTGCCGAATATTTCGTGCTGATGGTGTTCGCCATCGCCTGCCTCGGCGGCATGGTCGGCGACAAGCCGGTCAAGACCCTGATGGCTGCGCTGATCGGCCTGGCCCTGGCCACGGTGGGGGTGGATTCGACCACCGGGGTGTATCGCTTCACCTTCGACAGCGTCAGCCTGTCCGATGGCATCCAGTTCGTCATCGTGGTGATCGGCTTCTTCAGCGTCAGCGAAATTCTCCTGATGCTGGAAAAGACCCACGGCGGCCAGAAAGCGGTGAAGGCCAGCGGCCGCCTGCTGTTCAACTTCAAGGAGTTCTGCCTGAGCTTCTGGACCATGATCCGCAGCGCCCTGGCTGGCTTCGTCATCGGCACCCTGCCCGGTGCCGGCGCAACCATTGCCAGCGCCATGACCTACATGACCGAGAAGCGCCTGGCCGGCAACAAGGGCCGCTTCGGTGACGGCGACCTGCGCGGCCTGGCCGCTCCGGAAGCGGCCAACAACGCCTCGGCCTGCGGCTCGCTGATCCCCATGCTGACCCTCGGCGTACCGGGTTCGGGTACCACGGCGGTGATGATCGGCGCGCTGACGCTGTACAACATCACCCCCGGCCCGTTGCTGTTCGAACAGCAACCGGACGTGGTCTGGGGCCTGATCGCCTCGCTGTTCATCGGCAACGTCATCCTGCTGGTGATGAACATCCCGATGGTCGGCCTGTTCTCGCGCATGCTCAGCGTGCCGAACTGGGTGTTGGTACCGGCGATCACCGTGGTCAGCATGGTCGGCGTCTATGCGGTGCACAGCACCACCTTCGACCTGGTACTGATGATCGTGCTCGGCGTGTTCGGCTACATCCTGCGCAAGCTCGATTTCCCGCTGTCGGCGCTGATCCTCGGTTTCGTGCTCGGCGAGCTGATGGAAGACAACCTGCGCCGCGCGCTGTCGATTTCCGCCGGTGACCTGGGCATCCTCTGGGGCAGCCCGATCACTCTGGTGCTGTGGGCACTGGTGGTGCTGATGCTGGCCCTGCCGGGCATTCGCTGGATACGCCGCCGCAAGCAGATCAAGGCCGGGGCCGATGCCGCTGCCGCGTGATCTCTGGGTGACGCCGCTGGCCGGAGTGGTCGGCGGCTACCTGGCCAGCCTCGCCGGCTGGCCTTTGCCGTGGATGGTCGGATCCCTGCTGGCGGTGATCGCCGTGCGCTGCCTGGCCGACCGCCCCTTCAGTGAACTGCCGGGCGGGCGCAAGGCCGGCCAGTGGCTGGTGGCCAGCGGTATCGGCCTGCACTTCACCAGCGAGGTGCTGGAACAGGTGCTGAGCCATCTGCCGGTCATCTTCATGGGTGCCTTCGGCACGCTCCTGCTCAGCCTGATCGGTATCGCCATCCTGCGCCGCGCCGGCGTCGACCGCGCGACCGCCTTTTTCGCCAGCATGCCTGGCGGCGCCAGCGAGATGGTCAACCTGGCCCTGCGCCACGATGCGCAGCCCGCGCGCGTGGCGGCGGCACACAGCCTGCGCCTGCTGCTGGTGGTGCTGCTGATTCCGGCGCTGTTCACCTGGGGCCTGCCCGAAGCCAGCGCACCGCCGCGCGCAGCGGTGGACTGGATCTGGCTGATCGGCCTGCTCGCCGCCGGCGCCGTGCTGGCAGCGCTGTGGGGGCGCCTGAAACAACCCAACCCCTGGATGCTCGGCCCGCTGATCGCCTGCGCCGTGGCCAGCGCCAGCTTCGACCTGCATCTGGGTATGCCGCAGGGCATGGGCCAACTCGGCCAGTGGCTGATCGGCAGCGCCTTGGGCTGCCACTTCGACCGCGCCTTCTTCCGCAGCGCGCCGGGTTTTCTCGCCCGCGTGCTGGTGTTCACCCTGCTGGCCATGCTCGCCGCTGCGGGTCTCGGCGAGATGCTCGGCTGGCTGGCCGGCGAAGATCATCTGTCGCTGATGCTGGGCATGATGCCCGGCGGTATCACCGAGCTCTGCCTGACCGCCGAAGCGTTGCAACTGTCGGTGGCGCTGGTCACCGCCCTACAGGTGCTGCGGCTGTTTCTGGTGATGTTCCTCGCCGAACCCTTATTCAAGCTCTGGTGCAAGTGCCACGCTTAGCCCGCCATGTGCGGGCTTTTTTTTGCACGCCTGGCTATGTGGCAAGGAAAAAGCTCGCGGCTGAAGCCCCTCCCACAGCCGTAGGGTGCGCCGTGCGCACAAGGGCTACCACTGCAACTGCAGTTCGCTCTCGAACTCGCGCAGGTGGCCGCTGACTGGATCAACGAAACGCAGACCATGCGCCAGCAGCTTGAGTGGCTTGTCATAGTCGTCCGGCTGGCCGCGGCTGTCGTGCAGCTCGGGGTAGAAATCATCACCGACGATCGGCGCGCCGAGACCGGCCAGGTGCACGCGCAGCTGATGCTTGCGCCCCGTCACTGGCGACAGGCCGTAACGCCATAGGCCACCGCGCCGCTCCAGCACCTCGATTCGGGTTTCGCTATTGGCCTCGCCCGCGACTTCCTGCATGCGAAAGAAAGGCTCGCCATCGACCATGCGCGAACGGTGCAGGTAGGGAAACTGCAACTGCGGCAACGCCGGGGCTATGGCCTCGTAGCGCTTTTCCACCGCACGCTGGCGAAACAGCGCCTGGTACTGGCCGCGACTGGCCGGGTTGACCGAGAACAACACCAGGCCGGCGGTGAGCCTGTCGATGCGATGGATCGGGACCAGGTCTGGATTGCCGGTGCGCTTGATCAGGCGCGCCAGCAGGGTCTGCTCGACATATTCGCCTGCCGGCATTACCGGCAGAAAATGTGGCTTGTCGGCGACCAACAGGTGCTCGTCCTGCCATAGCACCTGTTCGACGAAGGGGATCGGCGTCTCGTTCGCCACCTCACGGAAATAGCGCACCTTGAGCCCAACCTGATAGGGGTGCGTGGCATCGATGGGTGCACCACCGGCATCCAGCACCCGACCGCGCGCCATACGCTGCAACCAGGTGGCGCGATCGATGGCGGGAAAGTGATCGCACAGGCAGTCGAGGACCGTGGCCCAGTCGCCCTGTGGCAGATGAAGAGTACTGGGACGCATGAGGGGGCTGGGCATTGCAGAGGCTGCTCGATCGGACCGGACGGGCGAATTAGGCCGCACTCGCCAGGCTCAGTCAAAGCAAACGGCTTGAGCCAGGGGCGCGCTGTGGCTATGGTGGCCGCTCGTATTTGGAGAGACCCATGTCCATCACCCGCTCCCTGCTCACCAGCGTCGCCCTACTCCCGCTTCTGGCCGCCTGCCAGGTCTACACCGGCAAACCGGAAGGGCCGCCTCCGGCCACCCGCCTGCAGGGTCAGGTACAGCTCGACAATGGCCAGCTGGTTTTCATGCCCTGTCAGGAGCAGCGCCGCTTCGTACTTGTAGATGGCGACGGTACCGGTATCGAGCGGGAAGTGACGCGACTCGGCAGCGATGGCCAGGCCAGCCTGTTCGCCGATCTCGGCGGTCATCTGGGTGGCAGCCAGGGCAAAGGCAACGACGGTCGCTTCGAGGTCAGCCAGATCTATCGCCTGCAAGGTGAAGGGCACGGCTGTGACGACCTCAACTTCAAGCGCCTGGCCCTGCGCGCCAGTGGCAACGAACCGTTCTGGCAACTGGAAGTCGGCAGCAAAGGTCTGGTCCTCAACCGCCCCGACCACGAGCCGCTGGCCCTGCCCTACCTGGAAGAACAGATGCCGGACGGCCGCCTCAACTTCAGCAGCGAGGCCAACGGCCAGCGCCTCGATCTGTGGGTCGCCCCGCAGCGTTGCGTCGACGGCATGAGCGGCGCGGTCAATCACCTCAGTGCCGAACTGCGTCTCGATGGCCAGGTGCTGCGCGGCTGCGCGCACTTCGGTGCCCTGCGCAACTGAACCTCGCGATACCGATGCACAGCATCGGCAAGCCGGACAAATGGCCCCGCCGAACTATGGGTGCAACACCTTTCCCGTCTGACACCCGCAGTGGCACTCGCGTCGGGGCCGCTCATCCGAGCCCTGGCGCGAGACGAACACCAAGGTTTTCTCCATGCCTCATCCCGCCTCAACGGCCTCTGACCAGTCCGACTCCCCGCCCGCCGCATGGTGGGCCGTCGTGTCGCTCGCCTTTGGCGCCTTCGGGCTGGTGACCGCGGAGTTCCTGCCGATCAGCCTGCTCACGCCGATGGCGACCGAGTTGGGCGCCTCCAACGGTGTCGTGGGCCAGGCCATTACCGCTACGGCGGTGGTCGCTGCATTTGCCGGCCCACTCGTGGTGCTGGGTTCCGGCCAACTGGATCGCCAGAAGATCGTCTGGGGCTTGATGGTGGTGCTGGTGCTTTCCAGCGTCCTTTCGGCCTACGCCGAGACCGTCACCGTCCTGCTGATTGCACGCGGCATGCTGGGCTTCGCCCTTGGCAGCTTCTGGGCCATGATGACCGCATTGGCCCTGCGCCTGGTGCCGCCCGACAAGGTGCCGAAAGCCATCTCGATCATCCTCATGGGCATTTCCTTCGCCACGGTATTCGCCGCTCCGCTAGGTGCCTTCCTGGGTGATCTGTGGGGCTGGCGCATGACCTTCCTCGCTGCATCCGGCATTGGCGTGGTGGCGCTGGCGATCCAGATGCTGACTTTGCCCAGACTGCCGGCGGCCGCTGCACCGGGGCTGGCTTCGTTCAAGGCCGCATTGTCGCGTCGCGCGGTGGTCATCGGCCTGGTCACCGGTTTGCTGGTCATTTCCGGGCACTTCGCCGCGCTGACCTTTATCCGCCCCTTTCTCGAAGAGGTGCCGCGTCTAGACGTCGCCACCGTCTCTTTGACCCTGCTGGCTTTCGGTGTCTGCGGTTTTTTCGGCAACCTGATCGGAGGCATCGTCGCCGCGCGCAGCCCGGCGTGGGCGGTGGCCAGTTGCTCGTTCCTGATCACCCTAGTGGCGCTTGCATTGGTGCTATTCGGTGCCGAAGTGAATGTCGCGCTCGTGGCGACCGCGCTGTGGGGCTTCGCCTTCGGCGCCTTCCCGGTATCGATCTCGGTCTGGAATGCGCGGGCAGCTGCCGACCACGCCGAAAGCGCGGGCGCGCTGCTGTCCTCGACCTTTCAGGTGGCCATTGCCGCAGGGGCGGTACTCGGCGGGCTGATCATCGAAGGCCTTGGCCCGCAGGCGGTGATTCTCTATGCCGCTGTGGCAACCCTGGCCGGCGCCGCCCTGATGTTCGCGCGCGGCCGCGCACTGAAAAGACGCTGAGTACCGCGCGTCGGTTCAGCCCGCGCCTGGTTGGCCTAATCTGAACCGGGACAGCCACTGACGCAGCGCCCTTTCGCCCTGCGAATCCCGTACAATCGCCGCCCTTCTTCACCTTGCCGGATCACCACCGGCCAACCAGGACACCGCCATGCTTCGTCTGACTGAACTGAAACTTCCCCTAGACCATGCCGACGAGGCCTTGCGCCCGGCCATCGTCCAGCGCCTGGGTATCGCCGACGCGGACCTGCTGAATTTCAGCGTGTTCAAGCGCAGCTACGATGCGCGCAAGAAGTACGGCGATATGCCGTTCATCTACACCATCGATTGCGAAGTGAAAGACGAAGCGGCGCTGCTGGCGCGCCTGAGCGGCGACAAGCATGTAGGCCCGGCGCCGGATATTGCCTACAAACCGGTGGGCAAGGCCGAGACGCCGCTGGACGAGCGCCCGATCGTGGTCGGTTTCGGCCCCTGCGGCATCTTCGCCGCGCTGATCCTGGCGCAGGCCGGCCTGCGCCCCATCGTGCTGGAGCGCGGCAAGGAAGTGCGCCAGCGCACCAAGGACACCTGGGGGCTGTGGCGCAAGAACGTGCTCGACCCGACCTCCAACGTGCAGTTCGGCGAGGGCGGCGCCGGCACCTTCTCCGACGGCAAGCTGTACAGCCAAATCAAGGACCCGAACCACCACGGGCGCAAGGTACTGGAAGAGTTCGTCAAGGCCGGCGCGCCGGACGAGATCCTCTACGTCAGCAAGCCACACATCGGCACCTTCCGCCTCACCGGCGTAGTCGCCACCATGCGCGAGGAGATCAAGGCCCTCGGTGGCGAAGTACGCTTCCAGCAGCGCGTCAGCGACCTGCTGATGGAAGACGGCCAGCTTACCGGCGTGGTGCTGGAAAACGGCGAGCAGCTCAATAGCCGCCATGTGGTGCTGGCCCTCGGCCACAGCTCGCGCGACACCTTCCGCATGCTCCATGCCCGCGGCGTGTACCTGGAAGCCAAGCCCTTCTCGGTGGGTTTCCGCATCGAGCATCCGCAATCGCTGATCGACCGCGCGCGCCTGGGCAAGTACGCCGGGCACCCGAAACTCGGCGCCGCCGACTACAAGCTGGTGCACCACGCCAGCAACGGCCGCTCGGTCTACAGCTTCTGCATGTGCCCGGGCGGCACCGTGGTCGCCGCCACCTCCGAACCGGAGCGCGTGGTCACCAACGGCATGAGCCAGTACTCGCGCAACGAGCGCAACGCCAACGCTGGTATCGTCGTCGGCATCACCCCCGAGCAGGATTATCCGGGCGGCCCGCTGGCCGGCGTGGAACTGCAGGAGCGTCTGGAGTCGCATGCCTATGTACTCGGCGGACGCAACTACGAGGCGCCCGGGCAACTGGTCGGCGACTTCATCAAGGGCACGCCGTCCACAGCACTCGGCGAAGTGCAGCCTTCCTACAAGCCGGGGGTGAAACTGGGTGATCTGGCGCCATCGCTACCGGACTTCGCCATCGAAGCCATCCGCGAGGCGCTGCCGGCGTTCGGCAAACAGATCAAGGGCTTCGATCTGGCCGATGCGGTGCTCACTGGCATCGAAACGCGCACCTCCTCGCCGGTGCGCATCACCCGTGGCGACGACCTGCAGAGCCTGAACCTCAAGGGCCTGTACCCGGCCGGCGAAGGCGCGGGCTACGCCGGCGGCATTCTTTCAGCCGGGGTTGACGGCATCCGTGTGGCGGAAGCGGTGGCCAAGGACATGCTTGGGTTGAATCGCTAACCCCTGCACGCACAGGGGCCGGCTTCCAGGCCCCTGATTCGCCAAGCTGGCGGGCGTGCCAGCCTTCTTCGCGGATAAATCCGCTCCTACCAGTCCGCAGCCAACACGCAGCTTTTCTGTAGGAGCGAATTTATTCGCGATTCGGGTAAATGTGCCCGCCTTTTTCGCAGATAAATCCGCTCCCACCGGTCAGGCGCGTGCCGCAACACCGGGCGCCCTCTGTAGGCGCGAATTCATTCGCGATCCTGAAGCAGCCGCCGCGCCGTCAATCGTCATCACGGCGGATACAACACAGCGTCGTGCGCCCCGAACCATTGGGGCGCCGGGCCGGGTCGGCATAGGTCAGCAACTCTGCGAAACCGGCCTTGCGCATCATCCCCGCCGAAGCAGCATTTTCTTCGTGGCGATCGATATAGACATCGCGTGCACCCAGTCGCCAGAGATCCTGCACTGCCGCCGTGAGCAGCTGAGCACCCAGCCCGCGACCGGTGCAATCGCGATGCACCACCGCCTCACAGATATAGCCGTGCAGCTGCCCGGCACGCGCAGCGGGTTGGTGAGCAGCGAAATCCTCGGTCAGGCGATAGCTGACGAACCCCAGCAATCGCCCCTGCTCCTCGGCCAACACGGCCAGCGTCGCGCTCGTCGCAATACCCTGCAGATGCTGGCGAACCTCGACTTCGGGCAGATGATTCCAGGGGTTGAGCCCGTGTTCGAGAATCAGCGCGCAGAGCGCCTCGATATCCTCGGCACCGGCCTGACGGATGACCAGCTCGCTCATGCTCCTGACTCCCCTGACGCAACGGCGTTTGATTCAAGAGCGCAGTCTAGAGCGGGCAGTTGCCTGGCGACAGTTACAGCCAGGCGCGAGAAATGCCTGACAGTGGATCAGTGATCATCGTCCCACGGCTGGCCACGGGTCCGCTCGAACAGTTCGAGTTTCTTCTGCATTGCCGCCTTGGACAGGATGTGTGCGCTGACCGGAGCGGTGAGGAACAAAAACAGCGTGATCAACAGCTCGTGCAGGCTGAGGCTGCCGGTGTGGTGAGCGAAGAACAACATCGAGGCGATCAGCGTACCGCCGACTCCCAGCGTGGTGGCCTTGGTCGGACCATGCAGACGGGTAAAGAAATCCGGCAGGCGATACAGCCCGATGGCACCGACCAGGGCGAACAGGCTGCCCAGGATCAGGCAGGCGCAAATCAACAGTTCCAGCCAGAACGGCATGGTCATTTCCCCTTAATCGATGATATCGCCGTGCAGCAGGTGTTTACCCACCGCGACCGTGCCGACGAAGCCCATCACTGCGATCAGCAGTGCGGCCTCGAAGAACAGATCCGACGCCAGCCAGATACCGAACAGCACGATCAGCGCTAGCGCGTTGATGTACAGGGTATCCAGGGCCAGAACGCGATCCACCACGCTCGGTCCTTCGACCAGACGCGCGACATTGAGCAGCATGGCCAGCGTGAGGATGCCCATGCACAGAAAGACTACGTTCTCGAGCATTCGAAAATCTCCAGCAGCGGCTTCTCGTAGCGACTCTTGACCTCGGCGATCAGCTCGTCGCGATCCGGCACGTCGAGCCCGTGCAGCAGCAGTGTCTTGTGGTCGGAGCTGAGTCCCGCGGAAACGGTGCCAGGCGTCAGCGAAATGATGCAGGCCAGGGTCGACAGGACGAACTCGTCTTCTATCTCCACCGGTACCTCGACGAATGCCGGCTCAAGGCGCGACTTTGGGCCGAGCACCAGCTTAACAACCTGCAGGTTGGCCACCACGATGTCGTAGAACACCTTGCCGATGAACATCAGCAGCCCGATGGGCTTGCGCACCCTCGGCACGGTCAGTAGGAAGTCGCCGCACAGGTGCACGATCGACCACCCCAGAAACAGCCCGAGCAGGATATGCCCCAGGTTGAGGGTGTTGACCAGCAGCAGCCAGAGCACCGCCAGCACCAGCATCATCCGCGGGTGGGGGAAGAAACGCCTCATGCCGCACCTCCGGCAATGATCGACAGATAAGGTTGCAGATCGAGCAATTGCGCCGCTGCCGCCTCCAGGTACGCCAGGATCGGCTTGGCCGCGATCAGCAGCAGCGGGCTGGCCAGCAACAGGCCCAGCGCCGCCAACAGGCTGATGCGATCCGCCGGTTCGGCCTTGGACGGTGAAGCGTCCGCGCCATGGCCCAGCCAGAACAGGCTGGTACCGGCGCGGCTAAGCGCCACCAGGGTCAACAGACCGCCAATCAGCACCACCGGCCATAGGCTCCAGGCCTGCCAACCCGGCTCGGCCGCGCGCAGCAGCAACATTTTGCCGAGGAATCCAGAGAATGGCGGCAGCCCGGCGATGGAGATGGATGCGAAGAAGAACATGCAGCCTAGCAACAGCGGCTGACGCAGCACACGCTCCTGCTGCAGATCACCGTCTGCGCTGTCACGCTGGGCGACCACCAGGCCGGCGAGCAGGAACAGCGCACCGCTGATCAGTGTGCTATGCACCATGTAATAAAGCGCAGCACTCAATGCGGCTACGTTACCCATGGCGAAGCCGGCCAACAGAGTGCCCACCGAAACCACCACCAGATAAGCCAGCAGCGCCTGCAGCTGACGTGCACCCAGGGCACCAATGACGCCAAAGGCGATGGTCGGCAACGCCAGCCACCAGAGCAACTCATGGCCGAGATGGGCCAGCGGCCCGGCCTGTTCGCCAAACACTAGGGTGAACACGCGGACGATGGCGTAGAAGCCAACCTTGGTCATGATCGCGAACAACGCCGCCACCGAAGCAGGCGCAGCGGCATAGGCGCGTGGCAGCCAGAAACACAGCGGCAGCACGGCAGCCTTGAGGCCGAAAACGATCAGCAGCAGGTAGGCCGCTGCCTTGATCAGCGGTGCATCGGCGACATCGGCGCTGGCTACGCGCGCTGCCAGGTCCGGCATGTTCAGGGTGCCGGTCAGGCCGTACAACAGACTGACGCCGATCAGGAAGAACGACGAGCCCAGCAGGTTGAGTACCACGTAATGCACGCCAGCCTTGACCTGATTGGCACGGTTGCCATGCAGCAGCAGTGCATACGACGAGATCAGCAGAATCTCGAAGAACACGAACAGGTTGAACAGGTCAGCGGTTAGGAACGCACCATTGATGCCCAGCAGTTGAAACTGGAACAGCGCATGGAAGTTCGGCCCACGCTCATCATCACCACGGCAGGCATAGATCAGTGCGAAGCAGGCGAGCACTGAGGTAAGCAACAGCAGCGCAGCGTTGAAGCGGTCGAGCAGCAGCATGATGCCGAACGGCGCGACCCAGTTACCCAAGGCATAAACCTGCAACTGCCCCGCACCGGCCAACAGCACCAGATACAGACACACCGGCAGCAGCGCCAGGCAGCCGATCAGGGAAACACCCCGCTTCACCTCACGCGACCAGCCGTGGCCGACCAGCAACAACGCGCCGAAAAACATCGGCAGCAGAATGGGGAGGATGATGGCGTGACTCATGCGCGCGGCTCCTCGCCATCGACGTGATCGGTTTTCAGCTCACCCATGCCACGTAGGGCCAGCACCACGACGAACGCAGTCATGGCGAAGCCAATGACGATGGCAGTCAGTACCAGTGCCTGTGGCAACGGATCACCATACTCGGCGCTCTTGCCGATCACCGCCGGCACGCCCGTGCCGAGCCGGCCCATGGCGAAGATGAACAGGTTGACCGCATAGGAGATCAGGGTCAGCCCCATCACCACCGGAAAAATACGCGCCCGCAGCAGCAGGTAGACGCCGCTGGCAGCCAACACCCCGAGGGTAATTGCGAATACTGCCTCCATATCAGATGACCTCCTTGCACGACTCGTCCTGACTGACATGGCCGATATTGGAAAGGATCAGCAGGGTCGCGCCGACGACCGCCAGGAATACCCCGAGATCGAAAAGGATCGCGGTCGCCAGCTCGATTTCGCCGATCAGCGGAACATGGAAATGACCGAACGCCGAGGTCAGGAACGGCGAGCCGAACGCCCAGCTGCCCAGGCCGGTCAGCCCGGCGATCAGCACGCCCCAGCCGGCGGTGGCGTGATAGCTGAACTTCAGGCGCTCCTGGGTCCAGGTCACACCGTGGGAGATGTACTGCAGGATCAACGCCACCGAGGTGATCAGGCCAGCGATGAAGCCGCCGCCCGGCAGGTTATGCCCGCGCAGGAAGATGAACGCCGAAATCAGCAGCGCCATCGGCAGCATGGCCCGCGCCAGGTTGTCGAGGATCATCGGATGCGCATCGGTCGACCACGGACGACCGTTCTTGTCGTGGGTCGGATGCGGCAGGTGCAGGCCATGCAACAGTGCATAGATCCCGATGGCAGCAATCGCCAGCACGGTGATCTCACCCAGCGTATCGAAGCCGCGGAAGTCCACCAGGATCACGTTGACCACGTTGGTACCGCCGCCCCCGGAGACGCTGTTCTCGAGGAAGAACGAGGAAATGCTCTGGTAAGGACGGGTCAGCACCGCGTAGGTGAGCATCGCCACCATGGTGCCGCTGCCCAGCGCCAGGACCAGATCACGCAGGCCACGCAGGCTGCTGGACTCGGCCGGGGTGCGGTCGTTCATGAAGTACAGGATAAGTATCAGCAAGATGATGGTCACCACCTCCACCGACAGCTGGGTCAGCGCCAGGTCCGGGGCGGAGAAGCGGGCGAAGGCCAGCGCCACCATCAGACCAGCAGCGCTGAGGATCATCAGAGCCACGAGGCGGCGGCGGTGGAAAACCACGGTGAGTACCGCAGTCACCATCAGAATCAGCATGCCAATGGTTGTCAGCGGATCGATTGGCGTCATTGGCACACTACCGGTCAACTGCTCGAGCGGCGACAGCGCGATTACCACCAAGGTCAGGGCACTGCCAAGCATCCAGGCCAGGTAGCGCTGCAGCGAACCACTTTCCAGCAATTTGGTGATGCGCACAGCCAGGCGGGTCGAGTAACGCACCACCTGATCGAACGCGTCCTTGGCATCCAGATTCGGTAAACCTTCATACCAACGGAACAGCGGCTTGCGACAGGCATAAACGAGAATCCCGCCGAACAGGGCGATGAAGCTCATCATCAGTGGCAGATTGAAGCCGTGCCAAATGGCCAGGCTGTACTCGGGCAATTCGCCGCCTAGCGTCGAAGCGGCAGCGGCGGCCAGCAGCGGCGCCACCGTGTAGGCCGGCACCACGCCCACCAGCAGGCAGAGGAACACCAGCACCTCCACCGGTACCTTCATGTAACGCGGCGGTTCGTGCGGCGGGTACTTGGGCAGGTCGACCGGCTTGCCGTTGAAGAACACGTCGTGGATGAAACGCAGCGAATAGGCTACCGAGAACACGCCGGCCAGGGTCGCGGCTGCGGGAATCACCCAGTTGAAACCGCCCAGCAGGTGCTGGTGCAGGGTTTCGGTGAAGAACATTTCCTTGCTCAGGAAGCCGTTGAGCAACGGCACACCGGCCATGGCCGACGCGGCCACCATCGCCAGCACCGCCGTATGCGGCATGTGCTTCCACAGCCCGTTAATGAGCCGCATGTCGCGGCTGCCGGTTTCGTGGTCGATGATGCCGGCGGCCATGAACAGCGAGGCCTTGAAGGTAGCGTGGTTGATGATATGGAACACCGCCGCCACCGCGGCCAGGCGGGTATCCAGGCCGAACAGCAGGGTGATCAGGCCCAGGTGGCTGATGGTCGAATAAGCCAGCAGGCCCTTGAGGTCATGCTGGAACAGCGCCATGCACGCGCCCACCAGCAGCGTGGCCAGGCCAGTCAGGCTGACCATGTAGAACCACCACTCGGAACCGGCCAGTGCCGGGTACAGACGCGCCAGCAGGAATACCCCGGCCTTGACCATAGTCGCCGAGTGCAGATAGGCCGATACCGGCGTTGGCGCAGCCATGGCGTGCGGCAGCCAGAAGTGGAACGGGAACTGCGCCGATTTGGTGAACACGCCCAGCAGCACCAGCACCAGCGCCACCGGATACAGTTCATGCGCACGGATGGCATAGCCGGCGGCCAGTACCTGCGACAGCTCGAAGCTACCGGCGATATGGCCGATCAGGAGGATGCCAGCGAGCAGTGCCAGGCCACCGCCGCCGGTGATCGCCAGCGCCATGCGCGCGCCTTTGCGCGCCTCGGAACGCGAACCCCAGAAGCCGATCAACAGGAACGACGACAGGCTGGTCAGCTCCCAGAACATCAGCATCAGCAGCAGGTTTTCCGACAACACCACACCGAGCATGGCGCCCATGAACAGCAGCAGAAAGGCGAAGAAACGCCCCATCGGCTCGGTCTTGGCCAAGTAATAGCGGGCGTAGAGGATGACCAGCAGGCCGATGCCAAGAATCAGCAAGGCGAACAGGAAGCCGAGGCCATCGAGGCGCAGGCTGAGATTCAGGCCCAGATGCGGCAGCCACTCCAGCTTGACCCGCAGCACCTCGCCGGCGAACACCGCTGACTGATGATTGAACAGCAGCACCAGCGCCACCACGGGCGCAAGAGCCGCAGCCGCGGCGCAGGCCGAGCGTCCAAGCCGCTCGGCAAGCACCGGCAGAAACAAGCCCAGAAATGGCAAGGCGACAATCAGCGCAAGCGCCATCGAAAAAACCCCTTTATGCAGGCACGTCAGGTCGGGCGACCCAATTAGAAAAAACTGGAGTCGCAACTCCCTGACGGTGATATTCCATGCACCACAACGGATCAGCTAAGTCGTTGTCGGCACAAGCATAACGGCCGATTATCCATAACTATCAAGGCAACGTCATGTATTGAATTATCGTTAAACACACTTGGTTACACGCATGTCGATGCAAGGATGCCGACGACCGCTCAGCACTATAGCCGGACACAAAAAAGCCGGAGCAGCCTTGACTGCTCCGGCTTGTCTACAACGATCAGTGAGTGACGCGGCTGGTACCGTTGACGGTCATGATGCGCACGCGCTCGCCGACACGGAACACCTGATTCGGCTCGACTTCCTGCACGTAGGCGCGCATGGTGCCGTCGTCCTCCCGCACGGTGATCTCCACACCCTGGGTGCGAGTGAAGCCTTCCTCGGCTGCCGCGCCGAGCAGGCCACCGGCGACGGCACCGACCACGGCCATCACCGCGCTGCCGCGCCCGCCACCCAGGCCGCTGCCGCCAATACCGCCAACCACGGCACCGGCGCCAGCGCCGACCGGAGTTTTGGTGCCTTCGATCTTGACCGGACGCAACGACTCGATGGTGCCCATGCGTACCGTTTGCACCGCCCGGGCCTCGTCGCGGCTGTAGGTGTCGCCGGTCAGGCTGGACTGGCAACCACCAAGGGCCAGCAGCGCGGCCAGCGAGGTGATGAGCAGAGTAGGTTTACGCATAGCAATTCCTCCAGAGGTATCTTGATCCATTAGACGCCGGGGGCGCGCAACTGTCACGACTGCGCATTAACAATTGTTATGTCTGACAGACCGAGTTCAGCTAGGTTCGCCCAGTCAGGAGCGGGCGAGGCGCCACAGCCTTGCGATATCCGTGGCGCGCGCCTGCAGCTCGCCTGCCGCGCCGGCGATCGCCTGCTCCAGCGAAAGCGGCCCTGGTGCCAGGCTGAACGCTGCCTCGATGCCGGCCTCGTACAACGCCTGATAGTTGTCGCCCAGGCTACCGGACAAGGCAATGACCGGCACCCCGGCCGCACCCGCCACACGTGCCACACCGACGGGCGTCTTGCCGTGCAGGGTCTGGGCATCCATGCGCCCTTCCCCGGTGATCACCAGATCCGCATTCTCCATCGCAGCAGCAAGCCCGGACAGTTCGGCTACCAGTTCGATGCCAGGGCGGAAGCTCGCCTTGAGAAAAGCACGCGCAGCGAAGCCGAGGCCGCCTGCGGCACCGACACCTGGAAACTCGGCGTGATCCTCGCCCAGCGTAGCGGCGGCGACCCGGGCGAAACGGCCGAGCGCCGTGTCGAGCTGGGTGACATGCTCGGGCGTTGCGCCCTTTTGCGGGCCGAACACGGCAGAGGCACCGCGTGGCCCGCACAAGGGATTATCGACATCGGCGGCGACCTCGATCTGCACCTTGAGCAGGCGCGCATCGAGGCGGCTCAGATCGAGCTGATCGAGATTCGCCAATGCCGCGCCGCCTGGCGCCAGCTCCTTCCCGTTGGCATCGAGAAAACGCATGCCCAGCGCCTGCAGCAGGCCTAGGCCCGCATCGTTGGTGGCGCTGCCGCCCAGGCCAAGAATGATGCGCGTGGCACCGGCATCCAGCGCCTCGCGGATCAGCTCACCTGTGCCAAAGCTACAGGCCAGGCGAGCGTCGCGCTGCTCGCGCGGCACCCAATGCAGGCCGCTGGCCGCCGCCATCTCGATCACCGCGGTGCCCTGCCCCAGCCAGCCCCAATGCGCCTTGACCGGCGCGCCCATGGGGCCGCGCACTTCGTGCTCACGACGCTCGCCGCCGACGGCCGCCAACAGCGCATCGACCGTGCCCTCGCCGCCGTCGGCCATTGGCCGCAGCAGACATTCAGCTTCGGGAAACACCTGCTGCCAGCCGCGTGCGATGGCAGCGGCCACATCGGGCGCGCTGAGGCTCTCCTTGAAGGAGTCGGGAGCGATGACGATTTTCATGATAGGAACCTCGAAAGGAGGCAGGCGACCTTCTGGTCGCCTGTCGGTATAGCGGATTACAGCAGAACCAGGCTCAGCAGCCAGACGGCAGCCATACCGGCGATACCCTGAACCAGCGTCGCCATGGTCTGTGCACGATAAGCGGTGGCCACCTTCATGCGGCTGAACTGGGTTACCACCCAGAAGAAGCTGTCGTTGGCGTGGGATACGGTCATGGCACCGGCACCGATGGCCATCACGGTCAGCACGCGGCCCATCTCGCTGTCGAGGCCCAGGTTGCTCAGCAGCGGCGCAACCATCGCCGAGGTGGTCACCAGGGCAACAGTGGAAGAACCCTGCGCACTCTTCAGCGCGGCAGCCACCAGGAACGGCATGAACAGGCCGATACCCAGCGCCGACAGGGTGTCACCCAGGTAACCGGTCAAGGCGGTGGCCTTGAGGATGGCACCGAAGGCGCCACCGGCACCGGTGATCAGCAGGATCGGCGCAGCCTCTTTCAGGCCGTGGGCGACATGATCATGGAACTGCTGACGTTTGCCCTCGCCCTTGAGCAGCGAGCAGGCCAGCACCAGACCGACCAACAGCGCAGCGACCGGCTGACCGAGGAAGCTCAGCACCTCGAACAGCGCGCCTTCGCCAAACGGCTTACTGGGGAACGCCGCGATCGAGCCCAGGCAGATCAGCGCGATAGGCACGAAAATCGGCGAGAAGGCCTGCCAGGCGCTGGGCAGTTTGCCGTAGCGGGCACGCAGCGCATCGAAGTCGACGTTATCGGCGAGTAGCTCGCTCGGCGCCTCTTCCAGCAGTTCCTGGTCGTTCTGCTTGAGGAAACGATTGGCCCAGAACATACCGGCCACGGCGGTGACCGCTGCCACCAGCAGGCCAACCAGGATCACCAGACCCAGGGAAGTTTCCAGGCCCAGATTACCAGCCGCAGCGATCGGGCCGGGGGTCGGCGGTACGAAGGTGTGGGTGGCGTACAGACCGGTGGCCAGGGCCACGCTCATGGCCACCACGGAAACCTTCATGCGCGCGGCCAGGGCATTTTTCAGCGAATTGAGAATGACGTAGCCGGAGTCGCAGAACACTGGAATCGATACCAGGTAGCCGATGATCGACATGGTCAGCGTGGGAAAACGCTGGCCCAGCAGGCGAATCACCGTCTCGGCCATGGTGATCGCGGCGCCGCTACGCTCGAGGATGACCCCGATGATGGTGCCGAGCACGATGACGATGCCGATGTAACCGAGAATACCGCCGAAGCCGGCAGTCATCGTCTTGATGATTTCGCCGCTGGGCAGTTGGTAGGCAAAACCGGCGATCAGTGCAGCGGCCAGCAATGCCAGGAAGGGGTGCAGTTTCAAACGGGTAGTGGACAGCACGATGAACGCGATCAGTGCTACCAGAATCAGGACCAGGCCCATGACCAGTCTCCTCGTTGTTGTTATGGCGGGCACGTGGCCCGAATGTAAGTGCCGACAGGCGCAACATTGTGGCTCAGGCCACCCTGCCCTCGCCTTGTGCATCAGCACCAAATCAAACGAAGCAAGGCGCAGCAGGCTGTGCAATCGCACAAGGCCACCTGGCTTCGCTGGCTACCTGGGGGAATTACCGGGTGTTCGGTTGAGCGGCCACTTCCGACTCCAGCAACCCCAGCCCCAAGGATAGCTGTAGACGCTGATCCAGCCGGTTGAGATCCAGGCCACTGAGCTCGGCGATGCGCTCCAGGCGATAGCGAAGGGTATTGCGGTGAATGCCCAGTTCCTGGGCGCAGGTCTGTACCTGGCCGTCATGCGCGCACCAGGCCTCCAAAGTCGCCCGCAACGTGCCCTGCGGATCCTGCGCGAGAACCTGGCGCAGGGGCGCCAGCCAGCCCTGCAGCAACCAGCTGTGGCGCTGGGCATAGAGCAGCGTCGGCAGGCGCAACTCGTCCAGCTGCAGCAGACGACGCTCGGGGAAACGCGCCTGGCCGTAGGCCTGCAGGTCACGCAGCACCAGGCTGGCCTGACGCAGCTCGGCAAGATCATGCAGGGGATCGCTGAGCGCCAGCGAGCGTACGCCCCACTCACGCTCGTCGGCCTGCTGCAGCCAGGCGCGATCATCGCGCGTGGCGCTGTAGGGCCTGCACCAGAGCAGCTCGTGGCGGCCGAGCGGCGCCACCAGGTGTTCGCTCTTGCCACCCAGGGACGCCAGCAGACGCGCCTGGCGCGGTAGAGGATCGCCCTCACCATCGAGTTGCAGCAGGCACATCTGCCGTGGCCAGGTCAGCTGCAGCCCCAGGCGTTCGACATCGACCTCGAGACTGGACAGGCGCAGTTGCGGATCAAGCAACTGGCGCAACCAGGCCTCCTGCTGATGCCGCTGCCAGTGCCGCTCGGCCTGCAGGATGCGATGCTCGACCAGCATTTCCGCGGCCATGCGCACCAGTTCGGCATAGGGCCGCACGGTCTCGGGGTCGCCGGTGATACCGAGCACGCCGATCAGGCGCTCGGCATGTAGCAGGGGCAGATTAACCCCGGGCCTGACGCCACGCAGGCAGGCCGCTGCCTGCGCATCGATCTCCACCACGCGACGGTTGGCTAGCACCAGCTGCGCGCCCTCGTGGCGGGTATGCAGGCGGCTGGGGTCGCCGCTGCCGATGATCATGCCCTGCGCATCCATCACATTGATGTTGTACGGCAGGATGGCCATGGCGCGGTCGACGATATGCTGCGCCAGGGTGGAGTCGAGTTCGAGCATCGGAAGCGGCCTCGCGAATGAGGCCGCCATTGTAGGCCGTTGGGCGGCACGATGCGCTGGCAAGCCCGAGCAATCCTCGGGCTGTAACAGAAGGTGGGTTACTCGGCGCCTGGTTGCGCGCTGCTGTCAGCGGCTTGGTCGTCCGCCGGCGCTTTCGCCTTGGCCTGGTTGCGGCGCATCTCCATACGCTGGCGCCTGGCCTGCTGCCGGGCATGCAACGCCTGCCCTGCCGTCACCACGCCCACGGGCTGGCCTTGCAGGTCCAGGCGCGGCGCGTTCTCGGTCATCGCAGACCAATAGCGCCCGCCGCGGCACCAGGCGGCAATGCCCAGCTTGAGCTGCTCGAGGCTGATGCCGAGCAACGACAGATGCTGCTCGGCATCCTTGAGAATGCCCTCTTTCAGCGGCACCTTCGGCGCAGGATTGACCGGGAAGGCCAGAGGGAAATGCTTCTGCAGCCGCCAGATCGCCTCGACGGCCGGATCCTGCTCACGCACCTTGGCTTTTTGCGGTTGCTTGCGCTTTTGCGGCTTGGCGCCTTCGCTCTTTGCCTGCTGTACCTGCTCTACCTGCTTTTTCTCGGCCCGCAGGCGGTCACGTAGCTCGGCTAGTTGTTCAAAACCCATCTTCGATTCACAGCATCCCGGTTGATTCGTGGCGCAAGGGTATCTTATGTGCTCGTTTCGCACAGCCTTATTGGCAATTGGCATGCTCGGCGGTAGGTGGCGGGCCGTCTGCCGAGAACGCGTGAAAGGCCGCTGCCGGCCACAATGGCTGCCTGAAGCGCGCGATCCTGAGGGATTGGCGCGGCGCTGGAAACATCATCCGCTAATGGCCGGAAACAGCCGGCCGTGTGCGAAAACTATCGACGGACGGAAAGCAGTAATCCGTCTTTGCCAATACACGCCTGCCAAGGCCAGCTGCCGCTGACTCCGGAATTTGGCCAACAGAACTGAGAAACTCAAATCAGCTACATCGGATTATTGGCAATCAGCGCAAGCGTGGCTCACTCGATGCGAGCGTCCATTGAGTATTTTCACAGCGAGGGCAGGCCGCCTGCTTCTCAGCATCGATAACTTGGGTATTGCCACAGCGGGTGCAGGCGTAAACGGTGCTTGATGGCACCCTTACGTAGGCCGGGCGGTATTCTTGAGGTAATACAGACAGCCCGAACTTGACGGCCTCTGCTGGGTAAAAATAAAGACTGACTTCGCCGTCGGTCTCAAGAATGGCCAGCCGTACTTGACCGAGGTGCTCGACACCTTGTTGGCGAAGCTCCATGAAGAACTCGTCAGACGAGATCTTCAAACGCCTCAGGCTGTCCAGATCGTAGAGCCCTTCTCTGATGATCGTGACCGGCTCGCCCTCCATCCAGATCGAGAACCTCCTGCAGCGACTCATTGCCAGGACGGTCAGGCGATAAAGCAGCAGCAGAGAGGCGAAAACCATTGCGACCGGCAGAAGGGGCACGTCTTCGTAAAAGGAGACATCGCCTGCAGCCGAGCCAAGCGTCAGGATGACCACCAGTTCAAACAGCGACAACTGGCGAATGCCACGGCGACCGCTGACTTTGAGAAAAACGAAAACGACTATGAATGCGAAGAGAGCACGAAACGCGACTTCTCCCAGAAAAAGCAGGGGGAAATCATCCAGTAGCATGCGCTGCCAGTCGAACGCTGTCATCGATTAGTCCATAAGCGGCTTGTACCTTATAGACAAGCAAATCAGGCAAAGGGTCGCCTGCTAAACGGGCCACATAGACGGCTTGGGAAAAGGCAGCCCTCAGTACGGAACGGATTTGTGTAGCCGCCGGCTATGCGCGGCATGGAAAGCTGATGCCGGCCATAGGCGAGAACGAGGTTTGCGAGAGGCTGCACATGAAAGATCGGGAAGAAGTTCCCACCAACTGCCTATTTGACCCGGCAGGCAGCCTCTTGCTCAGAAGTCCCGATGATGCCTGAGTTGGCATCGGTGAGCCTGACTGACCGAACGATACGGACCCGTTACGGCAAGGCGCCGCCGAATATCCTGCACCTCGCGGCCTGACAAACGCGTCGAAGCCGTTCGCTTCGCTCTTTGGACCCTGCACTAGACCGGCGTGCTCACCACGCCGGTCTTTGCATCAAGGCGCCAGCCGCTCGCGAATCCACGCCTCGCCCTCAAAGCGATAGTTGAGCCGGTCATGCAGGCGGCTTGGCCTGCCCTGCCAGAACTCGATGCGCTCGGGCAGCAGGCGATAGCCGCCCCAGTGCGGCGGGCAATTTGGCGCCTGACCCTGGAAGCGTTTTTCGGTCTCGGCCAGCAGATTCTCCAGTTCCGCGCGATCACGAATCACCCTGCTCTGTGGCGAAGCCCAGGCGCCGATGCGGCTGCCCAGCGGGCGTACCTGGTAGTAACCATCCGATTCGGCGGCGGTGACGCGCTCAACACGACCTTCGATACGCACCTGGCGCTCCAGGCTGGGCCAGAAGAAGGTCATGGCGGCAAAAGGATGGGCCGCCAGCTGACGGCCCTTGGCGCTGTCGTAGTTGCTGAAGAAAGTGAAGCCTCGTTCATCGAGGCCCTTGAGCAGCAGTACACGGCAATGGGGGCGGCCCTGTTCATCGACAGTAGCCAGGGTCATGGCGTTGGGTTCAACCGGCAGTTGCTCGGTCTTGACCGCGTCATCGAACCACTGACGAAACAGGGCAAAGGGTTCCAGCGGGGCCTGGGCTTCGCTCAGGCCGTCGCGGGTGTAGTCGCGGCGCATATCGGCCAGGGTTTGGGTCATGGCAGTTCCTCAGGACAGGGCCAGAAACCAATCCGTCTGGTCTCCAGCGCCAGCCCTAGCAGTGTGGAAATGCCTGCAAGCTTACTCTTACTTGCCCGCTTTTCCTTGATCTGCGGCAGCTACCTTGGGCGCATCCTTCAGCTCTGCCTTGACCGGCTGGCTGTATTTGGCGATCAGGCCCTGCATGGTGTCACGCGAGGTCAGGAGGATTTCCACGCGGCGGTTGAGCGCTCGACCGGCTGCGCTGTCATTGGCGGCGCGCGGCATGTCGGAGCCCAGGCCCATGACCTGCAGGCGAGTCTGCTTGAGGCCGCTGAGACGGAAGATGGAGGTCACGGCACGTGCGCGCTGCTGGCTCAGGTCACGGTTCAATGCAGCGTCACCACTGCTATCGGCATGGCCAAGAACAACTACGGCGATGTCTTCGTCGGTTTCCAGCAGCTTGGCTACGCGGGTGATCGGACCCAGGCTGGCAGGCAGGAGCATGTGCGGACGGTCCGGGTTGAAGGAACCCTGCACCGGCGCCGTCACCACCAACAGATTTTCCCGACGCTCGAACTCGAACTTGCTGTCCTTGACCACTTCGCGCAGCTTCGGCTCATATTCGTCGAGCCAGGCGCGGGTCACCTGGGGCGCAGGCATTGCCGCCGGCTTGGCGACTTCCTTCTTTTCCGAGCCGGCACAGCCCGCGATCAGCAGGCAGCAGGTAAAAGCAAAAATCTTGTTGGCACGCATGTAGCCCCCGTGATTACGCAAATCTAATGGTCAGTTCGTTATGGTTGGTACTGAACGGCTGGCGCAAGTGTAGCCGTTTCAATCAGATACAGTCCGCAACCTGACGTGCAAGTTTCTGTGCTCGGGGGTCCATCAAGACGAACGGTCCTAAATTGTTGGTTACGAAGCCGAATGCCACGTCCCTTTGCGGATCGGCAAAGCCACTGGAGCCTCCCGCCCCCGGGTGGCCGAAGGCTTTCGCGCCCATGCCGTAAGTGGCGTTGGCCACATCGGTCTGATCGAGCATGCAGCCCAGACCAAAACGCGTGCGGGTCAGCAGGGTCTTGTCGTCACCGACACTGTGCTCGCGAGTCATTTCGCCCAGCAGCTCGGCATCGAGCAGGCTGCCGTCGAGCAGGCCGGCATAGAAGCCCGCCAGGCTGCGCGCGTTGCCATGACCGTTGGCGGCTGGTTGCTGCATGCGCCGCCACTCCGGCTTGTTGGTGCTGGTCATGATCGACGGCGGGTTCGTGAACGAGCGCGTGCTCATGGCGCTGGCGTCGCTCATCATCACCTTGAGCAGGCGCTGCGCGGCGGCATCGCCGAGATTGCCCTTGCCGCGGGCGATATGGGCGACGCGGTCGAATTCGCTGTCGTCCAGGCCGACATGGAAATCCAGGCCCAACGGCCTGGCGATGCGCGCGGCGATGCTGTCGCCCGGGCCATGTCCTTCGACCCGGCGAATCAGCTCACCGATCAGCCAGCCGTAGGTGATGGGCGCGTAGCCATGGCCCTCGCCCAGCGGCCACCAGGGCTGTTCGGCCGCCAGCGCGTCGGTCATGGTCTGCCAGTCGTACAGCGCCTCGGCGGGCAGCAGCTGACGCAGCGCCGGCAAGCCGGCCTGATGACAGAGCAGGTGGCGCACCTTGATGCGCTCCTTGCCGGCGGCGGCGAATTCGGGCCAGTAACGCGCCACCGGGGCATCCAGATCGAGCTTGCCCTCGCCCACCAGCTGCAGGGCCACGACCGCGGCGAAGGGTTTGGTGCAAGAGAACAGGTTGGCAATGGTATCGCTGTGCCAGGTCTGCTGGCCGTCCTTGTCCATCACCCCGGCCCACAGGTCGATCACGGTTTCACCACCGACCTTGACGCACAGGGCCGCGCCCCGCTCCTGCGCGTCGTCGAACAGCGCGGCGAATGCGTCTCTCACCGCCTCGAAGCGCAAGTCGAAATAGCCCTGAATCTGCACGCTGTTCTCCCGTTTCGCTACCTGGCCAAAGCTGCCGATGATGGCAGCCGCCTATCATGCAATGTTCTGAAACTTCATAAAATAGCGATGTTCGATTGGTTTTTCCTATTCTGAAAAAAAGCGCGGCCTGATATGACCGGTACGCCCTGCAGCCCTGTCAGCCGGTAAAGGCCGGCCACAGGCAAGTGCGTGATTATCAGGCCGCCTTGGCTTCGACGCTCGGAACAGGAGAAACGAGTGCTCTACCTACTGTCCCTGATCGCCCTGGCTGCAGTTGCGGCGCCCGGTCTGACGCGCCTGCTGGGCGCTCGTACGGGCTGGCTGCTAATGCTGGCACCGCTGGTGACCTTCATCTGGTTCGTTCAACAAATCCCGCTGATTGCCGGCGGCGAGGCCATCGTGCAGAGCATGAGCTGGATTCCGGCCCTGGGTATCAACCTCAGCCTGCGCCTGGATGGCCTCTCATTGCTGTTCGCCCTGTTGATCAGCGGCATCGGCAGCCTGATCGTGCTGTACGCCGGCAGCTACCTGTCCAGTCATGTCCATCTCGGTCGCTTTCACGCCTACTTGCTGGTGTTCATGCTGGCGATGCTCGGCCTGGTGCTGGCCGACGATCTGGTGGCGATGTTCGTGTTCTGGGAACTCACCAGCATCGCCTCCTTCCTGTTGATCAGCTTCCAGCATGAAAAAGCGGTATCGCGCAGGGCGGCACTGCAGGCCCTGCTGATTACCGGCGGCGGTGGGCTGGCGCTGCTGGCAGGCCTGATCCTGCTCGGCGGCGCCACGGGTAACTGGCAGTTTTCCAGCCTCAGCGCCGAACAGATCGAAGGCCATGTGCTGCTACCGGCGATCATTGCCCTGGTGCTACTCGGCTGCTTCACCAAATCGGCACAGGTGCCCTTTCACCTGTGGCTGCCCAACGCGATGAATGCACCGACGCCGGTGTCGGCCTATTTGCACTCGGCGACCATGGTCAAAGCCGGCATCTACCTGCTGGCCCGCCTGAACCCGGTGCTTGGCGGCTCCATCGGCTGGGGCACCCTGCTGATCACCTTTGGCGCTGCAACGGCGGTGCTCGGCGCCTTCCTCGCCTTCCGCCAGACCGATCTCAAGCGCCTGCTGGCCTACACCACGGTCACCGTACTCGGTCAGTTGACCATGCTGATCGGCACCAACACCAGCTACGGTCTACAAGCGTTCGTGCTCTATCTGGTGGCGCACTCTCTGTATAAAGGTGCGCTGTTCATGGCGGTCGGCGCCATCGATCACGCCACCGGCACCCGCGAGTTGGCGCGCCTCGGCGGTTTAATCCGCTTCATGCCGCTGACCGGTGCAGCGGTGGCGTTGGCGGCGTTCTCCAACGCCGGCCTGCCGCCGTTCTTCGGCTTCATCGCCAAGGAGTTCAAGTACAGCGGCCTGATCGAGATGGGTCATATCGGCTGGGCTGTGACCCTGGTGATGATCCTTACCAACGCCCTGCTGTTCGCCGCGGCATGTCTGGTGTTCTTGCAGACCTTCCTTGGCAAGCGTGGCGACTATCCGCGCGCGCCTCATGAAGTCGGTCTGCCGATGTGGCTGGGGCCGATGCTGCTGGCCGTCGGAGGCTTCCTGCTAGGCGCCTGGAACGCCTGGCCGGAAACCTGGCTGGTGAACAACGCGGTGCAAGCCGTGGCGCGCGGCCCGGTGGATGTGAACCTTTATCTGTGGGGCGGGATCACCCCGGCACTGCTGGCCAGCTTGCTGACCGTATCGCTGGGGGTACTGTTCTATGTGATGCGCGACCGCGTGCGGCAGCTGCTGGACAGCGCCAACGCGGCCTGGAACGTCAGCGGTGACCTGATCTGGGATCGCCTGCTCAAGCGCGTCTTCCACCTCGCCGGGCTGCTCGCCGCGCGCTTCCAGCACGGCTCGCTGCGCCAGCATCTGGTGCTGTTGGCGCTGGCGGTAGGCGGCCTGCTCGCGGTCGGCCTGTTGCCGGCGCTGCCCCAGTTGCTGCAAGGCAGCTACAGCCCGATATCACCGCTGGGGTTGGCCGGCTGCCTGCTGGCACTGGCCGGTGGCGTGGCGGCTGCGTTCCTGCCTGGTCGCCTGACCTTGCTGGCGGCGCTCGGCGCCTGTGGCCTGGGCCTGGCACTGGTGTTCGTCTCGGTCAACGCGCCGGACGTGGCGATGACGCAGTTGATGGTGGAAACCCTCACCCTGATTTTCCTTGCCCTGGTATTTCGCAAGATGCCCACGGTACCGGCCAGCGGCGCCCGCGCGCCCTGGAAGCGCCGCCTGCATGCCAGCGTGGCGATTCTCTTCGGCCTCAGCGTGACCGGCGCCCTGCTGCTGGCGGTGAGCCTGCCGCTGCCGGGCGAAATCGCCCAGTGGTATCAGGCCAACAGCCTGCCGGGTGGTCATGGCCACAACGTGGTCAACGTGATTCTGGTGGACTTCCGTGCCTTCGATACCCTCGGTGAAATTCTCGTGGTCGCGCTCTCCGCCCTTGCCGCGGCCAGCCTGCTTGGCAGTGGCCGACGCTTCGGCAACGAGCACGGCGGTGAAGATGCCTTCACCTCGCCGCTGCTGCGCCAGGGCCTGCGCCCGCTGGCCTGGCTGATGCTGGCGGCCTCGCTGCTGCTGCTGTGGCGCGGCCACAACCTGCCGGGCGGCGGTTTCATCGGCGGACTGGTGGCGGCCTGCGGCCTGATCCTGCTGGTGCTGACCTATGGCCACGGGCAGATTCGCCGTGTGCTGCCGGTGGCACCCGCGCAACTGATCGGCATCGGCCTGGGCTGCGCGGCAGGCGCCGGCATCCTCGGGCTGATCGCCGGCAGCGCGTTTCTCACCGGTCTCTGGACCTTCCCCGGCGGGCTGCCGCTGGGCACGCCTTTGCTCTTCGATATCGGCGTTTTCCTCACCGTGTTCGGCTCCGCCCTGCACATGATCGACAAGCTCACGGGAGTTCGCCACTGATGGAATGGCTCGCTGCAATCACGACCGGAGGCCTGGCAGGTCTGGGCCTGTGGATGCTTCTGGACCGCAACCTCAAGCGCGTCGTGCTGGGTGTGGTGGTATTGGGTAACGCAATCAACCTGGGCGTTCTCACCGCCGGGCGCTTCTTCGGCGAGCGTCCAGCCTTCGTCGAGGCCGGCAATACGGTCGACGCCGCCAACCCACTACCGCAGGCGCTGGTGCTGACGGCGATCGTCATCGGCTTCAGTCTGTTCATCTTCGCCCTGGCGCTGCTCAAGCGCACCCGCGAATTGCATGGCGACAAGACCACCGACTCGGTCAGCTCGATCACCGAGCAACCGGCGCCGGACTGGCACGACAGCGAGCATGAAAGCGACGGTGTGGAGGCTCGCCGATGAACCACGCGTTACTCGTTGCACCGATCCTCGTTCCGCTGTGCAGCCTGCTGCTGGCGATCATCCTGCGTCGCCACCTGCTAGCTGTACGTGTGCTCAGCCTGAGCGGTGCCGCCCTGCTGCTGGTAGTGGGCCTGGCGCTGGTCTGGCAGGCCGCGCAGGGCGTGGTGCTGACTGGTCAGGTCGGCGGTTGGCAGGCACCGTTCGGCATCAGCCTGGTGATCGACCGGCTGTCGGCTGTGATGATCGCCATCAGCGCCGTGGTCGCCTTGGTGACCTTGCTCTATGGCGTTGCCAAGGACAACGACAGCAAGGTCGGCCGTGACTTCCACCTGTTCATCCAGGGCCTGCTGACCGGCATCTGCGGCGCCTTTATCACCGCCGACATCTTCAACCTGTATGTCTGGTTCGAGGTGCTGCTGATCGCCTGCTTCGCCCTGATGGCCCTCGGCGGTGGCAGCCGCCGACTAGCCGGCAGCATGACCTACGTGGCGCTCAACCTGTTCGCCACGCTGATCTTCCTGCTCGCCGCCGGCCTGGTCTACGGCGCCAGCGGCACGCTGAACATGGGTGAACTGGCGGTGATCATGCGCAGCGGCGAAGCGCCGCCCGGCGTCACCCCGGCGCTGCTGCTGATGTTGCTGTCGTTCTCCATCAAGGCGGCGCTGTTCCCGGTGTTCGGCTGGCTGCCGGCCACCTACCACGTAGCCCTCACCGCCGTGTCAGCAATGTTCGCCGGGCTGCTGACGAAGGTCGGCGTGTATGCGCTGATCCGCCTGGTGACCCTGCTCTGGCCGGAATACGGCCTACCCCATCAACTGCTGCTGTGGGTCGCCTGCGCCACCATGCTGGTGGGCGTGCTCGGCGCGGCGGCGCAGACCGAGGTGCGACGCATCCTGTCGTTCCATATCGTCAGCCAGGTCGGCTACATGATCCTCGGCCTGGCGCTGGCCACGCCGTTGGCGCTAGCCGGTGCGGTGTTCTACCTGATCCACCATATCGTGGTGAAGGCCAACCTGTTCTTCATCGGCGGCCTGGCGGCGCGCATCTGCGGCTCCGAACGGCTGGCCGACATGGGCGGGCTGTACCGACGCATGCCCTGGCTGGCGCTGCTGTTCGCCATTCCGGCCCTTTCGCTGGCGGGCATCCCGCCGTTGTCCGGTTTCTGGGCCAAGTTCCTGCTGGTCAAGGCCAGCCTGGATGCCGCGGCCTGGTGGGCGGCCGGCATCGCCCTGCTAACCGGCGTGTTCACACTGCTGTCGATGAACAAGATCTGGAACGAGGCTTTCCTCAAGCCTCATCCACAGGGTGAGGAGGCGCTGCAAGTGGTCACCGGCATGCGTCCGGCCTGGCTGGGCATGAGCGCCCTGGCGGTGATGACCGTGCTGATCGGCCTGGGCGCCGGCCCGCTAATCGACTACGCCGTGGCGGCCGCCGCGCAGCTCGCCGATCCGCAGGCCTATCTGCAACCTTTCGCCAGCGCAGGAGATGCCTGATGTTGTTTCTCATCCATCTGCTGGCCAGCGCCGTACTGGCCTGGAGCCTCGGCGCCGGCCATTTGGGCGGCGGCCTGCTGGCCTTCGCCCTGCTCTACCTGCTGGTGCGCCTGCTGGGCCTGATGGTCGCGCGCCTGCGCCGTTACGCACGCAGCCTGGAGCATGGCATCAGCTTCTGCCTGTGGTTCATCGCCCAGGTGTTCCTTGCCACCTATCACGTCGCCACCCTGGTGCTGGCGCGTCGGGTCGACGTAGAGCCGGCGATACTGGCCTACCCGGTCACGCGACGCGAGGTGGGCAAAGTGACGCTGCTCGGTACCCTGCTGACCCTGACCCCCGGCACTCTGGCCCTGGATTACGACCCGGAGCAGGGCCTGCTCTATATCCACGCCCTCGATGCGCGCCGCCGCGAGGACGTGACCGACATTCTCATCGAGCTGGAACGTCGCCTGCTGGCCTGGTTCGACGCAGGCCAAGCAGAAGGAGTAACGCCATGACCCTGCATCTTGCCGGCGCCGCCTGGGTACTACCCCTGGCTGCAGTCTTGCTCGCGCTGAGCGGTTTGATCAGTCTGTATCGCCTGCTGCGCGGGCCGAGCCGCCCGGATCGTGCGGTGGCGATCGATGCCCTGACCCTGCTGGCTGTCGCGGCCATGGCACTGCTGTGCCTGATGCGCGGCGAGGCACTGTTCGTCGACGTCGCGGTTTTGCTGGCGCTGGTGTCGTTTCTCGGCACGGCGGCTTTCGCCTTCCTGTTCGATGACGCTCACAGCCAGATGCCGGAAAAACGCGAGGAACGTCCATGAACGAGATCCAGGCCTGGCTGGCCTCGCTGCTGGTACTGAGCGGCGCACTGATTTCCCTGCTTGGCGCGATTGGCGTGCTGCGCCTGCCCGACAGTTACAGCCGCATGCATGCGGCGAGCAAGGCCGGGGTTCTCGGCGCGGTGCTGCTACTTGGCGCAGTAGCCCTGGCCAGCAGCGGCGAACTCGCCCTGGAAGCCTTTCTCGGCCTGCTGATTCTGCTGGCCAGCGCCCCGCTGGCTGCGCACGCCATCGCCCGCGCCGCTCACCGCGCCGGCATTCGGCCAACGCTGGGCCGTTTGGGCGATCAGCTGGAGCAGCGTAACAAGGGCGGCGAATAGGCCTCAGTCGATCTGCCGGCGAAACGGCGGCAGAGCATTGAGAATCGCCTTGCCATAGCGCTGGGTAACCACGCGCCGGTCCAGCAGAGTGATGGTGCCGCGGTCGGCCTCGGTACGCAGCAAACGACCACAGGCCTGCACCAGGCGCAGCGAGGCATCCGGCACGGCGATTTCCATGAACGGGTTGCCGCCGCGCGCCTCGATCCACTCGGCCAGCGCCGCCTCCACCGGGTCGTCCGGAACAGCGAAGGGAATCTTGGCGATCACCACGTGCTCGCAATAGGCACCGGGTAGATCGACGCCCTCCGCGAAACTGGCGAGACCGAACAGCACGCTCTCCTCGCCCGAGTCGACACGCGCTTTATGCTTGTTCAGAGTCTCCTGCTTGGACAGGTTGCCCTGGATGAACACGCGCTTGCGCCAGTCGCGGTCGAGGCCATCGAACACGTCCTGCATCTGCTTGCGCGAGGAAAACAGCACCAGCGAGCCGCGGCTGCCGGCGACGAGGCCGGGCAGGTCACGGATGATCGCCGCGGTGTGCACCGCGGCCTCGCGCGGATCGGCCTTCAGATCCGGCACGTGCAGCAGGCCGGCGTCGGCATGATGGAAGGGGCTCGGCACGATGGCGGTGACCGCCACCCTGGGCAGCCCGGCGCGCATGCGATAGCGGTCGAAGGTGCCCAGCGCGGTCAGCGTGGCGGACGTCACCAGGCAGCCATGGGCGACGTTCCACAAATTGCGGCGCAGGGTCTCGGCGGCGAGGATCGGGCTGGCATTGACCTCGATGTCAAACAGCGCACCGCTCTCGGCCAGGGTCAGCCAGCGCGCCATCGGCGGGCTCTCTTCCGGGTCTTCAGCGGTGAAGGCCAGCCACAGCTCCCAGTTGCCCTTGGCGCGTGCCATCAGGCTACCGAACAGCGGATACCACTCCTCGGCCTGGTGACTGGCGATGCCCACGGCACCCTCGCCATCCATGGCCTCCTTGAGCAACTCGGTAACGCTGGTGAACAGGTCGTTGAGTTTTGAGAAGCCTTTCTTCAGCTCCAGCCCGAGTTCGGTCAGATGTTCCGGCACCACCCCACCGACGAAACGATGGCGCGGGCGCTCGCGCCCTTCCATGTCCTCGCCGGCCTTGAAGTCGGCGACCTCTTCGCAGGCGCTGAACATGAACTGCTGCTGGGTCTTCAGCTCGCGTGCCAGCTCCGGCACCTGTTCGATCAGGCGGCCGAGATCGCCAGGCAAGGGATTCTGCGCCAGCAACTTGGTCAGGTTCTTGTCGATCTGCGTGAGCCAGTCGGCGGTCGAGCGCAGGCGGGTGAAATGAGCGAAATGGCCAATGGCCTTGTCCGGCAGGTGGTGGCCTTCGTCGAACACATAGATGGTCTCGCGCGGGTCGGGCAGCACTGCGCCACCGCCCAGGGCCAGGTCAGCCAGGACCATGTCGTGGTTGGTGACGATCACGTCGACCTTACCCATGCCTTCGCGTGCCTTATAGAAGGCGCATTGCTGGAAATTCGGGCAGTGGCGATTGGTGCACTGGCTGTGGTCGGTGGTCAGTTGCGCCCAGCGGCTGTCTTCCAGCTCCTGTGGCCAGCTGTCGCGATCACCGTCCCACTTGTTGCCAGCGAGCTTCTCGATCATCGCAGTGAACAGTTTTTGGCCCTGCTCATCGACGTCGATGCGAAAGCCTTCTTCCTCGAACAGCTGGGCGGTGGCGCTCTGCGCGGCGCCGTCCTGCAGCAGATGGTCGAGCTTGGACAGGCACAGGTAACGGCCACGGCCCTTGGCCAGGGCGAAGCTGAAATTCAGCCCGCTGTTACGCAGCAGATCCGGCAGATCCTTGTGCACGATCTGCTCCTGCAGCGCCACCGTGGCAGTGGCGATCACCAGGCGCTTGCCCGCCGCCTTGGCGGTGGGGATGGTGGCCAGGCTGTAGGCCACGGTCTTGCCGGTACCGGTGCCCGCTTCCACCGCCACCACGGCGGGGTCGCCCACGCGCTTGCCCTCGTCGTCGCTGCTGATGGTGCCGAGCACCTTGGCAATCTCGGCGATCATCAGGCGCTGGCCGTAACGCGGCTTGAGCGACTTGGCCTCGAGAAAGCGCGAGTAGGCGCCCTGGATCTGGGTCTTGAGTTCGGTACTGAGCATGGATTCTGAAACGAAAAAGGCTGGATAAATTTTCAGTATTCGCGGAGCGGCCGCTATCATAACGCGCCAATCGATCCGGCGCAGACTCGCATGCCAATCGAATGCCGCGAACTGCCAAACGGCCCACTGGAGACGCTACATGACACCCTACGCACCGCTTTACGCACTGCACCTGCTGGCCGCTGTCGCCTGGGTCGGCGGCATGTTCTTCGCCTGGATGATCTTGCGCCCAGCTACGGTCGAAACGCTGGAACCGCCCGCGCGCCTGCGCCTGTGGCTGAGCGTGTTCAAGCGCTTTTTCGTCTGGGTGTGGCTGGCGGTGCTGGTCCTGCCCCTGACCGGCGTCGGCATGCTGCACATGAGCTATAGCGGCTTCGACGCCGCACCGCGCTATGTGCACATCATGATGGGGCTGTACCTGGTGATGCTCGCCCTGTTCCTGCGCATTCAGGCGCTGCAACTGCCGGAGCTGCGGCGCGCCGTGGAGGCTGAAAACTGGCCAGCCGGCGGCGAGGTTCTGGGACGGATTCGCAGGGTGGTGGGCAGCAACCTGCTGATCGGTCTGGCGCTGATGACGCTGGTGGCCATGCGCCCTTCATTCTGATTGGCGAGGCTGCCTTCGCCTGCAGTGAGCGAACGAAGGCAGCAACCTTTAGAAGCGGAACACCTGCACGGCGCCGCTGCTACCTGCGGCACCTTCGCGCCCTGGCTGGCCAGGCTTGCCATCGGCAGCGCCGTCCACGCCGTAGAGCAGGCAGCCCTTGGCCGCGCCGCCGCGGCCGGGGCGCCCCGCCGAACCAGCAGCGCCGCCGGCGCCGCCGTCGAGCAGCACCTGCATACGCTCGACCTCGACATAGTGCGGCACCTCCAGCGTCACCTGGCCGCCGGCAGCGCCGTCGTGGCCATCGGTGCCATCCTGCCCATCGTAGCCCGCGCTGGCCTGGCCCCAGGTGCAGCCACCCGGCTGGCCATGCGCGCCATCGAGCCCGGCATAACCCGGCGCGCCCTGGCCGCCGCGTACATCCAGCGTCAGCGATTCGAATGTCAGCTTATGCAGCTTGAGGCTGATCTCACGCCCCGGCGTCGCTGGCCGGGTATAGGTACCGGCGGCGCCCTTGGCGCTGATCCAGGCGCCGGCACCGATATCGGCGTCCTCGACGACGAGACGCAGCGGCTGATCGCCCGGTGCCACGCCGATGCGGGCGTCGCGCCCCATCAGCAGCTCGCCGATGCGTAACTCGGTCACCGTCGCCGGAATCATCAGGGTCGCCTGATCCGCCACTTCCAGCCGTTCGAGCTGCAGGCTGCTGCTGGCAACGGGCAGGCGCATCAGCGTATTGGACGGCACCTTGACCTGGGCATCTGCCAGCGCGGTACCGGCGCACAGACAAAGCAAAAACGCGAGATTACGCATGCGCAGCCTCCTCGATAGTCGCAGTAGTGACAGTAGCGGGCTGTTGCACCGTCTTCAGCGGATACAGGTGGAAGATGCCGAATAGCAGCACCTGTATACGGTCCAGCCAGGGACTGGCGCGACCGGACAACAGGCCGGAGAACAGCCACAACTGCGCGCCATGCAGCAGCGCAAGGAAGGCCGCGAGCAGGTAGACCAATTGCTCGAATGGAGTTCCCAGACGTTTGGCCAACGCTGCCCCGAACACCAGCCAGAAGACCAAGGCCAGCGCCTTGCCCATGATCAACAGTGCTTTCATCCCCGCCCTCGTGCTCGGTTTTTCTAATAGCGCAGCACGTTAACCGGTCGCAGCGAGGACCACCAGAGCGAAGGATTATTTTCCATGACTTGGACGTATCGCCTTGCGAAAAACGGCGCAGTCAAACCGAATGAGCCGGACTGCGCCGCCCTGCTTCAACGGGAAACGTGCAACTCCACACGGCGATTCTGCGCACGTCCGGCATCGCTGCCGTTGTCTGCCACCGGCTGGCTCTCACCCTGCCCTTCGCTACTGAGCTTGCCGGCGGGCACGCCCTGGGCGATGAGAAAGTCGGCAACACTGCGTGCGCGACGCTCGGACAACCCCTGGTTGTAGGCATCGGAGCCGACGCTATCGGTATGCCCGACGACCCTGACCGCGACCAGGCTGGTGCCAGCCAGACGTGTGCTGACTTCGGCGAGCAGGCGCTGAGCATCGGCAGTCAGCTCGGCCGAGTCGAAGGCGAACAGCACGTTGCCCAGCTCGCTGAGGACGATGACCTCATCCTCTATCTGCGGCTCCATCGCCGGCTCGGCCGCTACACTGGCCGGATATTGCGGCAATGGACAGCCGTTATGACCTACCGCTGTACCTGCAGGCGTGCCGGGGCAGCGATCACGGCGGTCGAACACACCATCGCCATCCTCGTCACCGTCCTGCGCATAACAGATGATGGTGCCCAGCAGAGCGCCGGCTACCGCGCCGCCTGCTGCCCAGGCCGAACTCTCGATTGCACCGAGGCCGCCACCAGCCAAGGCTCCAATCGCACTGCACAGGGGCCAGTTCCCCTGGTTGAGCGGCGCGTCTCCCGTACTGGAAGTCGTGGCACAACCCGAAAGAACACTGCTGACCAGGAGAAAGGGTAAAACCCTCGAAAGCGCAATTCTCATGGCGGTGTCTCCTGTGATACCGGCATGTTGCCGGCATCACAGGAGTAAAGACGGCACCAGGGCTACACACAAGAAAAGGCCCGACCGATGGAGAACCGGCCGGGCCTTTGCGGTTGACGCCTTCGTGCAGCCAAGCGCCTTACGGCTGAGCTTCGACCTCGGCCTCTACGCGACGGTTGATCGCACGGCCATCGGCATTGGCGTTGTCGGCAACCGGGCGGCTCTCGCCATAACCCACCGCCTGCACACGCCCGGACTCGACACCGTACTGGTTGACCAGAACGTCACGAACAGCGCTGGCGCGGCGCTCGGACAGGCCCTGGTTGTAGGCATCGCTACCCACGGAGTCGGTATGACCTTCAACCACGGTGCTGGTCTGCGGGTACTGTTTCATGAAGTCAGCCAGGGCTTTGATATCACCATAGCTTTCCTGCTTGACCTGCGACTTGTCGAAATCGAACTTGACGTCCAGCTCGACGCGCACGGCTTCGGCTGGCTCGGCCACGGCGACTTCCTCGACCATCACGACTTCTTCTTCGACAACGGCAACCTGCTGAGCTTCGGCACCATGTACCCAGCAGTACGCGGCAGCCATACCGGCACCCACCAGCGCACCACCACCGGCCCAGGTAGAGCTTTCGATCGCCCCTAACGCTGCACCACCCACACCGCCTACAGCTGCGCAGGTGGGCCAGTCGGTTTTCTGCAGGCCGGCACAGCCGGTCAGCATGGTACTAGCCAGAATCAGGGGTACTGCGTTCCTTGTGATACTCATACTTTAGGTCTCCAATGTTCATCGGCCCATAACCGACTCAATAGTAGTAAAGACAGGAGTTGTACAATCCGCCAGCTATAGCCGCTTCTGCGGATAATTTTCTCTCACTCTAGGCCTGATCCCGACACCACGTTAGTCTTTGCAGACTTTTCGAGGAAGTTCGATGACCGCCAGCCTTAGCACCCGTACTCCACAGCAGGCCATTGCGGCACTGCTTGCCCGTTACACACCCGAGAAACTGCTGTTGCTCGGGGCTAGCGAACTACCCGCAGTCAGCGCCTTTCATAGCGCCCATCCGCAGTGTCAGGTCACCACTGCACCTGCTGCACCCCTGGCGCCCGAACTGGCCGCACAGCGTTTCGACCTGGCGATTCTGGTCGACTGTCTGGAGCACTTACCCAAACGCGATGGATTGCAGCTACTGGGTGGCATTCGCAACCTCAACGCCAGCCGGGTCGCCGTGTTGCTCGACCTCAAGGCAGCGGATTGGCAGGAAACCGACCTGTTCGCCCTGGCCATGCAGGCCAGTGAGCAGTTCCAGCGCGAGGGACAGACCCTGCATCTGTTCACCTATGATCTGCTCGATTACAAGCAAGTTCCCGACTGGTTGAACGCAAAGTTCTGGGCCAATCCACAAAATTTCGGCAAATACTGGTGGTAGAGCGATGAATCCACTCGATCCCAATTGCCCCTGCGGCAGTGGCAACCCGCTGAGTCAGTGCTGCGGCCACTATCACGCAGGCACTCACGCGCCCAGCGCGGAGCTACTGATGCGCTCGCGCTACAGCGCCTATGTATTGGGCCTGGTGGACTATCTGGTGGCCACCACCCTGCCCCACCAGCAGCATGCGCTCGATCGCGAGGCCATGGCTGCCTGGAGTGCGCAGAGCACCTGGCTTGGCCTGGAAGTGGAAGGCAGTGAAGTGTTCGGCGGCCAGCCCGAACATGCGCAGGTCACCTTCGTCGCCC
Organism: Pseudomonas sp. Marseille-Q0931; assembly: GCF_940789645.1. Classification (NCBI taxonomy): domain Bacteria; kingdom Pseudomonadati; phylum Pseudomonadota; class Gammaproteobacteria; order Pseudomonadales; family Pseudomonadaceae; genus Pseudomonas; species Pseudomonas sp. Marseille-Q0931. The sequence goes on along the minus strand of NZ_CALNWT010000001.1, from coordinate 64,716 downwards.
ACTGGCACGACGAGCAGGGCGAACATCGTCACCGCGAATGCTCCGCCTTCGTTCAGGTGGACGGACGTTGGTATTTCCTCGACCCGACGGTGCCGCTGAAGGTCGGACGCAATGACCCCTGTCCCTGCCAGGGCGGCCAGAAGTTCAAGAAGTGCTGCGCGCCTTACCTGAACGGCTGATTGGCGTTAATCGCGCTTTCTGCTTGAGTTGAATCGTCCTGCGGGGACGCTCAACAAGGAGAAAGTCATGCACAAGAAAAGTGGTATCGCTCTTATCCTGGCCAGCCTGCTGATTGGCTGCGCCAACCAGCCCGGTGGGCTGCAAGGGGAAACGCTGGATCTGGGGGAAAGCCAGCGCGTCAGCCGTTTGTTCGCCTATCCGAACAACTGCAGCGTGATCTGCTATCGCGACTGGACGCTGGAACAGACGGTGGAACATTACCTGCAGCAGAGCCTGACGCGTGATGGCTACCCTCAGGCCAGCGTGCAGGTCACGCGCAACGGGGATCGCGTGCACGCCCACTTCACGGGCACGCCAGCCGAGTACGGCAAACCCCTGCTGCAATTGCTCGATGCCGGCGACCTGGCCTATCAGGGCGCCACTCAACTCAATCGTGACGGCAAGTGGCAGTACAACTGGTACTTCTTCCTGCCATTGGGCATGGCACTGGAGAACCGCAAGAGCGTCGAGCTGCTGCACTTCCCGCCGGATTATTCACTGACCCAGGCCCAGGATTACCTGCGTTCGAGTACCACCGACCGCTGGGCCGCCTTGCTCAGCTACAACGGCATCGCACCCGAGCAGACGCCGGCCTATCAGACCATCGTCGACATCGCCCCCATCGCCGCTCCGGCCAGTGCTGGCAGCGCTCTGGAAGGCGTATATGGCTACTTCAACAAGTATCAGCAGCGCATGGTCAGCGAACTCAGTGCTGGTTCGGACAATGCCAGCCTGCCGATGGTCGCTTTCGGCAGCCCGGTGCGCAGCTGGATCAAGCAGCAATACGGGGTAAACCTGCCGGTGCTGGGTCTGGGCCAGATCGACGCAGGCGCCGGCCGGCAGGTTTCCGTACTCGGCGCCAACCATCCCAGCTATATCTGGTACGCCGCCGATCCGAGCAACAACAAAGGCAGCCAGGATGCGGCCGACGCGGCGGGGATCAAGGTCATGGGGCAGGACCTGAGCGCGGCCTGCTGGCAGGCCGGCATGGGCCAGCAACCGACGCGCGATGCGGCGCAAATGCTCAGTAGCTGCAGCCAGAAATGGCAGGTGACGGAGACGCAGCAAACCTGCGAACTGTTTTTCATCAGCGTGCGCAATCTCAAACCCGAGGAGGCGCAAGCCATGTGCAAGGCGGGCTAGCCGCGCTCAACGCAGAAACGCCGTGGCTGACTGTGCAGCTCACGGCGCCGCCAGCGGTCATTCCTGCAGTTTCAGATGCGAGGTGTCCGGCGCGGGTGCCGGAATCGCGGACTTGGCCTGCCCCATATCGCTGCCCACCGGCGCCAGGCTGAATTGCGACAGGTCGACCCGCGGCGCTTCGGCGTCGGGTCTGGCGTCCTGCAGATCACTACCTACCGGAGCGATGCCGAAATCCGGCGCATCCACCTCGCTGAACGCCGCCATGTATTCATCACGCGGCGCGACCTGCAGCCGCCCGGGCCTGGTCGCAACTGGCGCAGCCACCGGAGCAGGCATCGGCTCGGCTGGTGGCGGAGGCGCGAGTTCGACCTCCTCGATCAGCATGTCCATATCGACGACCTCGACACGCGCACCGGCCCGTTCGAGGGTCGTACGGTATTTCTCTGCGGCAGTGGCGTCGAGGTTGTTCTTGATCACGATGCGGCGCCCGGAGAACAACTGGGTGATACGCTGGGCATCGGCCTGGAACAGCTTGGCCAGATTGGCCTTGACCAGTTCTGGCTGGGCTCCCGGCACCAGTTGCCCGGAGAAGGCGATCTCGTAGCGACTCATGGTCACACTCCTGTCCTATACGCCGCTCAGTATGGCGCAGGTTCTCTTGCCCCGACACTGCAGGCTTCTCATCCATGCAATCACGAACACCTACTGCACAAAACTGCGACGTTATCACCCTGAAAATAATACTTGCTCACCCGTTGCAGCCGAGCGCTTGCTTGTTACACTGGGCTGCAATGGGGGTATGAAATGTTTTCTCAGGCGCAAATGATAAGAATTATCAGCCTATTGATGTTTTTCGGCCTGCTTTCAGGCCTGACAGGATGCTCCACCTGGATGACAGGTGACTTCAAGGACCCGGACGTCCAACTCATCAAAGTTGATGTGATCAAGGCCAGGCTGCTCGAACAGGAGTTCAGCCTGCGCTTTCGAATCGACAATCCCAATGGCGTCAGCCTGCCGGTGCGCGGGCTGAACTACAATGTTCATCTCAATGGCATCCAGCTTGCCGAAGGCCACTCCAATGAGTGGTTCACCGTGCCCGCCCATGGCCATCACACCTTCGATGTGCCGGTACGCACCAACCTCTGGCGCCACGTGCGGCAGATCGTCAAGGCGCTGGAAAAACCCGACGAACCGATTCGCTACAGCCTCAAGGGCCAAGTGAAAACCGGCATGTTGTTTGGTCGCAGCGTGCACATGGCGCGCAATGGAGAGATAATTCCCGGCGATTTCATCTCCGAATAACCAGCATGAGTAACACCATGAGCAACCAACCCCACATCCACGGTCCCGACTGCAACCATGACCACGATCATCACGATCACGGCCATGTACACGGTCCGCACTGCAACCACGCCCATCAGGAGCCGGTACGCAACGCGCTGAAGGATGTCGGCCGCAACGACCCATGCCCTTGCGGCAGCCAGAAAAAATTCAAGAAGTGCCACGGCGCCTGAACCGCGCATGGATGCCATGGCCCTCATCCTGCTATTGACCGGCCTGCTGCTGATCGCAGCGCTGGCGGCCTATGCCTGGCACCTTTGGCGCCGTGTATGGGCCAACCAGCGCGCTCGCGACGAAGCGCAGCAGGAGCGCCAGCAGCGCCTCGGTGGCGATCTGAATATCCTCGCCAGCAGCCTGCTCGACGAGCAAGTGCCGCTGATAGAAGGCGCCATTCGCATCAAGGTGCTGCTCGACAACTACGACAGCAGCCTGAGCAATGACGGCCGCTGCCAGGTGTTCCACCTGCTCTACGAAGCCACCGCCGACGTGCCCACCCACGCGGCCTGGAAAGCCCTGGACAAGGCAGAGCGACGTCGCTTCGAGAAGCGCTTCAACGAGCTGGAACTGCAGCACAAGGCCGCCGCACGCATCGCCGCGCGCTGGTTGCTGGACGAGGGGCTCAACGGGTCTCAGGCAAACGCCTGAGGCCTCTTGCCAGGCTCCATTAGCCTCTTTACCTTGGCGCCTTTGTGGCCGGTTGCTATGCGATCGGCCTCGCCTGTTCGCACACCAAGGAAATTCGCCATGCGCACGCTGGCCTGCCTGACTCTCGCTGCTTCCCTGACCGGCCTTGCCGGCTGCCAGTCCCTGCTCAACAGCCGTTATGCCGATAGCGTGCCGCCCACCCGCGGCGTCGAGCGCATTCAGGGCGTGGCCGAGAGCGCATCGGTGCGACGCAACGCCCTTGGCATGCCGCTGATCGAGTCGAGCACCTTCCACGACGCCCTGTTCGCCCTGGGTTATGTGCATGCCGGTGACCGCCTCAGCCAGATGGTCGGCATGCGCCTGCTGGCCCAGGGCCGCCTGGCGGAAATGGCCGGCCCCGGCGTGCTGGAAATGGACCGTTTCATGCGTGCGGTGGACCTCAGGAAGAGTGCGGAAATTCTCTATGCCGACGCCTCGCCGCGTCTGAAACGTTTCTTCGAGGTCTATGCGCGCGGCGTCAACGCTTACATGTTCCGCTACCGTGATCGCCTGCCGATGGACCTGGCCGAATCCGGCTACCGCCCCGAATACTGGAAGCCCGAGGACTCGGTGCTGCTGTTCTGCCTGCTCAATTTCGGCCTGGCGGTGAATCTGCAGGAAGAAATCGCGGCGCTGACAATGGCCCAGCAGGTGGGCGCCGACAAGCTGCCCTGGTTGCTGCCGATCTACCCGGACGAACCGCTGCCCTTCGCCGAGGCGGAGAAGCTCGCCGGCCTCGACCTCAAAGGACAGTTGCCCGGTCTGCAGGCGATTTCCCGCACGGCAGCGCAGATCGCCGAGCAACACATGCTCGGCGTCGCCGCCTCGAACAACTGGGCCATCGCGCCGCAACGAACCCGCGGCGGCAAGAGCCTGCTGGCCAACGACACCCACCTGCCGCTGAGCATGCCGTCGCTGTGGAATTTCGTGCAGATCCGTTCACCCAAGTACCAGGCTGCTGGCGTGTCACTCGCGGGCGTACCGGCAGTAGTGGCCGGCTATAACGGCAAGCTGGCCTGGGGCATGACCATGGTCATGGGCGACAATCAGGACATTTATCTGGAACGCATCAAACGTGAAGGCAGCCGCCTGATGTACGAAGCAGACGGCAAGTGGCTGCCGGTTGCCGAACGTCAGGAAACCTTCTTCATCCGCGGCCAGCGGCCGATCCGCGAGACGCTGTACGAGACCCGCAATGGCCCGCTGCTCAACTCGGTGCTCGGCGAACGCAAGCACATGCTGCAACCTCTGCCGCTGCAGAGTGGTTACGGTCTGGCGCTGAAGACCACGCAGTTCGAGCGTGACAAGAGCCTCGACGCCTTCTTCGACCTGTCGCGTGCGCAGTCGGTGGACCAGGCCTTCGAGGCCGCGCGTGAGATCCGCGCCATGCCGCTCAATATCGTTTTCGCCGACGCCCAGCACATCGGCTGGCAGGTCACCGGTCGCTACCCTAATCGCCGTGAAGGTCGCGGCCTGCTGCCCTCCCCGGGCTGGGACGAGCGCTACGCCTGGGACGGCTTCGCCGACCCGATGCTGCACCCCTACGATCAGGACCCGCCGCAGGGCTGGCTGGGCACCGCCAACGAACGCAGCGTACCGCCAGGCTATGGCATGCAGCTGTCGAGTTCCTGGTACTACCCGGAGCGTGCCGAGCGCATCGCCGAACTGGCCGGCAACGGCCGTCACGATGGCCGCAGCATGATCGCCATGCAGTACGATCAGACGTCCCCCTTCGTCGTTAAGCTGCAGGCCATGTTCAACGACCCGGCTATGCACGACTCGCTGCGCCAGGCCATCGCGGCGCTGCCGGCTGGTCAGCGCGCACGTGCCGATGAAGCACTGAAACGCCTGCTCGCCTTCGACGGCAAACTCACCGCCAGTTCCGCCGATGCCGCCATCTACGGCGCCTTCCTGCATGAAAGCGCGCGGCAGATCTTCCTCGACGAGCTGGGCCCGGAAGACAGCCCGGCGTGGCAGGCGCTGGTACAAACCGCCAACACCTCCTATTCGGCGCAGGCCGACCATCTGCTCGGCCGCGCCGACAGCCCGTTCTGGAACGACATCCGCACCCCCGAGCAGGAAGATAAACCGTCCATCCTCGCGCGCAGCCTGGCCGCCAGCATCGAGCTGCTGGAAAGCCGCCTGGGCACTGAGCGGCGTAACTGGCAATGGGGCAAGCTGCACAGCTATGAGTGGGTGACCGATACCACGCGCATGGCCCCCTACATGAGCGCCAGCCAGCGCACCAGCATCAACGCCTTGAAGGGTTATCTGGATCGCGGCCCCTATCCGGCAGGCGGTGATCACAGCACGCTGAACGTCTCGGCCTACGCCTGGGGCGAGGATTTCAACACCTTCCTGATCCCGGCAATGCGTATCGTGGTGGATTTCGCCGCTGACGAGCCGCTACTCGGCGTCAACAGCTCGGGCCAATCCGGTAACCCGGCCAGCCCGCACTATGCCGACGGCATCGAGTCATGGCTCAAGGGCGGCTACATGAGCTTCCCGTTCAAATCGGAAAATCTGGACAAGGTCTACGGCAATCAGCGCCTGCTGCTGATGCCGGGCAAGTGATGACCGTTCGTCGGGCGGCGCTGAACCATTCCCGCAGCGCTCGACTCTGAGTAATCGACTTACTCCATCGATCATCGTTTAAGGCGCCCCTGGCGCCTTTTCTTTTGCCTGCAGAAAAGGTGGCATTTTTGCATCACTGACTGAACTTTCTCACCGAAGCAGGCTCAGAACCTATGCATCGGTTGAAATGCTCCCCTGGCGCCTCTGGCGCCTATTTTTTTGCCCGCATTATTCCCACCCTGGTCGCTACGGATAAACGAAGGCTCCTAGGCCAGCAGGTTGCGGTCGAAGACGAACACTTCGGTCGCCAGCGGGCGATGCTCCAGCAGGTTTTGCGGTCGCCCCATCTTCGGGTAGTTCTTCTCGCCGGTCTCACCGATCCAACCCTGGGTCTTCATCCGCTCCAGCCGTCCACGCAAGGTGGTGTGCTGTACCGGCTCGCCCAGGCAAGCCTGGAATGCCGCCAGCGCTTCGGTCACGGTAAAGCGCGGCGCCAGCAGATACAGCGGCAGCGAGCTGTAAACCGACTTGCCGCGCAGACGCTCGGCCGCCAGACGCACCAGTTGCGAATGATCGAATGGCAACGCCTGCTGCGCGGAAGTGACGGCGGCCAGTTCGACGAACTGCAGATTCTCATCCTGCGGCACGACGTCAGGCGCCAGCAGCGCCAGGTAACAGGTGCTCAGCGACCAGCCACGCGGATCACGCACGCCGTTGCCCACCGTCGTCACCTGTTCCAGGTAATGCGGTTGCAGACGCGCCTTGTCCGCCAGGGCACGAGCGGCGGCGGCATCCAGGCTGGCATCGGCGCAACGACCATTGACCAGCACGCCTGGCAGCGCCCACTGTCCCATATAGGGCTCGCGCTGGCGACGCAGCAGCAGCACCTGCAACGTCCCCTCTTCGCTCAGGCGCAGGGCGACGATATCCACCCCGGCCAGTACTTCCACTGCACTCATCCTTCCATTCGCCTCCGTTATGGACTTATTTCATCTTGACCAATAATTCGCTTTCTTTCACGCAAGAATTGGTAAAAACGCTTGACTACATATTTCATCAGATGAAATATGTAGTCACCCAAGCGCAGTAAGGAGGCGCACCATGAAGATCGCCAGCTTCGACGTCGACGCCCAGAAAGGCTTCACCCCACTTTGCCCCAATGAGCTGCCAGTCCCCGAGGGCGACGCCATCGTCCCGGCACTGAACCAGCTGGCAGCGCGCGCTCAGTTGCGCATCGGCAGCAAGGACGCCCATAGCCCGCAAGCCGCCTGGGTGGTGCCGGACCACGCGCAGATGCTGCAAGCGCTGCCGCTGGCCAATGCCGACCTGACCTGGGTCAGCCACTGCGTGCCCGGCACTCCCGGCTTCGAACTGCTCGACGACCTGCCGGCGCCGCTGGACTATGACTTCTTCGTGTGGAAGGGCGTGGAACCCGACCTGCATCCTTACGGCGCCTGCTACCACGACCTGGCCGAGAAGCGCAGCACGGGCGTGATCGAATTTCTTCGGCAAAATGGCGTCGACCTTGTATTGGTCGGCGGTCTGGCGCTGGACTACTGCGTCAAGACCACCGCACTGCAACTGCGCCGCGCCGGCTTCGAGGTGATCGTGTATCTGCCGGCCTGCCGAGCCATCGCCAGCGAAACCGCCGAAACTGCCTGTATCGCCATGGGCGAGCACGGCATCACACTTGCCGCCAGCCTGGAACAGCTGGACAGCGTCATAGCCAAGGAGAACCTGCGATGAGCGAGAGCATCTTCGCCGACCGCACCGTGCAAAACCTGCTGGATACCGATTTCTACAAGCTGACCATGATGCAGGCGGTGCTGCACAACTACCCCAACGCCGAGGTGGAATGGGAGTTCCGCTGCCGCAGCAGTGAGGATCTGACGCCTTACCTGGCCGAGATTCGCTACCAGATCGAACGCCTGAGCGAGCTCAGCCTGAGCGTCGATCAGCTCGCCTTCCTCGAAAGCATCCCCTTCATCAAGCCGGACTTCATTCGCTTCCTCAGCCTGTTCCGCTTCAATCTGCGCTATGTGCACACCAGCATTGAAGACGGCCAGTTGAACATCCGCCTGCGCGGCCCCTGGCTGCACGTGATCCTCTTCGAGGTGCCATTGCTGGCCATCGTCAGCGAGGTGCGCAACCGCTATCGCTACCGTGAGGTGCTGCTGGAGCAGGCTGCCGAGCGTCTGTACGAGAAGCTCGACTGGCTCAAGGCCGAGGCTTCGTCGAGCGAACTGGCAGGTTTTCAACTGGCCGACTTCGGCACCCGCCGGCGTTTCTCCTACCGCGTGCAGGAGCAGGCGGTGCACATCCTCAAACGCGATTTCCCCGGGCGCTTCGTCGGTACCAGCAACGTGCATCTGGCACGTGAATTCGACCTCAAGCCCATCGGCACCATGGCCCACGAGTGGCTGATGGCGCACCAGCAGCTCGGCCCGCGCCTGATCGACAGCCAGATCGCCGCGCTGGACTGCTGGGTGCGCGAGTATCGTGGCCTGCTGGGTATCGCCCTGACCGACTGCATCACCATGGACGCCTTCCTGGCCGACTTCGACCTGTACTTCGCCAAGCTGTTCGACGGCCTGCGCCACGACTCCGGCGACCCGCTGGTGTGGGCGGAAAAAGCCATCGCCCACTACGAGAAACTGGGCATCGACCCGAAGAGCAAGACCCTGGTGTTCTCCGACGGCCTCGACCTACCCAAGTCGCTACGGCTCTACCGTGCACTTTCCGGGCGAATCCACGTAAGCTTCGGGGTCGGAACCAACCTGACCTGCGACATCCCCGGCGTCGAGCCGATGAACATCGTGATCAAGATGATCGCCTGCAACGGTCAGCCAGTGGCGAAGATTTCCGATACCCCCGGCAAGACCCAATGCCGCGACGAGAACTTCGTCCATTACCTGAAACACGTATTTCGCGTGAACCAGTGAGGAGCCAGACATGAGCAACCGCCAAGCCGAAATCGCCGCCGCCCTCGACGTGGTACCGCCATTCGCCGACGACGCTGCGCTGAGCGCCGAAATCGAAAGGCGCAAGACCTTCATCAAGAACACCCTCAAGCAGTCCGGCCTCAAGGTGCTGGTGCTGGGTATCAGCGGTGGCGTGGACTCGACCACGGCCGGGCGCCTGGCTCAGCTTTCGGTCGAAGAGCTGCGTGCCGAGACTGGCGACGCCGACTATCGCTTCATTGCCGTGCGCCTGCCGCACAACACCCAACATGACGAACACGACGCTCAGGCCTCGCTGGACTTCATCGGCGCCGATGAGGTCAGCACCGTCAACATTGCCGACAGCGTCAATGGCCTGGCCCAACAGGTCAGCCACTTGCAACAGCTGAGCGAAGCCCGTCGCGACTTCGTGGTCGGCAACGTCAAGGCACGTATTCGCATGGTCGCCCAGTTCACCATCGCCAATGCCAGCAACGGCCTGGTGATCGGCACCGACCACGCCGCCGAGGCGGTGATGGGCTTCTTCACCAAGTTCGGCGACGGCGCCTGTGACCTTGCCCCGCTGTCGGGCCTGGTCAAGCACCAGGTGCGCGCTATCGCAGCGCATCTGGGCGCGCCGGAGCATCTGGTGAAGAAAACGCCCACCGCCGACCTCGAAGAACTGCGCCCCGGCAAACCGGACGAGGAAGCCCACGGCGTGACCTACGCCGAGATCGACGCCTTCCTGCATGGCGAGAAGGTCAGCGACGAAGCCTACGCCACCATCGTGCGCACCTATGACGCCTCGCGTCACAAACGCGAGCTACCGCTGGCGCCCTGATCCATGCAGGCAAAAAGAAGCCGGGCACGGCCCGGCTTCTTCATCTGTGCAGCGGCTCAATGCGACTCGCCGGCGATGCGTTCTGCCGGTGAGGCACAGCGTTCGAACACCTCCCGCGGCCGACACTGGGCCACCGGCGCAGGTGGCGGCTGATCCGGCACCGTCGGCTCGCCCGGCTCCTGCGGTGGCACGGGTTTGCCGGGCTGATCGGGAACATCGGGCTGCGGCTGGCCCGGAATATCGCCAGCCCGAATCCCGCTGGAGATCAAGGTAAAAGCTGAAACGGACATGGTTCTACCCTCGTTGAATGGACTGCAGAGGGTAGAGTGCGCCGTCAGGCACTAATTCCAACTTTCATCGGGCAGGCTGGGCGTCGAAATGTACGGTGAGCGATACCAGCACCTGCGGCTCGCCGTCCTCGGCCTGGGCATGATTGTCGGCCCGGCCAAAGCCCAGCCATATCGGCTGCTCCTGCTTGATCGCCACTGCCGAATTCTGGTCGGCCGAACCCTCCAGTCCTGATAGCGCCGACTCGGCCTCTTCACGCGACATGCCAAGGCGCAGCCGATCATCCAGCACGAAGCCCTCCAGTCCGGCGCGAGCAGGCACCTCCTGCAACCAGCCCAGATAGAGATCACCGGTGAAACGCGGCACCAGCCAGCAACGCACTTCACGTAAGCGGTCACCGGCGAACACCAGCATCAGGCTGTTGCCATACAGCAGGCCGCGGCGCTCGCCATGCAGCGGCAACTCCGCGCTGGGCTGGCCGAGGGTCATGGCAAAATCCGCTGGCGACGCCGTGGGCGCCAGGCCGAACACATTGCTCCCCGAATACACCTGCAGCTCGGCGCGAGCTGACAGACATGCAAGCAGCAGAGAGAAAAAGACGGCCCGCTTCAATATCGTGTTGATGGTCATGTTCCCTGACTCCGATTTTCGCTCATGAAAAAGCCGGGCTTTGCCCGGCTTCTGGTGTTCGCATGACTTGATCAGGCTTTCGGCAGGGTTACGCCCGTCTGCCCCTGATACTTGCCGCCGCGGTCACGGTAGGAGACCTCGCAGGCCTCGTCAGACTGCAGGAACAGCATCTGCGCCACGCCTTCGTTGGCATAGATCTTCGCCGGCAGGTTGGTGGTGTTGGAGAATTCCAGAGTCACGTGGCCTTCCCACTCCGGCTCCAGCGGCGTGACGTTGACGATGATACCGCAACGCGCGTAGGTGCTCTTGCCCAGGCAGATGGTCAGCACGTCACGCGGAATGCGAAAGTACTCGACGGTACGGGCCAGGGCGAAGGAGTTCGGCGGGATGATGCAGACGTCGCTCTTGATGTCGACGAAGCTCTTCTCGTCGAAATTCTTCGGGTCGACGACAGCCGAGTGGATGTTGGTGAACACCTTGAATTCGTCGGCGCAGCGCACGTCGTAGCCGTAGCTGGACACACCGTAGGAAATCACCCGGCTGGCGTCGGCGCCACGCACCTGACGCTCTACGAACGGCTCGATCATGCCGTGTTCCTGGGCCATGCGGCGAATCCACTTGTCCGATTTGATGCTCATGGCGAGGTGTCCTGAGTGGGCGGTTACTGGAAAAGTGAGCGCATCTTACCGATGCCGGCGCCACGCTTCAAAGATTGCCGCCGCGCCCACCAATCATTATTTGCAAAAAAGCTGCATCGACTATTCGCACTCGACGATAAAAACACGTATGGTGTGCCCACTGTGCTGCATGTGTCACCGCGAATCGCTACTAGATGCCTAGATTTCGATCCAAACATCGTCCGACTCCTAGTACTCGTTGCACTCAGTCCCGGCCTGGGCTTTTCCAGGGCTGTTATTACTTTTGTTAGGAGACATCACATGTCCAATCGTCAGACTGGCACCGTTAAGTGGTTCAACGATGAGAAAGGCTACGGCTTCATCACCCCGCAATCCGGTGACGACCTCTTCGTTCACTTCAAAGCCATCCAGAGCGACGGTTTCAAAACCCTGAAGGAAGGCCAGCAGGTTTCCTTCGTGGCTACCCGTGGCCAGAAAGGCATGCAGGCTGAGGAAGTTCAGGTTATCTAACCTGTACTACCCTGCTTGAAAAGAGCCCCGCCTAGTGCGGGGCTTTTTTATGGGTGTTGCACGCCTTGTAGGAGCGGATTTATCCGCGAAATCGCGGCTGATCCCGCTCCTACAGAAGCGGGATCGGAGTGGGCTTCGTCACGCCAGGACCGAGTCGCCTGCGTTGCCCTCTCCCGCCCTTCGGGCGCACTCGGCTTTGGCTCCTGAGCCGCCCTGCCTTCCGCATCATGCAGTCATTCCTCGCAAGCGGGGAGGATGAGCCGAACCACCGAAGTCGCCTGCATCGCCCTCTCCCGCCCTTCGGGCACCCTCGGCTTTGGCTCCTGCGCCGCCCTACCTCCTGCATCCATGCAGTCGTCTCCCGCAAGCGGGAGAGGGGCATCAGAGGGCCGCTGCGCGGCTGCTGTTAGTCCTCGCTGATCTCGATGCTGGGCATCGCCGGCTTGCCAGCCTGGGCGATACGCGCGCCGACCTTGCGCGCCAGGTCCTGATAGATCATGGCGATCTGGCTTTCCGGATCGGCAATGGTGGTGGGCTTGCCATCATCGGCCTGCATGCGGATGGCCATCGACAGCGGCAGCGAGGCCAGCAGCTCGACACCATATTGCGCAGCCAGCTTCTCGCCGCCGCCCTCACCGAACAGGTGCTCGGCGTGGCCGCAGTTGGAGCAGATGTGCACCGCCATGTTTTCCACCACACCCAGCACCGGGATGTGCACCTTGCGGAACATCTCCACGCCTTTCTTGGCATCGAGCAGGGCCAGGTCCTGCGGCGTGGTGACGATCACGCTGCCAGCCACCGGCACCTTCTGCGCCAGGGTCAACTGGATATCACCAGTACCCGGCGGCATGTCCACCACCAGGTAATCAAGATCGTTCCAGGCGGTCTGGGTGATCAGTTGCAGCAAGGCGCCGCTGACCATCGGCCCGCGCCACACCATCGGCGTGTTGTCGTCGGTGAGAAAGGCCATGGACATCACCTGCACGCCATGAGCTTCGAGCGGCACGAACCACTTCTGTTCGCGAACTTCCGGCCGCGTACCCTCAGCGATACCGAACATGATGCCTTGGCTGGGCCCATAGATATCGGCGTCGAGGATACCCACGCGCGCGCCCTCGCGGGCCAGCGCCAGCGCCAGGTTGGCCGCCGTGGTGGACTTGCCCACGCCGCCCTTGCCCGAAGCCACAGCGATCACGTTCTTCACCCCGGCCAGCGCTGGCACCTGGGCCTGACCCTGATGCGAGTCGATCACGCAATCGACCTGCACTCGCGCGCCGTCCACGTCTTCGAGGTTCTCCAGCGCCATCTGCAGCATCTGCGCCCAGCCATTCTTGAACAGACCGGCGGCGTAGCCCAGCTCCAGACGTACGGCGACGCGCGCACCCTGGATGTCGACTTCACGCAGGCAGCCGGCGCTGACCGGGTCCTGCTCGAGATGGGGGTCGGTGAACTGACGCAGGCAGGCTTCGACCGCTTCGCGGGTGACGGCACTCATGCAAGAACTCCAGAAGGCAGACAGAAAAACAGGCCCTCATCATAACAGCAGCCTTCCCGGGCAATGCAGCATGCGCTTTTCCTTGCCGCAGGTAGCTTGAAGCTTGTCGCTTCCCTTATAGTTGTCGACTTCCCTCGTTTTACCAGTGCAGCCGATCACCATGACCGAAGCCCGCAAGATTCTCGTTACCAGCGCCCTCCCCTATGCCAACGGCTCCATCCACCTCGGCCATATGCTCGAGTACGTGCAGACCGACATGTGGGTGCGCTACCAGAAACTGCGTGGCAATCAGGCGATCTACGTCTGCGCCGACGACGCCCACGGCTCGGCGATCATGTTGCGCGCCGAGAAAGAAGGCATCACCCCCGAACAATTGATCGATGGCGTACGCGCCGAGCACATGGCCGACTTCGCCGACTTCGGCGTGGACTTCGACAACTACCACTCCACCCACTCGGAGGAGAACCGCGAGCTGTCGGCGGCCATTTACCTGGCGCTGCGCGACAAGGGCCATATCGCCACTCGCGCGGTGACCCAGTACTTCGACCCCGAGAAGGGCATGTTCCTCGCCGACCGCTTCATCAAGGGTACGTGCCCGAAATGCGGCACCGAGGATCAGTACGGCGACAACTGCGAGAAATGCGGCGCCACCTATTCGCCGACCGAACTGAAGAACCCACGCTCGGCCATCTCCGGGGCCGTGCCGGTGCTCAAGGAATCGCAGCATTTCTTCTTCAAGCTGCCGGACTTCGAAGCCATGCTCAAGCAGTGGACGCGCTCCGGCGCCCTGCAGGAAGCGGTGGCCAACAAGATCGCCGAGTGGCTCGATGGCGGCCTGCAGGAGTGGGACATCAGCCGCGATGCGCCCTACTTCGGCTTCGAGATTCCCGGCGAGCCGGGCAAGTACTTCTACGTCTGGCTGGACGCGCCGATCGGCTACATGGCCAGCTTCAAGAACCTCTGCAGCAAACGCCCGGAGCTGGACTTTGACGCGTTCTGGGGCAAGGATTCCACCGCCGAGCTGTACCACTTCATCGGCAAGGACATCGTCAACTTCCATGCTCTGTTCTGGCCGGCCATGCTCGAAGGCGCGGGCTACCGCAAGCCGACTGCAGTCAACGTGCACGGCTACCTGACCGTCAACGGGCAGAAGATGTCCAAGTCGCGCGGCACCTTCATCAAGGCGCGCACCTATCTGGATCACCTGAACCCGGAATACCTGCGTTACTACTACGCCTCCAAGCTGGGCCGTGGCGTGGACGATCTCGACCTGAACCTCGAGGACTTCGTGCAGAAGGTCAACTCGGATCTGGTCGGCAAGGTGGTCAACATCGCCAGCCGCTGCGCCGGCTTCATCCACAAGGGCAACAATGGCCTGCTGGTCGCCGCCAACCCGGAGCCCGAGCTGTGGGACGCCTTCCAGGCCGCCGCGCCGAGCATCGCCGAGGCCTACGAAGCGCGCGATTTCTCCCGCGCCATGCGCGAAATCATGGCACTGGCCGACCGCGCCAACGCCTGGATCGCCGACAAGGCGCCCTGGGCTCTGAACAAGGTCGAAGGCAAGCAGGCCGAGGTGCAGGAAATCTGTGCGTTGGGCGTCAACCTGTTCCGTCAGCTGGTGATCATGCTCAAGCCGGTGCTGCCGAAACTGGCTGCCGACGCCGAAGCCTTCCTCAACGTGAAGCCGCAAACCTGGGCCGACCTGTCGCTGCCGCTGGCCAATCATCAGTTGAACCCGTTCAACCCGCTGCTGACCCGCATCGAACAAGCGAAGATCGAAGCCATGACCGAAGCCTCCAAGGAAGACCTGGCCGCCGAAGCGCCCAGGCCACAAGGCAATGGCGAACTGAGCAAAGATCCGCTGGCCGCCGAGATCAACTTCGACGCCTTCGCCGCCGTCGACCTGCGTATCGCCCTGATCGAGAAGTGCGAGTTCGTCGAAGGTGCCGACAAGCTGCTGCGCCTGTCGCTGGATATCGGTGACGAGAAGCGCAACGTGTTCTCCGGCATCAAGTCCGCCTACCCGGACCCTAGCAAGCTGGAAGGCCGCCTGACCCTGTACGTCGCCAACCTGGCGCCGCGCAAGATGAAATTCGGCATCAGCGAAGGCATGGTCCTGGCCGCCGGCCCCGGTGGCGAGGAAATCTACCTGCTCAGCCCCGACAGCGGCGCCAAGCCGGGCCAACGCGTCAAATAAGCCAAACGCCAGGAGGCACGGATGAAGCCATGGATGGTAGTGACGCTGCTGGCCGCACTGGCCGGTTGCTCCGAGCAATCGGGGCCCCCGCTCGGTGGCGCCCTGCAGGGTGAACGCAACCAGGCTGGCAGCTACCTGGCTTATGAGCACCATATCGGCATAGAACTGGCCGCCGAGCAGATCGGCGAACGCATCGCCGCCACCCGCGAAGCCTGCCTGAGCGAGCGTTTCGGCGCCTGCAGCCTGATCGCCGCACAGCAAAGCAGCGACCATGCGCCGCGTGGCGACCTCACTCTGCGTATCGTGCCCGACGGGGTCGAGGCCATCACCGCCCTGGCCAGCGAGGGCGGTGAGCTGGTCAGCCGCAGCACTCGTGCCGAGGACCTGGCCCAGGCAGTGAGCGACAATCGTCGTCAGCACGAGCAACTGCTGCGCCAGCAACGGACCTTGCAGCAGTTCGAACAACGCGACGATCTGGCCGTGGCCGACCTGCTGGCGCTGGCCCGAGAGCAGGCAGCACTGGAGGTACAACTGCAGGCCATCGCCCAGGAAGCGGCCCAACAACAACGGCGCCTGGATACCAACCTGCTGACCCTTAGCTTCAGCAGCCCCTACGAAAGCTCGCCTTTGGGCCGCATCGGCGAAGCTTTTTCACGCCTCACCGACAACCTCGCGGAAGGCACCGCCAACCTGATCGAGTTCATCGGCTACAGCCTGCCCTTCCTGATCGTGCTGTTCCCTGTAGCGCTGGGCTTGCGCAAGCTGTGGAGACGCCTGACCGGCCGTTGACCGAGGCCGAATAAAGGCCGTCAATGGCAGGCAATTCGCCGCATCCGGCTTGTATGGCCAGGGCCGCTTCCCGATAATAGGCGCCCTTTTCCTAAGGCCTTTGCGCATTCGACGGCAACCCGATGACCGAACTCGTCCTGATCATGGTCAGCGCCATCCTGGTCAACAACTTCGTGCTGGTGCAGTTCCTCGGCCTGTGCCCGTTCATGGGCGTGTCGAAGAAGATCGAGACCGCCATCGGCCTGTCCCTGGCCACCACCTTCGTGCTGACCATGGCCGCCATGTGCAGCTACCTGGTGCAGCAGTACGTGCTCAAGCCGCTGGACCTGGAATTCCTGCGCACCATCAGCTTCATTCTGGTGATCGCCGTGGTGGTGCAGTTCACCGAGATGGTGGTGAACAAGACCAGCCCGCTGCTCTATCGAGTGCTGGGCATCTTCCTGCCGCTGATCACCACCAACTGCATCGTCCTCGGCGTGGCCCTGCTCAACGCCAACAAGGCCGAGTTCACTTTCATCACTGCCACCGCCAATGGTTTTGCCGCCGGCCTGGGCTTCTCCCTGGTGCTGGTGCTGTTCGCCGCCATGCGTGAGCGCATCGCCATCGCCGACGTGCCGAAATCCTTCCAGGGCGCGGCCATCGGCATGATCACCGCCGGGCTGATGTCGCTGGCGTTCATGGGCTTCTCCGGGCTGATCAAGCTATGAGCCTGGTTCTGGTCGCCGTCCTCGCCCTGCTCACGCTGTGCCTGATCGCCGGGGCCATCCTCGGTTTCGCCGCCGTGCGCTTCAAGGTCGAGGGTGACCCCATCGCCGAGCAGATCAACGCCCTGCTGCCGCAGACCCAGTGCGGCCAGTGCGGTTATCCGGGCTGCAAGCCCTACGCCGAGGCCATCGCCGGCGGCGACAAGATCAACAAGTGCCCACCCGGCGGCGAGGCGACCATCCAGGCCTTGGCCGACCTGCTGGATGTCGAGCCCGAGCCGCTGGACGCGGTGGAAGGCGAAAAGCCGCAGATGGTCGCGTTTATCCGCGAAGCAGAGTGCATCGGCTGCACCAAGTGCATCCAGGCCTGCCCGGTGGACGCCATCGTCGGCGCCGCGCGGCAGATGCACACGGTGATCGTCAGCGAATGCACCGGCTGCGACCTGTGCGTCGAACCCTGCCCGGTGGACTGCATCGACATGATCGAAGTCGGCAGCAGCGTGCAGAGCTGGAAGTGGGACAAGCCGCTGGCACCCGGCCAGTTGATCGCCAGTGACCGGGAGCAGGCGGCATGACGGTGCAGGAAAAGTTCTGGGATATCCCGGGAGGTATCCATCCGGCCGAGCGCAAGGAGCTGTCCAACCGCACACCGATCCAGCAGGCCCCGCTGCCCAAGCGCCTGGTGTTGCCGCTCGGCCAGCATATTGGCGCAACCGCAGAGCCCTGTGTGGTGGTTGGCCAACGCGTACGCAAGGGCGAGAAGATCGCCAATACCAACGGCTTCGTCAGTGTGCCGTTGCATGCGCCGACTTCCGGCACCGTGGCCTTCATCGGTGAGCAGCCTTATCCCCATGCTTCCGGCATGCTGGCGCCGGCTGTCGTCATCGACAGCGACGGTCTGGATGAATGGATCGAGCTAACGCCGCCAGCCAACTACCGCAGCCTGGAAGCCAGCGAGCTGCTGACGCTGATCCGCGAGGCCGGCATCAACGGCCTGGGCGGCGCCGGTTTCCCCACGGCGGTGAAACTCACCGCACGGCCGACGCAGAAGATCCACACGCTGATCATCAACGGTACCGAATGCGAACCCTATATCACCGCTGATGACGTGCTGATGCGCGAGCGCGCCGGCGAGCTGGTTTCTGGCATCGATATCCTGATGCAGCTGATCCAGCCCGAGCAGGTGCTGATCGGTATCGAGGACAACAAGCCCGAGGCCATCGCCGCCGTACGTGCTGCCTGCGCCGGCCGCGACTACCAGGTGCGGGTGTTCCCGACCAAGTACCCATCCGGCGGCGAGAAACAGCTGATCCAGATCCTCACCGGCGTCGAGGTGCCCAGCGGCGGCCTGCCGGCTGATATCGGCATCCTTTGCCAGAACGTCGGCACTTGCGTGGCCATTCACGACGCCGTGCTGCTGGGCAAGCCGCTGATCTCGCGTATCACCACGCTGACCGGCGAGGCGCTGGCGCGTCCGGGCAATGTCGAGGCGCTGCTCGGCACGCCGGTGGGCGAATTACTGGCCTTCGCCGGGCTGGACATCAGCACACTCAATCGCCTGGTCATGGGCGGGCCGATGATGGGCTTTACCCTGCCCAGCCTCGACGTGCCGCTGATCAAGACCAGCAACTGCCTGCTGGCCAGCACCGCCGCGGAACTGCCACCACCACCGCCGGCCATGCCCTGCATCCGCTGCGGCGAATGCGCCGAGGCGTGCCCGGCAAGTCTGCTGCCGCAGCAACTGCACTTCTTCGCCCTAGGCCAGGAGCACGAACAGCTCAAGGCGCACAACCTGTTCGACTGCATCGAGTGCGGCGCCTGCGCCTACGTCTGCCCATCGAGCATTCCACTGGTGCAGTACTACCGCGTGGCTAAGGCGGAAATTCGTGAGCTGGAGCAAAAACAGCTCAAGGCCGAGCACTCCAAACAGCGCTTCGAGCAACGCCAGGAACGCTTGCGCCGCGCCGAGGAACAGAAGGAAGCCGAGCGCAAGGCGCGCGCGGAAAAAGCCGCCCGCGCCAAGGCAGCACAAGCCGAAGCCCCGCCTGCTGCCGCAGCTGCGCCGGCCGATGAAGCGCTGAAGAAACTCAAGATCGAAGCCAGCATGGCCCAGGTCGCGCTGAAGAAAGCCGAGAAACAGCTGGCCGCCCACGACACGCCGGAGCTGCAGGCGCAGGTCGCCGAGCTGCGTTCAGCAACCGAAGCCGCGCAGAAAGCCCTGGCCGATGCCCAGGCGACAGCACCAGCTCCCGCACCCAAACCGGCCGGCGACGAAGCGCTGAAGAAAGCGAAGATCGAAGCGGCCATGCTCAAGGCTCAATTGCGCAAGCTGGAAAAAATCGAAACTCCGGACGAGGAGCAACAAACCGAGATCACCCGAGTGCGCCAGCAGCTTGAAGCCGCCGAAAAGGCCCTGGCCGATCTGCAACAACAGGCGCCTGTGCCGACTGCCAAACCCGCCGGTGACGAAGCGCTGAAGAAGGCCAAGATCGAAGCCACCATGCTCAAGGCTCAATTGCGCAAGCTGGAAAAGGTCGATAACCCGGACGACGAGCAGCAAGCCGAACTGGCCCGCGTGCGCCAGCAACTGGAGGCAGCCGAGAAAACTCTGACCGATCTACAAAACCAGGCGCCCGCGCCAGCCGCCAAACCCGTCGGCGACGATGCGCTGAAAAAGGCCAAGATCGAAGCCGCCATGCTCAAGGCCCAGCTGCGCAAGCTGGAGAAGATCGAAAACCCGGACGACGAGCAGCAAGCCGAACTGGCCCGCGTGCGCCAGCAACTGGAAGCAGCCGAGAAAACTCTGGCCGATTTACAAGACCAGGTGCCCGCGCCAGCCGCCAAACCCGCCGGCGACGAAGCGCTGAAGAAAGCCAAGATCGAACTGGCGATGAAACGCGCCAAGCTGAAGAAAGCGGAAAAGGCCGGCAGCGACGAAACCGCTCTGCAAGCATTGCGCGACGCCCTGGCCGCCGCCGAACAGGCGCTGCATGCCGCCGAGGAGAACTCGGATAAACCGGCGCCGCAGCTGGTGCGCACCGAGCGCCCCGGCGTGGATGCCGAACTGAAAGCGTTGAAGACAGAGGTGGCTTTCGCCCGTGCCGACCTGCGCAAGCTGGAGCGTGACGAGAGCGCCGCTGGCGAGGCGCTGGAACAGGCGCGCACACGCCTGGCCGAAGCCGAACGCAAGCTGGCCGAATACCAGGCGTAGCGATCGCCCCGAATTACCTCCGGGGCGGGCAGCACAACGATTAAAGCCCCTCTCCCACTTGTGGGAGAGGGGTTGGGGAGAGGGTCAGTACAACGCACCCTCTCCCCGTCCCTCTCCCGTAACGGGAGAGGGAGAATTAGAACGCCGGCACGCTGGTACAGCGTCTCGGATTGCATCCGGGCTACAGTTGCGTCGGAGCATCCGGGCGGCACAGACAACCGTAGCCCGGATGCAATCCGGGGAATGAACACCACTGCGATCACCGAGAACGCAGTAACAGAACCACCGGAGCGCCGATGGCCCTGCCCCGCATCACATCGCCCCACGCCACGGGCAGCAACCGTACCCAGCAGGTCATGCTGCAGGTGCTGCTGGCCACCGTGCCGGGCATTCTCGCCCTGACCTGGCTATTCGGCGCCGGCACCCTGTTCAATCTGGTATGGGCCAGCCTCTGCGCCCTGGGCTTCGAGGCCGCATTGCTGGCCGCACGCAAACGTCCAATCGCCTTTTTCCTCAAGGACTACAGCGCCCTGGTCACCGCCGTGCTGCTGGCCTTGGCTCTGCCGCCCTACTCGCCCTGGTGGCTGACGCTGATCGCCTGCGGCTTCGCCATCGGCTTCGGCAAGCAGCTCTATGGCGGCCTCGGACAAAATCCGTTCAACCCGGCCATGGTCGGCTACGTGGTGGTGCTGATCTCCTTCCCCGTCGACATGATCAGTTGGCCCGCGCCACATGGCGTCGCCGCACTTGATGGCATCAAGCACATCCTCGGCATCGCCAATCTCCCGGATGGCTGGGCCCAGGCCACCGCGCTGGACGCGCTGAAGGTGAACAAGAGCCTGACCATCGACGAGCTGCACGCCAGCAATCCGGCCTTCGGCCATTTCGGCGGCGCCGGCAGCGAAGCGGTCAACCTAGCGTTTCTCGCCGGTGGCCTGTATCTGCTGCATAAACGCCTGATCACCTGGCACGCGCCGGTGGGCATGCTCGCCGCGCTGTTCGTCATGAGCCTGCTGTTCTGGAATGGCAGCGGCTCGGATTCCAATGGCTCGCCGCTGTTCCACCTGCTGACCGGCGCCACCATGCTCGGCGCGTTCTTCATCGTCACCGACCCGGTTTCCGGCGCGACCAGCAATCGCGGACGCCTGGTGTTCGGCATCGGTGTCGGCGTACTGGTCTATGTGATCCGCACCTGGGGCGGTTATCCAGATGCAGTAGCCTTCGCCGTGCTGCTGATGAACCTGGCCGCGCCGACCATCGACTACTACACCCGGCCGCGCAGCTACGGCCACCGCAAGCCCAACAGCGGCTTCAAGTTGGGAGAATGAGCATGCTGCCGGAAATCAGCCGTTCGATGCTGAAGAACGCCCTGGTGCTTGGCCTATTCGCCATCGGCACCGTCGGCAGCGTCGCCCTGCTGCAACAGGGCACTGCCGAGCGCATCGCCAATGCCGAACGCGAAACGCAGGTGCGCGCCCTGGCCGAGATCCTGCCGGCAGGCAGCTATGACAATCACCTGCTGGATAACCGCATCGAGCTCAACGCCCCCGAGCTGGGCCACCGCAGCCCGCAGTCGGCCTACCTGGCACTCAAGGGCGCTCAGCCCAACGCGCTGATACTGCCGGTGACCGCGCCGGACGGCTACAGCGGCGCCATCCACCTGCTGGTCGGCATCTTCGCCGATGGCCGCCTGGCCGGCGTGCGCGTGCTCAGCCACAAGGAAACCCCGGGCCTGGGCGACAAGATCGAACTGGCCAAGAGCGACTGGATACTCGGTTTCGCCGGCAAATCCCTGAGCGACCCGGATGAAGAACGCTGGGCGGTGAAGAAGGATCGCGGCGACTTCGACCAGTTCGCCGGCGCCACCATCACCCCACGCGCCGTGGTCAAGGCCGTGCACGGCGCCCTGCGCTACTTCGACACGCACCGCGCCCAGCTGCTGGGCCTGGCGGAGGATGAACGATGACCAGCTACCGCGAAATCAGCCTCAACGGCCTGTGGAAAAACAACCCGGCGCTGGTGCAACTGCTCGGCCTGTGCCCGCTGCTCGGGGTCAGCAACTCCACGGTCAACGCCCTCGGCCTGGCCCTGGCCAGTGCGGTGGTGCTGGTGTGCTCCAACACCGCCGTGTCGCTGGTGCGCGGCGTGGTCAACACCGCCGTGCGCCTGCCGGCCTTCGTCATGATCATCGCCGCCCTGACCACCTGCATCGAGCTGCTGATGCAGGCCTACACCTACGAGCTGTATCAGATTCTCGGCATCTTCATCCCGCTGATCACCACCAACTGCGTGATCCTCGGCCGCGCCGACGGCTTCGCCGCCAAGCACGACCCGGCCCGCGCCGCCTATGACGGTCTGATGATGGGTCTGGGCTTCGGCCTGGTGCTGGTAATGATCGGCGCCATCCGCGAGCTGCTCGGCACCGGCGCACTGTTCGCCAACATGCACCTGCTGTTCGGCCCGATTGCCGCAGATTGGAAACTCACCCTGGTTCACGACTACCGCGGCTTCTTGCTGGCCATCCTGCCGCCGGGCGCCTTCATCGTTCTCGGCCTGTTGATCGCCGGCAAGAACCGCATCGACCAGATCGCCGCCGAACGAGCCAAGGCCGCCGCGCCCGAAGCGCCTGCACAAAGCCGCCGGGTTCGAGTGACCGGAGTCATCGAATGAACGCCGCCAAACGCCTGGAAATCTTCCGTCGCCTGCACGAGGACAACCCCGAGCCCAAGACCGAGCTGGCCTACAGCACGCCCTTCGAGCTGCTGGTGGCGGTAACGCTTTCGGCCCAGGCCACCGATGTCAGCGTCAACAAGGCCACGGCCAAGCTGTTTCCGGTCGCTAACACGCCAGAAGCGATCTACGCCCTGGGCGTCGAAGGACTCTCCGAGTACATCAAGACCATCGGCCTGTACAACAGCAAGGCAAAGAACGTCATCGAGGCCTGTCGCATCCTCATCGAGAAGCACGGCAGCCAGGTGCCGGACAATCGCGAGGACCTCGAAGCGCTGCCCGGCGTCGGTCGCAAGACCGCCAATGTGGTGCTCAACACCGCTTTCCGCCAGCTGGCCATGGCCGTGGATACGCATATCTTCCGCGTCAGCAACCGCACCGGCATCGCGCCGGGCAAGAACGTGGTCGAGGTGGAAAAGAAGCTGCTCAAGTTCGTACCCAAGGATTATCTGCTAGACGCTCACCACTGGCTGATCCTGCACGGACGCTACGTCTGCACCGCGCGTAAACCGCGCTGTGGCGCCTGCCGCATCGAAGACCTGTGCGAGTACAAGGCGAAAACCTCCGACGATTGATCGACCATAGAATCCGGCGATCTTCTGATTGAAAAAATCTTTTTTACCCGCTCATTTTTTGCCGCTATAAGGTGCGCAAATGGCCCCGGTAATTGGCCTGGAGTGGAATGAATGAGCACAGACAAAGAAGATCTCGAGCTGGACGAAGACTTTGTCGCGGAGGAATCGGACGACGCCGAGCCTGCGGTTGAAGTCGCCAAGGCCAACCTGACCAAGCGCCGCATCATCGATAACTTCCTCGAAGAGCGTCGCCTGCACAAACAGCTGGCCGAATACGACTTCGATATCTGATTATCGAGCTGCACAGAAGAAGCCCCGCTAATTGCGGGGCTTTTCGTATATCGCGATCAGTCGCGTCGAGACGGTGAGAGCAGCTCGATCTTGTAACCGTCCGGGTCCTCGACGAAGGCCAGGATGCTGGTGCCGTGCTTCATCGGCCCCGGCTCTCGGGTGATCTTGCCGCCGCGGCCGCGAATATCCTCGCAGGCCTTGTAGACGTCCTCGACTTCCAGGGCGATATGACCGTAGCCGGTACCCAGCTCATAGTGCTCAACGCCCCAGTTGTGGGTCAGCTCGATCACGCTGTTGTGCGCCTCGTCGCCGTAACCGACGAACGCCAGGGTGAACTTACCGTCCGGATAGTCCTTGCGCCGCAGCAGGGTCATGCCCAGCACTTCGGTGTAGAAGGCGATGGATTTGTCCAGGTCGCCGACGCGCAGCATGGTATGCAGCAGTCTCATCAGATTTCCCCCTTCTAGCAAGCAGAACCCCGGCACTTGGCCGGGGTCCTTGTGACGCAAGAGTTTTAGCTTAGACCAGCTTGCGGCCCTTGCCTGCAGCGATACGCATACGCAGGGCGTTGAGCTTGATGAAGCCCGCCGCGTCCTGCTGGTTGTAGGCGCCGCCATCTTCCTCGAAGGTCGCGATATTGGCGTCGAACAGCGAATCGTCGGACTTGCGACCAGTGACGATGACGTTGCCCTTGTACAGCTTCAGGCGGACCACGCCGTTCACGTTGGC
Organism: Pseudomonas sp. Marseille-Q0931; assembly: GCF_940789645.1. NCBI lineage: Bacteria > Pseudomonadati > Pseudomonadota > Gammaproteobacteria > Pseudomonadales > Pseudomonadaceae > Pseudomonas > Pseudomonas sp. Marseille-Q0931. The sequence continues at coordinate 40,188 of NZ_CALNWT010000001.1, read as the reverse complement.
TTGGGAGGCGTCGATCATCTGTTGCAGCATCAGACGCTCCGGGCTCCACCAGAAACCGTTGTAGATCAGGCTGGCGTATTTCGGCATCAGCTCGTCTTTGAGGTGAGCCACTTCACGGTCGAGGGTGATCGACTCGATGGCGCGGTGGGCCTTGAGCATGATGGTGCCGCCGGGGGTTTCGTAGCAGCCGCGGGACTTCATGCCAACGAAACGGTTCTCGACGATGTCCAGACGACCGATGCCGTTCTCGCCGCCAATGCGGTTCAGTTCGGCCAGCACCTGCGCCGGGCTCATGTCCTTGCCGTCGATGGCGACGATGTCGCCGGCGCGGTAGGTCAGCTCGATATAAGTCGGTGCGTCCGGTGCTGCCTCAGGGGAGACAGTCCATTTCCACATGTCTTCTTCGTGCTCGGTCCAGGTGTCTTCCAGCACGCCACCTTCATAGGAGATGTGCAGCAGGTTGGCGTCCATGGAGTACGGCGACTTCTTCTTGCCGTGGCGCTCGATCGGGATGGCGTGCTTCTCGGCGTAGTCCATCAGCTTCTCGCGCGACAGCAGGTCCCACTCACGCCACGGGGCGATGACTTTTACACCCGGCTTCAGCGCATAGGCGCCCAGTTCGAAACGCACCTGGTCGTTGCCCTTGCCGGTCGCACCGTGGGAGATGGCGTCGGCACCGGTCTCGTTGGCGATTTCGATCAGGCGCTTGGCGATCAGCGGGCGGGCGATGGAGGTACCCAGCAGGTATTCGCCTTCGTAGACGGTGTTGGCGCGGAACATCGGGTAGACGAAATCGCGGACGAACTCCTCGCGCAGGTCGTCGATGTAGATTTCCTTAACGCCCATTGCCTGGGCCTTGGCACGGGCCGGCTCGACCTCTTCGCCCTGGCCGAGATCGGCGGTGAAGGTCACCACTTCACAGTTATAGGTATCTTGCAGCCACTTGAGGATCACCGAGGTGTCCAGGCCACCGGAATAGGCCAGAACTACCTTTTTGACGTCCGCCATGCCATCACTCCACGGGTTGTACGGTAAAACCGGTGATTCTACTGGCCAAGCGGCTCAATTTACAGGGGTGCGACAGTCGGAGTTGACCAAGCGACGTCAAAGTGGCTCAGGACGATCGGCTGCTTGGCGGATCGACCGGCGTGGTGGCGGGAGCGGGAGCACTCTGCTGCGGTGCCTCGGGCTGCGGCACACGATCCAGGCGCAGGGTCGCCCGGCGGTTCTTGGCCCGATTGGCTTCGCTGTTATTGGGCGCGAGGGGATAACGCTCGCCATGAAAACGCATGGTGATCTGCTCGACCGGTACGCCGCCGGCTACCAGATATTCCTGCACGGCCAGCGCGCGGCGGCGCGACAGGTCGCGGTTGGTCAGGCGGTTGCCGCTGTTGTCGGCGTGGCCGTCGATCTGAAAGCTGTTGATGGATGGGTCGGCCTTGACGAAGTCGAGGATGATATCGAGCTTGGCCTTGGCCATTGGGTCGAGATCGATGCCGCCACCGGGAAAGCCAATCTGCGCCTGACGAATCTGATCGAAGTTGACCGGCAGCAACTTGGCGGTACAGACCTGGTAATCGTCGTAAGCCTTGTGAAATTTCACCGGCAGCAGGCGCACCTCGAAGTTGTCACTGCCATTGAGGGTGCGGTGGCGCACCACCGGGCTGCGGCCTTCGAGCAAACCGGTGAGCAGGCGCGCGCCCTGCTCCTGCGAGCTGTTGAACGGAACTTCGCCGTTGCCGACGCTGACCACACCCAGGTTGATGTCGCCGCGCCCCGGCTGCCAGGGCGCCGCCGCTGCCAGCAAGGTCGCCGAACCAGCACCCATCCAGCGCTCACGGGCCTTGAGGCGGAAGGTGACCTGCTCACCGGCGCGGCGCACGAACTCGCCGCTGCCGAAATTACTGATCGGCTGACTCAGGCGGCACTCGAACTGATCGCCCTCGACCGTCCACTCCACCTTCTCCAGCCGGGTCTGGAAGCTGATGGCATGCGCCGGCAGACATAGAGGCATGCCAGCCAACAGGCTGATCAGGAGGAAATTGAGCGCACGCACGACAGGCTCCACGGCGGTTCACAGTATTCTCACGGGGTATCGGTCAGGCGCGCGGAAACTTGACCCCCCTGCGTGCGATTGTCGCGCCGGCGCGAGCGCGAGCTGACCCTTTTCAGTTAACATGCGGCCACGTTTTACCCGCCTGGAAGCCTCCATGTCCGATCGCCTGACTCTCCTGCGTCCCGATGACTGGCACATTCACCTGCGCGATGGCGCGGTGCTGCCACACACCGTCGGCGATGCCGCGCGCACCTTCGGCCGCGCCATCATCATGCCCAACCTGGTACCGCCGGTGCGCAACGCCGCCGAGGCCGACGCCTATCGCCAGCGCATTCTCGCAGCGCGCCCGGCCGGCAGTCGCTTCGAACCGTTGATGGTGCTCTACCTCACCGACAACACCAGCCCGGAAGACGTGCGTGCAGCCAAGGCCAGCGGTTTCGTGCATGCCGCCAAGCTCTACCCGGCCGGCGCCACCACCAACTCCGATTCGGGCGTGACCAGCATCGACAAGATCTTCCCGGCGCTGGAAGCCATGGCCGAAGTCGGCATGCTGCTGCTGGTCCATGGCGAAGTGACCCGCGCCGAGATCGACGTGTTCGACCGCGAGAAGACCTTCATCGACGAACACCTCACCCGCGTGGTCGAGCGTTTCCCGACGCTCAAGGTGGTGTTCGAGCACATCACCACGCGTGACGCGGTGCAGTTCGTCGAGGCGGCCTCGGCCAATGTCGGCGCCACCATCACCGCGCACCACCTGCTGTACAACCGCAACCACATGCTGGTCGGCGGCATTCGCCCGCACTTCTATTGCCTGCCGATCCTCAAGCGCAACGTGCACCAGGAAGCCCTGCTCGACGCCGCCACCAGTGGCAACGCCAAGTTCTTCCTCGGCACTGATTCGGCGCCGCACGTCAAGCACGCCAAGGAAGCCGCCTGCGGCTGCGCCGGCTGCTACACCGCCTATGCCGCCATCGAGCTGTACGCCGAGGCCTTCGAACAGCGTGGTGCACTGGACAAGCTGGAAGCCTTCGCCAGCTTCCATGGCCCGGACTTCTATGGCATGCCGCGCAACAGCGACAGCATCACCCTGGTACGCGAAGAGTGGACCGTGCCGGCCACCCTGCCGCTGGGAGACAACAGCGTCGTACCGCTGCGCGCTGGCGAGACCCTGCGCTGGAAGCTGCTGGAGGGTCAGGCGTGAGCGAAGAAAACTACGACGACGAACTCGAGCCCAGTCTGCCGTCCGGCCCGCGCACGCCCATGGCGGCGCGCTTTCGGGGCTACCTGCCGGTGGTCGTGGACGTCGAGACCGGCGGCTTCAACAGCGCCACCGATGCCCTGCTGGAAATCGCCGCGACCACCATCGCCATGGACGAGAGCGGCTTCCTTTATCCGGATCACACCCACTTCTTCCGCATCGAGCCCTTCGAAGGCGCCAATATCGAAGCGGCGGCGCTGGAGTTCACCGGCATCAAGCTCGACCATCCGCTGCGTATGGCGGTAAGCGAGGAGCATGCCCTGGGCGAGATCTTCAAGGGTCTGCGCAAGTCGATCAAATCGGCTGGCTGCAAGCGCGCGATCCTGGTCGGGCACAACAGCAGTTTCGACCTGGGCTTTCTCAACGCTGCAGTGGCGCGTTGCGGCATCAAGCGCAACCCCTTCCACCCCTTTTCCAGCTTCGATACTGCCACCCTGGCCGGCCTCGCCTACGGCCAGACCGTGCTGGCCAAGGCCTGCCAGGTCGCCGGCATCGAATTCGACGGCAAGGAAGCGCATTCGGCCCGCTACGACACCGAAAAGACCGCCGAACTGTTCTGCGGCATCGTCAACCGCTGGAAGGAAATGGGCGGCTGGGACGAGTTCGATCAGTGAGGCTCTGCACGGCAGATCGAACCCCATGAAAAAACCGGCGTCTGCCGGTTTTTTTGGTTCATCGCATAGCTTTGGGAACTTGCAGCTTGATACCGGACTGGCAAGTTTGTGTGTTCTTTTGCGCTATTTATATCCGGGCAAAGATCATTGGCGTGTCGATCTTTCGTCTTGGTTTCGCCCCTCACGGGCGAGTCACTTGATTCGCTGCGCTCACCCTTCGGGCCAGCCTGCGGCTGTTACTTCGCTGCGCTTCGTAGCTCTTGCTTGCCCAAGAGAAAGTAACCAAAGAGAAGGGCACCCCGACATCCGGGTTTCGCTTCGCTCAACTCCCCTCGCTCCGGCGCCGCTCCGGGGGCCGGCTTACATGGGCCATCCCTGGCCTTTTAAGCGGGGCCGCCATCGGTATTTCGCCGCATCCATGCGGCTCATCCCCCTACGCGACACCTCCACTCGGCCTTCTGACGGGACGATCAAAGTCGGTAGCGTTTGGCTTTTGCTCTTGAAGCGCGGATCTCACAGACGACGCCCAAGTCCCCTTCAGGAGGCCGAGTGGAATCACCGTGGAGGGGGTTGAGCGACATGGATGTCGCGAGAGCCGTGATGGGCCAGGGATGGCCCTTCGTCGGTGGGCCGCATCCGGTCGTGCCCCTGGAGCGGTGATGGAGCGAGGGAACCCCGGCGCAGCCGGGGTCGTATGCAGGGGTGTGTTTCTTTGCTTACTTTCTTTGCACAAGCAAAGAAAGTGAGTCGCCCGTAAGGGGCGAAACCCATCAGGACAGGCGGCGCGCTAACGGATAGTGCCAATTCATCGACAGCTAACACGTAATTGCCAGTCCAGTATCAAATGCATCCTCCCCGAAAACGCAAAGACCTTTCTCTACCCGCCCCCTAACGGCGGCTGTACCGTTCGTCAGACTCTATGAGCATTCGCAATCGATCTTTGACAAGCATTCTCATTAACATTAGTATCCGACCCATCGAACAGAACTACCAAGACGAGCCTTGCCTATGTACGTCTGCCTCTGTGAAGGTGTCACCGATACGCAAATCCGCGACGCAGTCTATGAAGGCTGCTGCAGTTACCGTGAAGTGCGCGGCACCCTCGGCATCGCCAGCCAGTGCGGCAAGTGTGCCTGCCTGGCCAAGCAGGTGGTTCGCGAAACCATCGCCGAAGTGCAGAGCAGTCAGGCCTCGCTGGCCTACCCCGCAGGTTTCGTCGCAGCCTGAAACACGCCGCCAGAATGCAAAAAACCGGATCCTTGAATCCGGTTTTTTTATTCCTGAAAAAGCGTCACCTGCGCTTACAGGCCGTCACGCTGCATATGGTCGAAGTCTACGGCGTCCCCAGGAGCGGCGTGCAGCTTGGCGCGGATGTCCTCGAAGATCGCATCGTATTCGGCATGCGCACGCATGATCGGGCTGTGGTTGGCTGGCAAGCCATGCTTGGTCACCAGCCGGGAGATCACACTGGCGAAGTTGAAGGCGGTATCGCGATGCATCTCGAAGACCTCTTCGAAAGCCTTGCCGTCGATCTCGCCGACCAGGCGCCCGTGCAGCATGGGCCCCTCCCGCGGGTCTTTGCGCACCTCATAGTAGAAATCGATGCTGTAGCCAGGCAAGCCGCCCAGACCAGACGGATTGCCGCGATGCAAGTGACCGGGTTCGAACATGAGGGCTGTCTCCTTTGCCGTAACGCCGTAGGTGCTCCCTGACGGGAGCGTGCGAAGAGTCTAGCCCGCTACCTGCGGTCCTGCATGCACCCTTTCAGTGCGGCGCCGAGTCCCCTGCCCTTTCCTGTACCAGCACCCAGGGGGCGACCACCACCGCCCACAATTGCGGGTCGCGCGTGAGCAGATCTTCGGCACGCGTATCTTCGAGCTTGCACAGCAGGCCCTGGTTCATCCATTGCGCAACACGAGCCTGATCATTCTCGGCCACGGCCTGCGCGACCGCCACCAGATCCTGGCTGCCCTCGACCCAGAGCAGCGCACCTCGGGCGAAGAACGGCTGCAGCTCCTGCCAACGAATCGGCGCTGTCTCGCCAAACAGCTTGGCATAGAGGGTGCTAGATTGGTCCGTCATGGTGTGTCCCGTTTCGATGGCTGTGAATGCAGCGCGCAATGATAGCGTCGGCAACTGCCCTGGCAACCGCACGACGTTCGCCAGCCGACTCAGGCCACGCCGTTTTTCTATACATTCCTTGCAATTTAGCGACAACTCCGCGTTTCGCCTCCAACTGCCGGCTTTTCAAGGCGCAAATCCGCGCTCTACACTGTTCCGGTACAGTTGCCGGAGGCATTACCGGGGTCACTGACCCGGTTCTGCAGCTTCGGCCGCAAGAACTACAACAACGAAAAACATAAGAGTGGAGCACTCATGAACAAGGCTAAGCAGATTTCCAAGCTGTTCGCGGCAATGGCACTGGCAGGGGCGGCCAGTTATTCGATGGCAGCCGACAACATCAAGATCGGCCTGGCCGGTCCGGTGACCGGTGCGGTTGCTCAGTACGGTGAGATGCAATTCATCGGCGCCAAGATGGCCATCGAGCAGATCAACAAGGCCGGCGGCGTGAACGGCGCCCAGCTCGAAGCCGTGGTCTACGACGATGCTTGCGATCCGAAACAGGCCGTTGCCGTTGCCAACAAGATCGTCAACGACGAAGTCAAGTTCGTGGTTGGCCACCTGTGCTCCAGCTCCACTCAACCGGCTTCGGACATTTACGAAGACGAAGGCATCCTGATGATCACCGCGGCTTCCACCAGCCCGGAAATCACCTCCCGCGGTTACGAACTGGTCTTCCGCACCATCGGCCTGGACAGCCTGCAAGGCCCGACCGCCGGCAACTTCATCGCCGATCACATCAAGCCGAAGACCGTTGCCGTGATCCACGACAAGCAGCAGTACGGTGAAGGCATCGCCACCGCGGTCAAGCAGACCCTGGAAGGCAAAGGCATGAAAGTCGCCATGTTCGAAGGCATCAACGCCGGCGACAAGGACTTCTCCGCGCTGATCGCCAAACTGAACCAGGCCGGCGTCGACTTCGTTTACTACGGCGGCTACCACCCGGAACTGGGTCTGCTGCTGCGCCAGACCAAGGAACGCGGCCTGAACGTCAAGTTCATGGGCCCGGAAGGCGTGGGTAACAAGGAAATCTCGGCCATTGCCGGCCCGGCCTCCGAAGGCCTGCTGGTGACCCTGCCGAAGTCCTTCGACCAGGATCCGAAGAACCAGGCGCTGGTCGAGGCCTTCAAGGCCAAGAACGAAGACCCCAGCGGCCCGTTCGTGTTCCCTGCCTACGCCGCCGTTCAGGTCATCGCCGAAGGCATCGAGAAAGCCGGCGACACCGATACCGCCAAGGTAGCGGCTGCCCTGCGTGCCAACAGCTTCGACACCCCCACTGGCACCCTGGGCTTCGACGAGAAGGGCGACCTGAAGGACTTCAGCTTCGTGGTGTACGAATGGCACCAGGACGGCACCAAGTCCGAAGCCAAGTAACCCCGCCGAAGAAGCTGATTCATGAGCTAGCGAGCTAGCGCCATGCAAGGCAGAAGCAGGCGAGGAAGCGGAGTGTGCTTTTGCACATGAGCATTCCGAGCCTGTTTTTAACGCAGCAGGGTCGACGCGCAGCAGATCATGAACAGCTTCTGAACCCAGAGCCCACTGCAGAAGTGGGCTTTGTCTATTCGAATTCCGGCCTCGCGCTGCGTCACAAGCGCCGCTTTACGCGATGCCCAGGAGTTAGGCTATGCCTGAGATTTACCATTACCTGCAGCAGTTGCTCAATGGCCTGACCATTGGCAGCACCTATGCCCTGATCGCCATCGGCTACACCATGGTCTACGGCATCATTGGCATGATCAACTTCGCCCACGGCGAGGTTTACATGATTGGCTCGTACGTAGCCTTCACCGTGATCGCCGGCCTTGCCATGTTCGGCATCGACGCCGTCCCAGTGATCATGGTCGCCGCCTTCGCCGCCACCATGATCGTCACCAGTGCCTACGGTTACAGCATCGAACGGGTGGCCTACCGCCCCCTGCGCGGCGGCAACCGTCTGATCCCGCTGATCTCGGCGATCGGTATGTCGATATTCCTGCAGAACGCGGTATTGCTCGCGCAGGACTCCAAGGACAAGGCCATCCCCAGCCTGCTGCCCGGCAACTTCATCCTCGGTGAAAGTGCAGCCAACGGCGTGGTGGTGTCCTACATGCAGGTGCTGATCTTCATCGTCACCTTCGTCACCATGGTCGGCCTGACCCTGTTCATCTCCCGCTCACGCCTGGGCCGCGCCTGTCGCGCCTGCGCCGAAGATCTGAAGATGGCCAACCTGCTCGGCATCAACACCAACAACATCATCGCCCTGACCTTCGTCATCGGTGCGGCGCTGGCCGCCATCGCCTCGGTTCTGCTGGGGATGAACTACGGCGTGATCAACCCGCACCTGGGCTTCCTTGCCGGCATCAAGGCCTTCACCGCTGCAGTACTCGGCGGTATCGGCAGCATCCCTGGCGCGGTACTCGGTGGCCTGCTGCTGGGCGTAGCCGAAGCCTTCGGCGCCGATATCTTCGGTGATCAATACAAGGACGTGGTGGCGTTCAGCCTGCTGGTGCTGGTGCTGCTGTTCCGTCCAACCGGCATCCTTGGCCGCCCGGAGGTGGAGAAGGTATGAGCCGCAACCTCAAATCCGCGATTTTCAGCGCCCTGCTGGTGCTGATCATCTCCTACCCCGTATTGGGCCTGAAGCTCAGCACCGTCGGTATCAGCCTGCGTGTCGAAGGCGCCACCGCCTTCGAACTCTGGTGCATTGGCGGCGCTGCTGCGCTGATCTTCCTCTGGCAACTGCTGCGTGACCACATCACCCCGGCCTGGGCCAAGCGCCCGAGGCTGCCCAGCGGTTCCGGCCAGCTCGGCAACTTCCTCACCCTGCCCTCCACCCAGCGCTGGATCATTCTGGCGATGGTCATGGTGGCGCTGGTGTGGCCGTTCTTCGCCAGCCGCGGCGCGGTGGACATCGCCACGCTGATCCTGATCTACGTCATGCTCGGCCTCGGCCTGAACATCGTGGTCGGCCTCGCCGGTCTGCTCGATCTGGGTTACGTCGGCTTCTACGCCGTCGGTGCCTACAGCTACGCGATCCTGGCGCACTACTTCGGCCTGGGCTTCTGGATCTGCCTGCCGCTGGCCGGCATGATGGCGGCGCTGTTCGGCTTCCTGCTCGGTTTCCCGGTGCTGCGCTTGCGCGGGGATTACCTGGCCATCGTCACGCTCGGCTTCGGCGAGATCATCCGTATCCTGTTGCGCAACCTGACCGATCTGACCGGCGGCCCCAACGGCCTGAGCATCGCCAACGAGAACAAGCCGACCCTATTCGGACTGTCCTTCGAGCGCCGTGTGCCGGCGGACATGCCGACCTTCCACGGCTACTTCGAGATGGCCTACAACTCACAGTACAAGGTGATCTTCCTCTACCTGATCGCCCTGCTGCTGGTGCTGCTGACGCTGTTTCTGGTCAACCGCCTGCTGCGCATGCCGATCGGCCGCGCCTGGGAAGCCTTGCGTGAAGACGAGATCGCCTGCCGCGCGCTGGGCCTGAACCCGACCGTGATCAAGCTCTCGGCTTTCACCATCGGTGCCAGCCTGGCCGGTTTCGCCGGCAGCTTCTTCGCTGCGCGCCAGGGTTTGGTGACACCGGAATCCTTCACCTTCATCGAGTCGGCGATGATCCTCGCCATCGTCGTGCTGGGTGGCATGGGCTCGCAGCTGGGCGTGATCCTCGCGGCCATCATCATGGTGATGTTGCAGGAGATGCGTGAGCTGAGCGAGTACCGCATGCTGTTCTTCGGTCTGGTCATGATCTTCATGATGATCTGGCGCCCGCAAGGGTTGCTGCCGATGCAACGTCCCCACCTGGAGCTGAAGCGATGAGCCGCACGATTCTCGAAGTAAGCGGCCTGTCCATGCGTTTCGGCGGCCTGCTGGCCGTCAACGGGGTGGGCCTGAACGTCAAGGAAAAGCAGGTGGTTTCGATGATCGGCCCGAACGGCGCCGGCAAGACCACCGTATTCAACTGCCTGACCGGCTTCTACCAGCCAAGCTCCGGCAGCATCCGCCTCAACGGCGAGGCGATCGAGGGCCTGCCGGGCCACAAGATCGCCCGCAAGGGCGTGGTGCGGACCTTCCAGAACGTGCGTCTGTTCAAGGACATGACCGCGGTGGAAAACCTGCTGGTGGCCCAGCATCGCCACCTGAACACCGGCTATCTGGCCGGCCTGTTCAAGACCCCGGCCTTCCGCCGCAGCGAGCGCGAGGCCATGGAGTACGCCGCCTACTGGCTGGAGCAGGTCGACCTTGTGGACTTCGCCAACCGCAGTGCCGGCACCCTGGCCTACGGTCAGCAACGCCGCCTGGAAATCGCCCGCTGCATGATGACGCGTCCGAGCATCCTCATGCTCGACGAGCCGGCCGCCGGTCTCAACCCGCGTGAAACCGAGGACCTCAAGGCACTGATCGGCATGCTGCGTGACGAGCACAACGTCACCGTGCTGCTGATCGAGCACGACATGCACCTGGTCATGAGCATTTCCGACCACATCTACGTGATCAACCAGGGCACTCCCCTGGCCGACGGCACGCCGGACGACATCCGTAACAACCCGGACGTGATCAAAGCCTATCTGGGGGAGGCGTAATCCATGCTGAGCTTCAACAACGTCTCAACCTTCTACGGCAAGATCCAGGCCCTGCACGACGTCAGCATCGAAGTGCAGAAAGGCGAGATCGTCACCCTGATCGGCGCCAACGGTGCCGGCAAGTCGACCCTGCTCATGACCCTGTGCGGCAATCCGCGCGCCACCAGTGGCAGCATCCGATACCTGGGTGAGGAGCTGGTGGGCATGGACACCCCTCAGATCATGCGCAAGAGCATTGCCATCGTGCCGGAAGGCCGTCGCGTGTTCGCCCGCCTGACCGTCGAGGAGAACCTGGCCATGGGCGGGTTCTTCGGTGACAAGGCGGACAATCAGGAGCAACTGGACAAGGTCCTGCACCTGTTCCCACGCCTGAAGGAACGCTTCGCCCAGCGCGCCGGCACTATGAGCGGTGGTGAGCAACAGATGCTCGCCATCGGCCGTGCCCTGATGAGCAAGCCCAAACTGCTGCTGCTCGACGAACCGTCGCTGGGTCTGGCGCCGATCATCATCCAGCAGATCTTCGACATCGTCGAACAACTGCGCGAGGACGGCGTTACCGTGTTCCTGGTCGAGCAGAACGCCAACCAGGCGCTGAAGCTGGCCGACCGTGGCTATGTGCTGGAGAACGGCCACATCGTCATGCAGGGCAGCGGCGAACAACTGCTCAACGACCCCAAGGTACGCGACGCCTACCTCGGCGGATAAGCGCAACCTGCAATATCGGAACCGCCCTTCGGGGCGGTTTCTTTTTGTCCGCGATTCGATCACCCGTCTCGCTGAACTCTTAAGCGGATATTTCCGCCCTCTTGCGCCACGCTCTTCGAGTATTAGCCTCAATAACTCAGCCCTTGCGAGACTGCGTACATGCGCAAACCCCTGCTGCTGCTATTGGTCATCACCCTGCTGCTTAGCGCCTGCAGCCGTGTCGGCCTGGCCTATCGTAATCTCGACTGGCTGATCCCCTGGAAGCTCAACGACTACGTGGCGCTGACCAGCGAGCAAAGCGCCTGGCTCAAGCCTCAATTGCAGGAACACCTGGCCTGGCACTGCAACGCCGAGCTGCCGCGTTATCTCGACTGGCTGCAGCGCAGCCAGCAGGCACTGAGCAGCCGGGACGGCGAGCTGATCACTCGCCAACTGGCCGAGGTCGAACCGGCCATGCAACGCATCGCGGTGGAAATCACCCCTAGCACCATCGAGCTGCTGCGCGGCCTCAGCCCGCGCCAGGTCGAGCAGTTATTGGCGTCACTGGACGAGCAGAACGCCAAGCTGCGCGAGGAATTCCTCGAGCCCCCCCTGCAGGAGCAGATCGACCGGCGCGCCGAGCGCATGGAAGAGCGCCTGCAGCCCTGGTTCGGCGAACTCAATGCCGAGCAACGCGAACGCGTGCAGCAGTGGGCGCAAGGCCTGGGCGATCAGAATCAGATCTGGATGGATAACCGCCTGGCCTGGCAACAGGCACTTCGCGAGACATTGGAAGTGCGTCGCGGCGATGACTTCGGCGCACGCATGACCGCCCTGCTGCAACAACGCGAACGCTTCTACACCAGCGCCTATCAGGCCAGTTATGAGACAACCCGCCAGGCCATGGCGGAGATGATCGTCGATCTGGTCGCTCAGGCCGACTCGCGTCAGATAGCGCGCGCAGACAAGCGCCTGCAAGGCCTGCACGCCGACCTGGCTGCGCAACAGTGCGCCACCGATCAGGCGGTGGCGCAGCGCTGAGGCGCCTGGTCAGAGCGGTGGCAGTTGCCAGTCGATGGGGGTCATGCCGTTCTGGCTGAGGAACTGGTTGCAACGACTGAAATGGCCATTGCCGATGAAGCCACGATGGGCGGACAGCGGCGACGGGTGCGGCGAGCGCAGCACCAGGTGCTTGGTCGGGTCGATCAGGCGCTGCTTGCTCTGCGCATGGCTACCCCAGAGCAGGAACACCAACTTGGGCTGATGATCACTGACCACTTCGATCACCCGGTCGGTAAAGAACTGCCAGCCCTTGTTCGCATGCGAGCCGGCGTTGGCGCGCTCGACGGTGAGCGAGGTGTTGAGCAGCAGCACGCCCTGATCGGCCCAGCTCTGCAGGTAACCGTGGGCCGGGATGTCGATGTTGAGATCGCGCTTGAGCTCCTTGTAGATGTTCACCAGCGACGGCGGCGTTTGCACGCCCGGCTGCACCGAGAAGCACAGGCCATGCGCCTGTCCCGGGCCGTGGTAAGGGTCCTGGCCGATGATCACCACCTTGACCTGATCCAGCGGCGTGGAATTGAGCGCATTGAAGATCAGCGGGCCCGGCGGATAGATTTCCTTGCCAGCTGCCTTCTCTGCCCGCAGGAACTCGCGCAGCTCCTTCATGTAGGGCTTGTCGAACTCCTCGCGCAGCGCTTCCTTCCAGCTGGCTTCGAGTTTGATGCGATCTTCGGTCATGCGCTTTTCCTGCCTGAGTCTCCACAAGAGCAGGCACGCTAGAGAAGGGGTTGCCGCAAGTCAAGAAAGGCCAGCCCGGCACGCGCCGAGATGCTTTGCTAGCCTTTGCTCATAGCCACCGTGATCGGACTCGAAGACCATGCCAACCACCGTCGATACCCTGCGCATGGCACTGCTCAATCGCTTCCTCAAGGGCGAGGCCAGGATTCCGCAGATGCCCGAAGCAGCCGTGCGCATCAGAAAGCTGCTGGACGATCCACGCACCTCGCTGGAACAGCTGACCCGCGTGATTACCGGCGATCCGCCACTGGCTGCCTGATGCAATTCTCCAACACCCCCCTGCTACGCGGCGACCGCGCCTGCAGCTCGCTGCGCGAACTACTCGGCCGCCTCGGTACGCGGCAGTTGGCCGACCTGGTGCTGGGTTTCAGTCTGCAGAATCTGTTCACCAGTACTGAACCGGCACTGCAGCAGGCCTTTCGCGCTCGCTGGCGCAGCGCGCGGGAGCGCGCCGCCTACTGCGCGGTATTGGCGCAGCGCACCGGACTGTCGCTGGACGACGCGATGCTCGGCGGCCTGTTGCAGGATATCGGTAGCCTCACGCTGCTCTCGGAGCTGGAGCACTGGCCAGACGTGCCACGTGATGGTGACACGCTGCACGAGCTGTGCGAACGTCTGTCGGGTGACCTCGGCGCCCTGATCCTCACGCGCTGGCAGTTGCCTTCGGCAGTGATCGAATCCACTCGTCTGTACGGCCAATGGCAACGCCAGCATGACGGCGCGGCCGACCTGGCGGATCTGGTCCTGCTCGCCAGCGCCCTGCAGAGCAAGGCCACCCTGCCCGAGCCGCTTCCGGCTCAGGCGAAGCTGGGCCTGGAACCCCCACTTGCCGAACTGCGCCAGGAGCTGGCTGGCGAGCTGCAACTGTGGAAGCGCCTGCTCGCCTGAGGACCGCGCTATACGGCCTCATCAGGCATCTGGATACAGCTTGCCCACATCCGCAAGCCGGTCGAGACTCTCCTGCACGCACCGTGCGGGAGGTCATATGAGCGACTTGAACGGTATCAGTCGCGAACGCCTGGAACAGGCGCTCGCTCACTCTACCTTTGCCCAGCTGCTCGGCGCCGAATTGCTCGATTTCGCGCCAGGCCGAGTCAGCCTGCAGGTACGTAGCCGTCCTGACCTGTGCCAGCACCACGGTTACATGCATGGCGCGGTAGTCGGCTTCATGGTCGACAGCGGCTGCGCCTGGGCCGCAGCGTCGATGGTCGGCGACGTGGTTACCAGCGAATACAAGCTCAACCTGCTCGCACCGGCCCTTGGCGAACGTCTATTGTGCCGCGCCGAAGTCCTCAAGGCCGGACAACGCCAGGCGGTCTGCCGAGCAGACGTGTTCGCGGTGAAAGACGGCCAGGAAAAGCTGGTGGCCACCGGGCTGGCAACCATCGCGCGGGTCTAGCAGCGACTAACCCTGATGCAGTGCCCGGTAATGACTGGGCGCCATGCCCACCACCTTGCGAAACAGCCGCGAGAAGTAATAAGGGTCTTCATACCCCAGTTGCTCGGCGACCTGGCGCACCTCGATATCGCCACGGTCGAGCAGGCGGCAGGCCAGGGCCATTTTCAACTGGATGAAATCCTGAATCGGCGCATGACCGGTCAGCGCACGGTAGGTCTTGGCGAAGTGAAAGCGAGACAGCTTGAACTGCGCCGCCAGTTCATCGAGGTTGAGGCTGCCATGCAGATGCTCGCGCATCACCGCCTGCACCGCCTCGATATCCAGCACCCGTCCGGACTTGAGATTGACCCGCGCCGGCAGCACTGCCAGTGAGCTGAGCATCGCCTGCAGACGGTGCGCGGCATGGATGAAGGGCAAGGCGTTGAAGCCCTGCCGCTGCAGGCCCAGCAACGCCTCGAAGTCACCAATCAGCCGCGGCTGCAAACCGATACGCCGCAGCGGCTGCGCTCCCAGCAGACGCAGGAAGTCCTCGCTGAAGCTGCCGTCAAAATGCACCCAATAGATCGTCCAGGGGCTTTGCGCATCGGCGCCATAGCCATGCGGCATCGCCTTGGGCAGCAGCAGCAAATCGCCAGCAGCGACATCCAATCGTCCATCTGCTGTTTCCAGCCAGCCCCTGCCGGAGCGGCAATAGATCAGCAGATGATCATCCGGCTGCAGGCGCCGCATCTGGTGACCGGCCGCGTCAGGATAGAACCCCATCGCCAGGGGATAGCAACCTGAGCTCAGTGCATGGCGTGCCAGCAGGCGACGCAGGCGCGGCGGTGTGATGAAGCGTTGCCCACCGAGCGGCAGCGGCCAATTGGAGGTCTCCACTCGCAGCCCCATGCCTGACGCTCCCAATAAAATCGGATCGAATGACAAGATCGTCCATCTCAAGACCAAGATCGTCAATCCACAAGCCAAAACGAAGTGGCTATAAAGGCTCCATACAAGAACAACAGGAGGCGCCCATGCCCCGCACGCTCGCGCAACTGATCGACGGCCAATGGCTGCCAAGCCAGGCCACGGACCTGATCGAAGTCACCGACCCGGCCACCCAGGAAGTGATCGCCCTCGCCCCCAGAGCGACCACCGAGGAGATAGAAGCCGCGGTAGTCGGTGCGCAACAGGCCTTCCTCACCTGGCGCGAGGTGCCGGTATCGGAGCGCGCCCGCCTGATGCTGCGCTACCAGCATCTGCTCAAGGAACATCACGACGAGCTGGCGGAGATTCTTGCGGCGGAAACCGGCAAGACCTTCGCCGATGCCAAGGGTGACGTGTGGCGCGGTATCGAGGTGGCCGAGCATGCGGCCAACATCGCCAGCCTGATGATGGGCGAGACGGTGGAGAACGTCGCCCGCGAGATCGACACTGCCAGCTGGATCCAGCCGCTCGGCGTGTGCGTCGGCATCACCCCGTTCAACTTCCCGGCGATGATCCCACTGTGGATGTTTCCGCTGGCCATCGCCTGCGGCAATACCTTCATCCTGAAACCGTCCGAACAGGACCCGATGACACCCAATCGCCTGGCCGAGCTATTCCTCGAGGCTGGAGCTCCGGCCGGCGTGCTGCAGGTGCTGCATGGAGGTCGCGAACAGGTCGACGCCCTGCTGGTACATCCGGCCGTGCGCGCGGTGTCCTTCGTCGGCTCGGTTACGGTGGGCCAGCACGTCTATCGCACCGGCACCCAGCACCTGAAGCGTGTGCAAGCCTTCGCCGGTGCCAAGAACCATATGGTGATCATGCCGGACGCGCCCAAGGATCAGGTCATCAGCAACCTGCTCGGTGCCAGCTGCGGCGCTGCAGGTCAACGCTGCATGGCGATCAGCGTGGCGGTGTTCGTCGGCGAGTCGAAACAGTGGATCGACGAGTTGGCGACGCAGATGGCCGCGCTGCGCCCAGGCCACTGGCAGGACACGGGTGCAGCCTACGGCCCGCTGATCAGCCCACAGGCACGCCAGCGCGTACTGAGCCTGATCGATGAAGGCAAGGCGGAAGGCGCCGAGTGCCTGCTCGACGGTTCGCAATGCACGGTGGCCGGCTACCCCGACGGCAATTGGGTTGGCCCGACCCTGTTTCGCGGCGTGACGGCGAAGATGAGTCTGTACCGCGAGGAAATCTTCGGCCCGGTGCTGGTGTGCATGGAGGTGGACAGCCTCGAGGAGGCCATCGAACTGGTCAACGCCAGCCCGTATGGCAACGGCACCAGCCTGTTCACCCGTTCTGGTGGCGCCGCGCGGCATTTCCAGCATGCTGTGGAAGTCGGCCAGGTGGGCATCAACGTACCGATCCCGGTGCCGCTGCCGTTCTTCTCCTTCACCGGCTGGAAGGGCTCGTTCTACGGCGACCTGCACGCTTACGGCAAACAGGCGGTGCGTTTCTATACCGAGACCAAGACGGTGACCAGTCGCTGGTTCGACGACACCCCGCTCGGCGACGGACCGAACATGACCATTCAACTGAAATGAGAACGGCGTTCTTATTAGACGAAAAGACGATCACGAGAACTGGACAAGCGGCGTAAAAGACTCTTTGCAGAACAAAAACAAGGAGAACTGCAATGCGCCAACTGTCTGCCATCCTGGCCCTGTGGGCCGGAATCACTGCCTGTGTGCAGGCTGCCGAGCCCATTACCCTCGGCCTCAACTACCCGCGCACCGGACCATACAAGGAGGAGGGATTGGCGCAAATGCGTGGAGCCCTGCTGGCCATCGACGAGATCAACGCTCAGGGCGGTGTACTGGGGCGGCCCTTGCGCCTGTCCAGCAAGGACACCGCCTCGCGTCCGGCCAAAGCAGAGAGAAACGTCGACAAGCTGGCTGCCGAGGGCGCTGCGATGCTCTTCGGCGGTTCTTCCAGCGCGGTCGCCATTGCCGCCGGCAAGCGCGCCAAGGAGCACGGCTTGCTGTACTTCGGCACCCTCACCTACTCCAACGACACCACCGGCAAGGACGGCCACCGCTACATGTTCCGCGAGTGCAACAACGCCTGGATGAGTGCCAAGGTACTCGGCCAGTATCTGAGCAAGACCTTGCCGAACAAGCGCTATTTCTATGTCACCGCCGACTACACCTGGGGCCACACTACCGAAGCCTCACTACGTCAGGCTACCGCCAGCGTCGACGCTGGCCAGCATGCTGGTGTACGCATCCCCTTCCCCGGTGCACGCCTGGCCGACTACACCGATGCCTTGACCCAGGCCGCATCGAGCGATGCCGACATCCTCGCCCTGGTGCTGTTCGGCGAGGACCTGGTACGTGCCATGCGCATCGCCCATGACCTGGGCCTGACTTCGCGCATGCAGATCATTGCGCCGAATCTGACTCAGAGCATGGTCGAACAGGCCGGCCCCAATCTGATGCAGGGTGTGATCGGCACCGAGCCTTGGACCTGGCGCGTGCCGGCGCTGGAGAAATCCGCGCGTGGCGAAGCATTCGTCCAGTCCTTCAAGACCCGCTACGAAATGTACCCGTCCAGCTCCGCCGCCTCTGCCTACAGCATCGTCCAGCAATGGGCCGATGCCGCCAAGCGTGCCAACAGCCTGGACAGCGAAGCGCTTATCAAGGCGCTGGAAGGTCATCGCTACACCCTGCTTAAAGACGAACAGCAATGGCGCGCCTTCGACCACCAGAACCTGCAGACGGTCTACGCGGTGAAGGTGAAGCCGCGCGACGAGGTACTCAAGGACCCGCTGAAACAGGACTACTTCGAAATCGTCGACCGCCTCGACGCCAGCAGTGCGCTGCCCAGCCTTGCCGAATGGCAGGCCGAGCGGCGGGCAGGCGGCCAACCCCTGACCTTGCAATGAGATGCCATGGACTTCGAACTCAGTGATGAACAACGCCTGCTCACCGACAGCGCCCGTGCTTTCGCCGCGCGGGAACTGGCGCCCCATGCCGCGGACTGGGACCGTGAACATCACTTCCCGCTGGACGTGATCCGCCGCGCAGCCGAACAGGGCTACCTGGCCCTGTATCTGCGCGAGGAGGATGGCGGCCTGGGGCTTTCGCGGCTGTCCAGCTCACTGATCTTCGAACAACTGGCAGCGGGCTGCGTGGCCACCACCGCCTACCTGACCATTCACAACATGGCCACCTGGATGCTCGCCAGCTTCGCCGACCAGGCGCTCAGGGACGCCTGGCTGCCGGGGCTGATCAGCGGCCAGTCACTGGCCTCCTACTGCCTGACCGAACCGGACGCCGGCTCCGACGCCGCCAACCTGCGTACCCGCGCGCGCCGCGAAGGTGCCGACTACGCGATCGATGGCAGCAAGTGCTTTATCTCCGGGGCCGGCAGCACCGACGTATTGATCGTCATGGCGCGCACCGGTGAGGACGGCGCCAAGGGCATCTCTTGCTTCCTGGTGCCGGCCGATGCACCGGGGGTGCGCTATGGGCGCAACGAGGACAAGATGGGCTGGAAGGCGCAGCCAACCCGCACCATCACCTTCGAGGGCGTGCGCATTCCCGCCAGCCACCGCATCGGCCCGGAAGGTGAAGGCTTCGTCTATGCCATGAAAGGCCTCGACGGCGGCCGCCTGAACATCGCCAGTTGCTCGCTCGGCGCCGCCCAGGCGGCGCTGGAGCAAAGCCTGCGCTACGCCGAAGAGCGCAAGCAGTTCGGCAAGGCGCTGAGCGAATTCCAGGCCTTGCAGTTCAAGCTGGCCGACATGCTCACCAGCCTGACCGCCAGCCGGCAAATGGTACGCCTGGCCGCGCACAAGCTCGACCATAGCCACGGCGAAGCGAGCCTGTACTGCGCCATGGCCAAGCGCTTTGCCACCGACCATTGCTTCGAGGTCTGCAACGAAGCGCTGCAACTCCATGGTGGTTACGGCTATCTGAATGACTATCCACTGGAACGCTGGGTACGCGACGCACGCGTGCACCAGATACTGGAAGGCACCAACGAGATCATGCGGGTGATCATCGCCCGCCGCCTGCTCCTACAGGGCGGCATGCTCGATCGCTTGCTGTAATTGCATTTGCCCCTCTCCCTCCGGGAGAGGGTGCCCGAGGGCTCCCCCGCCCCCTCTCCCATAAATGAATAGGGGAGAAAATTGACGAGGACTGCTATGAGCACAGCCATCGAAACCTACAAATCCGGCATCTTCGACCTGACCCACAAGCTCACCGTGGAAAAGCACGGACACACCGCGCTGATCACCATCAACCACCCGCCAGCCAACACCTGGGACCGCGACTCGCTGATCGGCCTCAAGCAGGTGGTCGAGCATCTCAACCGTGACGACGAGGTGTACGCCCTGGTGGTGACCGGCCAGGGGCCGAAATTCTTCTCCGCCGGCGCCGACCTGAACATGTTCGCCGATGGCGACAAGGCACGCGCCCGCGAAATGGCGCGACGCTTCGGTGAGGCCTTCGAAACCCTGCGTGATTTTCGCGGTGTGTCCATCGCCGCGATCAACGGCTACGCCATGGGCGGCGGACTGGAATGCGCCCTGGCCTGCGACCTGCGCATCGCCGAACGCCAGGCGCTGATGGCCCTGCCAGAAGCTGCCGTGGGTCTGCTGCCCTGCGCCGGCGGCACCCAGGCGCTGCCCTGGCTGGTCGGTGAAGGCTGGGCCAAGCGCATGATCCTCTGCGGCGAGCGCATCGACGCCGAAACCGCACTGCGCATCGGCCTGGTCGAGCAGGTGGTGGACACCGGCGAGGCGCGTGGTACCGCCCTGCTGCTGGCGTCCAAGGTGGCGCGGCAAAGCCCTGTGGCGGTGCGCACCATCAAGCCCCTGATCCAGGGCGCCCGTCAGCGCGGCCCGAACACCTGGCTGCCGGAAGAGCGCGAGCGCTTCGTCGACCTGTTCGATGCCGATGACACCCGTGAAGGCGTCAATGCCTTTCTGGAAAAACGCGACCCGCAGTGGCGCAATAAATAAATCGTGGGAGCGAGCTCTGCTCGCGAATCAGACGACGCCATCTTTTCGCGAGCAGAGCTCGCTCCTATAGCCCCGCAGGGTAGACGTCGCCTTTTACGGCCACCCTAGAACCGTAAGGGGATGGCGTCATCCACCCTACGCAGGAAGATCCTATGAATCTGCAATTCGAAGAACGCCCCAGCCTGCACGGCTACCGCATCGGCATCGCCAGCCTGGACGCCGAGAAGAGCCTCAACGCCCTCACCCTGCCGATGATCGAAGCGCTCGACGAGCGCCTCGCGGCCTGGGCCGAAGACCCGACCATCGCCTGCGTGCTGCTGCGCGGTAACGGCGCGAAAGCCTTCTGCGCTGGCGGTGACGTGGTGCAGCTTGTCAATCAGTGTCGCGAGCACCCCGGTGAGGTGCCGCCACTGGCGCGGCGCTTCTTCGCTGACGAATACCGTCTCGATCACCGCATCCACACCTACCCCAAACCCTTCATCTGCTGGGCTCACGGCCACGTGCTGGGCGGCGGCATGGGCCTGATGCAGGGCGCCGGCATTCGCATCGTCACGCCGAGCAGTCGCCTGGGGATGCCGGAAATCAACATCGGCCTGTACCCGGATGTCGGCGGCAGCTGGTTCCTCGCCCGCCTGCCCGGGCGACTGGGCCTGTTTCTCGGCCTCACCGCGGCGAGCATCAACGCCCGTGATGCGCTGGATTTGAACCTGGCTGATCGCTTCCTGCGCGACGACCAGCAGGACGCCCTACTCGAAGGCCTGGTGCAACTGAACTGGCGCGAGCAAGCCGACCTGCAACTGCACAGCCTGCTGCGCGCGCTGGAAAACGAAGCCACGCCTGATCTACCCACCGCGCAGTGGCTGCCACGCCGCGAGCGCATCGACGAACTGCTCGATGTCGCCGACCTACCGGCGGCCTTCCAGGCCATCAGCGCCCTGCAGCAGGATGACGACGCCCTGCTCGCACGTGCCGCCAAGACCCTGGCACACGGCTGCCCGCTGACGGCACATCTGGTCTGGCAACAGATCCTCCGCGCGCGGCATCTGTCGCTGGCCGAGGTATTTCGCATGGAGTACGCCATGAGCCTGAACTGCTGTCGCCACCCCGAATTCCCCGAAGGTGTACGCGCGCGCCTGATCGACAAGGATCAAACGCCGCACTGGCACTGGCCGGATGTCGCGGCGATTCCGGCGGCGGTGATCGAAGCGCACTTCGCTACGGCCTGGGAAGGCGAGCATCCACTGGCGGATTTGTAACGCAGTCGCCGGTTTGCAGCCGCAATGAATCGTCACCCACTACCCTGTAGGAGCAAATTCATTCGCGATAAAGCAGGCAACTGCGTGATCGTCGGCAGAGCTGCAACCACAGCGCGCCGTTATCCGCTCCAAGCCCGGCAATAACACAACAAGAACAAGGAGAACCGACATGACTCAGATCGCCTTTATCGGCCTCGGCCATATGGGCATGCCCATGGCCCGTAACCTGCTCAAGGCGGGCTACCCGCTGAAAGTCTTCGACCTGGTGCGCAGCGCCGTCGACACCCTGGCCGGTGAAGGTGCGGTGGCGGCCGAAAGCGCGCCCGACGCCGTCAACGAAGCCAAGGTGGTGATCAGCATGCTGCCTGCCAGCCGCCATGTAGAAAGCCTGTACCTGGGCGACGAAGGCCTGCTCGCGCGACTGCCCGCCGGCACGCTGGTGATCGAGTGCTCGACCATTGCCCCGGAGTCTGCACGCAAAGTGCATGCTGCTGCGAAAGCATGCGGCATCGCCCTGCTCGACGCGCCGGTATCCGGCGGCACCGGTGGCGCGGCAGCCGGCACCCTGACCTTCATGGCCGGCGGTCAATCCGAAGCGCTGGAACGAGCCCGGCCGCTGCTCGCCGCCATGGGCAAGAACATCTTCCACGCCGGCCCCGATGGCGCCGGCCAGGTAGCCAAGGTGTGCAACAACCAGGTGCTTGCCGTGCAGATGATCGCCACCGCCGAGGCCATGGCCATGGGCGTGGCCAATGGCCTCGAGCCGGCCGTGCTGGCGGAGATCATGCGGCAGAGCTCGGGCGGCAACTGGACGCTGGAAAAATACAACCCCTGGCCCGGCGTGATGGAGAGCGCCCCGGCATCCAAGGGCTACAGCGGCGGCTTCATGGCCGAACTGATGGCCAAGGACCTCGGCCTGGCTCAGGAAACCGCCAGCCACAACGGCAACAGCGCCCCGATGGGTGCCCTGGCGCTGCAGCTCTACCGCCTGCTGCTCAAGCAGGGCAAGGGCAAGCAGGATTTTTCGGTGGTGCAGCAGTTGTTCGTGGAGTAGAGCCCGACACCTGCCTGCCGAGATGCCTCGCAGCGGATCGGCGACAGGCCAACAATCAAGTTACGCTCGACACAAACGGCTCGCCGGGCAACAGCATCCGCAGACGTTGCTGCCCGGTCCCGAAATGCGCGGCGGATACGCACGCAACAGCAGTTGAGAAATACGCCATCAGCAAGACCGCCGAACTGTCCCACTGCCAAGAGTGACCACCGGTCTTCCGAATGGAGCTGGCTCCTAGCGCAGGGTCAGCCCGAACGCTTCCTCGCTGAAGTCGAAGCAGTTGAGGAAGCGGCGAATTTCCAGCAGGCTGCCGTCGACCTTCACGTCGCCGAGCAGCGCGCCCTTGACCAGGCCGCCTTCGCCGGTCAACAGGGTATCCATGAAGCTTTTGTCCATGCTCAGGCGCAGAGCGGTGCCCTCGGGAATCCCCTTGTGCAATTGGGCTACACCACGTCGCACCTCAAGCGCCCACTGCTCATCGACATCGGGGAAGCTGAAGCCCAGGGTCAGTTCCACATCGCTGGACTTCTCCGGATCGATACGAGTCACCCAATTCTGCAGGAAGCTCTGCGGGGTGAAGCTGCGCACCATATCCGGCGAAAGGAAGACCCTGCGCATCTCCGCCGAGCGCTGGCGAATGACGTCGCCGTCGAGTTTGCCCTCCAGCTCCATGGCGCTCATCAGGTACCAGTTGCGCCAGTTGATGTTCATGCTGGCATAGCCCAGCTTGCGAAAGCTGCGGGCCTTGATCTCGCGCGCCAGCTGGTCTTCGTGATCGACGCGAATGGCGTAACCAGCCAACTCGGCGGCCCACTGGTAGTCGCCCTTGAGGTAGGCGTTACCTGCCTCCAGCAACAGCTTGTCGCGACCGCCGGCCAGGGCGATCAAACGCTCGGCCTGCTGCCGTGGCGGGGTCGGGTCGAGGGCCACCGGGTCACCCTGGAACCAGCCCAGGTAACCGTTGTAGATCTGCCGCACGCTGTGTTTCACCGTGCCGTAGTACTCGCGCAGGTAGGGCGTATAGCCAGCCAGGTGCGGCGGCAGTTTGACCTTCTCCACCAGCTCGTCTGGCGTCAGGCCCTTGTTCATCCAGCGTACGGTCTGGTCATGGATATAGGCGATGCCATCGCGGGTCATGCGCAGCACCTCCTCCACCTTGTCCTGGCCGCTGACGGGCCGGCCATGCAGCGGCACCATGTACTCGGCCTGATAGGCGCGCAACTTGTCCAGGCTCTCGACCCACTGCACCGGGTCGCGGAACCTGGTGCCGCGCAGCGTGTGAATGTTCGGCAGGGTCGGCCCCTGATCGACCTCGGCGCTGATCAGCACGCGGTTGTCCGGCAGGTAAAGAATGATCTCATCCGGCGCCTCGCTGGGTACGTGCAGAAACTGCACGTCGAGGCCGGCGATGTTGGTGTCCAGGCGGTCGCCGAAGGTCAAGGTCGGGGCAATGAAGGACGACGGCTCCGGCTTGACCAGCGGGCCGATGCCACCGTTCATGCCCTCCTGGTCGCTGCCCGGCAGGAACGAACCGAAGCTGTACGCCGAGCGCACGCCGAGAATCGGCCCGACCAGCGCGCCCTGTGCCACCACGTTCTGCAGCAGGGTTTCGTGGGCGTAGATCTGCACCTCGCCGCGCTCCACCTGCTCGCGGCTGACGAACGCCTGCACGCCATTGATGTGATCCGGATGGAAGTGGGTGTAGACCACCGCTTTGACCGGCTTGTCGGTGAGCTTGCGAAACTCGGCCATGATCTTGCGCGACTCGCTGACCGACTCGCCGGTATCGACGATGATCAGCCCCTGTGGCGCCTCGATCATCACCACGTTGCCCAGTTGCCAGCCAACCGCCGAATAGACGTTGTCGGCGATGCGATAGACCTGTTGGGCGAATACCTGGGTGTGAGCCGCCAGTTCGGCGTTGATGCTGGGTTCGATGCGCTCGGCCGGCAGCTCGGCATAGGCGCTCAACGGCAGGGTGGCGGCCAGCAGCAGGCCGCTGAAACGAGAGAAGGAGCTCATGGCAATTGGGCTGTCTTGTTGTTGGAATGCTGGCAGGTTGGCAAAGGCCGCCTGATAATTCCAATGCATTCGAATAGACCAATTAATGCAGGAAGCGCATGAACGATCTCCGCCAGCTTCGCCACTTCGTCGCCCTCGCTGAACACGAGCATTTCGCCCGCGCCGCCGCTGCCGTACATCTCAGCCAACCGGCACTGAGCCGCAGCATCCAAGCGCTGGAAAGCCAACTGGGCTGTACCCTGGTGGATCGCCACAGTCGCGGCGTCAGCCTCACCGCCCATGGCCAGCTGGTGCTGGAGCACGCACGACGCCTGCTCGCTGGTAGCCTGGCACTGAGCAATGCGGTCAACCAGCTGGGCAATCTGGAGGCGGGCGAGCTGCGCCTCGGCGCCGGACCGTACCCCGCCGCAAGGCTCATCCCGCAGGCGCTGGGCCAGTTGCTGCAACGCTACCCGCGGGTGCAGGTGAAACTGGATATCGCCAACTGGCTGGAGCTGCGCGACGCCCTGCTGGGCTCGACCATCGAACTGTTCGTCGCCGATATCCGCGAGCTGCATGGCAATGCTCAGCTACACATCGAACCACTGCGCGTGCACCAGGGTGTGCTGTTCTGCCGACCGTCGCACCCGCTGCTGCAACGCCACAATCTAAAGCTAGGCGATCTGCTCGACTTTCCGCTGGCCGGCACGCAGCTGCCGCAGGTGGTCGAACGCAGCCTGGGCGAGGCCAGCGGACGCGCACAGCCTTTGAGTGTGCAATGCGACAATTTTCTGGTGCTCAAGCGCCTGGTGGCCGGCAGCGATGTGCTGAGCATGGCGCCATGGGACGTGATCGCCGACGAACTTCACAGCGGCCAGCTCGCCCTGCTGCCGCTACAACCGCAAGGCCTGCATCAGCATTCGGCCTATGGCCTGGTCAGCCGCGCTGGCCACAGCCTGTCGCCAGCGGCGCAGGCCATGGTCGAAGCGATTCGTCAGATGGATGAACAGACGCCGCGTGCCGGGCACGCGGCCGAGCAAGGGAAGGCTTAGCGGCGACGCTCGCCGATGCCGCGCTGCTGGTTGTGGCTGCGCCCATTGGAGAAGCGCTGCTGCGTGCTGCGGCCAGCGTCCCAGCCGCGCTGCATCTGCCTGCCTTGATGTTCTCGCAGGCCATGATTGCGACGGTGGTCATACCGCGGCTGGTCGTAGCGTTTGTAGCCATCACGGTGACGTCGGTCGTGACCGTAGTGATGACGTGGTGGCGGCGCCGGCACATAGCGCGGAGGGGCTGGGTAGTAGTGTTGACGGCGATCCTCGTAATAGTAGCGCGGCGCCCCATAGACAGGCGGCGCGTAGTGATCACGCCGGTAGCCGTCGTGGTAACGGTAGGCATGGCCGCTGTGATAGCCACGGTCGTAGTCATAAACGGCACAACCGCTGAGCGAGATGAACAGCAGGGCGGCGAAAAAAAGTCTGTTGGACATGCAGGCCTCCGCAGGGGGAAGCAGGAGGAGCGGTCAGCGCCTCGGAAGAGAAGCCGGGCAGCACGCCCGGCGCCGGATCAGCAGCGGCCTTTCTTGGCCTGGCCAGGCGGGCAATGGGGTGGGCCACCGGTATCGCCGATATCGATTCCTATACCTGGCAATCTGAGGCTGCACCCGGACAGACCAAACGCCAGGCTCGTCGCCAGCAATAGCGCAAAAAGAGCTTTCATCAGCAACTGCCCTTCATGCGGTGCCCTGGTGGACAGAAGGAACCACCTTTGGAATAGCCGTGCCCACCCAGGTCGACCCGAATCACGTCCGGGTCACCGACGCGCGCGTGTACGCCCGGCGCACTGAAGCTGCAGCCTCCCAGCAAAAAGGCTAATGTCATCACGGTCAAACCACGCATCTGGAATACTCCTCGAATTTCCAATATTCACTGGACGGGTGACGGCACGAGGCGCAGCACGTTCAGCTGTTGGGTAAGACACACCGCGCATACGCCCGTTCCGTGCCGCCGGGTGGACTACATCACTAGGCGACGAACAGCACTGGCAAGCCATTCGCTCGCAGCCGCAGCGGTTCGCGGATAAATCCGCTCCTACAATAGACGCTGAGCGCTTCGGGCCATCAGTAGCCCGGATGCAATCCGGGCAAACCATCAACCAGCCTCCGCGCTGCATCCGGGCTAACCTCACCGCAACTGTGATCACAACTAGCGCTAGCCCCGCTCAGCAAGCTAGCATCACGCCATCTGCCCGCCGCCGGATTCACCCATGTCCCTGCGCCCCAAACGGCACACGCAAACCTCGTTGGTGTTACTGCTCCTGTTTCTGCTCGGCAGCGGCTTTCTCACCACCTCGCTGCTGAGCTACTACGCCTCGCGCGACAGCATTCGCCAGAACATCGTCAACACCGAGCTGCCGCTGACCTCGGACACCATCTATTCCGAAATCCAGAAGGACCTGATCCGCCCGACGCAGATCGCCTCGATGATGTCGCGCGACACCTTTCTACGCGACTGGGCGCTGGCGGGCGAGCAGAACCCCGAGCCCGTCACCCGCTACCTGCGCGAGATTCAGGATCACTACGGCACCTTCACCGCCTTCTTCATCTCCGAGCGCACGCGCACCTACTACCAGGCCAAGGGCGTGCTCAAGCAGGTGCAGGAAGATGAGCCGCGCGATGACTGGTACTTCCGCGTGCGCACCATGGAGGAGCCCTACGAGATCAGCGTCGATCCGGACATGGCCAACGCCGACCAGCTGACCTTCTTCATCAACTACAAGGTGTTCGACTACCAGGAACGCTTTATCGGCGTGGCCGGCGTCGGCCTCACCGTCGATGCAGTGGTCAAGCTGGTGGACGACTACCAGCGGCGCTACGACCGCACCATCTTTTTTACCGATCGCAACGGCCATCTTGTGCTGACCGGTGTCGAGGGCGGCCCCATGGGCGCCCGTCGCGGCCAGCCGTTGAGCGAAGTACCCGGCCTGGAAAAACTGCTGGCCGTGCTGCCGCAACCGAAAAGCGGCGACTATCGCTACGACGAACACCAGCGCAGCCACTTTCTCAACGTACGCTACATCCCCGAGCTCGAGTGGTTCCTGTTCGTCGATAAGCACGAGGAAGGCGCGCTGGCTGGCGTTCGTCACAGCCTATACCTCAACCTGCTGATCTGCCTGCTGGTCACCGCCATCGTCCTGACCCTGGTCAGCCTGGTGATCCGTCGCTACCAGCAGCGCATCGCCGCCCTGGCCACCACCGACAGCCTCACCGACCTGCCCAACCGCCGCGGCTTCGAACTTCACGTGGAGCAGGCCCTGCAGGAGGCGCAGCGCGACAACAGCCCGCTGTGTGCAGTGCTGCTGGATCTGGACAACTTCAAGCAGATCAACGACCGCCACGGCCACCTGGCCGGCGACGAGGTGCTGCGCAGCTTCGCCGAACAGTTGCGCGCGGCGCTGCGCCAGTCCGACATTCTCTGCCGCTGGGGCGGCGAGGAATTCATCCTTCTGCTGAAGAACACCGACCGACACGCCGCCCACGAGCTGGCCGAAAAACTGCGCCAGCACTGCGCCGAGCAGCGCTACCCGGTAGGCAGTGAAACGCTGCAGGTCACCGTCAGCCTCGGCCTCAGCCAATGGCAGCCGGGCGAAGCGCTGCATGACCTGCTCGGCCGCACCGACCGCGCCCTGTACCGGGCCAAACAGGCCGGTCGCGATCGCGTCTGCGAAGAGAATTGATGGACGCCGAGCGCTGCCCGTTATGCGGCAAGACCAACCAGTGCAGCATCGCGGCGGGCCGCAGCGATGAACCCTGCTGGTGCTTCGACGCCAAGATCGACCCCGCCGCGCTGCAACGCCTGGCGCCCGAACAGCTTGATCGCGCCTGCCTGTGTCCGGCCTGCGCCGGTACGGTGGCAGTTGCCAAACTCGACGAGCACCACTGAGCCATGCGCCTGGATCGCTTCCTCAGCAACTTCCCCCGTTTTAGCCGCCAGGACAGCCGCCTGCTGATCAGCGCCGGGCGCCTGCGCGTGGACGGCGAAGTGATCATTGATCCGCGCTTCGATATCCGCGACTTCCAGCGCGTGGAGCTGGACGGCGAACTGCTGCAGGCCGGGCGCAGCGCGCGTTACTGGATGCTGCACAAGCCGGTCGGCGTGGTCAGCGCCACCGAACACGAAGAACACCGCACCGTGCTCGACCTGCTGAACGAGCCGGACAAGCACGACCTGCACCTGGCCGGGCGCCTGGACCTCAACACCAGCGGCCTGCTGCTGATCACCAACGACGGACGCTGGTCGCGGCGCATCACCCAGCCGCAAGAGCGCAAGCCCAAGGTCTACCACGTCACCACCGAGCAGCCGATCACCGATGTGTACGCCGAAGTCTTCACCCGTGGCCTGTACTTCGCTTTCGAGGACCTCACCACCCTGCCCGCCCAGCTCGAGGTGCTGAACAGCCACGAAGCCCGGCTGACCCTGTTCGAGGGCCGCTACCATCAGGTCAAACGCATGTTCGGCCATTTCCGCAACCGCGTCGTCGCCCTGCACCGCGAACGCATGGGCGAGATCGTCCTCGACCCGCAGCTCGCGCCAGGTCAGTACCGCGCTCTGACGGCTGCGGAAGTCGCAAGCGTCTGATCTTCCCAGCCCAACCTTCACGACCCGACCAACGGTAGACCTAAACCGCGATAAAGATGTGACCCGGCCTTGCGTGGCTGCAAGTCAGCTGCTTGAATCGAGTCACAAGTCTTGAGATGACCAATTGGTCACTACGAGACAGCTACACCTTATTTCAGTTACTGGCGCCCTGCGCCGTCTGGATTCCTGCCTGGTAACACCGCCCTCTCCAGCGTCTTCAATAAGGCCTGGAGCGCTCGCCTGTTTCGATCCTAACTGCTTGAAATTCAAATACTTATAAAAATCCCCTGCCTGACATGAAGCTGTCACGCTCAGGCGCTTTTCTGACTGCTCAATCAAATGCGAACGGCCGCCCGCTCGCCTTGTTCACTTGCGCCAGGAGGAAACGACATGAGGCCAGAAACCACAGTCGTCGAGATCAACAGGAAGCACAAGGTACACACGGAGTTCTACGGTAACCCGGCAGCAAGCAAGACCATCATCCTGGTCAATGGCTCCCTGGCGACCACCGCCTCGTTCGCGCAAACGGTCAAGTACCTGCAACCACAGTTCAACGTGGTGGCCTTCGACCTGCCCTATGCCGGTCAATCGAAGCCGCACAACAGCGACTTCACGCCCATCAGCAAGGAAGACGAAGCGGCCATCCTGCTCAAGCTGATCGACCACTACGGCGCCAATTACCTGATGTCCTTCTCCTGGGGCGGCGTCGCCTCCATGCTCGCCCTGGCCCAGCGCCCGGCCACGCTGGAAAAGGCAGCGATCTGCTCCTTCTCGCCGATCCTCAACGTGCCGATGCTCGACTACCTGCACAAGGGCCTGCGCTTCTTGAACGCGGTGGATCGCGACAACATCGCTCTGCTGGTCAACAGCACCATCGGCAAACACCTGCCGTCGCTGTTCAAGCGCTTCAACCACAAGCACGTCAGCACCCTCGACGAGCACGAATACCGGCAGATGTACGCGCATATCAAACAGGTGCTGAACATGGAGGCGCATTGCCGCATGGAATGCCTGCAGGCCATCGAAATTCCGCTGCTGTTCGTCAACGGCGACCGCGACGAATACACCTCGGTGGAAGACGCCTGCCTGTTCGCTCAGCACATCGACCATGCCCAGTTCGCCGTGATCGACGACGCTGGCCACTTCCTCGACATGGAACACAAGGCCGCCTGGCTGCAGACCCAACGCGTCCTGCTGGACTTCTTCAGCGCCCCCAGCAAACGCCTGCAACTGCCCAATCGCGGCGAGCTTCAGGAACTGCAGGCCATCGCCGTATGAACGGACGCAGAGGCGAACCGGCTGCACGACGGGTTCCGGTTCGCCCTTCATTTTCGCCGCAGGTTCCGGTATAAAGGCACCCGCTGCGGGTGTCGTATAATGGTAATACCCTAGCTTCCCAAGCTAGAGCCGTGGGTTCGATTCCCATCACCCGCTCCAGACAGCCAAGCAAAAGCCCCGTCATCACTGACGGGGCTTTTTCGTTTCTGCTGGGTGAACCTCGCCACATCCTCCACCTTGAGTTGTGACGTGACGCTGAGGTGCGTACCCTGCGACGCGGCCAGGGTGGCCTCTGTCGGAAAGGATGTCCCATGCTCAAACGTCTCTATCGAGTCCTCGCGCTGGCCGTTCTGGTGGGTGCGCTCGCGGGTTGCGGCACACTGTTCGGGCGAAATGGCAGTTATTACGGACCCGATTACTACACAGGCACTGCGTACGACTTCGGCGTGCTGTTCGGTTCTGATGAAGTCAATCGCGGCTACTTTCCAGCCACGGCCTGGTGCTGGTTATCGGTCGTTTGCCCAGTA
The DNA here is from genome assembly GCF_940789645.1 of Pseudomonas sp. Marseille-Q0931. Lineage (NCBI taxonomy): Bacteria > Pseudomonadati > Pseudomonadota > Gammaproteobacteria > Pseudomonadales > Pseudomonadaceae > Pseudomonas > Pseudomonas sp. Marseille-Q0931. Next base: position 9,003 of record NZ_CALNWT010000001.1, on the reverse strand, counting down.
CTGACGATCTTTTCACTGCCTGTGGACGCTGCTGTCGATACCGTCATGCTCCCGCATGACATCTATCAGGCAAACAAACCGATCGAGTAATCGGAGACACGAATAGGCCCGTGCCTTCTTGCGCTGTTAGCTCGGGCAAATCCAGGCAGCGTGATGCCCGGCTCTACGCTTTTTGAAAGGGCCGCCCGAGCTAAGGCCGCCTCACCCGGCGCGCCAAAACCGGGACCACTCGCCCTTTCCCCGGAACTTCTGCTCCTCAACACCACCAGAAACCTATACGTCCCTTCTGGAGGCCCTTGACGATGGAACAGTGGAACATCTGGCTTGACCGCGATCTCTGGCTCAACATTGCGATTGTTGTGGTCGCTACGGCGCTGATCTACAGCGTGTTGCGTGCGGTGGTCGGCACGCTGCACAAGCGGCTGATGGCTTGGTCGAAGGATCAGGACGGCAGTTGGCCGCACTTCGTGGCGGTTGTGATCGGTCGTACCAGCCGCGTGTTGCTGCTGGCCTTTTCCCTGTTGCTGGCCTTGCGCCTGCCGGAGCTGCCCGGCAGCTGGCAGAGCGCGCTGAGCCATACCTGGTTCGTCGCCCTGGCCTTGCAGGTGGCGCTGTGGGTCGATACCGGCGTACGCCTGTGGTCGCGTAGCCTGGTGATGAAGAAGAGCGGCAGCTACAACCCGGTGATGACCACCATCATCAGCATCATGATCCTGATCGTGGTGTGGTCGGTGATGCTGCTGTCGATCCTGGCCAATCTCGGCGTGGATATCACCGCGCTGGTGGCCAGCCTGGGTGTTGGCGGTATCGCCGTGGCACTGGCGGTGCAGACGGTGCTCAGTGATGTGTTCGCCTCACTGTCGATCGGTGTCGACAAGCCCTTCGAGATCGGCGACTTCGTGGTGTTCGGAGAGGTGGCCGGGACCATCGAGCATATCGGCCTGAAGACCACGCGCATCCGCAGCCTCAGCGGCGAGCAGGTGGTGTGTGCCAACGCCGACTTGCTGCGGCAGATCGTGCATAACTACAAGCGCATGAATACCCGCCGTATCGTCTTCAAGTTCGGCGTCAACTACGACACGCCGAGCGACAAGGTTCGCCAGGTGGCCGAGCGCGTCGGCGACATCATCCGCGCCACGCCCAAGGCCAGATTCGACCGCGCACACTTTCTCGGTTTCGACGAAAGCCAGCTGACCTTCGAGGTGGTGTATATCGTGCAGAGCTCGGACTACAACCAGTACATGGATATTCAGCAGGAGATCAATCTGCAGCTGCTCGATGCCCTGCGCGAGCTGGATGTGCGCTTCGCCCTGCCCCGTCGCGACCTGCGCCTGGTGGGCGAGCGGATGCCGGTCATCAAGGTCGCCGGTCTGCCGCAGCAGACCGAGACAGAGGACGGCGAGCAGGATCAGCGCTTGCCGAGATTCAGTTGAGGAACGCCTGAAAAGCCCGCGTATGCGGTAATGCTGTTCACTTAAGGTCGCAGGCATTGACTCCCCTCTCCCACTTATGGGAGAGGGGTTGGGGAGAGGGCCGAAACCCCGCGAAACTGCCAGTTTCCCCCTCTCCCTAACCCTCTTCTCGGAGGGGCGAGGGGACTAATCGCGCTCGACCGTTTCTTATGTGAACAGCATTACGCGTATGCGGGCCATCGCTGAGTGGCGCTGGCCCGCAACTACCGGCGTCTGCCGGGCTCTTGCCTTCCCTGAGTAACGAAATGCCGATTCTCCTACTGGGCATGCTTGCCGCCATCGCTGATGCCGCAGTTCAGCCGCGACCGTGGCTACAGCGTGCAGACCAGCACCGCCTCGGCTCCAACAAGGCTCGATGCGTGGTGCCCGCCTCACGTGAGGAGGGCGCTTTGCCACCATATAAGCCTTTGAAAAACATAAATTTTCCATCTTCACATCGGCAGCGGTGACGGCTACCCTGCCGCCCCATGATTCGATGCTTACTGCCCCTGCTCTGCTGTTTCACAGCCCTTTCCCTGCACGCCGCACCCGCCAGTTTCGCCGAGGCCAAGCGCCTGGCCTGGCCGTTGTATGCGCAGCAATCCACCGAGTTCTATTGCGGCTGCAAGTACAGCGGCAATCAGGTCGACCTACGTTCCTGTGGTTACACGCCGCGCAAGAACGCCAATCGCGCCCAACGCATCGAGTGGGAGCATATCGTCCCTGCCTGGGTGATCGGCCATCAGCGCCAGTGCTGGCAAAAAGGCGGACGCAAGAACTGCACGGCCAACGATGCGCAGTTCCGCAAGGCCGAGGCCGACCTGCACAACCTGGTGCCGAGCATCGGCGAGGTGAATGGCGACCGCAGCAACTACAGCTTCGCCTGGCTGCCGCAGAAGCCGCACCAGTACGGACAGTGCGAGACGGTGGTGGACTTCAAGGCGCGCAAGGTGATGCCGCGCCCGGCCATCCGCGGGATGATCGCGCGCACCTATTTCTACATGTCCGACCGCTACAAGCTGCGCCTGTCGAAACAGGATCGGCAACTCTACGAGGCCTGGAGCAAGGCCTACCCGCCCAAGGTCTGGGAGCAGCAGCGCAACCAGCAGGTGGCCTGCGTGATGGGCTGGGGCAACCCCTATGTGGGCAAGGTGGATATGAGCCGCTGCGCGCGCAAGCGTGCGTAGGGTCGCGGCTGAAGCCCCTCCCACAAGTTTCCCGCATCTGTGTGAGGGGCTTCAGCCGCGACCGCTTTGGCATATTCCAAGCAGTCCGCGGATTGCATCCGGGCTACGCCAGGCGCTGCAACTCGCGCCGCACCATGTTGGCGAACTCCGGCGGGCTGAGCTGGTACAACTCCTGCGCCACCCAGGGTAGCCAGCGCCCCTGCAGCTCGGCCTTGCGCGCCAACAGGCGCTGGGCCTCGGCTTCGGCGCGAGCCTGGTGCTCACGGTGATAATCGGCGCGGCTCGGTTTTTCTGTACTCACGGTGTTGCCCTTTTCCTCATGCGCGGCAGAGCAGGCATAATCGCGGCCTGTTCGCCCATTTCGACCTTCATCTATGCGCATCCACGTCAGCTTCATCGACCGCGTCGGCATCACCCAGGAAGTCCTGGCGCTGCTCGGCGGGCGTAATCTGAACCTCGATGCGGTGGAGATGGTACCGCCAAACGTCTATATCGACGCGCCGACCCTGAGCGCCGAGGTGCTCGAGGAGCTGCGCGGCGCGCTGCTGCAGGTGCACGGCGTGCAGAGCGTGGAGGTGGTGGACATTCTTCCCGGTCAGCGCCGCCGCCTGCAGCTCGATGCCTTGCTTGCGGCCATGCCCGACCCGGTGCTGGCAGTGGATGATCGCGCCACCGTGCTGCTGGCCAACCCGGCGCTGATCGACATCTGCGAGCGCCCGCCCGAGGGGCTGAGCATCGCCGCGCTGTTCTCCGACGACGCGCTGCAACGCTCGCTGCTCACCGCCGGTTTCCATCAGCCGCTGCGCGAGGTGAACTTCGCCGGCCAGCCACTGCTGCTCGACGCCCAACCGATTACTGAAGACGGGCGCCTGACCGGTGGCTTGCTCACGCTCTACGCTCCAAGCCGCATGGGCCAGCGTCTGGCCGCATTGCATCACGACCATGCCGAGGGCTTCGATTCGTTGCTCGGCGAGTCCGCGCCGATTCGTGCCCTCAAGGCCCGCGCCCTGCGCGTGGCATCGCTCGATGCGCCGCTGCTGATTCATGGCGAAACCGGTACCGGCAAGGAGCTGGTGGCACGCGCCTGTCATACCGTCAGCGTGCGCCGCACCGCGCCGTTTCTAGCGCTGAACTGTGCTGCCCTGCCGGAGAACCTGGCCGAGAGCGAGCTGTTCGGCTACGCCCCCGGCGCCTTTACCGGTGCCCAGCGCGGCGGCAAGCCCGGCCTGCTGGAGTTGGCCAATCAGGGCACGGTGTTTCTCGACGAGATTGGCGAGATGTCGCCCTACCTACAGGCCAAGCTGCTGCGTTTCCTGAGCGATGGCAGCTTCCGCCGCGTCGGTGGCGACCGCGAAGTGAAGGTGGACGTGCGCATCCTCAGCGCCACCCATCGCGACCTGGAACAGATGGTGGCCGAAGGCAGCTTCCGTGAAGACCTGTTCTACCGCCTCAATGTCCTCAATCTGGAAGTGCCGCCGCTGCGCGAACGCGGCCAGGACATTCTGCTGCTGGCCCAGCACTTCATGGCCCAGGCCTGCGCGCAGATCCAGCGCCTGCCCTGCCGCCTGGCGCCGACCACCTTCCCGGCGCTGCTGGCCGGGCGCTGGCCGGGCAACGTGCGCCAGTTGCAGAACGTGATCTTCCGCGCCGCCGCGATCTGCGACAGCAACTGGGTGGAGATGGACGATCTGGATATCGCCGGCACCGAAGTGGCGCCAAAGGTGGAAGGGGAAGTCGCCAGCCTGGAACAGGCCATGGACGAATACGAGAAAGCGCTGCTGGAAAAGCTCTACGACAGCCACCCTTCCAGCCGCCAACTGGCCGCGCGCCTGGGCACCTCGCATACCGCCATCGCCAAGCGCCTGCGCAAGTACGGAATTCCGGGCAAACACTGACGCGCCAGTCAGTTAAGAAAACGCTCGTGCTTTGCAGGATCGCTGCATTTTCACTTGATCATGCAGCCGCGCATAGCGCTCGAACCAATGCCTTATCGCGGACAAGTCCGCTCCCACGGAAGGTCAGCGCTCGCAGCGCCGGCACGGTTATTCCTGTGGGAGCGGACTCGTCCGCGAAGCCTTGTATCCACCGACCAGCATTGCGTGCAGGGTGGGTGACGACGGATCAGATCGGCGTGGTGCTAGTCGGCACCTTGATCACCCCACAGGCCACGCGCGCGCCGCCGCCGCCCAAGGGCTGGGGATGATCTGAGTGGTTGTCGCCGCCAGCGTGAATCATCAGCGAACGATTGTGCAGGTCTTGCAGGCTCTTGAGCCGCGGCGCCAGCACCGGCTGGCTGGCCTTGCCGTCCTCGGTCACCAGCAGTGCAGGCAGGTCACCCAGGTGGGCGTTGTCTTCCCAGGGAAAGCCGTGGCGCCCTGCGTTCTGCGGGTCCCAATGGCCACCAGCGGCACCGGCCGGCGTTTGCTTGCCGTCCACCTGCGCGGCATTGCAGTTGGGCTCGGTGTGCACGTGGAAACCGTGAACGCCAGGCTCAAGCCCCTGCAGGTCAGGGGTAAATACCAGCCCATAGGGCGACTGGCTGATGGTCACGGTGCCGACGGCTGCGCCAGTACCTTTCTCGGTGGCCTGCTCTAGCGTCACGGTAACCGTCTCGTTGGCCTGCAGACTGGTGGCGCCAAGCAGCGCGAATGCCAGGGGAATCAGGGGTTTCATGTCGATCTATCTCCTTGTCGATGAAGCCTCCCAGTTACCGACCCTCGATCCTCCGAGCGGTTCCAGCCATATGATGTATCGATTTCATTACACCGTAACGATTACGCAACGGACACCTGAAAGCCGCGCCGCAACTCGTGCGACGCAAACTTTTCCATTTGCGACGCGTGCATTCGTAGCGATATCGTTCCATACCACTATCAAGGAATATAAAAAATACTCTTAACTTATTGATTTAATTGATATTTTTATCATTGGCACTCACATTGCAATCACCTCCAAACCTGCCCGCCACCTAGAAGCGGACACCTTTACCTCTGAGGAGTTGACATGAGCGAGTTGCGTTTCACCGCCGATCACGAATGGCTGCGTCTGGACAACGATGGTCTGGTTACCGTCGGCATCACCCATTACGCCCAGGACGCGCTCGGCGATGTGGTTTATGTGCAACTGCCGGAAGCCAAGTCCTACGCTCAAGGCGAGGAAGTGGCCGTGCTGGAGTCGGTCAAGGCCGCCAGCAACATCGTCATGCCGCTGGACGGCGAAATCGTCGAGGTCAACGCCGACCTGGAAGGCAGCCCGGAGCTGGTCAACGAATCGCCGCTGGAAAAGGCCTGGTTCTTCCGTATGCGCCTGGCCGACAACGCCGTGCTGGCCGACCTGCTGGACAAGGCCGGCTATGATCGTCTGTTGAACGCCAACGCCGACGCCTGAGTGACCGCCATGACCAAGCTCGATACCCAGAACGAATTCATCGCCCGCCATATCGGCCCGCGCGATGCCGACACCGCTGCCATGCTCGAACTGCTTGGCTATGATTCGGTCGACGCGCTGACCGGTGCGGTGATCCCTGAGAGCATCAAGGGCACCAGCATCCTCGGCGAACAGCCGGGCCTGTCGGAAGCCGACGCCCTGGCCAAGATCAAGGCCATCGCCGCCAAGAACCTGCAGTTCAAGACCTTTATCGGCCAGGGTTACTACGGCACCCACACGCCGAGCCCGATCCTGCGCAACCTGCTGGAAAACCCGGCCTGGTACACCGCCTACACCCCGTACCAGCCGGAGATTTCCCAGGGCCGCCTGGAAGCGCTGCTGAACTTCCAGACGCTGATCAGCGACCTCACCGGCATGCAGATCGCCAACGCATCCTTGCTGGATGAGGCCACCGCTGCCGCCGAAGCCATGACCTTCTGCAAGCGTCTGTCGAAGAACAAGGCTGCCAACACCTTCTTCGTTTCCCAGCACTGCCACCCGCAGACCCTCGACGTGCTGCGCACTCGTGCCGAGCCGCTGGGCATCGATATCGAAGTCGGCGACGAAGCCGCCATCACTGACGCCAGCGCCTACTTCGGCGCCCTGCTGCAGTACCCGGCGAGCAACGGCGACATCTTCGATTACCGCGCCCTGGTCGAGCGTTTCCACGCCACCAACGCTCTGGTTGCCGTAGCTGCCGACCTGCTGGCTCTGACCCTGCTCACCCCGCCGGGCGAGTTCGGCGCCGACGTCGCCCTGGGTAGCGCCCAGCGCTTCGGTGTGCCGCTGGGCTTCGGTGGCCCGCACGCTGCCTACTTCGCCACCCGCGACGCGTTCAAACGCGACATGCCGGGCCGCCTGGTCGGCATGTCGGTGGACCGCTTCGGCAAGCCGGCCCTGCGCCTGGCCATGCAGACCCGCGAGCAGCACATCCGCCGCGAGAAGGCCACCAGTAACATCTGTACCGCGCAGGTGCTGCTGGCCAACATCGCCAGCATGTACGCCGTGTACCACGGCCCGCAGGGCCTGACCGACATCGCGCAGCGCGTGCACAGCTTCACCGCGATCCTCGCCCTGGGCCTGACCAAGCTGGGCCACAGCGTCGAGCAGCAGCACTTCTTCGACACCCTGAGCATCAAGACCGGCGCCAAGACCGCCGAGCTGCATGCCAAGGCCCGTGCTGCCGGCATCAACCTGCGCGAGATCGACGCCGAGCGTCTGGGTCTGTCGCTGGACGAAACCACCGACCAGGCCGCCGTCGAGGCGCTGCTGGCACTGTTCGCTGCTGACCAAGCCGTACCTGCCGTCAGCGACCTGGCTTCGCAGATCGCCAGCCGCCTGCCGCAAGGCCTGCTGCGCCAGTCGGCGATCCTGCAGCACGAAGTGTTCAACCGCTACCACAGCGAAACCGAGCTGATGCGCTACCTGCGCAAGCTGGCCGACAAGGATCTGGCTCTGGATCGCAGCATGATCCCGCTGGGCTCCTGCACCATGAAGCTCAACGCCGCCAGCGAAATGATCCCGGTCACCTGGCCAGAATTCGGCAACCTGCACCCCTTCGCTCCGGTCGAGCAGGCCGCGGGTTACACCCAGCTGACCACTGAGCTGGAAGCCATGCTCTGCGCCGCCACCGGCTACGACGCCGTGTCGCTGCAGCCCAACGCCGGTTCCCAGGGCGAGTACGCCGGCCTGCTGGCCATCCGCGCCTATCACCTGAGCCGTGGCGACGATCAGCGCGACATCTGCCTGATCCCGCAATCGGCCCACGGCACCAACCCGGCGACCGCCTCCATGGCCGGTATGCGCGTGGTGGTGACCGCCTGTGACGCACGCGGCAACGTCGACATCGCCGATCTGAAGGCCAAGGCCGAAGAGCACAAGGATCGCCTGGCTGCGATCATGATCACCTACCCGTCCACCCACGGTGTGTTCGAGGAAGGCATCCGCGAGATCTGCCAGATCATCCACGACAACGGCGGCCAGGTGTACATCGACGGCGCCAACATGAACGCCATGGTCGGCCTCTGCGCGCCGGGTCAGTTCGGCGGCGACGTCTCCCACCTGAACCTGCACAAGACCTTCTGCATCCCGCACGGCGGTGGCGGCCCGGGCGTTGGCCCGATCGGCGTCAAGTCGCACCTGGCGCCGTTCCTGCCGGGCCATGCTCACATGGCTCGCAAGGAAGGTGCAGTCAGCGCCGCGCCGTTCGGCAGCGCCAGCATCCTGCCGATCACCTGGATGTACATCACCATGATGGGCGGCAACGGCCTCAAGCGCGCGTCGCAGATGGCCATTCTCAACGCCAACTACATCGCCCGTCGCCTGGAAGAGCACTACCCGGTGCTGTACTCCGGCGAAGGCGGCCTGGTGGCGCACGAGTGCATCCTCGACATCCGTCCGCTCAAGGACAGCAGCGGCATCAGCGTCGACGACGTGGCCAAGCGCCTGATCGACTTCGGCTTCCACGCCCCGACCATGTCCTTCCCTGTGGCCGGCACCCTGATGATCGAGCCGACCGAGAGCGAGTCCAAGGAAGAGCTGGATCGCTTCTGTGACGCCATGATCGCCATCCGCGAAGAAATCCGCGCGGTCGAGCAAGGCCGCCTGGACAAGGACGACAACCCGCTGAAGAACGCCCCGCACACCGCCCTGGAGCTGGTTGGCGAGTGGAACCACGCCTACAGCCGCGAGCAGGCCGTGTACCCGCTGGCGACCCTGATCGAGGCCAAGTACTGGCCGCCGGTCGGCCGCGTGGACAACGTCTACGGCGACCGCAACCTGGTCTGCGCCTGCCCGTCCATCGAGGCGTATCAGGACGCGTAAGCACGGTGAACCGTCCCCCTCTCCCGCTTGCGGGGCGAAAGCGGAATTAGCGAAGCACTGCTTCGCCCGCTGAAGCGCCCTGAGCTCTGCGAAGGGCGGGGGCGCGGAGCGGGGGC